>CBDCPJ010000051.1:0-103500 GCA_965220165.1 Spirochaetia bacterium
GCAAACGGAGACGAATTCTTTTATACTATCGCGGCGGTAATCGGCGGCGCGACAGGAGCCCAAAGTGCCGAAGCGAGCGCTACCACGCTTGCCGCGCCTGCAGCGCCCGCTAACTTTGCCGTTGCGCCGGGCGGTGCCGTAGGGGCACATCGCTCTTACATGGGATGCTGTTACCGGAGCGACTGGCTTTATGATCTTACGAGGTACGACAGCCGGAACGTTGACCGCAATTACACCAGCCCCTACTTTTGATGGATCAGAGACTGGCTACATCGACACGGACTCACTGCCGGAACCACATACTTCTATGAGATTTTGGCGTTCAATGCCGCGGGCAATGGAGCGAGCACCGCGGAAGCAAGCGCTGCCGCTCCTACGATAGCAGCGCCCGCTAACTTTGCCGTTGCGCCGGGCGGTGCCGTAGAGGAAATCGATCTCACATGGGATGCTGTTACCGGAGCGACTGGCTTTAAGATCTTCCGAGGCACGACAGCCGGAGTGTTGGTCGACGTTACACCAGCCGCTGGTGTAGCGATGGCAGCTACTAGCCACACCGACACGGGACTCACTGCCGGAACCACATACTTCTATCAGATTTTGGCGATCACTGCCGCGGGCGAGGGAGTGAGAACCGCGGAAGAGAGCGCTGCCGCTCCTACGATAGCAGCGCCCGCTAACTTTGCCGTTGCGACGGGCGATGCCGCAGGGGAAATCGATCTTACATGGGATCTTGTTACCGGAGCGATTGGCTTTAAGATCTTCCGAGGTACGGTAAGCGGAACGTTGACCGAAATTACACCATCCGCTGGTGTAGCGATAACAGCTATGAGCTACGACGACACGGGACTCACTGCCGGAACCACATACTTCTATCAGATTTTGGCGTTCACTACCACGGGCGAGGGAGCGAGAACCGCGGAAATGAGCGCTACCACGATAATCCCCGCTCCTACCGGTTTGACGGCTACCGCGAGCGCTACCGCTGTCGAGATAGCCCTAACGTGGAACGCAGTGCCTGGGCGGATAGCTATGAGCTCTATCGACGAGGCCAGAGCGGCACATTGAGCCCGCTTACTTTACCCGCCAATAGACCAACAGGAACCATGTTTACCGACGATTCCGGGCTCCCTTCGGGGCAACAATTTTTCTATGCGGTCGCGGCGGTAATCAGCGGCGCGACAGGAGCCCAAAGTGCCGGAAGCGAGCGCTACCACGCTTGCCGTCCCGGAGCGCCCGCTAACTTTGCGTTGCGACGGGCGGTGCCTCAGGGGAAATCGAACTCACATGGGATACTGTTACCGGAGCGACTAGCTTTAAGATCTTCCGAGGTACGGCAAGCGGATCGGTGACCACCGAAATTACACCAGCCACTCCTTTTAATGGATCAGAGACTACCTACACCGACACAGGACTCACTGCCGGAACCTACTACTATCAGATTTTGGCGGTCAATGCCGCGGGCAATGGAGCGAGAACCGCGGAAATGAGCGCTACAGCCGGATAGTAAATCACGTTAGACTACCCAGGTAATCGTATGCCGATTGCCGATAAAACGCCCCCAGAGCAATCTCTGGGGGCGTTTTTTTGGGCTGCGCGTCTACTTTACTTTCTAGGATTTATACAGTATTATTTTGTTCATATAATTTTCAATTGGGAGGTACAATTATGCGAAATCTTATAAAGATTGGACGAATCTATTCTATGGTATTGTCTACCCTTGCGGTAGCAATTCTCACTGTTTTTTTGATAGGGTGTCCCCCCGATCCTATTGATAATACGCCGGGAGACAATATGCCGGGAGGCGCTGAAAACCAGCCGCTCCGACCGGATTCACTGTCACGGGTATCGATGAGGCCGTGGAACTCGCTTGGAACGCCGTTGATGACGCGACAAGTTATAAGATATATCGGGGCGAAGCGGCTGAAACGTTGGCCGAGATTACACCCGATTCTGCTTTAACCGGAACATCTACCGACTATACCGACACGGGACTCACTAACGGAACCGAGTACTTCTATGCGATTTCGGCGGTCAATGGCGCGGGCGAGGGAGCGAGAACCGCGGAAATGAGCGCTACGCCGGCAGCCGCGGCGACGGCGCCTGCAGCGCCCGCTAACTTTGCCGTTGCGACGGGCGATGCCGCAGGGGAAATCGATCTCTACATGGGATGCTGTTGCCGGAGCGACTGGCTTTAAGATCTTCCGAGGTACGACAGCCGGATCGTTGACCGAAATTACACCAGCCACTGCTTTAGCGGGAACAGCTAGGCTACCTACACCGACACGGGACTCACTGCCGGAACCGACATACTTCTATCAGATTTTGGCGGTCAATGCCGCGGGCGATGGAGCGAGAGCCGCGGAAGCATGAGCGCTGCGACGGCAGCCGCGACGACGGCGCCTGCAGCGCCCGCTAACTTTGCCGTTGCGACGGGCGATGCCGCAGGGGAAATCGATCTCACATGGGATGCTGTTGCCGGAGCGACTGGCTTTAAGATCTTCCGAGGTACGGCAACCGAAATCGTTGACCGAAATTACACTAGCCACTGCTTTAGCGGGAACAGCTATTAGCTACGACGACACGGGACTCGAGAACGGAACCGAATACTTCTATCAGATTTTGGCGGTCAATGCCGTGGGCGATGGAGTGAGAACCGCGGAAATGAGCGCTACCACGATAATCCCCGCTCCTACCGGTTTGACGGCTACCGCGAGCGCTACTGTCGCTGGCCAGATAGACCTAACGTGGACTGCAGTGTCTGGAGCGGATAGCTATACGATCTACCGCGGAACGGAAACCGGATCATTGACCGCCCTTTCAATCACTCCGGCTGTGACGGGAACCTCCCACCCCGATACCGGGCTCGCAAACGGAGACGAATTCTTTTATACTATCGCGGCGGTAATCGGCGGCGCGACAGGAGCCCAAAGTGCCGAAGCGAGCGCTACCACGCTAATGCCGCGCCTGCAGCGCCCGCTAACTTTGCCGTTGCTACCGCGAGCGGTGCCGTAGCTGGCCACATCGACTCTTACATGGGATGCTGTGTACCGGAGCGGACTGGCTTTATGATCTTACCGAGGTACGGACAGCCGGAACGTTGACCGCAATTACACCAGCCAATCCTTTTGATGGAACAGAGAACCTGGCTACATCGACACCGGGACTCACTGCCGGAGACCACATACTTCTATGCAGATTTTGGCGGTCAATGCCGCGGCGCGATGGAGCGAGCACCAAAGCGTCGAAGCAAGCGCTACCACGCTTGCCGTTCCCGATAGCAGCGCCCGCTAACTTTGCCGTTGCGCCGGGCGGTGCCGCAGGGGAAATCGATCTCACATGGGATGCTGTTGCCGGAGCGACTGGCTTTAAGATCTTCCGAGGTACGGTAAGCGGAACGTTGACCGAAATTACACCAGCCACTGCTTTTGATGGATCAGAGACTGACTACACCGACTACCGACACGGGACTCGTTGCCGGAACCGACATACTTCTATCAGATTTTGGCGTTCAATGCCGCGGGCGAGGGAGCGAGAACCGCGGAAGCAGAGCGCTGCCGCTCCTACGATAGCAGCGCCCGCTAACTTTGCCGTTGCGACGGGCGATGCCGCAGGGGAAATCGATCTTACATGGGATACTGTTGCCGGAGCGACTGGCTTTATGATCTTCCGAGGTACGGAAAGCGGAATGTTGTTCGACGCTACACCAACCGCTGGTGTAATGGGAACAGCTACTAGCTACACCGACTTTGCACTCACTCCCGGAACCACATACATCTATCAGATTTTGGCGTTCAATGCCGCGGGCAATGGAGCGAGAACCGCGGAAATGAGCGCTACGACGATAATCCCCGCTCCTACCGGTTTGATGGCTACCGCGAGCGCTACCGCTGTCGAGATAGCCCTAACGTGGAACGCAGTGCCTGGAGCGGATAGCTATGAGCTCTATCGACGAGGCCAGGGCGGCACATTGAGCCCGCTTACTTTATCCGCCAATAGACCAACAGGAACCATGTTTACCGACAATTTCGGGCTCCCTTCGGGGCAACAATTCTTCTATGCGGTCGCGGCGGTAATCGGTGGCACGACAGGAGCCCAAAGTGCCGAAGCGAGCGATACTACGCTCGACGTTCCCGGAGTGCCCGCTAGCTTTGCCGTTGCGATGAGCGCTACCTCAAGGGCAAATCGATCTTACATGGGGTGCTGTTACCGGAGCGACTGGCTTTAAGATCTTCCGAGGTACGGCAACCGGATCGGTTACCACCGCAATTACACCAGCCACTCCTTTTAGCGGGATCAGAGACTACCTACACCGACACGGGACTCACGTTACCGGAACCGTACATACTACTATCAGATTTTGGCGGTCAATGCCGCGGGCGATGGAGCGAGAACCGCGGAAATGAGCGCTACAGTCCACGATAGTAAATCACGTTAGACTACCCAGGATAATCGTATGCCGATTGCCGATAAAACGCCCCCAGAGCAATCTCTGGGGGCGTTTTTTTGGGCTGCGCGTCTACTTTACTTTCTAGGATTTATACAGTATTATTTTGTTCATATAATTTTCAATTGGGAGGTACAATTATGCGAAATCTTATAAAGATTGGACGAATCTATTCTATGGTATTGTCTACCCTTGCGGTAGCAATTCTCACTGTTTTTTTGATAGGGTGTCCCCCCGATCCTATTGATAATACGCCGGGAGACGCTGAAAAACCAGCCGCTCCGACCGGATTCACTGTCACGGGTATCGATGAGGCCGTGGAACTCGCTTGGAACGCCGTTGATGACGCGACAAGTTATAAGATATATCGGGGCGAAGCGGCTGAAACGTTGGCCGAGATTACACCCGATTCTGCTTTAACCGGAACATCTACCGGCTATACCGACACGGGACTCACTAACGGAACCGAGTACTTCTATGCGATTTCGGCGGTCAATGGCGCGGGCGAGGGAGCGCGAAGCGAAGTAGAGAACGCCACGCCGATACCGGCGCCCGCTACGCCTACCGGCTTTACCGTTATGACGGGCGCCGCCGCGGGCGAGATCACTCTTATGTGGACTGCCGTTGATGGAGCGGATAGCTATAAGATATATCGGGGCGAAGCGGCTGAAATGTTGACCGAAATTATGCCTCCACCTAATTTAACTGAAACAGATACCAGCTACACCGATACGGGACTCGAGAGCGGAACCGAATACTTCTATGCGATTTCGGCGGTCAATGCCGCCGGAACGGGAACGCGAAGCGACCCGCCGGTGTCAGCGACTACGCTACCCGCGGCGCCCACTGGTAACTTTACCGCTACCGCAAGCACTTCCGCTGTAGCGATAGATCTATCATGGAGTGCCGTTGATGAAGCGAATAGCTATAAAATCTATCGCGGTACGGACGCTGGAACGTTGGACGATATTACGCCTGCCGCCGCGCCAACAGGGACTATGTTTACCGATAACGATGCTATGCTCAATGTCGGAACCCAATACTTCTATGCGGTTTCGGCTGTCACTGCCGCGGGCGAAGGCGCGCAAAGCAATGTAGCTTCTGCCACTCCGGTAATGCCGACTAGCGCGCCCACCGCTCCTACTGGTTTGGCCGCTGACACGGACGGCGTGTCTGGACAGATAACGCTAACTTGGGATGTTACTCTCGGCGCTACTGAGTATCGAGTCTATCGTGGAAGCCAAACCGAAACTGACCCAAATATGTTTATCAGACTAGGAAGCGAGTATTCGTATGATAACGGAAGCTACCACCACTGATACCGGGCTCGATAATGGAATCGGATATTCCTATCAGGTTTCGGCTGTCAATACATTGGGCGAAGGCCCAAGAAGCGCCATGTTAATCGCCTTTACGCTCCCCGCCGCACCTGAAAACTTTACCGTTGACTCTGTTTCTTTTATGCTGGATCCTGCAGATAATACTGCGGTTATCGGCAGCGCGACGCTATCATGGGATACGGTACGGAGCGCTACGAGTTATACGATCTATCGCGGTGCGACAGCCACCAATTTGGCCGTACACATGGCCGGAGAAACTGGGCTGACCTACACCGATGATACGCTCATTGGCGAACATACGTACTTCTACTGGCGTTGATCAATATTTTGCCAATGAACAATACTTCTATGCGGTTGCGGCAGTCAATAATAGCGGAGAAGGACCATCGTCCGGTGCAACAACTCATCCCGCGTTTATAGCCCCGGCGCCTACTGGTTTTATGCTTACCAGAGGTGCCGCGACAGTAACGCTCGACTGGAACGCTGTGGATGGAGCGACTAGCTATAGAATCTATCGAGGCACCGCAGAAATAAATGTGTCCGATTTTATGGTTGACCCTTTGCCAACGGAAAACACCTATATCGATACGGACTTCACAATCGCCGGTGAGGTGCGTTTCTATCAGGTTGCGGCAGTCATTAACGGTATGACAGGAGCGCGGAGCGCCATAATAAATGGCTCCCCGAGAGGACCCATAAGTCCGTAAACGCGCCTGCCCTGTTTGACGATTATATCGAGGCGGTATGATCTGCTGATACGTTCCCAGAGATGGCTCTGGGGGCGTTTTGTATGGCAGGACGCATGCGAAGGGCGATTGCCGTTGCGGGATAAGAGCAATGTTCTTGTACTTTATACGCCATATACCTATTCTTATATAAGATTTAATCTGGAGGTGAAATTGTGAATAATTTTACTCGGATAGGACATATGCGTGCATTTTTTTCTGTTATATTGCCTACCCTTATGGCCGCTATTTTCTCTATTTTTTTGGTCGCGTGTCCGCCCGAGGTCCCCGATATGACTGACGACGTCGAGAAACCGGCCGCTCCCACAGATTTGGAAGCTGCCAGCGGCAATAACGAGATTGTTCTGCGTTGGAACGCCGTTGCCGGAGCGACCAGTTATACAATCTACCGACAAACAAGAACCGAAGATTGGACAAAAATTGCGACTAATGTAAAAGAGGCAACCTATACCGATACTGATGCCATAAACGGCACTCGCTACTTTTATGAAGTTTCGGCAGTTAATGAAGCTGGCGAAGGAGAACGAAGCGACGGAGCAACTGAGATTCCTAGAATAACAAAGCCTGACGTTCCAATGGGCTTTACCGCTACCTCTAACGTTTCTGGCGGAGTAGATTTATCGTGGACAGCCGTCGATGGAGCGGATAGCTATAGAATTTATAGTGGAACGACCTCCGATAATTTGGTAATGATTACCATCGACCCGCTTGTAGCGGGAGACGCAACCTCCTTCACCGATATGAGTCTCGTTGCCGAAACACAATATTTCTATGCGATCGCGGCGTTCAATGTCGCTGGCGAGGGAGAGCGAAGTGCCATAGCAAACGCTACTACGCTATCTATCGTGCCTGTTGATTTGATCGCTACCGCCAGCGCTACCGTTGCGGGCGAGGTGGAATTATCATGGACTGCTGTCGATGGCGCGATGAATTATACGATCTATAGCGGCATAACAAGCGGACGATTGTTTCCTATCGAGATGGAAATAACTGCAACCACCTTTACCGTTACTAGCGGACTATCCGATGGAACTACATACTTTTTTGCGATTGAGTCAATTTTTAGCGACACGACAAGCGCGCGGAGCGCCGTAGCGGACGCTACCACGATACCTGGCGCGCCCGAAGGCGTTAGCGCCACCGCCAACGCTACTGCCACTGACGAGATAGCGCTTGCATGGGAGTCCACAACTGGAGCGGATAGCTATACGGTCTATCGTGGCGCTACCGCCGATAATTTGATCGAGCATATCATTGGAGAGACAGGAACCACTTTCACCGATACCGGACTTGATGCGGGAACCGTATATTTCTATGCGGTTACCGCAACTAATGGAACCGGCGAAGGAGCGCGGAGCGAGGTAGCGAACGCTATCACGCTGCCGGCCGCTCCCACAGGGCTGATCGCTACCGCCAGCGCTGATGTCGCGGGACAGATAGCGCTGTCGTGGAACGCCACAACCGGAGCGGATAGCTATATGATTTATCGAGGCGAAACAACTGGAACGTTGACCGATATTACACCGGACCCCGCTCCAACAAATCCCGAGTTCATCGATACCGGTCTTAATGATGGAACCGAATATTTCTATGCGGTTGCCGCGGTCAATGCAACCGGCGAAGGAACGCAGAGCGACGAAGACAGCGCTACCACGCTGCCGGCCGCTCCCACTGGACTGAACGTTGCCGCCAGCGCTACTGTCGAGGGACAGATAGCGCTCATCGTGGGATGTCACAACTGGAGCGGATAGCTATATGATTTATCGAGGCGAAGCAACTGGAGCGTTGACCGATATTACACCGGACCCCGCGCCAGACAAATCCCGAGTTCACTGATACCGGACTGGATGATGGAACCGAATATTTCTATGCGGTTACCGCAACTAATGCAACCGGCGAAGGAGCGCAGAGCGCCGAATTTAGCGCTACCACGCTGCCGGACGCTCCCACAGGGCTGATCGCTACCGCCAGCCGCTACTGTCGCGGGACAGATAGCGCTGTCGTGGAACGCCACAACCGGAGCGGCTGGCTATACGATTTATCGAGGCGAAACAACTGGAGCGTTGACCGATATTACGCCGGGCACCGCTCCAACAAATCCCGAGTTCATCGATACCGGTCTTAATGATGGAACCGAATATTTCTATGCAGTTGCCGCGTTCAATGCAACTGGCGACGGGGAGCAGAGCGACGAAGATAGCGCTACCACGCTGCCGGCCGCTCCCACTGGACTGAACGCCAGCGCTACTGTCGCGAGACAGATAACGCTCATGTGGGATGCCACACCCGGAGCGGATAGCTATACAGTCTATCGTCGCACAATAGGGGCATTAACTATACTCATGGCAAATATACCAGGAACTAATTTCACCGATACCGGACTTGATGCGGGAACCGAATATTTCTATGCGGTTACCGCAACTAATGGAACCGGCGAAGGAGCGCAGAGCGGCGAAGATAGCGCTACCACGCTGCCGGCCGCTCCCACAGGGCTGATCGCTACCGCCAGCGCTACTGTCGCGGGACAGATAGCGCTGTCGTGGAACGCCACAACCGGAGCGGATAGCTATATGATTTATCGAGGCGAAACAACTGGAGCGTTGACCGATATTACACCGGACCCCGCGCCAGAAAATCCCGAGTTCATCGATACCGGACTTGATGATGGAACCGAATATTTCTATGCGGTTACCGCAACTAATGGAACCGGCGAGGGAGCGCGGAGCGAGGGAGCGAACGCTACCACGCTGCCGGCCGCTCCCACTGGACTGAACGTTGCCGCCAGCGCTACTGTCGCGGGACAGATAACGCTCATGTGGGATGCCACAACTGGAGCGGATAGCTATACAGTCTATCGTCGCACAATAGGGGCATTAACTATACTCATGGCAAATATACCAGGAACTAATTTCACCGATACCGGACTGGATGATGGAACCGAATATTTCTATGCGGTTACCGCAACTAATGGAACCGGCGAAGGAGCGCAGAGCGGCGAAGATAGCGCTACCACGCTGCCGGCCGCTCCCACAGGGCTGATCGCTACCGCCAGCACTACTGTCGCGGGACAGATAGCGCTGTCGTGGAACGCCACAACCGGAGCGGATAGCTACACAGTCTATCGCGGAACGGAATCTAGCGATGTGAACACAGTAGTTGGTAATAATATAGGCGTCGTTACCTACACCAATACGGGGCTCGCTAATGGAGAGGAGTACTTTTATGAGGTTACGGCCGTCAATAGCGCTGGCGAAAGCGCGCGAAGCAACAGAGACTCCGCTACCACGATCATCCCCGCTCCTACCGATTTGATGGCTGACGTTACAACTACCGCCGGTTCAGTCATACTCTCGTGGACCCCCGTTGTTGGAGCGGAGAGCTATAGGATCTATCGAAGTATTCTAATTGGCGCGCCGGCTGCAATTACTCCTCCTGCGCCAGAGCCGACGACGCCCACATTTACCGACAACGATCCAGCGCTCGGAACAATCTTCCCGTACACATATACAGTCGCGGCGATAATAGGCGGGGTAGCAGGAGAACAAAGCACCCCAGTTATAGCGAACGTGCAGTAAATGCGCGGAGCGTTGCAACGGTATGCGGTTGGATTAACAGGCGCCGCGGGGGCGTGTTGCGTTGGGGATTGCGCCGTTTGGGCGTTGCGGGCTTTTTGCGGGGCGATGGACAATTGATAGGACGTGGCCCGCTGAGGGGGGTAGCCGGAAGCGCGAAGCGCTGGAGGTAGGGGGGAGGCTTCCCCCCCTTTTTCGTTTATGAGCTAGAGTTAGCCTTGCCTCTCGTCGCAATTTATGCTATATCCATGGCATGAATGGTATGTTGGAACGCTATGCGGATGTCTCATCAAATGCCCGTTTTTCCGAGATGGAGGAGCGAGTGCTCGATTTTTGGCGAAAGGAGCGCATTTTTGAGCGTTCGCTGGAGCAGCGGAGGGGCAAGGAGGAGTTTGTATTTTACGATGGGCCGCCGTTTGCCACTGGGTTGCCCCATTTTGGCCATTTTGTGCCCGGTACTATAAAGGATGTAATTCCCCGCTATAAAGCGATGCGCGGTATGTATGTCGAGCGGAGGTTTGGGTGGGATTGCCATGGGTTGCCTATCGAATACGAGGTCGAAAAGCGGCTGGGTATTTCGGGGCGCAAGCATATCGAGGCATACGGGGTAGACAAATTCAACGAACAGTGCCGCTCTATCGTGTTGCGTTATACCGATGAATGGCAGGCGATTATCGAGCGAATGGGTCGTTGGGTCGATTTTGACAATGACTATAAGACAATGGATGTCGACTATATGGAGTCGATATGGTGGGTGTTCAAGACGCTCTGGGATAGCGGGCTTATTTATCATGGGTACTATATTCTTCCCTATAGTTCCGGGTTAAGCACTCCGCTTTCCAATTTCGAGGTGAACCTTGGCGGGTATCGCGATGTCGACGATCCCGCGATAATGGTTCGTTTCGCGTTGCGCCCCACCGAGCAGGAGCAGGCGTTTGGAGTTGCCGGCCGCAACCTCTTTTTTGGCGTGGACAACGACGCCGTGGACGCTTCCCTCTAATTTGGGGCTCGCTGTTAGCCCAACGGAGCGCTACGCGTTGATTAAGGATGGCGACGAGTATATTGTTCTCGTCGAGGAGCGCATATCTGCCTACTATCGGGAGGAGGGCGAATACAGCGTTGAGCGTTTCTATACGGGGCGGGAGCTTGCGGGGGTTCGCTATGAGCCGCTTATGCCCTACTACGCCGAACTTGCCGATAACGGGGCGTTTGCAGTCCATGCGGCCGATTATGTTACCGTTGACGAGGGAAGCGGGGTCGTTCATCTTGCTCCGGGGTTTGGCGAGGATGATTATCAGGTGTTGAAGGATAGCGGGTTGCCGATTGTCGCGCCGATCGATGCCGATTGCCGCTTTGTGTCGCCGGTCGACGAGTATGCGGGGATGTTTGTCAAGGATGCCGATAAGGCGATTATCGCGCGGCTAAAGAATGAGGGGAAGCTGGCGCGACGCGAGAATTATCGCCACTCATATCCTTTTTGCTATCGCACCGATACGCCGCTGATCTATCGCGCCGTCGCATCGTGGTTTGTCAATGTGGAAAAGATAAAGGAGCGTATGATCGCGGCTAATCAGCAGATCGATTGGGCGCCGAGTCATCTGAAAAACGGGCGTTTTGGCAAATGGCTTGAGAATGCGCGCGATTGGGCGATTTCTCGCAATCGTTTTTGGGGGAATCCCATTCCTATATGGAAGTGCGATGGGAGCGATTATACTGAGTGTATCGGGTCGCTTCGAGAATTGGAGGAGAAATCGGGACAGGCGCCTGCCGACCTGCATAAGCATTTTCTTGACGCGATCACGTGGCCTTCGCCCGACGGGAAGGGGACGATGCGGCGCGTTCCCGAAGTGCTTGATTGCTGGTTCGAGTCGGGGGCGATGCCCTATGCGCAGAATCACTATCCTTTTGAGAATCGCGATCGCTTTGAGGCGAATTTTCCCGCGGATTTCATCTGCGAGGGGCTGGATCAGACGAGGGGGTGGTTCTACACATTGACCGTGTTGGCGGCGGCGCTTTTTGATCGGCCTGCCTACAAGCATGTTGTGGTCAACGGGCTGGTGCTGGATCAAACGGGCAAGAAAATGGCGAAGCGCGACCGAAACTATACCGATCCCAAGGATGTGATAAACAGATTTGGGGCTGATGCCCTTCGGCTCTTTCTGTTGCGATCGGCGGTAACTATGGCGGAGGATCTTAAGTATTCCGACGCTGGCGTAAAGGATATGGCGCGCGACGCGCTGATCCCGTTGTGGAATGCCTATAGTTTTTTTGTAACATATGCCAATATCGACGGCTTTGTCGCGCGCGAGTCGGCGCTTGTTGCCTCCGCGAATTTTGCGCCTTCCAATCTCCTTGATCGCTGGATCGTCTCCGAAAGCGAGCGGTTATTAGAAGCGGTCTCGAGCAGTCTCGATCGCTACGATCTGCAACGGAGCATCGCGCCTATCATTACATTTATCGATTCGCTGAATAACTGGTATATTCGTCGCTCTCGGCGTCGCTTTTGGCGAAGCGTCAACGATGACGATAAGATTTCCGCCTATCGATCGCTCTATTTCGTATTGGTTCGGCTGGTCGTCATCGCCGCGCCGTTTATTCCCTTTATCACCGAGGATATCTACCGTAATCTTCGTTGCGCGGACGATCCTATCTCCATCCATCTCTGCGACTGGCCATCCGCCGATTCCGCCCGGCGCGATTTGGCGCTGGAGCGTCAAATCGCGTTATGCCGCCGCGCGGTCAGCATGGGGCACGCCATCCGGCGGCAGCATAATATTAAGATTCGCCAGCCGCTCCGCGAGATCAAGATAGTGAGCGGCGATAGCGAGGAGCGGGCGCTGTTGCTGGAGGCTATCGACATTATCCGAGATGAGGTCAATGTAAAGCGCGTAACGATAGCGGAGGATGAGACCGAATTTGTCTCGTATCGGGCAAAACCCAACTATCCGTTGCTTGGCAAACACTTAGGAAAGGCGATTCGTGTCGCCGCAAAGATGATTGCGGAGATGGACAGCGACGCTATCCATGCCATTCTTTCGGGAGGGACGCATCGCTTGGAGGATTCGCAGTTTCCCGATGGCGCGTTGATCGTCGATCGCGACGCGATTGTGGTGGAGCGTGTCGAGAAAGAGGGGCTCTTTATAATGAACGACAGAAGCTTAACGGCCGCTATCGACGCGACGATAGACGATGAGCTGTGGCGCGAGGGGTGGGCGCGGGAGATTGTGCGCGCTATTCAGCGCCTCCGCAAAGACTGCGGGCTCAATATCACAAGCCGGATCGAACTTACGCTCTGGGCGATCGAAATTCGCCATTACGCAGAGATTAAGACTATCGCCGATCGCTATGGGGACTATATTCAGCGGGAGACGTTGAGTTCGTCGCTTCGGTTGCTGGAGGAGGCGCCGGCCGCGGGAGAGGGCGCGCATGGGGGCGCCGTAACGCTTGCCGCTCGCGACGGACAGGAGGATTTGGGCGTCTCCATCGCTATTTCCGAGATTTCCGAGAAGCTATAACAATGTCGCCACTCGTCGTACGCGATCTTGGACATATGGGATATGCCGAGGCGCTCGATGCGCAACGCGATCTTAATCGTCGACGGCAACAGGAGCTCATTGGCGATACGTTGCTGTTCGTTGAGCATCCTCCGGTTATTTCGATGGGTCGACGCGCCGTCGATAGCGATATTTTGATCGATCGCGCGGCGCTGGAGCAAGCGGGCGTCGCAATTCATCGCATAGAACGGGGGGGCGAGACCACCTATCACGGGCCGGGGCAGCTGGTGGGCTATCTCATCGTTCATCTCTACAGACGGCAACGCCATCTCCGCGCATTTATCGATGGGCTAGAGGGGGCGATTATCGATACGCTGGGCGATTTTGGCATTTCGGCGCATCGGCGCGAGGGGCACCCGGGCGTCTGGGTCGGGAGCGACAAAATAGCGGCGCTCGGCATCGCTATCGTCGGCGGCGTAACGCTCCATGGCTTTGCGATCAATGTCGCCACCGACCTTGCCGCGTTCGATTGGATTGTCGCCTGCGGCATTCGCGGGCGAGCGCATACGTCGATGAGCCGACTGCTTGGGCGCGATGCTTCGCTGGACGAGGTAAAGGCGGCGATGGCGCGGCGGATGGAGCGACTGATAGAACAAAAATATGTTTAACTGGGTAAAAAGTATCTCGTCGGTATCGCATTGTACTGATCGACCGCAAAATCGACGCGGCTTCCTTGACTCTTCCCCCATAATAGTCTAGCAATTTGTTGTTTAAATTCTCATCCCATGCCATGCCCACGCAAACAGTACAATTCACCAATCGCGGCGGCGACACGCTCTCGGGACGCATCGATCTTCCCTCGGGAGCATCGCCCCGCCTCTACTGCCTATTCGCCCACTGCTTTACCTGCTCTAAGCAACTCAACGCGGTGCGGACCATCGTTCGCGGCCTCACCGAGCAGAACATAGCGGTATTTAGCTTCGATTTCACCGGACTTGGCAGCAGTTCCGGAGAATTTGCAAAAAGCACCTTTAGCCATCAAATTAGCGACCTCATCGACGCCGCGACCTATATGAAAGACACCCTAAACGCTCCCCCCCGCATTATGATCGGCCATTCTTTGGGGGGAACAGCATCGCTCTACGCCGCCCAATCAATAGAAAGCGTCAATGGCGTAGCGACAATAGGCTCGCCCGCCGATCCCGAACACGTCACCAAACTCTTTGGCGACGGCATCAAAAATATCGAGCAACAGGGCTACGGAACCGTATCCATCGGCGGCAGACCATTTACAATAGACAAACAATTTGTCGAAGACCTTCGCAACCACCCGCCAGAACAATGGCTCGGCAAACTAAAAAAAGACACAATCATCTTTCACTCTCCCGTCGACACAATTGTTTCAATCGACAACGCCGAAACAATTTTTCGCGCGCTTCGCCACCCAAAAAGCTTTGTAAGCCTCAATAAAGCCGACCATCTCCTTACCAATCCGGCCGACGCAAAATTTGTCGCGGCATCGATCGCCGGCTGGACCAATCGTTGCGAAGCAACGCAAGCAGAGCAGGCAAAACCCCTTGCAACCAACAGCCAAGTCGCCGTCCGAATTGGAACGCAACCCTATACCAGCGAAATTGTCGCCGGACACCATCGCATGATCGCAGACGAACCGGCATCGTATAACGGATCAGACTTAGGAGCGTCCCCATTTAGCTATCTGCTTGCCAGCCTTGGCGGCTGTACCGTGATTACCCTAAAAATGTACGCCGAGCGCAATAAATATCCGCTCAAAGAGGTTGTCGCGCACCTCGATTTTACCGCCGCAAAAGCGGGCAACCCTGCCACTATCGCCCGCTCGATAGAAATAAGCGGCGATCTAAACGATGATCAACGCCAGCGGCTCATGGCAATCGCCGACCGCTGTCCGGTTCATCGCGTGCTCTCCAATGTCATCGACATCAAAACATCGCCCCACGCCTAGCCCCGACAGCGAACAAGGTCGATCGTCGACGCGCGGAACGCCAAAAAACGAAGCGCCTCCACTCGACTGGCGCGATCGCCTCGTCGCGCTCATCAACCGCCTGCTTACCTCGGCTCGCCAGCGAAAAATACGGCGGCTTATTAAGCGCCGCGCGAAAAACCGCATTGTGGAATGGATAGAGGCATTTGTCTGGGCGGCATGCGCCGTGTTGCTGATCAACCAGTATCTCGTGCAAGGCTACCAAATCCCCTCTGGATCGATGATCGAAACCCTCATGCTCAAAGACCGCATCTTTGTCGACAAATTTATCTACGGACCCGAACTTATTCCCGGCGCGATTAAAATATCGGGCATCGCCAAGCCCAAGCGCAACGAGGTGATTATTTTCGAAAATCCCACCTATATCGGCAAAGGCCCGCTCTTTGACATTATGCAACGCATCATCTATATGGCGACGCTATCGTTAGTCGACATCGACCAAGACGAAAACGGCCAACCGCGCCCCCATTTCCTTATCAAACGGGCGGTAGGCGTCGCGGGCGATCGACTTCGCCAAGTGCGCGGCAATATTATGATCAAGCCGCAGGGCGAAAGCCGCTGGTTCGACGAGTCGGAATTTCAAGCAATCAGCGCGTCCGTCGATTATCCCGTGCAACGATTAATCCCTCCCGACGATTACGATCTATTTATCGAAGGCGCCGACGCGTTGGCGGCTCGCGACGCGGGGCTTCCCGTCACCCGCGATCAGGCGGAAGCGATACAAAACATTTCGCGCAAGCAGCATGTCGATCCGCTATTCTTCACCATGCGGCGATCCGCGTCGACGCTTGCTATACGACCCCATGATAGACGAAACGCGCAGCGCTATCATACATTTGAAATGGGGTGGTATGTCCCGGAAAATAGGATTTTTCCCTTGGGCGACAACCGCGACAACTCACGAGACGGCCGCTATTTCGGCGCGGCGCGCGTAGAAAAAGTATTGGGGCGGGCATTGATAAAATACTGGCCTGTGCGACGTATCGGGCCTATCCGCTAGCATGCCGCGACATCTTTTAGCGGGAACGCTCGCGCGCTAATCGCCGATGGCGCGCAGATATAGCCACTACCTACATCAAAAGAAAAAATTACTCATTCGTCGCCTTATTTTGGGCTCGGCTCTGTTTGTAGCGCTCTATTTTCTTATTCCATTGCTATTTATCAACACCATCCGCATAGAAACCGACGCGATGTCCCCCACCATTCAATCGGGCGACAACCTTATCGTGCTCCCCGCGCTCGCCTACCGCTGGCCGCCGATTCTCTCCCCGCCCCGCGGCGCGATTGTCTTGGCGCGGCCGCAATCGTTCGGCGACCCACCGCCCATCAGCGCGCTCTACCGGCTCCTCCCCTCTAAAGAACGCCGCGCCCGCCAATATGACACGCGTATCGTTCGTCGCGTCGTTGGCCTTCCGGGCGAACGCATCCGCGAACACCACGGCAATCTTCTTATTCAATCGCCCGACGACCGCTATTTCAAACGGGAACAGACCATAAGCCCCTACCGCGCCGACCCCGCCGCTCTGCTTCATTCGCCGCCCTACGAGCATCAATTGGGCAACCGGCAGTACTTCTTAGCCGGCGACAACCGCGTGGCCGCCATCGACTCTCGCCATTGGGGCGCTGTGGATCGAACCGCCCTCAAAGCGTTCGTCATCTGGCGTTACTGGCCGCTCTCGCGCTTCGGCCCAGTGCGATAACCCCCAGCATCTTGAGGGGGAAGTCTCCCCCCTCGCTTCAGCCATTCGCCTATCGCCGCCGCAAAGCGTCGTCGATAGGCGCCGCAGGCGCTAGTCTCCGCATTGCGGAGACTACGGGCTCCGCTCGCGCTCCGCCCGCCGCGCCGCTAATTTCTTACGCTCCCCCCTCTGCGGGCGTCGCCCCTCCAATGGAAAACCCCCTCCAAAACGCCCGCAACGCCCAAATCCCTCGCAAAAGATCGATTCCGTTATCGCCACCGACAAAATTACCGCCAACAAAAATAGAGCGACGCCGTTATATTTCCATGCCTTTACATTCTCTATAGTATATGGATAAAGTAGATGGCAATGCGAACGATTGGACTGGATATTGGCACCACCACAATTGGGTACGCCGTCGTCGATTGGGATGCTATGGCGGTTCTAGAGGCGGGGTCGAACGCGCACCGGGCGTCGTTAGACCATGGCGGCGCGCGACAAGACGCCGAAAAGCTGTTGCGATTGTCGACGCAACGTCTCGAAGCGCTTGAACGGCGATGGGGAGCGGCGGCGATCGGGATAAGCGGCCAGATGCATGGAATCGTCTACATCGATAGCGCGGGAGACGCCTGTTCCCCGCTCTATACGTGGCTCTACGATGGCGCGCGGCGGTATAGCGAAGAAATTGCGGCGCGCGCGGGCCAGCCCATTCCTGTCGGCTACGGACTCGCGACCCATTACGCCAATACGAAAGAAAACATAACACCGCGGAACGCCGCGGGATTGGCGACTATTATGGATTATGTGGTAATGAAGATCCTCGGCGCCCGAACGGCTATTACCGACGCCACCTGCGCCGATAGTCTCGGTCTTTTTGCCATAGACAAGGGCGATTTTGATCTGCAGTCCGTAGAGGCGTTGGGTATCGATCGATCATGGCTTCCGACTATATCTCCCGCCGCCGCCGGGGTTTCCAGACGCGGAATAACAGTGGCGGCTCCGATTGGCGATAATCAGGCGGGCTATATCGGCGCGCTCTCCATGATCGCCGCAGACAATAGCGATCGACAGGCAATGCCGCATAACAAGCGGCCCGCTTGGGATAAAGCGGCGGCGTTTGACACAGCGCTGCTTATCAACATAGGAACAAGCGCGCAGATATCGCAGAGCTCGGGGCAATACCGCAAGATAGCGGACGGCGGGGTCGAGTGGCGTCCGTTGATGGGCGACCAATATTTGGCCACCGGATCGGTATTAAGCGGGGGCAAATCGTTGGAATTGCTGGCGCGTTTTTTCGCCGATGTATATTCGCTCTACGCAGGCAAACCTCCCGACGACATATATTCCGGGATTGGCGATTTTCAGCGAGCACATCGCGAATTTACGCCCGAAAGGCCGCTCGTCGTCGATACGCGCTTCCTTGGAACCCGCGATAACCCCGAACGGCGCGGAGCAATTGAGTCGATTGGCGCAGATAATTGGAAAGCGGGCGAGCTTATCTACGGCGTAATGTCGGGGATAGTCGACGAGCTTTATGCGCTGTGGCGGCAATGCAACTTGCCCGCTCCGCAACGCTTGATAGGTTCGGGCACCGCGCTACAGGCAAACAGGTTGCTTCGACAACTGGCATCGGAACGCTGGGGGATGCCCCTACGCCTTGCGTCGCATGGCGAGGCGGCGGCGTTGGGGGCGGCGACTGTCGCTATGATGGCGGCCGAACGCCCCGCCTAATCGATAGACGCGGCATTCGGCCAGTTGGGCGGCAGTACTCTTTAAGCGGGCGGGGGTACTCTATTGCCTTGCATCGGTATAATTGTCGATCCGCAGGTTACCGGGTTGCCATCGGGCAACATATCGGGAAAATCGTCGCAGCTGTAATCATCCCCCGCGCCGTCGTAGTCGGCGTAGAGAAGGACTGGGCGTTCGGTAGTATTGCCAAAATTCCATGCGCCCATCGTGCTGTTTTCGGCGCTATTCCATACCGATCCGGAATTTGCCTCGGTAATCCCCGTCACATTCATGACAGTGCTATCCGCATCATCCGATCGATCGATACCCATCGTGTCCACTCCGACCGTCCTGCCAAAACCGTAACTTGCCATCGAGTCAACCGGCGTACGAGTGCTATCCGCATTTGAGCCAACTAAACTGCCGACTCGATCATTATCGCCGCTGACGCCGCCGTCTGCTGTTCCTGTCGCATAGCTGGCGATAATCAATCCATCGTCGATATTTTCGCCGACCAGTCCGCCAACTGTGTCATTCCCGTTTCCGCCATCTGCGTCGCCGGTCGAATAGGTCGCGATAATCGTTCCCTCGTTATAGCCAACCAATCCGCCGACAAGATCGTCATCTCCATTTTCGCCAAGCGTTTCGCCGGTTGCGTACGAGGCGGTAATCGATCCCTTATTGTCCCCGACCAATCCGCCGGCCCGACCATTGGATCCAATTCCGCTACGGACCATTCCAGCGGCATAACTGGCGATAATTCTTCCATTCGTCGCATTAACGCCAACAAGCCCGCCGGCGATATCGCCGCTTCCATCATCGGCGTCGACATTGTTCAAACTATAACTAGCGACAATCGATCCCGCATTATAGCCGACCAATCCGCCAATGTAACTGTCGTCTCCATTGTCGCCATAGACATTGCCCTCGATAACGCCGATATTGCTAATGCGCGCGTCGCCCGAAATCGCTCCAAATAATCCGCGTCCTTCGTTTCCGCGCGTATAGAGGTTGGCGATCGTAAAGCCGTTACCGTTAAACATCGCGTTAAATAACTGGTCGTCAGTATCTCCGCATCGATTTTCGTCGCCATTCGTATCGCTATTGCAACTTCCTATCGGTTCCCACCCACCGTTTGCCGACGTGCGGGGGGTTCCTCCGGCTGGTCGCCAATCATCATTCACCGTCGCCGCTTCGTAGCTTGTCGCGGCGGCAAAATCCAAATTGCGTGTCAGCTCATAGCCAAAACAACCGTCGGTCGGACATCCACGCGTTTCTCCATCTCCTTGAACCGCGGCGCTCTCCTTGTAGCCGGTTCCCGATAAATTATGACGTATATTGTTGAGCGCTTCCAAGGTATTAATCTCGATAAGTCCGTCGCCATCATTATCGGCGACGCTAGGAAAGACAACAGAGACGGCGGAAGATGCGGCGCTGTCGCCAACAGCGTTTCGAGAGATTATCGCGTAATAATAGGTAGCGCCGTATACCGTCGTTTCGTCGGTATAGGTCAGATCGATAACGCTCGACGCGACATTGTCGCCAACCGTGGTATTCATCGCATCGGCGGCCGATGCGCCGCGGTAAATCGAATACATCGTCGCGCCCGCTACCGGATCCCATGTTAGGACAGCGTCTCTCTCTTGAGCGACAACAGCGAGTCCCGTAGGAGCTACTGCAGGCGCGACGGTCGCCGCTACCGGATTCGCCGAGACGGTCGCGCTCTGCGCCCCTCCGACGCCGCCAGAATCTATGGCGACAACCGCATATCTGTACACCGAGCCATTATTCGGCGTTCGGTCGATATGGCGGGTTGCGGAAATAACCACGGTAGGCAATAGAGTCAGCAACTCTGTCCCTTCTCCGCGATAAATATTATAACTCTCAGCGCCGACCACCGCGTCCCATAGCAGTGTCGCTTGGCTATCCGCAACAATCGCTTCAACATTGGCAGGGGCGGACAGATTGCCGATCGCCCGCGAGACAGCGCCGATAACCTCGCTCATTTCGCTCGCCACGGACGGCCCCTCTATCGATGCGGGAGGAGCGTCTGCGATAATGGCGTAATAATTCGCGGCGCCGTTCGTACGTCCTGTGTGCGTGTAACTGGTACCGCTTATCGGGCCAATTTCCAGCGGCATCAAATCGCTCGAAGTTGCGGTTAATCCATGGAATATATGGTATACGGTCGCTCCTTCCACGGCGTTCCAGGTCAATACAATCTCGCCGTCTCCCGGCGTCGCGGTAAATCCCGTAGGAGTATCGAGAGTTCCCGAAACCCCTTCAGACGCATCCACCATAAATGTCCTCTGGGCGCAATTCTCGCTGTCTTGGCACATAAGAGCAAACTCGGAATCATTAGGTTTTGTTCCTTTTCGCCACATTACGACTCTCAATTGGTAGGTAAGCATGGCTTGCAGTTGATCGGGATGATTGATCACAATATCATATATATCAGGATCAGTGTCCTCTGGATCGCTGGTATCTTGTTCAGCGCTAAAGAAAGTGACGGGTTCATCCCTGCCCGGCAATGACACGAACGCTTCAAAATCGATAGGATGGTCGATCTCCACTTGCTCCCCATCTATCCCTTCTACTAAAATAATGGAAGGAATAACAAGGTCGCCGGGCATCGCCGCAGTGCTAACGCCAATATCGCCGGGCACTTCGTCAAGACCAGACGAGATACGGAGGCCGACTGTATCGGCGTTGCCGTCGCCGTCTTCGTCGAAGCATGCGTCCAGGCCGTCTTGCGTCGCTTCGCACAGCGGCTCAAGCCAAATATCGGCGTCTACACGACGCACGCCATTTCTATAATTTTGATGAACATATCCTACATCGAATGCCGCCCAGATAATATCGTCGGCGCGGATATCTTCGGGATTAAAAGCTATATTCGCAAGTCCAAAAACGGCAATCTGCCAAACACCGACCTGTTCCATAACGGGAGTAATGTCCAGACTAAGCGTAGAGCTGCTTACCGGCACCTCCACAACGGAAATATTGTCTGGTCTCCGTTGCATATCCAATAGCAACCGGGCGCGAAGATCGGTGGTAACCTCGGAGACGTTCCTAAATGGACGTTGCGATGGGCGAACGGTATGATGGAATTGGATAGGTCCATATGCTATCGCGACTACATCTGGTCCGCCAAAACGATCTCTGGGATAGGACAGACCGTTTGCGGAAGAGGAAATATCAATATTACGAAGCTGATTAGGTTCGGCCACGTCGCTCGGCAAGCGGAATAAACCTCCTCCCAATTGCAACGTTTGAGAGCCTTGATCTTCCGTCGAGATGACCGAACAGCCGGCCAGAGCTATCGCCATAAGCGAGGCCATAACTACTGTATAAAATTTAATGTTTACCACAATACGTATATGCATACACAATCCTCCTCTACTATAGAGTATATCCCAATAATTGAATAATACAATATTAATTTTGTCGAACATATTCTCTATTGAATAGGCGCTTGACAAAGTAATACCATATAATTATATGTATTTTATGAAAATAGTGAGTAAAAATATTTTGTTTTCGATACTTTTCATCGTATTGTCTGGGGTTGTCGCATGGGCGGGCGGCGCGCAAGATGAATCGCTCAATTTGTGGACTCAGGAAGGCACGGCGGAAGGCGCCTATAAATTTGTTGTCTCTTTGGCAGAGGCATATGGTTTGGCAAATCCCGACGCTCCGATAATCAGCGTCCTCAACAAAGATACCGAAGCGTTGCGCGAAGATTTTCAAAATGCTTCGCTGGTGGGCGAGCCTCCACATTTGCTGTGGACGGTCAATGATCATGCGGGTCCATTTGTAACCGCAGATTTAATCCAACCTGTCGACCAGTTTTTCGACCTGAGCCAATATGTCGAATCGGTTGTTTTGAACGGACAGACATGGGGCGTTCCAATTTCCAGCGGAAACCACCTTATGTTGCTCTATAACAAATCGATGATCGCCTCTCCTCCAGAAACCACAGACGAACTGCTTACGATGGGGGCCAGCGTTAGCGACGGAGTCGACACATGGGGCATCGTTTGGAATCAGATCGAGCCATTTTGGCTGGTGCCATGGTTGGGGGGATTTGGAGGCAGAGTATTCCAAGACGATGGAATATCGCCCAGTCTTAACACGCCGGCAATGGTAGACGCGTTGGCGTTTCTTCTCAGACTCAAAGAAGAGGGAATTACGCCCCAAGAGGTAGACTACGATGGCGCGGATACCCTATTCAAAGAAGGACGAGCCGCGATGATTATCAATGGCGATTGGTCGCTCGGCGACTACCAAGAAGCTATGGGAGATAATCTTGGCATAGCGAGGCTCCCGAGGGTCTCCAGCACGGGGCGATATCCCGCTCCCTATACGTCGGGCAAATATTTTATGATCCCCAAAGATATTACCGATGAACAGCGCGATGTGGTGATCGACTTTGTGAAATTCGCCACTAATTACGATAATCAAATCGCAATGGTAGCCCAACTGACTCGTCTTCCCGCATTATTAGAGGCTTTAAATGACGAATCGGTCGTTTCCGATGCCATTTTGCAAGGCTCTTCGGAACAGATCGCGGTCGGCACGCCGATGCCCTCTGTGATCGAGATGCGTTGCAACTGGGACGCGATGAAGCCCCAACTCAACGCGGTTTTAGCGGGAACTACCGCTCCATCAGAAGCGGCTGAATCAATGCAGGCCGCGGCCGACGCGTGCATCGCCGAGCTGTAAGACTCAAGATAAACCGTATCTACCAATAACAACGGGAGCAATCGCTCCCGTTTTTTTGTTGGTATAGCCCGCGCGCGCGCGATGATCTACTCGCGTTGCGTACTCTTCCCAAATAGAAAAATTTTATTTAAGTCCGCTTTTTTAGAGCCGAAATTTATAGTGTAATGAGTAGCGCGGTAGCTATAGCGAATAATAATATTTCGACGTTGAGCGTTGTTCGCGCGCGGTTTACAGATAGCCCATTACACCTTCCTGTCTCGCCGCAAACGGGATATGTGCGATTTAAGCATGTGGTCGGCGAACCGCAGTCGGCGCATAGCGCATCGAGAAGCTATTCTGTTAACAGGCTACGTCAAATAAATTCGATGCTGGAAACATTGATAGGTCAAGAACCTGTTATTTCGCCAATAAATCTCTACAAAAGCAACGCGCAAAATGCCGACAAGCATAGCCTGGGAAATCTAGTCAACTTTTTGGCGTAGTCCTGAGCGTTTCGCCGATTCTTATGCTATAGTACTGTTATGCCAACTCATTCTACCCTGCTCTCGGCACTACTATTGGTATTCCTCCTATGCTTGACACTCGCGCTGTCGCCGATGCTTGAAGCGCAAGAGGAACAGTTCGTCGATTTTTCGCTCTTTTCATTGGGACTCAAGGTGCGATCCGAGCATTTCGATCTCGACGTTGAACCGCATACGACGCTGAGCACTCATATACAAGATGTCGGAGCGCAAACAAGGTTTACGATCTACATGCCGCGCGTTCCTGTTCTTGAACTCCTCTATATTCACGGGCAAATAAGTTATAGCGCCGCAGTAAACGATCTGGGAATCCCGGGAGAACGGCACACATTATTCTTAAGCGGGGCGCTGGGTTTTTCGTGGGGAGCGCTTGGAACACTGCCCAACTACCGCATACCGCTTGGACGAAGAAGACATAACATTATTTATCAATACGGCTACTATTTGGATAGCATCAATACGAGTTCTGCCACTGGGTCGCTATCTTACTATTACTCGCGGCGCGATTTCATCATAGGACTCATATTTGAAAATGATGCCCTCGCTTTTATGGGTCGCGACGAATACCGAACATTCGGCACCGAAATAAGCTCGCTCTTTCGATTGGACGACGAACAGACAATAGGAGCAGGAATTGGTTTAACGATATGGACAGGCTCTGCTTTGGACGGAACGATTATCAACGACGACCGCAGTCTTACGCATAATCGGCGGGGAGTTATATTTGATATTAGCGATACGTATGGAGGAGCCTACTCGCATGGGATTCTCTTTGTCTCTTTCTACTATAATAGTTTTAGAGTATCCATTGGCTGGGATTCGGAAACCATTAGAGATATATTCCAAAATGGCTTTCATTACGTGATCAATGTTCCCAATATCGTAACTTCGGCGAAAAATGATAGATTCTTCATCCGATTAGACTGGAATCCGCGATTTTCAGTCTATTAGTATCGCTATTTAATACAACATTTGAATTGCGTGTTATAATGAGCTATATTAATGTATGAATAAATTATTGACTATATCTCTACTAATGTTGGTATTGCTATGCGGAATTGCATTACTAGCCTGCGAAATGCCCAACAACAACGACACCATGGACGACAATGACGAGAATTTACAGATCAGCGAGGTGGAGTACGATAATGGAAGTATTAAGACACGTAGATTCCGCCGCGAGGATGGAACGTTGGTGCGGGAAATGCACTTTCGCATGAACGGAACTCTCGATCGCAGAGAGACCTACCGCGACAATGGGAATCGGGAACAGACAACACACTACATGGAGAACGGCAGTACGATAGAATCAATAGAGGAATTTCGCTCTGACGGAACTCTTTCGCAGCTCACAAGTTACCGTAGCGATAACACAAAGTCAGAGGTACTCACCTACGCTGATGATGGAACAACACCATCATCCCAAACAGTCTACAATGAAAATGGCGAAATAAGGCTCCATCTAACGACTTTCCACGAGCGCATAACAGACTTGAACGGGGGGGGGATCCCAAAACAGAAAACAACCTACCATGCGAACGGAACAACGGCGCAAATTATAGAAACATTTTATACTACCGGACTTCTGAAACAGCGTACTATCTTCGACAGCAGTGGAATGCAAACTCAGCTTACTTGTTTTGCCAATGAACAAACCACCACGGAAGAACCTCTACCACGCGAGATCCCCTGTCCCGCGTAAGTGGTGGATAGCCCCCCGCTGTTTTTTCTGGCGCGCATCGCTATAATCGCCAGCTTCGCCGCGATGCTGGCGACCGCCTTTTGCGGCGCTTCCCTCTTTGCGCAACGAAACCCGTCATCCGAATATGACGACGTGCCCATCCCCATCATACCCGATGTAGAAAACTTCGCCTTGAATATCGCAATTGGCGTGGAATTGGCATTTTTTGCTCCAGAAGCTACCCTCGCAGTCGACACGGTGGTAGGCGACGCCGTCGCCAATATCGAAAATTATGGAACAGCCGCCGCCGCGCATTTTTTTGGATTTGCCATCTACGCTATGCCGCTCTATGTTATCAACGACTGGCTGGCCATCGGCGGCGAGGTTGCGATCGCGATACCGGCGGCGGGCTTTAACCTCTCTGTCGCGCGGCTTCCTATTCGCGCCGCGGTCTCGTTCGATATTGACAATACTATCCAGATTACTCCGCTGATAGGCACTACGTTGCTGATCGACGATCCGCAATTTGATACGACAGCGCTCTTTGACATTAGCGCTCGCTTCGACTTTCTCCGCGCGTTTTCGCTCCGTATAGGATACCTTATAGGCGACGCCAGCGCGCTCATCGCATCGGTGAATATTATGCTGGAGCTATTTTAGCGAAATATCGACGTTCGCCTATTGCAAACAGCGGCTTTTCAAACTTTATAGCAAATTATATCAAAAATAATGCGATCCTATGGAACCTTATCCATATGAGATACTACAATAATATATCTTAACGGAAATACGTTTTTAATGGAGGAACTGGTTAGAGTGAGAAAAGTTATTTTTGTAATGTTGATGGTCGCTTTTATTAGCGGCGCGGCGTTCGCTTCGGGAGCGCGCGAACGATGGCACTTTGATAGCTCAAATATGAGCGAAGAGCAAATAAGTCAACTGACGGCTCTCCGCGATCGAGCAGAACTAGAGACCGAGGATTTGCGGGCAGAATTGCGAACGGTACGCACCGAGCTTACCAATCTATACGATAGCAGCAATCGCGACACGTCGGCGATAGAGAATGCGTTGCGTCGAATGAACGACATACGTGTCGATCTGCAACTAATGATGCTATCCTTTCACGACGAAGCCGAAGCCATCGTTGGCGATACAATTCCCGGCATGCGCCATTTATTTGGCCACAGCCATTTTGATGACGACTGGGATGACGACTGGGATGACGACTACGGAAAAGGTCGTCGAAAATGGCGTAATAGATAATTAGATTGTTTCACGGAAATACGTTTTTAATGGAGGAACTGGTTAGAGTGAGAAAAGTTATTTTTGTAATGTTGATGGTCGCTTTTATTAGCGGCGCGGCGTTCGCTTCAGGACCGCGCGAACGATGGCACTTTGATAGCTCAAATATGAGCGAAGAGCAAATAAGTCAACTGACGGCTCTCCGCGATCGAGCAGAACTAGAGACCGAGGATTTGCGGGCAGAATTGCGAACGGTACGCACCGAGCTTACCAATCTATACGATAGCAGCAATCGCGACACGTCGGCGATAGAGAATGCGTTGCTTCGAATGAACGACATACGTGTCGATCTGCAACTAATGATGCTATCCTTTCACGACGAAGCCGAAGCCATCGTTGGCGATACAATTCCCGGCATGCGCCATTTATTTGGCCACAGCCATTTTGATGACGACTGGGATGATGACGACTGGGATGACGACTGGGATGACGACTACGGAAAAGGTCGTCGAAAATGGCGTAATGATGACGACTGGGATGACGACTGGGATGACGACTGGGATGACTACGGAAGAGGTCGTCGAAAATGACGACTGGGATGACGACTGGGATGACGACTGGGATGACGACTACGGAAAAGGTCGTCGAAAATGGCGTAATAGATAATTAGATTGTTTCATTGATTGCCTCCTTTTTTATTTTACTCCCTTGCCGGACAGCAAGGGGGTTTTTTTTTGCGTTTGACCCGTAGATCAATAGTCTTTCGTTGTATCAACTGCGAAAATATGATACCTTCCGCGCTATGGGTCGACTACATTCAATACAATTACCGTCAAGCTATGATCATCAGCAGTTTGAGGATCGAATCTATGCGGAGTGGAAGCAAAAAGGACTGTTCCGCCCTACAAAATCATCCGACCCAAAACAGCGTCCGCCATTTACTATTGTGATTCCTCCGCCAAATGTAACCGGCGTGTTGCATATGGGGCATGGATTGAATAATACTCTACAAGATATCCTTATTCGCTATCGCCGCATGCTGGGCCATCCAACGCTATGGGTTCCCGGAACCGATCATGCCGGCATCGCGACGCAAAATGTCGTAGAGAAACAGTTGCGTAGTCAAGGAACGACGCGGCGCGAGATTGGACGCGAGCGTTTTTTAGAGAAGGCGTGGGAAATAAAGCGAAATCATCACGAGATTATCACTCGCCAACTGGAAAAACTCGGCGCTTCATGCGATTGGAGCCGAGAACGTTTTACTATGGACGAGAATCTATCGCTCGCTGTACGAGAGGTGTTTGCTCGCCTCTACAAAGATGGCCTTATCTATCGCGGAAAATATCTTGTAAATTGGTGTAGCGGGTGCGCAACGGCGGTATCCGACGAAGAGGTTGAACATAGCCAAGTCAAAGGTTTTCTCTATCGCTATCGCTACCCGCTCGAGGGGGGGGAAGCAATAGAGATCGCCACCACTCGACCAGAAACAATGTTCGGCGATACGGCTGTCGCGGTGCATCCCGACGACGAACGCTATAGCCACCTTATCGGACATATGACGTTGCTTCCGTTGACAGAGAGAAAAATACCGATTATTGGCGACCGCTTTGTGAATCGGGAATTTGGATCGGGAGCGGTCAAAGTAACTCCCGCGCATGATCCAAACGACAGAGATATAGGAGCTCGGCACAATCTACCGTCGATCAATATCCTGAATAACGACGGAACGCTCAACAGCCAGACGCCGGAGCGCTATCGGGGAATGTCGATCGCGGACGCGCGCAAACTGGTTATAGCCGATCTAAAAGAGGCGGGACTCTATCTTGGCGAAAATCGCCATACTCATCAGGTGGGACATTGCTATCGCTGCCGCTCGGTTATTCAACCGTTGCTCTCGGACCAATGGTTTGTCCGCATGCGCCCGCTGGCAGAGCAGGCGCTCGACCTTTGGAAGAGCGGCGCGGTGCGTTTTTATCCCCGCCATTGGGAAAAAACCTACCGAGAATGGCTGGGCAACATTCGCGATTGGTGCATTTCAAGACAGTTGTGGTGGGGACATCGCATTCCGGTATGGTACGACGACGACACCGGCGAAATGATTGTATCGCGCGACGATCCAACGCAATTGGAGCGATATCGCGGAAAAAATTTGCGCCAAGACCCCGATGTGCTGGACACATGGTTTTCATCGTGGCTCTGGCCATTTTCTACGCTTGGATGGCCCGACACAAAAAGCGACGATCTACACCGATTCTTCCCAACCACCGCGCTGGTTACCGGCTATGACATTATCTTTTTTTGGGTCGCAAGAATGATTATGTCGTCGGGATACCTCTTTGGCAAGGAGCCATTTCGAGATGTCTATCTTACGGGGTTGCTCCGCGACAAAACCGGCAGAAAATTCAGCAAATCGCTTGGCAACGGAATCGATCCACTTGATGTGGTCGCGCGTTTTGGGGCCGACGCGCTCAAATTTTCGCTGGCATATATCACGTCGTCAAGCCGAGATATTAAGCTGGATATAGAGGATTTCAACCTTGGATCACGGTTTGTCAATAAGCTATGGAACGCGGCGCGTCTTATATTCTCGCAATTAGACGGCGCGACGATTATCGATCGCGACAGTCTTCTCTCAGCAATTGGCGATGATCCAACTTCGTATGAGGGATGGATTTGGATGAGGTTGCACCGGACGATTGAAACGACGCGAATAGCTATGGATGGGTATCGTTTTGACGATGCCTGCCACGCAATCTACGAATTTTTCTGGAGCGACTTTTGCGACTGGTACCTCGAAATAACAAAAATAGGCCTCGCCGATAGACGCGATTGGATTTGTTCCAATCTTGTCTACCTGTTGGACGAGATATTGCGTCTATTGCATCCTTTTCTTTCGTTTGTAACCGAGGAATTATATCGATATCTCCATGAAGCGGCTCCCGATATCGCCTTTCCGCTGATCGACGGCTATCGCGACGACGCGCGCAGCATTATGATATGTCGCTACCCATCCGTTCAACCCCGACTGGTGAACGATTCGTCGGACGCCCTCTATCATTTTTTTCACTCCATCATCGTCGCGACTCGGACGATCCGCAGCCAATTCGAAATAGCCAGAAACACTCGCCTCGAATGGATCGTCGCGATCTCTTCCAATGATGCGTCGACTCCGAATATTGAAGCGATACCCAATTACCAAAAGATTTTCTCGGCGTTGACACGTTGCTATCGGGTCGTGTTTGAACGCTCCTCGCCGGAACATATGAGTCGTCCGACAAAAAAGGAGCGCGAAGAGCTCCTGAACGAAATATTGTCGCGGCATGGGATTCCATTTGATGTCGCCGCCAACAATCGCCGTGTCATTGGGCGAGGAGGACAGGGCTATATGTTATTTCTATCGTTGCCGGCGGAATGCGACGCGGCTCGCCATCTTCCCAATTTTCGTAAAGAACAGGCGCGTTTGAACGCGTTGCGGACGCGTTGCGCGAATAAAGTGGAAAATAAACGATTTATCGAGCGGGCGCCCGAGGATGTGCAAAGGCAAGAGCGCGAAAAATTGGAGGAGTTTGATCGACAGATCGCTATAGTAGAACGCTATATTGAGGATCTATCGCGTTGAAAATAACTATTTTAGACGGATATACCGTAAATCCCGGCGATATATCGTGGCAACCGTTTGCCGATATTGGCGATCTTACGATCTACGATTATACTGAACCCGACAAAATCGCCGAACGTATCGGCGACCAAGAGATAGTGGCGCTCAATAAAATTCGTTTGGGTCGCGATCAACTCAATTACGCGCCTCGGTTGCGTTATGTGGGATTGTTAAGCACGGGAACCGACATTATCGATCTTAATGAGACTCGCCGTCGGAAAATTGTGGTTGCCAACGTGCCAGCCTATAGCACGACGGCGACCGCGGAAATGACTTTTGCCCTGATACTTGAGCTTATGAGGCGGGCGGGCGATCACAATAGACTGACGCATGATGGGCAATGGTCGGCGCGGAAAAACTTCTGCTTTTGGGAATATCCTCAAATAGAGCTTGAGAGAAAAACAATCGGCATCATAGGATTTGGCAATATCGGGCGTCGCGTCGCGCAAATCGCCGACGGGTTCGGCATGCGTGTTATCGCGCATACTCCTCGTCCCACTGAACCTCCTCGTTGCAAATCTTTTCGGTGGGCCGATTTAGAGAGTCTGTTGGCCCAGTCCGATATTGTGTCGCTCCATTGCCCTATGAAGGCGGAGACGACAAAGCTCATTAACCGCGAGCGGCTCCGCTCTATGCGCGATGGCGCCTATCTTATCAATGTGGCGCGCGGCGGACTCGTCGACCAAGAGGCGCTTGCCGAGTCGCTACGCTCGGAGAAAATAGCCGGAGCGGCGCTGGATACGCTCTACCCCGAACCTCCAAGCAAAAACAACCCGTTGTTCGGAATAGATAGATGCATTATTACGCCGCATATCGCGTGGGCGTCGAAGACGGCGCGGCAACGACTGATAGATATCGCCGCCGATAACATGCGATCATTTCTCGCGGGAAAGAGCCAAAACGTAGTATAGATTCCGCTGTAGCGACGGTGGTGGCGCTCGGTATGGCGTCCGCGAAGCGATGGGTTGTTGCCGTTGGGCGTTGCGGGCCTTTTGCGGGGGCTTTTTGTGATGGGAGGCGGCGCCCGCTGAGGGGGGAAGCGGTAGACTGCGAGCTCGCGCGACAGGCGGAGCGGGAGCGGAGCCTGGCTCCTCCGCTTTTTGCGGAGGAGAGCCCGAGCGGCGCCCGAGACGCGCAAGCGGCTCGGGCGCGCAGGCTATAGCGAGGGGGGAGACTTCCCCCTCCCCTTGTTCATGCCAATATTGTACCGCGATGTAGATAATATGAAAAATATATACATTTATGTTACAAATATTTTTCGATATATTATAGCATATGCTTATGATGGGTAATTATTATTTCTCGTCGGCGGGGCTTCATTGTTGGCGCGTTATGTGCTATATAAACACCCATGGAGCATAGACCGTCGATGATTGAAGATCGCAATACTATGATCAGACGCCCCGAACGGCAAGGGCTGTACGATCCCGCATTCGAGCGCGACTCGTGCGGTGTTGGATTTGTCGCGCAGATTCACGGAAAGCAGAGCCATACAATCATAAGGCACGCGCGGGATATGTTGGTCAATATGACGCATCGCGGCGCGGTTGGAAGCGAACGCGAGAGCGGAGACGGCGCCGGGATTTTAACCGCGTTGCCCGACCGCCTGTTGCGAAGGGAGCTGTCGCGCGAAGGGAAAACGTTGCCCGAAAAGGGGCGCTATGGGGCGGGAATCGTGTTTTTGCCTTCCCATAAGGCTTCGCGCGACTCATGCATAGCGAGAATCGCCGAAATCACGCGCGAAGAGGGGCAGACGATGATCGCGGCGCGTCGCATCCCTCGCGATAACAGCATGCTGGGGGCGACCTCCGGAGGATGCGAACCAGAAATGCGGCAAGTGGTGATCGCCTCGAGCGAGGGGAGCAAACAGGGGCAATTTGAACGGGCGCTCTATATCATCCGCAAGCGGGCAACCAACGAATTGAGGGGTGGGGGGCTTGATCCAAACACATGGTTTTATATTTGCTCGCTCTCTAGCACAATCATTGTCTACAAAGGGATGTTGACGCCCGATCAGCTGTTTCGTTATTTTCTCGATCTTCAAGACGCAGATTATGAAAGCCATCTTGCTATGGCGCATTCTCGATTTTCAACCAATACGTTTCCCAGCTGGGATCGCGCGCAACCGTTGCGCTATATGTCCCACAATGGCGAAATCAACACATTGCGCGGCAATGTCAATAAAATGCGAGCGCGAAGGGGCACATTAGCCAGCAAAGCCTTCGGCAATTCGTTGCGCGATCTTCTGCCGATTATCGAGCCCGACTGCTCAGATTCCGGAGCGTTTGACAATGTTATGGAATTGCTGCTGCTTACCGGGCGGTCGTTGCCCGAGGCGGCTATGATGATGGTTCCGGAGGCATGGCAGAATCGAGACGATATGGATCCAGAGATACGGGCGGCCTATGAGTATATGAGCTGTATGATGGAGCCGTGGGATGGGCCGGCCTCTATTTCGTTTACCGACGGGCGATTGATCGGCGCGTTGCTGGATCGCAATGGGCTGCGTCCAAGCCGATACTACCTTACGGAGGATGGGTTGGTGGTTATGGCGAGCGAGGTGGGCGTGCTGGATATTCCGCCGGAGAAGATCGTCCAAAAGGGGCGGTTGCAGCCGGGTCGCATGTTTTTAGTGGATTTTGAACGAGGGGCGATTATCGCCGATGATGATCTAAAAAGGAGCATCGCGAGCTTGTACCCGTTCGCCGATTGGTTGCGCGAGAATAAATTGACGCTGGACGAGATCGTTGAGCATTGTAAGACGGGGAGCGGTCGGGGCGGGTCGCGAGGCGGCGATAATGCGCGCGGCGGTATCGGCGGTGGATTTTCGGATCGGCGAGAATTGCTCGCGGCGTTCCGTATGTTTAACTATACGGTTGAGCATTTTAACCTGATATTGCAGCCTATGTGCGCCAATAGCAAGGAGCCTATCGGTTCGATGGGGAACGACGCGCCGCTCGCGTTTCTTTCCGACTTGCCTCGCCTGCTCTACGACTATTTTAAGCAACTTTTTGCCCAAGTAACCAACCCTCCTATCGATTCGATACGAGAGAAGTCGATTATGAGCCTATCGGCCTATATCGGGCCGGAGCGCAACCTTCTTGCTACCACGCCCGAGCACTGCCATCGCATTTTTCTGGAGCATCCCCTTATTTTGCAGAGCGAGTTCGAGGCGCTTCGCAACCTTGACTATCGGGGATTTCGCTCAATCGTTATCGACTGCGTCTACCCCGTAAATGGAGGCGATGGTTCGCTGGCCGCCGCGTTAGATCGTATCAACAGCGAGGTGGAACAGGCTATCGCCGATGGATACTCGATCGCTATTCTTTCGGATCGAGGCGCGAATAGCGATATGGCGCCGGTGGATGCGTTATTGGCGATGGGATCGACGCATCATCACCTTATTCGCCAGGCCAAGCGCACCCAGATCGCGTTGCTGGCGGATTCTGGCGAGCCGCGCGAGGTGCATCATTTTTGCGCGCTTATCGGCTATGGCGCCGACGCCATCCATCCCTATCTGGCGCTGGAGGCGATCGCGTCGCTCTACAATGACGGCTTAATTCCGGAGGTCGACTCGCTTACGCAGGCGTATGCCAACTATAAGGAGGCGCTGGCCTACGGAATGCGCAAGGTATTCGGAAAAATGGGGATATCGACATTAGAGAGTTATAAAGGGGCGCAAATTTTTGAAATCGTCGGCATCGGCAGGGATGTTGTGGATCGGTGTTTCGCCGGGACCGCTAGCAGAATAGGCGGGATTAGCCTGGCCGATATAGAACGGGATAATTTGTCGCGACATCGAGCGGGATATCCCAAAAGAGCCGCTTCGGTTGGCAGTCCGCTGGCAAATCCGGGCGATTATCAGTGGCGAATCGGCGGAGAGCGCCACATGTGGAATCCCGATTCGCTTGCCTCGCTCCAGATTGCGACGCGTCAAAACGATAGGAGCGCCTTTCGTCGATTTACCGATATGCAGAACGAGCGATCCAAAAAACAGGCGACTATTCGAGGATTGCTCGCGTTCAAACCGACTACGGCCATACCGATAGACGATGTAGAGCCTGTGGAAAATATTATGCGGCGCTTTGTTACCGGGGCGATGAGCTTTGGCTCGATCTCGCAGGAGGCGCATGAGACGTTGGCTATCGCGATGAACCGTATCGGCGGGCGTTCCAATACCGGCGAGGGGGGCGAGATGTCGGAGCGCTATAGGCCGTTGCCCAACGGCGATTCGAAGCGTTCCAGCATTAAGCAGATCGCCTCTGGTCGTTTTGGCGCGACGATAGAATATCTTACCAATGCGGACGAGATACAGATCAAAATGGCGCAGGGGGCAAAACCGGGCGAGGGAGGCGAACTTCCTGGCCACAAAGTGTTCGAGGTTATCGCGCGAACTCGCTATTCAACACCGGGTGTCGGCTTGATAAGTCCTCCGCCGCACCATGATATCTACTCAATCGAAGATCTCGCCCAGCTCATTTTTGACCTTAAAAATGCCAATCATAAGGCGCGTATTAGCGTCAAACTTGTCTCGGAAGTGGGGGTGGGAACGATCGCCGCGGGAGTTACAAAGGCGCATGCCGACCATATTTTAATCTCCGGACACGACGGGGGAACCGGAGCGTCTCCGCTAACCGGTATCAAACATGCGGGGCTTCCTTGGGAACTTGGCTTGGCCGAAACCCACCAGACTCTGGTGCTCAACGATCTTCGCAGTCGCGTTGTTATCCAAACCGACGGGCAGATAAAGACCGGGAGAGATGTGGTTATCGCCGCGTTGCTCGGCGCCGAGGAATGCGGATTTTCGACCGCGCCGCTTATTGCCATGGGGTGTGTGATGATGCGGGTATGCCACAAAAATACCTGCCCCGTAGGCATCGCGACGCAAGACGAGGCATTGCGCAAAAAATTTGCCGGCAAGCCTGAGCATGTGATCAATTACTTTGCCTTTTTGGCCGAAGAGGTTCGCGAGCATATGGCGCTCTTAGGGATGGCTACCTTTAACGAAATGGTTGGACGAAGCGATCTATTATCGTTGGATACCGCGTTGTTGCGCTGGAAATCAAGCGGCATCGATCTTTCAGGCCTGCTCTATAAGCCAAAACCAAAGAACGCAAAAAGCTCGATCTACTGCTCTATCGCGCAGGAGCATGGCATAGACAGGGTGCTAGATCGGCGGCTTATTTCGTCGCTTCCCGACCTCAAGCCGCGCAAAACAGGCCAATCGCGCGACGGATCGCGGCGACCAGATGGCGGCGCGTTGCGGCTTGAGATGCCGATTGCCAATACAGATCGAGCGGTGGGAACGATGATGAGCAACTATATCACCCAGCGAATCGGGCCGGGCGGACTTGTCGATCAGCCGCTATGGGTTAAGTTCAGCGGTTCGGCTGGGCAGAGTTTCGGCGCATGGACAACCAAAGGCGTAACCTTTGAGTTGGAGGGCGATGCCAATGACTATGTGGGAAAGGGGTTATCGGGAGGCAGGTTGATCATCTACCCGCCGAAAACATCTTCTTTCGCGCCGGAGGAAAACATAATTATCGGCAATGTCGCCTTTTACGGAGCTATATCCGGAGAGGCTTACGCGCGTGGCATTGCGGCGGAACGTTTTTGCGTGCGCAATTCCGGGGTTACCGCCGTTATTGAAGGGGTGGGCGATCATGGATGCGAATATATGACAGGAGGAAAAGTGGCGATATTAGGAAAGACAGGACGCAATTTTGGCGCTGGAATGAGCGGCGGCATCGCATATATCTGGGATCCGCATGACAAATTGGCCGGCAATATGAGCAATGACATCGTCGATATCGAGCCATTGACACAACAAGACGAAATCGATTTGCGGGATATGCTTCAATCTCATCGTTTATACACCGGATCGACAGTCGCGGCTACTATACTAGACAGCTGGACTCACCATCGCGCCGAATTTAAACGGGTTATATCTCCTGTCTATAAAGCGATTTTGGATAAACGAGAGATCGCTTCGGCGACGGCGTAGCAATGGGACAGCCAACAGGATTTATGCGTTATCGCCGTCAAACGGTGATTGATCGTTCTCCGGCCGAACGGACCAACGATTTTGACGAATTTCATACCGAACTACCCGCGGAGGAACGGAAACAGCAGGGCGCTCGTTGCATGGATTGCGGCGTTCCTTTCTGCCAATCGAATTATGGATGCCCGGTAGACAATCTTATCCCCGAATGGAACGATCTCATCTATAGAGGTAGATGGAAAGAGGCATTCTATCGATTGCGAAAGACCAACAATTTCCCTGAGTATACCGGACGCGTATGCCCCGCTCCTTGCGAATCGGCCTGTGTTCTTGGAATTAACGAGCCGCCGGTCGCCATCAAAGACAATGAAGGCGCTATTGCCGACCGCGCCTATAGCGATGGCTTAATGGAGCCTCGCTTGCCGCAAACCCGCACCGGAAAAAAAGTCGCGATAGTGGGAAGCGGCCCGGCCGGGCTAGCCGCAGCCGATCAGCTGAATCAGGCGGGGCACCATGTAACCGTATTTGAGCGCGACGACCGTATCGGCGGGCTATTGATGTATGGCATTCCAAACATGAAATTGAGCAAAGTTCTGGTAGAACGCCGCAACAACATCATGGAGCGCGAAGGCATCGCGTTTAGACCGGGCGTGGCGGTGGGCGTCGATATCGACCCCGAACAGCTACTACAGGAGTACGACGCGTTGCTCTTGGCCTGCGGAGCGACTAATCCTCGCCCATTGCGAGTTGATGGGCGCGAGCTTTCTGGCGTTCATTACGCGATGGAGTTTCTTAAAGCAAACACAAAAAGCCTGCTCGATTCTGGGCTGACCGACGGCAACTATATCTCGGCGCGTAATCGTCGCGTAATTGTTATCGGCGGCGGCGACACGGGTAATGATTGCATCGGCACCGCTGTTCGCCACGGTGCTTCGAGCATCGTCAACTTTGAATTGCTTCCCAAACCGGCGCATGGTCGGACCGACGATTTTCCGTGGCCGGTCTATCCTCGAGTCTACAAAAGCGACTATGGGCATGAAGAGACGCAAACAAAATATGGCGACGATCCTCGCCAATTTTCCATCCTTACAAAACGATTTATCGGCTCGGACGCCCTCGAGGCGTTGGAAACCGTCCGCGTAAAGTGGGACAAGCCCCCCGACAGACCGCCGCGCATGCAGGAGATTCCGGGAACGACCGAACGATGGCCCGCCGATCTGGTATTGTTGGCGATGGGTTTTCTTGGCCCCGAGCAACTGCTTATCGAGCGCATGGGCTTGCGGGTCGACGCTCGTTCCAATATTGCGGCGGAATATGAAAACTTTCAGACCAATCACCCGAAAATATTCGCAGCGGGGGACGCTCGGCGGGGGCAATCGCTCGTGGTATGGGCTATCAAAGAGGGACGCGGCGCCGCTCGTGAAATAGATCGCTTCTTAATGGGTGATACGCTTCTTCCTTAACAGAGTATCAACGTACGCTATTCGTCGCGATTAGCGATATTATCGTTGACAAAGTTGCTATGATTTGTAGAATTGGTTGTAATCCTAACTTGTCGTTATGAATAATATACACCGCTTAGTCGAAATTATCGATCCGCAAAGGCCGCTCTTCGTTCAAGCCCACAATTTCCCCGACCACGACGCGGTAGCTACCGCCTTCGCGCTCCAACATCTCCTTTCTCTTCGCGGCGTGCTCGCGCGTTCCTGTTATCGCGGGTCGATTCAAAGCCAGTCGCTCCGCGATCTTATCGACTCTCTCGATATCCCTATCTCCTACGCAAAGGAACTCAACCTCGATAAACATGCGCAAATTATTGTGGTGGATAGTCTATCAGGCGGCAGCAATGTAAAGGACCTCGAGGCGGAAGTAATTGGGGTTATCGATCATCACAAACTCCCATACGCGCCAACCTGTCGCTATGTGGATATCCGCGAAGAATATGGAGCCTGTAGCACCATCCTCTACGAGTATTACCGCGACGCGGGCGAACAGATTCCGCAAAAAGTGGCGTCGGCGTTGCTCGTGGGAATAATGATGGACACCTCCTTTATTACTCGCGGTGTATCATCGGCCGATCTTGGAGCGTTGAACAATCTATTTAACAGCGCCGATTGGGAGAATAGCTGTCGTTTGCTACGCAACTCGCTCTCTGTAGAAGATATACGGGTGTTCGAAATGGCGTTGCGACAGGCGAAAATAACCGACGCGTTTTGTTATATTCATATCGACATACCCTGCACAATTGAGGTATTGGCGCTCATAGCCGACTTCTTCCTAACCATGCGCGAGATACATTTTGTAGTCGCGGTTATGTATGTCGGCAAAGGGAAATGCCGTATATCGGTACGCAGCGAAGACGCGACTCGCCCTGCCGATGTAGCCATCGGAAAAGCGCTCAAAGGAATCGGCGAAGGGGGCGGCCATATGCACATGGGCGGCGGCGTTATTGAATCTGAAAACTATCCCGGCAATCGAAATCTCTATGAAAAATGGGCGAAAGCATACTCCAATATTTATGAATAATACAATACAGTCGCTTGTATTTGGAAAAAGAACGATCACATTGGTGGGCACAGCGCATATTTCCGCCGCTAGCATCGAAGACACGCGCAGCGCCATCGAAACATACCTCCCCGATCGCGTATGCGTCGAGCTTGACGATCTCCGCTACGAACGAATCATCAAAGGCGACGTGCTCAAATCATTGGATATATTAAAAGTATTGCGTCAAAAAAGAGGCGCGTTGTTGTTTATCAATCTCCTGTTGTCTTCCTATCAACAACGTCTGGGCAAAGATATGGCAATCGCTCCCGGCAGCGAACTAAAGGAAGCGATAGATGTCGCAAAAGAACGCAATATACCGGTATCCATGTGCGATAGAAATATCAGCGTAACGTTTCGACGCGCATGGCGGTTATCTAGTCTGTGGTCGCGAATCAAAACGCTATCGTATCTCCTTGCGGCGATGATGAGCAGACAAAAAGTAAGTGCCGAAGATATTGAAGAACTCAAGAAAAATAGCATGCATGGACAGGCTATTGAGCAGATGGCGAAAGCGATTCCGACAATAAAAAAGGTGCTTATCGATGAACGCGATCTTTTTCTGGCGAAAAAGATTTTCGCGCAAAAAGAGGCAAATATAGTCGCGGTGGTCGGATTGGGGCATGTTCCCGGCATAAAAAAACATCTGGAAGCAATCTATCGCAAAGAAATCGACACATCGGTATCCGAATTGGAACAAATCCCCTCGCCCAGTATATTAGAGAAATTGTCGCCATGGATATTCACCGCATTGCTCGCCTCGCTATTGCTGATTGGTATAATACGCACAGATTTTGAATTGGTGCTCAGCAAAGTGTGGTTATGGATCTTTATCAACGGAGGATTGGCAAGCATTGGCGCGATTCTGGCGCTCGGACATCCCGTCTCAATTATCGCCGCGTTTTTCATCGCGCCGTTCACCTCGACGACTCCGCTCATTGGCGCGGGGACGGTAATCGCAATCATCGAAGCATCCATCCGAAAACCTCGAGTTATCGATCTAGAAAATCTGCATCAAGATTTCACATCGATACGAGGATTTTACCGCAATCGATTGACGCGCGCGCTCCTAGTATTCGTACTGTCGGGAACATTGAGCGCTATCGGCACCTTTGTGGCAACCGCGCTGATTTTTACCTAAAAACGCATGGCTGTCGAGAATATTAGCAAGCGCATGCGGCAGTCCATACTCTATATCCGAAAAAATACCTAGACATATATATCTTCACACTATATTATGTTTAGATTATGACAGAAGAATTAACTATTGAAGAACAGCAAGCGGTAGATATTGGCGATTACAAGTTTGGATTTTACGACCCCGAAAAATCTGTGTTCAAAACCCGCAAGGGATTAGACGCCGAAGTAGTCGCCGCGATAAGCGAGCATAAGAACGAACCTGATTGGATGCGACAATTTCGCCTCCAGTCGCTAGAAACATTTCGCAGCAAACCAATGCCTTCGTGGGGAGCCGATCTCAGCGATCTTGACTTTGAAAACATCTACTACTACGCAAAGCCCGCAGGTCATCAATCGAAAAATTGGGATGACGTTCCTGATGATATCAAGCGAACATTCGAACGCATAGGCATTCCTGAAGCCGAACGAAAACATCTCGCCGGCGTTGGAGCTCAATATGACTCTGAGGTTGTCTATCACAATATTCGCGGCGATCTTGCCAAACAAGGAGTGGTGTTTAGCGACCCGGAAACGGCTTTGAAAGAGCATCCCGACCTTGTCAAAAAGTATTTCGGCACAATTATTCCCTATAACGACAATAAATTCGCGGCGTTAAATAGCGCGGTATGGTCGGGAGGAAGCTTTGTCTATGTGCCCCCCGGAGTGCGGGTAGAGATTCCCCTGCAGGCCTATTTTCGCATCAACGCAATGAACTTTGGTCAATTTGAACGCACATTGATTATTGCCGACGAGGGAAGCTTTGTGCACTATGTCGAGGGATGCACCGCGCCCATCTACGCGACCGATTCCCTTCACTCCGCGGTGGTGGAGATTGTCGCGTTGCCCGGCGCTCGCGTTCGATACACCACGATTCAGAACTGGTCTGGCGATGTCTACAATCTGGTTACCAAGCGAGCCATCGCGCATCGCGATGCTATTGTGGAATGGGTAGACGGGAATATCGGCAGCAAAAGAACGATGAAGTACCCCGCGGTCCATCTGGTGGGCGAAGGCGCGCATGGCGAGGTGCTTTCTATAGCCTTTGGCGGCAAGGGGCAAGAACAGGATACGGGCGGAAAAATCGTGCACGCCGCCGACAATACCAGCTCGGTTATCACCTCTAAGTCGATCAGCAAAGATGGCGGCACCGCCAGCTATCGAGGGTACATCAAAGTAAACGAAAATGTCCGAAACGCTCGCTCGCATGTCATATGCGACGCTTTGATTATCGACAAAGACTCTATCAGCAACACCTATCCCTATATGGATATTCTATCCAACGACGTTCGCATCGAACACGAAGCGAAGGTAAGCAAGATCAGCGAAGAACAGCTTTTTTATCTTATGAGCCGCGGCATGGACGAAGCCGAAGCTTCGATGATGATCGTCAACGGCTTTCTTGATCCGCTGGTCAAACAGTTGCCGATGGAATACGCGCTTGAGCTCAATCGTTTGATTTCGCTAGAAATGGAAGGAAGTGTAGGATAGTTGTATGCAATACGCCCTTCATCTTTTATCCCGCTACAATCAGCGCGTAAATAATAATATTCTCTCTATATTAGATTCGCTCGATCAAAACAGCCTCTCTGAGCCGCGAAAGGTATACTTTGACTCTATCATCGGTACGCTCAACCACAACCTTTTTGCCGATTCCTCTTGGATGCTGAATCTATCCAAATATAACCTTCCGGAAGTTCAAGCTGTCGTGCCCCGTATTCCCAAAATGCATTTCGAAAATTTTACATCTGTCCCGTACGAATCGCTTGGACAATTTCGCCCGCTTCGAGTAGCGATGGATTCGATCCTGGTCGATTTTATCGATTTGGTCCCCCAAAGCCGGTTAGAGGAGTATATCGATTATGTCGATTGGGAAAATAAAAGCCACTCCTATCGACTCGGCTCGTTGCTGATGCATCTTTTTAACCATCAAACACATCATCGCGGCACAATTAGCGCGTTGCTCGATCAGATGGGTATTGAGAACGATTTTTCGAACATTCTCTTAATGCTTGGCGACATAGAACAGCCGGCTTTCGAAGGAAGCAAATCGTAACAAGCAACGCTATCGCCAACAAGGCGAAAGAAATGGTCGCGCGGTACGCCGTTGATCAATATGTCCATAGCGGCATGCGGCTGGGACTTGGCGCGGGCACGACTCTGGAATTTGCCCTTCATGCACTTGCCGAGCGCATGGGTCATCCATCCGACCACGCGCGACGCCTTACCGATATAACGCTTGCGGCCGCAAGCTATCACACTGAAAGCATAGCGATCAACCTAGGATTACGCGTCTTGCCGTTGAGCGATCCCGCTATCTCGGGGGAGCTCGATCTTACATTGGATGGAGCAGATCAAGTAAATAGCGCTGGACAGCTTATCAAAGGCGGCGGCGGCGCTCTGTTTCGCGAAAAAATTCTCGCGGATTGTTCTCGCCAACTTGTTATTATGGTCGACGAGTCAAAGATAACAACCTGTTTGGGAATGGGCTTCCCGCTACCGATCGAAGTCGCCCCGATAGCGATATCGTCAGTGTTCCGACGGTTGCGTTCGCTTGGCGGAACACCTGTTATTAGACAGGCGACCGCTAAACTGGGGGCGGTCATTACCGATAACGGCAATATGATTGTCGACCTGCAATTCGATGATGGGATCGCCGATCCTCCGGCTCTGGAGCGAACGCTCGCTATGATTCCGGGGGTAATTGAAAGCGGCCTATTCACATCTTTCCGTCCCACTGTGCTGGTTACGCGGGGGGATAGCGTTGAGGATCTGTCAAAGCATTAGGGGATATTGCCGTACGATTATCGACCAGACGGCACACTTGAGCGAGAGACTAGCTATACGGCAAACGACTTTGTTTTATTCGATACCTGCTATGATATCGACAATATTACTAAAATATTTTGTAGAACCAGCCCGTTGCATCCCATCGGATTGCAAGACTAAGCAAACCACCGCCCGCCTTAATGGCGCTTGCGCTAATAATTTTCATTGGCTTATTATGATTACGAAGCGATTGCTCTTGCGCATCTAATTGCAATTTAATGAACGGCGCGCGGTAATGCAAACGTATCGCTCGCCATTGATTGCATATGCGCCATGGCAGAAATATCTAATCAGGTAAGAAAATTAATACAAGCATCACAAGATTTACAGATTGCCGAAAGAAAAGTTAAAGCAATCAAATTGTGATTGTTGACTAATTATAATACATCACCCCCTTTGCTCTTGATAGCAGCGCTCAATAGCGTCAGACAGCCTCATTGCCCAATTTCGCCCTCCTCAACACCCAATCTGTCGTATAGGTTGAAACACAATATTGTATATTTCCCACCAACGCGCTACAATATGATATGATATATACACTAACTCGACCTGCCATACTATTCTTGGCAGCTCTATTAACCATTCCGGTTATGATCGCCCTGGGCGCCGGCAATCATGAAACATCCGCAATGGACGATACAATGCAAGAAATGCCCGAAACACAACAATCCGCCGACGAAATGGCCGGCGGAATGGAAATGGCCGACGGTATGGTAGCATACGCCGACAACGCGCTCGGCTATTTGGCAGTGCCAGAAGATGCCGCAAACGCGCCGGCTCTTATCGTAATCCACGAATGGTGGGGACTAAACGACGATATTCGCGCGAAAGCGGATGAATTTGCCGCCAATGGCTATGTCGCGCTCGCGGTAGACCTCTACGGCGGCGAGGCGACCACCGACCCCTCCAAAGCGCGGGAATTGGCGGGACGCGTTCGGGGCAACGAAACCGCGGCGTTCGACAATCTCAAGGCGGCCGGCGACTACCTCCGAGCCCTGCAGGAAGTCGATAGCGATCGAATTGGATCGGTAGGCTGGTGCTTCGGCGGCGGCTGGTCGTACCAAATAGCAAAGAATAATCTTGGGGCGTCTGTATCGGTTATCTATTATGGAGCATTTAACCCCGCCGACGATCTATCGCATATGCGCTCGCAGATCATAGGACATTTCGGCGAAAACGACCGCTCGATCCCTGTGGATGATGTGCGAGAGTTTCGGGCGACGCTCAGCAACCATTCCGGCGACCACGAAATATTTATCTATCCCAACGCGGGACATGGCTTCGCCAATCCCGATAACCCAAGCTATGACGAAGCGGCGGCGACTACCGCGAACCAGCGAACGCTGGATTTCTTGGCTCGCCATCTCTAAACAATGACGCGACCAATGGCTAGAAGCAGAGCGTTCATAACAACAGGGGCGGCTCTTTTCCTCGTCTTTATGACGCTCGCTTCATTGCCGTTGGCCGGGCAAAGCATCGCCCAATTTAATCGTCTAGTCGATTTTTCGCATTCGCTCATATCGCTCACAGAGATGCAAGAGAACGGCGAATCTCTTCCAATCAACAAAGCGTTGATCCTTGACGGCAACGTAGCCGATATTACCGTAATAGACCCCCAACGCGAAACATTTGTTGTCGAGATCGAACTGGTGCTAAGCGTATGGATTGGAACCAGCGAGATACGCGACTATACGGCGCTAGTAAGCTTTGATGGCGAGCGGTTTTACCCGCTATTTATCGGCGAATCGCCGATAGTGAAATTGCACGAAAAAATATTGATAGCCGGTGTAATCGATAGCATTGTTGAAGACGAGTACGACCCGATTATCAAAATCGCCGCGTTGCAAGCCCGCAGCCTCATATAGACGCAACGCGTCCCTCCTCTATGCCCGCGGCGCCTCTTTCGCGGCCGAAAGCGCCACCGGCCGCCCCGTCGCGATCGACCGATAGGCCGCGTCCACAACACGACAAGCCGCGAGCCCATCGTACCCGTCGACACGCAACGACGCGTCGTCGCGAACGGCGTCAATAAAGTGGTCGATCATCGCTTGGTCGGCGTCGCTCCCCCACGCTTCCCATAAAAGATGCGAATCCTCTAATCCATAGACGGCAAGATTTTGGGCAAACGCGTCAACATCGATAATTCCCCGCTCGCCCACAAACGTCATCGCGAGGCCGCCCCAGCTAGGATAGCGATGCGGCCTGCTCCAACTGCAATCAATCGACGCGTATAGACCATCGGCAAAACGCAACACCACAAGGCCGCCTGTTTCCACCGGGCTTTCGTCGCTATGGATAACGCGATTGGCCTGCGCGTAGATTTCGATAGGATCGGCGCCGACAATCGCCCGTATAATATCGGCAAGGTGAACGGTATGATCGATAACCGCCCCGCCTCCCGATAGCGCGCTGTCGACAAACCAAACACCATGTTTTTTTGGCAACTGCCCTTGATTAACGCCGACAATGCAACGAAGCTCGCCTATTTTGCCACCTTGCAGCTCGTTTCTCGCCGATAGGATATGCCGGTTAAAACGCATGGGGAATGCGGTCATTAGCTTAACATTGGCCTTGTCGCAAAAATCCGCCATCTCTCTGGCGTCGTCGGCCGTTACGGCAAGAGGCTTTTCGCACAGAATATGGGCTCCTCGGCGCGACGCGGCAACGACAAGCTCTTTATGACGAATGTTTTCGGAACAAATAATCACCGCGTCAAGGCGTTCGTCCAACAACTGTTCGGTTTCCACAAAGCGGCGCATATCATAGCGATGGGTAAATGGATAGCAGTCGCTCCCATCCATAACCGCGCGCTCGGTCGCCCCGATAATCTCCACATCATTCCGCCGGCGCAACGCGCTCATATAGGCATGGGCGTGGGGATGGGCTACGCCAAGAAATCCGACGCGAATCATCCCGCGCCTACGCCTCTCCGCCCGCGGCGCTATTGCGGGACAACGCTATAGGCAAACCCTGTTGACTGGACAGTTCAGCAGCCTCGGCAATCCGCGTCGCCTGCAATGCGTCATCGGCAGAGACGGGAAACGGCGCCCCATCGACGATAGACGCATAGCAAGCGGCAATCTCTCGATGGTAGGGATTATCATCGACATCGACGATAGCGGGGCTCGGCACATCATGCGGTTGCCGATTGTCCGCCGATTGATTGTCTAATTCGGAAGGCTGCCGATCAAGCGACATCTCAATCGGCGGTCGACTATCGGAAGAGCTTACGATCACCCCTCGCTGGCAGGCAATCTCAAACGAAGCGCGAAAAACGCCCTTTGGATACGCCCACGACCCCTCGATATGCGACAACGCCCCGTCCGCATGGGTCACAATAGCGCAGGCATGATCCGCCGGACGATTAGAGAGATGAACGCAGTAGACTTGAGTCGCCTCGCCCGCGACCCATCGCGCATAATCGAAATCGTGAATCATCATATCAAAAATGACTCCGCCAGAGCGACGGCAATTGGCAAACCAGTTTCCATTGAGGCCGGTCGGCATATAGGCGAGTCGCCGCAGGCGGATCACTCCGGGCAGCCCCAGCTCCCCGCTCGCAACCCGTTGCCGCGCGGCGCGATATTCAGAAAAGAATCGCAACGTATGCCCCACAAACAGCTGAACGCCATATACGCGACACGCGTCGATGATCTTCATCGCCTCTTTCGAGCTTCGCCCAAGGGGCTTTTCGCACAGCACCGTTCGGCGAGCGCTCGCAGCTTCGACGGCAATTGCGCAGTGGGTATCGGTTGGAGAGCATATATCGACCACATCAACCCGATCGATAAGTTTGCCAAGCGAATCGCAAGCCACCGCGCCACAGCGAAGCGCAATCTCCGCGCAACGGTCATGGCTCGGCGCATAGAACGCGGCGATGGTTGCGGGAGTCGCCTTCCACGCGTCGGCATGCATCGCGCCCATAGCCCCGCATCCAACAATCCCGACGCGAAGAGGCGCGCGCACTACTCTTTGACCGCTCCGGCAGTCAGTCCGTTGACCAAGTGACGAGAAAAAATGATGTAGATCACCACAGCGGGAATCATCGCAAGAGAAAGCGATGCCAAAACCGCGTTCCAATCCGACACAAATTGCCCCAAAAACTGCTGCGCGCCGAGTATAATCGTTCGAGTGCTATCGCTTGTTGTAAAAATGAGCGGAAACCAGAGATCATTCCAAATCGGCACCATAGTAAAAATGGAAACGGTAGCCAAAACGGGATGTATCATCGGCAAAATAAGCCCAAAGACTCGATATTCGCTGGCGCCGTCGAGACGCCCCGCCTCCTTCAGCGATCGCGGTATCTGAGAGATAAATTGTTGAAGAATAAAAATGGTAAGCGGAAGACCCTGAGCCACATAGACAAGAATAAGCGCGAGGAGATTATCGACCAACCCGATAGAGACAAACATCCTCAGCAGGCTCACCGTGCCAAGCCGGATGGGAATCATAATGCCCAAGGCAAGATAGAGCCCCAGCCATCGATTGCCGCGAAAGCGGTATTCGCTCAACGCCCACGCCGCCATCGCCCCCATAAGAATGATACATCCTATAGAGACTAACGTAACAACCAGGCTATTGACAAAATAGCGCGGAAAATTGGAGCGCGCGAACACGGTTATAAACCCTTGCAACGAAAAGGTCTCGGCGGTGGGAAGCGCGAGGGGGTTGTTAAATATGGCGGATCGCGATTTGAACGAGTTGATAAGAATAAGCACTATAGGAAATAGCGCGAGAATCGCAAACAGAACCATAACAAGTCGCGCCGCAAGCCGACGCGGAACCAACTCGAAAAGCACCTTTTGCTTGATCGCGACGCTCAACGAGACTTTAGAACTCGTAGGTCTTCACCCTCCGTCTCCAGATAAGATAGATAAACACGCCGGTCAATATGACGCCAAGCATTACGGTGGCTATCGCCGCGCCCATTGATGGATTGCCAAGTTGCAGTTGCTGCCCAAAAAAGGTGCGATAAAAAAATGTCCCTAGAATATCGGTAGAGAAACTTGGCCCGGCAAGCACACCCTGCGTTGTATAAATAAGATCGAACGCGTTAAAATTGCCAATAAATGTAAGCATCGTAACAATTCCCGCAACCGGAACAATCAGCGGAAATTTGATCGACCAGAATATCCTCCACCCCCCGGCTCCATCGACGCGCGCCGCCTGCAAGAGATCCTCCGGAATGCCTATTAACGCGGTATAGAATAGCATCATAGGGATGCCGGTAAACTGCCACACCGAAATGAGCGATAGCGCCGGCAACGCCGTTTGCTCCAGCCCCAACCAGGGCTGAAAAAGGTCGGCCAGCCCCACAGACGCAAGCATTCCTTCGGCGACGCCCCATAACGGGCTCAAAATAAGCCGCCAAATAAAACCGATAATTACAATAGAAAGTATCGTCGGCATAAAAAAAATGGTGCGATATAAAGCATGCTCGCGGGTGCGACGCGATGCCAAGAGCGACGCAAGCAGAAGTCCGACGGGGTTCTGCACCACGCAATGAATGGCAAAGAAAATAAGGTTATTGCGAAACGCCCCCCAAAGCTGGGTAGACCAAAATTGTTCGCCAAACAATCGCCGAAAATTATCAAATCCCGCGAACACCGCGGCTCCACCAAACCCTTCCACCGTATACAAACTAAGCCGCAATGAATTAAACAGCGGAAAAATAAGAACCAACGAGTAGATAAGAACAGCAGGAAAGAGAAAGACCCCAATATAGACGCGCACCCTCATGTTCACACTATATCGCAAATCGCAACAGGCGACAAGAATATTTTTTGGGAGGGGGAAGTCTCCCCCCTGCTTCCAGACCGACCGCGATTCTCGCCATTCGGTAAACCTCATAGCGAGAATCGCGTTCGGTCTTCCAGCACCCCCCTCAGCGGGCGCCGCCCCCTATATCCACAGCGCCCCGTCGCGGCCCGCAACGCCCGATCGCCCCAGTCAAGATACGGCGCAACCGCGTTTAGCCAGCGTGCTTTCGCTCTAATTCGGCATATCGCTCCAGCAGCGTACGGTATATGTCGGCAAGACCACCATCCGGCTCGACCTCGCTCCCATCCTCTCTCCGTACCACATGCGCGATAATATCGCCGTAATCTCCATCGCACAGCACCCGCGCGCCGCTTATGGCCCCGCCCTGCGGCGGCGCGGTGTCGGCCCCTTTAACGCGATAGACCGTCTGCCCAAACGCGTCGGCGATAAAGCGGCGCAACACGGGATTAAGCGACGCCCCGCCAACCAGCGCTATTGCATTTCGCAGATCCAGATGCGCGGCATGCAGGCGCAGGGACAGCGCCTGAGAGAGATGCAACGCCCGAATATTTGCGGCGGGGTTTTCGGCGTCCAACCCATCTCGGACAATGCCGGCAGAAGCCTGCGGATTCGATTCGTTTATTAGATACGGAAGCATAAGCGGCTCATCGGCAGAGACCGCTCGTTCGCCCGCCATAGCGAAATACTTCGCCCAATCGTCGCCGGACGCGTAATTGCTTCGAAAATGGTCATGGAGCTTTCCTCCATTGGTAATAACGCTTATCGCATTGGTCTGCGCGCCGATAAATCCAAAAAGATTGCGATTTTCGTCTGGTTCCGGAGTCGCCATCGCCCCGTTTATCGTGTAACTGCTTCCCAGCGAAATAACCGACTTGCCCCCAGCCCCCAATAGCGCCGCGGCATTATCGCCCGATCCGCAGAGCACAACCGTTCCGGGCATAAACCCATATGTTTTGGTAAAATATCCGTGCAACTCGCCCGCGATGGTATCGTAGGAGACCATCTCGCCGAGCTTGTCGAACAGGCGCGCCTCTGAAGCGTAGGCCTCGAGGAGCTCGTCGACAACATTGAGCGCGGCGTCGCTCCAATTCGGCGCGGTTATATCGCAGGTGTTAAGATTGGTGCCCCATCCATCGCTTGTGTCAACCGCAACCAGCGAACCCACAAGCAACGAAGTCAAAAATGCGCTCAGAAGCATAATATGCGAGGTGTATTGGTAGGCGTCGGGATTCGCCATCGCCCATTGGATGATCTGCGCGGCGGTAAAACGAAGCTCAACGCTGTTGCCGGTTAGCGCAAGCGCCCCGCCCAACGGCCCCATAGCCTGTTCCAATATCTTCGCCGCCTCAACTGAGCTACGGTCCTCCCAAACGGGGACGCTCGCGCGAGACCAACATGACCCAAACTGCTCCACAAGCGACCGAGAGGCGTTCATATCCCGCAATTTCTTAGCAAATCGTCGTTTACAGTAGACCGCGCAATGTTGCTGCGCGTCTATTTTGATCGCGCCGATCGTCGATAGATCGATCTCGGTATCATAGGCAATGCGCTCAAAAATATGATCGAGCGCCTCAATCTGAAGATTTACGCTGGTATGACGAATGGCGGGATCGGCATGCGGCAAAACCCCTCCAACCGTTCGATAGCGAGAAAATGTCCGATCAAAATCAAAATGAATAGTCTTGCTAATCGTCGCCAGTATCAATATCAATGACAACCGCCTTTACCGATTGCGTGCTAAATTCTATGCCTAAACTTTGTCGCATATAGGAGGCCGACCGCAATTAAATGTAGCGATTGACAATCGACTCTAACCATTCTCTACGACCGGAACGGTTAACGATAGTCTGCTGTTCAAGGGCGTATCGCTCCAATTCAACAAATCCGACTTCATCGGTAGCTATTTTGCGGCCGATACCGCTACGATAGCTTTCGTAACGATCGGCGACAAAATCCTCAAGCTCGCCGCTATTAAGCAAATTATAAGCTATCTTCAAGGCCCGGGCGCAGGTATCCATAGAAGCGATGTGAGCGATAAATAAATCATCGGGCTCAAAGGAGGCTCGGCGCAATTTCGCGTCGAAATTGAACCCTCCGGGAGCTATCCCTCCATTTTTAAGCACCTCGTACATCATAAAGATCGCCTCGTAGAGATTGGTATTCATCTGGTCGGTGTCCCATCCCAAAAGATAGTCTCCCATATTAACATCAAGACTGCCCAACACATCGTTGATTCGGGCGGTCTGTATTTCGTGCTGATATGAATGTTGCGCGAGAATAGCATGATTTTGCTCTAAGTTGAGTTTAAAATGACCTAGCAAATGATATTGTCGGAGGAACCCAATAACTGTGGCCGCGTCAAAGTCATATTGATGCGTGGTGGGCTCTTTGGGTTTTGGTTCAATTAAAAGCTGTCCGGGAAAATGAAGCTCGTCTTCGGCATACTGCGACGCCATTCTCAGAAATCGCGCGAGATTGTCTAGCTCAAGACGCATATCTACGTTGAGCAACGTATCGTATCCCTCTCGTCCGCCCCAAAACACATAGTTTTTTCCTTCCAATCGAGCCGTAATTTCCATCGCCTTTTTCACCTGCGCCGCCGCGTAGGCAAAAACATCGGCGTTACAAGAGGTCGCGGCTCCATGCATATATCGCGGATGATCGAATAGACAGGCGGTTCCCCAAAGCAATCGGACTCCGCTCTTTTGCATAAGCCCCGCTACTATCTCCGCAATTTCATCTAAATTGTTATTGGTTTCTTGCAACGTATCCGCTTCCGGAGCTATATCTCGATCGTGGAAGCAAAAATACCCAACGCCGAGTTTTTCGACAACCTCAAAAAACGCCTCGGCTCGCATCCGCGCCATCTCCATCGGAGAATGTTGCCCATTGTCCCATGGGCGAGCGGCGGTAGCCGATCCAAACATATCGACGCCCGCGCCGCGCATCGTGTGCCAAAATGCCAGCGAAAACGGCAAATGCTCTCGCATAGTCTTATCGCCTACCCGCTCATCAGGGCGATAATGTTTAAACGCCAGCGGATTGCGAGACGATGGGCCTTCGTATGGGATAACCGGAATATCGGGGAAAAAGCGATTCATCATAGACTAGGTATCTCTTTTTACGCGCTACCGCAACGAAACGGCGGTGCCCGATATAGAAACCATAAGCATATTGTTTCCATCGCTTCCAATTGTCTCGTAGTCGAGATCGACACCGACAATTGCGTCCGCGCCGAGCGTTTTCGCCCGTTCCTTTATTTCGCTGAGCGCTATTTCACGAGCGTTTTCTAGCTCTTTTTCGTAGGCTTTCGATCTTCCGCCGACAATATTGCGAATGCCCGCCATTATATCTTTGAATACATTGACTCCCATAATGGCCTCGCCCGTAACAAGACCAAGGTAGCTTGAAATATCTCTGCCCTCTATAGAAAGCGTTGTCGTCACAATCATTACAATCCTCCTCCCTTTATAATCCTAACTACAGCGATTATCGCATAAATGCGATTGGAATGTCAATATATGCTCGCCATAGTCATATGAGCCCATAGTCGATCGAAAATCGGCAGATCGTTCAACGCAATAGATTGCGTCTCGATAAAATAGTCTCTTGTGTTTTTATTCTATCTATTGACAGAGCAACGATAGAATTGCTATTATCGGTAGTCTAAAAATATGCTTTCTCTGTCCCCTTCGTCTAACGGTTAGGACACTGGGTTTTCAACCCAGCAATGGGGGTTCAATTCCCCCAGGGGATGTATGCATTGCGAAGGTAAAACGCCTTCGAGCCAAATTCGTCAATTGGTTAGGCTAGCTCTATTTTCCATCGTCGTATCATTTGCATCAATAGGATGCGTATCGGTGCAACCAGAGCAGCTGGCTACCGAATATTACCGCATAGGCTCGGCGTTCTATGAACTCGAACGATATTCCGAGGCTCTTGAATATTACGCCCTCGCCCTGGAATTCGACCCACAATTAAACCATGCCGAATACAATATTATCCGCACAAAAATAGAAAATGGCGCCGCCGATGAGGCGATTAACACGTTGACCGAACTTCTCGAAGAAACTCCCGAAAACGTCGAACTATTAGAAACCCTCGCCTACGCCTATTACAGGATTGATCGCTTTGACAGCGCGCTAGAGATATATCGACGCGTATTGGATATTTCCGAGTATCGATTTAACGCGCTCTATAACAGCATGCTTATTTCCGATCAAATGGGCGACGACGACGACGCATTGTCGTTTGCCGAACGGGCGTACTTGGTAGACGACGACAATCTTAATGTTACATACATCTACGCCGACCTTCTCTACAAGCAAGAAGAAGACCAAGAGCAAGCTCTAAGGCTATTTGATAAGGCGTTGCAAAATAATTCGTTATCTACAGAACGCCGCAAATATATCGCTGGTCTTTACGAGGAACAGGAGCTCTATATTGACGCCCTCGACCTCTACAGCGAACTGGCGCAAAGCACCACCGACGACGGCGAGATCCTCTTTTCTCGGGCCAAAATACTTCTAACATATGCCGGAGAGCCCGCCGAGGGGCTTGCCCAACTTGATGACGCCCTTAAACTAGGATTTAACGATATGGACGCTATTAACAATCTCCTCGATACCGATTTATTGCTCGAACGCGATCGAGTCGTCGATCTATTGACGGCATACAACATTTCTGTCGCATCAGAAGAGAGCTCCGCAGACACAGACGCCGAGACGCAACCGGCAGACGCCCCAATCGATGACGGCGATCCGGCCGATGGCGATCCTATCCCCGCGCTGGATCTTTTCGACCAGGTCCGCCAACAGCAACAACCCGACGAAGCCAATATTCCCGACGAAAACACTCCGTCCGACCAAGCCGCCCCAGAATCTCCGCAACAGCCCGACGATGGCAGTCCCGCAGAGAGCAACGACGGGTAGCGACACGCGGCAAGAGCCCCCTCGGCTTATCACGCTCTTCGGGCTCAAGCATAGCGGCAAGACCAGCGTTGCCCAGCGAGTTAGCGAAGCGACCGGCTGGCCGTGGGACGATCTGGACAGGCTGACGCTACTCCACGCCCAGAAACAGTCGCTCGCGCGGCCAAACACATTGCCAAATGCCGCCCCTTTCTCCACTATTCGACAGCTCTGGAGCGTCGTAGACCCGCGCCATTTCCGCGCGATAGAGGCATCCGCCTTGCGACAATCGCTCGCCCAAACACCGCCCAGCCCCGCGACGCCGGCGCGCCTGTTATCGCTGGGCGGCGGGATAATTGACAATCGACCCGCTATGCATATGTTGCGCCACTCGCCCCGCTGTTCGCTTATCTATCTGCGCGCCCCCGCCGATATGCTCTACAAACGCATAATCGCCAGAGGGATACCGCCATTTCTGCGCGATAGCGCCATCCCAGAACGTTCTCCGCAGGAAATCTGGAGCGTCCTCGCCGCCCGCCGAAGCGCGCAGTGCCAAAAATATGCGCAGTATACGATCGATGTCGCCGATCGCGCGATAGACGAAATCGCCGCGATGGTAATAGCGTTTTTCAAAAAATCGACGCCGCGACAATAACAGATTGATATTGACAAGATGGTAACGATTGCCAATGATTAGATCGTCTATCGTATTATGAAAAAATTGGTATCTCGACAATAACGCTATGTCAGTACGTGTACGCTATGCCCCTTCGCCAACCGGTTTGCAACATATCGGCGGCGCCCGAACCGCGCTGTTCAATTTTCTCTTTGCCCGTTCTCAAGGCGGAACCTTCATCACTCGTATAGAAGACACCGATCGCGAACGTTTTGATCCCGCGGCGGAGCAAGATATCTACGAGATGCTTGAATGGTTGGGCATATCTCCCGACGAAGGGCCTAGGCAAGGCGGCGATCATGGACCATATGTCCAGTCTCGCCGCAAAGATATCTACCATACTTACATTCAAAAGCTCTTAGAACAAGGCGACGCCTATCACGCGTACGAAACGCCCGAAGAAATAGCGGAACTTCGCGCGGCGACAAAAGGATATGACCGGCGCGGGCGCGATATGCCCCCAGAAGAATGCCGTCGACGCGCCGAACAGGGCATCAAACCGGTCATCCGTTTTCGCGTGCCGATAGAAGGCAGCTCAATTCTAGAAGACGCGATCGTAGGCGCAGTAAAACGCAAACACAAAGACATTATCGCCGATCCTATCATTATAAAATCAGATGGTTATCCAACTTACCACTTTGCCAATGTGATCGACGACCACCTGATGCGCATAACCCATGTGCTTCGATCCCAAGAGTGGCTGTCGTCCGCGCACCTTCACCTGCTTCTATATCGCGCATTTGGTTGGCAAGCCCCAATCTTCGCTCATTTGCCGATAGTGCTGGGAAAAGATGGCCAAAAACTCTCCAAACGTCATGGATCCGTCGCCGTACAGCAATTTTGCCTGGATGGCTATCTCCCTAGCGCGCTGCTCAACCATATCGCCCTGCTCGGATGGTCGCTAGACGGCAGCCGCGAACAGTTTACTTTGCAAGAACTCTGCCGACATTTCTCGCTCGATCGCGTTCAGCGCTCGCCGGCAGTGTTCGATTATAAGAAACTCGATTGGTTTAACGGCATCGCCATTCGCGGCATAGGCGACCAACGTCTCGAACAACTTCTCATCCCCTACCTAGCGTCAGATGGACTTATTGATGATCCGCCCTCCGCCAAACAGCGCCATATGCTTACCAACGCCATCCCGCTCATCAAAGAGCGCCTAAAACGCTTGGGCGATATCTCGACAATGACGCGCTTTCTATTCCAGCAACCGCCCGCGCCCGCCCCAGCCGAATTATTACCAAAGCGACTTGACGTATCGCAAGGCATCATCGTCCTCCAACAGACTAACCTCATCATATCGGACTCGTCTCAAAAGAGCGTCGATACGCTCCAACAAAAACTGCGCACTACCGCGGAGCACTATGAAATACGATTTCGAGACTGGATGATGATTCTGCGCATCGCAATCACCGGGACGCCGATTTCTCCGCCGTTGCTAGAATCGTGCGAACTCATAGGATGGGACGAGGTCAAAAAACGTTTGCGACAGGCCATCGGTACGTTGCGCCCTTCGGCGCCCGCCGACAACAGCGCAAAAAAATAGCCCGTTATATATGACAGAGAAGCCTATGTGGCAAGAAATAATAGCCGGACGCGCCGACATCGACACCCGTTTGGATAAGGCGATACGTCGCCTTCTTCCTCAATGGACGCTTGGACATGTCTACGCCTCGCTACGACTTGGCAACGTAACGATCAATCGTCGCAAAGCCCGCCCAAACTACCGCCTAGCTGAAGGCGATACAATCGCAATCAAACTAGCCGACAACGAGGCGCTGTCGACCTCTCTCTCCACCGACGCCGCGCAGACGCCCGAAATCGAAAAAATCGCGTCGCAATTGGATGTTATCTCGCATGATGACGAAGTCATCGCGATCAATAAACCGCGCGGCATTCTTGTGCATGGCGCGAATTCGCTGACCGACCAGGTGCAAGCCTACATAGAAACCGCCGAGCCGCATCGCGCGAACAAAAATGCGCTCACCTTTAGATCCGGCCCGCTCCACCGCATCGACCGCAATACAAGCGGCATCGTGCTATTTTCCGCCTCGCTTGCCGGAGCCCGCCGATATAGCCAGCTCTTCCGAGAGCACAAAATAGATAAGTATTACCTGGCATTGCTCCGCGGCACCGTCTCTGGTCGCGCTCGATGGAACGACCTATTGCAACGCGACAACATAAAAGGCGCAAGTGCGGTAACGACGCGCGGGCAAATCGCCAATACCGAGATCGTGCCGCTCCTCGATATGAAAACCACCGAAGGAAGCGCGACGCTCTGCCTTTGTAGAATCATAACTGGAAGAACGCATCAAATACGGGCGCAGGCCGCACATCATAAACATCCGCTATTGGGCGATCGAAAATATGGAGGATATAACAAACTTCGCCAATATCACTATCTTTTGCATGCCGTCGCATTGCGCGTACCGTCAGCCACCAGTCAAGGAAGAAAAAAACTCTTATTCGCCCCGCCTCCCGACAATTTCTCCGATCGCCTGCATCCGCTGTTTGGTCCAAAAATTTTCAAACTCTTTCAAAGATTGCCTCGAACAATAGTCAATTGGTCACGAATATGATAAGATAACCGACTATGCCATTTTTTTCAAAAATCACTTGGCTATTTCGCCGCATAAAGATCTATGCGCTTGTTGGAAAGAGCGGAAGCGGAAAGAGTTTTCGCGCGCATCTTTTGATGGAAAAATATGGCATCGAGCTATTGATAGACGATGGTTTGCTCATTGAAAAAAACAAGATTATCGCCGGCAAATCAGCAAAACGCGCCTCTAATCCTATCGAGGCTGTCGGAGTGGCCATCTTTGAGAGCACACTGCATCGACTAGAAATAAAAAAGGCGTTGCGCCATTTGTCGTTCAAACGAATTTTAATCTTGGGAACTTCAAAACGAATGATCGATAGGATAACGACGGCTCTCGACCTACCGTCCCCGTATAAAATAGTAACTATCGAAGATGTCGCCAGCGATAGCGATATAAAAACGGCAATAGAACATCGAACTATGCATGGAAGCCATGTTATACCGGTACCAGCGATTGAGGTACGGAAACGCGCTCCCAATATGCTTGTCCATTCATTAGAGATAATAGTGAAAAAAGGATTTGGCATTTTCCATCGAAAAAAGGCAATCGAAAAAAGTCTGGTGCGCCCGCAATATGGCAATAGGGGAAAAATACAGATAAGTTCCGAGGCGCTCAGTCAAATGACCTTGCACTGCGTCCACGAGTTCGATAGCGAAATTATCGTGCAAAAATTTAGAGTAGACGATCTTCAAGAGGGATATGAAATAGAACTTTTTGTATCGCTCCCCTACAATAAGCCGAATATGAAGGCTTTGCCCGATCTGCAGCAATATATCGCAGACCATATAGAACAATATACAGGAATATTCATAAAGAAATTAGACATAATTATCGATAAGTTGGATAGGAGGGACACTAATTCGTGAAAAGAATAATTATTTTGGCACTCGCTCTAACCATCTGCGCTTCTTTATTTGCGCAAGAGAGTAGAACCGACACACTATACGTAACTGAGTATTATAGGATTGAACACGACCGCGACCCAGCGTTCGCTATGGAGGTTGGAAGCAGATTAGACTCGCTATTTCCCATATATAACCGCTATTTTCAATTTGATACGGAACAAATCGATCATCGACTGAGGGTAAGGATTCTTTCAGACAGAAGAAGTTACAATACCTATCTATCAAATACAATTGGGGCGCCTCGAGAAGATTTCACCTATATACATTACAACGATCCAACCCGTAATAACCTATTGATATTTCGCGGCAACGAAAGTTTTGAACGTTCGCTCGTACACCAAGGATTTGTGCAGTTTATCCACGCATTTATTGCCAATCCCCCATTTTGGCTTAGAGAGGGCTTCGCTATCTTCATTGAAGCGGCATTATATGACGAAGAGTTTAGAAACTACCTTGAAACCGAGAACTACGCATGGCTTGGCAACCTAAAAGATATATTCGCCGGCCGCGGCAATCGACCGCTATCGTTAACCGCAATGCTCAACGCCGATCTTACCACCGCGCGCAACCGTATTGATGTTTTCTATCCGCAAGCCTGGGGACTCATTAGTTTTCTATTGCAATCAGATGACATTATGATCAACCGTCTATTCTGGGATTCGATTAGCGCGCTGATACCCGACGCCACGCTTGAAGAAAATGTGGAAGCGGTTCACCAGGCGGCATTTCGTTGGGTTGATCCCGACGAATTTACCGGTCGTATGGTAGAATATATCAACAGCCGCCTCACCTTTCGCGAATCGGTAGAAATGGGCATCGCATCATACGAAGACGGCGATCTCCCAGAAGCTACGGAGCTCTTTTCGCAATCGCTGAACATTCGCTCGGACAATTTTATCCCCTACTACTACTTAGGACTTATTAACTATGATGGCGAAAATTATGACCTTGCTGAATACTACTATTCTGAAGCCGGAAGCACTCTAGCGCAATCAGAAACTGCCAGCAGATCGGGAAGTAATCGCGCGCTCGTGCTTTTTGCCAGGGGGGTAAACGCCTACGCCGCCGATGACTTTGTCGCCGCCGAAACCTTCCTGCAAGATGCCGTTGATTTAGATTTCACCTATCGAGAAGACGCGAACCAACTGATCGAATCGATCGTCCATTCTCGGACGCTGGATGAAACAATACGCATAGACGACCGATAGCAAGCAAGAACGAGTTGTGCCGCTTCGCGCGCATTCGCCGCCCCGTCGGGATTGGGGGCGGCCGCCCCCGCGACGGCGCGCGGCGTCTCGTGCCGCAGACGCGCGTATTGTGTCGCTAACCCGCTACGACGTTTTCGCCGAAGATCGTCGCCTTCGACGTCGTGCTCGTTGACGATTAGGCACAGATCGCATTGTATGAAATTCGCTTTGGACTGAATCCTTGCCATATAAAATAATGCGTATCGCCAATTCTACCTCTACATTGGGAGGCGTAATTGGTTGAATAAGAAACTTGACGGCATCGAACGCATGATCGAACGACTCATTGTGTTCATCGACAAACGTGCGAATATAGTAGGACAGCGCCTCGTATCGATGTATTGAGCCATCTTTCCGCAAATCCTCGTCCAGTTCGCGAATCGCCCGCATAAACGCTTCGCCCATCTTTTTGCCGCCCTTTTTTACCCGCGCATCCACATTAGGTTGTATAAACTGAAGGATATCAAATCGCATAAAAACATCAAAAATGGCGGCCATATGTCCCGAAAGCAATATTTTAAAAAACTCTTCGGTAATTCGCGAGCGAGAGCATTTGGCCAATAGGTTCGCGGAGCGCTTAATATGCTTCCACAGTATCTTGCCGGGATTTAAATTTCCTATAATCGAATATTTGATCGCCCGCAATATTCGCACCGGATCCTCAAGAAATATCCTATCCAGCGGAATGATGGGTTGCAGACGACGTTTTTTGATATCGACCACCCCGTCGACATAATCGATGATGGCCTCCTCGTCTGGATCATACATCAACGCGTTGACGGTAAAATCCCTGCGTTTTACATCTTGCTCGATCGTGCCGTATTGGTTGACAAAATTATCGGCGCTATCAGAGCGAAATGTGGCCAACTCGATAATCTTATTATCCCGAAAAAATACATGCACCAAACGAAATCTCCGCCCGATAATACGCGAGTTCCTAAAAATACGCCGAATGCGATTGGGGGTAGCGTCGGTAGCGACATCAAAATCCTTTGGCACTTTCTGCAACAGAAGATCGCGAACCGCGCCGCCAACAATATAGGCCTCATATCCAGCGGCGCGCAGACGGCTGATAATATTCAACACATCTGGGTCTATATCGTCATTGCTTATAATATGCTCTTGCGCCGTATAGATTCGAGCCTTTGTTATCAACTCACCCGCCTCTGACATCTGGTAGCGCACCCGCATCGACGAATTGTATCACATCGCGCCGCATCATTCAAGCGATTATCCGCCTAAAATAGCCCCGAATATATTTGGGGGAGGGGGGATACCGCGCAACCCAGCGTTGCCGACAACACACCCCAAAGCCTCTCCCATACAATGAAATTTCGCCCGATACCGCTGTCTCCCCCCTGCCTCCAGCCCGCCCGCGCCCGTCGCTATTCAGACATAGCGCCGTACGCGGGCGGGCTTCCGGGCACCCCCCTCTGCGGGCGCCAAATCCCATCCGAAAAACGGGGCAGTCGCGGCCCGCAACGCCCGCCCCCCAGAATTAGCTAACCGCCTGTCGTCCAAAGACGCGAACGACATAAACGCGCGTCGTTAAATATCATAGTAGAGCGCGTACTCCCATGGGTGCGGACGCAACGCAATCGCCGCCACCTCGTTCTCCATTTTATATTGTATCCATGTCTCTACCACATCCTCGGTAAACACATCGCCATGCAAAAGAAATTGATAATCGTCGGCCAACGCGTTCAACGCGGCGCGAAGCGAATCTGGCGTTTTATTAATGTGTTTTGCCTCTTGCGGCGGAAGATCATAGATATCCTTATCGAGAGGATCGCCGGGATCAATCTTATTCCGTATGCCATCGATAATAGCCATAAGCATTGCGGAAAATGCCAAATATGGGTTGCACGAAGGATCGGGACAACGGAATTCGAATCGCTTGGCGTTCGCCGAATGCGAATACATCGGTATGCGAATAGCCGCGCTGCGATTTCGCCGAGAATAGGCAAGATTCACCGGTGCTTCGTACCCCGGAACCAACCGTTTATAGCTATTAGTAGTAGGATTGGTAAATGCGAGCAACGCGGGAGCATGCTTCAACATGCCGCCGATGGCATATCTTGCGATCTCTGAAATGCCAGCGTATCCGCTCCCATAAAAGAGATTTTTATCCTCTTTCCACAACGATATATGGGTATGCATACCGCTCCCATTATCGTTCCAGATCGGCTTAGGCATAAATGTCACCGTCTTGCCTCGCGAAAGCGCGGTATTTTTGACGATATATTTATAGATAAGCAAACGATCGGCCATCAACATCAACGGCGCGAAACGCATATCAATCTCGCACTGCCCTCCGGTCGCCACCTCATGGTGGTGGGTCTCAACTTCGAGCCCCGTCGCCAGCATCTGCACCACCATCTCGCTCCGAATATCATGCAGACTATCGGAAGGAGGAACCGGAAAATATCCCTCTTTATAGCGCGGCTTATACCCTAAGTTCGGCGATTCGTCCGCGCCGCTATTCCATCTCCCCTCTTTAGAATCAAGGTGATAGTAGCCCTCATGTTCATTTTGATCAAAACGAACATCGTCGAAAATAAAAAATTCCGCCTCCGCCCCATAGTAGGCGATATCAGCGATACCGGTTGATTTGAGGTAGCTTTCGGCCTTCCGCGCAATGTTGCGAGGATCGCGCGTATAATCTTCGCCGGTTATTGGATCGCAAATATTTCCAATAATCACTAGCGTCTTATGTTCGGTAAATGGATCGATAAACGCGGTGCTCGCCTCCGGTTTTACCAGCATATCCGATTCATTGATCGATTGCCATCCGCGAATACTTGAACCATCAAACCCCAACCCCTCTACAAACGAATCTTTTGTTAATTGTCTGGCTGGAATGGTAAAATGTTGCCATATTCCGGGAAAATCCATAAATCGTATATCCACCATAACGATCTTGTTATGCGATATTGTCTTCAAAACTTCTTCAGATGTCTTCATCTTGTCCCTCCATGAAAATAAAATAACATTGTTTCAACTATAAATACGATTATGTATCGTATGCGCGATTAGATATTATTTTGTATTTTTTTATAAAATCAACCGGACGATAGGTCATTTTTGCCTGTCGCAACCCCGGATCTCCCAAATCTTGCTCTCTATTGATCAGCGTATAGTGCTTGGGCAAAATAGTGGCGAACGCCTTATTAAGAAACTGATAGACGCCTTTGTAGGCAACGATTGCCTTTTCAAAATGCACAAGAAAAACACTGCCTCGATCTAACGACTCCCCAAGAATAAATGCCGCCGGAACATCGTCTACCGTTACTAAATAACCGCATTGTTGCAACGTTTCAATGTTCTCCAGCGCCTCCAACGCGCTATAATAATCGCCATCTCCGTCTTGATCGGCATGCCACTGTTTCAGCACCTCAAACGCTCCAGAAATATTATCGAACGATAGCGGCTCTTCTTTGTACTTGTAATTGTTGATAAACACATTCACTTGATTGCGTTTTTTATGATACAGCCGCCCCGAAAGATTGGCGAGCAAATCTCGGGAATAGATGTAGTCGAAATTATCGCGATCTTCTTCTATAGAAAAGCCCAATCGTTCCAACCGCTCAAATTCTTGATCCACAATTCGTTGCGGCGCGCCTTTGATATAATCGCATTCCGAAAGAATCGCGCGCAGCGCGCTGTCACCCTCAGGCAGACGCTCTGGCAACATAGCAAACCGGCGACCGCTTTTTTCGTTCCCAAAAATAACAATGCAATTATCTTCGGTATACCCTACTTTGTAATCATATTGTTTTCGAAAAAGATAGAGATTGGCGAATGTATATTCGGAAATATAGTCTGTAAGAACGCAGAGACGATCGTCCAATTGATCGCGCATATCCAGTGAGACAGGACGCGCGTTAATCGCGAGAGACGATCTATGCACAGTAGCCGGCCATTCTCGTTAAGCCGATGCCGCGCGGCAGACCCGCGCCGCATTCGCCGTTGCCATAGCGAAATATCGCTAACAATTCGCCAGCACCACTGGGGCGTTCATCGTAACGATAGCGTTCCCCTCCACCATAACGGGCAATTTTTCTTCCGGCATGCATCCGCCGACGCTCCTCGCATCTACAAGATAGCCTTCGGCGGGCACATCAAAAAAAACAAATGAGCCGTCCTTTTCGCTAGCGGCAGGCCAGCACGCCGTTCCGCATAAGAGAATATTTGCCTCTACGCCATTGCCGTCAGCGTCGACAATCATACCATAGACGGTTCCCGTATCCTGTTGCGTATCAAACGCAAAATCGCCGCCCAATAGCAACGTATCCTCTACTTCCGCAGAATTGAATCCCGCCGGCTCAACCTGTCGACTGGGCGATCGATCGAAAATGCCTGCCGCCATGAGCGTCGCCGCTGTTATCGCGACAACGCCAATCAATAGGCTGACAACCGCAATAGGCTTATATCGTCTAGTCATTTGCTAATAGAGGCTTTCCGGTAGCCGCTACAATATGCCAATTGGATTGCGCCTGCGCAAATGCGATGATGTCGGCGTTTGCCCTATTCAAATCGTCTGGCAACGCGATAGTAACAGTCCCAGACTGTTGAGGAGAAACCCACTCCACCGCTCGCGCCGCGTTGGTGTGCAAGAGCGTTCGACCGGCATTCTCTCCGCGCAGGATAGCGTTTTTTATGCCGCTCTCCACAACCACCAATGCGAGCATAGCGTCGCGAGGAACGGAATCGATCGAATATTCCACCGTAAGAAGATCGCCGTCCACCGTAGAATCGATATCGATGGTAGTCGTCGCGCTATTTTGTATGGTCGCGCGCGCGGCTCTATCTGCCAGAGCGAAACGTTGCGCGGGGCGGATAATCTCTTGGCCATTTAACACCATCTGAGGCGTATAGACTCTAGACGGAAGCTTTGCGGCGTATCGACGCTGCCGCAATGTATAGTCGGGATGCGCAAATCGGTCCTTCCAACCAAGATAATCCCAATAATCGACATGCCAAGCGATCGTATAGATCGGCGAGTCGTTCTGTTTTGCCTCTTGTTGCAATCGAGTTACCACATCGTCGGCTCGAGGGCAACTGCTACACCCTTCGGATGTGAATAGTTCCACCAACGCAAAACCAGAGGCGGCATTGCCGTCACTTTCATATTGCGGGGACGCGTACGAAATTCCTGCAATTCCGCCAAAAAATATAATCAGTATATAGAGAGCGAATGAGTATAATTTCATCATATTTTCAGTATATACAAATATTTTATACTATTCTACTACTATAATTCTATACCATATTTACTCAGACGACCGCATATGTTCATCCGCGATATCCCTTAACCCCCGAAGCGTAAGCAATGGCTCAATCCCGCCTATCTCTGCTATATTCGGAGCGAACAGCGAGGCTCCTCCGCCCGTGGCGATAACTTGAGCGGGGCTCTGTATCTCCTCTTTTATGCCGGCGATGAGCTGTTTAACCATACCGCAATACCCAAAAAATACCCCAGAACGAACGGCTTCCGGAGTGTCTTGCCCCAAATAGCGACGGGGGAACTGCCCCGTAATAGCGGGAATTTGGGCGGTGCCCTCGCTCAGAGACTGTAGCATAAGAAATGGGCTGGGCGCGATCGTAACACCTTGCACAGCGCCATCTCTATTGGCCGCGATCATAGTAAGCGCCGTCCCAAAATCTACGACGATAACGGCATCGCGAACTTGACAATAGGCCGCGGCGGCATTGGCGACCAGATCGATTCCAATAATATCAAGCGATCGCGGCGGGATGGAAATAGTATGAGCCATACGCGCCGTAATTTGTATCGCTCGCGTACCGGTCAGCGATTGCAACGCATTCTTGACCCGCTCGGTTACCAACGGCACTACGCTACCAATCGCGATATAATCAACGCCATCAACGGGGCAATGCGAATCGCAAAGCCGAGCAAGCAACGTTTCCTCGCTTATTTCGTCGCGAACAGGGATAGATAGCTTCCACACCAAATCGTCGTTATCGAATACCGCGACATTGATATTGGTATTACCAATATTTGCAATTAGCACCATAGATAGAAATTAAATACAACCCGTCAAAATAAGAAAAAGGCGGGATATCATTATCCCACCTTTAAAAAATTCGCAACAAAAACGATATTGTTATTTCGAATTTGAAGAAACTGCGTCTTTCAGTAGTTTCCCAGGTCGAAACTTAGGAACAACCGTTGCCGGAATCTCTATCTTCGCGCCAGTCTGAGGGTTATGGCCCGGTCGAGCTTTGCGCTGTACCGATTCAAATGTTCCAAAACCAACCAACGTAACACGTCCGCCTTCCGATAAGGTGTTGGTAATACTGGTGATTATACCATTTAGCACCTTTGAAACTACAGCTTTAGACTCTTCGGTCTCTAAAGCGACACTATCAACTAAATCTGCCTTGTTCATATAATTTCCTCCGTTTATTTTACTCTGCTCTTTAGATATCATCGGATAAAAGGGACTGTTTCTATACCATTTTTCCAAACATCCATAGGATAAATATTAGCAATAAAACTAATTATTATGGCCATAATAGTCCTTATACCAATTAACAAACTGTGATACTCCTTGCTGGAACGGCGTCGCGGGGCGGAATCCAACAAGCTTTTCCAAACGACGAACATCTGCGCGAGTCGCATACGCCTCGCCGCGTTGCATAGGAAGATGTTCGTAGTTCCCTTTTTTCCCGAGTTTTTGTTCTAATTGACTCACCATATCAGTCACCCGAATTGGGCAATTTCCACCTATATTGACAACACGATAATTGTCAGTCGAAGGAGGCAAAACCATAAGACGCGCCATTCCTTCGATGATATCATCAATGTAGGTAAAATCGCGAATCATATCGCCGCCATTATATAGTTGAATCTTTTTTCCTGTCAACAATGCTTTTGTAAAAATAAACAATGCCATATCGGGACGCCCCCACGGGCCGTATACAGTAAAGAATCGAAGCATTGTAATCGGCAATTCCCAGAGCCTCGCGTAGCTGTGGGCGATAAGCTCTCCGCTCCGTTTAGACGCGGCGTAGATATTTATTGGCCGATCGGCGGCGCTATCTTCCCGATAGGGCAATGCGCGTTCGCCCCCATACACCGAGCTGCTAGAAGCGGCAACAATATGTCGCAACCGACCTCGCTCTTTTGATATATTTTTTGCCGTTTCGAGAAGATTAAACACTCCGACAATATTTGATTCGATATAATCGCCCGGGGCGTCAAATGAGTGTCGAACTCCCGCCTGAGCGGCAAGGTGGATAATTATCTCGGGATCGGCTTCTTCAATAGACCGTTGCAACGAATCGCGGTCGACAATATCCTCGCGATGAAAGCGAAACGAAGCTGATGTTGCCGCATCCCGCAAATTTGATAGTCGGCTCTCTTTGAGTCGGGGGTCGTAATAGTCGTCGCAGTTGTCGTAGCCGGTCACATGGATGCCTTCGCGCAATAGACGATGGCATAGATGGTAGCCGATAAAACCGGCCGCTCCCGTTACGAACGCGTTGCGAAACGATGTGCTCATACGCCTATCTCTTGATTCATCCATACTAACACTTGATGCAAAGAAGATGCCACCAATCGCGCTTTAGCCGCTATCGCGGCATCGATAGGTTGCATGTCGGGCACCACGATTATTTGCATTCCCGCCGCAAGCCCAGCTTGCGCGCCGGGGAGGGAATCCTCTATGGCTAAACAGCGGGCGGGATCAATGCCAAGTAGACCCGCGGCTTTTATATAGACATCGGGCGCGGGCTTTCCTTTGGGCACTTCTTGCGCGGAAACCACGCAGGAAAAGAGCTTAAGAAGATCGGTTTCTTGCAAATATCGGACAATTATCGAGCGCGGCGACGACGATGCGATTGCCATCGGTATTTTTCGCCGCGCGAGAGCGTTCACGATATCGCGCGCGCCGTCTTTAAGCGGCGGGACGGCACAGTCGATGGCTTCCATTGTACGATAGAGTTCATCGATAATACGGGTAGCCATTTGCGGGTCGCCAATTTCGATCGCCAATGCCTTGTTAAAGTCGTTTCCTATAATACCAATCGTCTCAATATAGAATTGCTCGCGAATCGTATGACCATATTTTTGGGCGGTCGCGAAAAACTGCTCCGCCATCGCCCGCTCGCTGTCAAACAGTAATCCGTCTAAGTCAAAGATTACCGCCGCTGTATTTGACGAATCGCTCTTTTGTGTTGCTGACTGTATATCCACTATTTTCTTCGCTCATAATACTGTGAAATCTTTGTATTGTAAAGTGACATATTTATTGGGGGGCGCGCGGGGGTTCCCGATCGCCAAATGGTTGGCGCGCATAGATTATGCTCGCATATGAGGGATAACATGGAGATTCGGGGAGCATGCGGCGGGGGAGGAACGTCCGGGGGTAGCGCAATAGCGAGAGTTTCCGCCCATGCGGAGCGTAGCGAGCATGAAAAGGCGGAAACGGTCGGCGCTTCGCTGCGCGATGCGCCGACGAGCTATGGAGCGCAGGGGGCATGCCCCCTCCTTTTACTTATTTATTACGCTCTTGCCTACTCGGCAAATACTAGACAGAATCGGCGGAATCGAATATATTTTGTTGTATGAGTCTGTACACTGTTCACTTTAAGTGGAAGGGGAAGGTATTTGAGTTGAATGCCCGTGTGCTTGACCTTACGCATCCCTATTTTGTATCGATCGCGGAGTTGACATTCCCGTCCAACGACAGCCCAATCATCGACCCCACTAAAGACGAAACGAAGCGAACTTTTGGCAATGTTGACAATTTAATGATTCCCGTCCAAGCGGTTGCGATGATCGAGCAACGCAACGACAAAAATACCAAGGAATCCGCCCGTCAAAATCTATCGATCTTTCACCATTTGCCGCGCCGCGATGATAATTAACACGAGTAGCATGACTGTCAATTATAGAATGGTTAATTAGCCGGATCAGCCGTGTCGCCCGCCTCGTCTCCTCATGAATTAAGAAGCGTCTCTCGGCCCGATCGGGTTCGATATGTCATCGCGGTCGCTTCGGGCAAGGGTGGAGTGGGCAAATCGACTGTCGCCGCGGCTCTCGCTGTTTCGTTTCTCAACAGCGGCAAAAAAGTAGGACTCCTCGACGCCGATCTGGCCGGGCCGTCGTTGCCCGCGCTGTTTGCCGCTCACAATCTCAGTATGGATGTCATCGACGAGCGCTATATCGTTCCCATCACGCTCTCCAATGGATTGCACGCGGTATCGTTTGGTTTTTTGCTTGGCGATTCGCCGGCGATCATGCGGGGGCCTATGGTGAGTCGCTATATCGGGCAAATGTTACTAGATGTCCGCTGGCCAGAGCTGGATATCCTTATTATCGATTTGCCGCCTGGCACTAATGATGTCCATTTGACCGTTACGCAAACTATCGCGCTGGACGGCAGCGTTGTGGTTACCACTCCGCAAGCCCTCTCATACAGCGATGTCGGAAAGGCGTTGCTTATGTTTGACGCCGTTCAGGTTCCGGTCATCGGGTTGGTTGAAAATATGTCCGGGATTCTATGTCCGGCATGCGGCGAGCGAAGCGTGTTCTTTGCCGTTCCCCAACACGATGGGCGCGCGGAGGGGCGCGGCGGCGCGGGCGCGGGGATGCTATTGTCAGAGCGGTTTGGGTTGCCGTTGCTTGCAAATATCGATATCGACCCCTTGCTATGCAACGATATAACAAGCGGCGGCGCAAAAGATACCCGACGCGCGATCGAACATATCGGGGCGCGTATATGGGATTTTATCGTCAATGGGCAGGGAAAAAAGGCGGCTCCGACAATTGAAAATACGGGCGATTCTATCCGCTTGCTCTGGCCGGATAATACCGAGCAGATGGTTGATAGCTACGCGCTGCGGTCTTCTTGCCGCTGCGCGATATGTGTCGACGAGCATAGCGGGGCGACTCGCTATGACAATATTCCGCGCGATGTCCGCGCGCAAGAGGTGCGTCCTATAGGAAACTATGCGCTGTACATACAGTGGAGCGACGGGCATTACAGCGGATTTTTCACCTACAGGGCGATCGATCGTTTGGCTCCGCGGAAAGCAGTCTAAACAGAGCCGCTGTTTTGATTGACGCGAACGCATTGGCTCGAACGCGATACAATCGACGCGCCCGCGGCGAACCGAACATCGCAAATATTGCGTCGATTTTTATAATGTGTTATCATTGTTTCGGTGAGTAATAATCGCAAGGACTATGATCATCTTCAGTGGAAAGATCATCAAGACCGTGTTTTAAGCGAGACTTCGCTCTTTTCATTGATCGAGTCGGATAGGCTGTCGCCCGACGGTCGAGTGGTTTCGGTCGTCTTTTTAGCGGCGCCGAATTGGGCCAATATTATCGCGACGACTCATAATAGTAACGGCGAAGAGTGCTTTATTCTCTCGCGACAATATCGGCATGGCGCGCGGTGCGTCACGTTGGAGTTTCCCGGCGGAGTTGTGGATGATGGCGAGGAACCTATGGCGGCGGCGATGCGAGAATTGCGAGAGGAGACTGGATACAGGGCGGAATCCGCTGTTCTCCTTGGCGCTATCAATCCAAATCCAGCTATTATGAATAATCTAGCGTATACTTTTCTTGCCAAAGGCGTAGAAAATATACGACAGCAACGTCTTGACCAAGACGAGTTTGTTGATGTCGTGTTGGTGCCGACTCGCCAGATTCATACCCATACTGGATTTCTTAACCATGCGGTAATGCTTGCGGCGATCCATATGTATCAGGCTTATCAGGCCAATGGCGAGAAGGCGCACAAACGCGAAGGCGCCGACCGCTACGGCAACGGGCTGTAGTATTCGGCAACCATACCGTATCGCCTGTATGTCATTATGAACAACCGCCGATATGGAATATATTACACCGCGCTATTCAACCCTTTCGATAACAGAATTTTTAAGGACTGGATACGTCTTCATAACTTACAGCGCGAAATAGTATTAGAGCCATTTGCTGGTAGTAATTCTATTATCGGGATGTTGCAAGAGATAGACTTAGCTCATAAATATACGTCATACGATATATACCCTCAGGCAAGCGATGTCGAACGACGAGATACGTTACGCAGCTATCCTACCGGGTATTCTCTCTGTATAACCAACCCGCCATGGCTCTATAAAAGCTCGGCGCAGCGCAATAAATACCAGTTTCCCGATACAAAATATGACGATCTCTATAAATTATCGCTATCGTTAGCATTGCGGCATAACCAATATGTCGCCGCGCTGTTGCCCGCCTCTTTTATTCAATCGGGCATATTGCAAGATCGATTGGAATCTATGCTATTCATCAATAGGCCGCTCTTCAGTCATACAGAAAATCCTGTGTGTCTGGCGTTATTTGGCGAAAAGCCTTCCAATACCCTGCATCTCTATAACAACACCGGCGATATTATCGAGGAAATTGGCGAGTATTCGGAATTACAAAAGCTCTTGCCCAAACAAAGCGATAGAAAACTTACATTTAACGATCCCGATGGCGCGCTTGGATTTATCGCTATCGATAATAGTATCGCCCCATCGATACGTTTTTGCAGAGGCGCCGAGTTGGCTCGATATACAATAGACTTTTCATCTCGATCGATAACCCGAATAACTATAAATGCTGCCGATAGCTTGATTAGACGTTGCAACGATCGCGTCAATTCGATACGCGAAGAAACAAACGATGTATTTTTAACGGCTTTCAAAGGTTTGCGAAAAGATGGCAAGTATAGACGCCGTATGAGTTATCGGTTAGCAAACAATATTGTGGCAGATTGTTTATGAAAGATATTTATAGTGATAAAATTGAAGAGTCCTACAGAAATAATATGCTGAATGTTCCGAAATTACTGAAAGCAAAAATCCGCAATTATTAGAAAAAATAAACAACTGCTTCCGAAAAGTACAGAACATATACGAAAAAATAGCCGCCGAGCATATTGAGAAAATTGCTGACGTACTGGATTTTAAGCATATTCGTTGCATGCAGGATTCCAATCTAAAGAACCGCTTATATGTTTACAATGGAAAACTACTGCGCAAAAAGGAATTAAATCGATATCCTACCGCACCGGCTAACGCACAGGCTATTGCAACGCCTAGATAATTTTGATGTTGCCTAATCTACACACACAGGATTGGCGCGTGGCGTTCCTTGCCTATTTGTGTTAGAAACGATAGTATTGATTATTCACAATTACGTTGTGTGTTGTGTTATATTATGAAAATTTTGCAAGGAGGAAATTATGGAACATGCGGCGCTAATGCACGAACGCGGCGACTTTGTCGCTGTGGTAGTTCGAAATGTCGCTAAAGGCGAAACGATCAAGGTCGTAACATTAGATGGCGAAGATGCCGGAGCGATATCGGCAAATCACGATATCCCGTTGGGACACAAAATTGCAACCAAGGCAATCGAACGGGGCGGAGATGTAATAAAATATGGACGAAGCATTGGGAGCGCGAGTGCTTCTATATCTATTGGAGATCATGTCCATACCCAAAATGTAACAAGTAAGAGGTGGAAATAACATGGAAATGCAATTAACCGGATATAGAAGAGATAATGGCGCCGTTGGAGTGCGCAACTATGTGGCGATAATATCGGTGGATGATATATCCAACGCCGCGGTAGAGGGTGTCGGACATCTTATTCGAGGCGTCTTGCCGCTTCCTCATCCCTACGGGCGCCTCCAATTTGGCGACGACCTTGAGCTTACTTTCGACACACTGATCGGAACCGGAAGAAATCCCAATATAGCGGCTGCGATTGTTATTGGAATCGAACCCAATTGGACAAAACGGGTTGTCGATGGTATCGCCGCAACCGCAAAGCCTGTTATAGGATTTAGCATTGAGCGATATGGAGACCTCAAAACCATCGAACGAGCATCGCAACAGGCGAGAAAATATTCTCAATGGGCAGCTGAACTTCCGCGCGTTCCCATTAGTATGAAAGAATTGATAGTGAGCGCGAAATGCGGGGAGTCGGATACAACGCTGGGGCTTGCTTCTAATCCCACTATTGGACGCGTGCTAGAGCGGATGCTGTCCAAAGGCGCCACCGCGATTTTTGGCGAAACAAGCGAGCTAACCGGCGCGGAAGACATTGTTGCCGAACGCGCCGTCAATGATACTGTGCGCAAACAATTTATGCGCACATTTCAGGATTACCAAGATTTTATCATTGGCACGGGAGCCAATTTATTGGGGTCGCAACCCACCGAGGGAAATATTCGCGGCGGGCTTTCCACCATTGAAGAGAAGGCGCTGGGCAACGTACAGAAAATTGGCGATAACAAGATGCAATCGGTTCTCAAACCGGCGCAAGCGCCAAGCGGTCCAGGCCTGCATTTTATGGATAGCTCCAGCGCCGCAGCCGAAATGGTTACGCTTTGCGCCGCGGGCGGCTCGGTGCTGCATTTTTTCACCACTGGGCAAGGCAATGTCATTGGCAATCCTATTATCCCGGTAATGAAAATTAGCGCTAATTCGCTCACACTCGAGACAATGGAGGAACACATCGATGTCGATGTTTCCGATATTTTGCGCTGTACTATGACGTTGGATCAAGCCGCCGACAAATTGATGGGCGAGATGGCTCGCGTGATCAACGGACGATTGACCGCCGCGGAGGTACTTAAGCACAACGAATTTGTGCTGACAAAGCTCTACCGTAGCGCATAACGAGATGGCAAACTATCGGTTGCCATACGGAAAGGGGGATGTCGAATTTTCTTTGCCCGATAGTTGGACGGTTGACCGCTTGGAATTGGGACATTCCTCGGATGATCGTTCAAGAGAGCGGGCGGGCGGTGGCAAGAAACAGCCTGCCGCCGCTCTAGGCGAGGACGATGTTCTTCGCGCGCTCGATAATCAGTTAGGCTCCGCGCCTATTGACCCGCGGCGAGGCGCGCGGAGTGTCGCAATTGCAATTAACGACAAAACGCGCCCATCGCCGCATGCCCTTCTACTCCCTCCATTGCTCCGCTGGCTGGCCAAAAATGGTATCCAGCGCAATAACATTGTTTTTCTGCTCGCCTGCGGTCTCCATGATCCTATGCCGCAAGAAGAGTTTCGGTTGGTTGTGCCTCCGTCGATACTGGGACGCTACCGGATTGTTTCTCACGACTGTCGCGAACAATCGTCGCTGGTCTATTGCGGCACGACAAGCTATGGCACGCCAGTCTGGTGCAATCGACTATTTGTCGAAAGCGATCTGCGTATTGTAGTGGGAACTATTGAGCCCCATCAATTTGCCGGATTTTCCGGCGGAGTAAAAACTGCCGCCATCGGGCTGGCCTCGCGCAAGACAATTACCCGGAATCATTCGTTAATGTTGCGCCCAGAGTCTCGGTTAGCCAGCTACGACAATAATCCCGCCCGCCAAGATATAGAGGAGGTAGGCGACAAGCTGGACATTGGACTTGCCCTCAATGCTGTATGCGATAAGGGGCGCAATGCAATCAATATCTACGCCGGCGCTCCCCGCGCGGTAATGCAAGCGGGTATCGAGCAGTCTCGGCAATTGCGGACGGTACAAAGCACCGGGGGGTATGATCTTGTTATTTGCTCCCCCGGAGGCTTCCCGAAAGACATCAATCTTTATCAAGCGCAAAAGGCACTTGTCGCGGCTGATATGGTGGCTCGGCCGACAGCCTCAATTATCTTGGTCGCTCGGTGCGACGAAGGAGCCGGCAGCGACCATTATGAACAATGGGTAGGCACGATGGAGTCCCATAAAGAGGTGGTCGATCGATTTACCAATGCTGAATTTACAATTGGTCCGCACAAAGCATTTCAGATTTCGCGTATTGCGTTAGAAAGAAGGATTGCCTTGATAAGCGATATGCGTTCAGAAAGAGTTCGTTCTCTGTTGTTAGAACCCGCTTCGTCGGTTCGCGAAGCTGCAGATCGTTTGATACATTTGAGCGCCGGGCACAAAAAACAAAACGGAAGTGGAACTATTCGCGTCTGTCTGATTCCTCAGGCCAATGTTGCTATTCCATATAATAGCGACAGACAATCATAGAAGCGCGCAGAACAATTGCGCCGCGCGGGGAAATATTGCTTATGATAGTCGGCGCAATGCCCAAAAAAAGCGAATAAACGCTCCAATCAGCGTCGCTCCCGCGATAATCAGCAACAATTGCAAGCTGTATGGCAGAATAATAAGTAGCGAATAGAGGATCACCGTCTCTGTCCCTTCAATCAAACCGCTTGGCATTACAATAGCGGTACGCGTGCCATTATTCTTTATTTCATTCGATATTTGCTGGACATCGCTCTCTCGTTCAACTAATGGTTTTTGGGAAACGGGCGTTTTCAACTTGCGCTTTTCTAATATCGCGGCAAGGTACATCCAGGATGTCGCGTTGATATAATATGCCCCCAGCAATGCCGCAAGCGCCCAATAGAGACCGGTTCGAGCCGCGATGGCCGCAGGAATCACGGTGTAGACGACGACATCGAGAAATATATCGGTATATCCCCCCACATCGCTCTGTGTGCCGGTGCTGCGAGCAATTTCACCATCCAGACCATCCAATATTCTTGAAATAAGCCAAAGGATAAGCGATACCCACCGAAGATGCCCCCAAAAACAGCCTATCGCCGCGCCTATCGCGAACATAAACGAGGCGATGGTAATAGCAATTGCGGAAACTCGTCCTCGAAATAGGCGAGTAAGTCCACTTAAAACACGCACTTTTATAGCGCGCGATAAATTATCAAGCATGAAACGTTATATTACATATCGAAGTATGCGTTCGACGCAACCGTCTATGAAAAATGTCGCTCTAGCTGGTCTATCAGTTCTTTGATAACCTCCATGGCCGAATTGACCACCAGCGGTTGCTCCATGTCCAATCCCGTCAATGCGAGCGTTTCCAAGGGATAGCGAGAACCGCCGGATTTAAGAAAACGCCGGTAGTCCGCCAGCGCTTGCTGTCCGCCTTTCAGTATATTGCGACTTATCGATAACGCCGCCGAAATACCGGTAGCGTATTTATAGACATAAAACGCCCGATAAAAATGTGGGATGCGCAATCCTTCAAGATCCGATTGCTCGTCAATAACGGTGGAATCGCCAAAATAGGCCTCCAATAGCTCTCGATATTCACCTCGAAGCAGATCGAGCGTAATCGGCGTTCCACCCTCGGTAAGCGCATGCATAGTGTGCTCATATTCAGCAAACATCGTTTGCCGGAACAGCGTCGCGATAATGTCTTCGATCCTTTTAAGCACAAGATAGGCTCGAGTATCTGCGTCGGAGGTATCGCGGTAGAGATAATCGGCCAGTAGTTGCTCATTTACGGTAGACGCGACTTCTGCCTCGAAAATAGTGTATTGGTAATGCTGAAAGGGATTATTGCGTGTCGAATAATAGCTATGCATTGAGTGTCCTGCTTCATGGGCGATAGTAAACAGACTGCGAATGTCGTCTTCTTGATAATTTAGCAAGATATAGGGGTCGCCGTTATAGCTACCCGCCGAAAATGCCCCGCTTCTTTTTCCGCGATTTTCGTAACGATCGACCCAATCTCCCAATAACCCAGATCGCATGGTGTCGACATAGTCGGAGCCGAGCGGGCGCAACGCGGCAGAAATTACATCAACCGCCTCTTCGTAGGTATATCGCAGTTTGATTTCCGGCAATAATGGAGCTCGTAAATCATACATATGCATTGCATCAAGCTGTAGCACTTTGCGGCGAAGGCGATAATAGCGATGTAATTGCGATAAATTGTCCCGTACCGTCTGAATTAGCGTATCATAGACCGTATCTGGAATTCTGTCGGGAAAAAGCGCTCTTGATCGGGCTGTCGGAAAGTTGCGGACTTTAGCTTGATAGAGATCCAACGCAATGCTTCCGCTATAGAGCGCGGCCAATGTATTTTTGTGTTCGTCAAACTTAGCAAAGAGTTGTTGGTAGGCCGTTCGACGCAATTCGCGATTTGGATCAAGCATAAATACGCCAAAGCTAGCCTGCGTCAACGGTTTACGCCCATCGGGAGTATCGATTGTTCCAAAATCGAAATCAACATCAACTAGAGCCTCAAAAGCCTTGCTGGCAGACTGATTTGCCTCTTCTTGCAACGCCAATAAGCGCTCTTGCTCCGCCGGCAAAATATGCGGCTTCCAACGGAGTAATTTGCGCAAAAAAATCTCATTTTCCTTAAGTTGCCTATCGTGAAGAAACTTTTCCATAGTATCGTCGGGAATACGCTGGATCTCTGGAACCACAAAGCTCAATTCCGCGCCAATCCGAGAAAAAATCTGAAGCGCTTTTCCATAACGCGCCTGATTATCGCTATCTCCAGCATCCTCAGAATAGCGCAACATCGCGTAATACCCTAACTTTTCTTGTTTCTGCTGAATATTATGATAGAGTTCTAGGAACTCGGCCAAGACACTCGCTGTTTCCCCTAATTTATCTCGATACCCGGCGATCTGTTCGACTTGTCGCTCGTATACCCGCATATCATCAGCCCATTCGTCGCCACTGGCATAGAGCGAACGTAAATTCCAGGTATGTTCCGACGGAACATCAGCGCGAACAGGCACCGCATAAATATTTTCTTGATTGTTCACAAAGCTATAATACCACAAATAGCACCAATCCGTCAATTTAAGCTTCACAACACCTAACAATCAAGCGCTATTTAGTCGGCGCTATAATTGCAAAAGACATCTTGTTACGCTATAATTAGTCTTTAATTACATACGGAGGTACCCCCCAACAATGTCAAAAGATGAACAAAAAGGTTCTGTCATTCCAATTCCTATCGAAGACGAAGTAAAAAATTCATATCTCAATTACGCTATGTCGGTTATCGTAAGCCGCGCTTTGCCCGATGTCCGCGATGGACTTAAACCAGTGCACCGACGTGTGCTCTATTCCATGGGCGATATGTCGCTATGGCACAACACCGCGCCAAAGAAATCCGGTCGTATCGTCGGCGATGTATTGGGTAAATATCACCCGCATGGCGATCAAAGCATCTATGGAACATTAGTGCGACTCGCTCAGGATTTTTCGCAACGATACCCTATGATCCAAGGGCAAGGCAATTTTGGCTCTCTTGACGGCGATCCTCCTGCGGCTATGCGATACACCGAAGCAAGATTAAGTAAGCTTGCGGAAGCGATGCTCCGAGATTTGGACAAAGAAACGGTCGACTTTGGACCAAACTATGACGATGCCATGACCGAACCGCTGGTGTTGCCCGCCGCGTTTCCGTTTCTATTAGCCAACGGTGGCAGCGGCATAGCCGTCGGAATGGCGACGCAATTGCCGCCCCATAATTTAACCGAAGTTGCCAACGCTATTGCCGCATATATCGACGAACCAGATATTGAATTAGATGGCTTGCTCAAACATATTAAGGGACCGGATTTCCCCACCGGAGGAATTATTTGCGGAATTTCGGGCATACGAAATGCATATAGCACAGGAAAAGGCAAAATAGTAATGCGCGCTCGCGCGATCTCCGAAGAAATGGAGAATGGACGCTCGGCCATTGTGGTTACAGAGATTCCCTATTTGGTCAATAAATCGGTTCTTATTACCCGTATCGCAGATTTAGTGAGGGCTAAAAAAATAGACGGTATCAGCGATCTTCGCGACGAATCGGATCGCGATGGAATACGAATTGTTCTTGAACTTAAGCGTGGAACCAATCAAAACGTGTTGCTCAATCAGCTCTATACCCATTCTCAATTACAGGAGAATATCAACGTAAATGCGGTTATGTTAGTCAATGGGCAACCACGTCTACTCACGTTGAAGGAGCAAATCCATTATTTCGCATTGCATCGTCAAGAAGTGGTAACTCGCAGAACACAATATGAACTTCGTAAAGCGGAAGAGCGAGCCCATATCCTTAAAGGCCTGCAAATCGCCTTAGATAACATTGACGAGGTAATCGCGATCATCCGTCAGGCCGATACGGTCGCCAGCGCAAAAATAAAATTACAAGCTTCATTTGCTCTTGATCAAGTCCAGGCTCAAGCAATTCTTGATCTTCGTTTGCAAAAATTGACTAGTTTGGAAACTCAAAAAATTACCGATGAATTGAACCAACTATTAGCCCGTATCGACGAACTAAAACAATTGCTCAGCGACAAAAAAGCAATCCTCACTGTGGTAAAAGAGGAGATGTTAAAATTAAGCACCGACTTCGGAGACAAGCGTCGCACCGAGATCATTCCTTCGGAAGCAGATTTAATTGATATCGAAGACCTTATCTACCAAGAGGATATGGTGATTATCATTTCGCGCAACGGCTATCTTAAACGAACGCCGAACAGCGCCTATCGCATTCAAGGACGCGGCGGTCGCGGGAGTATGTCGGCGCAGGTATCTGACGATGATGATATTCAACACACAATTGTCGCCTCTACGCACGACTATATTATGTTCATTACCAGTTTAGGAAAAGCCTATAAATTGAGGGTTCACCAAATTCCGGAGTTTTCTCGTTCGGCACGCGGGCAACATGTGCGAAATATCTTGGAATTAGCCGAAGAAGAAGAAGTCACCGCCGCTGTTGCGACAAAAGATTTTAATAATGACACTCATTTATTTATGGCAACAAAAGGTGGTGTGGTAAAAAAAGTGAACATACGGGATTTTGCCAATGCGCGCTTACGCGGAATTAAAGCAATCAACTTAGATGAACACGACCGGCTTATATCCGCAATATTTACCAACGGTTCGCAAGACATTGTGCTGGTTACCCGCAACGGAAAGGGACTACGATTTAATGAAACAGCCGTTCGCTCTACGGGGCGCGCCTCCAGAGGGGTTCGAGGTATTAAATTATCGAAAGACGATCGACTAATTAGCGCGGTAAGCGCCAATACCGAAGAAACTATGTTATTGGTAAGCGAATATGGAAGCGGCAAACGCATCGAATTTGACGAGTTAAATCCTCACGGACGCGGCACTGGCGGACAGAAAGTATATGCCTTCACCGCTCGAAAAGGAAAACTCATCGCAGCGCTCCCAACACATCCAGACGACGAGGTAATGGTCACTTCATCAAGAGGTATCACCGTTAAACAGTTAGCGAGCGGAATTACGATACAACGACGCGAAGCAAGCGGCGTACGGCTTATCGACTTAACAAGCGGCGACTCTGTGGTTAGTGTAAGCACCTCCCGATCTATATAAAAATTACCGCGGCACCCGACCGCAACACCCAGAAAAAAGGCGGATCGGCCGACACTATACTATCAACCAAAACCGCCAGAAGAATAATCTGGAAAATAAAAACAACGGAATTACTCCTATAAGGAGATACACAAAATTATAAGAAGTAGCCTGCTGTATTCAACAAGCCAGGCCACTAATTTATTATTCTATTATTGCTGTCCAGCCGCCTGTTCTCGCGTTTCGACAGCCAATGCCTCTTCGTAGCTACGTAAAAGACGCTCCACTCCGATAGCGCGAAACTCTCTTTGACGACGAGCCTGTTCTTGCTCAAAGATTACCTTCCATTCTTCATCCTGAAAGTCTTCATTAAAAACAAGCTGATCATCTGGAAGAGAGGCCAAGTCGTACGTAAGCTCGACATCGCGCACATAGGTTACAAAATAGCCGCCCTCAATTGCCGCGTCGCGATAGACTCGAATACCAACAAACCGAACCAGAGGAACGGGATTGGGATAGCTTGGCGTTATTTCTGGATATTCTCGAATTGAGATATCCGAGAGATAGTTTGGATTTTCCCATGTAAGGCGCCGCCATCCCTCGTATTGCATGGTCCCTAAAGGATATTCTATCTCTTGACCAAATCGATCCGCCAATACTATTCCCACTGTATGAGGATAGTTGAGGCCATATATCTCTGCAGAGACACTCTTTATTTCAGCCACATTTTTTATGACGCCTAGGCCATAATAGTTAGCTGGGTCGCTTCGCAGTATCTGCGCGGGAGGCAATCCATCATTGGGCTCTTGTCCTTCATCTTCAAAATAGAACCGGCGAACTACATCGTCTAACGTGCCTTCTATGCCGTCAACTCCCGATTCGATGTAGACATCCGAAACAGGAATGTCAAACGGCGGACGAATCAACGCCCATGAGTTGTAATTCTCTGTCGGAAAATATATCCGCGCCCCTAATACTGTTTGCCCTACGTTTGCGCCGCTTGGAACAGCTATAGGACGGACATCGGAACGCCTTAACGTGTCTGATCGCCGAGACGACGCGGGAAATTCAACCTCCCACGAATTAATGGCTAACGACGTGTGAACACGGTCCAACTGACTCGGATGCAATACCGGCGTATTGACATCGCCAAATAACGCTTGGAAATCAAGCAAAGTAGCGGCCTCGATAGCAGGCTCAGGAAATAGGGTAAAATCAATTATTTTTCGCGCGACAGGGCTGCTTTGAGCAAATAGATGCACGCCTAGCACGGTCAAAACAAATAAAATGCATAGTCTCTTCATTTATCGTCCTCCGAAAAAAATAACAATATTTTGCGATATTACCTCGATTCAAAATATTTGTCAACATGCGCCACCTCGATACTTCGATTTTTATTCGAAACAGTCGATTTGCATAGAATTTCGGCCATACGACAATAGGCCGCCCACTTGATCCACTCGGCTCTCATATGACATACTATCAATTAGTATAAATGCCTATCGATAGAAGATATGTCGCCACATTCGCTAAACGTATCACTACGTTATGAGCGACTGTTTAATTGATTTCACCTCGCTGGTACAGCGTTATAAAGGTCATGGATATTACGCATCAACAGAATGCGACACGATTATCGCCGCCGCATATTGGTCCGAAAAATTGCACCACGGTCAAAAAAGAAAAAGCGGAGAAGATTACATTATTCATCCACTGCAAGTCGCCTCGATACTCCTGTCCATGCGTCTTGAAACCCCCGCTATTGTTGCCGGTCTACTCCATGATGTATTAGAAGACACCGATTTTCCTTATAGCCAGCTACGATCATTGTTTGGCAACTCGGTAGCATTCCTAGTAAAAGGAGTATCAAAAATATCGCAAGATCATAGAACAGACCGTCACCTCAACAGCGCCGACGCTGTACGCGATGTAATGCTAGCCGGAATGAAAGATGTGCGCGTATTGATAATAAAATTGGCCGACAAACTGCACAATATGCGAACGCTCCGTTACATCCCTCAACCTCGTCGCGATGAAATAGCTCGCGAATGTCTCGATATTTATGCCCCTCTCGCCCGACGGCTGGGAATTGGTTGGCTATGCCATGAGCTTGAAGACCTTGCATTCAGCCATATCCATCCAGAAGAATACGCCGCTATACGCCGCTATATGAGCAAAAATATGAGCCACGCGAAAGCCCGACTCATGAAGGCTCGAGAACAAATTTATGCGGCCGCAACCAGACATCAAGTAAGAATTAGCCTAAAAACTAGGGTAAAACATTGCTACTCCATCTACCGAAAGATGCGTCAGCAAGCGCGTTCGGTTGCCGAAATATATGACCTTCTTGGAATACGCGTTTTATGCCAAAAGGAGAACGACTGTTTTGCCATGTCGGGAATAATCCCGGGAATATGGAGTAACATCAAATCTCGAGAGCGCGACTATATTACAACTCCAAAGCCAAACAACTACCAGAGCATTCATCTAACCGTTCGATTAGAAGCAAACTGGCATCTAGAAATACAGATTCGAACCCACAAAATGAATCGCAACGCGGAACATGGCATAGCCGCTCACTGGCTATACCGGCAAGGACAATATAATCGTCTCCAGAAATCTCGAAAAATCCCAAAAGTAATCTCAAACGCCACAACATTTGCCAATGGCGACTCGCCGATAGACGACGTTGGCATAAAAAAACAGATCCACCATATTAACATCGACACAGCCGAATCTACCCAGTTTCTCAAAGCGATGAAACAAGACCTCCGCACCGAATCGATCTATCCCTTTACTCCAAAAGGCAAAATGCTCCATCTTCCGTTGGGCTCGACCGCGCTTGATTTCGCCTACTATATCCACAGCAATATCGGCGACCATGCCTACGCCGCGCTGATCGATGGAAAGAAAGCGAACATTCGCAAACAACTGAATAGCCTGCAAACCGTAGAAATATTAACCGCCCATAATGCCCATCCACGGTTGGAATGGTTGCAGATCGCCTATACCTCTCGAGCGCGTAGCCATATTAGATCGTGGCTTAACGAGAATCATGCCGACCTCACAGTACGCCATAACATCGTTTCGAGCTCATCGTTTGCCAAAAGCAATCGCAACCTAACGCGCGCAAGCTGTTGTTCGCCGCGTATGGGCGATAAAATCGTCGGATATCTCGGCGCGAATCAAAACATCATCGTGCATCGCTATTCTTGCGCCCGACTACGGAGAATTAAAAACCTCGACGAACGACGCGTCTCTGTAGAATGGGCCACATCTCAACGCGGCGAAGAAGCGAACTTTACAATATTCGCGCGCCCCTTCCCGTCACTTTTCGCCGACATCGAACGCGTAATAGTAGGAAACGGCGGCACACTCATCAGCGGAAGAACCGAAAGCGATCGATCGGGAACAGTAATTGGTCATTTTACGATAGAAGTGCCCGACAAAGAAGCAGGCCGCGCGATTGACGCCTCGATTCGTTCGCTACAAGAAATTATAGAAGTGGCACGATAACGCGCGAATCAATCATCGCTCAAAATCCTCGATAAACGAAATGATCCCGCTCCCAATAGAGCGAGAGATAACACCGACATACGCATCGTCTTTAAGACGCATAGCCTCGTCTTGATTGGTAAGAAACCCCACCTCAACTAACACCGACGGCATCTTTGCTTGCCGTACCACATGCCACGACTCCTGTTTAAGCCCGCGATTAGAAGTAACATTGCCAATGCCGCGGGTCAACTCATCTAAAATTGAACGGCCGAGCAACGCGCTCTCTATGGTATATTCCTCTTCCTTTAAGGTATTAAGGATGGTCAACACATTTGGATCCTCAACGCCGGTGCTACTTGTCGAAACCAACCCTTCGCGACGATATTGCGGCGGAAGATACCACACCTCAAATCCTTTCGCATTTTTATTGAATGATGCGTTGACATGTAATGAAATGAAGAGAATCGTCTCTTCTCGCTCCGCCGGAATGGCATTAGCGATCTCTGTACGTCCCTCCAACGAAACAAAAACATCTTGAACGCGAGTGAGCACAATATTTTTATTGGAATAGACCCCCTGCAAAATATCGCGAAGTTGCAACGCGATATTAAGCACAATATCTTTTTCTCGCACAACAATATCATTGCCATCAACCGTATAGGTTCGCAACGCGCCAGGATCTTTGCCCCCATGACCGGCATCGATAAGGATGGCCGCAATTCTTCTTGCCGGCCCTTCGCGAGGCGGAAGAAACAGCGCCCTCAAATTTTTTGCCGCCGGCTCAGAAAAAAGAATATGCCCCGTTTGGTATTCGCTCGCTCCCAACCGAACCAGCTCGGTAAAATTATGGACGCCCCACTCGAGCCCTGGCCGAAACGTCACGACCTCTTCGCCCTTCCAAATCGCTCCGACCTTACGAATAGTATCCCATTGCAACGTAGCGTTCGTCTCTCGCAAGATATCCCGCACATCGACATACTCGGCGCAAAGACTCGCCCCCCCCGAAAACAGCGCGAAAAGAACCGCGCAAATCGACACTATCTCGATCCGCATCCCCTTGCGATATGACACCACTATATCAGTATAGTCGATAGAAGTAGCCCCCTACTTTAACAAATACGACTATGTTAAAGCATTGCAAGAAGGGGGCGGCAGCCCCCTCGCTCCATAGCGCATTGTTGCTTCGCAACAACCACCCACGCCTTAATCACGCTCCACTAACGCTCCGCGCGGGCGTGGGTTTGCGCTATTCCACTACCCCCACAGACAATCACCTCCTCGGCCGCTCTCCAGAACATCCATGTCGCTCATACGCCGGAGTGTACGCAACGCCCTGTGAATTGAATAACCTTGACCGTATTCGTCTAATACGATAGCATATGCATCAGTGATGTCGCGCAAATTATTCATCTACCCATGCTCAGTAATCCTATTGTCCATCTATCCTTCGACAATCGCGGCCGACCCCTCGATGCTATTGCAAACCTTCGCGCCAATAGGATACTTCGAGAACGGAGCGCCACTCTACGACATCACACTCTACCAAGAAGAATATAAGGAAACCCCGCTATGGGAGACTTTAGTGTCAGTAGAAACCGCCGGAACCGGCCTTTTCATAGGGGGGAGTGGAATAGCAATCCTAGCATTTGTGCCCTTTCTTATCGCAGAACGAACCATAGAAACCAACCAGATGAATGCGACAGGCTCCCCGATAGAAAATCAGGTAGACGTTGAAGACGCAAGAACGTTGCACGCGCTCACCGCGTCGATAACAATCGGCGGAATATCTATCGCCGGAATAGGATTTATATTGTGGCTCACCGGCGCTATATCCCAAGCGGTAATTACAGCGGAAGAAGAAGCGCGCGCGGAAGCGGAAGCGGAAGCGCAGGCAGAAAAATCAAATGAAGAGAATTAAATTAACAGATCGCTTATAATTCAAACTAAATAAATGAGCATCTGTTATAATAAATTAGGAGGCTGAATAAACGAAATGACACAACAACAGAGTGTGCCGTCGCAATCTGTCAAAGGAAATAGTGATAAAACTGGCAACTCCATTGCTGTAGCTGGATTTACGCTGAGCATGGTCGGCTTTTTTATCCCTATTGTTGGATTCATCTTATCGATACTAGGTATCATTTTTTCATCAATTGGAATACGGAGGGCCCCGATCATCGGCAAAGGACGGGGGTTATCCATAGCCGGACTAGTAATTGGCATTCTTGGTTTTATCTTGGAATTATTTTTTCTGCCACTATTTTTTGGATTTGTTGGACTTTTATTTGCCGCTATTTCGGATTTTTTGCTTACTAATTTTCCGAATTTAGCAACCTGTTGTTAATATTGTCCAACATTTTGAGATATTTCTGAATACGCATTGCCATAAATTGTTCGTTGAATACCGGAAAACCCTGTATACATAGACAGTTAGAGCATAAAAAATATTTTCAAAAAATAATAAAAAAAGACTTGCAATCTTATTTCCTATTTGATATATTGCATAGACTGCTTTTAGAGAGTGATTGTAATTGGTTTCTAGAAGCGAGATTTTTGGTTTATTAGAGAAGGGTGTATAAAAATATGGTCAAGCGAACAAGGGTCTACGGTGGATGCCTTGGATCTGTCTGGCGATGAAGGCCGTGGTAAGCTGCGAAAAGCTCGGGGGAGGAGCACACATCCTGCGATCCCGAGGTTGCCGAATGGGGTAACCCGATCAGGTAAAGCCTGATCACCATTAGCTGAATAAAATAGGCTATTGGAGCGATACCTAGGGAATTGAACCATCTCAGTACCTAGAGGAATAGAAATCAACCGAGATTCCCGGAGTAGCGGCGAGCGAAATGGGAACAGCCTAAACCGAGTAATGTGTAAGCTGTGTGGCGTTGCTTACTCGGGGTTATAGGATTGGTTGTAGGCAAGCATACAATTGCCTGCGAAGTTACAAATGAACTGCATAGCAGAATGATACTGGAAAGATCAACCAAAGAGGGTGATAGTCCTGTACGCGAAATGTTGTTCACTTCGTATACCAACACCTAAGTAGGGCGGGACACGAGAAATCCTGTCTGAATTTGGGAGGACCACCTTCCAAGGCTAAATACGTGACAGATACCGATAGTGAAGAAGTACCGTGAGGGAAAGGTGAAAAGAACCCCGGAAGGGGAGTGAAATAGAACCTGAAACCGTGGACCTACAAGCAGTCGGAGCCTCAATTTATTGGGGTGACGGCGTGCCTTTTGTAGAATGAGCCTGCGAGTTACTGTATAAAGCAAGGTTAAGGAATTGTAGTTCCGGAGCCGGAGGGAAACCGAGTCTGAATAGGGCGATTAGTTTTATGCAGTAGACCCGAAACCGAGTGATCTATTTATGGCCAGACTGAAGCTCGGGTAAAACCGAGTGGAGGGTCGAACCCTAGTCTGTTAAAAAAGGCAGGGATGAGCTGTGAATAGGAGTGAAAGGCTAATCAAACTCGGCAATAGCTGGCTCTCGCCGAAATAGCTTTAGGGCTAGCCTTATGGAGTATCGTGCAGAGGTAGAGCTCTTGATGGACTAGGGCCCTTCACGGGGTACCAAACCCAACTAAACTTCAAATGCTGTACGAGCAAACCATAGGAGTCAGACTACGGGCGACAAGGTCCGTGGTCGAAAGGGAAACAGCCCAGATCGTCAGCTAAGGTCCCTAAACAACGCTAAGTGGGAAAGGAAGTGTGATTGCGAAAACAACCAGGAGGTGGGCTTAGAAGCAGCCATACCTTAAAAGAATGCGTAACAGCTCACTGGTCAAGTAGTCATGCGCCGACAATTTAACGGGGCTAAGCGTTGTACCGAAGCTACGAGTGCAGGTGGGTTCGTTTGATATCGTATTAATATTTATCAGTATTTCTAATAATATAGAAGTTAAATTTTAGATGAATCTCTTTATAAAAAACTAGAAATTGTGATCTGTTCCTGTGAGGAAGTTCTATCAGAAATCGAATAAATTGATAAATAATTCTAATACGGTCTCAAACGAACTCACTTGCGCGGTAGGCGAGCGTTCCGTAGGGTGCTGAAGGTGTGCTGGAAAGCATGCTGGAGCCATCGGAAGTGAAAATGCAGGCATGAGTAACGAAAAAGGGGGTGAGAGTCCCCCTCGCCGAAAACCTAAGGTTTCCTGGGTAAAGGTCGTCTTCCCAGGGTTAGTCGGCCCCTAAGACGAGGCTGAAAAGCGTAGTCGATGGGAAACGGGTTCATATTCCCGTACCTCTGTGTAGTTCGATGTGATGACGCATGAGGCAAAATCTGGCCGGGCGTTGGTTGTCCCGGTCTAAGCGATAAGCCGTCGAGGATGGTAGGCAAATCCGCCATCTGAGGTAAGTCGTTAAGGCGAGCGGAGCTACGGCAATGCGAAGCAGATAGAGTCACGGTGACAAGAAATAATCTCTAAGAATAACTACATAGAGACCGTACCGCAAACCGACACAGGTAGGTTAGATGAGTATTCTCAGGCGCGCAGGAGAACTCGCGTTAAGGAACTCGGCAAATTACACACGTAACTTCGGGATAAGTGTGGCCAACTGCGGCTTATTGGCTTCGGCTGATTGGTCGTGGGGAGCATCATAAGAGAAGTCCAGGCGACTGTTTATCAAAAACATAGGTCTCTGCAAACCGGTAACGGGACGTATAGGGACTGACACCTGCCCGGTGCTGGAAGGTTAAGAGGAGCGGTGAGAGCTGCGAATTGAAGCCCCAGTAAACGGCGGCCGTAACTATAACGGTCCTAAGGTAGAATTCGCTGCCTTAGTAAAATTTGGCTATATGCTGGAAAATCCGAGTATCCGGTGGTACTAAAGTACTATTATGGGCACAAAAATTATGGAGAGGGATAAAATGAAAAAATATCTCGTTACTATAATTAGCGATCCATGGACGAGGGAACCAACTAAAGAAGAAATCGAACAAATGATGAAAGATTGGTATGCGTGGTATGATAAATTACGCTCTACCAACTCATTAGCCGATGAGGGATCTCCATTGGGAGATGATGGAAGATTGATTAGCGCAAGCAAAATCTCCAATGGAGTAACAAAATACGGCATTCGATATACAATGGGTTTTATGATAATACAGGCGGAGAATATAGATAAAGCCGCCGAATTGGCCCAAGGATGTCCCTCTGCCTCTTCAGAAACAAGCACACTCGAGATTCGAGAGTGCGTGGATATGATGTAGGACGCTATTTAGTTTACTGTCCGCGTGGGATTAATCATCGCGGACAGTATAAACGCTCATAATAACTAAAGTAACAATCCATCCGGTGCGGACAATCAGCAGGAAAGACCCGCGTTTAATACGCGGGAATCCTCAGAGACTATACGCCAAACGTTCAGTAAGTTTTTATTGAGCGAAGATATAGTCCCATCTGCGTGGCGACACGTAGGGAATATCCTATTCGAGACAGTCATGGATATTCCGGTCGGCTATCTATCTAACAATAGATAGCGCGATTAAGACAATAAGCGAAATTCCTTGTCGGGTAAGTTCCGACCCGCACGAATGGTGTAACGATCTGGACACTGTCTCAACGCGAGACCTGGTGAAATTGAAGTACCGGTGAAGATGCCGGTTACTTGTGGTTAGACGGAAAGACCCCGTGAACCTTTACTGCAGCCTGATACTGGGATTTTGTCGTTCATGTGTAGGATAGGTGGGAGGCTATGAAGCATAGGCGTTAGCCTGTGTGGAGCCATTGGTGAAATACCACCCTTGTTCGATGAGATTCCTAACATATGCCGTTATCCGGTATATAGACACTGTCAGGTGGGCGGTTTGACTGGGGCGGTCGCCTCCTAAAGAGTAACGGAGGCGCGCAAAGGTCACCTTGCTCTGGGTGGAAATCAGAGTGTAAGTGCAAAGGCAGAAGGTGGCTTAACTGCGAGACATACAAGTCGAGCAGATACGAAAGTAGGTCTTAGTGATCTGGCGGTTGTGAGTGGAAGCGCCGTCACTTAACGGACAAAAGGTACTCCGGGGATAACAGGCTGATTTTGCCCAAGAGTCCATATCGACGGCAAAGTTTGGCACCTCGATGTCGGCTCATCGCATCCTGGGGCTGAAGCAGGTCCCAAGGGTTTGGCTGTTCGCCAATTAAAGCGGTACGTGAGCTGGGTTCAGAACGTCGTGAGACAGTTCGGTCCCTATCTGCCACAAGCGTTGGATGGTTGAGAGGATCTGCCTCTAGTACGAGAGGACCGAGGTGGACGAACCTCTGGTGTACCAGTTGTCGCGCCAGCGGCATCTGCTGGGTAGCTACGTTCGGACGGGATAACCGCTGAAAGCATCTAAGTGGGAAACCCACCTCAAGATGAGCCATCCCTTTCTCTTCGAGAGGACTAAAGGAACCAGAGAGATGATCTGGTCGATAGGCTGGAGGTGTACGCATGGTAACATGTTTAGCCGACCAGTACTAATTTTCCGTGAGGCTTGACCATATTTTTATACACCCTTTGAGATAAACGACAAATCAATCTATTTTTTAAGGAGTATTATAATGAAAATTGTATTTCGTGTTTTGTTTTTGTTGTTTATTGTCATGTCTGTGTCGTTGTTTCCTTTATTTGCTTGGGGACAAACAGAAGATATGGATATGATGGAAGCTGTGGGCGATGATGTAGCGCCGGCTCCTCCTTCTATAGGCGCGGATGTTCCGTTGACTTATTTTGGACCAGCGCCGTCGAACGTGCAAAAAGAGCTTATAGGGCCTTTCCAATTGCTTAAGTCGGGAACCGTTGACCTGCATGAGGGAACGGTCACGTTGCCGCTATACCGCGGGGAAATGAGAAATGGCGACGATGTATGGTTCATCGCTACAGATACTAACGATGCCGCTCAAGCCGCTGCGTTGGGTTTGAATCATTCGCCTAAGTTAACCTTTGCCGAGACTGGCAAAGCATTTCGCACAGCTACTCTACGAACTGATTTAACTATTGAGTTCGATCGAGGTGTAGTTGACTTTGCCCCTGAATGGAGCATTACACCAGGCAGAAGCCCGAACTACTTTCCGCCTCGAAATGTGCAACCCGGTTCTGTCGGAGATAATTATTACACCCCTATCGTTAAAATCGTCAACGCTGGAGGAGCTATTTATAACCTTCCAGTAATTGCACAGAACGTCTCTGCGAGCCGCTTAAATCGATTCTGCGATGGCGACCCCGACTATAAACTAGTGCATGATAAAGTAGTGTCTATCTGCCCACGCGAAGGCACTGTAACTCTTACATTAACACCCGGTTTTAGCTTTGCTCGTCCCGTTCTCTATCTATCTACCGACGCTGATGACGAAGTTCCCGCAACAATGGAACACTCAACGTATGCTCCTGCATTAGACGATATATTTGTGGGCGCAGACGATAGCCTGTTCAGTGCCGTAGAACGCATTTTCGCCTTCACAAACGGCCCGACCGGAAAAGATAATCCTCAGCGACAGGGTTTTAATAGCGCCCTTTCCGATGGCGGCTCGCCACTTAATGTACTCGGCGGCATTCCAACCATTGCGACAGACTACAGCCCGCTATGGGACCTGAACGCTGGAGAATGGACGCAAGAAGCTATTGACAAAGGCTACCGTTCGAGAGTGACAGAAGAGTTTGCAATTTTGGGACTGGTTCAAAATGGTTTTGTCACCGGGCCTGGCGGTAGCGAGTATGGTTCAACGGGATTTGTTATAAACTGTCCTATTGTTCACCGATTTTTATAATAAAAGGTATTGCCATAGAACGTAGTAATATCTTATACTAAAAGCACACTGAAAATTGTGCTTTGACAAATCAAATAAATTTGGTTTGGTGACTATAGCAGAGGGGGTACACCCGTTCCCATCCCGAACACGGAAGTTAAGTCCTCTTGCGCCGATGGTACTGTTTAATTGCGGGAGAGTAGGTCGTTGCCAAACCTTTTTTTATTTCTATTGATTGAATATTGAATATGGAGGTGAAGTTATGAAATACATACATATTGCTATTGCGACAATCTTGATTAGTTTTAGTTTTATAGGGTGTGAAACATTTACCACATTTACCTCTTCGGGTAAGGAAATAGCGACTGTCGCTATTTTTACACAAAAGAACGCTCCTGAAAACTATACATCATTAGGAATAATCACAACTAGTGATGCATCGTTGGGTGAAGTATTACTTAAATTCCTTTTGGGAGTGGGTTTTCTATTTGATTTTGCCCCCGATTATCAGGCGCTTGCTGTTGATCAAGCCAACGCGATTGACGCAGATGGTCTTATTATAATCGATAAAAGGACCTACGAAGCTATAGCTTTCTGATTTATCGCGCTGATTTATAATCATAACTAAAAAGGGGGTAAAAATAGACTGCAACGTCTCGATTTTATCCCCTTTTTCTATTTATTTCTTTTTTTCTATTTATTTCTTTTTTATTAAAATGATACTATCATGCATTAAAATATGGATCGATTATCGTTAGTGAAGCCAATTGTTACTCTAGGCACAAAACTATTTTGCATCGCTTTTTTTATCGCCGCCTCTTTGTCTTTTTTTCTTGCAGGATGCGCTACCTTACGAAACGAACGCTTCGCATCTGTTGACAGCCATGTATACAATAATAATTATGCGGCAGCAATAGAGCTGATAGAACAAGAAAATAATCCCTACGATCCGATCCTTGATCTAGTTCTCCGCCATATCGATTTAGGTCTACTCTATTATTATGACAACCAGCCTAAAAAAAGCGTTCAACACCTTGATATGGCCGAAAACCTTGTCGAAGAATATTACACAAAAAGCGTTAGTCAATTTACTGCATCATTATTGATCAACGATAATTTAATCGAGTACCCTGGAGAAGATTTTGAAGATCTCTATATAAATATTTTTAAGTCATTAAATTATATTGCTCTCGGAGAATACGAATCTGCCTTTGTAGAGATACGACGTATCAATGATAAAGTCGCTTTTTTTGAAACAAAATATAATCAATTAAACAATAAACTGCGCGACGAAGCATATGAAAATGAACTAAATAATGACTGGGAAAGCCTATCGAGCGAGAGCGCGGAACATGCATTCTCAGCGTCGGCGCTCGGTTACTATCTCGGCATGCTACTTTACGAACTAGAAGGAGATAAATCTGACGCCGAAATTAGTTATAATAATATCATCGAGCTCTTCGAAAATAATGCGATATACGATTTCCCGCTACCGAATATTAGTAACCCATCCGACCATAATGGAACTATTGACAACCCGCGAATAGGAATACTCGCATTTGCCGATCGTAGCCCTATCAAAATCGAACAGCGCACTCAGCACGGTTCCTTTGTAATCTCTATACCCGAAATGACTCCACAATCGCGGCTCGTCGACAATGTTAGGCTTGTAGATTCCAAAGATGTCCATATCGCAGATTTCGATTTGTTGGAACCAATTGGCGATGTCGTAATCGACACGTTTAATAGAAGAAAACATCATATTTATTCAAAAACGTTTATTCGGGCGGCGATTAAGGCAATTTTGGCCGAAACTACAGATATACTTCTCCGCGAAGCCAATATCCCTATTTTGGGAGATATCCTCAAAATCGGCGTAATAGCAAGCGAACAGGCCGATTTACGTTCATCTCGATACATACCACAATCAGTCTACCTCCTAGATATGATCGCGCCCGATACGTTTGATTCTAATATGCGCGTGCAATTTATAGATAGAAACGGCGATATATTATGTCAAGAACCGCTATTTAATGGCCATTTGGTTCGTCGTTCTGTAGTTATTGCCTCATTTGCATGCATACGGTAATATAGATATATATTAGGAGGTATGAAAAATTATGCGCTATACACTAACATTCTTCAGCTTTGCAATCGTCGTTTTTGTTGCGACCGGTTGTTATACCCCGCCTCAAGCAGCAAACAATATTGAACAAGGTGGCATCGCTGATCTTGACGCTCAAGAAATTGCGGATGCAGAACCGCCAACAAGCATTGTGCGTCAACCCGCATTGCTTGATCATAAAAATCTAAAATTTGGTCGTGAAATACCTGATTGGGTTATATTGGATCAAGCGGAAATAGAGCGATCTGGTGCCTATCCAAATAGTTACGTGTTCAAATTCGAGTCTCCTCGCTCGCAAAATCTGCAGGCCGCGGATATATGGACCCGCAATTTCACTGCGCCGAGCCAAATTGCGGCGAGCATCACCAACAGAGTACGCGCTAAATTCTCCGGAGCTACTGCTGGCGATCTTAATCAAATTGATAATTACTTAGAACAGGTGGTGGAAACTCTATCGGAGGTTGAAATATCCGGGTACACTGCAGAGGCTGATTATTGGGTTCAAAATCGTTACTATGATACCGATGGAGAGCCAATCGAAGATGCCTATACCGTTATTGTACTCTATACGATGCAAAAAAATATATTAGACGGACTCATACAACAGGCGCTCGATGGCGCAACCCAAGTAGCAGAATTGACCGATACTCAAGAAACTGTGAGACAAAGAGTCGCTGATAGCTTTGCAGACGGGCTATAAAATATGAACAAAACAGTAGCGACGCGTCCATTGTCGTATGCAATGATGACTACAAAAGTTGCCTGGTTATCAGCGGCCGCTCTCTGTCTACTCTTATCTATTGGTTGCGCCACTCGAAGAGTAACACGAATAGATAGCGATGAATCTATTGATTTAAGCGGAAGATGGAATGACTCGGATAGCAAACTGGTAGCGGATGAAATGGTGCGTGACATCAATTCTCATCCGTGGATAGATAATTTTTTTACTGCTGAACAGTCGCCTCCCGCGGTAATTGTCGGTAGAATTCGCAACAGCTCGTCGGAGCATATAGATGTTAAAGTATTTGTTAAAGATATTGAACGTAGCCTAATAAATGGGGGAAGAGTTCAAATGGTAGCCGATTCATCTGCTCGAGACGAGATACGCGCCGAGCGAGACGAGCAACAGTTCGAGGCTTCGGAAGAGACACGGAGCGGCCTTATCCAAGAGGTCGGAGCCGATTTCATCCTTCAAGGAAATATTAGTTCAATAGAAGATCGCGTTGAGGGACGCAAAGTAGTCTTCTACCAAGTGGACCTTGAACTTGTCAATCTTACCACAAATTTAAAGGTATGGATCGGCACAAAAGAGATTAGAAAATTTATCGAACAGAGCTCTGTTAGGATATAACGCCATGAGATATAGCATTGCTGCTTTGCTTTTTTTCGCTCTATTGTCTTATCTCCCCGCCGCCGCTCCGCAAGAACAAGAATCGTCGTCGACGCAGTCCACTAGCACTACTTCTTCAGCCGCCGTCGAGCCGCCGGAATGGCTGTTCGACCTCGACGGAGTGTATCCAAAAACGGCATATATCGCGGCAATTGGGTCTGGGGCTACTCGCGCGGTCGCCGAGAAAGAAGCGCTCCGAATATTGGCGCAACAGTTTGCTGTCTCTATAGAAACAAGTAGCACTACCCTATTTCGTTCGGAGAGCAGTCGTTCTTCCAACTCAGAAACGCGTAACACAATAGAGCAGAGCGCCGAGGAGCAGGCGCGAGTAATTATATCAGAAACATTAGAAGGTGTAGAATTGAGTGCCGCATATCTGGATCCTGACGGTACGACACATATCGTTGCCGCTTTGAATAGACGCAATATGGCGAGCCGATTAGGTGAACAATTAGATCGACTGATCACAGAACGCGATCTACTAATTGAACAGGCCAAAAACAACGAGCTTTCTCCAATAGAGCGTTTTTTCTTGCTCAGCTCCGCGCGGGACAACCAGCAAAAGCTTGATCCTCTGCTATTGCGTCTCTCAATTGTGGCAGATAATCAAGCTCGACTGAGTACCTATACCGCGCGAAACGACACAACCGAGCTTACCAAATCGTTGCTGGACGCGCGACAACAGATAATCGTGCGAGTAGAAGTAGCCGATGCCACCGGCGGGATAGCAGAGCAGGCATTGCGCGAGGCATTCACCCAACTGGGATTGAATGTAGGAGAAGATGGGAACGTATCGCTGGTTGGAGAGATATCGATAAGCGAGGGAACCCATCCCCGTTATAAAATTGCTCGTTGGAACATCGCAGTAGGCATGCAATCGACCGATGGACGCGAATTGATAGGTTTTTCTCGTAATGGCAACAGCGTTGGACCGGATATTGATAGCGCTACCTACACGGCTCATAAAACGATTATCGAAACAATTAATAATGATTTTGTATCCATTCTGTCGAATGGATCTTCCAATCTCCAGTAGCTATAATACTCAGCGTTGCCCGATGTGCGGTAATGCGACGGGGTTTGCGGAATGTCGATGGTCTATTCTGCCAGTTGGGCGTTGCGGGCCTTTGCGGGGGATTGCCATTTGAGAGGATGGCGCCCGCAGAGGGGGGTAGCGTAATCGAGCAGGCGCGCGCCGTTGGAGCGCGAGCGTAAACGGAATCAAGCGCGCCGGATAGCAAGATGGAGCGAGGGGGGAGACAACTATTGTAGTGACGCGGTTACGTAAATAACCGACTCGACAATGGGATGACGGCGGCTCGTTTTCGGGACATATCCCCCCTTTATACATGCTTTTTCCTTTTTCTTTTTTTTTATACTTGTATTGTATTTTGCCTGCCGGGCGGGGACATTTGTTGCCATTGCAGGGACAAATTGCTATACTTTGCGGGTGCTGTTAAATAACGGGTCGGCCAATGTGCCTCTGTCTGTATCGGAGCTTACCGCAAGGATTAAGCAGACCCTTGAGCGTCAGTTCGCGGGGGTTACCGTCGAGGGCGAAATATCAAACTGGCGGGCGGCCGCGTCGGGGCATGTCTATTTTACGCTCAAAGATAAGGGGGCGACCATTTCCGCCGTGATCTTTCGCTCTGCACGTCAGCAACTGGACTTTCAGCCCACTGATGGGATGCAGGTTCTGGTGCGCGGCGCGGTGTCGGTCTACTCGCCTCGCGGGTCGTACCAGATTATCTGCGAAGAGATGCAATTGGCCGGAGTCGGATCGTTGTTGCAGATGCTTGAAGAGCGCAAACAGCGGCTCGCACGCGAAGGCTTGTTTGACACCGAACATAAAAAAGAATTGCCTCGCTATCCCAGCCGCGTCGCGGTGGTTACCTCTCCTACAGGGGCGGCGATCAGAGATATTCTGCAGGTCATGTGTCGTCGCAATGCGATGGTGAACTTGATCGTTCTTCCTACCCTCGTCCAGGGAGAGCGCGCGGCGGCCACAATTGCCGAGCAAATTTGGCGGGCAAACATGCTCGATATCGCCGATGCTGTAATTGTGACTCGCGGCGGCGGATCGTTGGAGGACCTTTTGCCTTTTTCGGATGAGGCGGTGGTGCGAGCGGTCGCTGCTAGCAAGATACCGGTTATATCGGCTGTGGGGCACGAGATCGATTTTCCATTGTGCGATTTTGCCGCCGATGTGCGCGCCGCCACGCCATCTGCCGCGGCAGAAAAAGTAACGAAGGATATTGTGGAATTGGGGCAGAAAATAGCGACTATGCGGGATTCTCTTACTCATGATTTTGAGCAACTCGTCGAAAAATTGCGGTTGCGTTTGGAGCAAAACAATAGAGCTGCATTCTCGCTAATTATGAACTATCGCCTGCAACCAATTCAGCAGCGGTTAGATGAGCTCCATGCGACGTTAACCACATCGATGGATAATTTCATACGCAATATCCGCCACCGACAAGATGTGGCGCATAAGACGTTGCAAGCGGTGGCGCCGGCGTCGATATTGAAGAGAGGTTATGCTATTGTTCGAGAGAGCAAGCATTCGGCTATTGTAAGCGATAGCGGTAAGATGAATGTCGGCGACCAGGTTACGATTGAGTTTGCGGAGTCATTGGCTTGCGCGACTATCGTCGAGCATAATCATACCAATTAGCTTGCGAGGCATCGATACGGAATAGAAACGATAAAGAGTAAGGGGTAAAACAATGAAAAATTTTGAGCACCGATTAACGGAATTGGAAGATTTGGGCGCGCAGATTCGATCGGGAGAGATTGGGCTTGAAGAATCGCTCAAAAAATTTGAACGGGGCATACGGTTGTCTCGGGAATTGCATGACGAATTGGCTAAGGCGGAGCAACGCATTGAGATTCTTACCAATGAGCCGCAGTCTCCCGAAGACGAACAGAAACTCGAGCTATTTGATAAGTAGTTCGTCCAATTCGGCTAGCGTAGTTCCAGCCTATCGCCAACACCAATACCCAGCCGTTCGAATAGGCCGCTGTTTACTTCTAGCGCGTAGCGGATAGGCGATTGAGATGGAACAGGCGTTTCTGAAAGCGGCTCTAATTCATGAATCTCCACCACATATCGTTCGTTGTCTATATATGCTATGGATAATGGTATATAGGTATCGCGCATCCAGAACGCGACCCGTTGCGGGCGTTCAAAAATAAACAGCATGCCGTGTCGTTCGGGGAGATGATCGCGAAACATAAGTCCTCTGCGTCGCTCGGCTTCGTCGTCGGCTATCTCAACAAGAAATTGTTCATTGCCTATGGTAATTTGTTTTCGCGGCGTCTCTTGTAAATTATTTGATGATTGAGACAAATCGCGTTGCGCTTCGTCTTGCTGATCAGCCGCGCGATTCGCTTCTTGCTTCCCCGCTCCATATGTGTCGTATGCGGCTATTGTCGCAACACATACTAGCATAAGCAGCGTCTTGCGAACTATTGCCATATTTAGAAGAAGCTCAAAAATTGGGCGCGGGCATCTTGCGTATTCTGTTCCGCTGCGATGTCGGCTTGCGTTAGTGAGTCAAATACCGCGCGATCGATATATTTCACCGTTGCGGGATATTCCAATACAATCATAGTCTCGTCATTCTGCCAGATAACCCTGTTTGGATTGAGTTCGGTGGGGTCGCCGTAACGTTTTAGCCGTTGGTAGATAGAAAAATAGTCGAGTTCCGAGCGACTAACTATAAGCGTGATTATATACAGGCGCTCTTCGGAGAATTGCAAAAACGCGCGCTCCACAAATTGCCGGCCTTCTATTGCGATGAATTGTTGCGGGCGATTGGGGAATACACCGATCTCTGGTTCGCCGCGATAAAGGAAATATGGGGCGGTAATCAATAGTTCTTTAACGCTCGCTATGTCCTCGCCAAGATTGATGTTGCCAAAGCCGGTGGGTAAGATCAATTCCGCGGTGAATTCGGGAATGGGCGAGTCGAGGTCGTCAAAAGCTAGCGGTTCGTCGGAAAGGAACGATTCGAGGTCGTCAAAAACTGGTGGGGCGTCGGGAAGAGGCGCTTCGAGATCGCCAAGAGCTGGCGGGGCGTCGAGTAGGGACGCTTCGGGGTCATCGAGCTGGGCGAATAGCGAAGGAATGCAGAACGCGATAAACGACAAAGAAACAACAAGCGGCCACACCAAAGAGACCCGATCTATTGCGCTAATAGCACTACGATACATCGTCATATTTTTCGGCATATTCGCTGCGGAGCTTAAATATTGTTGGAATTGTAGGCTCCGCATAGGGTTGATATTTGAACGCCCATCGATGTATACTTCTTGTGTCGTCTAGCCGTTTTACGCGCTATTATGACGACAAATCGGGCTGTGGCGCAGGTGGTTAGCGTACATGTCTGGGGGACATGGGGTCGGCGGTTCAAGTCCGCCCAGCCCGAATATTCAGATGACACAATAGCTATGGATACGGTATCCGCAAGTAAAAGAAGCAAAATAATGTCGAAGATAAAAAGCAAGGATAGCAAAATAGAAACGGCATTGAGAAAAAGGCTTTGGAAATATGGTCTGAGATATCGAAAAAATTCCACTCGTTATTTTGGCAAACCCGATATTATTTTTCCAAAATATAAAACTGTCATTTTTATCGATTCGTGCTTCTGGCACGGATGCTCTGAACACTGCAGAATGCCGAAGAGCAACGTCGACTATTGGGAAAATAAAATAACAAAAAATAAGACGCGCGATTGTGCCGTAACCATGCATTATCGCAAAATTAACTGGCAGGTTATTAGGATATGGGAGCATGATCTATACGATATCGATTGTGATATGATCCATGAACAGATAATTCGATACTGCCCAAAATAATTCCGTCAATTGTAGTCGTATCAGCTCATACGACGCATATACGATAAGAAGTCTATCTTAGTAACAAGCCCAATAAATTGCTCCCCGTCCATTATAATTGCGACCCGCCCTTGATAGAGCAACGCATGGAGCGATTCTAGAGACGCGTCAACTTGAAGCGACTGAATATTTTTGTTCATGTGCTGTTCGACCGGACGCTCAAAGTAATCAGCAAGCTTGTCGCGAGAGATATCCGGCAATGGCAACATATTCTCTTCATCGATAATGCCCGCCAATGAGCCGACGGAGTCAATAACCGGCAGTTGCGAAACATCAAACATCCGCATACGATCATATGCTGTTTTTAGCGTATCGGCGGGGCTTACTGTAACAATTTGATTGCGATCGAAACGATGCGCGATTAGATCGTCAAGGGTGCCGCTCTTTTTAGTATCGGGCAAGAGGTCTCGCTCGAAACACCAACTTAAGTCGAACTCCTTATGGAGGTATTTATCTCCGCCGTCACAGGCAAAGGTAACCGCACATTTTGGTTCTTTCTGTTGGCGACACCATCGCAAAGCGCCCGCCAGCAATACTCCGGTTGACGATCCCGCCAAAATACCTTCTCGCAACGCCAACTGACGAACTGTTTCCGCCATCTCTATATCAGAAATCGATATAGCCGTCGCTATTTGCGTAAGATCGCAATTAGGGGGAATAAAATCTTCACCGATGCCTTCTACCAACCAACTGCCCCCTTTTGGTATCGGTTCGCCCAACACCGTCGGCGCAAGAACAGAGCCGATAGGGTCGGCCAAAACCATCTGCATGTCGGGGTTAAGTCGATGCAGGTAACGCCCTATTCCTGTTAGTGTGCCGCCCGATCCAACGCCGCATATAACCGCGTCGGGGCAACGGCCTAGCTGTCTGACAATCTCCGGAGCCGTGGTCTCTTCATGCGCTTGAGGATTTGCGGGATTCGCAAATTGATTTGGCCAATAGAACCGCTCGTCATCCATAGCCATGCGTTCAGCGATGTCTTGATAATATTCGGCATGTCCGCGTCCAACATCTGAACGTGTTATCTGCACTTCCGCTCCTAACGCTCGAAGATGCAGAATTTTCTCGCGGCTCATTTTATCGGGCACAATAAGCGTAAGGGGGTAGCCCTCTTGTCGAGCGCACAAAGCAAGCGCCAATCCTGTATTTCCGGCGGTCGCTTCGATAATTCGCATCCCTGGACGCAATTTGCCGCTCTTTTTAGCCGCCGCGATCATCGACCTCGCCATACGATCTTTGATTGAACCGCTAGGATTGTTCGACTCAATTTTAAGAAAAAGACGGCAATGACCAGTGTCAAACTTCGTCAACTCGAGCATCGGCGTATCGCCGATCAAAGCCAACACGTTGGGAGGCGCAATCATATTAATTTATTTGAGCGCTTGATCTAGATCCGCAATTAAATCTTCGCTGGTTTCAATACCAACCGAAAGCCTAACTAATCCATCCACAATACCAAATTGCGCTCGCTTTTCGGCGGGAATAGAGGCATGAGTCATAATTGCCGGGTGTTCAATAAGACTCTCTACACCGCCAAGAGATTCTGCCAATAAAAAAAGGTCGATACGCTCCAACATGCGTTGCGCCGCTTTTAAGCCGCCGCGAACGACGATAGTGACGATACCGCCAAATGCGTCCATCTGACGTTTTGCCAATTCATATTGTTTATGGCTTGGCAAACCGGGATAGATAACTCGTTCAATAGATTTATGTCGTTCAAGAAATTGCGCAATTTTTAGAGCGTTCTCGCAATGACGCGCCATTCGCAACGGCAACGTTTTAATTCCGCGAAGACATAAAAAACTATCAAAAGGACTGAGAATAGACCCAACGGCATTGTGAAGAAATCGCAATCGCTCAGTATACTCTGAATTTCGTCGCGTAACCGCCAGCCCGGCAATAATATCTGAATGTCCATTAATATACTTTGTAGCGGAATGAAGCGAGATATCAAAACCCAATTCTAGCGGCCGTTGGAGTATGGGGGAAGCAAATGTATTATCGCACACCGAAATAAGTCGATGGCGTTTCGCTAAATCGGCTATAGCAACAAGGTCAAGAACCTTTAGATTTGGATTTGTGGGCGTTTCAACCCATATCATGCGTGTATTTTTATTGATCGCAGCCTCAATAGCGTCGATATTGGTCATATCGATAAAATGCGAAACGACTCCCGCTGAACGAGTGCGCACGTTCTCCAATAAACGGTAACTACCGCCGTAGAGGTCGTCCATTGAGACAATTTCATCTCCTTGATCCAGTAGCTCCAAAACGGTAGCCATGGCGGCCAGGCCACTCGCAAAAGCAAAGCCAGCCTCCCCACCCTCTAAATCAGCGATAGATCTTTCCAACGCGTCTCTTGTCGGATTACCACACCGAGAATATTCGTATCCGCTATGTTGCCCGGGAGATTTTTGAACAAATGTCGAAGTAGCATAGATAGGCGTCATTACCGCGCCTGTAGTTGCCTCGGGAGATTGCCCCGCATGAATGCATCGAGTCTCGAAGCCAGTGTTATTGTTACTCATAACAAAATTGTATTGGCTCGCTCAAAATAACGCAAGTACAAAGATTATTTTGCCTTGCGTCTCAATATCAGCAATCTGTTATATATGAATATTGGTCAACATACATTGGCAAGAGCTACCGAGTGGGATACGAAGAGGTTCTCATCAAAAAAACCTTTACTTCGGGCTGAATTGTGTCCAGTGTAGCTTGCAACCTTTGCAAATAGCGGTCTTGATTGCTCTTGATATCATCTAAAATCAACAAAATAGCGGGCGGCAATCCTGTAGCCATCGAATAATGCAACGATTGTCCGATAGCTTCGGCCCACTTACTTCCAAAATCGGCCTCGATAGCGTACTCCTTGGTAACACAATCCACATAGGTATTATACTTCGTTCGCACATTGCTCCTTCCATTCTTACTTAAGCAAAATCGGTCAGAATAATAGGCTTCTTTTTGAGCTTTCTGAGCATATAGAGAAGATGCTGACAAGACAATTATCAATATTATTAAAAAACGCTTTATTATATCCATATGAATAACTATAATTCTTGCTGGTTAAAATTGTCAAGCTTACCGCTTGTGAATTTAAACAAAGCTCTCACAGCACGAGATTCATCTCATCATCCTATATTTTCAATTGCTTCAAATTACTCGTGTGGCTATCTATTATTGACAATCATAAAAATATATAAACATATTATTATATGTTTATATATATGCGTTTGATGGTCGCCATGCTTATATTTATCTTTTTGCCCGTTTTGATATTCGCTACAGGGCAACAAGATACTACACCACCATTTGAGGATCGTTTTCAAGACTTGCAATGGGAAGAAATCGTCGCCGAAGCGTCTGGCGGCGAAGTATTCTGGTACATGTGGGGAGGATCAGAAACAATCAATACCTATGTGCAACAATATATTGCCGGACGTCTTATGGATGAATACGACATCCGCCTAACTATGGTGCCGGTTACCGATTCGTCAATATTTGTCAATAAAGTGCTCGACGAGAAAAATGCCCGCCGGTTGACCAATGGATCAGTGGATTTAGTGTGGATAAATGGGGAAAATTTCCGAACGATGCGAGAGGGCGACCTGTTATTTGGCCCATTTGCCAACAAACTCCCAAATATTAGATATATCGATGCCGATTCGCCTTCGTTGCGGTATGATTTTGGATATCCAATCGATGGTTATGAATCTCCCTATGGAAGCACGCAGATGGTTATGATTTACGACGAAGCGCGAATCCCAAAACCTCCAACAACTATTAACAGCCTGCTCCGATGGATTAGACAAAATCCGGGGCGTTTTATTTACCCCGCCGCTCCCGATTTCACTGGCTCTGCGTTCATTCGTCACTTCTTTTATTACTTCGCCAATGAATTAGACCTTTTATTAGGCGAATTCAACCTTGACGTATATCAACCTATCGCCGAAAAAACCTGGCAAACGCTCAATGAAATAAAGCCATTTCTATGGCGCGAAGGAACAACATATCCAGAAACCGCGACACAACTGGAAGACCTATTTTCCAATGGAGAAATATGGTTCGACATGGCATACAATCCTTCAGAAGCGGCCTCGCTTGTAGATCAGGGTCGCTATCCAGAAAGTACTAGAACGTTTGTCTTCGATAGCGGGACAATTGGGAATACGCATTATGTCGCTATCCCGTTCAATT
>CBDCPJ010000052.1:0-98700 GCA_965220165.1 Spirochaetia bacterium
AGCGTGCCGATGGCGTCGACTCCGGTTCCGCCGTAGCTTGCGCTTTCGATGAGTCCGATGTTTCGAATTTCGGCTTCGGAGTTAGTTGCGCCGAATAGCGCTATCGCTCCGGAGCCGCGCGTATAGAGACCCGTTATGGTATTGTCGTTGCCCTCAAAGATGGCGGCAAAAGGAGTGCCGGCATCGCCAATAGGCGCCCATCCGGCGTTGGTCGCGTTGTCTGAGTCGGCGTTGTTTGGCCGCCAACTCATATTTACGGCATCGGCGGCATAGCTTGCCGCTTCGGCAAAGTCGAGGTCTCGCGTCAGTTCGTAACCGTTGCACCCAGCTATAGCCGGACATCCTGTCGTATCGCCCGAATCGATCGCCGATATCTTGTAGCTGGTTCCGGCTAGATTATATCGTATGTTATTCAGTTCGTCCAGGTTGGAAATCTCGATAAGTCCGTCGCCATCGGCGTCGACAGCGAAAGGAACTACGTTGATAACGATGTCGGCTTCGACGGTACGCGCGCCGATCGCGCCGGACGACCGGTCGCGCGCCTGAACGGTAAGTTCGATACGATTTGCCGCGACGTTGGTCGGGTTGTAGGTCGGCGCGGTCGTTACGGTAATCGCGCCGGTGGCGTAGTTAATGGAAAAGCCCAGCATTGTGTCGGTCGTTGTTCCATCGCTGTTTAGAAAGGCGTAGCCGATCTCGTCCCCGATGTCGTCGGTCGCCTGGATGATAAGATTGCCGCTTCGGAACGCTTGACGCCCCGACACGATTGTCGCGGTCGCGGGAAACGATACGAATGTCGGCGCTTCGTCGTCGACGTTGTTGATATTCACCACAATAGTGATATTCTGCGCCGTCGAACCAGCGACTGTTCCGCTGATCGTAAGGGTATAGGATTGGGTATCCTCATAATCGACCGCGACGGCCGCGGGTAAGATAAGTCGATTGCCGTCAATCATAAAGGGGTGCGCGGGAGTAGTCGGCGCAATTGCGTAGGCAACTCCGGCTACTGCGGTTCCGCCGGGGTACGTCGCGCTGAGCGCGGCGAGCGCAACTTCCGGCGCTCCCGCCGCCGCTCGTTCGTCAACATCCGCCGGATCGGTATCCGAGGCTATCGTGAACGTGGCAGGCCGCGTAACTTCGATGGCGATCGACGCGTCGGTAGTTATGTCTCCCGTAACGCCGGTCGATGTGTCGGTCGCGCGGATGGCAATCGTTCGCGTGTCTGTGGCGTCTCCCGCGTAGACCGGCGCGGTTTCGACGGTTATCTCGCCAGTCGTCGCGTTGATGGCGAACCCGCCAAAGATAGACAACCCAGCCCCGTTTGGCGCCACCGCGGCATCCGCGTCGTTGACAAGGGCGTAGGATATCTCGCCGTCATTGCCCGCCGGCGCGTCGTCTCCGTCGGTCGCGGCAATAGTGAGCGTCCCGACGCTGAGCGTTTGGGTTCCGCCTTCGACGGTCACGTTGGTTGGAATAGCTCCAAATACCGGCGCTTCGTCGTCGGTGTTGGTTACCATGATAGTAAGTTCGATGTTGCCGTTTTGCATCGCTATGCTTCCGGTCGCCTGCGCTGTTATCGTGATGCCATTAGTCTGTTGTTCGTTAGAGAGCGCTTCGTAATCCAACTGGGCGGTAATCTCCCCCGCGTTGTTAATGGAAAAACCCGCCGGATTTCCCGCGATCGCATACGGATTAGTACCGTCTAGGGTTACGCCGGTTGTTGTTACGCTTATCATTGCCACATTAACGGGGGCGTCGTCGCTTTCGCCAATGGATATTTCGACGCTTCCGTCGGCTAACACAGCGCCTGCGTCTGACGCCAAAACTATCGTGCTGGGCGCTATAACGGTAATGACGAGCGTTGCGTCGGTAGTCATGTCTCCCGTAACGGACGATATGTCGGTCGCGCGGATGACAAGGGTCCGGGTATTCTCTTCGGGCGCGTCAATCGAAAACTCGGGCGCGGTCTCGACAGTAACCTCGCCGGTCGTCGCGTCGATGGCGAAATTGCCAGAGATAGACAAGCCTGATCCATTTGGCGCTATGACGGCGCCATCGTCGTCGAGAAAGGCGTAGGATATCTCGCCGTCATTACCCGCCGGGCCATCGTCTCCGTCGGTCGTAGCAATGGTAAGCGTCCCGCCGTTAATCGTCGTGGTTCCCGCTTCGACCGTTACGCCCTCCGGGATAGCGTCAAATACCGGCGCTTCGTCGTCGATGTCGGTTACCATTATCGTAAGGTCGAGGGAGCCTCTTTGCCTCGCTATGCTTCCGGTCGCCTCTACAGTTATCGGAATGCCGTCATTCTTTTGCGCATCTGTCAGCGCCTCGTAATCCAACTGGGCGGTAAGAACTCCCGCGTCGTTAATGGAAAAACCCGCCGGCGCTCCCGCCGCAAGGGCATATGGATTAGCGGCGGCTGGAGTTACGCCGGTCGTTGTTATGCTTATAGTGGCAACGGCGACGGGAGCGCCATCGCTTTCGTTAATGGTTATCGCGACGCCCGCGTCTGACGTCAAATTGATCGCGCTGGGCGCTATAACGGTAATATCGATCTCTTCGTCCGTTGTTGTGTCGCCAACCGCGCCCGCCGATATGTCGGTCGCGCGGATGGCAATCGTTCGCGTGTCTGTGGCGTCTCCCGCGTAGGCCGGCGCGGTGTCGACGGTGATGACGCCAGTCGTCGCGTCGATGGCGAACCCGCCAAAGATAGACAAGCCGGCTCCGTTTGGCGCCACAGCGGCATCCGCGTCGTCGACAAGGGCGTAGGTTATCTCGCTATCATTGCCCGCCGGGCCATCGTCTCCGTCGGTCGTAGCAATGGTAAGCGTCCCGACGTTAAACGTTTGTGTTCCGCCTTCGACTGTCACGTTGGTTGGGATAGCGTCAAATACCGGCGCTTCGTCGTCGATGTCGGTTACCATTATCGTAAGAACGAGCGAGCCGATTTGTCTAGCTACGCTTCCGGTCGCTTCCACAGTTATCGGAATGCCGCCGGTCTTTTGTGTATCCGTTAGCGCCTCGTAATCGACCCGGGCGGTAAGCTCCCCCGCGTCGTTAATGGAAAAACCCGCCGGCGCTCCCGCCGCAAGGACATATGGATTAGCGTCGGCTGGAGTTACGCCGGCTGTTGCTATGCTTATAGTGGTAACGGCGACGGGAGCGCCATCGCTTTCGTCAATAGTTATTGTGGAACCTGCAGGAGTGGTCGCCAAATTGATCGCGCTGGGATTTATAACGAAAATGACGAGCGTTGCGTCGGTAGTCATGTCTCCCGTAGCGCCAGACGATGTGTCGGTCGCGCGGATGGCAAGGGTCCGGGTATTCTCTTCGGGCGCGTCAATCGAAAACTCGGGCGCGGTCTCGACAGTAACCTCGCCGGTCGCGGCGTTGATGGCGAACCCGCCAAAGATAGACAAGCCAGCCCCGTTTGGCGCCACAGCGGCATCCGCGTCGTCGACAAAGGCATAGGATATCTCGCCGTTATTGCCCGCCGGCGCGGCGTCTCCGTCGGTCGCGACAATGGTTGTCGGCGCGCTGAGCGTTGTCGAGCCTTCCTCGACCGTTACGCCAGTCGGAATAGCGCCAAATACCGGCGCTTCGTCGTCGACGTTGGTTATCGTTATCGTAAGCGGAATAACGCCAATCTCGCCGTCGGCATCTTCGCCTTGAATAATAAGCGATAATCCGTTGTCTTGCTGCGACGAAGTAAGCGACTCATAGTCGATGGAAGCGGTTACGCTCCCGTCGTCGCCGATCGAAAATCCGGCATGCCCACCCAGTATCGTGTAGGGCGTCGCGCTTGCCGGATTGGTTGCCGAAATGGTGGTTATGTTGATCGCCGTATCGTCGCTCTCGTCGACCGCGATTGTATCGCCTTCGCTCGATTGTAGCGTAAGCAAACTCACCGGCGTTATAAAAATGGTTATCTCGACCGTCGAAACACGGTCGCCGATCGCGCCGGGGGATGTGTCGCTCGCCTGAACGACGAGTTCAAAGCGATTCGCCGCGGCGTCGGCCGGGTTGTAGGTCTGCGCGGCCGCCACGGTAATCGCGCCGGTACCGCTGTCAATGGAAAAGTCGCCAATCGTGTCGGCCGTCGAGCCGTCGTCGTTCAAAAACGCGTACTCGATCTCGTCGCCAAGATCGTCGATAGCCGCGACAGTCAGCGCGCCGCCGTCGAACACGCTCGCGCCGTTTTGGATGGTGACGATATCGGGCGCGGAGCCAAAAACCGGCGCCTCGTCGTCGATGTTGCCAATAGGAACGGCGATGTCGACCGACGCGGTTATCCCGCCCCCGCCGCTCGCCTGGATGGTCAAAGGCATCCCCCCTGTCTGTTGGCCTTCGGGCAATGCGTCGTAATCGACGGCGGCGCCCGCGGGCAGTATGAGGCTGTCGTCCATAATGGCAAAAGGATGCGCGCCCGACGATGCCGCTATGGTATAGACGATGTCGCTTGGAGGCGCTCCGCCTGCTGAAACGGTCGCCAGCAAGGTCGCGACGGTAATCGCGTCGCCGCCCTCGCGTTCGTCAATCGCCATGATGGGCTGGACGCCTGCCATATCTGGATCGCCGTCCACTCCGATGGAAAGCGAGACGCTCCCGTCTCCATTTCCGTCTCCATTTCCGCTGTCCGGGGTTGGCGGCTCGGGCGGGCAAGCCATTATCATTGCCGACATAATTATGATCGCCGCTAGTTTGATGGCTACGATAATTAGTCGCTTGTTTCTAAATAGATACATTTAATCCTCCATTTTTCCGATAAGTTCCAATTTAACAACAAGTAATTTATTCATATAAAGATATATTACCGCGGATCGCCCCGATCCTCGCCCGCAACGCCCGCATAGGCGCCCAATCTCTCGCATGTCCACACCGTTCGCGCCGCCCCATTTTGGGCGACCACCGAAGCGGCCGCTCTCGGCGCCCGCGATACCCCGCAGGCGAGCGAGGGGCGGGCCGCTTACCGCTGTCCCGGGATGAGCGTCGTCCCGCAGGCGATCGCCGAGCCGTCGAGGAGCGTCGCGGGGAATATGTCGCAGCTGTAATCGGTCCCCGCCGCGCCGTCGTAGTCGGCAAAGCGGAGGGCGGGCGTCTGTGTCGCGGCGCCAAAATCCCAGGCGTCCATCGTGTCGTTTGTGGTGGAATTCCACCGCGCGCCAGCGTTGTCCAAGGTTAGGCCGATAGCGGCTGTTACTCCGGTAGGAGGCGCGCCGAGCGGTTCGGTGGATTCCTGTTCCATAACCGCGCCAAAGCCGTAGCTTTCGGCGATCATTCCCGGTGTTGTATCATCAAAGCCGACCAGAGCGCCGCCATTGTCGGTTCCGGCGCCGCCATTGGCGGTTCCGGTAGCATAGCTTGCGGTGATGGCGCCGTCATTATAGCCGACGAGCGCGCCGGTATCGTCGTTGTCGTCGTCGCCATTGGCGGTTCCGGTAGCATAGCTTGCGGTGATGGCTCCGCCATTATAGCCGACCAGAGCGCCGGTATCGTCGGTTCCGGTCGCCGCCATTGGCGGTTCCGGTAGCATAGCTTGCGGTGATGGCGCCGCCATTATAGCCGACGAGCGCGCCGACGATGTCGTCGTCGGCGTCGCCATTAGCGGTTCCGGTAGCATAGCTTGCGGTGACGACGCTGTTGTCATGGGCTAAGCCGACGAGCGCGCCGACATCGTCGTTTCCGCCGCCGCCATTGGCGGTTCCGGTGGCGTAGCTTGCGATAATAGTCGCTATACTAGTTCCGTTGTTATAGTGGTAACCGACCAACGCGCCGACAAAGTCGTCTCCTCCTCCTCCATTTGCGGTTGCGGAGGCATAGCTTTCGATGATCCTTCCTCCCCAGTTTGATCCCACAAGCCCTCCGACAGTTTCTAAGCTACTATCGCTTCCATTGGCGCTTCCGCCATCGGTGTAGCTTGCGGTAATCGTTCCTTGTACATTGAAGCCGACGAGCGTTCCAATAAAGCCTTGGTCGTCATTGGCAGTTCCATTGGTAGTGTAGCTTGCGGTGATAGATCCGCCATTATTGAAGCCAACCAGCGCGCCAGTAGAGTCGGATTCGGTGCCGCCATTGGAAGTTCCATCGGTGGTGTAACTTTCGGTGATAGATCCGCCATTATTGAGGCCAACCAGCGCGCCGACAAAGTCGATTCCGGCGCCGCCATTGGCAGTTCCATTGGTAGTGTAGCTTGCGGTGATAGAGCCAGTATTGTGACCAACCAGCGCGCCGACAGAGTCGTTGTTACCGCCGCCATTGGCGGTTCCATCGGTGGTGTCGCTTGAGGTGATAGTTCCTCCATTCCGACCGACGAGCGCGCCGACAAAGTCGGCGTTGTCGCCGCCGTAGCTCGCGCTTTCGATGAGTCTGATGTTTCGAATTTCGGATTCGGAGTTAGTTGCGCCGAATAGCGCTATCGATCCGGAGCCGCGCGTATAGAGACCCGTTATGGTATTGTCGTTGCCCTCAAAGCTGGCGGCAAAAGGAGCGTCGGCATCGCCAATAGGCGCCCATCCGGCGTTGGTCGCGTTGTCGGGAGTGGTGTTATCTGGTCGCCAGTTGTCATTTACCGCGCCGGACGCGTAATGCGCGCCAGTGTCAAAATTGAGGGAACGCATCAGCTCGTAGCCAGAGCATCCGTCAGTCGGGCATCCGATTACGCTGCCTGTATCCCTAGCGGATGTTTTATAGCTGGTTCCCTCTAGATTGTAGCGTATGTTGTTGAGATCCTCGATCGTATTGATGTCGGTCCCCGCCGCGCCGTCGTAGTCGGCAAAGCGGAGGGCGGGCGCCTGTGTCGCGTCGCCAAAATCCCAGGCGTCCATCGTCCCCGATGTCGTCGGTCGTCTGGATGATAAGATTGCCGCTTTGGAACGCTTGAAGCCCCGACACGATTGTCGCGGTCGCGGGAAACGATACGAATGTCGGCGCCTCGTCGTCGATGTTGCCAATAGGAACGGCGATGTCGACCGACGCGGTTATCCCGCCCCCGCCGCTCGCCTGGATGGTCAAAGGCATCCCCCCTGTCTGTTGGTCTTCGGGCAATGCGTCGTAATCGACGGCGGCGCCCGCGGGCAGTATGAGGCTGTCGTCCATAATGGCAAAAGGATGCGCGCCCGACGATGCCGCTATGGTATAGACGATGTCGCTTGGAGGCGCTCCGCCTGCTGAAACGGTCGCCAGCAAGATCGCGACGGTAATCGCGTCGCCGCCCTCGCGTTCGTCAATCGCCATGATGGGCTGGACGCCTGCCATATCTGGATCGCCGTCCACTCCGATGGAAAGCGAGCCGCTCCCGCCTCCATTTCCGCTTCCATTATCGTTCCCATTCCCGCTGTCCGGGGTTGGCGGCTCGGGCGGGCAAGCCATTATCATTGCCGACATAATTATGATTGCCGCTAGTTTGATGGCTACGATAATTAGTCGCTTGTGTCTAAATAGATACATTTAATCCTCCATTTTGCCGATAAATTCCAATTTAACAACAAGTAATTTTATTTGTATAAGTAGTACACAATTATCTATAACGAGTCAAGAGGCGAAATAGATATTACCGCGGGATGTTAAGAGGGGGAAGTCTCCCCCCTACCTCCAGCGCTTCGCGCTTCCGGCTACCCCCCTCAGCGGGCAACGGCCCCATAATTGGCCATCGCCCCGATCCTCGCCCGCAACGCCCGCATAGGCGCCCAATCTCTCGCATGTCCACACCGTTCGCGCCGCCCCATTTTGGGCGACCCCAGAAGCGGCCGCTCCCGGCGCCCGCGATACCCCGCAGGCGAGCGAGGGGCGGGCCGCTTACCGCTGTCCCGGGATGAGCGTCGTCCCGCAGGCGATGATGGCGCCGTCATTATAGCCGACCAGAGCGCCGGTATCGTCGTTGTCGTCGTCGCCATTCAAAGCCGACCAGAGCGCCGCCATTGTCGGTTCCGGCGCCGCCATTGGCGGTTCCGGTAGCATAGCTTGCGGTGATGGCGCCGTCATTATAGCCGACGAGCGCGCCGGTATCGTCGTTGTCGTCGTCGCCATTGGCGGTTCCGGTAGCATAGCTTGCGGTGATGGCTCCGCCATTATAGCCGACCAGAGCGCCGGTATCGTCGTTGTCCGGTCGTCGCCATTGGCGGTTCCGGTAGCATAGCTTGCGGTGATGGCGCCGCCATTATAGCCGACGAGCGCGCCGACGATGTCGTCGTCGGCGTCGCCATTAGCGGTTCCGGTAGCATAGCTTGCGGTGACGACGCTGTTGTCATGGGCTAAGCCGACGAGCGCGCCGACATCGTCGTTTCCGCCGCCGCCATTGGCGGTTCCGGTGGCGTAGCTTGCGATAATAGTCGCTATACTAGTTCCGTTGTTATAGTGGTAACCGACCAACGCGCCGACAAAGTCGTCCTCCTCCTCCTCCATTTGCGGTTGCGGAGGCATAGCTTTCGATGATCCTTCCTCCCCAGTTTGATCCCACAAGCCCTCCGACAGTTTCTAAGCTACTATCGCTTCCATTGGCGCTTCCGCCATCGGTGTAGCTTGCGGTAATCGTTCCTTGTACATTGAAGCCGACGAGCGTTCCAATAAAGCCTTGGTCGTCATTGGCAGTTCCATTGGTAGTGTAGCTTGCGGTGATAGATCCGCCATTATTGAAGCCAACCAGCGCGCCAGTAGAGTCGGATTCGGTGCCGCCATTGGAAGTTCCATCGGTGGTGTAACTTTCGGTGATAGATCCGCCATTATTGAGGCCAACCAGCGCGCCGACAAAGTCGATTCCGGCGCCGCCATTGGCAGTTCCATTGGTAGTGTAGCTTGCGGTGATAGAGCCAGTATTGTGACCAACCAGCGCGCCGACAGAGTCGTTGTTGCCGCCGCCATTGGCGGTTCCATCGGTGGTGTCGCTTGAGGTGATAGTTCCTCCATTCCGACCGACGAGCGCGCCGACAAAGTCGGCGTTGTCGCCGCCGTAGCTCGCGCTTTCGATGAGTCTGATGTTTCGAATTTCGGATTCGGAGTTAGTTGCGCCGAATAGCGCTATCGATCCGGAGCCGCGCGTATAGAGACCCGTTATGGTATTGTCGTTGCCCTCAAAGCTGGCGGCAAAAGGAGCGTCGGCATCGCCAATAGGCGCCCATCCGGCGTTGGTTGCGTTGTCGGGAGTGGTGTTATCTGGTCGCCAGTTGTCATTTACCGCGCCGGACGCGTAATGCGCGCCAGTGTCAAAATTGAGGGAACGCATCAGCTCGTAGCCAGAGCATCCGTCAGTCGGGCATCCGATTACGCTGCCTGTATCCCTAGCGGATGTTTTATAGCTGGTTCCCTCTAGGTTGTAGCGTATGTTGTTGAGATCCTCGATCGTATTGATGTCGATAAGACCGTCGCTATCGGAGTCTATGTTTCCGGAAGCGCCTCCATTTCCGCTCCCATTATCGTTCCCATTTCCGCTTCCATTATCGTTCCCATTCCCGCTGTCCGGGGTTGTCGGCTCGGGCGGGCAAGCCATTATCATTGCCGAAATAATTATGATTGCCGCTAGTTTGATGGCTACGATAATTAGTCGCTTGTGTCTAAATAGATACATTTAATCCTCCATTTTGCTGCTAAATTCCAATTTAACAATAAGTAATTTATTTGTACAAATAGTACACAATTATCTATGACGAGTCAAGAGGCGAAATAGATATATTATATATTACCTTATATATTACCGCGGGATGTTAAGAGGGGGAAGTCTCCCCCCCTACCTCCAGCGCTTCGCGCTTCCGGCTACCCCCCTCAGCGGGCAACGCCCCATCAATTGGCCATCGCCCCGATCCTCGCCCGCAACGCCCGCATAGGCGCCCAATCTCTCGCATGTCCACACCGTTCGCGCCGCCCCGCCCCATTGGGCGACCACCGAAGCGGCCGCTCCCGGCCGCCCGCGATACCCCGCAGGCGATCGAGGGGCGGGTCGCTTACCGCTCTTGTCCCGGGATGAGCGTTGTCCCGCAGGCGATCGCCGAGTCGTCGGGGAGCGTCTCGGGGAATATTTCGCAGTCTGTAATCGGTCCCCGCCGCGCCGTCGTAGTCGGCAAAGCGGAGGGCGGGTGTCTGCGAGTCGCGTCGCCAAAATCCCAGGCGCCCATCGTGTCGTCATCGGCGGCATTCCACCGCGCGCCGGTGTTTTCGGCGGTTAGGCCGCTAGCGGCTGTTACTTCGGTAGGAGGCATGCCGTGCGGGTTGATGAGTTCCTGCCCCATAACCATGCCAAAGCCGTAGCTTTCGACGATCATTCCCGTTCTTTCCGTTCCTCTATCATTAAAGCCGACCAGAGTGCCGCTATTGTCGGTTCCGGCGCCGCCATTGGCGATTCCGGTAGCATAGCTTGCGGTGATGACTCCGCCATTATAGCCGACGAGCGCGCCGGTATCGTCGCCGTCGTTGTCGCCATTGGCATTTCCAGTAGCATAGCTTGCGGCGATAGCGCCGGTTTCACTATTCCTGCCGACGAGCGCGCCGACAGCGTCTGATCCGGCGCCGCCATTGGCGATTCCGATAGCATAGCTTGCGGTGATGGCGCCGTTATTTCGACCGACGAGCGCGCCGACGCTGTCGTCGTCGTCGCCGCCATTGGCGGTTCCGGTAGCATAGCTTGCGGTGACGGCGCTGTTGTCGCGGGCTACGCCGACGAGCGCGCCGACGTCGTCGTTGCCGGCGCCGCCATTGGCGGTTCCGGTGGCGTAGCTTGCGATAATAGTCGCTATACTAGTTCCGTTGTTATAGTGGAAACCGACCAACGCGCCGACAGTGTCGTCTCCTCCTCCGCCATTTGCGGTTGCGGAGGCATAGCTTTCGATGACCATTCCTCCCCAGTTTGATCCCACAAGCCCTCCGACAACTTCAAAATTGCTATCGCTTCCATTGGCGCTTCCGCCATCGGTGTAGCTTGCGGTAATTGTTCCGCGTACATTGAAGCCGACGAGCGCCCCAATAAAGCTCATGCCAGAACCGTTATTGGCAGTTCCATTGGTAGCGTGGCTTGCGGTGATAGAGCCAGTATTGAGACCAACCAGCGCGCCGACAGCGTCGATTCCGGCTCCGCCATTGGCAGTTCCATTGTTGGTGTAACTTTCGGTGATAGTTCCTCCATTCAGACCGACAAGCGCGCCGACAAAGTTGGCGTTGTCGCCGCCGTAGCTCGCGCTTTCGATGAGTCCGATGTTTCGAATTTCGGCTTCGGAGTTAGTTGCGCCGAATAGCGCTATCGATCCGGAGCCGCGCGTATAGAGACCCGTTATGGTATTGTCGTTGCCCTCAAAGATGGCGGCAAAAGAAGTGGCGTTGCCAATAGGCGCCCATCCGGCGTTGGTCGCCATATCTGAGTCGGCGTTGTTTGGTCGCCAGCTGTTATTTACCACTTCGGACGCGTAATGCGCGCCAGTGTCAAAATTGAGGGAACGCATCAGCTCGTAGCCAGAGCATCCGTCAGTCGGGCATCCGGTTGCGATGCCTGTATCGCTATCGGATGTTTTATAGCTGGTTCCCTCTAGATTGTAGCGTATGTTGTTGAGATCCTCGATCGTATTGATGTCGATAAGACCGTCGCTATCGGAGTCTATATTTCTGGAAGCGCCTCCATTCCCGCTTCCATTATCGTTCCCATTCCCGCTGCCCGGGTCTGCCGGCTCGGGCGGGCAAGCCATTATCATTGCCGACATAATTATGATTGCCGCTAGTTTGATGGCGACGATAATTGGTCGCGCGCGTCTAAATAGATACATTTAATCCTCCTTTGCGCTTATAATGCATAATAATAGTACGAAATTATCTATGACGAGTCAAGAGGCGAAATAGATATACTACCGCGGGATGTTAAGAGGGGGGAAGTCTCCCCCCTACCTCCAGCGCTTCGCGCTTCCGGCTACCCCCCTCAGCGGGCAACGCCCCCATAATTGGCCATCGCCCCGATCCTCGCCCGCAACGCCCGCATAGGCGCCCAATCTCTCGCATGTCCACACCGTTCGCGTCGCCCCATTTTGGGCGACCACCGAAGCGGCCGCTCCCGGCGCCCGCGATACCCCGCAGGCGAGCGAGGGGCGGGCTGCTTATCGCCCTTGTCCCGGGATGAGCGTCGTCCCGCAGGCGATCGCCGAGCCGTCGGGGAGCGTCGCGGGGAATATGTCGCAGCTGTAATCGGTCCCCGCCGCGCCGTCGTAGTCGGCAAAGCGGAGGGCGGGCGCCTGTGTCGCGTCGCCAAAATCCCAGGCGTCCATCGTGTCGCTTGCGGCGGCATTCCACCGCGCTCCCGCGTTGGTCGTGGTTAGGCCGCTAGCGGCTGTTGCTCCGGTAGGAGGCGCGCCGAGCGGGTTGGTGGATTCCTGCCCCATAACGGCGCCAAAGCCGTAGCTTTCGGCGATCATTCCCGTTGTTGTACTATTGCCGACCAGAGCGCCGCCATTGTCGTTTCCGGCGCCGCCATCCGCGTCTCCGGTAGCATAGCTTGCGGTGATGGATCCGCCATTATTGCCGACGAGCGCGCCGACGTTGTCGCTGTCGTCGTCGCCATTGGCATTTCCAGTAGCATAGCTTGCGACGATAGCGACGGTTTCATTATTCTTGCCGACAAGCGCGCCGACAGAGTCTGATCCGGCGCCGCCATTAGCGGTTCCGGTAGCATAGCTTGCGGTGACGACGCTGTTGTTATAGGCTGTGCCGACGAGCGCGCCGACATTGTCGTTTCCGCCGCCGCCATTGGCGGTTCCGGTGGCGTAGCTTGCGATAATAGTCGCTATACTATTTTCGTCGTTATAGTGGAAACCGACCAACGCGCCGACACGGTCGTCTCCTCCTCCGCCATTTGCGGTTGCGGAGGCATAGCTTTCGATGATCATTCCTCCCCAGTTTGATCCCACAAGCCCCCCGACATTTACAAAGTCGTTACCGCTTCCATTGGCGCTTCCGCCATCGGTGTAGCTTGCGGTAATTGTTCCGCGTACATTGAAGCCGACGAGCGCGCCGACGTTGTCTCTGGCGCCGCCATTGGCAGTTCCATTGGTAGCGTAGCTTGCGGTGATAGTTCCCCAATTCTGACCGACGAGCGCGCCGACAGAGTCGATTCCGGCGCCGCCGCCATTGGCAGTTCCATTGGTAGTGTAGCTTGCGGTGATAGAGCCGTTATTGTGACCAACCAGCGCGCCAGTAGAGTCGGTTCCGGCTCCGCCATTGGCAGTTCCATTGGTAGCGTAGCTTGCGGTGATAGAGCCGTTGTTGAAACCAACCAGCGCGCCGACAAAGTCGATTCCGGCGCCGCCGTAGCTCGCGCTTTCGATGAGTCCGATGTTTCGAATTTCGGCTGCGGAGTTAGTTGCGCCGAATAGCGCTATCCTTCCGAAGCCGCGCGTATAGAGACCCGTTATGGTATTGTCGTTGCCCTCAAAGCTGGCGGCAAAAGGAGCGCCGATATTGCCAATAGGCGTCCATCCGGCGTTGGTCGCGTTGTCGGGAGTGGTGTTATCTGGTCGCCAGTTGTCATTTACCGCGCCGGACGCGTAATGCGCGCCAGTGTCAAAATTGAGGGAACGCATCAGCTCGTAGCCAGAGCATCCGTCAGTCGGGCATCCGGTTGCGATGCCTGTATCGCTATCGGATGTTTTATAGCTGGTTCCCTCTAGATTGTAGCGTATGTTGTTGAGCTCTTCGATCGTATTGATGTCGATAAGACCGTCGCTATCGGAGTCTATGTTTCCGGAAGCGCCTCCATTCCCGCTTCCATTATCGTTCCCATTCCCGCTGCCCGGATTGGATGGCTCGGGCGGGCAAGCCATTATCATTGCCGACATAATTATGATTGTCGCTAGTTTGATGGCGACGATAATTGGTCGCGCGCGTCTAAATAGATACATTTAATCCTCCTTTGCGCTTATAATGCATGATAATAGTACGAAATTATCTATGGCGAGTCAAGAGGCGAAATCGATTATGAATATTTTGGAAGACATCTTGCGATTATGGGTTATTTTCGCTATGCTAGATGCTATGCTTGATCCAAAATATGTGATGGACAATGTAGACGAGATCGCGCTTAATCTTCGTCTGCGAAATATGAGCGGAGATCCAGAGCGGGCTGCGGAGATGCTGCGGAGAAAAGCGCAACTGGTTACCGAGATCGATCGCCTGCGAGCGCGGCGCAATGATAACGCTCGAGCGATGCGACAGGCTTCTAGCGACGAAGAGCGCCGCGATCTTATCGCCCATGGCGGCGATCTGAAGCGAGAGATTGGCGAGCTTGAGGGGCGTCGTCGCCAATTTGACGATATGGCTACGGCCGAGGTCTCTCGCCTGCCCAACGTAATGCACCCCGATGTTCCCCATGGCAAGACAGATGCCGAGAGCGTAGAAATAGCGCGGCATGGCGATATTCCTAAATTTTCATTTCGGCCGCTCGATCATGTCGCGCTCGGCGCGAAGCTTGATATTTTCGATTTTGACCGCGCGGCAAATGTCGCCGGCCCCAAAAGCTATTTTCTTAAGAATAAAGGAGCGCTTCTTGAACTGGCGCTTATACAGTTTGCGATCGATATGGCGATGGGTTGGCGGTTCAATCTTCTCTCCACGCCTGATATGGCTCGCCATGCAATTGCCGATGGGCTTGGTTTCGCGCCGCGCGGCGACGAGAGCAATATTTATAATATTGAAGATGAAGATCTATGTCTTATTGGCACTTCCGAAATTACATTGGGCGGCTACCATGCCAATCAGCTACTTGATAAGAGGCAATTGCCGATTAAACAGACGGGGTTTTCGCATTGTTTTCGACGCGAAGCGGGAGCCGCCGGAAAAAGCGGCAAAGGGCTCTATCGAGTGCATCAATTTAGCAAAGTAGAGCTTTTTGCGATATGCGCGCCCGAGGAATCGGAACAAATGCACAATGAACTGCTTATGCTTGAAAAGGCGATATTCGAGAAGTTGGAGATACCGTTTCGAGTGATTGACGTATGCAGCGGCGATCTTGGCGCGCCGGCCTCGCGTAAATATGATTTGGAGGCATGGATGCCGGGCAGGGGAGCGGGTGATTGGGGCGAGGTTACCAGCGCTTCGAACTGCGGCGATTATCAAGCGAGGCGGCTTAATATTCGCTATCGAGACGATGAAGGCATCCATTTTGCGCATATGCTCAATGGAACCGCTATCGCCGTTCCTCGGGCGATCATCGCCATTCTGGAGAATCATCAGAAAGAGAATGGGACGGTGATGATTCCCCGCGCCCTTCACCCATATACGCGATTTGACCGCATCGCTCCCCTCGAGACCGGCGACAAATAGCCGACGCGGCGCGCCGTATCTTATCGCCGAGATTGGCAGCGCGCATCGCGGCGATCTTTCGCTGGCTCGCGAATTGATCCATGCCGCCGCCGAGGCCGGCGCCGATTGCGCCAAATTCCAGATTATCTACGCCGATGAAATCCTCCATCCATCAGTCGGGTTGGTCAATCTCCCCGGCGGCGCGACCGCGCTCTACGACCGCTTTCGTCTATTGGAGCGAGATATAGAGTTCTATGATTCTCTGCGAAGAGAATGCGAGCGATGCGGCGTCGATTTTTTGGCGACGGTATTTGGCAAACGCAGCCTAAAGCTTTTGGGCGATCTTGGCGAGCGGCGTGTCAAAATAGCCTCTCCCGAGCTCAACCACATTCCGCTTTTGCGGGCAACGCGTCGTTTTGCGATGGACGCGCCCGATCGCGCCGCCGCCGCTGCTGATTGGTCGCCGCCCGCGCTCATCCTGTCTACCGGCGTCTCGACCCTCTCTGATATAGAGCGCGCGACAGAGACGACGCGCCCGTGTCGCGTCGCGTTACTCCATTGCGTTACCGCCTATCCGGCGCCCGCTTCGCAGTACAATCTCCGCATTATCCCCGCGTTGCGCTCGCTGTTTGGCGCCGAGACCGGAGTGTCCGACCATACGTTGCTCACCTCCGCCCTGTCGGTATTGGCGTTTGCCGTCGGGGCGACTATTGTCGAGAAGCACATTTGCCTCTCAAATCGAGGCGGCGGTCTTGACGATCCAATTGCGCTGACCCCAAAGCGTTTCGCCTCGCTTCGACGCGAGCTTGACGCGGCCGCCGAGTATCCCGCCGACAGGCTGCTTTCCGAACTGCGTATTCGCTACGGCGCGCCCTTTGTGGAACGCGCGCTGGGCGACGGGGTAAAGCGTTTGGCCTGCGCGGAGAAGAGTAGCTATGGTCGAACCAATCGATCGATTCTCGCGCGGAGGGATATAGCGATAGGCGAACGGCTTGACGAATCCAACTGCGATATTCTCCGAAGCGAGCGCAACCTTGCGCCGGGTCTCGCGCCGCGTTTTTGGTCGATAATATCGGGATGCGAGCTTCGGCGGGCTTTACGCGCCGGATCGGGGATACAATGGAGTCATGTGCTTGACCGCGACGATGATTTAACTGAGGGAGGCGCTTTTTGAAGCGGCGTTATTGGGATGCATGCCCGGGATCGCGATAACGGGAATTGTTGAGCCGGGAAGGCGCGGGTAATAAGAGCCGGCAAATATCGGCAACGGCGCGCCAACGCCGTCGTTTTGTTTGTCGGACGATTGAAACGCGTCTAATGGAAGCCAGTTGCGCGCGGTCGCCGCAGTCATGCTCCCCGATTCGATTGCGAGCATATCGGCGATTACGCCAGAGGCGGTCGGGTTTCCTCCCGCTCCCGGACCTTGAAAGAAAAGGTATTGCATAGGCGCGCCGCAGATAAGCAACGCGTTTTGTTCTCTATCCACCTTCGCGAAGGGGTGGTCGTTAGCTATAAAGCAGGGAGCGACGTCGATTTTGATGTCCTTGCCGCCCCTCGCGCCATCCGCGCGATCATCGACAGCGTCATCTTCGGATCCTATTCTCCGCGCCGCCGCGATGAGTTTCAGCGCGTAGCCCCTTTTTTTTCCTATCGCGATGTCGTCTTCTGTAACTGCTTCTATGCCGCGGCGGGGTATATCGCGCCAATTCGTCCATAGCCCGAACGAGAGCCAGCTAAGCAACGCGATTTTCTGAGCGCTATCGGAGCCGTCGACATCGCAACTCGCGTCTGATTCGGCAAACCCGTTGTCTTGCGCCGCGCGGAGCGCATGGTTGTAATCGATTTCTTCATCCGCCATTTTGCTGAGTATGTAGTTGCAGGTTCCGTTGATAATGCCGTAGACGCTTTCGATTCTGTTTGCCAGCAATCCGTTGGAAAGCGTGTGGATTATCGGGACGCCGGCCGCGCAACTTGCTTCAAATGCCAACACCGCCCCATTGCTATCGGCGATAGAGAAGAGTTCGCGACCGCGTTCGGCCAACAGCGCCTTGTTGGCGGTGACCACATGCTTGCCCTTTTCAAGCGCCGTTCGGCAAAGATCAAAAGCGGCGTCTGTTCCGCCCATAAGCTCGACGACGATAGACACTCCGCTATCTTCCAGCGCCGCTTGCCAGTCAGGCGAGCGTTTTACATCCGGCAAATCGATGGAGGGCAACTCATTAATTTGCCGTTTAATAATGTAGCGAAGATGGAGACGAGAACGCAGTCGATCGGCGGAAGCGGCGTTGCGTCGAACAAACCAATCGACTACCGCGCCGCCCACCGTGCCGCATCCTACGACGGCAACCCCAACCGTATTCATAGGTCTAGTAGATAAGCAATCTATGGCGTAGCGCCAAAGATTACCAGAACCTAAAGGATGTCCTCGTTTTCGTTATCGAAAAAGAGTATCTTATCGGGAGTGGGTATAAATTTTACCGTATCGCCCACCTTAACAGTAACGTCGGGGCTTACTCTCGATATAATATAGTTGGCGCCCGTTTTGGCATAGAGATGTATTTCAGCGCCTAAAGGCTCTACCACTTCAATTTTGGTTTCTATATAGGATAGATCTTTAGCTTGCGGAGCGTGTTGAAGGTCTTCGGGGCGTATTCCAAAAAATACCCGTTTGCCGACATGCGAACGCAGTTTTTTAGCCTGCTCCCCAGTAATTTTGAGCTTCATATTGTCTTGAACGACGACGATATCTTTTCCCGATTCTTCTACAGAGACATTGAGAAAATTCATCGGCGGCGATCCGATAAATCCGGCGACAAATCGGTTGATAGGCTTATTGTAGAGGGTAAGCGGGTCGCCTATCTGCTGAATAAGGCCGTCGCGCATAACAACTATTTTATCTCCCATCGTCATTGCCTCTACCTGATCGTGGGTTACGTAGATCATTGTAGCCTGAAGACGGTTGTGCAACGATGAAATCTCCGCGCGCATCTGCACGCGCAATTTAGCGTCGAGATTGGAAAGCGGTTCGTCAAATAGAAACACTTTGGGTTTTCGCACAATTGCTCTGCCTACAGCGACGCGTTGACGTTGCCCGCCCGATAACTGCTTTGGCTTGCGGTCGAGCAATTCGCCTATATCCAATATACGCGCCGCCTCGTCGACTCTCGCGCTAATCTCATTTTTGCTAAATTTGCGTATTTTTAGACCAAAAGCCATGTTATCGTAGACGCTCATATGAGGATAGAGCGCGTAATTCTGGAATACCATCGCTATGTCGCGATCTTTTGGCGGAACATCGTTCATTCTGGCGTTATCGATCATAAGATCGCCATCGCTAATGTCTTCAAGACCCGCAATCATACGCAGGGTAGTGGTCTTGCCACAACCGGAAGGTCCGACCAGCACGACAAATTCCTTGTCCTGTATGACAATATTCGCGTCTTTTACAGCATGAACATTGCCATCATACACCTTATTGATATTTTTCAATTCAACAGTAGCCATTACAGCTCCTCCTTATACGAATAACAGATACAGTATCCAGTATTCTATTAATATAGTTGAATATATCATATAATATATTAGTAATTTGTCAATAGGCAAAGAGCATTTTTTATATTATTTTCATTATTTTGTCATATAGCCTATGAAAACGGTCGCCTATCTTATACTTATAAGCGACGCCGCGTTTTGCGCCTGAACGCGATTGGGGTATACGCTTATGTCGCCCTCGGGAATCCAGCCGATGATTTTGTCGTCGATTAAGACTTGGCGCCAGCAGTCAAGGCGTATCCCGTGCCAACAGCGCCCCTGTTTTTGTCCGAGTCGCGCTAAATCTGAGCGACGAAGGTGCCCGTTTATTTTAGAGAAGGGCGTTGGCAGGCTCATTGTCCTTGTATAGCCGCGCTCGACGACGCCCCACGGGGCATAGTCAGTCAATATCCCGGTGGGGGGCAATATCGGAGAGGCATTCTGTTCGCAACCAGTTGCTATTATCGACGCGATAACGAACGCAACAATGCCGACGGCGCCGATCGCGCGATTGGCGCGGCGATGTCCCCCGCCGTTTTTTGGCCTCATATTTTTGCCCTGCCGGCGCCTCGGCGTCGGCCAGGTCCAGAACGCGAGGAGCGCGACGCGTCGGAGCCCTTTTTGAACGAGCCATGCTCGCGCAGCTCCGTTATCTCGTCGCGTATGGCCGATGCCTCTTCGAATTCCCAATTTTTCGCATGCTCTAGCATCATCGCCTCCAATTCTCTAATGAGTTTGCTCCGTTGCTCCGGTACCAGCATATTGTATTTGTTCTTGATCACGGCGATGGTTATTTTCTCGCTATCGCGCTTCTCGTCCTTCTCGCGTTCGATCATCGCGTCCACCGATTTGCGTATCGTATGGGGGGTGATGCCATGTTTTTTGTTGTATTCGGACTGAGTCTTTCTTCTTTGCCCCGTCTCGTCGATCGCGGAGCGCATCGCGTCGCTTATTCTATCGGCATACATAAGCACCATCCCGTTGACATTGCGCGCCGCCCGCCCAATCGTCTGAATGAGGGAAGTCGTCGAACGCAGGAAGCCTATCTTATCGGCGTCGAGTATCGCGACCAGCGAGACCTCGGGCAAATCGAGCCCCTCTCGAAGAAGGTTGATGCCCACCAACACGTCGTAAATGCCTTGCCGCAGTTGAGTCAGTATCTCCCCGCGTTCGATAGTTTCGATATCCGAATGCATATACCGAACGCGAAGCCCCAATCCCGAAAGATAGTCGGCAAGGTCTTCAGCCATCTTTTTGGTGAGCGTTGTGATAAGCGTTCGCTCGTTGCGTTCGATTCTTCGGCGGATCTCGCCGTAGAGATGTTCGATTTGACCCTCTGTCGGGTGGATGACAATCTCGGGATCGAGCAATCCCGTAGGTCGTATATATTGCTCGATAATATTTTTCGACCGTTCCAGCTCCTTGGGGCCGGGCGTCGCGGATACGTAGATAACGCGAGGCGTCATCTGGTCGAACTCCTCATCGGTAAGCGGGCGATTGTCGCGCGCGGAGGGCAGGCGAAAGCCGTATTCTATAAGCGATTGTTTGCGCGCTCGATCGCCGGCGCTCATCGCCCGCAGTTGCGGGAGCGTCACATGCGACTCGTCGATAAATGCGATAAAATTATCCGGGAAGAAATCGAGCAAAACCGAAGGGCGTTCCCCCTCGGCGCGCCCGCTGAGATGCCGCGAGTAGTTTTCTATTCCCGAACAGTAGCCCATCTCCTCCAGCATTTCTATATCGTAGAGCGCCCGCGCCTGTAATCGACTTGCCTCCACCAGCGCCCCGCGATCAAGAAATTGCCGATGGGCGACCTCCAGCTCGTCTTTGATGCGGTCGATCGATCGCTTCATCATCTCTGCCGGAACCACAAAGTGTTTGTTGGGGTAGATTACCAGTTGCGCTACTGTATTCAGTATTTTTCCGCTGACGGGATGCCGCACCTCGATCGACGCTATCACATCCCAATCGAGCTCGATGCGATAAATCTCGTCGTAGGCCGGAGAATATATCTCTATTATTTCGCCGCGCGATCGAAAGCGCCCCCGCTGAAGAACATCGTCGTTTCGTTCGTATTGAAGCTCGACCAATCGCATGCGAAGCTCATGCGTGTCAAGGGTATCCCCGACGCGAAGCCAAATACTCATCTCTCGGTAGTAGGTAGGGCTTCCCAATCCATAGATGCATGAAACGGTCGCCACGACGATGACGTCGGAACGCCCCATTAAGCTTACGGTAGCCGATTGACGCAGACGGTCTATCTCGTCGTTTATCGAAGCGTCCTTCTCGATATAGAGATCGCGCTTTGCTACGTAGGCCTCGGGCTGGTAATAATCGTAATAGGAGACAAAATATTCCACCGCGTTGTTGGGAAAAAACGACTTGAATTCGCGGTAGAGTTGCGCCGCCAATGTTTTGTTGTGCGACAGCACCAGAGTCGGTCGTTGATATCGCTCGATGACCCGTGCCATCGAGTAGGTTTTGCCCGATCCCGTAACCCCCTTGAGCGTCTGGTAGCGATGGCCTTGCCGCAACCCGTCGCAGAGCGTGTCGACCACTTTTCGTTGCGCGTCGCTGGGCGTAAAATCGCTGACAAGCTCAAATGTGTTTTTTTGCTTTACGGGAGCGTATTCTAGGTCTTTCATCGCGCTATTCTATCATACTGTTTCGTTTCGTCAAAGAGGAAAAAGTAGAGCAATGGGGGGGAAGCCTCCCCCCTACCTCCAGCGCTCCGCGCTTCCGGCTACCCCCCTCAGCGGGCTCCGCTCCATCAATTGGCCATCGCCCCGATCCCCGCCCGCAACGCCCGCATAGGCGTCCAATCCCTTGCATGCCCACGCCCCGCCCATTGGGCCCCGCCGCCGAAGCGACCGCGCCTCGGTGTCCGCGCGATTTGCGGGAGATTGGGCGTTGCGGGAAATTTGCGGGAGGCTCTTCGATAGCGGGGCGCTCCCGCTGAGGGGGGGAGCGCAGGCTATTAGCGACGCGGCGGGCGGAGCGCAAGCGGAGCCCGCAGCCTCCGCTTGCGGAGGCTAGCGTCTGCGGCGCCGATAGGCGAATGGCTGGAGCGAGGGGGGAGACTTCCCCCTCCTGTTTACCGCCCTTGCCCCGGTAGCAGCGTTGTCCCGCAGATCAGCGGGGAGCCGTCTGGAAGCGTGTCGGGGAACATTTCGCAGTGGTACATGTCGCCCGGGCCGTCGTAGTCGGCGTAGCGGAGGGCGGGCGTTTGCGTATTGTCGCCAAAGTCCCAGGCGCCCAGCGTGGCGGACGCGGCGTCGTTCCACTCCGCGCCGGCGTTGGTCGCGGCGAGGGCGGTCGCGCTGGTTACGCCTTCGGGAGGCTCGCCGTCTGTGTTGGTGTTTTCCGAGCCCATAACGTCGCCAAAGCCATAGCCTGCGACAATTGTTCCGTTGATGTTATGGCCGACCAGCGCGCCGACGTTGTCGCTGGCGCCGTCGCCGCCATTGGCGGTTCCGGTCGCGTAGCTTGCGACAATTGTTCCGTCATTCCGGCCGACCAGCGCGCCGACGTTGTTGCTGGCGCCGTCGCCGCCATTGGCGGTTCCGGTCGCGTAGCTTGCGACAATTGTTCCGTCATTCCAGCCGACCAGCGCGCCAACGCGGTCGCCGCGATTGGCGGTTCCGGTCGCGTAGCTTGCGACAATTGTTCCGTCATTCCAGCCGACCAGCGCGCCAACGCGGTCGCCGCGATTGGCGGTTCCGTCGCGTAGCTTGCGACAATTGTTCCGCCATTCCGGCCGACCAGCGCGCCGACGTTGTCGCTGGCGCGGTCGTCGCCATTGGCGGTTCCGGTCGCGTAGCTTGCGATAATTGTTCCGTCATTCTGGCCGACCAGCGCGCCGACATATTTGTTGATTCCGGCGGAGATTCCGTAACTATTGCCCGCGATCAGTCCGACGTTTCGAATCTCGGCGTCGGCGCTGAGGAAGCTAAATAGTCCCACTCTGTTCTCTTCGCGAATGTAAAGATTGGCGATTGTATGCCCGTTGCCCGCAAAAATAGCGGTAAATTGCCTGTCTTCGCAAACCAAGCCAATCTCGTCGGTATTGTCTTTACAGTCGCCGATCGGTATCCAGCCGGCGTTGGTCGCATCGTCAGGATTGGCGGCGTTTGGCATCCAGTCGGTATTTACCGCGCCGGAGGCGTAGCTTGCCGCCTCGGCAAAGTCGAGACTGCGCGTCAGCTCGTAACCGATACAGCGCGAATCGGGACATCCAGCGGTGTTGTCGGATCCGTCCGCGGCGATTTTGTAGCCGGTTCCCTCCAGGTTGTAGCGCATGTTGTTCAGCGCCTCGAGCGTTTCGATCTCAATGAGTCCGTCGCCATCGCTGTCGACGGGGCCCGTCATGCCGCTGATAGCCGGAGACTTGCTCCCTTCGCCGAAGTCGTTTATCGCGGAGACCGCGTAATAGTTCGCGCCGATGCGCGGTTCGATGTCGTTATAGGAGAGCGGCTGACCGTCGGCGATTTCCGTGATAGCAACGGATCCGAGGGATTCTGCGGTCGATCCGCGATAGAGGCGATAGGCGATCGCCCCGGTATGCTGTGTCCATGTTATTTCTATACCGGCGGCCCCCCTGGGGTTCGTCATCGGAGGGGCTATGGGGGCTTCGGGGACGCGATCGCGCGATCCGTCGCCATCGCTGTCGTATTGGCCTGGCATCGGCGTTCCGCAGGTTGCCCCCTCGGGCAGCAACGCTTGATCGCAGGAGAAGGCGCGATCGGCGTGGTTGTACGCGGTGATCCAGTTAAGGACGGGATACTGAGTATCATCGCCGAAATTCCAAACCGATTCGTCCCAATAGTGTTCCGGATTGGTCGACGAGTTTTCCGCGACAAGAATGGCGGGGCTGTGGATGTCCGGGTTGGCGTCGGGAGATCGGGCTACTCGCTGGAGAGTATTAGAAATTCTGTTCGAGTCAATAGTAAAATCGCCGAAACCGTAACTGGCGAAAATTGATTCGGCAACACCGAACGGATTGCCGGCCAGCGCGCCGGGATTACCGAGAGAATCTTCGGGGACGTTGATGTCTCCCGTAGCGTAGCTTGCGATAATGGTGGACTGGCCTCCCTCGGCGTCTTCCGATCCATTATGAAAGCCGACTAGTCCGCCGAGATTGGCGTTAGAGAGATCGTCGTCATCGATGGTTCCGGTGGCGTAGCTGGCGACAATAAAGCCCTCGTTATAGCCGACCAGCCCGCCGACGGAATCGAAATCATCTACTCCGCCGCCGCCATGCGCCGTTCCGGTAGCGTAGCTTGCGATAATAAAACCGCCGTTTTTATAGCCGACAATCGTTCCGACATAGTCATCATTGCCGTCGCCGCCGTAGCTCGCGCTTTCGACGAGCCCAAAGCGGCGGATGACGGCAGCTTGGCCGGTGGCTCCGAATAGCCCTATCTCGCCGTCGCCGCGGGTGTAGAGGTTGCGTATTGTGTGGCCGTTGCCTTCGAATTGCGCGTTGAAGCGATTGCCAAGGTCGCCGACGGGGATCCAGCCGTTGTTGGTCGCGCTATCGGGGCTGGAGGCGTTTGGCATCCAATCGATATTTACCGCGCCGGAGGCGTAGCTTTCCGCCTCGGCAAAATCGAGACTGCGCGTCAGCTCGTAGCCGACACAGCGCGAATCGGGACATCCAGTGGTGTTGTCGGGTCCGTCCGCGGCGTTTTTGTAGCCGGTTCCCTCTAGGTTGTATCGCATGTTGTCAAGCGCTTCGAGCGTGTCGATGTCGATCAGTCCGTCTCCATCGCTGTCGATGACGGAAACCACTTCGATGATGATGGCGGCGTCGGCCGTTCCGACCGCTCCGGGCGACCGGTCGCTCGCGCGGATGGCGAGAACGCGGCGATTCGCGGCGAGGTCGCCGCTATCGTAGGTCGGCGCGGTCGCGACAGCAAGAACGCCGGTGTTGTAATCGAGGGAGACATCGGCGGTTGTGTCGGTCGTCGTCCCGTCGCCGTTCAAAAATGCGTAGCCTATTTCGTCTCCCAGGTCATCGGCAGCCCGAATGACGATCGCGCCGCCCTGAAACGAGGTTGTTCCCTCCGTGATCGCCGCGGCCGTTGGAACCGAGACAAACACCGGCGCCTCGTCGTCAATATTGGTTATCGTTATGATCAGCGAAATGACGCCGAACGCGCCAGTTGAATCTTCGCCCTGAACAACGAGCAATAACCCGTTGTCTTGCTGCGACGGGGTAAGCGATTCATAGTCGATCGAGGCGGCGACCGCTCCGGCCGCGGTTATCGAAAAACCCGCATCGCCGCCTAACAGCGTGTAGGGCGAATCGGTTGTCGGGGAACGATCGCCGTCGGCAAACGAGATGGCGGTTACTCCCATAATTGGGGCGTCGTCGCTCTCGTCGATAGCGAACGATAATCCGGCGCTTGAGGTTAGATCGAGCTCGCTTGTCGGCGTTATTACGATCGCTATTTCGGCTCGAGTGGCGATATCGCCGACCGCGTTGGGCGATGTGTCTCTGGCCTGTATGGCGAGAACGCGACGATTCGCCGCGAGATCTTCGCTCTCGTAGGTTGGCGCGGTTGCTATGGCAACTTCGCCGGTCGATGAGTCGACGCGAAAATCCATCGTCGTGTCGGTCGTTGTTCCATCGCTGTTGAGAAAGGCATATTTGATCTCGTCTCCGAGGTCGTCGGTGGCGGAAATAAGAAGAGAATCCGCGGTGGTCGCCGATCCTATGGAAAAGCGGGTCGTTCCGTTCTCGACAAATATCCCCGCGGGGAATGGGTCAAAGATCGGCGCTTCGTCGTCGACATTGAAAATAGGAACGGCGATATCGAGCGATCCCGTAAGCCCATTGGAATTATTGCTCGCGCGGATGGTAAGCCGAATGATGGGGTCTGTTTCGTAGTCGACCATCGAGGTGTTGTCTCTGAGCTCGTTGCCAATCACGGACAAGGGATGCTCGTCGGGCGATTCTTTGATAATTTCATAGACGATATCTCCGGTTGTCGGAGCGCCGTCCGCAAAAGTCGAGCGCAAGCGGGCGATAATATGGACGGAGCGGGAATCGTGTTCGCGAATCGCCATGATCGGCTGATCGCCTGGCGCATCGAAATCGCCATCGATGGCAATGACGAGGATATCGCCGGCTATCGCCTGAACGATCTCGCTTCGCGCGCTCGATCCGGCGCTGTTTGTCGCCGCGATCGCGTAGTGGTAGGTCTGGCCGTTTTCGGGGTCGGTATCGATGTGCTCGATCGTCGATCCGGCGGAAATGGTTGCTATCGCGGCGTCTTCGATTGAGTCGCGGGAGCGGCCGCGGAAGATCGCGTAGCCGGTCGCTCGGGTCGATTCGTTCCAGGTAAGGGTGATTTGGCCATCGCCCGGAATCGCGACGAGTCCGGCGGGAACCTCGGGAATTGTCGTTTCGGTTCCATTACCGGTCCCGTTGCCGTTTCCATTGCCAGGATCGGCCGGGTCGGGCGGACAGGCGATCATCATGGCAGATGCCGCGATCATCGCAAATAGTTTGACGCCCGCGATGATTGCTCGCGAAGCGAGGGGTGTTTGACGCATAGATCCTCCATCGCGCCGGGTTGCGACGCGGAATAATTTAATGTGCATACATATTATAAATGATATATCGAAAAGATGCAACAAATAATATGCAACAGTATGCAACCGCGCGATTTGCGGGAGATTGGGCGTTGCGGGAAATTTGCGGGAGGCTCTTCGATAGCGGGGCGCTCCCGCTGAGGGGGGGAGCGCAGGCTATTAGCGACGCGGCGGGCGGAGCGCAAGCGGAGCCCGCAGCCTCCGCTTGCGGAGGCTAGCGTCTGCGGCGCCGATAGGCGAATGGCTGGAGCGAGGGGGGAGACTTCCCCCTCCTGTTTACCGCCCTTGCCCCGGTAGCAGCGTTGTCCCGCAGATCAGCGGGGAGCCGTCTGGAAGCGTGTCGGGGAACATTTCGCAGTGGTACATGTCGCCCGGGCCGTCGTAGTCGGCGTAGCGGAGGGCGGGCGTTTGCGTATTGTCGCCAAAGTCCCAGGCGCCCAGCGTGGCGGACGCGGCGTCGTTCCACTCCGCGCCGGCGTTGGTCGCGGCGAGGGCGGTCGCGCTGGTTACGCCTTCGGGAGGCTCGCCGGGCGCGTCGGTTTGAGATGATGACAAGTTGATGGTGTTTCCGAAGCCGTAACTTGCGATATTCATCGACCTTGAGTTCCTCCCTCCTATCAACACGCCGCCGCTGTCGAAATCAAGGTCCTCGCCTCCATCGACATTTCCGGTAGCGTAACTGGCGATAATCTGGCCGCTTGAGTTAAAGCCGGCCAGTCCGGCGACAGAGTCGTGTCCTTCTCCGCCGTTGACATTTCCGGTGGCGTAGCTTGCGACGATCGATCCTCTCTCGTTCCACCCAGTAAGCCCTCCAATATTTGAGGATCCCTCGCCGCCCTCGACCATTCCAGCGGCGTAGCTTGCGATAATCGTTCCTTCGAAATTATAGCCGACCAATGCGCCGATATTGACCGCCGCTCCGAAGTTGCCGCCGGCGATTCCGGTGGCGTAACTTGCGATAATAGTCCCAGCGTTATAGCCAACGAGAATTCCTATCCGGTCGTTGAGATTTATTCCGCGGGATATCCCATGAGCATAACATGCGATAATGGTTCCGCCATTATCGCCGACCAGCAAACCGATAAAATTGATCTCGTTGTTCCCATAACTGTGTCCATCGACCATACCGATATCCCGAATTGTCGCGGAGGAGTTGATATCGCCGAATAGCCCCGAACTGATAGCGCCGCGGGTATAGAGGCCAGTTATCGCGTTGCCGTTTCCATCGAAGATTGCCGAGAAGGAATTGGCTCGGTCGCCGATCGGTATCCAGCCGGCGTTGTCCGCCATAGAAGGGTCGGCGTTGTTTGGTCTCCATAGGTTGTTTATGGCGTTCGAAGCGTAGCTCGCGGCGTCGGCAAAGTCGAGGCTGCGCGTCAGTTCGTAGCCGACGCATCCTGTAGCCGGACATCCCCTTTTATCGCCCGGATCGCTTGCCGATGTTTTATAGCTTCTGCCCGCTAGATCGTATCGTATATTATTCAACGCGTCCAACGTAGCGATGTCGATCAGGCCGTCGCCATCATTGTCGGCAATAGAAAGCACTTCGATGGCGATAGCGGCGTCGGCGGCGATCTCTCCGGTCGCTCCGGGCGATCGGTCGGTCGCGCGTATGGCAAGCGTCCGCCGATTTGCCGCGTGATCGCCTGTATTATAGGTCGGCGCGGTCGCGACGGTAATCTCGCCGGTATAGTAGTCGATGGTAACATCGGCGGTCGTGTCGGTCGTCGTGCCGTCGGTGTTCACAAACGCGTAGCCTATCTCGTCGCCCAGGTCGTCGGTCGCCTGAATTGCGATCGCGCCGCCTTCGAATGAGTTCGATCTCGACATGATCGACGCGGTCATAGGAAATGGGACAAACTCCGGCGCCTCGTCGTCGATATTGGCGACCATTACCGTAAGAACGATGAACCCGATGTCGCCGTTGGCATCTTCGCCCTGAACGGCTATCAATATTCCGGCGTCGCGCTGAACTTGCGAGAGGGCTTCATAGTCGATGGTCGCGGTAATGACGCCGTTTCCGTCTATCGAAAAGCCGGGCGTCTCTCTCAAAATAGTGTAGGGGGCATCGCTTTCCGGATTCTGATCGTCTATCGAGATAGTGGTGATCATTATCGGCATGTCGTCGCGCTCGTCGATAGCAATGGTCTCGCCCGCGGTCGATCGCAACGTAAGCGAGCCGATCGGCGTCACCATGACTATGATGTCGACCCGCGAGGCAAGTTCGCCGACCGCCCCGTTCGACCTATCGCGCGCCTCTATGGCGAGAACGCGCCTATTCGCCTCGGGATTTTCCACGCTGTAGACCGGCGCGTTTGCTATGGTAATATTGCCGGTCAAACGATCGATGCGAAAATCCATAGTTGTGACGGACGCTGTTCCGGATGTCGCGTCGGTCGTTGTGCCGTCGGTGTTCAAAAACGCATATTCGATCTCGTCTCCGAGATCGTCGATAGCCTGAATTGCCAGCGCGCCGGCGGAAAATCGCGTCGCGCCGTTTTCGACGACGACAATGTCGGGGATTGGGCCGAAGACGGGCGGCGCGTCGTCGATGTTCGCAATAGGAATGACGATGTCGATCGCGCCGTTTATTCCGCCCGCGCCGCTTGCTCGGATGGTTAGGGGCAACCCCTCCATCTTCTGAACCGCTGACAACGACTCATGGTCGACCGCGGCGTCGGCCGGCAGGATAAGCCGGTCGCCTTCGATGGCAAAAGGATGCCCTTCGGGCGCCGCGACAATTGCATAGGCGATAGCGCCCAGCATCGATTCGCCGTCCGCCGACTCGGCCTGAAACTGGGCGATTATTACCTCGCCGCCGCCGCCGCGTTCCTCTATTGGCGCAATGCTTGACTGGATGCCGTCGCTATCGGGGTCGCCATCAATGCTGACGCGGATAATGTCGCCGACGGTCGCATGGACAACGGCGCTCCGTCCGCTCGTTCCCGCGCTGTTGGTCGCGGCTATCGCGTAGCGGTAGGTATCGCCGTTGACGAGTCCGCCGTCGCGATAGTCCAAAGTCGTTCCAGAGCTCGCGGAGACGGTTGCAAATGGTTCATCGCCCGGGTTGTTCATGCCGGCGCCGCGGTATATTTCGTAGGTGGTCGCCCCGCTCGAAGCGTTCCAGGCAAGCGCAACTTCGCCATCGCCGGCAATCGCGGCTAATCCTTTGGGGATCGAGGGGATTTCAGCATCGGGGATTTCAGCATCATTGCCATCGCTCGGCGGGTCGGGCGGGCAACCCGCCGCGACGGCCGAAATCGCGATGACAGCGGTTATTTGTATAATTCTCGCGATCGACCGCGCGCCGCCGCAAAGGTTCATTACAGTCATAATTCCATCATTCTATCGATTTATCCTATAATATGCAATCTATTTTTATCGGCAAGTATCGCAAATTGGGTCGGTCGAACCAATAATGGAGGGGAGGGGGGGGGAAGCTTCCCCCCTACCTGCAGCGCGCTGATCCGCCCCCGCTGTGTCGCTATTCGGCAGAGCCTCATAGCGGCGGGGTCGGGCGCGCTTCCGGCTACCCCCCTCAGCGGGCGTCTATTCTACAGTTGGCCAGCGCCCCGCGCTCGCCCGCAACGCCCGAATGGGCATACAATACCCCTGTATGCCCACACAAATGAGCGCCGGGCCGCCTCTTGGTCCGTCAGCGCCGATTTTTCGGCGCCGGGTCCGCCGCGCGGACGAGCGCCTCGCCGTCTACCGGGCTGCTCTCCCGTTGCCCCGGTATCAGCGTCTCCCCGCATATGAGCGGAGATCCGTCGGCGAGCGTGTCGACACAGTCGTAATCGACGTCCACGTAGTCGGCGTAGCGAAGCGCGGGGGCTTGCGTATGATCGCCAAAGTCCCAGGCGCCCATTCCGCCGTCCCAATTTGCTCCGGCATTTTCCGCGGTTAGGGCGGCCGCGTCGGTTATGCTGTCGGGAGTCGAGCTCTCCGTATTGATGGTTTCCCCCTCCATAAGCGCGCCGAAGCCATAGCTTTCGCTAATTCTTCCAGTAGCGCTAAATTCGGTGCCGACCAGTCCGTCGCCATCGACGTCTCCGGTCGCGTAGCTTGCGAAAACCAATCCGAGGGTGCTATTTATGCCAACCAATCCACCGATGTCACCCATGGCTTCGTCTTTGAGGCGAACAGATCCGGTAGCATAACTGGAATCAATAATGGCGCCGTTCAAGCCAACCAATCCACCGGCCGATCTGGAACTGCCGACGTTTCCAGTGGCGTAACTAGCGATAATGTTTCCCCTTAAGCGGTTAACGCCGACGAGTCCGCCCGCGGCAGATACGTTGCCATCGACATTTCCGCTAGCGTAACTAGCGATAATCGTGCCGCTATTAAAACCAACCAGTCCGCCGATAATAATAATCTTGTTAATCCTGTTTCTAGCGCCGCCATAGATGTTCCCGTTTATAACTCCGAGGTTGCGAATTGTCGCGGCGTCGTCGATCGCGCCAAATAGTCCTATTTCGGCTATTTCGCCAGATCCGCGAGTATAAAGCCCGGTTATTGTATGGGTGTTCCCCTCGAATACCGCCGAAAAGAGTGGCCCGTTGGTTTCCATGATTCCACATCGACGCGTTTCGTCGAGGATATTGTCGGCATCGTCGCATGCGCCTATAGGAATCCAGCCGGGGTTGGTTGCCATGCCGGGATCGTCGGCATTCGGGCGCCAGGCTTCGTTTACCATTCCGGAGGCATAGCTCGCCTCCTCGTCAAAATCGAGAGAACGCGTCAATTCATAGCCGTTGCAGCCGCCCATCTCGGGACATCCTCTCGAATTTCCCGTGTCGGACATAGAGGCTTTGTAGCTGACGCCTTCTAGGTCATAGCGTATGGCGTCGAGTCGCTCGAGCGAGCCAATCTCGATGAGTCCGTCGCCGTCTATGTCGACGATTTCAGCAGCCTCTTCATAAACGATGTCGCTTAGCCCGCTCGATCCAGCGCCGTTGATCGCGGCGATCGCATAGCCATACACGGCTCCTTTGGTTAAGCCGCCGTCGACATATCTTCTGGCGCGTTCGGAGCCGGCGGGAATTGTCTCGCGCGGCTCCGCGTCCTCTCCAATAGCGCCATCCATGCCCATGACGCGAAAGATATCGTAGCTGGTCGCGCGGGCCGATGCGTCCCAGACGATTGTGATTTGGCCATTTTCGGGAGTAGTGGTCAGTCCCGAAGGAACAGCGGGGACTTCGATCTTCGGATCCCCGGGCTCGTTTGCGCTGTTTTCGGGCGGCTGTTCCGGCGGGCAACCGGTAGCAACAGCGGAGAGCGCAATTATACCGAGCGTTTTTATGGTCGCGCCGAATATACGTCGCTTCACAGCGCTCATCTTCCTTGCCCCGGTATCAGCGTCTCCCCGCATATGAGCGGAGATCCGTCGGCGAGCGTGTCGACACAGTCGTAATCGACGCCGCCGTAGTCGGCGTAGCGAAGCGCGGGGGCTTGCGTATGATCGCCAAAGTCCCAGGCGCCCATTCCGCCGTCCCAATTTGCTCCGGCATTTTCCGCGGTTAGGGCGGCCGCGTCGGTTATGCTGTCGGGAGTCGAGCTCTCCGTATTGATGGTTTCCCCCTCCATAAGCGCGCCGAAGCCATAGCTTTCGCTAATTCTTCCAGTAGCGCTAAATTCGGTGCCGACCAGTCCGTCGCCATCGACGTCTCCGGTCGCGTAGCTTGCGAAAACCAATCCGAAGACGCTATTTATGCCAATAAATCCACCGACGTTCCCCATGGCTTCGCCTTTGAGGCGAACAGATCCGGTAGCATAACTGGAATCAATCATGGCGCCATTAAAGCCAACAAATCCACCGATAGCCCTGACGCCGACGACGTCCCCAGTGGCGTAACTAGCGATAATGACTCCCCCTAAGAGGTTAACGCCGACGAGTCCGCCCACAACATCTGATGCGTTGCTATCGACATTTCCGCTAGCGTAGCTCGCGATAATTTTGCCGCTATTAAACCCAACCAGTCCGCCGATAATATCAACCTTGTCTCTATCGCCGCCGTAGACGCTCGCCTCTAGAACTCCGAGGTTGCGAATTGTCGCGTTGCCGTTGGTCGCGCCAAATAGTCCTATTTCGGTTATTTCGCTAGATCCGCGGGTATAGAGTCCGGTTATTGTATGGGTGTTCCCCTCGAATACCGCCGAAAAGGCCGAAAAGAGCGGCGCGGTGTCTATGGTTGTTCTACATCGCTCCGTGATGCCGAAGAAGCCTGTGATATCGTCGGCATCGTCGCATGCGCCTATAGGAATCCAGCCGGGGTTGGTTGCCATGCCGGGATCGTCGGCATTCGGGCGCCAGGCTTCGTTTACCATTCCGGAGGCATAGCTCGCCTCCTCGTCAAAATCGAGAGAACGCGTCAATTCATAGCCGTTGCAGCCGCCCATCTCGGGACATCCTCTCGAATTTCCCGTGTCGGACATAGAGGCTTTGTAGCTGACGCCTTCTAGGTCATAGCGTATGGCGTCGAGTCGCTCGAGCGAGCCAATCTCGATGAGTCCGTCGCCGTCTATGTCGACGATTTCAGCAGCCTCTTCATAAACGATGTCGCTTAGCCCGCTCGATCCAGCGCCGTTGATCGCGGCGATCGCATAGCCATACACGGCTCCTTTGGTTAAGCCGCCGTCGACATATCTTCTGGCGCGTTCGGAGCCGGCGGGAACTGTCTCGCGCGGCTCCGCGTCCTCTCCAATAGCGCCATCCATGCCCATGACGCGAAAGATATCGTAGCTGGTCGCGCGGGCCGATGCGTCCCAGACGATTGTGATTTGGCCATTTTCGGGAGTAGTGGTCAGTCCCGAAGGAACAGCGGGGACTTCGATCTTCGGGGCGCTGGGCTCGTTTGCGCTGTTTTCGGGCGGCTGTTCCGGCGGGCAACCGGTAGCAACAGCGGAGAGCGCAATTATACCGAGCGTTTTTATGGTCGCGCCGAATATACTTTGATTCACAGCGCTCATCTTCCTTGCCCCGGTATCAACGTCCCGCAAGGGTAGTCGGCGCAATCGTACTCACTGCTGGATCCGTCGTAGTCGGCGTAGCGAAGCGCGGGAGCTTGCGTATTGTCGCCAAAATCCCAGGCTCCCGCTGTGCTTAGTCGACCAGTATCCCATACACGTCCCACGTTATCTCGGGTCATTTCGAGCGCGCGTGTTATTGCTAGCGGCGGCGCTCCCTCTGTATTACGCAACGCCCCTCCGTTAACGACGCCGAACCCATAGCTATCTTCTATGATGGTAGGGTTATCTAGCGCCCCGATCAGCGCGCCGACACCGTCTTGATCGTCGCCATAGACGTCTCCGGTGGCATAGCTCGCGGTAATGAAGGCGCTGTCGCCTCCTATAACTAATCCGACCAGTCCGCCGACAGCGTCTGCGTCTCTGCCGCCATAGACGTTTCCGGTGGCATAGCTCGCGGTAATCCTGCTCATGTTATCGACTGAACCAGGCAACCTGCCGGCATTGACGCCAAGCAACCCGCCGACATTGTCGGAGTCGGAGCCGCCAAACGCGTCTCCCCGCGAATAACTAGCAATAATCACACTGTCCAACCCGCCGCCATTCTCGCCGACCAGCGCGCCGACATTGTCGTTGCCCTCATCGCCATTTACGGTTCCTGATGTATAGCTGGCGATGATTCTGCCGCTATTCTCGCCGACCAGCGCGCCGACACTGTCGTTGTCCTCATCGCCATTTACGGTTCCTGATGCGTTGCAGGCGATGATTCTGCCGCTATTCTCGCCGACCAGCGCGCCGACACTGTCTTGGCCCTCATTGCCATTTACGGTTCCTGATGTATAGCTGGCGATGATTCTGCCACTATTCTCGCCGACCAACAGGCCGATATTGTCGTTGCCCTCATCGCCATTTACGGTTCCTGACGCGTTGCAGGCGATGATTCTGCCGTCGCTCAAACCGACTAGCGCGCCGACAGTATCGCTTTCGGAGCCGCTATAGATGTTCCCGTTTAGAACTCCGAGGTCGCGAATCGTCGCGCCTTCGTCGATCAAGCCAAATAGCCCTATTTCTCCAGATCCGCGGGTATAAAGTCCGGTTATTGTGTGGCCGTTTCCCTCGAATATCGCCGAAAACGGTTGATCGTCATCGTCTCCGCATCGGTCGAGTCCAGAATCGTCGGTATCATCGGCGCATGCGCCAATAGGAATCCAGCCGGGGTTGTCTGCCATGTCGGGAGTGGTGTTATCCGGTCGCCAGGCTTCGTTTACCATTCCGGAGGCATAGCTCGCCTCCTCGTCAAAATCGAGAGAACGCGTCAATTCATAGCCGTTGCAGCCGCCCATCTCGGGACATCCTCTCGAATTTCCCGTGTCGGACATAGAGACTTTGTAGCTGACGCCTTCTAGGTCATAGCGTATGGCGTCGAGTCGCTCGAGCGAGCCAATCTCGATGAGTCCGTCGCCGTCTATGTCGACGATTTCAACAGCCTCTTCATAAACGATGTCGCTTAGCCCGCTCGATCCAGCGCCGTTGATCGCGGCGATCGCATAGCCATACACGGCTCCTTTGGTTAAGCCGCCGTCGACATATCTTCTGGCGTGTTCGGAGCCGGCGGGAATTGTCTCGTACGGCTCCGCGTCCTCTCCAATAGCGCCATCCATGCCCATGACGCGAAAGATATCGTAGCTGGTCGCGCGGGCCGATGCGTCCCAGACGATTGTGATTTGGCCATTTTCGGGAGTAGTGGTCAGTCCCGAAGGAACATCGGGAGCCGTTATCCTCGGCGGCTCGGGTCCGTTAGTCTTGTTTTCGCTGTTGTCGGGGGTCCGCTCCGGCGGACAGCCGATAGTGATTGCAACGAGCGCGGTTATACTGATTGTTTTGGCAATCGCGCCGAGCATATAAGTTAATTTTTTCATAACACCTCCTATAATTGCTCATAATTAACTACTCATGAGCGCAAACTGAATTAATTATACTGTTTTTTCACTCAATTGCAAATAAATTTCGAAAAAAGGGATAATTATTGATTGATTCGGCGAGATTCGGGCGTTGCGGGAAATTTGCGGGAGGCTCTTCGATAGCGGGGCGCTCCCGCTGAGGGGGGAGCGCAGGCTATTAGCGACGCGGCGGGCGGAGCGCAAGCGGAGCCCGCAGCCTCCGCTTGCGGAGGCTAGCGTCTGCGGCGCCGATAGGCGAATGGCTGGAGCGAGGGGGGAGACTTCCCCCTCCGCTTGCCGAATCGTCCGTCGTTAGCGGTGTTTCGGACATTACAGAGACAATCGCTCTAATCTATTGCTATGATAGCCAATTTGCCGCTATGATTCAAGCAGGGATGAATCGCTTATGGCTTGTTGTTGTTCTTTTGTCGTTTGCCGCGGCGGAGTATGGTCGCGCCCAATCGCTGGAGGAGCTTTTGGGGGTGGACGATCCGTCGGTCGATTTGGAAATTGACGGGCGCTGGACCGCGACATTGGGCGGTTCATTGGGGTGGTTGCTTGATGATGGCGACGAGGAAGCGATAGGATCGTCGGTCATCGATATTCCCGGAATTGACGATGTTGGCATTTTTGATAACAGCATCGATCTTACCGTCTCTTTCTGGCTTATGGAGCGATTCTCATTGCGGGCGCGCATTATCGATATTGCCGATATCACAATACTCGAGGAGATGTTGGCGGAATACCGAGGGGCGGATAACGAGCCGCTTCGTTCATTGCGGGCGGGGTATGGGGTGTTTGATATAGAGCCTGTCGCCAATCTTGGAATGGCGAGGGGCAACGGTCCGTCAATCGGGCTATACGCGTTGTTGGCAAGCGATATTTCCCGACATCAACTGTTTGTGGGATATGAGGAGAGCGCGCCGGAGCGAAGGAGGTTTTTGGGGCTCAATCGAGTACGGGGGCAATCGATCGAGGTTTCGGACTATATTCGGGGGCGTTTTTTTATATTGCCCGACCGAAATATTTCTCGATTGAGGCTCTACCTCGAGTCTCCCGACGGACGTGTGGCAAGCGATGGGCGGCGCTATAGAGAGGTCGATATAGACGACTACGCCTCCTATTCATTGTCCGATGGCTCTATCGCCTTTGATAGCCCGCTTCGACGGTCGGCGCTTGTCTATTATCGCAAAGGGGGGGTCTCGGCGGGAGACGATAGGCTGGGCAAACGCGCGGTCTACCGGTCGGTTGGCGGCGCTGTCGATGTGGCTGGCGGGCGAGTCGATTTCTCATTTTCTCGATTTCCCGATTCTCGCCTTCATGTAGACAATATCGACGCGATTGTTCTCTACCGTCCGGGGCAATTTTCGCCCTTTGAGATGACGAATCGATATGGGCTCGATATGGCGGGCGTTGATCCGCAAACGCTCGATGGCGACGATGTCTCGTTGATCGATCGATACGATAATAGGCCTATCGAATCGTTGTCGCTCACATTCGAGATATCGCCCGATTACGATTTTTTGATTGTCAGCGGCGACGCGCTCGATCTTCGTTCGGCGGGGCATCGCTATCCATTCGCGTCCGGAGCGTTCGATTTTCCAAGGCTCTATGGCGACAACGCGTTGATTGAGAGCGAGAGCTACGTCGATTTCTATATCGATATCGCTTCGACACAACCCGCGGATCAACTGCGCGCGGGGGACGGCGCGATAGATGATACGGTCTCCGTTATCGCCAATGGGGTTCCCAATCCTCGGGCGGCGGTGGATCCCGCGACGGGAGCCATTGTGATCGATCGCCCTATCGTTCCAACCGATCGTATCGATATTTTCTACCGTTCCGCGGGCGAGGGCAATGGATCTATTCTCTTTGGCAACAGCAACCGATTCGCCATTGCCGACCATCTGTTTGCCGACATTGGGGTCGGCGGCTCTTGGCCGATAACCGCCAAAACCTACTCGTCGAAGCTCGACGAGCATTTTGGCGCGTTTCGCGTCGCGGGAGCGCTGCGGTGGGAGCCTCCCAACGCGTCGATAGCGCTATCGGGAGTCGCGCAATTGACCGTTCCCGATAGCGTTGGCGTTTTGCGGCTTTCGGGCATGGAAGATGGCGAGACGATTGTCGCGCTCGACACGTCGGCGCTGCTCCCGGGCGCGCCTCCGACAGCCTCCGATCAGGGGGGCGACGTTTTGCCCGCGCTGCGCGCCGATAGCCGCGGCGAGTTATTCTATCGCAACCACGTGGATGTTGACGACGACGGGGCGCGAAGATTGTTGCGATACGACGATAGAATAGACGACGCGCGGCGTTACGACTACATAGACGGCGCGCCGATCGGCCCCTATCTTGTGGCGACCGGCGACGAGACCGATGGAGACGCGATGGCGATGACGTTTGCTATCGGCCGGGATCAATGGGTCGCCGGGCAAATTGCCGTCTCCGGGGGCGACGAGATTGATTTGAGCGCCGCCGAAGAGCTTGAATTTCTCTGGAAATCGCCCAATATCGACATCGCCCGAGCGGTCGATTCGATCGATGTTCGCCTGCAGATAGGCGCGACGGCCGAGGATCTCGACGCCGACGGGAATCTGGAGCGAGGGGCGAGCCCGCAACGCCCCTGGTTTTCGTTCGATCATAACGATATTTCGTTTCGGGCCGGATTTCCGGTAGCCCTTATCTATAACCATATTTACGATGAGGATGGCAACGGGAACAATCTTCTTGATATCGACGAGCCTGCGAGAATCTATACCAGCGACAATATGGCTGAGATTCCCAACGAGTCCGCGGGAAATGGATGGCGTCGGGCGAAGATTCTATTGAGTCCCGCCGATCGCGCCCGTCTGCGGAATGCGCGTTCGATACGCGTCGTTATTCGATCGATCGACGGCGCGAGCGAGGGGACGATTATCTTTGCCGATTTCGTTTTTCGAGGCGCGGGGTCGTTCATTTCCGGCAATAGCGGGCGAGTATCGGCGAGGTCTTTTCCCGACCGCCCGTCGAAAGGCATTCCGACGCTCCTCGATCAGTTTGAAGAGGCAAGGAGCGTCTTTCATCCGGCGGGGGAGCGTCAGCGGGCGCTCAAGATCGAATGGGGCGGCGCGACTGGCGACGAACCGGCGATGTCGGGAGATCCGCGGTGGCGACTGGTAGATTCTGTCGAGCCGGCCCACGCGGGCGACTATCGATTTCTTGCGTTCTATCTTCGCGTCGAGAGGATTTCGGCGGATCGTTCGCCTGTCCTGTCGATAACGATGACCAATCGACCGACGCCCGATTCGGAGGGCGAGACCGCTCCCGGCGACCTCCGAGGAATAGCCGCCGCGATTCCGCTGCCAATTGACGGCGATGGCGCGAGCGGCGGACGATGGAGAAAAATTGCCATCGACAGCAGCAACGGTACGCTGTTTATCGACGGAAAACAGTCGAATTCGGCCGCGTTGCCGGCGTCGATGCGCGGTATCGGCGCTCCCCGTCGCGGCGATAGGCTTCGCTACCTTACCGTTCAGATGGATGGGAGCGATAGCGGCGTTATTCTTCTTGATGAGCTTCACTGGCTCGAAGCCCCCGCCCGCCTCGACGGGTCGGCCGAGCTTTCGGCCCGCTGGCGTTATGATGGAACGATCGCCTCTATCGGCCAATTCCCGCTTATCGCAAATCTCTCCGCGGCGCAGTATCTCAATGTCGCAAGCGCCGGCGTTGACGCGGGCGCGGGGCAATATCCTCTGGGCGATCGGGCAAGCTCGCGCTCCGAAATAGGAGCAGATCTTTTTGGCGCGCGGTTCGATCTCTATCTTGACATCGATAGCAATCTCATCGACTCGCCCTTTGTCGGCGCGGGGCATACCATCGTTATTCCCGCCATTCCGTTTCCTCTATCGTTCCATGACATCTACCGCAAATCCTATAACCGGCCGGACGAGACGCTCTATCGATCGAGCGAAGTTCGTCTGGAGTTTCCCGAAGCCGGCAGTTGGAGCGTCTCTGCGGATGGCCGCGCGAGAGACGGGCGCTTGCGACAGCGGTGGAGGGCAAGCCAGCTTGCCCTCTGGGAATTCCCGGTTCGCTTTGATTGGTCGATAGCGGCGGGGCAAGAAACGGATTACGCAATCGATAGGGCATCGATCTATCCCGCATCGTGGATCGCCGATTTTGCTCTCGTCGCGCCGACGCCGCCAACTAACACCATCTCGCGCGACGCGATCGGCGATCTTCGTCTGTCGCTGGCCATCGACGAATCGATCATATGGTGGGAAATTCTGGCGAGCTATCGCAACAATTCGGCAACCCTTGAGCGGCAATACAACCGCGCGACCGCGGAACTGGGCGCCGAATTGCTATTTGGAGACAGCGTCGCCCCATGGATAGTAGAGCCCTATTACCGACGATCGCTCGCCACCGCATTTCGTATCGATAGCAGCGCCGATTTTGGGAGCGACATAACCGGCTACTTCGATAAGCTTCCCGACACTATCTATGCCGCGATACCGATCGTTGAACTGTTCGACCCCGCCCTCGCCGAACAGGCGGCAAAAGCCACCGCGTCGCTCGCCGACGCCAATTATACCGCTGTCGCCGGCGCTCGGCTCACCGCGCCTCGTTTAGAAACTTTGGCGGCGCTCATTATCCCCCAGACATTTTCGGCGAGCCTGCAACGGACGATAACGAGAGACGACGATCGAGTAGAGGATCAATCGATTCTTACCACCGCCGTTGGATGGTCGTTTATCGAAGAGAACGCCGATTCGGGCGAGCCTCCCGGCATCAATTTTCGACCGCGCGACATTTTTCGGGCGGAAGCCTTTGGCCTGTCGGGCGCGGGTTTTAGCTCAGACGGCGCGTTGCTTCTATCCGTCGATATTCCGCGAAACGACGACGACGCTATCGCCTGGCGCATCGGCTATTTTGCCTCCGCGCAGTTTGCCTTGTCCGAAGGAATCGGCCTGCGATTGGATGGCGAGATAGATGTAGAGCAACCGAACGCCGCTTTGCCGCTCTCCGATCAAGACGACCTTTTTGACGGCGACAGCCGCCTTAGGCTCTCTCTTCTCGGCGCCGCGTCGATTACTTGGCTAACGCTATTGCCCGAGGATATTCGCGTCGATCATAACGAGCGGTTTGAATTCTCCATCGAACCATCATACGGAGGGATCGACGAAAATATCTATATCATCGTCATAGGACACGAGAGTTCGCTCCAGGTTATCAAATTTGGACATATCGGCCTATTTTTCGACGCGTCGCTCTCTTTTCAACCCCATCTGCAGGATGCCGTCGAAAATACGCGAGCCATTTTCGGAATACAGGCCGGAATAAGAGGAACCCTGCAATTTTAGCGGCTATCGAGACGCGCTCGCCGCGTCCAATCCTATCTGAAGTTCAAAATGCGGATCGACCATAACGACTCGATCGCGCAGTCCGGGGGTCGCAATCAGCCGATTCATATCGGTAACAAAAATGGCCTCGACGCCGTCAAGCGATTCGGCGAGGCGGTATCCCTTTTCCACTCCCATAACAAAGAACGCGGTCGACAGCGCGTCGGCGTCTATGGATGTCGCGGTGATCGTAACGACGCTCAGCGTCTCCGATTCGACGGGGTATCCGGTTGCGGGATCGATTAAATGGTGATAGCGGCGCCCGTCGAAGATAAAAAAACGCTCATAATCGCCCGATGTTACCACCGCTTCGTCGCCGTCGCTCTCTACCACGGCGACATATTCCCCCCGTCCGCTCCTAGGATGCTGGACGCCAATACGCCAGGGGGTTCCGTCGGATTTGCTCCCAACCAGAAGAATGTTGCCGCCAAAATCGAGCAACGCCCGTTCGACGCCGGCCGCAAGCAACAGCGAAGCCGCCTCGTCCGCGGCGAATCCTTTGGCTATGCCGCCCACATCGAATCCCATGCCGGCCGTCGGCAACCCGAGCGCGCCTGCCGCCCGATCGATTCGCGCGGCGTTCCAATCGACCAATGCCAGCGCCTCCAATACCGCGTCGTCGCTGGGAGGAGTCTTTTGTTTCAGCGCCTCCGCCCAGATCGACGCGACCGGCGCGATCGTCGGATCGAAGGCTCCGTTGGACAGCGCGGAGTAGTAGAGCGCGCGTTCCGCCACGTCGAGCGTCTCCTCGCTCGCCGCCACCATCGGCATATCGCTTCCCGCCGCCGCGGCGACCCGCAGAAGCTCGGTATCGCTGTATTGATCAGTCGAAATGCTCATCTTCCGCTCTATCTCCAGCGCTCGCTCAAAGAGGCTATCATAGAGCTCGTTAGAAGCCGCCCCGAATGTGTTAATCGAAATCACGGTGCCCAACATAAATTCCGCGCGCGAGTAGTCGTTATCGCCCGCGCAGGAGGCAAAAAAGAGCGTCGCGAGGGCTATAACGGCGGCGCGGCAAATAGAGCGATTGGCCATTATCGATAAATACACTATTGTGTCGATAGAATCAACAGTCAAATTATGCGGGGAGGGGGAAGTCTCCCCCCACGCTCCATAGCGCTGATCGGAGCGCGCTTGTCCAGTTTCGCTCGCGCTCCACCGGGCTCGCTCCGGCGCTATTGCGCTCCCCCCTCCGCGGGCGTCGCCCATCCAATTGGAAAACGCTCCCCGAACGCCCGCGACGCCCAACGGGCATCTCCACCCATGCGAGCGCCGATGATGGAGCGCGGCGCTCGACTGTCGGGCATCCTTCCATATCGCGGCGGCAGCGCCATTTTTCGGGGCGCCGTCGCCTCGCGGCTCGATGGCAGATCGATTTCATTTATTACACATACATAGGCATTTATTCTTGACTCGAGCCATTTCGATAATGATAATATCCATTACTATGGAACTACTGTTTGATTGCGGTCGCTTAATGGCCGCGTCGCTCTATGCGCAAAAAAATTGACCGAAAACTGGCGATCCAAGATAGTCAAGAGCGATCGCTTCGTCCTGTGGTGATGATCCATGGCTTCCCCTTCGACAGCGAAATGTGGCGTCCCATTGCCCAAAAGCTTCGCGGAATTGCCCGATGCGTCGCCTACGATCTTCCCGGATTTGGGGCGTCGCCCAACGATACGATGATGCGAACGATCGACAGTCATGCGGACGATCTTATCGATCTCATCGATCAATATCGTCTGCGAGCGCCGATAATCTGCGGGCACGATGTCGGCGCGATGATCGCGATGCGGGCTATGGAGCGCATACCCGAACGTATTTCGGGAATCGCGCTGTGCAACGTTTTGCCATACGCGCCGTCGCGACAGGAACTCGACAACGTCAACCGCCTTCTTCGCGTTATTCGCGATAAGGGCTCCAAAGGGTTTACGCGGCGCTATTTTCCGACGATCTTTAGTCAAGTCTCCCGACTGGCCGACGGCTCTTCCTATAAGCGCCTCGCGTCGGCGGTCGCGAAGAACGATCCGATCGCGCTGCATAGCGGCCTGCTTTGGTCGATAACGCGGGGCGACGCGATGGAAGCGATGGAGGGCTTTCGCAACCCTTCGTTGCTTATCGGAGGGCAACATGACGACATTACGCCCGCTTCCGAGATGCTCCATGTCAGCCTATCGCTCAATCGCGCCGTCATGCGGCGAATCCCGGACACGGGACACGCAACCCCGCTTGAGCATCCCGACGCCGTCGTCGACGCCCTTCTCGCGTTTATTCGTTCGTTAGACGCGAAGGATGGCGATAGGTCGGAGGATACCTACGGCATCTGGTAATCGCTATCGCCTCGCCGATAGCTACGGGCGAAGCGCGCGGCGCGAAGGCTATCTGGCGCGGTCGGTTCACAAACTGCGCGCGATCGATGAGCGCTTTGGCATTATTCGCGAGGGCGCGGCCGTTCTCGATCTCGGCGCCGCTCCCGGAAGCTGGAGCCAGTATTGCCTGCGGCGTCTCGGAGAGCATGGACGGCTGGTCGCGGTCGATCGCCTCCCCGCGCAATTGCCGAGCGCCGATCGTCGCCTATGCTCGCTGACTGGGGATTTCTCCGATCCCGCGATCAGGCGGCAAATCGTCGAGCGCGGCGGATTTGACGCGGCGCTATCAGACGCGGCGCCCAATACAAGCGGAATAGCGCTGATCGATAGCCAACGTTCGCTCGAAATCGTCCGCGTCGCAGCCGCCATAGCGCTAGAGACGCTTGTCCCTCGAGGCGTCTTCGTCGCAAAAATATTCCAGGGCAATGGAGAAGAGCGCGATCTTGCGTCCGAGATCGCCCCAAGGTTCAAGATCGTCCGCTACTGGAAGCCTGCCGCCTGCCGCCCATCCTCTCGCGAGACATTTCTTATCGCGACGGGCTACCTCGGCTAGACCGCCATCTCGACGGCCGCTCTACAGGCGCGAAGCGCGAATCGGTTCGCGGGCGAAGCGATGGTTATCTCTCATTTTCTCTTTTTCGATCGAACATCGATCGGGGACGTTCGGCGCTTTCTCTATAAATAAAAATTTCCGATAATTATGGAAATTATTTATAAAATGGTATATGCTAAATAGTATAATTTAATAGATCATTAAAAGGGGGAAAAGGGGATATTATGAAAACTATGACCATTGCCCAAAAAATTGGTTATATATTTAGACTCGGCATCGGAGCGGCGATTGCCATTATCGCGATAGGATGCTCGGTCGAGTCTCCGGATGTTACGCCCGACCGGAATGACTTTGACGTCGAGCCTCCCGCGATTCCTACCGGCCTCAGCGCGATATCCGGCGATGGTCACATAGCGCTTTCTTGGAGCGCGACGCCCAACGCGACGAAATACGAGCTCTATCGGTCGACACGGGAAGATGTCCCGGTCGACCTGCGCGCGACCATCGTGGATGGTTCGACCACGACATATATCGATAGAGGGCTGGATAACGGAACAATGTACCGCTACGCGATAGCCGCGCTCAACAGCGCAGGTTCGAGCGGACGGAGCGATGCCATTCAAGAGGAGGCCGGACGGTCGACCATTTTCATTGTCGCGGATGCCAACATCGTTATGGAAGGCATTCAGTCCATATCGCCGATACCCGAACGCGAGGGCGGCCCCGAAATTTCCCTAGCGACCTTTGAAGCCTCATTGATGGAGGGCGGACAGGCGATTGACACTATTGTCTACAAGATCGTCGCGCCGAACGACCATCCCTTCGGCATCTCAAACGATAGGCTCATCCTTCCCATCGATACCGCGATCGACTACGAAACCAATCCAAGTTTTGATCTAACCATTCAAGGAAGCGTACCCGACGGGCCGGCCGGCGCGATCGATATCGCCATTTCTATCCAAAATGTCGATGACGAGGCGCCCGTTTTTGATCTCGATTTCGGCGAAATATTTCTTGAGGAGGGACAAACCTCATTTATCGTCGGCGCGGCGACTCAAGGCGCGTTGATCATCGCCTCGACCGACGACGTCGGAGATGAGATAGCCTATTTTTTCCTGCGCAATAATGGCTCCACGACCAACGCTATCGGTAATTTCGCAATCGACAGCGCTACGGGCGAGCTCTCTGTCGCGATTCTGCCAATCTATTCCGAAGACGACTCGGCAAATAGGCGAACGCTTACCCTACAGGCGATGGATAGGACGCCCGGCGCGACTGGCAAGCTTGTCGGCCAGATCGATATAGTCATCACTATAACACAGGCGCCGACAATCGCGCTGAGTTCCAGCAAAGGGGTCGCATTTTCGATCGACGAGAACGACGCTCGCGCGATCGATATCGCTGTCATAAGCATCGCCGACGATGAGTTGTCGCCCGCCGATACGTCTCCCTATAGCATAACGTCTGGCCACGCCGGCTTTGCGATAGACGACGGCGGGCAATTGACCGCGATGATAGACTATGAATCGCTCGACGCGACTCAACAGGCGGAAGGGCTGCCGCTTACCATTCGCGGAAGAGATTCGACGGGGGCTATCGGCTCCATCGATCTTACGATAACGGTAGAAAATACCGACGACGAGGCGCCGACCTTTGGCGCTATTCCCGACGGAATACTTGTCGAGGATGGAGAGACCTCCTTTGTCGGCGGCGCGGTGGTCATCGTCGCCAATGACGATGTCGGAGGCGACATAGCATACGCCTTTCTTGCCGGCGGTTCCGCGACCCAAGCAGCCGACGACTTTCGTATCGACGGCGCTACCGGCGAGATCACTGTAGCGAACGCGCCGACCTATTCCGCCGGCGACGCCGCCGCGAACAGGCGGACGCTTGCCATACAAGCGATGGATACGACGTCCGGCGCGATCGGCGAGCTCTTCAGCCAAATCGAACTGGAGATCGAGGTAATTCCAATGATCGCAATCGAATTGGAGTCAAGCGAGGGGCTAGCATTTTCGATCGACGAGAGCGACAAGATCGGGGTCGATATCGCCACTATCGGAGTCAAAGGCGGCGGGACGGCGATTAGTAACTACACCATATTGTCCGGGCATGATGGCTTTGCGATCGCAAGCGACGGGAAATTAACCGCTATGATAGACTATGAATCGCTCGACGAGAATCAAAAAACGGAAGGGCTTTCTCTTGCCATTCGCGGCAGAGACTCATCGGGCGATATTGGCATCATCAATCTTACGATAACGGTAGACAATACCGACGACGAAGCGCCAATCTTTGACTCGCCCCCTACGGCCGCAACGATTGTTGCCGGAAAAGACGAGTTCCAAGACGCGGCGCCCGCATTTATGGCGATGGACGACAGCGGAACCGAGATAGCATATCACTTCATCGATACCATGGGCGTTACGACCGACACATTCCGCGACTTTCGCATCGACGGCGCCACCGGCGAAATTTCCGTTGCGACCGCGCCGACCTATTCCGAGATCGACGCCGCGGCAAATAGTCGAACGTTGACCATACAGGCCACAGATACGTCGCCGCTCGCGATCGGCGATCGCATGACCGAAAGCGATATTGTTATCGAAATACTTTCCAACATAGACTCAGATGGGGATGGCCTTATCGAAATTTCGACGTTGGAGGGGCTCTACAACATACGGAACAATCTTCAAGGAACCAGCTACAAAGAATCATTAAACGGCAGAGGAAGCGTGGGAGGGTGCCCCAAATTTGGATGTCGCGGCTACGAATTAACGCGAAACCTCGATTTTGCCGAGTCGGAAAGCTACGCCGAGGATAGCGTCAACGACGACTGGCGACCAGATATGACCAATCCTGCCAACGCAAGCAATCCCGGTTGGAAGCCCATTGGCGACTCTCTCGCGCCTTTTGACGCTATCTTTGAAGGAAACGGCTATATAATTTTTGACCTCTATACCCGCGGCTCTGGCGAGGTGGGACTATTCGGAGCGACCGCCGCCACCGCCGAGATTCGCAATGTCGGGCTAGATAGAGGAGGCGCCTACGGCGGCAACGCTGACGGCGACTATGTTGGCCGTCTCGTCGGCGATAATCGAGGCGAGATTATCTCCAGCCACTCCATCGGAGATGCCTATGGCGGCGCTGGAGCCAATGATAATGTCGGCATATTAGTCGGAAGGAACTTCTTCAATGGAACAATTATCTCCAGCTACGCGAGTGGATATGCCGATGGCGGCGCCGGAGACAATGATAATGTCGGCGCGCTGGCAGGTTTGAATAACGGAACGATTGCCGCCAGCTATGCGACTGCGGACGCAAATGACAGCTCCGGCGAGGGCGATTCTGTCGGCGGGTTAGCGGGCGAAAACTTTTCAGGACATATTGTCGCAAGCTACGCGACCGGAGATGCTTCTGGCGACGACGTCAACGACAATGTCGGCGGGCTTGCGGGCGAAAACTTTTTAGGACATATTGTCGCAAGCTACGCGATCGGAAATGCCGGCGGAAGCGAGGGAGCCAATGATAATGTCGGCGCGCTGGTCGGCGCGAATAGGGTCGGCGCGAATAGCGGAACGGTTTCCGCTAGCTATGGCTTCGGCGCCGTTATGCGCGGCGAAAATGTGGGTATAGAGCGCTCCAATGACGCAAATTTCTCGATCCATAGCCCTTCGGTTATCACCGCGGAAAATTCGTCGACATCGCCGCAAAACCGGTGGAATAGCTCGGCATGGCTCTTTGGGGACGATAGGCTCTATCCCATCGTCAAATGGACATCCGGCTATGACGCAACCTCTGGCGAATTTTCCTGCGATCAGGCGATCGCGCCCGCCGGGCAGACCTGCGACATGCCAATTCCCGGCCAATACGACAGCGATGGCGACGGACAAGACACCGCGCCCGCCGCGCTCGCGACGGCTCCGACGGCAGACGCCGACATTTTCTCCATAACGATCGAATGGACGGAAGATCCAAACGCGACGGCCTACCGTGTCTATCGCTCCGCCAACAATACCTTGAGCGCGATCGACTATCGCCCAATCGCCGAGGTAGTCGGGGACGGCGCGCGGGTCTATAACGATGCCGATCCGCTCGAAGGCGACAACTATTACGCGATCTCCGCGATAAACGACGCCGGCGAAGGAGCGCTGTCGCCGTCGCAAGACGCCTCTTTGGTAGATATCGATAGCGACGCAGACGGTTTGATCGACATCAATACGCTGGAAGATCTTGATTACATGCGAAACAATCTAGCGGGAACTAGCTACACAATATCATCGACCGGCCCCAGCAGCATCAAAGGGTGTCCAGACTTAGGATGCCATGGCTACGAATTGAAGCGCGATCTCAATTTTGACGAAGCGTCGAGCTATAGAGCGGGAAGTGTTAACAGCGACTGGCGACCGGACGGCGGAGACCCCGAGACAGCGGACAACGAAGGCTGGTTGCCCGTCGGATTCGCGGGGAATGAGTTTAGCGCCGTCTTTGAAGGAAATGGATATACAATAACCGGACTGTATAGCCACCGTCGCGAGGACGATATAGGATTATTTGGAAGAATGGGCGCCAACGCCGCCATTCGCAATGTCGGCATAGATGGCAACGTCTACAGCGAAAACCCAGCCGGAAATACAGGCATCGGCGTGTTGGCGGGGCTGAATGACGGCGGAACGGTTATCGCAAGCTATGCGAACGGTACCGCCAATGGCGGCGGCGGCTTTGCTGATTTTGTCGGCGTGTTGATAGGGCGGAATGAGCGTGGAATGATTGTCGCAAGCTATGCGAACGGCGCTGCCAATGGCGGCGGCGGCGCTTCTGATTTCGTCGGCGCGCTGGTCGGCGAGAATAACGGAACGATTGCCGCAAGCTACGCGATCGGAGACTCCAATGGAGGCGCGCAAGGAAGCGATCGCGCCGGCGGACTGGTCGGCCGGAACAATAATAATGGAACAATTATTGCAAGCTACGCGATCAGCAATGCCGATGGAGGCGCCGGCACCGATGACGAAGTCGGCGCGCTGGTCGGCTCGAATAGAGGAACGATTTTTGCCAGCTACGGCTTTGGCGCCGTTCTGGGAGGGGATACCATCAGCAGAGACGGCCAGCCCCCCACAGGCGTAACCGTCGCAACCGATCTAACCGAGACCAACGTCGGCGCGCAGTGGAATGACGCCGCGCGCGATACGCGGGACGCCTGGGACTTTGGAACCGCGGCGCAGTCGCCTGCCCTCCGCTACGCCGACTATGACGGCGCCGGCGATGATTACGACTGCGATATGTTCCCCGGCGCGCTCCCCGACGGTTCGGCGCTGACCTGCGGAACGACGCTGATACCGGGTCAGCGGGAGTAGCCCAATAGGCGGCTCGGAGCGCATCGCCTTGGGCGCGCAAGGTTCGCGCATGACCGTTCGGGCGTTGCGGGCAAGGGCGGAGCGTTGACCAATGGCGCAATTTGTTGCCCGCTGAGGGGGGTAGCCGGAAGCGCGAAGCGCTGGAGGTAGGGGGGAGACTTCCCCCCCCCCCCCCCCACATGATCCAGTTCCGATCGCGCTTTGCGGGCTATCGCGTTTTCCTTCCGCGACCGCGGAGCATGCAATCGAAAATCGTCCAAAAAAAAATTACTAACTCACTTGACAGTCTATAAATAAGTTGCTAGTATAAAATTTAATATGTTTTGGGATAGTACAAATTTATAAGGAGTATCAATGAAAAATATGCTTTCTTCGTCGCTATATGGCGAAATTATCAGGATAACTGGTATATTGGCGATAGCAATTATCGCGATAGGATGCTCGGTCGAATCGGATCTTTCCGGAGATGGTGATGACGCCGGCAATGAGAACGGGTTTGGAGCGACAAGTGTGAATAGAAACGTCGGGAATATCGGCGATGTCGACGTCGACGACGACGGACTCATCGAAATCGATACGCTGGAGCGTCTCTACAATATACGCTACAATCTAGAGGGAACCAGCTACAAGACATCCGAAAGCGATGTCGGCAATGCCAGCGGGTGCCCGTCCTCGGGATGCGTTGGCTACGAATTGACGGCAAGCTTTGATTTTGACGAGGCGGCAAGCTACGCCTCGGGCGAGATCAATCCCGCATGGCGTCCCAAGGCTTCTACTTCCGACTATACGGTCGAAACTGGCTGGTTGCCCATTGGTTCATGCAACGAGGATACCGACGAAGTTGACGGACGATGCGGAGATGACGACGACGAAATGTTCGCCGCGATTTTTGAGGGGAACGGCTATACGATTACCGGACTCTATACCAACCTGTTTGGGGGGATAGGGCTATTCAGCGCCACCACCGACGACGCCGAGATTCGCAATGTGGGACTGGTCGACGTTTCCATTGTCGATCGCCAATTCGGCAGCGATACCATCGGCGCTTTGGTCGGCTTTAATAATGGAACAATTATCGCAAGCTTTGCGAGTGGAACTATCGACGGGGGCAAAGGAAACGACGACCGAGTCGGCGGGCTGGTCGGCGTTAACGCCGGCGAGATTATCGCTAGCCGCGCGGCCGTTGCCGTCAACAGCGGCGACGGCATATTCGGCGCGATCGGCGGGCTGGTCGGCTGGAACAATAACGGAACGATCGCCTCGAGCTACGCGACCGGCGTCGCCGATGGCGGCGCGGGCGGTTCTGACGCTGTCGGCGGGCTGGTCGGCTGGAACGATGGGGGAACGATCGTCGCAAGCTACGCGACCGGCGGCGTTTCTGGCGGCGTGAGCGATTTTGACGCCGCCGGCGGGCTGGTCGGCGTTAATGACGGAACGATCGTCGCAAGCTACGCGGTCGGCGGCGTCGATGGCGACGAAGGCGATTCTGAAGCCGAGGACGGCGGCGGCCTGTTGGATGCCGTCGGCAGGCTGGTCGGCATCGATAACGGAACGATCGCCGCAAGCTATGGTTTCGGCTTCGTGACGAACGGCGAGACGAGCGGCGTCGATCGCTCCGATGACGCTGACGACGAAATTTACAGTCCAGCCCGTCTTACCGCGGCAACATCGTCGACGGAGATGGCGAATCGATGGAGCGAGGATGTCTGGAATTTTGTCGATGATCGGCGCTACCCTATTCTTGAATGGACGACTCGCTATGATAGCGACTCCCAGACCTTCGCCTGCGATCAGGCGCGGTTGCCGGCGGGATCGACCTGCGGCTCGCCTCTTCCCGATCAATACGATGTCGATGACGACGGCATGCAAGACACCGTCCTCGCGCAGCCTAATCCACCGACTCTGGAAATCAATGGTCCCGAGATAACGATCGAATGGGACGAAATCGACGGAGCGAACGGTTATCGCGTCTATCGCAACATCAATGTGGAAACGGATGTTCTCGATTATCGCCCCATCGCGGAAGTGCCCGCGTCGGGAGCGACCACGAATAATTATATCGACATCGATCCGCTTCCCGGAAGGTCCTATTACGCCGTCTCCGCGATCAATAACAGTGGAGAAGGCGAACGATCGGCGTCGGTTTCTACGTCTTCGCCGATGACCGTCGATGCCGACGGAGACGGTCTTATCGAAATCAATTCGCTGGAGGAGCTGTACAACATACGGCACAATCTTGACGGAACCAGCTATAAGAGCTCCAATACCGCCATCGGCAACGCGACCGGATGCCCCGACGGACGATGTATCGGCTACGAACTTATGCGGAATCTCGATTTTGAAGAAGCCGCAAGCTATGACTTAGGAACGGTGCGATCTGCATGGACAGCAGGCGGCACTGGCGACGGTTGGACTCCCATCGGTACCGCGTTCAATGCTTTTGGCGCCGTATTCGAAGGGAATGACAATACAATTACCAACCTCTTTAGCAGAAGCTTTAATTACAGTCCTGAAATATTCACCAATATATATCCTAGCGCCGGGCTCTTTGGCACCATTGGCGAGTCGGCGACCATTCGAAACGTCGGGTTGCTGAGTGGAGATATCGCCCATAATGCTGATAGGGGGATTACTTATGTCGGTATGCTGGTCGGCTATAACTTCGGCGGAACGATCATCGCCAGCCACGCGGCAGGAATGGCGGCGGGAGGAGCTTACCTGAAGGCGGGGGATTGCGCTGGCGGGCTGGTCGGTCTTAATAGCGGAACGATCATCGCCAGCCACGCGTCTGTTTCCGTTACTAATACTAGGAGCTCAACGGGCAGTTTTGGCGGGCTGGTTGGCTGGAACGAATCTGGGACGATTATCGCCAGCTACGCGACCGGAAGTGTTTACAGCGAAGGATCAGGGGATAATCTCGGCGGATTGGTCGGCTGGAACAACAGCGGAACGATCATCGCCAGCTACGCGACCGGAACTATTAGCACTACCCAGCAAGTCGATGCCGGCGGGCTGGTCGGCTCCAATCGCGACGGGACAATTATCGCGAGCTACGCGACCGGAGCCGTCGATGGCGCCGGTGGCAGCGACGATGTCGGCGGACTGGTCGGCTGGAATAGCGGAACGATTACCGCAAGCTACGCGACCGGAGCCGTCGATGGCGGCGGTGGCGTCAGCGACCGAATCGGCAGTCTTGTCGGTAATAATACCAATACCAATATGGGAACGATTTTCCTCAGCTACGGCTTTGGCGCCGTTATGGGCGAGGATGCCATCATCAACACAGAAGGCGAACTTCCCGGAGGCGTGGCCACCGCAAACGAATTACTCTTCATGAATGCCTGGCACAGCGATTCTAGAAGCACGCGGAACGCCTGGAACTTTGGAACCGCGGCGCAGTCGCCTGCCCTTCGCTACGCCGACTACGACGGCGACGGCACCGTTTACGACTGCGATATGTTCCCCGACACGCTTCCAGGCGGCGCGACGCTTACCTGCAACGCGACGCTGATACCGGGGCAGGGTAGATAGCCATGCAAAAATATGAGACAAAGAGGAGAACGATGAATAATAGAACTTCCTGGGGAACGCTCGGCGTAATTGTGAAAATAATCGGCATACTGGCGATAGCAATGTTTGCGATAGGATGCCCGGTCGAAACAGACGGCCCCGGAGATGGCGACGGAAATGGAAATGGAAATGGAAATGGAAGCGGCCCTGCGGCTCCCGCGATTCCGACGGGAATAATGGCGACATCCGGAAACGCGCAGATAATCTTGACATGGGATAGCTCTGCGGGAGCGACGACCTACGATATTTTTCGCGGCGTAGGCAGCGACAGCGCGCTTGAAGAAGCGCCCATTGCTTCAATTGCCGCGGATTCGCGGGCCACCATCGAGTATATCGACAACGATGTAACGATTGGCGCAACCTATCGCTACGCGGTAGTCGCGACCAATGAAATTGGCTCGAGCGGGCAAAGCGCAATCGTCGAAGCTACCGTCACTAGAGCTCCCGTAATTCCGACGGGGGTAATAGCGGCGCCCGGAGCTACGCAGGTAATCCTGACATGGGATAGCTCTGCGGGAGCGACGGCCTACAATATTTTTCGCGGCGTAGGCGTTGACAGCGCGCTTGCGACAGAGCCCATTGCTTCAATTGCCGCGGATTCGCAGGCCACCGCCGAGTATATCGACAACGATGTAACGATTGGCGAAACCTATCGCTACGCGGTAGTCGCGACCAATGATGCCGGCCAAAGCGAGCAAAGCGTAATCGTCGAAGCTACCGTCACTGGAGTTCCCGCGATTCCGACGAGGGTAATGGCGACAACCGAAGGTACGCGGGTAACCTTGACATGGAATAGTTCTTCGGAATCGATAACATATGAGATTTTTCGCGGCGTAGGCGTTGGCAGCGCGCTTGCGACAGAGCCCATTGCTTCAATTGCCGCGGGTTCGCGGGCCACCATCGAGTATATCGACCCCAATGTAACGATTGGCGAAACCTACCGCTACGCGGTAGTCGCGACCAATGAGAGGGGCTCGAGCGAGCAAAGCGCAATCGTCGACGCCACCGTTATTGGAGAGCCCGCGATTCCGACGGGGATAACGGCGACAATCGAAGGCGCGCGGGTAATCTTGACATGGAATAGTTCTGCGAGGGCGACGGCCTACAATATTTTTCGCGGCGTAGGCGTTGACAGCGCGCTTGAAGAAGTGCCCATTGCTTCAATTGCCGCGGGTTCGCGGGCCATCATCGAGTATATCGACGATGATGTAACGATTGGCGAAACCTATCGCTACGCGGTAGCCGCGACCAATGAGAGGGGCTCGAGCGAGCAAAGCGCAATCGTCGACGCTGCCATCTTTGTGGCGCCCGCGATTCCGACAGGAGTGCTAGCGACAGACTCAGGTATGCAGATAATTCTGACATGGAATAGCTCTGCGGGATCGACAACCTACAATATTTTTCGCGGCGCGGGTAGCGGCAGCGCGCTTGCGACAGAGCCCATTGCTTCAATTGCCGCGGGTTCGCGGGCCATCGTCGAGTATACCGACACCAATGTAATTATTAGCCAAACCTATCGCTACGCGGTAGTCGCTATCAATGAATTCGGCTCGAGCGGGCAAAGCGCAATTGTCGACGCTGCCGTCAGGAATGTCGATAGAGACGACGACGGTCTTATCGAAATTAATACGCTGGATGACCTTTTTAATATACGATATAATCTACAGGGAACCAGCTATAAGCAATCCGCGGACGACTCGGGAAACAATGGCGGGTGCCCGGCTTCGGGATGCTTTGGCTACGAATTGACGCGAAACCTTGATTTTGCCGACTTCGAAAGCTATACCGGCGGCAACGTAAACGCGGAATGGCGTCCCAACAATAGCGCCCCCGAAAGTTCGACCAACGCCGGATGGACGCCTATCGGCATATGTCTCGCCGACGCGGCCAGCGGTCTCGTCGATGATCTATGCAGAAATGCCGACGACGAACCATTCGCGGCAACATTCGAAGGAAACGGCTATACGATAGTCGGTTTATATGTCCGCGGCTCCGGCGCCGTTGGGCTATTCGGCGCTACCTCCGCCACCGCAAAGATACGCAATCTCGGATTGATTGAAGGGAACGTCTACGGCGGCGACGATGACGACTCGGTCGGCGCCTTGGTCGGCTGGAACGACGGGCTGATTATGGCCAGCTACGCAAACGCGATCGTCAGAGGGGGCGGCAGATCAGACAAAGTCGGCGGACTGGTTGGTTGGAACGAAGATGGCACGATTATCGCCAGCCACGCAGCCGGAGACGTCTATGGAGGTTTGGGAAACGAAGATGCGGTCGGCGGACTGGTCGGGTATAAAAATCGCGGCGCTATTATCGCCGGCCGATCGACTGGAAACGTCAATGGCGGCGATGGCGATTTTGATCGGGTCGGCGGACTGGTTGGCTATAGCAGCCTGGGAACGATTATCGCCAGCTACGCGACCGGAAATGCCTATGGCAGCGATGGAATCATAGACTCCGCCGGAGCGCTGGTTGGCGACGCCTTGCTGGTTGGCAACGCCTTTACCGAGATAATTGTCGCAAGCTATGGCTTTGGCTCTGCCATCGGGGAGACGAGAAACGCGTTCGGCGAGCCTCCTAGCGGCGTAACGCTCGCCAGCGGACTCACCGCCGAAAATGCGGGAACGCCATGGAACTATACCACACACAACACGCTGGGCGTCTGGGATTTCGGCGACCAATCGCAACTTCCCGCCCTCCGCTACGCCGACTACGACGGCTCCAGAGCCAACTATAGTTGCGACGATTTTCCCGAAACACTCCCAGACAATTCGCCAATTATCTGCGGCGTTACGCGCATTCCTGGGCAACTGGAGGCAACAGTCCCAATTGTCGACGACTCCAACGATATCTTGGGATTTGCCGACGTTGACAGAAACGGTCTCATCGAAATCAATACGTTGGACGCGCTCAACAATATGCGATACAATCTGGCGGGAACCTCATATAAAACCGCCGAAGACGATCGTGGAAACGACTTTGGGTGCCCCGATACTGGATGCTTTGGCTATGAACTGACAAAAAACCTCGACTTTGCCGACGCCGCGAGTTATCTGTTAGAAAACATAAACACAGACTGGCGGCCCAACGATGCCGACCCCAATAACGCGAGCAACCGCGGCTGGCAACCTATTGGATTCTGCGACGATAGGATAGGAGGGGGGTGCTTGGATAGCGACGACCAGTTGTTCGCCGCGACCTTCGAAGGAAGAGGCTATACGATAACCGGCCTCTATAGTCGCGGGGCGCGCGGAAACCTCGGAACAGGGCTATTTGGCGTTGTTGGCGAGGACGCCGTTATACGAAACGTCGGGCTTCTCGGAGGCGCTGTCTACGGCGACGATGGCGACGACAGCGTCGGCATGCTGGCAGGCTATAACGTTGGAGGAACGATTATCGCAAGCTATTCGACGGGATCGGCTTATGGAGAAGGCGGCATCGATGTTGTCGGCGCGTTGGTCGGCGATAATAGAGGCAGGATTATGGTTAGCTACGCGACCGGTTCCGCGAATGGCGGCGCTGGAAACGAAGACACGGTTGGCGGACTGGTTGGCGTGAATCGCGGCAATATTGTCGCGACCTATGCGACCGGATCGGCATCTGGAGACGCCGGAAACAAAGACGATGTGGGCGGACTGGTGGGCTATAACTATGCCGGCGGCGAGATAACGGCAAGCTACGCCACGGTGAACGTCTCAGGCGGCTCTGGAGATAGAATACGGGATCAGCAGAGTGGTAGGAAAAGACTTTCCCAGCGTGGTGGACTGACCGACAGGGGCACCTATCGCTTCCCCGGCGGCATTTTCGAAACCTACGGCTTCGGCCCTATTATGTCAGGAGTATCCAACGACCTCATCAACGGCCTCGGCGCGCCTCCCACCGGCGTAGGCGTCGCGGCAGAACTAACCGCGGACAACGTCGGCTCGCTGTGGAACGACGCCGATAGCGACACGCTGGACGCCTGGGATTTTGGAACGAACATGCAGGCGCCCGCGCTCCGCTACGCCGACTACGACGGTATGGATGGCGACGATTACGACGACTGCGATATGTTCCCCGAAACGCTCCCCGACGGTTCGGCGCTGACCTGCGGAACAACGCTGATACCGGGACAGGGCAGATAGTCCGCGCGCTATTCGTTATGAGCGAGGGAGGGGGAAGTCTCCCCCCTCGCTCCATAGCGCATTGCCGCTTCGCGCCAACCGCCGCTCCCTCTTCGCGCTCCGCTTACGCTCCGCGCTGGTCGCGCTTGCGCTATTGCGCTTCCCCCCTCAGCGGGAGCTCCCCGCCATCGTACAGCCTCCCGCAAATTCCCCGCAACGCCCAATCTCCCGCAAATCGCGCGGGCATCGTCCATTCAATTGGCAATCGCCCCCAAAAAACGCCCGCGACGCCCTATTTGCGCTAAAATACAGATCATTCTCGATAATTTTCTTGATAACTTGATAAATCGTTAGTATGATATTATAATAGAAGTATTAATCTGTACTACATGTAAAGGAGTAATAATAATGAGCAACAGAAAAATTCCCGCGCCTTGCAGAGGCGGCCTTCTAAAAATAATCGGCATAACGGCGATCGCCGTTATCTCGATAGGATGTCCACCCGGCCCGCCGGATCCGCCCGACACAGTCGACGTCGAAGTTCCGGCGATTCCAAGCGCATTGACGGCGACTCCCGAAGATGGGCGCGTCCTCCTTACATGGAACGAGTCGAGCGGCGCGACCGCCTACAACATTTTTCGCGGCGTAGGCGACGAAGCGCCTGGCGATACCCCGATTACACAAATTTCCGCAGGATCGTCGGCAGAGCGCTCCTATACCGACGACGAAGTAACCAATGGGCAAACCTACCGCTATGCGATAACCGCGGAAAATAGCGCCGGCGTCAGCGACCGAAGCGATATTGTCCGGGCGACCGCGGGCGCGATCGTTATGATTGTCGCAGACTCCAACGAAGCAGAAGCGGGTGTCCAAGCTATTGCCCCTATCCCCGAACAACAGGCGGCCTCTGTGGATCGTCCCATCGCGATCTTGCGGGCGACCAATAGAAATAACGACCAAACGCTCAACGCCATCGCCTATTCCATTGTCTCGCCCGCCCAACATCCCTTCGCTATATCGCAAGAAGGGCGGCTTATCCTTCCCGCCGCCGCCGCGATCGACCACGAAATCAATCAACGTTTCGATCTAATAATACAGGGAATTGGCGCCAACGGAATAATGGGAATGCTCGATGTTGGCATCGCTATCCAAAACATCGACGACGAAGCGCCGGTCATCGCGCCCGTTTCCTCCGGAATATTTGTCGAATCGGGAACGACCTCCTTTAATATCGGCTCGCTTACCATCGTCGCCAACGACGACTTGGGCGATGAGATCGCCTACGCATTTATAGATGGCGACGGCTCTCCGACCAACGCGTTCGACGATTTTGCCATCGACGGCGACACCGGGGCGATCACCGTAGCGAACGCGCCGACCTATTCCGAAGTCGACGCCGCGGCAAATCTTCGGACACTTACCATACAGGCGATGGATAGAACGTCCGGAGCGATCGGCGAGCTCGCCAGTCGTATCGAGCTGGTTATCGTGATAACGCCGGTGACAACAATTACGCTCCGATCAAGCGCGGGGAGCGTCTTCTCGATCGACGAGAGCGACGATACGCCGGTCAACATCGCTACGATCGAAATCGTCGACGAAGAATCGACGCCCGCGGCAGTCTCTCCCTACAGAATACTGAATGGCCATTCCGGTTTTTCGATCGCCGACAATGGGCAATTGACCGCTATGATAGACTACGAGGCATTGGCAGAGACCCAACAGGTCACCGGGTCTTCGCCATCCGTTCAGGCGATAGAACTATCTCTAACCATACAGGGCGAAGATTCTACAGGCGCCGCCGGCATTATTGTCCTTACAGTTGCGGCGCGAAACATCGACGACGAAGCGCCGGTTATCGCGCCTGTTCCTTCTGAAATATCTGTCGAATCGGGAGCGACCTCCTTTAATATCGGCGCGCTTACCATCGTCGCCAACGACGACTTGGGCGCTGAGATCGCCTACGCATTTATAGATGGCGACGGCTCTCCGACCGACGCGTTCGACGATTTTGCCATCGACGGCGACACCGGGGCGATCACCATAGCGAACGCGCCGACCTATTCCAATGGCGACGCCGCGGCAAATCTTCGGACACTTACCATACAGGCGATGGATAGAACGCCCGGAGCGGTCGGCGAGCTCGCCAGTCGCATCGAGCTGGTTATCGCGATAACGCCGGTGACAACAATTACGCTCCGATCAAGCGAGGGGAGCGTCTTCTCGATCGACGAGAGCGACGATACGCCGGTCAACATCGCTACGATCGCAATCGCCGACGAAGGATCGACGCCCGCGGCAGTCTCTCCCTACAGAATACTGAATGGCCATTCCGGTTTTTCGATCGCCGACGATGGGCAATTGACCGCTATGATAGACTACGAGGCATTGGCCGAGACCCAACAGGTCACCGGGTCTTCGCCATCCGTTCAGGCGATAGAGCTATCTCTAACCATACAGGGCGAAGATTCTACAGGCGCCGTCGGCATTATTGATCTTACAATTGCGGCGCGAAACATCGACGACGAAACGCCTGTTTTCGTTTCACCCGCGATGACCGCCGCGGTCGCCGCCGGAATCGACACGTTCCAAGACGGCGCGCTTACCATCGTCGCCAACGACGACTTGGGCGATGAGATCGCCTACGCATTTATAGATGGAGACGACTCTCCGACCAACGCGTTCGACGATTTTGCCATCGACGGCGACACCGGGGCGATCACCGTAGCGAACGCGCCGACCTATTCCGAAGTCGACGACGCGGCAAATCTTCGGACACTTACCATACAGGCGACAGATAGAACGCCCGGAGCGGTCGGCGAGCTCGCCAGTCGTATCGAGCTGGTTATCGAAATAATTCCCAACGTAGATCCAGATAGAGACGGCCTTATCGACATCTCAACGCTGGAACATCTTGACAACATACGGCGCAACTTAGACGGAACAAGCTACAAAACCGCCGAAGACGCAATTGGCAGCGCCGGAGGATGTCCAAACTATCAATGTATCGGCTACGAATTAACGAGAGACCTCGACTTTGCCGATGCCGCAAGCTACGCTTCTAATAATGTAAACGCCGACTGGCGGCCGACGGGCGGCGATCCCGCTATGGCGACCAATCCCGGCTGGACGCCTATTGGCTTTTGCAACGAGGATACCGATAACGTCAATGGACGATGTGGAGATGCCGATGACCAGCTCTTTTCTGCCATTTTCGACGGCAATTCCTACAAGATACACAATCTCTACATCCGCGGCGAGGACGACATAGGATTATTCGGCGCGATCGGCGAGGCTGCTTCCATTCGCGCCGTCGGAATTATGGGCGGCAACATCTATGGCGGCGGAATAGTCGGTAATACCGGCCTTCTGGTCGGCCGAAACGGCGGCGGTATGATCGCTTCTAGCTACGCTACTGGAGAGGTCAATGGCGGCGATGGGATAATTAATTACGTTGGCGGACTGGTCGGTTGGAACAATAATGGAACAATAATTTCCAGCCATGCCAATGGAGAGGTCAATGGCGGCGATGGGATGCTTGATCGCGTCGGCGGACTAGTTGGTTGGAACGATAGGGGAACAATAATCTCCAGCTACGCCGTCGGAAACGCAGACGGCGGCTTGGGAGACAACGACCAGATTGGCGGACTGGTTGGCAATAGCTCTGGTTCGATTGTCGCCAGCTACGCCACCGGAAATGTCAGCGACGACTCTGGCGAAGATAACGATACTGGCGGACTGGTCGGCGTTATCTCTATCGGAGGAACGATAATCTCAAGCTACGCTACCGGAGATGTCTATGACAACAGCGGCGCAGAAAAAACAGGCGGGAATCCTGGCGGACTGGTCGGCTGGAATGACGGCGGTATGATTGCTTCTAGCTACGCTACTGGAGAGGTCGATGGTGGCAATAGGTTTTTGAGTGGCGAACTGGTCGGTTGGCAAACTGGCGGAACGATTGCCGCAAGCTACGGCTTTGGCGCCGCTATGAACGCCAGATTTCCTGGAGAGACCCGCTCCGATGATGCTGTCGACGCAATCCACAGCCCCGCCGTTCTTACCGCGGCGACCTCGTCGACCATTCCCGCAAACCGATGGGACGAAACAGTCTGGACATTCGGGGGCGATCGCCTCTATCCCGTCCTCAATTGGATTACCGCCTACGACGAAACTACCGGATCGTTCTCCTGCGATGATGCGCTCTTGCCCGCAAGCGAGAACTGCGGAGCGCCCATTCCCGGTCAATACGATAGCGACGGCAACGGCCAAGACATGACGCCCGCCGCGCCCGCGTCCGCGCCGACGGCAACCGCCGAAAACTCTTCCATCACAATCCAATGGGCGCAAGTCGCCGGCGCGACCGCCTATCGCCTCTATAGAAACGCCGAAGCTGGCTCTAACGCGCTTGACTATCGACCAATCGCCGAGGTATCCGCGACCGAAGCGCTTTCCCATATAGACAACGCCCCGCTCGAAGGCGACAATTATTACGCGATCTCCGCGATCAATGGCGTCGGCGAGGGCGCGCGGTCGCCATCGGCAAGCGCGCCTCATCTGGCTGTCGATAGCGATGGCGACGGTCTTATCGATATTTCGACGCTGGAACAGCTCGATGCCATACGATACAACCTAGAAGGGACAAGCTACAAGACTTCGGCAAGCGATTCGGGAAATATGACAGGGTGCCCCGCCACGGGATGCTTCGGCTACGAGTTAACGAGCGACCTCGACTTTGCCGATGGCGCAAGCTACGAAGGCGGTAATATAAACGGCGACTGGCGTCCAGATAACCTAACCGACCCCGCTATGGCGACCAATCCCGGCTGGACGCCTATTGGCTCTTGCAACGATGATACCGATGGAGAAGATGGGCGATGCGGCGATGCCGACGACGAGATGTTTGCTTCTGTCTTTGCGGGAAATGGCAATACCATTGAAGGCCTCTATATACGAGGCTCTGGAGGAATAGGGCTATTCGGCGCCACCACCGACGACGCCGAGATTCGAAACGTCGGACTTATCTCGGACGGGATCTACGGCAGCGATGAAGATAGCGACAATGTCGGCGTTCTCGTCGGCTTTAATAATGGAACAATTGCTTCCAGCTACGGGACTGGGCACGCCAATGGAGGCGAAGGAAGCGACGACCGAGTCGGCGGACTGGCTGGCTTTAATAGAGGAACGATCATCGCCAGCTACGCTACTGGAGATGCCAGAGTTGACGATGGTATTTTGAGCATTTTGAACAATGTCGGCGGGCTGGTCGGTCTGAACGATGGCGGAACAATTATCGCAAGCTACGCGATAGGAGATGCCAATAGCGACGGTCTCCTGGATGCTGTCAACGCGCTGGTCGGTCAAAACAATAGCGGAACAATTGTCGCAAGCTACGGCTTCGGCGATGGCGTGATTATTGGAACAGAAGGCGTGGAGCGATCAGATGACGCAGATTCCTCGGTCCACAGCCCCGCCGCCCTTACCAAGGCAAATTCGTCGACCATTTCCGCAAACAGATGGGACGAAACAGTCTGGACATTCGGGGGCGATCGCCTCTATCCCGTCCTCAATTGGATTACCGCCTACGACGAAACTACCGACTCGCTCTCTTGCGATGATGCGCGCCTGCCCGCGGAAGCGACCTGCGGAGACCCTTTTCCCGGCCAATATGATAGCGACGGCAATGGCCAAGACATGACGCCCGCCGCTCCTATGACCGCGCCGACGGCAACCGCCGACAGCTCTTCCATCACAATCCAATGGGCGCAAGTCGCCGGCCCGACCGCCTATCGCCTCTATAGAAATGCCGAAGCTGGCTCTAACGCGCTTGACTATCGACCAATCGCCGAGGTATCCGCGACCGAAGCGCGTTCCTATACCGACAACGCCCCGCTCGAAGGCGACAATTATTACGCGATCTCCGCCATAAATGGCGTCGGCGAGGGTGTCAGGTCGCCATCGGCAAGCGCGGCTCTTATGGCCGCCATGCCAGACATCGATATCGATACCGACAAGGACGGGCTTATCGACATTAATACGCTGAATGACCTCAACAACATGCGGTACAATCTGACTGGCGCCAGCTATAAAACCGCCGATGACGACGAGGGCAACACGACCGGATGTCCCGGCGGAACCTGCAAAGGCTACGAACTCATGCGAAGCCTCGACTTTGCCGACGCCGCAAGCTACGAAGGCGGTAATATAAACGGCGACTGGCGTCCAGATAACCTAGCCGACCCCGCTATGGCGACCAATGACGGCTGGACGCCTATCGGCTCTTGCAACGAGAATGCGGATGCTTTCCCCGATCGATGCGGAGATGCCGACGATGAACCCTTTGCCGCCATTTTTGAGGGGAACGGCCATACGATAACCTCCCTCTATAGCAAAATCGAAGCTGAAGAGGATGGCACAAGCGATGGAGGTCTCTTTGGCCTTATCGGCGCGGCCGCGACTGTGCGAAACATCGGCATCCTATCGGCAAAGCTCTACGACGCTAGCATTATTGGCGCTTTGGCTAGCGTAAACAGCGGCGACATTATCGCTAGTTGGGCCGACGGGCCCGCAGATAGCGACAATAGAACCGTAGGAGGGCTGGTCGGTTTGAATGCCTCTAGCGGCAGGGTTATCGCCAGCTACGCGACCGTAACTCTCAACGGCCGTACGGCCGGCGGCCTGGTCGGTCTCAACCAAGGGACCATTATCGCAAGTTACGCGACTGGAAATGTAAGTGGAAATAACGACGGGTTCAACGAAATAGGCGCGCTGGTTGGCAATAACCAAAGCGGAGTAATTATCGCAAGCTATGCTACCGGAAGAGCCGATGGTCGCGATGGATTTGAAGACCAAGTTGGCGGTCTTATCGGTTTTTATTTTTCCGCTACGGGCCTCAACAGCAGGATTACCGCAAGCTATGCCACCGGAGACGTCGATGGCGGCGACGGAGGCTTCGACGATGCCGGCTCGTTGATCGGACGACATATGCAAGGCAATATTAACGACTTGGTTGAAGAGAGCTATGGATTTGGCTCTATTAGCGGGCGCGAAGGCGGCATGATTGGGTTTCCTCCGTTTGGAATGGACCCTGTCGGCGAGCCTCCCACCGGCGTAGACGCCGCGACAGAACTAACCGCCGACAACGCCGGCGCGCGGTGGAATAGCGCCGCAAGCGACACAATGAACGCTTGGGACTTTGGAACCGCCGCGCAGACACCCGCCCTCCGCTATGCCGACTATGACGGCGACGGGACCGATTACAGCTGCGATATGTTTCCCGACACGCTTCCCGACGGATCGTCCATTGTTTGCGGAACGACTCTGATTCCGGGACAGAAATGACGGCAATTGCCCAACGCGCGGGCGCGTTGCTCCAATAACCCGCGCCCGCATGGGTATTGCGAGCCCCGCGGGCGTCGCGGGCATGTGTCTGGCCGCTTGCCAACTCCGCGAGCGACGCCCGCGGAGGGGGGGAGTGGAAGAGCGCGGGCAGGAGCCCAGTGGAGCGCGAGCGGAACTGGAATAGCGACTGCCCAATCAGCGCTCTGCAGCGAGGGGGGAGACTTCCCCCTCTGTATGCCGCAGACGCTGTTCGCTCAAAAATAACAGGGAATCGCGATTATTTTTATAGAGTCCATTGACTGGCCATTCGATCCTATGCTATAGTGAATCCTTACGATAAGGAGGCAATATGTCACGTTATAATGTTGGGATAGAGAAAATTAATATTTATGGGAACTCGCTATTGCTCGATCAGCGAAAACTTGCGATTGCAAGAAATAAAGACCCGGATGCGGTGGCCAATGATTTCTTAATTCATACCAGATCGCTGGCGCCTCCCTACGAGGACGCGATTACTATGGGCGCCAACGCGGCAAAGCCTCTTTTGGATGGGATGGATCGCGACGAAATAGGGTTTCTTGTGGTGGGAACCGAGACCGCGACAGATTATGGAAAACCCATCAGCACCAATATTCATGAGGCGTTGCGACTTCCATCGTCGGTTCGCAACTTTGAAACAAAGCACGCCTGCTATGGCGGCACAGCCGCTATGAGTTGCGCGGTCAACTGGATTGCGTCAAAGTTAAACCGAGGGCGCAAGGCGCTGGTCATTTCAACCGACTTCAGCCGCGCGCATTTTGGGCTCAAGCAGGAATTTGTAACCGGCGGAGCCGCCGCCGCCGCAATTGTGGGAGACAATCCCTCCGTCCTGAAATTCGAGCCCGATCATTGGGGCACTTGCACTACCAATATCTACGATACCTATAGACCGACCGCGAAGGACGAAATGGGCAATAACGAAGTAAGCCTATTCACCTATAGCGATATGTTGGAAGGGGCATATCTAGACTATCGTTCCACATTTGACGAGCCTATCGATCCCGAGCAATTTTTTAAATATATCAGTTTTCATACGCCATTTCCCGGCGTCGCATTTCATGCCCATCGCTCTATTTGCAATATCACGCGGCGCCACACCAAAAAAGAGATAACCGAATCGTTTGAACGTATGGTGATGCCATCGCTCTACTATTCGCGCAAATTGGGCAGCACCTACGGCGCCTCGAATATGGCGGGTCTCTGCAGTCTTGCGACCAGTTGCCCCGATCTTGTCGAGGGCGACCGTATCGGTTTCTACGCCTACGGCTCGGGGGCGATTGGCGAATTTTATAGCGGACATATTGGTCCTCAATGCCGCGAGATTGTCGCCTCTATGAAGATCGACGAGGCGTTTGCCAGTCGCCGCGAGGTCTCTGTAGATGAGTACGAGGATATCGAAACCACCAAGGCTTCCTATATCGATAACTCCGATTTTGAGCCGGACCTGTCTATACTCGATGGATGGTATGACAAACACTATGTCAACAAAGGGTTGCTCGCGCTCAAGAGGGTCAAGGATTTCATTAGAGTCTACGAGTGGGCCTAACGGCGGCTATAATTTATGACGGCCCGGTGGCGATTATAACGCTCGATTCGGGTCGGCAATCCAATGCTCTTTCGCCCCAAATGGTGGACGATCTATCGCGAGCATTTGACAAAGTTCAAACCAGCGATTGTTGTCGCGTGGTTATTATTAGATCGGCATACGAGACATTTTGCGAAGGCATGGATCTTCGGCTGGCGGCCAAATCGCCGGAAGAAGGCGGCGAGAAGGATTCTAATGCTATTCAGCAATACGCGCGGTTGTTGCGCGCTATGCGGCTACTTCCCAAGCCTATCGTCTGCGTCGTTCGCGGATCGGTAAAAGCGGGCGGGGTGGGGATCGTGGCGGCGAGCGATATTGTCTGCGCCACGACCGGCGCCACATTTGAGCTATCCGAAACGCTCTTCGGCATCATACCTGCCAATGTCATTCCCTATATCCTCGGCGCAAGAATTCCTCCGAGCAAATTGCTCTGGCTGACAATGACGGCGCGGCGTATTGCGGCCGAAGATGCCCAGCGAATCAACCTGATAGACGAGATCTACCCAGATGATCGCCTAGAAAAAGGGGTGCGGGCGCTCTGCAAACGGTTGCTCCGGTCGGCGCCGCATGCGCTTTCGGCGCTCAAACAGTTTGTGCATGACGCGACGCGGCCAATGCGCCAAGAGGCGTTGGAGCGTTCGGAAGGTCTTACCGATAAAATGCTTGCGATGCCCGAAACGGTTGCCGGCATTTCGTCATTTGTGGAGGGTTCTACTCCGCAGTGGTTTTTCTCCTATCGTCCCAATACGACGTTGAGTGTACCCGATGGCGCTTGTTGAACGACGCGTAGACGAATATGGCATAGCCCATGTCCGTATGCTCGATCGAGAGGGAAACAATCTATTTTCCGATCAGCTTATTAACGAGCTAGTCGAAACAATGGACGTGCTGGAACAAAAAATAAGGCCTCGCGTCGTTATTCTATCGGGATTGCCCAATGTATTCGCGGCCGGAGCGCGGCAGGATATGCTTATGGAGATATCGGAGGGCAAGTTGCATGTCAAAGACCTTCTGATATCGGAGCGGCTTATTAACGCGCCATTTCCTATTATCGCGGCCATAGAAGGGCATGCCATCGGGGGCGGACTGGTTATGTCCGCCTGTTGCGACATTGTGGTAGGGGCGTTGGAGAGTCGATACGGCGCCGTATTTATGAATATGGGATTTACCCCCGGTATGGGGTGCACATTGCTGTTGGCAGAGTTGGTCGGAAGTTACCTCGCAAACGAGATGATGTATACCGGCAGGCGTTTTCGGGGCAGCGATATTGCGAGGCGAGGCACGCGATTTAACTATCTTATTCCTAAAAACCAGGTAATGCGCAAGAGTATCGATGTAGCCCGCCTTATCAGCGAGAAAAATCCAAAATCGGTCTATCTTCTTAAATACGCGATCAGCGCGAAGAAAAAGAAGCTACTCATAGACGCGAGGTTGCAAGAGGATTTTATGCATCAAATAAGCTTTGGCTATCCCGAAACAAAAGAGACGATCGCAAAGTTCTACGCCCGCTAGCAACGCTATTTTTCGCTTATTCTATTGCGCTTGATCCCTTTTACAACGACGATGGATAGGTATCGATATCGAAGAAAAATCCAGAGATTTAAACGTATACTCTTATTATGTAGCAACCGCAATAGGGTGAAAGGCAACCGGCCAATGGAATATTTGCGCTCGCTTCATTTGGAGCATAAATATTATAGATTCACCGCGCTATCCGCGTCCCCGATCGCCCAAGCAATAGGTCGTCCAGCCCTTGGACATAGCGCCCGATAATTATTTGGCGAACGCCTTTCGATATCGCTTGCGAGCAGGCGCGAGTCTTAACGATCATCCCCTCTCGGATAGTTCCGCGCGCGATAAGCGGTTCAATATTTTCGACGGAAAGTTCTTCGATGGCGGTTCCCTCTTGATCCAATACGCCCGCGACATCAGAGCAAAACAATAGCCTGTCGGCATGCGTCGACGCGGCGATCGCCAATGCCGTCTCGTCCGCGTTGATATTTAGCCCGTTGCCCATCGCGTCTGCCGTCGGCGGAGCGATGACCAAAAGATATCCCGCCCGCGTAAGCCGCTCGATGAGCTCGCTATCGATAGCGACGATCGTTCCGGTGCGAGTGGGCGATCCGTCGCGATCCAGTACCGGTTCGGCGCGCGTCATTCCCCCGTCGGAGCAAGCAAGGCCGATCGTTGGAATGCCCATCGCCTGCGACAATCGCGCGATTCGCTTATTGATCGCCCCGCAGAGCGCCATATCCACCGCCTCCATCTCCTCCGCGCCGGTCATTCGCTTGCCCTCCTCAAAGCGAGGGCGAATACCCATCGCGCGCGACAATCTGCTGATAGTTCCTCCGCCGCCATGGACTACGATGATCTTCTGTCCCGGTTGCTCAAAGAGCGCGCGAAGATCGGCGATAAACGACCGCAACGCGTCGCTATCTTCGATATGGCTATTGCCGATTTTTATTACCGTTGTCATTATAGCAACCCTCGCGTATTAAAAAGATCCGCTCAATGGCAGTCCGGTTGTTTCGGGAAATCCAAAGCGAATATTCATATTTTGGATGGCCTGTCCCGCGGCTCCCTTAACCATATTGTCGATGGCGCTAAATAGATAGAGCGTCTTTCCGTCTAGGCGCCAGCCATAATCGCAACGATTGGTCCCCCGAACATCTCGCGTCTCCGGAATATCTCTGGCAGAGCGGGTTACAAACGGGAATTGGCGATAGAAGCGGTCGAATATATCGCGCATTTCTTCTTCGTCGACTGCGCGGCGCAGAGAGCATATGGTCGTCGCGGCAATCCCTTGACGAAGCGGAGCCAAATGCGGCGCAAAGCGGATAGACCGACGAGCCTCCTCTAGAGCGGCGGCGTCTGCCCTATTTGCGGCGGCTGATTCTGCCGAGTCGGCAGAAGCGGGTAGAGCGCGCGCGGCTGCGTAATAATAGGATATCTCGAACCAATGTTTATGGCTTCTCCCCGGCGAGTATGCGTTGGCATTCTCCGCGCGTTCGCAAAATTGAAAATTGCGGCGCGGCGTTCCTCCCGCGCCTGATATCCCAGATATGGCGAATATATCGATCGCCCCCTCAAGAAGACGATGACGCGCCAATGGCAAAAGGGGCAACAGGGCGGCGGTAGGGTAGCATCCCGGATTGGCGATGATATCGGCTTTGGCGATATCGTCCCGAAATAGCTCGCTGAGCCCGTATGCGATGCGAACCGAGGGGGTATCGCTATCGTAACGATCGGGCAAGCGAAGATCGGCGGAAAGGTCTATAATGGGCGCTTTGCCGATCCAATGTCGATAGAGGCGAAGCGATTCGTCATGGGGAAGAGCCGCAAATACCAGATCGTAGCTTCGAGATTTGGCGTCGCGGGACGAAAGCATACGCCCGTTGTCGGTTATCTTTTTTCCGCGATGCCGCGCGATAGAGGGGTAGAGGGCGTCAATCGATTCGCCGGCGCTCGACTGCGAGCATAGGGTTATCGCGTCAACGCGATCATGGCCTAACAGAAGATGGATGAGCCACAGCCCTGCATATCCGGTGGCGCCTAGCAATAAAATATTCATATAAACAGATGGATTAGGCGATCGCTCGATATAGTCGCTACCGCGTCTCTATGCTCGCCGTCTTTCTGTCGCTAAATGGCGGAACGCCCGATCCCACCAAAACCATAATAGGAATGTTATATGTTCTCGGCTCTTGGGGGGCGCCGTTGAGAAGAATCATTCCCTCCGCATCGATAGAAAAATACATGCGAATTTCATTGGAAGTTACGTCGGGATCAATTGCGTAGACAATTGGAATACCGGCCTCGCGTAATTCGTCAGCGTAGAGTATCGATACCGAAAGGCGAGTCGGGGCGCCCGCGACGGGCGATTCGATGGATATAAATTGAGGGGCGGATAATTCGAGCCCGTCTTGCCACACAAGTTGGGGAGGCGGAATAATCTCGATTCGAACATTTGCGGTTACGCTATCAGAGAATGGAACAGAATCTTGTACCTCGACCGAAACAGCATAACTGCCTATAGCGAGGTTGCTTCTTGCAATTAACGCCCTGCTGCTCGCGTCAATTACGATATCATAGGGATTGTCGAGAACTCTATAAAAAATAGGAGCGATTCCCGTCCCCGGAGTAGTCTCTATCGGCGGGCCAATATGGCTATCGGCAAGCAAATAATAGGTGTCTTTGCTATTGGTCAACACAGAACGCGTCCATTCGCTGTCAATATGGACCAGCGGCACTAACCGATTTTCGCAACCGACGAGGGGGAGGATAGCAATGGATAATATCGCAATAAGGCGAGATATCATAATGATAATATCGATACAATTACCCGCTAATGCAAGAAGTAACTACAAAAAAAATTACCGATCGATAACCAAAAAAGACTGAGTAACGCTGGCGACATTGGGAAATGCGGTATCGCTCACAACAATCGTCACGGTATATGTGGCGCCCTGTCGCAACGATGCGATTCCTCTTCGCAGTTGCAACCCCTCTCGAAACGTATCTAACGTAAAGGCGTTGTTGACCCCTTCGGTCTGCGTCTTATAGGCGATATTTCCAGTTCCTCCGACCGCCCTGCGAAATGGAACGCCAATAGCGTCGCCCGGCTCAGCGCTATCAACATTGCCGGCGGTGATATCGGGCGGCTTGTCAAATCGCAATGTTTCGCCTTCGGAGCATCCCGGCGGCAATACGAGAAAAACCGCAATAACTGACACAATTAGGATGTTTTTATATCGGTTCATATGCTATAATTTTTCATGCGTTCTGTTTGATAGCTATCTTCTCCAATATTGGGAGTAACGCTTGCTGATCGATCATATCGATCGCTCGCGGCGCCGAAAATTCTTTCGCTTTAATGCTAAAGTTTCCGGCGGCAACGCAAATCGAGTAATCGGCGCGTTTCTCCTGCGCCAGAGAAGCCAACTCTCGCACCGCCAATTCTCCCACCTGCCCGGTGCTTCTAAAAAAACGAAACAGCGCGTTCTGCCTTGTGGAGCGTATCTCGACAGACGCGAAAATGTCTACATATGAGTTGGCGTGAGGGTGGGAAGATAGAACGGTAACGCCGCCCGCGTAGAGGCGAGCGATTATCTGCTCGCAGAGAGCGAGGAATGCTCCCGCCTGAGCGAACATATAATTGCGAATATGGCTATTTTTATAGACATCTTGATAATTGCGCAACACCTGGGCAACATCCTTATAACCCTTCGACATATCCTCGACTTTCTGGAGCATAGGCATTCCCTTCTCCAGATTATTCGTGTTAATCAGCGCCTTCCCTAATCGGTAATAGAGCTCAATTTCGACCTCTTTGTCGATAGGCGAACAGCCAAGACCGGCCGCGTAAGCCTTTTTTGCGTCATCGAACCTTCTTTTACTCTCCAGCATATTGCCCAGCATGAGATATGCCCGCGCCGAGTAATAGGGAGCTTCCGAACGCGCCAGCCTCGCCGCGACCGGCAGCGCCGAATCTTTCTTTCCCGAGGCGTCGAGCGCGGTCGCGTATGTATAGATTACCTCCCAATCTTGTGAGGCGTCGGTTGCGATCTTCCCAAGATGCAAAATAGCCTTTTCATATTCGTTGTTATGGAATAGGCAGAGCGCGTAGAGGCGAAGCGCGCGCTCGTTGTTATGATTGATTGTCAAAGCCTGCTTCGCGTGATGGAGCGCGACGTGATATTTGCGCTCGTTATATTCAATCATCGATAATGTATAATGCAAATCGGCATTATCGTTATCGCGCGCGGCGGCTTGATGAAGAATATCTCGAGCCGTTTGGTTTTCCCCCGCATGAAAAGCGGCAATACCGTAACGCGACAACGACGTGGCAGCCCGCTGATTCATAGTCGCGTGATTGTATGGCCTAAGATTGAATAAAAGCTCAAAGGACTTAAACGCCTGCGCCCAATGCTTTTTTTGGTAATGCGCGTTGGCGATCATGTCAATTGCGTCGGGATTATTTGGATTCTTAAGCAACAATTTATTCGCCTTGTTTATTATTTCGCTCGGGCTGGGCTGCCTATTTTTATCATTCTTATTAAAAAACGAAGGAGTGGGAAGTATCTTGAGAAAAATGGAGACGCAGATCAGCGAGATAATAAGTATAACAAAAAAGGTAATCATAGTAATTTAACTATTATGCCGAAAATGGATAATATCTCCGTCTCGCGCCAAATATTTGGCGCCCTCTTTGCGAACGATTCCCTTTGATCGAGCCGTAACTTCCGCCCCATGACGAATTAAATCATCATAGTGATAGGTCTCGGCGCAGATAAATCCTTTGGCGAAATCGCTATGAATGCGCCCCGCGATCTCTCGCGCCGTCTCTCCAATTCTAAATGACCACGCGCGCGTCTCGTTTGGCCCGGCGGTAAAAAACGTCCCCAATCCCAGAGCCTGATAGGCCTTGCGAGCAAGCCGCGCCGCCCCGGGTTGGGCAATATTCGCGTCGGAGAGAAAAGCCTGTCGTTCCTGCGCCGAATCGAGCTGGCTAATCTCCGCCTCAAGTTTCGCGCAGAGCGTTATCGCGCGATCCTCGCCAACTATAGAGGCGATCGTCGCCGAATAATCATTGCCGCCCCGCGCCGCGTCGCGCTCGTCGACATTGCACACCGCCAGCTCAGGCTTCATCGTCAAGAGATGCAGGTCTCGAATCGCGACGCGCTCGTCGGAAGAGATCTCGACATCTCGCGCGAGCGTCTCCTGCGACAACGCCTCCCGAAGGCGAGGCATAAGTTCAAGCATAAGGCGCTTATCGGGTGTTATGGCTCGGCCGGCGCCGCGAGTCTCCGCGCGAAGCGTCTCAATGCGGCGTTCAATGGTCTGGAGATCGGCGAGAATAAGCTCCAGCCTCACTGTTTCCAAGTCGCGTCGGGGATCGAGTTCGCCGCTATCGGCTTCGCTGCCATTTTCGCCATCGCCCTCTAAAGGAAAACAGCGAACGACATGCGCGATAGCGTCGGTCTCCCGAATTTTGGCCAGAAATCGATTGCCTAAACCCGCCCCTTGCGAAGCCCCCTTAACCAGCCCCGCGATATCGATAAATTCTATGGTCGCCGCGATAGCCTTCTGCGAAGAGATAATCTCCGCGATTCTCGGCAACCGTTCATCCTCGACCATCGCGATCCCGACATTGGGCTCTATAGTGCAAAATGGATAGTTGGCCGATTCGGTCGGTATTGCCGTCAAAGCCTGAAATAGCGTCGACTTGCCCGCGTTAGGCAAGCCCACAATTCCGCAATTTAATCCCATCGCCCGCTCGCGCGCAACCTATTTGCTCCGCGCGAACATTGCGCGCAAATGATTCTTTGCCTGATCCAACGCTATCTGGTAATGGCGCTCAAGTTGCGCCATATTTTGACGCAACGCCTGCTGAAATTCCGGCAAAGACGCCGGATCAAGCGAAATATGCGCCCCCGTCTGCTGAGCCACCTGATCGGATCGCTGTTTCGCGACCTGCTCAAAATGGGCGCGCAGCCGCTCGATAAGCGTTCGTTGCTCATCGCCATACCGCTGAATATGCTGAGCGATGCTATCGAGCGCCGCCCGCGCGGTGGAATTATTGCGCGTCAGCCCCAATACCCCTTTGGAAATAGCAGGCCAAATATCCATAGCCCCTTCTCGACTTGAAAGCCCAATATTCGCCATCAGCGCCTCAAACATTCCCTCGCGCGCCCACTGTCGCTGCTTGCCAGGAATCTTATGCAACGCGGTTTTAAGATCAAAATTGGGATTGGCAAAAAGCTCTGCCGCCAGTTTTTTGCCTTCGCGTCGATAGGTGTGCGCCTCAATTTTTTGCGGATCGCTCTTCATCGACTCGGTTCGCGCCAGCGCTAATTCTAAAGAGCTCTTTATTTCAGACATGAAAAAATAATACCACCGAGCCGCCGCAAAGTCAAGCGAGGAATATTGAGAGGAATAGATTATATAGAGGGGGAAGTCTCCCCCCACGCTCCATAGCGCTGACCGGGGCTCGCTTATCCAGCTCCGCTCGCGCTCCGCTGGGCTCGCCCCTGCGCTATTGCGCTCCCCCCTCAGCGGGAGCGCCCCGCCATTGTACGGCCTCCCGCAAATTTCCCGCAACGCCCAAACAAATTTTTCTCGCTCGCGCCCCCCGCAACGTCCCGACGGCGAGCGCCGCCTTTAAATCGAACAACGCGCAAAAATAGTCGACAAAGCGCTTGCCCTTGTCGACGATCCATGCTATCATAGCCGTCATGGGAAAAGTTAACCGAGGAAAAGTACTGCGCGACGAGCATCCCGACGCAAAGCGGGGCGCCTGCCCAATTACCGGCCGCGCCGGAGTCAAGTTGCTCTATGAGTGCGAGGTAAATGGAGAAAAAATGATGGTCTCCAAACATGGTCAAGCCACCGTAAGGAATCGCAAGCGAAGAGCGGCGATAGCCGAACGCGCCGCAAAAAATGCCTCCCAAAAAGAGAAGGCCTCTGCGACAGAGAATGCGGCCGGCGAATCGCCGAAAAATGCGGGCGAGCAACCAGAGAACGAGCAGTAGCAGTCTGAAGAGCGAGCGGCAGACGAGGCAGTCGGTCGAAGATTGCTCGACGGCTCGCGTTTTAGGGGGTGTAACTCAGTTGGCTAGAGTACTTGAATGGCATTCAAGAAGTCACGGGTTCGAATCCCGTCACCTCCATACAACAAGTAGCCATTCTATGTAAAATGTTTCCGCGGTGTTACCACTATATCAGTTATAGCGATCCATCATGAGAAATACGAATTGACTAGATCTATCTAGAGATTTCTATAGCCTATTATTTATGGTCATCGTTATATTTGTCCATGTGGTATGCTTTTGAGCATAGTCTATTTCTTTGTCCAGTATTTTTTTCATTGTCGGTTAAATCGCTTATAATTTTTTCGGCTTCATTGAGATCGGTAATAGTGTATTTCCATTGTGAATAGTCATAATCATTAGAAAATAGTTCTCTAAATATTATGCGTTTTTCTTGCAGAGTATCCAAAGTAGGTATCATAGAGCTAACGACAGGTCCATGATCTTGGGCTATGCGCGAAGCTCCCGTTATTGATTGTTCTTCGCTGTCATAGTATTCCACATCAGAGAACCATAAAATTTTATTGAGTTTCACTGATCCCAAGTTAGCTGGGTTTTCGCGAAATTGATAACAGATATACAATATAGCCGCTTCTAGTTTGTTGGTCTCCATTTCCTCTCCCTCCGCGCAATCGTCCAAATTCCGGACCGGCAAGCAATCCCGCGCGCCGGTTCCTCTATTCGCGCCGACCGGCCTGTAGGCGAATCGCGCCGGCAAGCAATTCCGCTCGCTATTTCCTCTTTTCTCCCTTTTTAATTGTTCAAATTCCGCGCTGGCAAGCAATTCCGCGCGCCGGTTCTCCATTTTCGGCGCTGGTATACTTTTTACCCTTAAAAACCGTACGTAATAATTTCTAATAATATTTCCACAATTTATTATTGTTATTTAATCGCTATATTTTCTGTGGAAACTATATACATAGTTAACCATGAAAATTATTGAAATTAAAATTAAAATTAAAATTAAAAATAATTCCCAAAACACTTGACGGATTATTGATCTATTTTTCCGCTTGCCGCGTCCAATCGATTGCGAAGCGCCGCGCCTATTCCCTTGGCGGGGGGATATTCCGCGACAATTGCGTCGCATTTATGCCGATCCATATGCCACAGCATGCGATAGAATTGCCGCGCGTATTCCTCGGTAGAGTCCACTATTTGCGCCGTCATACGGTTCTCGCCCAAATCATCTGCCAACGATGCTATGGTTGACGCGTCGACAGCGTCGGCCAAGCAGATAACGCCCACCTTCATTCCGCCGCGCGAAAGTTCCGCGACTCGCGCCGACAAATAGCCGCGTTCTAACGTTTCCAGAGCGGCGCGAGGCTGATAATGGGGATGTCTCCTCCCCGGAATGGTTGGTTCGTCGCCCGCCGTTATTGTGTTGATTCCGTAGGAGCCCACAACGGCTCCGCTATCTGCGAGCGCCGACTCGATTTCTGATTGGGTAATCGCTCCTTCGCGAGCGATATCGACTCGATTGCCCGCTATCGTAACGATTGTCGACTCAAGTCCGATAGCGGATTCTCCGCCATCCACAATCGCGTCGACTTTGCCGTTCAAGTAGTCGTATGCCATTGCAAAGCTCGTCGCGCTTGGCGATCCGGAAGGATTGGCGCTTGGAGCGGCGATAGCTGTTCCGCTCAATGTGATGAGTTGTCGCGCAATTGGCTCAATTGGCCATCGCAAAGCGACAGTGGGCATATTGGCGCATGCCGTAGGCGAAAGTCCCGCGCGCCGATCGACAATCATAGTAAATGGGCCGGGCGCGAATCTCTTCCATAACAGACGCGCCAACCAGCTTGGTCGATCGGCTACGCGTTCCAGATCTCCATAGCTCGCGACATGCGTTATCAAAGGATTGTCCGCCGGGCGTTCCTTCGCCGCGAATATTTTTTTGCATGCTTCGTCGTTAAAAGCGTCAGCCCCTATTCCGTAGACTGTTTCGGTGGGAAAGACCACGGTTCCCCCCCTGCGGATAATGCGCGCCGCTTCGTCGATTGCGTCGGGCCTCACTATGATCGTATTGTTATTTTTCATCTCAAGACTATAGTAGCGCAAAAATTATAATAACGGTTGACAAAAGAATGTCCAATTGCATATTTTTATATTATGATAGTAAATTCAATAGTCGTCGACGGTATAATACGTCTATCGGCAAATGCCGAGCCCAATAGTTTGCTTTTTGAAAGCATGTGGCCTATTCCTCACGGGGTTTCGATGAACTCGTTTTTGGTCAAAGGCCAGAAAACGGCTATAATCGATGGTTTGTGCGGTTGGGACGGCGTTCCCGAAACGCTTTTCCGGTTGCTAAAAGAGGTCGATGTTAAACTGGAAGATATTGATTATGTCATTATCAACCACATGGAGCCCGATCACTCCGGATGGATAGAGGCGTTCGCGCGGATACGTCCCGAATTCGAGATAGTTACCACCGAAAAAGCAAAAAAATTATTGAGCGAATTTTATGGCATAAATGTTCCTACACGCGTCGTTTCATCAGGCGATACACTTGATCTTGGAGATGGCCGGGTTCTTGCGTTCGAGGAGATCCCCAATGTTCACTGGCCAGAGACAATGGCGACCTATGACACAAAATCTCGCGCCCTATTTCCCTGCGACGCCTTTGGTTCATTTGGCAGTATAGATGAAAACGCTCCCTATGACGACCAATTGACCGAAGAGCAACTTGAATTTTTCGAACAGGAAGCGACTCGATACTATTCCAATATTGTCGCGGCATTTTCGGGGCCTGTGCGGAAGGCCATCAGCAAGGTGAAACAGTTAGATATTGATATCATCGCTCCAGGGCATGGAATTGTTTGGCGCAAAAATCCGCAAAAGATTGTGGACGACTACTCCCGTTACGCAAGCTATTCTGCTGGTCCCGCAAAAGAGATGATCACAGTGTTATGGAGTAGCATGTATGGCATGACAGGCAAAGGGGTAGACCCTGTAGTCGAGGGCATTCGTTCTGAAGGGGTGGATGTCATTGTCCATAAGATCCCCGAAACCGATCTGAGCTTCGCATTGCAGTCGGTATTTCAATCATCTGGCGTCGTCGTCGCTATGCCGACCTATGAATATAAAATGTTTCCGCCGATGCATGCCGTTCTCGACGAGATATTTAAAAAGAAAATTCTCAACCGCCGCGCATTTCGTTTCGGTTCCGCCGGTTGGTCGGGAGGCGCGCAAAAAGAGCTAGACTCGTTGGCCGAACAACATAAGTGCAAATGGCAGTTTATAGAGCCTGTTGAATATATTGGCTCGCCAACATCGGACGATCTGCGGTTATTGAAACAGCGCGGCGCCGAGCTTGCGAGATCGGTTAAACAATGGACGCGAGAGGCGTAGGGCATGTCGCCTACGCGGAGAGGGGCTAAACGTAGAGCAACGTCGAAAAAAAACCACTTCCCAATTCCCGCAGGCGCTGACACAAGCCTGGGAATTGTCATTCCAACCCCTAACCAGCCATTTGGCGCTTGTCCAATATCGGGCAAACCTATCTCCAATATCTACGAAGCCATAGCGGATCCGAAAACCGGCGAACCCTGCGAGTTTGACAGCGTATGCAATCTTCTCCAAGAACAAGAGAAGATTGGTAAGGGCGAACAGCTCATCTATATTGGCGGCGGTAGATTTGGCATAATTAAGCGCGTTAAGAAAAAGCAAAACTCGAAAATTGAAATTGTACGCGTGATAGAGTATGAACAGCCCGATAAAAATGGATATAAATGGCGCAAAGATTTGGCATTTCACATCAAGCGCGACTACTCGCCGGAATCGATATCGCTTGATACGCTCTATTCTCCCGAAGAGCTCGATAGTTTTCCCAACTTTGGATCAATTTCTCTTACATAGCCCTCTCTAACGCGTACTTATCTTTCGTAATAGGCTAGTCTTTTCTTACGATAGTTGTCGCAATACGCTGATAACCGATTGCGCCAACCCTTCAAGATTGTACCCTCCCTCCAATATAAATGCCAATTTTCCCGAGGGAAGTGATTCGATGACTCTTCGCAGTTCTCTGGTTAGCAATCCATATCCCGAAGCGGTAAGTTCCATTCCGCATAATGGATCGTCTCTGTGAGCGTCGAAACCCGCGGAAACAAGAATGAGCGATGGCCGAAATGATAGAATGGCAGGGATAACCCTATCGTGAAATAGGCGCAGATAATCATCATCTTTTTGCCCCGCGGGCATAGGGATATTTAACGTCGCGCCGATTCCTTTGTCTTCGCCTGTTTCACAAATGTCGCCGGTTCCTGGATAGAGCGGACTTTGATGGATCGAAAGAAAGAATATATTGTCCCGCGAATAAAATGTATTTTGTGTCCCATTGCCATGATGCGCGTCCCAATCAATGATCATTATTCTATCGAGCCCATAATTGCGAAGAGCGTATTCGGCGGCGATAGCGATAGTATTGAATAAACAAAATCCCATCGCCGCCGCTCGTTCGGCATGATGACCGGGAGGACGAGAGAGCGCGAACGCCGATCGATATTTCCCGCTTATTATCAGGTCGCATGCCGTTAATCCAGCGCCGACGGCATATCGAGCGGCGTTCCAACTATGCCTATTCACCAATGTCTCGCCTCCGATAGTATGGTTGTCTTTTTGAGAGGTCGCCTTAATCGTCGCGATATAGGACGGCGAGTGAACCCACCCTATCTCTTCCTCGGTAGCAGCCCGCGCCTCGATCCTATCGGGCGGCGCGACACCGTAATCCCATTGGCGCAAGGCGGCGTCGATAGCTTCCAGTCGTCTGGAGCTTTCAGGATGTTCGGGAGAGCTCGCGTGCAGAGCGCTAAAGGGCGATTCGACGACAGCGACCAGAGAACGAGCCCGATAAGATAACGGGAAATGTTCCGAAAAGCTAGAAGAATCAGCCATTACAGAAGAATATTTTGCGTTTCGTCACCTTATCCGCCAAGCAAACCGACTACCAAGCCGCGCCGAATCGCAACTACCGAGTTTCGGGATAAAATTTCTCTTGAGGGGCTTGGCACACTGGGCATCGCCACGAACTCGGCAATTGACCAAATACGACATTTGGCGGAATATTGGCGTCGGGATCGCCTTCGGCAGGTTCGTAGGTATATCCGCAAATATCGCAGACATATAGCGTATCATCCATCATAGTATATCCTATTATTCTCTTTACCCATCCGAATGGTTGGCAATCATTTTTTCAGGCGCGAGCATCTCGTTGATCGCCTCCGGGCTCATTTCAAGCTCCTCTCGCAAAACGTCTCGAATTAAGCGCTTTTCTCGATATGCCTTATACGCAATTGCAGCCGCCCGATCATAGCCAATACGTTTCGCGACCGGCGTAACTAGCGCCATACTCCAGGCGATCCAGTATTCACAGCGCTCTCGATCCGCCGTAATACCGTCGATACAGCGACGAGCGAATGTAGCCGCGGTTTTTTGTAGCAGGAGCAACGAAAAAATAGTTTCATAGGCTATCAATGGCAACATCATATTGAGTTCTAACGGAGAATTTTGACCAGCGATAGAGACGGTCGACGCCTTTCCGATGACAGACGCGGCGACTTGGATAACCATCTCCGGAATTACCGGATTAATTTTACCCGGCATAATTGAGCTACCCGGCTGAAGCGAAGGAATAATTATCTCTCCCAATGCTCCGCGAGGCCCGCTAGAGAGTAGCCGCAAGTCGTTCGCGATTTTCATAAAAGCTACGGCAATTCCGTTCAACACGCCCATCAGCGCTACCTGCGCGTCTCGCGCCGCGATCGCCTCAAATCTATTTGCGGCGGCGCGAAATGGCTTACCTGTCTCTTTCGCGATGCCTTCGATCGCGATAGTCGCAAAATCGGGGTGAGTATTTATGCCGGTCCCTAACGCCGTCCCGCCCAAAGCCAATTCCTCAAGGTCGGGGAAACATCCTTTGAGCCGATCGGCGCAATGCTGTATTTGCGACGCGTAGCCAGAGAACTCTTGTCCAAGGGTCATTGGGACGGCGTCTTGAAGATGTGTTCGTCCCAGTTTGACGACATCGGTAAATTCTTCGCTTTTACGGAGCAGGGAATCCCGAAGCGCAAGCATATCGTCGAGCAACGACTGCGCGGCAATGCGATCGGCAATATGCAACGCAGTAGGAATGACATCGTTGGAAGACTGCCCCTTATTTACATGATCATTGGGATGGACAGGCGAGCGGCTTCCTATCGGCGAACCCAATATCTGATTGGCTCGATTTGCGACGACCTCGTTAATATTCATATTCCATGATGTCCCGCTGCCTGTCTGAAACACATCGACAGGGAAGTGAGCATCCCATTTGCCCGCGATTATTTCGTCGCATGTCTGTTCGATTGCATTGGCCAAACGCGGCGAGAGCAATTCAAGACGGCAATTTGCCAGCGCGGCATGTTTTTTTATCCATGCCAGCGCCGTAATCATAGCGGGAGGGATCAGCAACGGCGAGACATTGAAGTTATCTCGAGCGCGTTGAGTCTGGGCTCCCCAAAATGCCCATTCAGGTATATCGACTATTCCCATAGAATCGCTTTCTTTTCTCAGAGAACTATTGTTATTCAAATTGGCAGTTTCCTAGTGCATATTCATAAAATAATTTGTTGCATATTTCTAACAAACAGGGTAAATATAAATACAAATGATAGATAAGTCAACTGTTGGAATTATAGGAGCAGGCAATCTTGGCGCAAATATCGCATTTTTTTTGGCGGAGCGAGGAATAGCCAATACCATCGCCTTGTTTGATCGACAAGCGGGGCAAGCGGTAGGAAAAGCGTTAGATATTATGGAAGCGGCTCCGGTATGTAGAATAGGAACAAGAGTATTCGGAGCGAACGCTCTTTCGGAGCTATCAGAAGTTGATCTTCTTATAGCGGCCATCGATCCGCCTTCTTCGGATCTCTCCAAAGACGAAGTCAAAATGCTCTACTCGAGCTTTGTAGGCGATATTGTAGAATTGTCAAAGCAGGGCGCGCGCCGCATTATGATCGTGAGCGATCCCGTTGACGCGCTTGTCGCTAGAGTAGGGCGGCTGGTCGAAATCGACCGCAAGCGTATCATCGGCGTGGGATGCGCGGTCGACGCGATTCGTCTCAAGGCGTTGTTAGCCGATAAATTGGGCGTCTCATCCGAAAATATTACCGCGATGGTGGTCGGGCTTCATGACGAACGTATGATCGCGATCAAAAATTCAATGAGGGTAATGGGCGTCGCGTTGGAATGTTTTCTGTTGCCCAGTCAGATAGATGATATCATCCATTCAATTCGTTCTGCGGAAAACAGTGTCGCTATTTCCAATAGGCGAATATCGCCCTTCTATGCCGCCGCCGCCGCCAGTTGCGACATAGTTGCCTCATGTCTGCTCGATCAACGACGCGTTTTGTCGGTCTCGACTCCTCTTCGAGGCGAGTGGGGCATTATGGATTCCGCGATCAGCGTTCCGGCCGTGATAGGTAAAAATGGGATAGAAACCATTCTTATCGAGGCTATTTCGGAACACGACGAGCGCGAGATGGTAATATCGGCGGAGCAATTAAACGAAATGATGAATAAATCGGAATGGTACTATGGGTAAAGTTGCGATAATTGGCGCGGGAAATGTTGGAGCGGTAACCGCGCATCGCCTGGCGGAGTCCAAGAGTTGTGAAATTGTATTGATCGATGTGGTACAGGGATTGCCGCAGATGAAGGGCGTCGATTTATTGTATGCCTCTCCCGCGCTGAATTCGACTCCTCGAATCAGTGGGTCGAACGATTACGCGGCGTTGCAAGATGCCGATGTGGTGGTGCATACCGCCGGCATAGCGCGCAAACCCGGCATGGATCGTATGGATCTTCTTAAAACAAATGTAGGCATAGCCCGCGACGCCGGAAAGGCGATAAAAAAATATGCGCCCAACGCCATTGTGATCGCGGTGGCAAACCCCTTAGATATTATTGCGATGGCTCTCTACCGAGAGACGGGATTTAAGCCTTCGCGAGTAATTGGAATGGCTGGCGTGCTTGATTCTACAAGGTTCCGCTATTTTGTAGCCGAAAAGTTACATGTCTATTCATTTGATGTCGCCACAATGGTATTGGGCGGTCATGGCGATTCTATGGTTCCCTTGCCTCGTCATACATCAGTAGGCGGCGTTCCTCTGAATAAAATGCTCTCTCAAGAAGAGATTGACGCGATCGTCGAACGGACGAGGAAGGGAGGCGGCGAGATCGTGTCTCACCTCAAAACAGGGAGCGCGTTTTACGCGCCGGGCTCGTCGGTCGCATTGATGGTGGAGAGCATTATCACCAATCAATGCCGTATTGAAGCCGTATGCGCCTATCTCCAAGGCGAGTATGGATATGATAAGATATTTCTTGGCGTTCCCGCGATAATCGGATCAAACGGGATAAGCAAGATAATCGAATTAGACCTTGACCAGTCCGAAAAGGATGCGTTGAATCAATCTGTTTCGCATGTTCAAGAGGGAATCGCCCTGTTGGATTCGCTGTGAAAATATGACGAGCGCATCGTGAGAATATACAACCGTTCATTTGGTTCAATGCCAGATGGACGCCCTATCGATATTATCGAGATATCCAATAGCAATGGAATATCTATACAGGTGATTCCCTACGGCGCGACGTTAGTTTCGGTCAAAATGCCCGATGCGCGTGGAAAAATCGACGAGATCACGCTCGGGTACGATTCCATCGAAGGCTACCTTGGCGACCACCCCTATTTTGGAGCGACGGTAGGAAGGGTGGTTAACCGCATAAAAGACGCTCAATTTTTTCTTGGACGACGTTCCATATCCGTTACCCAAAACTATGGCCAACACTGTCTTCACGGCGGAAAAAATGGATTTAATCGTTTTTTATGGCGCCGTGAGACATTTGGAGGCAAAAATGAGGCAGGTGTCCGTTGCTCGCGGGTAAGTCCGCATGGAGAAGAGGGATTTCCTGGAAATTTAAAGACCGATGTTGCCTATCGACTAAACGAAGATAACGAACTGTGGATCGATTATTTTGCTACAACCGATCGGACCACTCCTATTAACCTAACCAATCATGCCTATTGGAATTTGCGCGGAACTGGAACAATATTAAACCATGAAATGGTGATCTATGCGGATCGTTACTTAGGGCTCGACTCTGATTTGATTGCCACGGGAGAAGTTATATCGGTAGATTTCACCGCGCTGGATTTTCGGAGACGCAGAATTATTGGCGAACGACTGACCGATGTTCCAAATGGCTATGATTTTGCCTATGTATTGGGGTCTAGGCAGGCGAATAGTAATCGCCCCGCGCGTCGCTCGCCGCCGGGCATGCAGCCCGCGGCTTTTGTCATCGATCCGGTTAGCAAACGTTCGATGGAGGTCTATACCACCAAGCCAACGCTTCAATTCTACACCGGCAATTCGTTAGCGGGATCGATAGGACGCGATGGGAAGCCGGTAGAAAAATATTCCGCGTTCTGTCTGGAAACGCAATATTATCCCAACGCCGTCAATATTCCCGATTTTCCATCTACCATACTAAAGCGCAACGTTGAATATCGGCATCATACGATGCATCATTTTGATATTTTGCTATAATAACGTAGAATTATAATTATTTGTTGTTGCGATCCAGATCTTGATATGATATAATATAAAACGAGCATGGGCTATGATTTCATTGGAGAGATGTTTAGAGCCATGAAAAACGATCGTATTGCGCATGATGTTGTTTTTTTATGCCTTTACGGTAAGGAGGAAAGTTATGAATATATATGTCGGTAATTTGCCGTATACAATTTCAGAGGATGATTTACGTGATCTCTTTGAACAGTACGGCGAAGTAAGTAGCGTCAATATTATTTCCGATAGAATGACCGGTCGTTCGAAAGGATTCGGTTTTGTGGAAATGACTGATAGCGCCGCTGCCCAAGAAGCTATTGATAAAATCAATGGTAGCGATGTAAAAGGACGTAGTATCAAAGTCAACGAAGCTCGTCCGCGCGCATAAATCGTTGTTGTTGATAGCATTGAATTCTCGATCGATTATGTTGCGGCATTTTTCTTGGCTCTATTGTTAGCTATTTGTTAATGCGGGAGTAGTTACGGATTTTGCGGAATAGAAGTCTAATTTGTTCTCGCGTTTCGCCCTATGTTGTAATTGTTCTATTGATCTTTGCGTGGGGGGGGGTGTCTTGGTTTAGTAAACTTCCATCATTTGTTCTCCCCTCCCCCGGAGATGTTTTAATCGCGGCAATAGACACCGCTTCGTTGTTGGCGAGCGCTACCGCTCGGACAATGATGGCTACGGCGACAGGGTTATTGTTTGCTGTCTTCGTCGCGATTATTTGCGCCGCTTTAGTTGATCTTTCGCCGCTGTTGCGCGGCGCTATCTATCCTATTCTTGTTGTTTCCCAGACAATCCAAATACTGGCTGTTGCGCCGCTTGTGGTTATATGGATTGGTTTTGGCTTTCGGTCGACGGTTATGGTGGTCGCGTTATTCACCTTTTTTCCGATGGCCATTGCCACCATTCATGGATTAGCGGCGACCAATCCCGATTATGTTGAAATGATGCGCTCGTTGCGCGCGTCTCGTTGGCAGATTTGGCGAATGGCGCGCCTCCATTCGGCGTTGCCCGCCTTTTTTAGCGGACTGCGCTTGGCCGTTACCTATGCTGTTATCGCCGCTACTATTGGAGAGTGGGTTTCTGGTTATGGGGGTTTGGGGCTCTATATGTTGCGCTCGAAAAATGCGTTGCGGACCGATCAATTATTTGCCGCGATGTTGATTACCTCATTATTGAGTATGGTGCTATTTGGCATTGTTGTTGTATTTGAAAGGAGAGCGTTGCGATGGTATTGGTCTCGCAAGCGTTTTTTGGGCGAAATATCATCGGAAAGGCGCGAAAAATAGTATGGAGCGCCGCATAGAAAGGGCATATAGAACAGATCATAATTTGAGAAATATTGCATGACGCTAGCCGATCAATTGGTATTTGATCATAATAACTAGCCTGCCATGCAATTACTACCTAAATACAATTTATAAGGGAACTATATATAATAGCGCCGATGATAACGACATGATACTTGATCCATTTATCGGAAGCGGACAAACACAGCAATAGCCGCGCTACGATATAATCGTCAATGCGTCTTGGATAAAAAGAAATAAAATAGGCGCTATTTATATAGTTCCCATTGATAATATTGCCGACGAGTATACGGCGTTCATAATTGAATTGTCCGCCCATGTCGTCGACTGAAGGTTATCAATTAAGATGTCGACTAGTATAGAAAGTGAAGCATATTACGACCGGAGGAGCGGCATAACAATGGATAGATATTTGCGCGTCTTGATATTGTTATTCTTGATAGCGACGCGAGCGATGGCGGCGGGAAATGTCGAGACGCGCGCCAATGACGGCGCGGAGCCCGATTCGGTGGTTTTTATGCTAGATTGGACGCCCAATGTAAATCATGTGGGTATATTTGTGGCGCAGGCTGGAGGTTTTTTCGAGCGAGAAAATCTTCAAGTCGATATTGCGCAACCGGGCGAGGTCTATGCCCCCGCGGCGATAGTTGGCGGGAAGGCCGATTTCGGCGTCGATTATCAAGAAAATTTAACATTGTTGCGGGCGGACGATGTTCCGTTGGTTTCGATTGCGACAATATTGCAGACCAACACCTCCGGTTTCGCCGCGCCTTCCCATATCAAAGCGGAAACGCCCGCCGATTTTAGCTCTCTGCGCTATGCTACCTTCTATTCTCAATTTGAACTTCCCACGTTACGGGCGCTGATACGTTGCGCGGAGGGCGAATCTGTCGATCCCGAATTTGTTCCCGCCGGCACCGATATTTTGGCTATGTTCGCTGCGGAAAGAGCGGATTTAGCCTGGATTTTTTATGGGACGCAGGGGATACAGGCCCAAAATCTGGGTATCGATATCGATTATTTTCCAATGTCGGACTATTTCGATTGCATACCAGACTACTACACTCCAATTATTATCACGCATAACGATACCATTATGCAGAGGCCCAATCTTATTCGAAGATTTATGAGCGCTCTATCAGACGCCCATCAATTTGTTGTCGATAATCCGCGGCAGGCTGCGGAAATGTTGTATCAACAAGCGCAAGAATTGAATCGAGACGAATTGGTCGAGAGTGTCGCCTGGCTCAAGAAGCATATGATATCGCGCGATCGAGGTTGGGGATGGCAAGAAGAGTCGATCTGGCAAGGATATACCGATTGGATGCGACACAATGGACTCGTCGATGGCTCTGTCGACATCGATTCCGCATTTACCAACCAATATCTTCCCGCATACGATAACGGGCAACGATGACGATAGAGACTATCTATCCTTCTAGTTGTCGTCGAATGATATAGATATGCCGGTATATACAGACGCAAACCACGGTTATCTTTTGCGAATTGATGGCATACGAAAGAGCTATCTCGTTAAAGACAAGCCCCTTCCAGTATTGTCCGACATTTCTCTTTCCATTAAACGAGGCGAAATTGTGGCGTTTGTTGGAGAAAGCGGTTGCGGGAAAAGCACGTTGCTCAAAGTGATATGCGGCCTTTTGTCCGCCGATTCTGGGGGTATAGAGATAGCGGAAGGCGGAGAAGAGAGCATAGGATATATGCCGCAACGCGATCACCTCTTGCCTTGGCTTTCAATAGTTGACAATGTCGCGTTGCCGCTAATTATCCATGGCGCAAAGCGAAAAGAGGCTCGAAGACGCGCCGGCCTCCTGTTAACCGACATTGGATTGGCAGACTCGTTGCGTCATTACCCATATATATTATCGGGAGGGATGCGACAGCGGGTGGCATTTCTTCGCGCGGTTATCTTGGAGCGCGACATTCTTTTGCTCGACGAACCATTTAGCTCTCTGGACGCCCTCACTCGACTGCGTATGCAAGATTGGCTACTTGCCATGCATCGAATGCATCATTGGACTATGTTACTTGTTACGCACAATATCGACGAAGCGATCTATCTTGCGGATAGGGTTGCCGTGCTTGCCCCCAGACCGACTCGCATACGAGCGCAATTCGCCATCGATATTGATCGTCCGAGGAATTCTCGGATAATTGCCAGCCCATCGTTTGGAAAAAGCGCTGTGGCGATACGCGAATGCTTAGAGGGAGAACGATAATCAATCATATCGACAATTTTGGCGACGCGCATGAAATACGCATGCCGCTGGACGCCCCTATCATACAGCGTATGATTGTGCTGGAAGGAATCGACGTGGTCGGCAAAACAACTCAATGCGAACTGTTAGAGCGGCGTTTCCGCCAAATGCGAATTCCCGTCCGTAGTTCCCACGAGCCTACCAACGATCACATTGGGAAAATCATTCGTCGCATGCTGTTTAGCGAGATCAAAGTCGAGCCGGAGACATTGGCGCTCTTGTATGCCGCGGATAGGTATCAACACCTCTATGGCCACGACGGAATGAAAGAACAGGCGGATTCCGGATGGGTTATTTGCGATCGATATCTCTTTTCTTCGCTTGTCTACCAAGGGGCGCAGTGTAAACGTTCATTTGTTGAGAAGATTAATAGCCATTTTCCTCTCCCGCAATATCTGATCTATATTGATATCGGTAATGATGGAGAGATCGAGCGCCGGTTGGCAAAGAGAAATAAGAGGAGCATGTTTGAGCATTGCGAGCAGTTGATTTCGTTCGCGCGCGCTTATCGACGTATTGTCGATTATTATAGCCGTAGCCCGATGCGCATAGTGAAAGTCGACGGCTCTCAAGCGCCTGAAAAGATAGGCGATGAGATATGGAAATCGCTGGATATCCAGCAGTCGTCTCTTGCTGAATGTCGTGCCGATCCGCGAACACAATAGACTGCTACACGCGTTGTATCACGCTAATAGGGCGAAGTTTGCTTGCCCGAAGGGCCGGCGTCAACGCGGAGAGCGTGGCGAGCATAATTGTGGAGGCGGCTATAAGTAGCAGCCCCGATAGTTGGGGATAGACGGGAATTGCCTCCAAATAAAACTCGGCCTGATCAAATTGTTCCGCCGCCGGCGCGTTGCCGACCAATCCGCTTGCGGCCCACGAGGCGCCGCGTTGCGCGGCGGCGATAACCGTCTCGACGGCTCGAAGAACCCAGTTTATTTGCAACGACAATAGCAATCCAATAGGCATGCCAATTATCACGCCGCCGACGCCGCCGATAAAGCCGCACATAATAAAAATCATTCCAATGGCTTGCGGAGGCGTTCCTATGCTTTTAAGCAACGCTATCTCAAAACGCTTTTCATGCGTCAATGTGATAAGCGTAGAAGAAATATTGAACGACGCGATACAAATGATAAGACCCATAATAAATAACAGTATGTTTTTTGTGGACCGGAATGATTGATAGCGAACTGCCTGTAGGTTATACCAGCTATAAATACGAAAATCCTCTTGTAATAGAGCGGCAAGATGCGAGATCATCTCCGCGAATTGGCTATTATCGGAAGAAGGAAAGAGATTATTGGGGATCGAGTAGGGATCGGCGACCTTTATGCCCATAATAAGACGAGCCTCCTCAGATTGAATAACGCGTAGTCCGCTCTCCAGAGGAATGTAGACCCAAAGACGATCAAGGTCTTGATATCCGCTGCTAAATATTCCCGTTATCGTAAAAGAGCTTATTCTTGGAATCGATCTTCCATTCGCGATAGTTCTTGTGGTGATGACGCGAAGAGTATCTCCCGTCTGTAAATCGAGAGAACGGGCGACATGCTTTCCCACAACCGCGTAGTCGTTTTGCGAGAGATCGAATAGCCCATCTTCTATCTCGAGATATCTCCGCAATTCCGGATCTGTCTCCCAGACATCGGGAGCGACGGCCCGTATTGTAATCCCGCTTCGATCGCCCGATCTATTCGATGATAGCGCCGCGCCGCGCCATTCCGGTATCACCGCCGTTACATGCGGCACAGTCATGAGCTTCTCGCGTAGCGTCGCGATCTCTGTCTTATCGAGCGGTTTTGCGCTCTGCGCCTGTAAATGATAGGTCCCGGTCTCGATAAATCGAGAGACAATTCCTCGAATCATGCCATCGGCGCTATGCAGCACAACGATTAGAGGAATTAAGCTTATGCCTATTCCTATAATTGCTCCCCATGTTCTGGCGAAGTGACGAGCGCCCTTTCCTATAAGATAGCGCAATGCGATTGCCAATATGACGGACGATTTCATGGGAATAGCTTCGTATCGCTCCTCTTATACGAAATGCAACTTGCCATGTTCAATACGAAGATGAATGTCCGCCTCTTTGGTAAGGTTTATATCATGAGTCGCGATGATAAGGGTCTTCCGTTGCCGCCGCGCTAAAAAGAATAGCAGGAATTCAACTTGACGCGAATTCCTCTCGTCTAAATTGCCGGTAGGCTCATCAGCCAATATTAACGGGGGGCTATTGATCAACGCCCTCGCCACCGCGATACGTTGACGTTCTCCACCCGATAATTGATTAGGATAATGATCCGCCCGTTTTTCCATGCGCACCTCTTTAAGCAACTCCCGCGCCGCGCGCAGAGCGGCGCGTCGATTTCCATGGGCTATATAGGCGGGCAACATAACATTCTCGATCGCGGTAAAATCTTTCATAAGATGATGAAATTGAAATATAAATCCAATATCGCGACTTCTAAATCGAGTCATTTCATATTCGCTCAGTTTGTTGGTGACGCGATTATTTACGCGGACGATTCCTTCGGTGGGATAATCAAGACCTCCGATAATATTGAGGAGTGTGCTTTTCCCCGAGCCGCTTTCTCCGGTAATAGCCAGAATTTTCCCGACGGGGGCGGTAAAATTGATAGCGTCTAAAATGGTAATATGCTCATCGCCGCTGGCAAACGATTTAGTAACATTGGTCAATTGAACCAGCGGCCCCGACGCGCGCGGATCGCCCGGAGCGGGACGGTTGAATTGGTCGGGACGATTACTCATAGCGCAGAATCTCGGCCGGACGCGCTCGCAATACTTTAGACGATGCAAAATAGGCGGCCAGTGTCGCCGAGATAGAGGCGAACATAAATATTGCCATTGTCTCGAACAGTAAAATACGCGTGGGCACCTCTTCGATATAGAAAAAATCTCCGGCGAATGGGTTGATCTGAAACTCCCCGTTGTCTCCAGCAAACAAACGATTGGCTGCCGCGACTCCAATTTTGGCGATCGCCTCTATAAGACTGAATATTTCGTTGATGTTGGTTGCCGCAAACAACCCCGCGACCACCCCGAAAAACCCTCCGAATAGTCCTATAAAAACGCCCTGTAGCGCAAAAATTAACCGCGTATCGTCGGGATACATACCAACTGCTTTAAGAGTCGCGATCTCTTCAAAACGTTCCAACACATTTCGCTGAGATGATTGATATATATTGAACGTTACTACAATGAAGATAAGTCCCAAAAGCAACGACATCAAGATTTTTTCGAGGCGAAGCGCGATAAAAATGGAGCGGTTAAAATCGCGCCATGACGACATTGTTCCGGAGACGCCGTTCGTTTCAAATAGATTTCCCAACTGTCCGATAACCTGACGATCTCGATAATGATCCCGCAGTTTTATTCCCAACTGCGGCGCGATGTCCGAACCTATGATAGCCTCGCTATCGTCTATTGAAATATATGCCCATGTCCTATCGTATTCGTAGTGACCGGTCTGAAATATCCCGCGCACCTCTAGATCGACCAGCGCGCTATTTTGCTGTCGCAAGAGCCTGTCTGAAGGAGCGATTTGCGCGGAATAACCTACCGAAACGCCAAGAACGCGAGCCAGTTCGGCTCCCATAACGATCCCGTTGGGGCGCTTGAGGTCGAAATCTCCCAAAATTATATCGAGTTGATCGGCAAGCCCGCGATCGCGATCTAATAGATCATGGGGAACCGCCCGAATCAGCGCCGGACGCGGAGACCCGAAGATAGGCTGTATAAGCGTACGCAATTCTTGAAATGGAACAAATGCCCGTATTTCCGGGATAGACGATGCTATTTGCTCCGCCTGATCCTGTCTATTTACATCGTCCATTTGAATATGATACGAACCTACCTCTAGAAGATTGGCGATCGTCCCAAGTTGAAAGCCGTTCATCACACCCAATACCGTAATCAGTGTCATCGCTCCGATGGCGATACCCACGATCGATAGTATCGTAGTTATACGTCCCTGCCCGCCGATACGAAGATGTCGCCGCGCGATAAATGCTGCTTGAGCGAGCCGTATCAATCAAATCGTCGACTGCTTACGATTTTTCCATTTCGCAAATAGTCTTCCTGTATTTTTTCGTTGTCGAAGTATGAAATATTGATGTAGGGATCTCCTCGGCGATAATATATTTCCATGCGAGTATCCTCGTCAAGATAGCGAATCGAGCGGGTGGCGACATTATTTTGATACCAATCTTCGCTAATGAGCGTTCCTTCGTTCTCGTAGCCAAATTGGCGGCGGATGATCATTCCGGGATGTTCGTCAATTATCGCTATAAGTTGTCCCTCTTCGTAAATATTGCGTCGATTCGAAAGTATATCTTCATCTTCCCAGCGGATCTCTTGCAAAAGATTGCCGGATTCATCGTAGCTACGCCGAGCGATGACCGGCCCCTCTTGGATCTCCTCGAACAATGGAGATTGACGCTGTTGATCGTCCCCATATGAAAATTGGCTGCTGCGGACAAGGATATTATTCAAAAGTTCGTCGCTTCTTATCACGCGTTGCTGGGAGTCGTAGTAATGGATAAGCGTCCAATCAGAGGTTCGATGCCATTCCTCGAAAAGCCTATCGCCTATATACGAGTAGATGGAATGGCGGCTTATATTTGGCGGCGGCCTCGCGATTATTCCGCTCGGCGATTCGGATAATATAGCCGCGTTCGCGTCATCGGCCGCGTCTGCGCTATCGGCCGCGTCCGCGTCATCGGCCGCGTCTGCGCTATCGGTCGCGTCTGCGCTATCGGTCGGTTCGCGTCATCGGTCGCGTCTGTGTCATCGGCCGCGTCTGCGCTATCGGCCGCGTTCGCGTCATCGGCCGCGTCTGTGTCATCGGCCGCGTCTGCGCTATCGCCGCGTTCGCGTCATCGGCCGCGTCTGCGCTATCGGCCGCGTCTGCGCATCGGCCGCGTCTGCGCTATCGGTCGCGTTCGCGTCATCGGCCGCGTCTGCGCTATCGGTCGCGTTCGCGTCATCGGTCGCGTCTGCGCTATCGGCCGCGTCTGCGTCATTGGTCGCGTCCGCGCTATCGGCCGCGTCATCGTCAGCAGGGCTGGCAATGGACGCGGGAGCGATGGCAAATTGCTCTTGATCCTCCCGATATACCCTGCGCGCCTCTCGTATCCTCCCGTCGACCGTAAAACGTTGCGTCTCTTGATAGAGGAACTCGCCCTCTTCGTCGTAGACAGATATTGTCAATTCCGCGCGATTGCCGCGCGAATATCTTCGATTCTCGATGAGTTGCCCGTCATCGGCGTATAGCTGTTCGCGAATAACACGCTGTTGATTGTCTAACGTAGTGACAGAACGTAGCGAATCCTCTTCGTATTCCCATATCGTGGCGCCATTTTTCGCGGTTTCGGTTCGTCGTATCTCGCTCCCATTTTGCAATAGGCGCTCTATCTCTCGATCTTCGGCCTCTATGAGTTCTAGCACATACTCGTATCTCGCTCGTTCGGAAGCGGCAATCTCGTCAAGCCGCATGCCCACAGCATTAGAGCGAAAAATTGCGGGGGCTGCCAATGCCGGAGCGCCAATCAGCAACACTCCTATAAGCGAGACGGTAATGATGGCGGTGTTGCCCATGTTACCTCCCGTGGTAGCGCTCGCCCGCGGAAATATACCCGACCAAATCGATGATCGTGTTGAGAAATAGGACGCCGGTAAGAAATATGCTACTCCCAAATGCTATCGAGAGGGCATTACCCTCGTTAATTAATTGATTTTGCTGCGGCGTGTCCAGTTCATTAAATCCCGAAGACGAGCGTATGGTGTTATTATCCGCGACAAATCCGCTAATAAGAAGCGGCGCGACGGCAGATACGGCAAACGCGCCAAGCGAGTAGTAGAATTGATCTCGCCCCGAGGCCACATATTCTTCCGCGTCAAAATCGATAGGACTCAGGGTTTTATAGATCAGCGAAGGGCTGTCGCTGGAGATGACAAGCGTCCCGTCGTAATAGTCAACCTGCCTCAATGATAGAAGAATATCGTAGCTTTCCGCGGTTGGAAGCTGAAAATTGATAGGGGTTACGCCTTGCCAGACCGAATCGATATAGACATTTGTAGAGTAGGGATTTGTTTCGATACGTGTATATTCTCCCGCGGGCAGAGGAAAGGAGCCATCTAAATGATAGAGCTCGTAGGGCGCTAAATCGATAACGATGTCGCGATTCTGCGAGAAAGCGGGACGAGAAAAACGAATAGTATGTTTGCCCGTCGGGACATATTCCACTCGAGCGTCTCCGTTGTGCAGAAAATTATCGTTAAGATAGACCTGCGCATCCTCGGGGACGTTGGTAATATCAAGCGTCGCCCATTCGCGACCTAAGATGATCGTCGATAGCTCTTGTATAATGGCGTCGACGGCTATCTCGACATTATCGACCGGCGACGCCGCGGTATCCAATCGTCGTTCTTTATCAAGGATCGCGTTGTAGACAACGATATCGATAAAAATAAAATCATTTTCTTCGGTGACTAGGCCAGAGACGACAACATCAAGATCGTTGCGCTCGGCAAAACGATTGAGCGGTTCGACCGTTAACAGGCTGCTAATTTCATCCTCGGGTATCCAAAATTCGACCGGCAGTTCGTCTACGATCTCGACAGAGATAAGCGGAGCGTCGTTCAGCAACTGCAACGAGGCGCGTTTCTTGTCGATATCTTCTTGTAGATTCTCTCGATTGTCTTGAATGCTCTCGGAATCGCTCATGCTATAGCGAAGCGCGTCGAGTTGATCGATCGCGCTATCGAGCTCCGCGCCGACCTTCGCGCGCTCTTGCCGCATAAGGCTTGCCCGAAGCGCCCATTGCTCCAGTTCGGTCAACTGATGCCGCTCAATTGCGCGGAATCGTTCCAACAGAACGCGCGTCAGCCCTCGCCTCAAATATTCATTGCTCCGTTCATCGATGGCAAGCTCAAAATCTCGAAACCCCACGCGGTACAATTCTTGCTCATATACCGGCAACAGCTCGTCCAGCGATTGCTCCATATCGCCCCCCGCGTACACCGCGGTCGCGATCGACATACCGATAGCGACGCGCGCCATCGCGCGGATCGCGCGCCATCGCCGCGACCAGCTGCTTTTACGCGTCCAACGCCCCCTATTCATCATAGCTCTCCCGCGTTACGAAGATGGCTACTTGGCGCGCGACTCAAAGAGCCAGCGAAGGTAGGTATCGATATAGCGATCGATCGCTCCGTCCATAATCGCCTGAATATTGCCGCTCTCATAGTTTGTTCGATGATCTTTGACCATAGTGTAGGGTTGAAAAACATAGGATCGAATCTGGTTTCCCCATGCGATACTCTTTTTGACGCCCGCCTTTTTCTGAATCTCCTCTTCCTGAATATTGCGCAAATGTTGATAGAGGCGCGAACGAAGCGCTCGCATTGCTATCGCGCGATTCTTATGCTGACTTCGCTCATTTTGGCACTGCGCGACAATCCCGCTCTCCAGGTGAGTAATGCGCACCGCCGAGTCGGTTTTGTTGACATGCTGCCCGCCCGCGCCGCTGGCCCGATAGGTATCGACGCGAATATCGCTCGGCTGTATGTCGATATCGATAGAGTCGTCCACAACCGGCGACACCGCGACAGAAGCGAACGAGGTATGCCTGCGAGCGCCCGAGTCGAATGGCGATATTCGCACCAATCGATGCACGCCGGCCTCGCATTTAAGGTAGCCGTAGACATAATCGCCGCTCACCTCGACCGTCACCGATTTGATCCCTCCCTCCGACTCTTGCATATCAATCGTCGTATACGAGAAATTATGCCTTGTCGCCCAGCGAACATACATACGAAGCAACATAGAGACCCAGTCGCACGCCTCTACGCCGCCGGCGCCGGAATGTATGGTAAGAAATGCGGAGGCGCTGTCGCGCTCCTCGCCAAGCAACTCCCGAATAAGCAACCGCTCATATTCCTGCCGAAGCCGCTCCAGCGTAGTGGCGACCTCGTCGGAGATCGATTCGTCTTGCTCCTCCGCAGCCAGCGAGTGGAGAGCCTGAAGATCGCGGATCTCGCTATACAACGCCTGCCAGGGGTCGTATTGTCGCTTGAGTTCTTTAAGCCTTCGCACCGTTTTGAGCGCGGCGTCTCGATCGACCCAAAAATCGGCCTCGCCAATAGCCCGCTGTATGCGCTCTATCTCCTCTTTGCTGGCGCGCTCTTCAAAGAGACCTCCAGTAGCGTTCGACATCGCCAACCAATCGATTGATAGGTTCGGTAAATTCAATAAGCATATCAAAATATTGCCAATTGGCGCAAAAAAGTCAACCGGGTCGGAGCAATGGGGGGAAGGGGGAAGTCTCCCCCCGCGCTCCATAGCGCTGACCGGGGCGCGCTGATCCAGCTTCGCTCGCGCTCCGCTGGGCTCGCCCCTGCGCTATTGCGCTCCCCCCTCAGCGGGAGCGCCCCGCCATTGTAAATCCCCCCGCAAATTTCCCGCAACGCCCGATCCTCCCGCAAATCGCGCGGGCGCCGCGCTTCAATCGAAAATTCGCCCCGTAAAACACCCGCGACGCCCAACCGGCCGAAATATCCTCGCGCGATTCGGTGGTCAAGCGCCTACTGCCCATTTGGGCGTCGCGGGCGTATGCGCAACTGTCGGACGTTTCACAGGCCGACGCCCGCGGAGGGGGGTAGCCGTAATCGCGAGGGCTTCGGCGTTGGCGAGATCGCCCTTTGTCGACAGAATCGTCCGAAGCCCTCGCGATGGAGGCGAGGGGGGAGACAACGAAATGGGCGGGGCCGAAAAGCTCCATCGCGCTCGCCGCCATCGGCCTTGCGGCGCGGGAGCGAGGCGATTCCCCCCCCCACCAATAATTGCGTCGTTATCGTCGCCCGACAAATCGCAGGAGCTCGGCATGGGTCAACTCAAACCATATCGGGCGGCCATGCGGGCAACGACCGTCTGGGAGCGAGAAGAGCTGGTCGATAAGCGATTTCGCGTCCGCGTCGGGGATATGGTCGCCCTCTTTGACGGCGGCGCGGCAGGCCATCGTCGCGTAAAACTCGACCAGCGCGGTGTCGATCGATTCGCGGGCGCGGAGAATATTTCCCATCGCCTGTTCGACGATAGCGCCGTTGTCGGCAATTGCCGCGGGCAGGGCGTTGATATGCCAGAGACCCGGCGCGCCTTGCTCTATCGCTATTCCCTGACGGGTAAATTCCGGGAGATACTCGGTTACAAGCCTGTCTTGCTCGGCGGATGTCTCGATGCGAATCGGCGTAAGGAGGCGTTGCGATCGGCCCTCCGCGCGGTATCGTTCGTAGAGCGCCCGCTCATGCGCCGCGTGCTGATCGATGATGAGCAATCTATCGCCAATTTCGACCAGAAGAAACAGGTTGAATATCTGTCCAAGGTAGCGCGGTCGCTCAGTCTCGCTTCGATGGGACTGCATGCCCTGTTTTGGGGAGGCGTCAAAGGCGGGAGGGACATCGGGAATATTCAGCGCGGCGGGCGATCTTCGGAGCGGCGACCTGTTTTCCGCGTCCGATTCAAATTGGGGCAACGAGGTTGGCAACGATGTGAGCCCGAGCGTTTTTCCTATGTACTCGGGCGTATTTTCCATAGCGTCGTTAAACGAGAGCGACGGGCCAAACGACGAATCTTTTGGCGAAGCGACGGTGACTTTGCGGGTAAAGGTTTCGAGAAATGTGTTGAGCGTCTCGATGATCCGCTGGCGTATGTCGTCTTTGTTGCGGATTAGGGCTTCGCGCTTTGCCGGATGGATATTGAAGTCGACCTGTTCGGGGTCGACCGAAATAAAGACAAACGCCGCGGGGAACGAGCCTCCGGGGAGATAGGGCGAGTAGGCGTATTCTATCGCCTGAGAGAGCGAGAATTCGCGGATCCTTCTATTGTTGACAAAAATATAGATGTGGCGACGATTATTGGCGCGATAGGATGGAGCGCTGGTCGCAATGGCAAGGCTAAAATTGCGACCTGTAGCCGTAAGGCGGGTAAGCGAAGCTTCGCGAGCCAATCCGGGATAAATATCGGCGATGCGTCGTTCGGGCGTTTCGACCGCCGGCAACGATAGTACCCTATGGTGAGAAGCGGCGAATCGAAAGGCGATGTTCCAGAATGCCAGCGCCTTTTCGATCACAACTGTTTTGCAGGCGCCGCTTTCGCTCGCCGCGCTGCGAAGGGAGCGTTTTCTGGCAGGCAACGCGTAAAAAATGTCTCGTATCGAGATTATCGAGCCGCGAAGGGCCTGCGCGCCCTCCAATTGCTTTTCGCCGGAGGCGTCGATAGAGAGGGTGTTTCCGCTCTGGTCGGCATCGGTTCCGCTGGTTATAACGAGGCGAGAGACGGCGGCGATGCTGGCAAGCGCTTCGCCGCGAAATCCGAGTGTGGAGGCATGGTCTAGGTCTTCCAACGTTCTTATTTTAGAGGTTGCATGCGACTGGATGGAGAGCGCGAGATCGTCCGCGTCCATACCGCGCCCATTATCGACGATTCGAATATGCTCGATACCGCCGCGTTCGATTTCGATCGATATTTCGCGAGCGCCGGCGTCTACGCTGTTGTCGATAAGCTCTCGCAACGCCGAGGCGGGGCGTTCGATTACTTCGCCGGCGGCGATTTTTCTGGCGATATGGGTTGCCAATATCGCGATGCGGGGGGTTGAAGAGTTCACACTATCAGGTTTTCGAATTTATCGCCGCCCGATATAGGCCACAACGCCAAACTGAAGATTGGTAACCGCGACGCCATTTTCATGCTCGGGATAGCCGGTATCGCTTATATTAACAACGTCGCGCAGGAATATTTCAAAGCTTACAATGCCAAACGGAGAATAGCCGATGGTTAAATCATATATGCTATGTCCGTCAAATAACGACGCGCCGTCAAAAATATCTTCTTGGATGATTGTTCGCAAAAATCCCTGCCGAGAATAGTAGAAACGAATATAAAAGGGAAGCAACCCCGGCGCGAGCTCGCCCCAAAGCTTTATCGAGTCGTAGTTGGATAGCGATAGTTCGCCATCGCGGAGCTCCACCGGAAAGAAATATCCAAATCCAAAGTTGATGAAATCCTCCAGAAAATTAAAACCAATACCGACATATGGCCCAAACCCCGTTACATTAAAATCGGTAAGTTCGGGATTGAGGGTTGCTTGCAACGCTTGTAGTCCCAATGAGACTCGTCTTCGAGCATAGGATTGATCAAATAGTCCGGGCCGAAGTATTCCCGTATAGCTACGCAGTTCCACATCGATTTCGACCATTTCCAGATCGTTAGAGACGCCGGTGACTGTCGCGAAATTGCGTATCCAGTCG
>CBDCPJ010000053.1:0-123694 GCA_965220165.1 Spirochaetia bacterium
GCGTTGGGGATGATTTTGGGTTGACTTTTTACCGGTGGATAGATATTTTTTCGGTATGAGATTATCGATATTAATTTTACTGGTATTTTCGATTGTTGGAACGCTGGTTGGGCAAGACGCTTCGACTGCGGATTCTGTTGCTCCCGAGGCTACTGTTGATGAGGCGCCTGCCGCTGAGGAGGCCGCTCCCGAGACGAAATATTTCTATAATTGGGAGACTAATTTGGCGAAGGGGTTTGCCGCGGCTGAGGAGCAAGATAAGTTTGTGTTTCTCTATTTTGCCGGAAGCGACTGGTGCCCGCATTGTATGCGTTTTGAGCGCGATATTCTTGTTCGGAAAGTATTTCGCGACTACCTTGACGACAATTTAATTCCCGTTCTCATTGATTTTCCTCGAACTCCGGCGCGGGTGCTGACGCAGAGCGACGAAGACCGCGTCTATAATCGCGAGTTGGCTGTCCAATATGGCGTAACGGGGTTTCCGACTGTGGTGATTCTCGGCGCTGATAACGAAGAGCTATTTCGTCCCACCGTCGCGAGCGGCAGCCCTCGTAGTTATCTTAACGCTATTCGCCGCGCGTTGCGTTAGGCGAGCGGTTCTCTACGCGAGTATATAAAACACACTATATGGGAGGAGCGGATGCTGTCCGCGCGCGATTGCCTCGCGGGTATGGAGATATCGCGCCGGTGGCAAATTATTGCCCGTGGGATAGCGACGAGGAATTTGGTGTCATTTGGGATACTATCGTTGCTTCGACGAAGCTGGATAAGATGCGAGGATATACGCTGTGGCGTCTGGTCGGCAGCTGTCTTTTGTTGGGCGGCGACGTTCTTGAGGTCGGCGCTTGGAGAGGCGGAAGCGGCGCGTTGCTTTGCGAGCGGGCCGAGCGAGCCGCGGGTTCTGCGCATACCTATCTTGCCGACACATTTCGGGGAGTGGTAAAGGCGGGAATACACGATACCTATTATAAGGGCGGCGAGCATGCCGACGCGTGTCCCGGCGATGTCGCCGATACGTTTCGAACGCTCAATCTTAGCGATTGGACTATATTGGAGGGTGTATTTCCCGATGATACCGGAGCGAAAATAGGCGATAGGAGATTCTGTTTTTGTCATATCGATGTCGATGTCTATCAATCGGCGGCCGATGCGATGGAATGGGTCTGGCCTCGACTTGCCGTTGGCGGCGCGGTGGTTTTTGACGATTACGGTTTTTGGGGATGCGAAGGGGTAACCAAACTGGGCAACGAGGAGTATGCGCAATTCGACCGTCATTTTATCTACAATGTTACCGGGCAGGGCATTGTCATTAAGTTGGGGAGATAATGGTTTTCCGCGCTCTTTGTTGTTCTGCCGCTTTTGTCGCGCTGTTCGGCAGCGAGGTCGCTTTCGAGCGGCGTGTCGAACATCCCAATGAGTACGACGTTTGGCTGAAACGTTCGGCCATCGCCTCTGCGATTAGCGGCTACAGCCTTGAGGAGTTTGAGAGTAAATTGCTCCACCAAAGGCCGATTTCGGCATTCTATCGAAGCGACGCAACCCATGAATTTGTTCCCGAGTTTCTGTTTTCCGTAGTGGAACGACAGGCGCGCGTAAGTCGAAATCGGGCTGCGGAGCTTGTGTCGCCTATTCTCTACTATGCCGAGGTCGAAGAGATTCCGCTTTCGTTGGCGATATCTGTCGCGGCTGTTGAGAGCGGATTCCGTCCCAGTGTTCAATTTGTCAATTCCAATTCATCGGTTGACCGCGGGCTTTTTCAGTTAAATTCAAAGAGCTTTCCGCACCTATCGAACAAAGATTTTTTCGTGCCCGACATAAACGCGATGCATGCGATGAGGCATCTTCGATATTGCCTCCGAGTCGCTAAAAACGATTATTTGACCGCGATGGCTATCTACAATGCCGGATGGAGTCGCGTTCGCGACGATCGTATTCCTGAGAGCACCAAAGTATATGTGCAACGCATTAGCGATTATCGCCAGCGGTTGATTGCGGATTTTCGAGATTACGCGGAACGTAAGATGGCGAGCGTGGCGGCGTTGGGGCGATTCGACGGCGATGGAAGCGATGAAGATAGCGAGCGAGGATGAGCGATGGTAGTAATTCTTAAGCCGTTGATGGAAAAGCGCGACGCCGAACGGGTGACAATGATTCTGAAATCTCACGGTTTGAAGATACGCGCGATTGAGAGCGAAGAGGGCATTATTCTGGGCGTCGCCGGAGATTCGCGCCTCACAATGGGCGATATCGCCGCGTTGCCCGAGGTGGAGCAGGTTATACCGGTAAGCAAGCCGTATAAACTGGCGTCGCGAGAGACGCAGTCGATGGACACAATTGTCACGGTCGGCAATGTGAAAATAGGGGGTGCCCGTATAGTGGTTATCACGGGGCCGTGCTCGGTCGAAAGCCGCGAGCAGATCTGCGAGATCGCTCGAGTGGCGAGGGACGCGGGGGCGGTTATGTTGCGAGGCGGGGCGTTTAAGCCGAGGACGTCTCCCTATTCTTTTCAGGGGCTTGGCGAGAGCGGGTTGCGGTATCTTAAAGAGGCGGGCGATATGGTTGGGTTGCCTGTGGTCAGCGAGATCGTATCGGGCGATCATGTCGATTTGATGCGCGAATATGTCGATGTGTTTCAGATAGGCGCGCGAAATATGCAGAATTTTGAGTTGCTCAAAAAAGTGGGGGCGGCCGGTGGGGTCGTTATGCTGAAGCGCGGTCCTGCGGCCACTATTGAGGAATGGTTGATGGCGGCTGAATATTTGTTGGCGCATGATGCTCGGCACGTGATACTTTGCGAGCGCGGCATACGGACGTTTGAACCGCATACGCGGTTCTCGCTTGATATTTCGTCTATTCCGGTGCTTAAAGAGCTTACCCATCTTCCTGTGTTGGTCGATCCGAGCCATGCGATCGGCATTCGCGATCATGTCTCCGCGGGAGCGCTTGCCGCGGTAGCCGCCGGAGCTGACGGCATCATCGTAGAGACGCATTGCGATCCGTCGCAGGCTTTATCCGATGGGGCGCAGAGTTTGTATCCCCAACAGTTTGAGCGGCTTATGCGCGATATTGAGGCATTGATGCCGGCGGTTCAAAAAGAGCTGGTGCGATTGCCGCGAATGTCCGACAGTCGCCCCGAGTTTTTTGGCATGCGTCCCGTCGGCGAGGCGTCTTCGCGGTTTTCTGTGGCGTTTCAAGGCAAGCGGGGGGCATATAGCGAGACGGCGGTGCGTCGCTTTTTTCAATCCGACGAGGTCGACGCTGTCGAGCATGATAGTTTTTCCGATGTGTTTGAATCGGTATTGCGAGGGAAGTATCAATATGGCATTGTTCCTCTTGAAAATTCGCTAGCGGGTTCGGTGCACGAGAATTACGATCTCTTTCTGCAATATCCCGATGTCAATATATGCGGAGAGATAAAAATACGCATTGTCCACAGTTTGATTGGACTACAGGAAGCGTCTATTGATTCGATTACCCATGTATTTTCTCATCCGCAAGGATTATTGCAATGCGCGAAGTTTCTTGACACACATCCTGAATGGATACGCATGCCGTACTATGATACGGCGGGATCGGTGGAACATATCGATAAGTTGGGCGATCTGGGCAACGCGGCGATCGCCGGCGCGGAATCGTGCGCTATCTATGGGCTAAAGATATTGCGCGAGGGCATAGAGACCAATCCTAACAACTATACGCGATTTGTTATATTGGCGCGTTCCGAGCATGCGAAGATCGAACTTCCGACCAAAGGAGCCGTCGTTTTTGCCGTTCCCGATCGTTCCGGAGCGCTTTTAAAAGGGATGCGGATTCTTGCCGATCATCGCCTGAACCTTACCAAGATAGAATCTCGTCCAATCATGGGAAAACCGTGGCGCTATATGTTTTATGTCGATATCGATATACCAGACCCTCCCGATCGTTTTTTTGAAGCCTTGGATGAATTGCGAGAACAGACCGATAGCTTTCGCATTTTGGGGCTGTATCATACTCGGTGATCTCATTAAAAAGTGTCTACGCGTTAACCGCGGTTGTCTATTTGGCCGAGCATGCCAATGCCAACCCTTTGCCGCATATTAGCACTATCGCAAGCGTGCAGAATATTCCCCAGCAATATCTTGCGCAGATTATGGCGTTATTGCGACGAGCCGGCGTGGTAAAGAGTACGAGAGGAGTTGGCGGAGGTTACGCGTTGATGAAATTGCCGGAAAATTTGACCGTGTACGATGTGCTCAAGGCGGTGGAGGGAAATCAGTTGGCGATCGTTTCGCGTCAATATGCCGAAGACGAGTTTGGGTTTTTGTGGGACGAGCTTCGAGACGCCATTTTTTCTGTGCTTTCTCGCAACGTTGCCGATATTGTCAAAAGCAGGCAGAAGCGGCGGCAATATTCAAATTATAGCATATAACCGCCAATGCCGCGCGGTCTATTTTAACGGTTTGTGAGCGCTTGCAACAGTCGCTGGAATACCTCGTCTGGTTTTGCCATCGCGTCGACTTCAAGAAGCTTTGGGCGGTAGAATTCGGCGAGCGGGGCAGTTTGCTTTGTATAGACTGAAAGCCGGTGGCGAATAGCGTCTTCTTGGTCGTCTGGTCTAATTGATAGCGCTTCTCCGGTTTCATCGTCACGATCTGGAACGCGCGGAGGATTGAATAGAACATGGTATATTCTTCCCGAAGGGCTGTGCACTCTTCTGCCAGATAGGCGAGCGACAATGGTGTCTTCGTCCGCGGTAAAATAGATGACAACCTCGGTGGGGCTCAGCGACTCCAGCGCTTCCGCTTGCGCTATGGTGCGAGGGTATCCATCCAAAATATAGCCGTTACCGATATCGGGTTCAGAGAGCCGGTTATTCATCATTTCGATCGTCAATGCGTCTGGCACCAGAGAACCTGATGCTATGATTTCTGCCGCTTTGACGCCCAATTCTGTTTTATCGCCGATATGCCGACGAAATAGATCCCCCGCCGATATGTGAGGAATATTGAGATGGTCTGCCAAGCGTACCGCCATCGTTCCTTTGCCTACGCCCGGAGGGCCTAATAGTACTATTTTCATTATAGAGTGCCTCGCTGTATTATTTGATTGAATATTTCGAGCGCGGCGTCTTTTCCAAGCAATGCCTCGATAATCGAGATGCTGAATTCCGCGGCGCTTCCCGCCGATTGGCCGGTGATGAGTCCTTTTTCGCAGACTACGCGTTCGGGCAAGAACGTTCCGTCGTGCTGTCGGCGCTCGTATCCGGGATAGCAGGTAAACGAACGACCTTTCAGCAATGAATGAGCCCCCAGCACTACAATCGGGGCGGCGCAGATAGCGGCGATCAATCGATCGGCCTCCGCATGTTTTTGCAATAGATCGAGCAATCGCTTCGATCGAGCTAGATTTGAGGCTCCTTGGTCGCCGCCTGGGAGAATGTAGACATCATATTGCTGGGTAGGGAAAAAATCTTCGAGCCGGATTTCGGCAACGATGTCTATGCCGTGCGCGCCTCTGACGGTTCGCTCTCCGACAGCAATTATGGAAACCTGGATATTGGCTCTCCGCAATAGATCGATCGGCGTGGTCGCTTCGATCTCTTCAAAGCCGGTCGCTAAAAATATCGCGGCGGTTTTTTTCAGCGATGGGGAGTAATTGTTCATACAGAATTTTTCCAATTCCTTTGCGCGTGCGACAATAATTTCGCAACATTCTTCCGCGTTATATTTTTCGGTATCGATAATTAAATCGGCGAATTCGTATTGATCATTGTCGATACCGTAGTTCTGTAAAAAACGCTGGCGATCCAGTCGATCGCGTTCGCGAGTATTTTGAATAACCTCTTCTAGCTTTCCCTGTTCTCGTTGATGAATGCGTCTAGCCCGCACTTCTACAGACGCGGTTAAGAACACCCGAAGATCGGCATTCAGCAATAACCAAATAGAGAGCCGAGAAGCCAAGACGCAATCGCCCGCCTGCGCTTTTTCAACCTGACGCCGATCAAGCAACCGATCGATGGCCGCGTCTTGTTCTACCATCTCGCGGATTGAATCGAATGATATGCCCCGTTCGGCGGCCAGATCGCGCAACGTATAGTTTACCAGCGCGAAGCCTAAACGGTTGGCCACCAATCCGCTAACAGTCGTGTTGCCGCAACCGCTTTTTCCAGATATTGCTATAATCATGTAATCAGTATACTGAACGCCAGCATAATTCTATGTATCAACGCAACAGTATTCACAGTTGATACAATATATCATCTTATAGCGAGAATCAAGTAGCCTTGTGTTTAATATGTATTGATTTTGATAATTCTTGATATAATTGCCTTCCTAAAATCCAATTGTCTCCCGCGCCCATTGTGAGAAATATGTCCCCCGATCGGACTATATCGAGACAGTAACACAATGCGTCCAATGGCTCGTGAATATAGCGAACACAAGAATGGTTGCGCGATATGCTATCGGCAAGCGTTTTTCCGTCTACGTTTTTGTCGCGCGTTTCTCGGGCGGAGGCATATATCTTATGGATGATCACTATATCCGCGTCCTTGAATGCTTCTCCAAATTCGGACAGCAATGCCGCGGTGCGTGAATAGGTATGAGAGGCAAAGTCTACAATTATGCGACGATTGGGATAGAACTTGCGTATTCCGTCGAGGGTCGCGAGAATGGCGGTGGGATGATGCGCGTAGTCGTCTAATATGAGTATGCCATTGGGTTCTCCGATTCGTTCATGGCGACGGCTACATCCTCGATAACAGGATAGTCCCTTTACGAGCGAATCTATCGCGGGAGCCTCGAAATTGTCGAGAATTTGCGGGAGCGCTCGCAACGCGCATATCGCGCCCGCGGCGTTCTGCGCCATATGTTTGCCTGGCAAGGCCAGCCCCCATTCGCGCCCGTCGAATTGGAAATACGATTTTCCGGGGAGCGGGCGATAACGAGTGATCAAGCGGCGCGCGTCTGGGGCGAATCCGTAGGAGAGCATTGCGAGATCGGGGCGTCGCAGCGCTACGCGGCGAGCGGTTTCTCGCGCTCCTTGGTCGTCCGCGCAGTAGATCAATAGGCCATGTTTCGAAATAGTTTGTCCATATTCGACAAAGGCTTGCAGGATGGACGAGTAGGTTGGATAGTAATCTAAATGATCTCTCTCGACAGAGGTCAGCAGGAGTATATTGGGGTGAAAATTGAGAAAATGGCGACGATATTCGCATGTCTCAACGACAAAAAATCGTTCTCCGCCGCTCCATGTGGAACGATTGCCGAAATTGACCACCGCTCCGCCCGTTAATACGGTGCTGGGCAGTTTCGCGGCCTGCGCCATCGTGCCGATAAGCGCTGTGGTGGTTGTTTTGCCATGCGCGCCTGCGACCGCGATCGTCGGCGTTTGCCGAGAAATTGAGCCCAACGCTTCGGTATAAGAGAGTATGGGGACGCCTTTGCGCCGCGCCGCTACCAGTTGCGGGTGATCGTCGGGAGAATATGCCGAGGAGTGGATGACCAATTCTATCTTGTTCGTTATCCGCTCCGGAGCGAAGTCTTCTATCACGGTAATTCCCAATTGCGCTAGGATCGCGTCGGTATAGAAACGTTCGTCGGTATCGGATCCTATAAGATGAACGCCGGCGCGAAGCAGTATCTCTGCCAGCGCGGCCATTCCTGTGCCTTTTATTCCCACAAGAAATATATGCCGCTTGAGCAATTGAGGAGGAAGTAATCCCATCTATTGCATACTATGCTGATTGGACATACTATTCAATGATGTTTAGTTTTGCTCGTAGCGCATGGGTCTTTGTTAAGGGACTATTTATCGGTGCCGCAAATATTGTTCCGGGGGTAAGCGGAGGAACCATAGCCGTTATTTTGGGGATATACGAACAAATATTGGACGCGTTAGGAGGGATCGTTAGGTTTGATACAGAATGGCGAAAGCGAGCGATATTTCTTATACTACTGGGAGTCGGAATCGCCTGCTCCCTCTTTTCGCTCTCTGTTCCAATCGGTTTTTTGTTGGATCGCTATCCTTTTCCTATGGCGGCGCTGTTTGTCGGCTTTATCGCGGGAGGCGTCCCCGCGCTCTACCGGTCGTTGGTGGAAAAAGGCGGGAGAAAAATACATGTGGCGGGCATTGTCGCCGGAATAATTGCGATAGCGGGACTGGAGCGATTGTTGCCGACCAATGGAGGCAACGCGGATAGCGCGGCTATCATTCTATTTTCGGGATTTATGTCGGGCGGCGCTATGGTGCTTCCGGGTATTAGCGGGTCGTTGATTCTGTTGATTATGGGAAGCTACCGCGTTATCGTCGCAGCGATAGGAAATTTCGATGTGAGCATATTGGCTATTTTTGGTGTCGGCGCGTTGGCGGGAATACCGATTACCGCTCTGCTGGCGCGCTATCTTCTTAATCGGTACGGCGCGATGAGTATGGCGGTTATTACGGGGATGGTGGCGGCGAGTCCGTTACGCGTCATCCCGTCCGACGGCTTGCCGCAAAGTACCTTGACGTTGGCCGCCGCCATAGCGGTCGGAGCGGTCGGAGTTGCCGCAGCTTGGTTCATCGGACGAGGCAGGTCGGGGTGGTCGTCGCCTGACAAGCGATTGAGCGAATAGCGGCGCTGTTATCGGCGTTTTCGGCCATTGATTCCGGCATGCGCCGGAGGTACTGTTAAATGCTTCCTACGCTTACAAATACAAATAGAGCCAATAGGCAAATTACCACGATGACGATGGTCCGCATATACGCTCCTTTTTATTAATTCTATTCATTGTGCTATCTTTTTTAATGGAGATATTTGAAGGGATCGACAAAAGCGCCGTTCTCGATGACAGAGAAATGGAGGTGCGGTCCGGTGCTTCGACCGGTATTGCCCATTCTTCCCAATATCTGTCCGGCGTTGAGATACTCTCCATTCGAAACGAGTATAGTGCTAAGATGCGCGTAGAGTGTTTCGAATCCCCCGCCATGGCTTAGGATAACAAAATGGCCGTACAGCGAATCATTCCGCTCCACATAGGAGACTCTGCCGGCGCGAGCGGCTTTGATTGCCGTGCCCGGTCTATTCGCGATATCTATCCCGTAATGGTACCCCGGAGTATGTAAGATTGGATCGATTCTACGTCCGAATGGCGAAGTGAGACGACCTTGGGCGGGATACCGAATCAATTCGCCGAGAATAATACTAAGCTCGATATCATCCATCTCCGCGTCGGGAATGAATAGCGAATCGCCGACGTTCAATTTGGTTGAGGGAAGATGGTTGACATCGAGAATATGGTTTATATCGGAGCCATAATAGCTTGCGATGGATGAGACCGATTCGCCGCGGCGGACTGTATGCAACAACCCGTCGCGATCGGGTATTTGATAGGTCGCCCCCGCTCGCATGCGATGAACGTCTTGAATATCGTTGAAACTTGCGATCGTCCCCATATTAAGCGAGGATTGCAATGCTATTCCCAATAAGGTGTCTCCGGGTTTTAGCACATGTTCGCGAACACGCAAGTTGGCAAATTTCGATGAATCAACAACAATATTTTCGTCTTGAGCGTCATTGCTGTATACTGACGAAACTTGTCTGTACAGAACGCTAGAATCCAGGTCTTTTTCCGGAAGAACAATGCTTGCGACGTGAAAGAGATTGAGTATTTCTGGATCGTTAATAAAAAATCTATGAACCAAGGGAGCCGCGAGAATTATTGAAAGAAGCATTGCCACTCCGGTCCCGTAGAAGATCGAGAGAAAACGGTCTAATATGGCATAGAATATCTTGAGAAGAAGAGCCGACTCTTGTTCGATGCTCGGATTGACAAGAGTGTCGTTATTTTGTTTCAGTTTTGCGGGAAAGATCTTTTGGGGAGCAATTGCGGTGTCAAGAGCGATGTTTTGTTCCGGTGTTTTACGGGCGACTGCTCTCCGCCGGTGCGATAATATTTCAGATAGACGGGGCGCCGGAAGATCGACTGGCGGCTGGTATTTTCGCGCGCGGCGACGCGATACATGCTGATTGGTCATAATAGAGTCTAGGTTCATAGCGAAATTATCGGCGAAAGCAAGCCGATTGTTACTTATATGAGAATATGTTTCGCAATAGATATGGAATTCGCGTCGCTCGCGTTGAATTAATTGGAATAGAAAAATATATACTATTTGAATAATATGTTATTATATTTGGTTATAACAGTAGCCAATAAGGAGCGATATTGAACATGAAAAAATTTCTGTTAGCTATTATTTTAATGGGCGTCGCATTGATATGCGCGCATGCCCAACCAATTTCGGTGCGTTTAGTTATACCCCGGTTGGATCTTTTTATGGGCGCCCGATTCTCAGATAACGGAGAAGAGACATTTGCTTTAGATACTCGAAGCCGTCTCGATTTAAATGTGGATACATCGGGCAAGGTGGGCGTTGGGTTGCGTATAGGATTTGACGGCACTATTGATACGAGCACTTCTCAACTGCGATCAAATGCGGGCACCACGATTCCATTGTCCCTTGATTTGCTGAGAGTTTCTTTGGGAGATGTTAATACCGATCCCGTATACCTTACTTTGTTTACCGGGCGATATGATTTCATAGGATTGGGGCGAGATTTTGGCTCGAGGTTTAATTCCGATTTTGTCTATTTGTCCTATTCGGGCGAGAGATACGCCAAAAATCTTGGCAACGGGCTCACGGAAGAATATGAAGGGCTATTCGAGGTTGTCGGTTCTGGTCTCAAATTTGGAACTAACTGGGGAACCAATGATATAGCCACGGAATTATATCTCTATCAAGACAACCGATTCAATGTTGATGGGGCCACACAAGAAAATGCCGCAATTGCCGGAGCAGGAACCCGAGCCGGTTACTCCATCGATGTCCGCGGCTTGTACAATAGCCAAGTTGTGCAGGTAGACACCTATGCTGGCGTAAGCTTTCTTACTCCCGTCTCAGATGACGACGGCGTGGGCGATGATGCGTCTTTGGCGGTAACCGGTCGCGGAGGGGTTATGTTGAATCTCAACGTGGCCCCAGAGTTCCAATTGTACAGTCAGCTTGGAATTCCATGGATCGATTTTACTAATTTAAGTAGTTTTGTCGACAATTTCGGCTTAGAGCAGTTTCAAGTGTTGATTGAACCGCGTTTTACCATCGCCGAGGTGGTAGGAATACATTTTACCGCGCTAGTTCGCCCCGTTCGCTATAATCAGCAAGTCCGCCGGGCTGCGGGACTCGATCTTAATCTAAAAATGCTTTTTGGTGTGTTAGCGGCAGAATCAGTGCAAGGAGGATTTGATGTTCGAGTGGAATTTGAAGAGGGGCTTTTATACGATTCGTTAAACATCTCTCCATTTGTACGCCTCATATTCTCTGGGATATTATTCGAGATTGCCGGCGATATGAGCGTTTTTCCGTTTGAGCCTCTGGAAAGTCTGAGAATTTTTCTTACCGCCCGCACCTCGATCAATTAGCGGGGATTGCATCAATGACGACTCTTACCAACTCCACGGATGCTATTCTAGCGATATTTTCTGAAATTGCCTCGGTTCCTCGCCAGTCAAGGCATGAGCAGCAAATCTTGCAATGGCTTATCAATTGGGCGAGGCAGCATTCTTTGGACTGGCGGCAAGATGCCATTGGCAATATAGTTATACAGATTCCCGCGACCAGTGGATGGGAGCAAAAATCACCCGTAGCGCTGCAATCCCATGTCGATATGGTATGCGAGCGCGCCGCGGGCATTTCGCATGATTTTGGACGCGACGGCATCCGCGCGGTCAGGGACGGGGATTGGCTCGTTGCGCGGGGCACGACATTAGGGGCGGACAATGGCATAGGAATGGCGTTCGCGCTCTATGCGGCGACCGATCCCGAGCTTGCGCATCCGCCAATGGAATTGCTCTTCACCGTCGACGAAGAGACCGGACTCAACGGGGCGACTAACCTCGACCCCAGCCTTTTGACCAGCCGCGCCCTTATTAACTTGGATTCCGAAGACGAAGGAATATTCACCATTGGGTGCGCGGGGGGGCACAATGTTGAAATCGAGCTCCCGATGCGACAGATGGACATACCGGAAGGGTGGATGTCTCTTGCTATTGCGGCGCGTGGTTTTCGCGGAGGGCATTCAGGTATTGAGATACAGGAAATGCGCGGCAATGCGATTTACGCGCTTGTTCGATTGTTATTGTCGCTTTTGCGGAAAACCGAGGAAGCGGGCGATCCGCCGCCACGATTGATCGATCTGGCAAGCGGCTCCGCGCACAATGTCATTCCTCGCGAAGCCATCGCCCACATCGCTATCCTCAAAACGCTCCATGATACCGTCAAGGGAGCCGCCGCGAAGCTGGGCGACGATCTTCGCAGAGAATACAGCCATACCGACGCGGCCATAGAGATTGCCGTGGATGTCGATCGACGAGAAACGGCGTCGCGGCGCTGTTATACCGATGAGACCGGCGCGCGGGCGCTGCGTCTATTGTATTCTATGCCCGATGGCGTCTATCGCTGGTTCCCGCATAATCTATTCCAAGTCGAAACATCCAGCAATATGGCGATCGTCAACTGCCGCCCCGAATTGATATCGGCGCTTATAAGTTTGCGAAGCGCTTCTGGTTCCGCGCTGGACTCCTACCAGCAAAAAATTTCGGCGTTGGCGCAATTGGCGGGGGCGCGGTGTCGCGTCTCGATGCAATATGCCGCATGGCAACCAGATTATCATTCGGACATCACACGACGCGCCAAAGAGTGTTATCGGCGGCTATTTGACAGAGACCCGACCATCGAGATAACGCATGCCGGGTTAGAGGCGGGGGCGATAGGCTCGAAATATCCCGATATGCAGGCAATTTCGATAGGTCCAACCATACAAAACGCGCACTCGCCCGACGAACGCCTGCTTATTCCCACAATCGAACCGGTCTATCGTCTGCTTGCCTCCATCATAGGATCGTTTTAGCCGCTTTTTCTTGCTGTTCCAGCTCAAGTTTGCTCGCGGCGCTCATATCGCGCGAAGTCGAAACCATCGTGTTTTTCGCGGGACGCCTCTCTCCAGAGCGATCTGTCGAACAAGGGAAAGAAAACGTCGCCCTCCAGTTCGCGCGCGATCTCTGTAAGATAGAGCGTATCGGCCATTCCTATGGTCGCTGCGTACAATGAGGCGCCGCCGATGACGAATATGTCGCCCGAATAGCTACCCCGAGCCAACGCGAGCGCCTGCTCTACGGATCGGGCAAAGAGGCATTCGCTATGTCGCGGCGTTGGTCGGCGGCTTACGACGATATTGACGCGCCTTGGCAACGGCCGCCCGATCGAATCAAATGTTTTGCGCCCCATTATCACGACATGCCCGTCGGTGACGCGTCTAAAATTGCGCATATCGGTTGACGATCGCCATGGGAGCCTATTCCGCGAGCCTATTACCTTATTCCTCGCCACCGCGGCGATAAGAGCAAGCGCTGCCATATATTCCTCTACCAGAGTATGGGGAAGGGGGGAAGCGCGCCGAAAGCGAGTAACGCCTCTTGATCGCGGAGCGAATTTCTCCTTCGAAGACGCCTATGGAGGCGTTGTCTCCCCCCTCGCTCCATAGCGCCTCCGAGCCGATCAAAGATCGGCTCGGACCGCGTCCGCCGAATCGGGCTCCACTCGCGCTCCGCCCTGTTGGCCGCTGGCGCTATTCCGCTACCCCCCTCTGCGGGCGTCGCCTCTCCAATTGCGAGAGACCGGCGCCGCTCAATCGCGCCGCCTGCCCAGCAACCATGCCCGCAACGCCCAAACAAACCTACAATATTCTATCGCGGCGCTCATAGCTCATAGCGGCAAACGGCGCCGTCTAAACGCGCTGATATATCGGCAGTTCTCCCGCCAACGGACGTATGTAATCAACGCATGCCTGCGTTACCGATATGCCGTCGCTCCCGATAAAATGGTCGGGGAGCGGTTTGGTATTATTTGCGACTTCGCGGAGCGGCACCGTTCGGTACTCGACGCGATAGGGGCGCTGGTCGACTCGCTCTATCGACACCATCACACCGCTTACGTTTTCAAGCGCCAATTTCGCGGCTTGTTCTCCGCACGCGAACGCCTCTTCGCGATCTATTTGGCTGACTCGGTCGTCGGCGCACATCATCAGCGATTCTGGTACTTGGAATTCACCGCGAAAGCCGGTTTGCCGATGGATGTGGCTATGGAGAGCGATAGCGGCGCTTGCCCCGCTCATCGCGCCGAACTCCATATTGCCGAATCGATCGCGATCGCCGCTGGAAGATACCGGCGCGCCGTTGTCCCATAGAGCCCCTTCGCCGACCACAGCCGAGCACCAGCCGTATCGCTCGATTGCCTGTTGTACATCGTCGCAAAACGTTTTCCTCGATATCGGGCGTTCCGGCAACCATACAATATGTGGGGGATCACGAGGCTCTTTTTTCGACAGCGCCGCCGCCGCAGCCAGCCATCCGGTGTCGCGCCCCACCGTCTGATATATGCTGTATTTGTCCACTCGTCGCATATCTTCCGCGAGCCGCCCAGCCTGTTGGATAGAAAGCGCGACATAACGAGCCGCCGACCCGTATCCCGGCGTATGATCGGTGCCGTAGAGATCGTTGTCTACCGTTTTTGGCACGCCGATGCCGCATAGCGCATGTCCGGCGTCGCGACAGTATGCCTCCACGCGATGGATGGTATCCATAGTGTCGTTTCCCCCGATAAGCACCATGGCCGATATGTTCAGGTCGTTCAGAATGCTGGCTATCTTCGGGATGTCGTTGTCTTGTAGCTTATAGCGGCATGACCCAAGCGCGGACGAGGGAGTGTTCGCGAGGCAACGGAGCGAATCTTCGGAGAGATTGGTAAGATCGGCAAGCTCGCCTTTCATGAATCCTTCAATGCCGCCGCGCATCCCATAAATTGTGTTATATTTTCCGCTTTTTTGCGCGGCGCTAATAGCTCCGGCCAAGCTGGAGTTAATAACGGCGGTTACTCCCCCAGATTGTCCGATGAGCATATTATTTTGCGAAGATGATTTCATTGTTCAATGGCCGCCATCGAGAATATTTGCGTCATTGAATTAGGCTCATTGCTATTCTTTAATCGCTCCGGCGGCAAATCCCTTTGCCAACTGCTTCTGGGTAAAAATATAGAATAGAATCATAGGAAGCGTGCCTATTACCAGCGCGGCAAATAACAGTCCAAAATTGCGAGTGAGCCCGCCGGCAAAAAAACTAATGCCTACTGGCAGGCTCCGCAACTCAATATCGCTTGTCAACACAAAAACAAATACAAATTCGTTCCAATTGCCCAAAAAGGCGAAAATAAGCATTGTCGCGACGACCGGGGTAGCCAATGGAATAATAATTCGGAAAAAAATATTTATATAGGATGCCCCGTCTATTACGGCAGCTTCTTCCATCGCGTCGGGAATATCGCGAATGTAAGAAGTGGCGAGGTAGATCATAAATGGAAGTCCAAATCCAATATAGGGGATCAATACACCTAGACGAGTGTTATCGATATTAGCCCAGTTCTCTAATACAAATAGCGGCACCAATACGGCATGCGCTGTAATCAAAAGGCCGAGCACAAAAAAGCTGTAGATGAATTTGCTAATGCGAAAGCCGAATTTGGAAAAACCATATCCAGCGGCCAATGCTAGATATACCGTTATCAAAGTTGCGGTGAACGAATAGAATATGCTATTCAAAATGAGTGTCCCAAATTGCGCCAATTCCCAAGAGCGAATATAGTTATCAAAGTATAGACTGGTAGGCAATGAAACCATGTTATGAATTATGTCGGCATGCGGTTTAAAAGAAGAATAGATGAGCCACACCAAGGGGGCGATTGTCAAGAACGTAAAGCATATCATAATGAAATATGCCAAAGTTCTCCAGGCAATGATTTCTTTGCCAAATATTGCGGAATTAGATGGCATATTTTTTCTCAAAGATGCGGAATATGCGTCGTAAGAACACAATGAGTCCAATACTCAGCAACACAATCATTACTGAAACGGCGCTGCCAAATCCATACTTATAGTATTTAAATGTATTAATATACATATAGATAGCGATGACTTCAGTGTAGTGCGCAGGTCCGCCGCCGGTCATGGTGAATATGAGGTCGAAGCTTTTTAAGCTTCCGGCGATTGCAAATACCGCCGTGGTAAAGAGAATATTCAGCATAGAGGGCATTATCACTCGATAGAGAATTTGATGTTCCCTCGCCCCGTCGATAATAGCGGCCTCGATAATCGACGGAGAAATTTTCTGAAGGTTGGCGATAAATATTACCATGTAGATGCCGGTATAGTACCACATAATGACAAATAATACGGGGAATATGGCAAACGTCCTATTTTCGAATATGCTGACAACAAATCTTGGGTCATCGATCAATGTTCGAATAAGCTGAGTATATAACCCTCCCGGAGAAAAGATAAAATTCCAAAGGCTGGCTACGACTACGGCGGAAATAGTAATAGGAAGGAATATCATCGCTTCGAACATTTTTCCGCCCCATACCATGCGTCGATAGATGATATAGGCTAATATAAATCCTAAAGGGATCTGGCCAAATATCGATACAGCGACAATAAGAAGATTATTTCGAAGCCCATGCAAAAATACCGGGTCGCCTAGCATGGCGGTGTAGTGCTTCAGTCCAACCCATTGCGGAGTTCCTATTCCCGCCCATTCGGTAAAGCTGATCACAAAGCTCGATAATATCGGGAAAATGATCACAGATGAGTAGATAATTACAGCGGGCAACACAAAAATTAGGTAGCTCGCAATTTTTCCTTTTCGTATGCGAAGACTCATAGCACTTAATTTATAATATTAGCCTGTCCATTTTCAGGACAGGCCAACAATTCTGTATCAATAAATTATTCGAGTATTAAGGCTTAGGTTCGACTGCTGTCGTTTTCGGAAACCCATTCTTCGTATTCTTGAGCCGCTTGTTCGGGGGTAATATTGCCAAACATCATCTCTTGCAGAGAAGAGTGCAATACTCCCATACCCTCCGCATCCATAACGGCGTCAATGACATACCCGCCCTGCACGCTATTAAGGAATTCAGACAGTTTTCGTTGAAGTAGCGGAGTATCGTCAGTGGGGGGTAATTTATATGCCGGCAACCATCCTTGCGCTTGCTTTACGCGAGAGCCGTCAGGTCCAGCGAAAAACCATATCCATTCCCAGGCGGCATCCGCCTGTTCGCCAGAGAGGTTTGCGTTCATACCATAACCGGTTCCTGCAACGATTGAGGTTGAATATTGTTGTCCCTTTTCATTAGGAACGGCGGGGAAAACATTAAACGATATGTTTTCATGTTCGCCTTCAGGCAATTCTCCAACGATATTGGAAGTACGCCATCCGCCATCGATAAGGTACACAGCATTTCCCGTCACAAAATCGGTGAGCGCGCGTCCATATTCCGCTTGGTTGATACCCGGCGAGAACATATCGGCTTCACTGAGGATGTTGATAACTTCAAGAGCGGATACGAATTCGGGATCGGTGAATTTTGCGTCTCCAACGCGAGCCCTATCTAACCAGTCCTTTCCTGCGGTGCGTTCGACTAGAGCGCTCAATAGACACGATTGCATTTGCCAACCGTCTTTGTTATCCATTGCGATAGGGATATATCCAGCTTCGCGGATAATCTCGCCCTGATCAAGCAATTCTTGCAATGTCGATGGGAACGAGAGTCCCAATTCGTCCAACAGACGGTCGTTTGTGAACATAACATGCGTTGCCGTTATCTGTTCGGGGAGTTCCCATATTTCGCCGTTTTGACCTTGAGGCTCCAACGCGCTCGCGGCGAATTCGTCTTCTTTGCCGCTTATCCAGGGGCGTAAATCCTTTATTTTACCGCTTCCTGTAGCTTGTCCCGTTCGCTTTCCCGGCCAGAGAAACATTACATCGGGCAACTGGTCGGCGACAGTTAACGCCTGTAGTTTGTTATGATACGCCTCTCCTACGAGATAATCAAATTCCAGATTGATATCAGGATGCAACCGAGCAAATTCTTCCCGTAACTCATCGAAATTTGTAGACGAGACATCGTCAGAGCGATCAAGATATGCGAAAACGCTTACTGTTGCTTTGTCATCCATCATTTCGGCAGAGTTTTCGCCCTCTCCGCCAGCAAAAGCATAAGAACATATACCCAAGAGGATAGATAACAATATAATTCCACGAATCATTTTTTTCATACTACCTCCAATAATAGTGTGATTAATTTTTTATTATATTGATAGAAGCCGTCGAACGGCAAACTAGAACAATGAAAGGATCGGATAAATCGTATCGATCTATCCATGGACAAAGCCAAGCCACTCTGCAGAAGCGGCTAATTTGTCTCCCACATATGCCTTTCCTTTTTGCCGCGCGCTCCGGGTGTCGATACGCATATTTTCGATCTCGAATCTGACCTCGTCGTTTGGACGCACCTGATGACGAAATTTTACCTTATCGATTGAAGTAAGAAAAAATAACAAATCGTCAATAGGAGTTCCTTGTTGGCTTTGCAACAAACGCATGCCAGCGCCGCCGCATTGCGCCATGGTCTCTACCAAAATAACGCCCGGCACTAAAGGATAATCTGGGAAATGCCCCTTAAAGAAATATTCGTCGCTTTTATAAATTCGATACCCAACGATTCGGTCGGCATCGACAGATTCAAGCCGATCTACAAACAAGAAAGGATCTCTATGAGGCAGTAGTGTCTTTATGTCTATATCCATCTTTAGCAGGGGTAGGACTCGAACCTACGACCTCCGGGTTATGAGCCCGACGAGCTGCCAACTGCTCTACCCTGCGATAATAAGCAATTCTAAAATGACTACTGCAACATTGCTCATAATATCGTATTGCATGTTTTCTGTCAATAGTAATAGTGATTTTTGAGATGATATTTTTATGGATATTTTACGATTATAATAAGCTATACCGGTATAAGTCTCGATTACGCTTTCCGTTTTATGGCCTATCGGGATTTTTGGGGTCATCGCGCTTTTCCTCGACGTTGTATTATCGTCATAAAATATGATAGATATCGGTAATATAATATATGTCGAATGTAAATTTTGCTTTGATATCGGTGCTGTTAGGCGTTGGCACAGTAATGGTCGCGTTAGCTATTGTTGTATGGGCCAGGCGGCGCGATATGATGTGGACGTTCACCACAATAGCTATTTTGGCTCTCTATGGCAGGTTATTATTTGATATTATCATCGAGACAGGGTTTGTTCGACTAGAGCGCGGTTCTTTGCTTGAATTCTCCCTTATTCATATAGCTCTTTCCGCGGGACCGATGCTGTTGTTTATCATTGCGTTAATTGCAGAGATAAAAAATTCTAACAACTAAAAAGGATAGCGTATGGCCCATTTTTTCTTCTTATGGGAGGATCGTTCGGAAACTCTATTTTCTTATGGGTGGCGACAGATTCTTTCCGTAATTTATAATTTGCGATGCGATATATCTGTAGAACGCATCATTCGCAACACAGTATAACTTCACAACATAGTATAAAAGGTATATATTGCAATTGTGAAACTAATAGCTGAGTGTGCAAAATTGCGTAGCCTTCGCAATCTAATGATTGTGATTTTGTTGTTTGCTATATTTGTCGGCGGTAGCGGGATCTTCGCGCAGGGAGTGGATAGTCCAATTATTCAAGAGAGTATTTTGCCGCCTCGCGTTCTCGGTGATGTAGTTATAAGAATCAATTTGGGATTATTTTTACCGGCGTTTTTTATTTTTCCCGATACTTCCAATGTCGCTAGCTCGGTTATGGCGAGCAATTTGACTCCGGGTGGACTAGGTGAGTTGCGATTAGGGATATTTTTGAATGATTTTATCAGCGTGGGATTTGGAATAGGAGGAATATTTCTCTCCGAAACGATCAATAAGCGGCAGGTCTATTTGATTCCAATTACCGCGCGCTTTTCGTTGCACCCAACGATAGATCATCTGGAATTTCCTATCATGATTGAAACAGGTATGAATATCACCACTATCGACCAAAGCACAAAAGCCGATTTTATCGCGCGGTTGGGGGTGGGCGGATACTACAATATCGATGTGTCTTGGGGGCTTGGATTGCTTGCATTTTATTGGTTTGTGCCTCAAATCTACGATGGAACCCTAGCGCCCGCTAGCCATAGCGGCATTGGTAATTTTTTTACTATTTCGCTAGCTGTGAACTATCATATTCCATAAAAGATGATAATGTATACGCATATGGCAAATATTGAGAAGCGGCGATTGCGCGTCGGTTTTCTTCAAAAGGCGTTTCGATATCTTATTGTGGGGGCGTTTGTCGCCATTGTTCTCATTGGGTGCCCAATGCATGATTCTGTAGGAATATTCTTTGGAATAGCAACAGAGCAGTTTATCGCAGACTCTAATTTAGGCGGCAATTTTATCATGCGAGGAATGGTAAGCGTTGTGGTGGATAACGAGACATATTTGTACGCTATTGCCAAGCGCTTGAACAAGCGAGAAAATAGTTCTCGCGGATGGTTCCCGATTAATCATCCAAATGCGTTCGCTAATGGACAGACTAACGATATAGCCTGTATTCCCACCGATTGTAGCGACTCATCGGGTATTTATGTCGCATTTAGCGACGAAAATGCTACTCGTCATGGATTGTATAGACTCGATGCGACAGATGATAGTTGGCGAGGCAATCTATATGATGATACCCAGATTGTTCGATTATTGGCTATCAACGACAATTTATTTATTGTTACTCGCAATTCAGACAGCCGATCGTTCCGGCTCTCGCGTTATAATCCCGACAATAATACGCTGATACCGATTAATCCTCGGGAAACGCCCGAAATTATAGATGGCGCGTATGTTGCATCTGCAGAAAATTCTCATTATATATTTATCAGTCGTTCAATCGTGTATAGGCTTAATTCGCTGGATGGTAGCGGGTTGCAATTTAACGAGGCGGCTCCAATTAGAAGTTATATAAGCAGTTCTAGCGTGGGATCCGTAGATTCGCTGACTCTTTCCGGGGTGCTGGTTGTTGTCGACGATGATAGAGTCGAGCGATATATCAGCGCGCGCGAAGGGTATCTATTCTATTCAGATGGAGGTTCGTGGATCGCATCTCCGCAGGTTGAAAATACACAATTTACCGATCTTGCGGCAGTCGGCGATGTTATTGTTGTGGGGGTAATTAGGGGTAGATCGGGGGAGGGGGGGTATCGACAATTTAGCGTCAATAAAACCGCTTCTCCGCAGGTATTTGGGTCAATCCAAACGCCCGAAGGCAATTATAGTTCTACCCAGATGTCTGAAGTAACGGTCGCTGAGTTTTTTACGTCGAATAATAACCTGTTCGCTTTGACATATGGAAGAGGACTATGGCGAGCTAGCTATAGCATGCCCGATGATTTACAAAGAGCTCCCGAATGGAGCTGGGAATAGGCATATGGAATCAGGCAGGCAAGGATTTATTCGATATTTGGCAGGTGCTTGGTATTTTGTAGCACTTTGTTAAGAATATCGCGTATTTCGGGATTTTCATAGTGGCAGTGTATCTCTTCGGTATCTAAACCGACAATTTCATGCGATAGATAATGTATCCAGCTGGGGTGATCGGGATCGTATTTTCGACACCAATATTTCGGAAGGATGCGAGCGCGTCCATTGGTAGGCATTTTATCGATACTGCACATTTTATAGTCATGCACCGCAACCCGAAAGTCAGATGCCGGGATGCCCTGTTTCAGTATAATATTGCCCAAATGATTGAGCGTTCGTCCGGAATCGAATATATCGTCGACGAGCAACACTTTATCGCCGCCTCGTAAATGTTTGGGGTTGTAGGTCCATCCATCTACAACAATTCCTATATTTTTATTTAGGGTATTATACGAGCGAGCTACCACCGCTGCATATAGAACAGGACGCTTTCGCGGTATCAATTTGAAATACTCGCTAATAACGTTTCCTATATGTGCTCCTCCACGGAGACTTACATAGATTACATCGGGTATAAAGCCGTCATTATGTATTTTATTTGCCAGTTTTATTCCATTATCTCGTACTTGCTCGGGCGATACAAATAGTTTTTCGGTCATAACAATTACCTACTCAATTGAGTGGTTATTCGTTCGTCTTTTCTGATAATGGTGATAGTTGTTTTGCCGGTATGGCGCATATTGAGCGCTCCGTAGAAATCGGCAAGCGATGCGACAGGCATGTTGCGTAGCCGAACGATAACATCGTCTCGTTTTATACCCGCCGACGCGGCCGCCCCATATTTTGTTACTTGCGAAACCAGCGCCCCCGATTGTTCTCGGTCAATTCCAAGGTTATGACGATGTCTATCTGTAAGCGCTTGCATTTCCATTCCGGGCCATAATCGACGGTTATTCTCCGTCGCGGTAACGTTTTGTTCTATTGTGGATGCGGTAAGAGTTACAGTGATTTCGCTTTGTGCCCTGATCGCGGTAAAACGATATTGTCTATCGCTAATTAGTTCGCTTGCCGTTAGTATGAGTTGCTGGTTGTTCTTTATCGACCGATTGTCGATGGCGATGATAAAATCGCCGGGCAGTATACCGGCAATATCGGCAGGAGATCCTTTGTAGACGTTGCTTACAAACGAGCCCCTATTGTTTGTAAGATTCATATCATCCGCATCGGAGCGCGTTAATGGTTTTGCGCTGATGCCCATCCAACCATATGTAACGTTCCCATCGGAAATTAATTGGCGAATTGCGCGCTTTAAGTTATTTATCGGTATCGCAAACCCTATTCCCACGCTGTTCCCGTGATCGTTAGAGGCGATCCATGTGTTGATGCCGATTATTTCTCCGTAGATATTGAGCAACGCTCCTCCGGAATTGCCTTGATTGATTGCGGCATCGGTTTGAATAAAATCGCTGATGTTGCTTAACGGCCCCCCATAACGTCCCAACGCGCTTACAATTCCTGCCGTTACGGTAGATTGCAGATTAAATGGGCTTCCTATCGCTAATACCCAATCGCCAACCTCCAGGTCATCAGAATTGCCAATTGGCGCGACTTGCATTGGTTCCTCGCTTGTAAATGAGAGCAATGCGATATCTTTGCGTTCATCCGAGCCAACGACGACAACATCGTAATCGGTGGCGTCGTCTAATAAAATTCTTACATTGGTCGCATCTCCAATAACATGGCTATTGGTTAATACATAGTAGGTAGTGCCTTCGCGTTGCACAATTACTCCCGAGCCGATGCCTTCTACAAATGGTATGGTGAAGTACTCTTCGGCATAATCTTCATCATCATTTTCCCAAGAAAAAAAATCCGACCATCCGTCGTCTTCCACGCGGTAACGGCCATCACGGACGATAACAGTGACGACAGAGGGAATTGCTCTTTTTATGATTGAGCGAAACGCGGTCTGTAATTCAAGGACATTGGCCAACGAGCGGTCGCGACTATTTTGTATCGGCGTATAGGGTATGTCGTTGGTATGCTGAGTGAGGGTTCTCGAGATGCCTTGGGTATTTCTATCAAGCGTGGGATGGAAAAAATGGGGAACGTTGGCGCGATTGGCGAACAATAACGATGATGAATTCACGCTTACAAGAGCGGCGCCGACTATAAGGCAGACGACAAACGCGCATCTAAGGAATGAATTACTCATGTACGGAATATATCAACGAGTTACCAGTCTGTCAATATTTCTGCCCCGTTTTCTAGGACTAGTATCGTATGTTCAAAATGCGCGCCGATAGAGCGATCTTTTGTTGAGACTGTCCATCCGTCTGGCAATACGATAACGTCGTCGTCGCCCAATGTCGCCATTGGTTCGATTGCCAGTACCATTCCGGCGTGGAGAGAAATTTTGTTCTGCCAACTGGGGTGATTAGGAACGGACGGAGGCTCATGTATCGCCAGCCCCACTCCATGACCGCAATAGTTTCGAATGATGCCTAAATTGTGTCTATGCAGATGGTTGAAAATAGCGGTGGATATATCATTGATGGTAGATTTTCTGCGGATGTTGTTTATACCCTTATGCAAACTTTCTTCGGTCAATCGCAACAAATTGGTCGCATCTTGTGTGATTGTTCCAACAGGAAGCGTTATAGCCGCGTCGCTATAGTACCCTCGCAGTTCTACGCCGCAATCGATGCCTATTATCTGCCCATTGCGTAGAGGCTTGTTATTGGGTATTCCATGAATGACGGCGTCGTCGACTGATGTGCATATTGCGGCGGGAAATCCATTATATCCCAGAAATGAGGGACGCGCGCTGTGGTCTTGTATGCATTGCATCGCAATTTCATTAAGACGCGAGGTGGTTACTCCGGCAATGACAGAGGCGCGTATGGTTTTGAGCGTCAATGATAACACTTTCGCCGATTCTCGTATCCCCGCTATTTGGCGTTGAGACTTAATCCATTGCTTAGAAAACATATCGACTATTGTTTGAGCCCGCGATAAATCGCGTCGAGCACGCCGTTGATAAATCGAGAGGAATTGTTATTTCCGTACAATGTAGCCGCTTTTACCGCCTCGTCGATAACAACGTGCGGATGGATCGAAGCGAGATGTAACAGAGAAAAGACGCCAATACGCAATATTGATAAATCGATTCCATTGAGTCTGTCTAGTTTCCAATTGTTAAGATTGGATTGGATGAGTTTATCAATTGTGTCGAGGTGTTTGAGTACGCCTCTTACGATAAGCGAAGCGAATGAGATCGCTCCGCTATAGTCGTCGCGATTTTCTAATAGCGGAGCAGCCTCATTGTCGAGCCACAAGAAATTTAATACGATGTTGTCCGGGATATCATACTGCCATGAATAGATAGCCGCCATAGCCAAAAATCGACCATCCCGTCGACTCATAGGCTATCTGAAATCAATATTTTCTTCCAAAATTCTTATTTCTGCCTGTTCGCGCAGGTTTTCGACGGTGGTATTAAGCACTTGCGAAAATAGTTCCTGTTGCTTGCTCGCGATTAATAAATTGCGAATTTGATCGCGAACAGTTACGTTTTGACCCGGGAGTACGGGATCTTCGAGAGAAAGCAATTTTGGCGAACGTCGGTCGGTTATGCGCACTAAGTGATATCCAAGATTAGAGGTTAGCACTCTGTCCGCTACGGCATCTAAATCGATGAGAAACACGGAGTCGATGAAATCTTCGCCCAATAGCGTATCCGCCTGTTGGTCTTGCCGACGAAGGTATCCGAAATCCGTGCCATTATAATTTGGATCATCTAAAGAATTTCTCAGGAGTTCGTCAAATGAAGATTGCCCCGATTGGAGTTGCCTATTGAGATCGTCTATCTTTTGGCGTCGTTCGGCGCGAGCATCATCCGATATATTGCGGGTGTCTATAAAGATATGGTCAAAACGTATCATGGCGGGATTGGTAAACGAAGTGGCATTTTCCTCGTAGAATTCCGCGACCTCTTCCTGGGTGGGAGAGGGTATTGAGCTGAATATATTTTGATTTTGACTCAGGATATATTTTTCTTGCACAAGTCGTTCAGATAGCTGTTGTCGATATTCCGCCCATTCGACATTGAGTTGAGATCGTATTGCTCGTTGAAATTGCAGACGGGTCGCATTTGGCGCGGCCGACGCCTGTTGCCTATCGATAGCTGCTTCTATCTCTTCTTCTGTCGCGCGGATATTTTTATGCGAGGCATCTTGTCCGATAAGCTCTGCGTTAATTTCCGCTTCTAGCAATTGGCGGATATCATTATTGGTAAGATTTCGGTTCAGTTGCTGTTCAATAAGATCAATTTGCGATTGGAATTTTCGTTTGCTTATATTTACTGTTGTATGAAGACGAATGATTGCTACCGGCACATCTAAAATTTGTGCGCAAATAATTATCGGGGATAGAAAGAGCAAAAACAAAATCACTAACAGTTTCATAATATTATGCTACCTTTTTTTGTAAATGTCGCAACATTCGTTTTATTTCCGAACTATTTTTATTGAGTGCCGCGCCCAATTTAAGATACCGCAACGCCATAGGGTAATCATGCAAAAGCAACGATATCTCCACAGCTTTAATATAGCAACATGTTGTATATTCGGGGGAAAAATCGTAATTAATCATTTCAAGAACGCATGACAGGATTATTTCCAATGAAACGTGATTATCCATAGAATAACATACCAATGTGTATAGCGATGAACGCACTTCCTGAAAAAAATGACGAAAATATGGTTTTTCGCGTTCCATATCGGCGATAATCATAAAAAGACGATACGCTTGCAGGAGCTCGCGATTTTTCTCGTAGGCCTTTGCAAGTAGAAATAGGCAATCCATACAATCATTTCGATTCATCTGGTCGACGATATTGACGGGTCTATTTCTAAAATATGTGTTATACAATTTGGTTGCTTCTTCTGGTTGCTTGTGGAGAAGACAGTAGAAAATAAGTTTGGACGAGCATTTTGGATCGCTTACGCGTTCTTGGAGAAATTTGCGATAATTGAACTGTTTTTTTGGTGCGCGATCTCGATAAAATCGGGTATAGAGGTCGTCATTTGCTTGACTGGTCAGCACTCGATATGCTTGGAGCAAAAGCCGCATCTTTTTTTGATTGCCGCGAGTATTTGACGATAGATCGGGATGAAGCTCTTTCGCTTTTTTTCTAAATGCTTCCTTTATGTTTTGAATAGAGCTATTTGGCGATATATCTAATATTGCGTAATAATCAAAATTATCTAACGTCATTGGGTGACATGAATTCTCTTGCCAATTTGTGTTGCTTCGTACGTCGATTTCAACGCGGCTGAGTTGCGGATGATCATACCCTCGTTTTCCATAGCCGCCATTAATCTAGCCAATGCTCGACCGCTTCCAATAACGTTTCGAACAACGTATGCGAATGATCTTTTGCCGATCAATGGTCCAGATGCGCTAAGGCATTTCGCGATATTGGGGGAAATTTTCCCGCTAAAAGTGGTATTTTGCACCGTTCCTATAGCGATATAATCGTAGAAAGCAATTTTACGTATCTCTTTTCCGTCGATGACATCCGTTTGATTGCCTTGCGCCATAATACCTTGAGCGAGTCCATCGGTAATAGCTCGAAGTTTATTGGAGTCTCTTCCGTTTGAAAAGAACAGGATGGCGACGCGCATAATACATTCCTACTGAGTTGTTTCGACAGGCAATTCTGATGGAACTGCGGGCGTCTGATTAATTTCGCTCAAATTGCTGTTATTTTCTGAGTCGGCAGTGGTAGCATCAAGTAAATCTTGAGTAAATTCCTCATCCGTTCGCCACCATTCAACCGTAGAATTTTGCCCTTCGATCTGACGAGCGGCAGCCTCTACTCCGTCGGTATCTGGAGTTCTATTCAGCCAGGCCAAACTTATTGCGCAGAGCAGAAATATCGCGCCAAGAAATGATGTGATGCGGGTCATAATGTTGCCTGATCGATTGCCCACATTGGTGTTGGATCCGCCGCCAAATATTCCCCCAAGCCCGTCTCCGCTTTCATGTTGCATTAATACCAACGCAACCATCAGCAACGAGCAAATTATGAATATAACCAGTAAAAATGTTTCTATTATTCCCATTTTAGTTTTCCTTGAATTGAACAATAGGCACAAATGCCTCTTTTTGTAGCGACGCTCCGCCCACGAGCGCGCCGTCTATGTTGTCGCATCTCATAAGATCAGCGATGTTATTTGGTTTGACCGAGCCGCCATATTGTATGGTCAGCGAATTGGCGGCATCGGGTGAATAGGCGTCGCTAATATATGAACGAATCGCTTTGTGCATTGCGTCGGCGTCGTTTGGGGTGGCGGTAACGCCGGTGCCAATAGCCCAAACGGGTTCATAAGCTATTACGATTGCCGATAGTTCTTGTTCGCCAATATCGACAAGACTTCCGCGCAATTGTTCGAATACCTCGTGTTCGGCCTTTCCCGCGTTTCTTTTTTCTAATGTTTCGCCTACGCATACAATGACTTCTAGCGAGTGTTTTAATGCCAATTGTATTTTACGATTGATAAGTTGACTGTCCTCTTTGTAGATATGCCTTCGTTCCGAGTGCCCCAAAATTACCGTGTGAACTCCCAAGTCTTTCAGCATAAGCGGAGATATTTCTCCGGTGTGGGCGCCAGATTCGGCATCCGACATATTTTGCGCGCCCAGCAATATATTGCTTCCTTTGAGGGCATCGGCGACGGCATGTAATGCGGTAAAAGGAGGTGCTACCATTATTTTGCGCCGCGAATCCTGTAGCTCCAAGCGTAATTGCGAAACGTAATCGGTCGATTGCGATATCGTTTTGTGCATTTTCCAATTGCCTGCTATATAAGCGGTTCTCATTTTTGTTGCTCCATGTTCATTTGTAAGACAGCAATGCCGGGTAGGACATTGCCTTCAAGGTATTCTAAGGACGCGCCGCCCCCTGTGGAGACGTGATCCATTTTGTCCGCAAGATTAAAGCGGTTTACGGCGGCAACAGAGTCGCCTCCGCCGACGATTGTTATTCCGCGACATTCCGCGATGGTTTCTGCCATCGATACAGTTCCTTGCGCAAATTGGTCAATTTCAAATACGCCCATCGGTCCGTTCCAAATAATGGTTGCCGCTGAATTTAATATCGTTTCGGCTGCTTGTATGGTTTTCTTGCCAATGTCTAATCCGTAGTATGCGTCAGAAATGTCTATTGTTTCGCAATAGATAGGTTGCGCGTCCGCCGAGACTTGCTCGGCGATAATATGGTCAACGGGCAGTATGATTTGATTTTTGCCTTGCTTCGCTTTGAGTAAAAACTGCTCGGCGATTTTGACATATTTCTGTTCATAGAGCGATTTGCCTACGGCATGTCCTTTGGCTTTAAGAAAAGTATATGCCATGCCGCCGCCGATAATAATTGTTGAACATTTGGGCAGAAGCGATTCCAGCACTGAAATTTTTGTCGATACCTTTGCGCCTCCAATGACCGCGACAAAAGGTTGCGCTGCGTTATTCAAAAGCGGTTCCAAGAATCGCACCTCTTTTTCTATAAGCAACCCCGCGTAAGCGGGTATGAAATGCGCCACTCCTTCGGTTGAAGCATGCGAGCGGTGGCAGCTTCCAAATGCGTCGTTGACATAAATGTCCGCCAGCTCGGCCAATTGCGCCGCGAATTTCTGGTCATTTTGCGTTTCTCGGGGATCGAATCGAACATTTTCCAACATCAATATCTCTTTTTGACGCAATGAAGACGAAAGCGCCTCTACCTCGTCTCCAGTAGAATCGGAAGCCATACGCACCGGCTGCCCCAGTAGTTTTTGCAACGCTTGAGCGACTGGAGCGAGGCTATATTTTTCCGAACGCGCGCCTTTTGGCCGACCGAGATGGCTCATTAAAACAAGCGACAGGCCCTTTTCAAGCAAAGCGTTGATAGTGGGCAATGACGCGCGAATACGTGTATCGTCGGAGATAGCTCCGCTCTCAAAAGGCACATTGAAATCTACCCGCACCAGCGCCTGTTTGGCGCTTGCGGGGATATGCCGAATTGAGCGAAGATTCAATTTACGTCAACCTCTCGGCTAGTTCCACTACCCGATTGGCGTAACCCCATTCATTGTCGTACCAAGCGAATACCTTTACCATTTTTCCAGAGACCATAGTACTCAACGCGTCGAATATTGCGGAATGAGGATTATGGACAATATCGCTGGAGACGATAGGGTCTTCGGTATATTCTAATATTCCTTTTAATGCGCCCGAAGCGGCAGTCTTGAACGCGGCGTTCACCTCTTCTACCGTTGCCTCTTTTGCGAGATTAGCTACCAGATCAATAATAGAGCCGGTAGGAGTCGGCACACGGATCGCTATGCCGTCCATTTTGCCCGCCAGGGCGGGGAGGACTTTTCCCACCGCTCTCGCGGCTCCGGTTGTTGTGGGGATTTGATTGATGGCGGCCGAGCGAGCCCGTCGTAGATCTTTATGAGGCATATCCAAAATTACTTGGTCATTGGTATATGAATGGATTGTGGTCATAAAACCATTTTCGACGCCAAATGCGTTATGCAAAACTTTCGCTATAGGCGCGAGGCAATTGGTGGTGCATGAAGCGTTTGAGACGCAGAGATCGTCTTTCTTCAACATGTTTTCGTTTACCCCCAACACGATCATGCGATCGATATCATCTTTTGCCGGCACAGTGAGGATGACTTTTTTAGCGGGATATTTTGTATTTGCTATGTGATCTCCATAGCCGCCTCGCGGTCCTGAACGAGTAGCGAATACTCCGGTCGACTCGACCACGATATCTGGTTTTTCTCCCCAGGGTATTTGCGATGGCGAACGTTCCGCGCTGACAGGATATTTTTTTCCGTCCACAACGAGATTTCGCTCGTCTCGCGCTATTGTTCCGGGATATCTGCCTTGCGTAGAATCGTATTTAAGCAGATGAGCCAATGTTTTTGTGTCGGTCAGATCGTTAATCCCAATGATTGACAACCCTCTTTCATGCGCAATTTTGAATACGTTGCGCCCAATTCTTCCAAATCCGTTGATAGCTATTTTCATTACTATCCTCCTTACAATTTATCTATGGTCCTTTGACATGCGTTAGATCATAAACGTATCATTTTGAGCTATCGTGTGTCAAACCAATGATAATGATAGCAAACGCAATGATCTTTTCGCGAAAATGGGCGGTAGTGGACTCGAACCACCGACCCCTAGCGTGTCGAGCTAGTGCTCTAACCAACTGAGCTAACCGCCCCCGGCGAATAATGTAATAAAGCATATTGACGTCATATTGTCAATGGTCTATCTTGCTTGGGTATCGTTACGCAAATAGCCACTCGATCGGCGTCAATTTCGGGCCGAGCGGCACTATTCACGGAACGCCAATTCCAATGCTATGCCGGCTGGAGCTACGGCATGCGACGGTATGTCTGTAATTGAGATAAGTAGTTTGCTATTTATTTCGAAGACGCCGAAATCAAAACCGGTTCCAATTGCTATATTTCCAAAATCCAACCCCGCCTGCACGGTGAATAGGTTGTCTATTGTGATACTTGCCCCAATATCAATGAGGTTGAGCGCGTTTACCTGTTCAATGACAGGGTCTGATAATAGCGAAAAATTGCTTGTTCCTATCCAGAAAAAGGGTTGAATTTGTGATTCTTCGGGCAACGTTGGACGATATCCTATGCCAAAGGTTATGTCCATTGGCAGAATATATCCCCTTGCCTGTTCATTGTCGCTTGCGCGCGATGAGTTAAAAAAGTTGAGATCGTTTTGGGATTGCCCATAGGTGGTGATTGAATAGTTTAAGTTGCTACCGCCTATATCCTGTAACGAAAAGCTGAACGTGAGATCCCATACTTCAACGAGTATGCCCGCATGGAGACGGAGCGCGGTTCCGTAGAGGGTATTCTGCGCTTCTCTATGTCCTGCGAGGACATCGGCGGTGTCGATTCCTTGGAGTATGTATTGCAACAAAAAATTGGTCTGCGCGGCAGTGAACGTGGTATTTGTCCGTAAAATAGCCCCTACGCTAAAACCAAGAGAAAAGCTAAAGGGTTCTAATTCAAAAGGGATGGCTAATCCTACGGCCGCTTGCAATTCGTTATTTGTTACCGAGGTTAAGTTATCGGGATAATTATCTCCTCCTATAAATGTATCGCTTGTCGCGAGCAACCCAAATCCAAAATTTTGTCCCGCGAATCCAAATGTCGTCAACGCGCCCATTCCATTATCATTGTGAGTTACAGTATTCGAAAAGATGTCGCGATCGGCTGATATATCGAGATCAAATGGAGAGAATGCCAACGCGAAGTTGTTTGGCAACGCTTCTAACGAGCCGTGCAACCAGAATTGGGTGGATAGGTAGTGCCACCCTGTATTTTGAGATGCAAGATGCGCGGGATTGATAAATAGCGAGGCGACGCCGTCGGCGAATGCTGTTGATCCAAATGTTACGGGGGCTCTTGAGTGATGGTGAATAACCGATTGCGCGTTCGCGACAGGGAGGGTGAGGCTACAAAATAGAAGTAGCAAGATCGCTAGTCTTAGCATCGCGGTTCTCAATTGCGCATTTCATACTATAGATTGAACGATTCTCATGCGAGATTATCATAACAGCTGAATAATTGATAGAAATAGATCTAATTACGGTAGATCGCTTTTGTTTTTCTTCGCATTCTGTAAGGGCATGGAGATTGATCCGTTAATATTGGCGCCGGATTGCGTGATGATATCGGCAGACGTTATTTTGCCTTGCACATTGGCCCCCGAGCATATTACCGTCTGTTCATAGGCGATGAATTCGCCATTTGCAGAGCCTTTGATGGTAATCGAATGGGTTTTTATAGTTGCGTCGATGTTGGCCTTCTTTCCAATGTGGATATGCCGCTTACTATTTATCGTTCCTTTGATAGTTCCATGGATCCAGCATGTGTTTGCCAAATGCATTTCGCCTTTGAACGTTACATCCGAATTGAGTATTGTATCTATCTCGTACTTCTCAGCCGATTGTGTCTTAACCATCATAGTATAATATAGCGCTTAATTGAGAAAAGTCAATTGTGACAGTTCATTTCGGCTAATAATCAAATTTATTTTCGAGAGTTGCCTTATGGCCAAATATAGCGAATATTATTATAGGAGCGACAATTATTGCGGTGGCGGCATTGATCGGCAAACGAATAGGAAGTCCGGGGAGCGCCGCCGCCGTGTCGACGATCAATGCCAGATTCGCCCCGGCTAGCGCGCTCATCGGCAATAAAGCGCTATGGTTATTGTTGCGCGTTATGAAACGTCCAATATGCGGCGCGGCGACGCCGATAAACGAGACCGGTCCGCATAACGCCACCGTCGTTCCGGCGAGAAACGCGACTAAGGCGATCGCGATAACGCGTATTGTTTTTGGGTTGACGCCGACTGTTTTAGCGTGGATATCGCCGGCGGTAAGTATCGTGAGATGACGCGCCAAGGCCAGCGACGAGATAAATCCCGCGGAGACGACGACGATGAAGGGTATGATCGTAGAGGGGGCGTTCGCGCCGAAATCGCCGAATGTCCAAAATACAAATCGTTGCAGTTGCCGCGCGCTGCTTAACCGTCCCATAATTTCAATGATCGATTGCGCCGCGTATCCAATGGCCAGTCCTACTATGAGCAGCGCGACGCGCGGGAGTTTCGTGCTGAACATAATCATAATCGCCCCGACTGATAGCGAACCGAGGATTGCGGCCAGTCCAATTGCGATGGGGTCTGTCGTTATCTGAAGGGAGAGCAATATGAGCAATGCCACCCCAATGCTGCTGCCTCCGCTAATGCCGAATACAAACGGGCCGGCTAAAGGGTTGGCGAAAATAGTCTGCATAATTAAGCCCGCCATCGCCAGGGCGGCTCCCGCCAGCAATGCGGTTATTGCTTTTGGTATGCGGAAGTTCAGCAGGAGATGGCGTATTTGCTTGAGCGAAAGTGTTGTATGAAGAGCCGTCGGCTCGCGGTGAGGAGGTAGAGCGAGAGGCGTCGTCTGCTGGATGGATTCTATTTCGCGGAGCGTCAAGGCGCGGGCGATTTGGGGGAGGGGAATAAGAATGGAGCCGAGCGTAATATTTGCCACAACGAGGACGAGCAATAAGGCGATGAGTATGATTGCTCGTCGACGCGCCGGTATCGGTGAGCTAGTCAAGGCGTCGGTAGAAAAATAGCGAGCGGTCTGGGAATAGCGAGGGATGAAAAATTGCGGCGAGGTCGAGGAGGATTTGATCGGCGTAAATTGCCCCCGCTTCGAAATAGTCTGTTCCGCCGGATCTGTTTTGGCGGTTATCGTTATTGTAGATCGCGCTATTTTGGAACATCGTCGTATCGACGATCCATCGCGCTTGGTTTCTGACATCTTCTCGCGAACGCAATGGGCTGCTGTTTATCCAGATCGTCGCCGTTTGCGCTCTTGCAAGCATCGTTTCAATATCCACAAAAAGCGGGCCGCTGGCGCTGTTGTCGTTCCAGAGGTAGGTTCCGCCCGCGGCGGCGATAAGCATAGCTTCGTAACTATCGCCGCCGGCCGTTGCCCATTGAGAGCCCCATGGAGCGCCGGTCATTACGATTGGAGAACGGTTGGCGCCGGCGTCGCCGTTCGTCGACGGGGCCAATCGATCGGCGATAAGCCGCCGCGCGTTTTCGTAATTTGTCGCGATCGCGGCGAATATTGCTGCGGCCTGTTGCGGCATTCCCAAGAGATGGCCGAATAAGAGGAGCCATTCGCTGCGCCCGAGCGGCTCGGTTTCTAAATATTCCGCGTTAATAAGCAGGGGGAACTGCAGGCGTTCCAATGTCGATAGCTCCGGAAGCGTCGGAAATGCGATGGTGATGTCGGGCGCGGCGGCGAGTAGCCGTTCTATGTCCAACCCGCCCACTCCTACATCGACGATGCGATCGCGGCGTATGTCGTCGTTGTAGATCCATCGCAATCCATTGTGCGCGACGATACGTTCGCTCTGTCCCAGCGCGGCGATCGCGGCGACGTGGGTGGTTGACATTGTCGCTATTCGCCTCGCGGGAACGATAATTGGGGTGGCGTCGTAGCGGCTGGCTATTTGTTCGATGTCGCGATTTCGGAATGTCTTGTCGATTTGAGAGCGGTCGATAAGGAGGTAGCGCCAGACGGCCGCTCGGCGCGGGAGGGTAATTTCTACCGCGATGCCGTCGGCGACCTGGCGCATCGAAAATCGCTTCGCGTATTGCGGGGGGGCAATGTGGCTCGATTCGTTTGGAGCGACGCGCGGGGCGGCGAGGAGGGCGAGGAGGGCGGCGATCGCTGCCCAGTTGCGGCCGGTTTTTCGTGGGGCGAGGCTTGGATGGGTCATGCGGGGATATTGGGCGTTGCGGGCGTCGCGATTTTCGTGTTTCGTTTTTCGGGCGTTGCCCGCAGTGGGGGTAGCGGAAGACGGGAAGATGATCGGCGGGCGGTTTAGCCCGCAATTGCCTGCGTAGCAGGCAATTAGATCATCGGTATCGCAAGCGCTTCGCGCGCGGCGATATCCCGTCTGGAGCGAGGGGGCGACTGCCCCCCTTGTACGATAATGGCTCGTTCGGCGATTATTTTGCATTGGGTTCTTTTGGAGGGCTCTCTTTGAGGAGCGCGAATAGCCCGAGTTTTTTGTAGAGCGAGAGTATGATTGCGATTGCGGCCGAGCCGACGAGGCAGAGGATGGCGACGTTGCGTATCGTGCTGCCTTGCGACCACCACTGGGGCGAAAAAAGTTTGTAGGCGATGCCCGCCGCGGTGATGGTCGCCAAGACGGGGAGGAGGCGTTTTTGCGCGTGCCAGAAGCGGAAGGCGTTGAGGTTGGGGAGGATTTTTTTTGCGGCGATGAGTAATGTGGCGAGCCCTACGGTGAAGGCGATCGAGTTGGCGAGAGCGAGGCCGGCTACTTGGAGCGAGGTCTCTTTGAGCCAGATTGAGAGCAGGATGTCTATCGCGACGGTGATGGCGGCGATTACGGTGGGCGGGCGGTAGCGTTGCATCGCGTAGAAGAAACGTTGCATGAAATTGAAGCCGCCGACCGAGAAGAGTCCGAGCGCGTACCAGCGTAATACGTTCGCTGTCTGTTGGCTGTTTTCCAGCGAGAAGGCACCTCGTTGCAGGGTTGCCGCGATGCTTTCCGGGGCGAGGAATATGAGTAGCAGCAACGCGGGGAGCAGGAGGATTGAGAGGCGGAGCAGTCCGGTCTCTACGAGGCGGGCGAGCGTGTCGCCTTGATCGGCGTGGCGGCTCATGCGGGGGAATAAGACGGTGATGACCGATACGCCGAGGATGCCGAAGGGGAGTTGCCAGAAGACCAGCGCGTTGGTGAGGGCGCTGCCGCTGCCTTCCGCGAGGCCGCTTGCGAAGTAGATCGCCACCTGTTGATTGATTGCGAAGATCGATGTGCCGATAAGCGACGGCACCCAGTGGCGCATTATCGCGCGGTATTCCGGTTGGCGAAACGAGAAGAGCGGTGTCAATCGGTAGCCGAGCGAGTAGTATGTTGGCAGCTGCGCGGCGATTTGAAGCGCTCCGCCGAGTAATACGCCCACCGCTACCGAGTAGATGCCGAGAGTGTCGTGGAGAAGAAAGATCGACGAGCCGACGCTGATCGAGAAAAAGAGCGGCGTGATGGCGGGGATCGTAAAGCGGCGATGGGAATTGATCGCGCCCATTAGCACCGCGGCGACGCTGATGAGTAGCGAGTAGTGGACTACGAGGCGGAATAGATTGGCGGCCATATTTTGTTGCTCGATCGAGGGGAAGTCCAATATTGTTTCGACGATTTGACGCGGGAAGAGCGCCGCCGCGATAAGGATTGGCGTAAATACGATGAGTTGCAGCGCGATGATTCTGCGCGCGATGCCCGATGTGGTCGCGTTGGCGCGGTCGTCTTTTCCTATCGAGGCGGAGAATACCGGGATGAATGCCGCGGAGAGCGCGCCTTCGGCCATCAGTTTGCGAAGGTTGTTGGGAATGTTAAAGATAAGGTGCACAACATCGGCGGTTCCCGACGCCCCGAAATAATGGGCGATGATCGCGAGGCGCGCGAAGCCAAAGAGTCGGGTAAGCATTGTGCAGGTAATTACTTTGAGGGTGTCTGTGTTGCGGAATAGCGACGCGATCGTTGTTCGTTTAGGGTATTGCGGCGGCGATGTTATTCCGATAGGCTCTGGCGATTTGAGGGTCAATGCGTCGCGCCTCCGCTATCGGCCGACGGGTCGCCGCTTTCGTAGCGGGCGAGGAATTGTGTCGCGAATCGAGAGAGCGAGTTGGCGGCGATCGCTTCTCGCGCCTGTTGCAGAAGGTTGGCGAGAAAGAAGAGATTGTGGTGGGTTAATAGCATAGAGGCCAGTATTTCTTTGCATTTTATGAGGTGGCGGATGTAGGCGCGGGAGTAATTTTTGCATACTTTACAGGAGCAGAGGGCGTCTACAGGTTGTTCGGAGCGGCTATTGGCGGCGTTGCGTATTGTCGCCACGCCATAGTGGGTAAGCGCCGCGCCGTTTCGGGCGATTCGCGTAGGTAGGACGCAATCGAACATATCGATGCCCGCTTTGATGGCGGCGAATAGGTGGCGCGGAGTTCCTATGCCCATTACGTAGCGGGGGCGGTCGTCCGGCAACAGTGGGGCGTTGGCCGCCAGCGTTTCTGCGAACAGGTCCCACGGCTCGCCCACCGACAATCCGCCGATGGCGTAGCCGGGGAGGTCGAGCGCGACGAGCTCTTCGGCGCTTTTGGCGCGCAGTTCGGGGATGAACCCTCCTTGCATGATGCCGAAGAGAAGCCCGCGGTATCCCGTTTGACAAGCCTGCCGCCAATGCTTGTCGCTACGCCGCGCCCATCGCGACGTAAGTTCGACGGAGCGAGCAGTCTCCGCTCGGTCGCTTCCGTAGGCGCAACATATGTCGAGTTGCATGCATATGTCGCTGCCAAATGCCGTCTGCAGGTCGATGGTACTCTCGGGGGTCAGCGAACGGGCTGAGCCGTCGAGGTGCGATCGAAACGAGATGCCGTCTTCGTGGATAGATCGCATGCGAGAGAGCGAGTAAACTTGAAAGCCGCCCGAGTCGGTGAGTATGTTATGCGGCCAGTTTATGAATCGATGCAGGCCGCCCGCCTCCTTGATTATCTCTATTCCGGGACGGAGCGATAGGTGATAGGTGTTGCACAGCATGAGTCGGTATCCAAGGTTTTCGAGGGCGGTGAGTTCTATCGCTTTTACCGAGCCCTGCGTGCCGACCGGCATAAATGTCGGTGTGTCCAACGAGCCGTGGGGCAGGGTGAGTCGCGCCAAGCGAGCTCTGCTACTCAAATCTCGATGGGCAATGATAAACGAAGACATTAGCTTCGTGTTCGCGAGAATTGAATTACGCCGATCGCCAGAAAGATCGAAAAGGCTCCCCAAGCGGCGGCGATGGGGTGAATGTGGCCGTTGGAGGCTAGGACATCCATCATAAGTCCGGTGGCGTAGTAGACTACGGAGAGACAGAGCGATACCAAGAGGCTCATAAGCAGGACGTTTTTGCGGAATTGTCCGCTGAATGCGCTGGCGATCAGCACAACCACAAATGAGGTGAGGGGAAATGAGTAGCGGCTATAATATTCGGTCGCCTCCTCGTCATTGGGGAGTCCGGCCGATTCGAGCGATTCTAGGTAGGCTTTGGCGTCGACGAGTTGCAGATCGGCGATTTCGTTGTCGCCGCCGCGTTGAAATGTTTCCGGGGGTAGGGTCAACAGCGGGGCGTCGGCGATGGGAATGCTATTGGAAATGATTCTGTTGCCCGTTTCGTTCCAGAAATAGACGGTAATTCCCAGCAGACGCCAAAATTCGCCTTGCCAGCGGGCCTCGCGGGCGTCGACGCGCTGTATGATTCGCCCGTCATCGTCGCGTTCTAAAATGATGACGCCGCTCAATCTTTTTTCGGCGTTGTTATAGGCGTCGGCGTAATAAATGGTTCGCCCGTTGGCAAAGAGCGCCGCCACCTTGTCGTTATTTAGCGTGGGGTTGATCGAAAATAACTCATTTCGCAACGCTAGGTGCTCTTTTGACCATTCGATGACAAGACGTTCCTCTAACTGGAACCCGCCATAGCTTACCAGGAGGCCGACAGCGAGGAGCGGCATCATTGTCCGGCGGATTGGGATGCCGGCGCTGAGCGTGGCGATAATTTCGTTCGAGCCATAGAGCGTGCCTATGGTGAACGAGCAGGCGAAGAGCATGCCGATTGGCAAGGAATAGGAGAGGCTGCGGGGGAGATAGCGATATTGCACCAGCATCATTTGAGAGAAGGGAATATCCCGTTCTATGAATTGCACAAGATTGTTGAGCAGTTCGATGAGCTGGATTACCAATACAAAAAAGAGAAGCGATATGATGAGAATTGGCACGAACTGGCCAAGAACATAGCGGTCTATTCTATTCATCGGCGTTCTATCATCCTTATCGGCGAGCGCTGAAAAATAAAAAGAGCATGCCAGCGCCTAAAATAAAGAGATTGGGAAACCATGTCGCCAAAATGGGCGGAATGGAGAGCTGTCGGACGCCGAGTGTTTGCCCGCCGATATAGAAAGTCCAGTAGACGGTTGAGGCGATGAGTCCTATTCCAAAGGCGATGACTCGGTCGCCGCGGCGAAGGAGCAGGCCGACAGGGAAGGCGAAGAAGGTGAAGAATAGACAGCCAAGCGGCAACGCGTATTTTCTGTAATATTCGATTTTATAGAGCTGAAGGTTGCTGTCGTAGACGGGTTCGTTGAGCGCCGCGATCTCATCGTAGGACTCGGTGAGTTGCTGATAGACGTTCTCCTGCCGACGGATTCCAGAAGCGATGTCGTTTGTCGCGTTGACATATCGGTTGATCATCCCTATGGCATTGGTTGTAGCCTGTCGATTTCTGGTCAATTGTCTACCGTCAAGGTCTGTTTGACGGATGCGAACCTCTTCCAGCACCCGCTGAGATCCCAGCTCTCTGGGTCCGGGAGTGCGGAGCGCGATTGAAACATCTCGCAACAGGATGTTGTAGCGCATTTCTGTGGCGAGCATGTATTCATAGCGATCGCTTCGCATGCGATTGATGCCCAGGCTAAAGACATTTTCCAAGATAAGAGAGAGCAATCCCCCCGAGGTCACATTTTCTTCCCGTTGCAACTGCGCTCCGGTGGCGACGATAACCCTCCGCCCGGTCTCTTCAGACGATGGGTCGATAATGACGATTTCGTCGAGATTTTCGCCTTGCACATTGCCGGTGATGATAATGCTGTTGCGGTAGTTGTTTACGCTGTAGGAATCGAGGATAAGCTCGGGGTTGGAGAGCACCAAACGTTGATAGAGCTCGTTAAAACGAATGGTTCCTATGGGCAACAGGTAATCGTTCACAAGAAATGAGACGATCGATAGCAATATTCCGATAAGGGCTATTGGAACGAAGAGATATCGTTTTGTGATTCCGGCCGAATTCATCGCCAGAATCTCGCGATTGGTTACAAAATGCCCGATTGTCATCAGGGCGCCGAGGAGCGACGCAAATGGGAACGAGAGCGACACGACTACGGGCAATGCGTAGAAAAGCAACCGCAACACATCTCCAATCGGCGCATTTTTGCTTAATATGTCTTGCGCCAATAAGAGCACATTGTTGATTATAAAAATGACGAAAAAGAAGAAGAAAGAGATTGCGAACGAGAATACATATTCGCTAGCGAGATGGCGAAATATGAGGTAGCTGCGATAGCGAGGTCTCATTGACCTGTCGAGCCGAATCCGTTCGCGCCTCGCTCGGTGGTATCCAGTGTCTCCTGCGGCACATATCGCGCGAGCGTTACCGAGCCGACCACCAGTTGGGCTATTCGTTCTCGAGGCATTACCGTATAGCGCTCCGCGCCATGATTGATAAGCAACACCTCAATCTCGCCGCGATAATCGCTGTCGATCGTCCCCGGCGCGTTTAATACCGTGACGCCATGATTTTTCGCCAATCCCGACCGAGGACGCACCTGCCCCTCGAAACCTTCGGGAATAGCGCAGGTTAACCCCGTCGGGATCGATTGATATTGACCCGGCTCAATTGGCAATGGGTGATCTAACGCCGCGCGTAAATCGGCACCGGCCGCACCAGAAGAATGAAATTCTGGGGCGTAGATCTTTTTGGTGGCGCGATATCGTATTTCGAGCGGCGTCCGAGACGCGCTCATAGTTTACCGACGATGCTCCCGCGATCGCGACGACGAAACGCGAGGCGGGCGACTCCCCCCGCCCCCGCCCCCGCGGCGAGGAGGTCGACTATCCCGCGACTGCCGATCGTATGGGCGTCCGCGGTTTTCGGTGGGGCGCTGATTGCCGGTATCGCCGGTATCGTCGTCATCGAGGAGAAGGCCTAAATTGACCCGCCCCATTTTATCGATTTCGATAATTTGCACATCGAGCACCTGATTAAGCCGCAAAAGATCACCCACCGATTCCAGTCTATTTTTGGACATCTTTGATATGTGGCATAGCCCTTCTTTGCTGGGGAGAAATTCTATAAACGCGCCAAAATCGACAATTCGCTTAACGGTACCAGAGTAGATTTTGCCTATTTCAGGCTCTTCGAGCAACTTCTCAAATTCCGCCCGCGCATTTTCGCCATTCTGTTTGTTTTTGCAATAGATGGTAACGAGCCCGGAATCATCAATATTTGTCTCGACGGAAAAACGCTCGTTGATCCCTTTGATCGTCTTTCCGCCCGCCCCTATAAGCATACCGATAAATTCAGGATTAATCTCGAATTTAATGATTCGCGGAGCATATTCAGAAAGCTCGGCTTGCGGTTTTTCGATGGCTTGGCCCATAACGGATAGGATATGCATACGACCCTTGCGAGCCTGTTCCAGCGCCTTTTTGAGCACATTCGCGTCGACATTTTTGATCTTGATATCCATCTGGAACGCGGTGATGCCCTCTTTGGTGCCCGCCACCTTGAAATCCATATCGCCGAAGTGATCCTCCTCGCCGAGTATGTCGCTGAGGACGATTACGTTTTCGCCCTCTTGCACCAGCCCCATTGCGATTCCCGCAACGGGTTGCTCGATAGGAATGCCGCCGTGCATAAGCGACAGACTCCCTCCGCATACCGTAGCCATAGACGAGGAGCCATTTGACTCCAATACCTCAGAGACAAGGCGAATAGTGTAGGGAAATTGCTCCCTATCCGGCAACACCGCGTCTAAAGCCCGATACGCCAAATTGCCATGCCCTATCTCTCGTCGTCCGGTAGCGAGCCGCCCCGTTTCGCCCACCGAGTAGGGAGGGAAGTTATAGTGGAGCATAAATGGAGACGAGCGGCGGTCGCCCTCGATATCGTCTAAAATCTGTTCGTCGTAGACCGAACCCAGTGTGGTGATGGCCAGCGCCTGCGTTTCGCCTCGGGTAAAAAGCGCCGACCCGTGCGCGCGATCGAGTATGCCGACCTCGCATTCGATGGGGCGAATATCCTCCGGCTTTCGTCCGTCCGACCGTAGATTGTTTTCGACAATGGAGCGACGAAGGATATCCTGCTCCAGCTCGTCGGCGATCGCGGCAAAGTACTGCTCGCGATCCTCAGGTATTCGCTCCCCAAATTGCTTTCGCGTCTCGGCGATGATATCGTTGATTGCCGCGCGACGGATCATCTTCCCCTTTACAAAGCAGGCTCGCTCCATTTTTGGACGCAACGCCTCGACGATCTCGTCATGCGCCTCGAGACGATACTCATCGACCACCAGCGGCAACATCGGAGTCGCGACACGCTCCCGAAGCTCCCGCTGCGCCTCGCACAATTTGGCGATCGGTTGCCGAGCGAGTTCGATCGCCTCCGAAAGAACATCCTCCGAAATCTGATTGGCGCCGCCTTCCACCATAGTGATCCCATCGATCGTCCCCGCGACAATGATATCGAGATCGCTTACCTTTGCCTGCTCCAGATTTGGATTGATGATATATTTGCCATCCACATATCCCACACGAACCGCACCAATTGGCCCGTCGAACGGAATACCCGATATCGAAACCGCCGCCGACGCCGCATTCATCGCCACTACATCGGTAGGCTGAATGCGATCCGCGGACATAACCGTAGGAATAACCTGGATATCGCGCTTGAACGCCTTAGAAAATAGCGGGCGAATCGGGCGATCGATAAGCCGAGAAACCAGAATCTCTCTGTCCTTCGGACGAGCCTCGCGCTTAAGAAACCCGCCGGGGATTTTGCCCGCCGCATAATATTTCTCGTTGTATTCCACATGGAGAGGAATGAAATCGAGCGACTCATCAGCCTTATCCCCGCAACACACGGTGGCGAGCACCGCAACACCGCCGCAACGGGCAAATATCGAACCATTGGCCTGCTTCGCCATGCGTCCGGTCTGCATGACGATCTCCCCGCTTCCAAACGGGATTGTAATCTCTGTCACGGCTATTTCCGGAGATTCAACTGACGTAGCACCGATCGATATCGTTCCATATCGTTATTTTGTAAATATCGAAGCAATCGCCGCCGTTTGCCCACCATCTTGAGCAAGCCCCGCCGCGAGCTATGGTCTTTCGAATGCATCTTAAAATGGTCGGTAAGATACCGAATTCGTGTGGTCAACAGGGCTATCTGCACCTCTGTTTTCCCGCTATCTTTGGCAGTTACGCCAAACTGTTTAATAATCGACTGCGTGTCGATCACACTACTTGACATGGTATATACAGTCTCCTTTTATGTGTCACTACGGATATACAAAATATAATAAATCAAAAACCGCATTTATGCAAGGGCATATTTTCAATTAAAATAATAAGAAGGGGAAATACAAGAAGGGGGAAGCCCCCTACGCTCCATAGCGGCTCCGCGTCTCGCAAAGCTCGACGCGGACCGCGTCCGTCTGATCGGGCTCCGCTCGCGCTCCGCCCTGACAGACGCTGCCGGCTATTGCGCTACCCCCGGGCAACTCTTCAACCGGCCACAAGCCTCCCGCTCCATGACGGGCCAGCTCCGCGCGAATAGTAGTCGTAGACGATATCGGTATAATTTCACAATAACCTCTTGACATTTATTGAAAAATTGTTAATCACAATGTGAGATAATTTCTGACTATATTTAAAATGAGGAATATGGGTGCAAATGGATGTGAATGATATTGGGTTATACAGTTGGCGGAAGTTCTTTAGAGGATTGGGCAAAAAGCTATGTGAGATTGGCGACCAAAATAATCGAAATAATCGAAATGACAAGATGTGCCGGTTAGCGAAGGATATTTTTGGAGATGATAAAGCCAGCGATCCTGTTTCGTTTGTTTGTCGGTGCTCTCGGAATAAAGATAAAAACACATGGAAAAAAATCACATGGAAAGGTAGCCGAAAAATATGGGTTGCTGTTTGCAGATATCAAGGATCATAGCTATCCTGTTGCAACAAACGATAAGTATGCCAAGTGTGATGCTAACGAATACAATGCTCTCTGGGAGATATTTGTAGCGGCATACAAAGCGAAGAAAATCGGTGGATTCGATGTCGATAACGCGCTTCGATTAACCGCCTCGTCGCTAGAGCGCTGTCGATTAAAGAGATCAGCGTTCCAAAGCTTACGCATGTGCTTTTTTTGATCAATCCCGATGTTTTTGTCCCCATAGACAAGCACACATGCATTCCGCTCACTGCGATCTATAGCGATAAAGGAAACACAAACAAAATTTTGACGAGCATAAAAAAAGGCACGTATAAATATGTTGATGCGGCGAGGGAGTTGTCCGACTGTTTTCCCAAATGTAAGCCATACGAAATATCACTTTTCTGTCGATTAGCGGCATATTATGTAGATTCTAGAAGCCTGATGGTTAATGCAAGAGATGGGATCAAACAATTAGTGGGCGAGGATTTAGTGGGCGAGGATTTTGGGCAGGGATTTTGAGCTGGCTGATGAGGTGAGGTTGGTTTCAGATAAACCGGAAGGCGACGAGGACTCAAAAATGTGGGAATTCAGAGAAAATAACCACGTTCGGCTAGGCTTGCTAATAGACGACGAAAGCAATGGTAACCGCGATAACACCACTACTTATTATCGGGATTATGCGAAGGTTAAGCCTGGCTGGTTCATGATTGCTATCAGTGGGCAATCTGTTTGTATGTTGGGATTGGTGGTACAAAGCTCAGCGTATGGAAAGAATCTGGAGGAATTTAAAAAGGATCAGTATCCTATTCATGTAGTCTGGATGAATTGCGAAAAACCTCATAACGTGGATGGAGGCAAGAAGCCTTCCCTACATCGATATAACAGCTCATGGAAGATGGAGCCCGACGTAGAACAAAATTTTCCCAAATCGTATAGGATTATCAAAGCTATACAAGCCGGGCACCGGTAAAACATATCTTGCAAAAGAAGTTGCAGCTCTGATAAATATGAATGTGCAGTTCATCCGTCATACGACTATACCGATTTTGTCGAGGGTTTGCGGCCGGTAAATGAGGATAGCGACGCTTGACATGGTATATACAGTCTCCTTTTGTATGTCACTACGGATATACAAAATATAATAAATCAAAAACCGCATTTATGCAAGGGCATATTTTCAATTAAATAATAAGAAGGGGAAATACAAGAAGGGGGAAGCCCCCTACGCTCCATAGCGGCTCCGCGTCTCGCAAAGCTCGACGCGGACCGCGTCCGTCTGATCGGGCTCCGCTCGCGCTCCGCCCTGACAGACGCTGCCGGCTATTGCGCTACCCCCGGGCAACTCTTCAACCGGCCACAAGCCTCCCGCTCCATGACGGGCCAGCTCCGCGCGAATAGTAGTTAGACGATATCGGTATAATTTCACAATAACCTCTTGACATTTATTGAAAAATTGTTAATCACAATGTGAGATAATTTCTGACTATATTTAAAAGGAGGAATATAGGTGCAAATGATGAGAATGATATTGGGTTATACAGTTGGCGGAAGTTCTTTAGAGGATTGGGCGAAAAGCTATGTGAGATTGACGACCAAAATAATCGAAATGATCGAGATGACAAGATGCGCCGGTTAGCGAATGATATTTTTGAAGATGATAAAGCCAGCGATCCTGTTTCGTTTGTTTGTCGGTGCTCTCGGAATAAAAAACACATGGGAAGGGTAGCCGAAAAATATGGGTTGCTGTTTGCAGATATCAAGGATCATAGCTATCCTGTTGCAACAGACGATAAGTATGCCAAGTGTGATGCTAGCGAACACGATGCTCTCTGGATGATATTTGTAGTGGCATACAACGCGAAGAAAATCGGTAGATATATCGATTTCGATCACGCGTTTGTGACTAACCGCATCGTCGATAGAGCTCTGTCGATTAAAGAGATCAGCGTTCCAAAGCTTACGCATGCGCTTTTTTTGATCAATCCCGATGTTTTTGTCCCCATAGACAAGCACACATGCATTCCGCTCACTGCGAACTATAGAGATAAAGGAGACACAGACAAAATTTTGACGAGCATAAAAAGCGGCACGTATAAATATGTTGATGCGGCGAGGGATTTGTCCAACTGTTTTCCCAAACGTAAGCCATACGAAATATCACTTTTCTGTCGATTAGCGTCACCACAACTACTTGCCGGGATTATGTGGAGGTTAAGCCTGGATGGTTCATGATTGCTATCAGTGGGCAATCTTTTTGTAAGTTGGGATTGGTGGTACAAAGCTCAGCGGATGGAAAGAATCTGGAGGAATTTAAAAAGGATCAGTATCCTATTCATGTAGTCTGGATGAATTTCGAAAAACCTCATAACGTGGATGGAGGCAAGAAGCCTTCCCTACATCGATATAACAGCTCATGGAAGATGGAGCCCGACGTAGAACAAAATTTTCCCAAATCGTATAGGATTATCAAAGCTATACAAGCCGGGCACCGGTAAAACATATCTTGCAAAAGAAGTTGCAGCTCTGATAAATATGAATTTGTGCAGTTCCATCCGTCATACGACTATGATGAAACGCAAAAGATATATCCCGATTTTTACCACAAAGATCAGCCGATAGTATTGTCAGGATACCTATGAGCAAAGACTATAATGATTTTCAGCAGTTCTGTGAGAAAATGGACGAGGCAGAGAAGAAGTTTATTGAGGAAATAGGCAAGACTGATTGTACATCTGGCAAAAATATTGAGTAACAAGCGCTTGTTACAAATTAAATACTCGCATTGTCTGCATTACTCCGGCCTGTTTTCAAGCAATCGCAATCTAAACCCTTCAAAATATTTCTAACAGATTCAATTTTAACTAGTTCGATAACAAAGTAGCGTAGGTTCTGCGGCGCGCCATGCGCGCGAGACCATACTATTTCATTATAGTCTATTTCTAGTAGTTCGCAGAACTCCTGCCCGGTAAGTACCTCTTCATAGTTTATTTTTTTCTTAAAACCGTTCACAATAGCGTTTCGGTCATCCTGATTGAAACAGCAAAAATGCGCTTTTACTTTGTATGGCACATTACGCGCGGTCTCTTCGATAAAAGATTTCATAGCATTTTTTTCGGCATCTGACTTCTTGGTATCAAACGAATCTCCGTCTTTCAGTTCTACCAGATGACAATATTGTTCGCCCATTCTGTGTTTGAAGATCATAAAATCCGGTTCGAATCCTTTTTTTGTACTTAGGGCATTGCATTTTTTGACTTTTTGCTTATCTGCTACTACAACCCCTTCCGGCATGCTTTGCATCGAAAGAAAATCGTCCAAGTCTTCTATCAACGTGACTTTATTTTTAATAATGCGTTCCAATTCGGTGCCCGCTGATATCATGGCTGAATGGGCACGGCTTACCAAACACCCTACTTCATCGTCTCCGAATAGGCGACTGTATCCGCTTCCCTTCGATCGTCCCTTCGCGTTTTCTATAAGCGCCATCTAGCCGTTCAGGTCGCAGCCCAGAAAGTCGCGTTTCTGTAGCTTGCAGGCCTCCATCACCGAAAAACTTCCAGCGGCCGGGTCGATCACAATATCGCCCTCGTTGGATACGGCGGCAATCAATGTGCCTTGCAGGTTGATAGGCTTCTTATGCGTGTGTCCGCTTCTTTGTACCTTCTCCACCAATACATCGGGAATGTCGTGAATCTTCCAGACCCCTTTTGCCCTTAGCGGCTTTTTTTGCAACACTACGACATGCTCGCTGGATCGACGCGTCCGATACCCCATGCCGATTCTGTCTTTATGCCACGTAACCATATCCACGACGCTCAGATGCGTTTCGTTCAGCCACTCCGAAAATCCGGTGCAAAGGTGAAATTTGTCCATCCAGAGAAAAAGATGGCCGCTTGGTATCAGGACATTGGATATTCTCCGTATAAATTGGCATATTTTTTCCTCGTCCATCTGCTCCAGCGCAAAACGTTGTTGCCCGCGATTTTTGCCCTCGTTGCCATACCCCAATTTATCCAGCACGCCTCGATATTGCGGATCAAAAAAAGCGACGGGAATGCTGTCTGCGGGCAATTTGCCAAGGAATTTCAGTCCGTCCATTTTCAGGCGCGTATTGAGGCGCAATCCTCGCGGAATTGCTATTTTGGGAGATTGAACTTCCCGATTGTTGCCAAACACAGTATTCTGCGTCGTATCGGGGATAGGATCGGCATTTTTTATCTTTCGAGCCGGGCTGCTCATAAATTTGCTCCCGAACAGGGCAAGCAATTGCATTTGGCGCCGCATAGCGCTTGGGCTTGCGGAATATCCATTCTATAAAGGTTCATAGCGCTACGTGTTGTCTCCAATTCATCAGGCATTATTGAGATTATATTGAACACAATAATTGTTTTCATCAAGTACTATTATTATATTTAACACAATAATCGCCCGTTTTTACAATTCAGCAACTATTTCTTTTCATAGACAATCCCTAATCAGCGAACGATGCCACTTTAAGAGCATATCATGCGATCGAGCGGCCACCGACGCGTCGGGATGCTCTACATCCACGATAATGCGCAAGAGCGGCTCGGTGCCCGACTGACGCATCCAGAGCGACGCGGCGGGCACCCCGTCGCAGCGACTGACGACAATCTTGATGCCGCCGCTCGATGGCGGCCGTTCCTGACCAGTGGCGACAATCTCGCGGTCGCCCGTCGAGTAGATCGCGCGGGGCGTTGAACTCGCCGCCCACAACAGCGCCGCTTGGCGGTGAAACGGTGTATCCTCGCGGCTCCACCGCTCCCGAAAAAGCTCCCGATATCTTCGGGTAAACCCTCCCCAATCCTCTACGGAAAGCTCCATTTTGGCGCGAGAATCGCCGGTTTCGGTCGTCGCAAAGCTCGGCAACGAAGCGATAAGAAGCCCTATCGACCGATCCGCCTCTATGCGGCCGCCCCCGCGCCGCAACCGCGAGCGATCGATCCAGCGATCAAACAGCGCAATGCCCCGCTCGTCGTCGGCAAATAAGAGCGACAGCAGGCTCCCGATAGCCAGCAGCGGGTCTCGGACGGTCGACGGCGACATAATTGCCCCGCCATTCGATCCTTCGCCCGCAATCGGCACATGGTAGCCCTTTTCAGCCAGCCGCTCGGCCAACGAAACGACATTCGCCTCGCCCACCTCGGCGCGATAGACCGCCGCCCCAAAACTGGCCGCGATGCGGTCGATGGCGAACGACGTGGGCGCGTTGATCGCGACGGCGATCGGGCGTTGGCGACCGCTTTTCGCCGTCTGGCGAGCGAGCGTCGCGATAACCGCCACAGCAAACATCTGCTGCGCGGTCAACACCTTGCTCTCCGCGCCGTCCCAATAGCAAATATTGCCCCGATCGCCATCGCAGTCGGGCATATACCCAAACGCGACATCCCGCGCGCCGGAGCCCTGCAGCGAAAGCTCCGCTCGGCATGCCTCCAACGAGTCGCCCTCCGGAACGATGGCATGCGCGATCTCGTCGGCATTGAGTTCCGCCAGTTGGACGCCGGAGCCGCGCAACATTGCCCGATCGATGGAGGTCGCCCGCGCGCTTCCGTTGTAATCCATCACCACGCGGCACCCTCGCTCGCGGATACGCCGCGCGATCGTGTCGCCAAAGTCCATCGACCCGTCGCCCATCGACCCGTCGAGCCGGCCGCTCTCCCGCATATCCCCCGCCGCCCCCACATCTCCAGAGATAATCTTCCGACACTGCGTCGCGTAGCATCGACGAGCGACCGCCCGCGCATCGGGAGTCGCGCTATAGACAGCCTCTATTCGCGACGGATCGACCGATAAACATTTCCGCTCGATCGACGCCCATCGTTCGGGCATAGCGCGCAACGCGGCGAAACGGGAAAGCGTCGCCTCCGCGCGATCAGGAGCAAGTATACGGCCGTCGCCCATCGCCAACTTGATCCCATTGTACCCAATTGGATTATGGCTTGCGGTAATGCACAGCGCGGCCGCTATCTGGCTATCAACGCGCGCATAGCAGAGGAGCTCGGTAATCGGCGCCACATCAAGGTAGCGAACCGAATGGCCGCGAGCAAGGAGCGCCGCGATTATTGCCCGCGCCAACGGCTCGCCGGTGGGGCGACTATCGCGCGCCAACGCGATTGCCCCGACACCCGTCCCCCCGGAATCCTCGCCGTCTAGGTAGTCGCAGAACGCCCAAACGACCAGCGTAAATAATGTAAGACGCGGCGGCGCCACAAGAGGCGATCTACTCTCGGGATTATCATCTCCCGCTGCTATCGCACGGTATCCAGATATTGAAGCAATCATATAGTATCTATCGGAAAAATGCGTTCTTTTTTCGAATCGCGACGCATGAATTTAATATCTTCTTGCCTTATATAGATAACAATAAAGCGAAGACATGCCGACATTCAACAGAATACATGAAGATAGCGAGATACATACAGAAAATTATAAACATTGTCATTCGATGGGTGCGGATATCGCAATATGCCCGCCCCACGCTCTTTTTCCTCTTTTTTCTCGTTATCTGCGCCGCCCTCGCGGTGATGTTCGAAATGAACACCAACGGACAGTTCAACAACATTATCGACGGGTTTTGGTGGGTTATTATCACCTTTAGCACCACCGGTTATGGAGACAAGGTGCCGGTAACAATTGGCGGTCGCATCATCGCCATTTTGACGATATTGATCGGAATCACCGGCATGAGTCTGTTATCGGGCGGATTGGCGTCATGGTTGGTAGAACGAAATACTAGGGCAAGGAGAGGTCTTGTGGATTACAGCTATCTTAAAAATCATATTATTGTCTGCGGATGGAAACCCGATATGGCCGACATACTATTGGGGATGATCGCGTCCGCCGACGATCTGTCGGGCGAAAATATTGTGATTATATCCAATGTTCCCAGCGAGCGCATCGACGCGCTGCATGACAGAGACGAACTGCGCGCGGTGCGATTTGTGCACGGCGACTATTTTTCCGAAACGCCATTGTTGCGCGCGGGAGTCAAGAAGGCCAAAAAGGTGATGATTCTCGCCGACTCGCTAGAGAGCCATGGAGTTACGGAGGTCGATTCAAAAACCGTATTGGCGGTGTTGACGATCAAATCGATATCTCGCGAAGTCTACGTTACCGCCGAACTTCTTGATAAAAAGTATGAAAGCTACCTCAAACAGGCCGCTTGCGACGAAATTCTTTTCAGTCAAGAAATGTCGCGCCACCTTTTGGCCAGCGCCTCGCATACCAATGGACTAAGCCACATATTTTACGCGTTGCTCTCTCATAACGAGCATCAAGTTCGCCTCACAACCGTTGAAATCCCCGCGATGTTTATCGAGCGAACCTACACCGACTTTAAGGAACACGTAGAAAAGCAGGAGCGCTGTCAGTTGATCGGGGTATTAGAGAATGCCGGATCGCCGGCGCGAATGAAAATAGACGCGCTTCGTTCGGCGCAAAAAACTTCGGATGTCTCTCGATTGATCAACAACCTCCAGCGAGTCAAAGGGCTAGAGGTAAACAGGCCGGTATTCACGCCGCCCAGCGACTATAAAATCAACGCAAACTCCCTCGGCATTTTAGTGGAGCATATTTAGTATGAGCAGAGCGGAGATATTTCAAAAGCTAGAGCAGATCCACATCTTTGAGAAGCTCTGCTCAAGCTCTGAAGACGCGGACAGGTTGATAAACATTATCCGCCGCGTAAAATATCAAAAAAATAGGATAGTGATTCATGAAGGCGAATTGGGAAACGATATGTTCATCGTCTATTCCGGATCGGTGCAGATACGAAAACGCACGCGAGCGGGCGACAGCTACACGGTGGTCAACCTCTCCGCCGATCAAAATGTTTTCTTTGGCGAACTGGCGCTGATCGACGACGACAAACGATCGGCGACCGTCCGCACCTTGAGCGACTGCGAATTTTTAGTGCTCGATAAGGCCGATTTCATCAAACTGGGCAACGACTATCCACACATCGCCCTGCCCATCACCCGCGCGATCTCGCAAATTCTCGCCGGCCGATTGCGACGCACGACAGCCGATATGCTTACCATTTTCGACGCGCTGGTCAACGAGCTATCGGGATAATCCCCCACAATACAATACAATATCATAAGGGGGAAGCCCCCTACGCTCCATAGCGGCTCCGCGTCTCGCAAAGCTCGACGCGGACCGCGTCCGTCTGATCGGGCTCCGCTCGCGCTCCGCCCTGACAGACGCTGCCGGCTATTGCGCTACCCCCGGGCAACTCTTCAACCGGCCACAAGCCTCCCGCTCCATGACGGGCCAGCTCCGCGCGAATAGTAGTCGTAGACGATATCGGTATAATTTCACAATAACCTCTTGACATTTATTGAAAAATTGTTAATCATAATGTGAGATAATTTCTGATTATATTTAAAAGGAGGAATATAATGGCGCATAAATTTATCTTATTATTTGTCATGGCTTTTGTAGCCATTTCAGGCATCTCATTTGCTGGCGGCGAAGCCGAACTCGGCGACGAAGCCGTAACGTTTCGAATCGGAAACGGCGCGGAGCCAGAATCGCTCGACCCTCATCTGGTTTCTGGCGTTCCGGAGCATCGTATTTTTTATTCGTTATTCGAAGGGTTGGTCACCAACGATCCGCAAACCAACGAGGCTGTCCCCGGCGTAGCGGAACGATGGGATATTAGCGACGACAGAACCGTATATACCTTTTATCTTCGTCGAACGACTTGGAGCGATGGCGTCCCTATTACCGCGCAGACGGTGTATGATTCATGGATTCGCGTTCTTGATCCCGAAACCGCTTCTCCGTACGCATGGTTTCCGGGTCTATTTATCAGCGGAGCTGATGAATACAACGGCGGCGAAGCCGGCCCAGATGTCGTAGGCATTAGAGTGGTAGACGACTATACGTTCGAGGTCCAGCTAGCCGGACCGTTGCCATACGCGCTTGGCGCGCTGACCCACTATTCATTTGGCATCGTTCCCCTGCACGCTATCGAAGAGCATGGCACGGAATGGACGTTGGCGGAAAATTTTGTGGGAAATGGCCCGTTTATGCTTGAGGAATGGTTGCCGCAGCAACAACTCTCTGTCGTTCCCAACCCATTATATTGGGACGCCGATGCCGTAAGCCTAGACCGCGTAGTCTATTTACCCATCGAGGATAATAACACAGGATACAATATGTTCCTGAACGGCGAACTGGATTGGCAAACGACAGTGCCTAACGATCAGGTCGAACAGGCCCGTCTCGAACAGGGCTACAATCGCAACGCGCAGTTGGCCACGTACTATTATCACCTAAATAACAAGCGTCCTCCGTTGGACGATGAGCGTGTAAGAAAGGCTCTGGCTATCTCTATTGATAGAAACGAGCTGGTCGAAACGGTTACTCGGGCGGGGCAGATACCCGCGTATGGCATTGTTCCCGCGCTATCCGGATACGAGGCGACGGTAGCTTTCCAAGAAGATACCGATCAGGCGAGGCGATTACTAGAAGAGGCAGGCTTTCCGGGCGGAGAAGGTTTTCCGGAATTGCAAATTCTCTACAATACCAGCGAAGGGCATAAAAAGATCGCCGAGTATATTCAGCAACAATGGAAGGAGATCCTTGGAATCGACGTTTCGCTCATCAACCAAGAGTGGAAAACATATTTGAGCACGACGCGAGAGCATGATTTTGATATTGCTCGCGCCGGTTGGGTTGGCGACTATCAGGATCCAAATACCTTCCTTGATCTCTTTATTACCGATGGCGGTCTCAATAATAGCGACTACAGCAACCCGAGATACGACGAATTGATTGAGCGAGCGTCTTCAATGTCGGCTGGAAGCCAACGATTCAATGTGTTGCGAGAGGCGGAAGAGCTTTTTATAGGCGAAGATCATGGAATTATACCGATCTACTACTATGTCACGCTCAATATGATTGATACTAATAAGTGGGGTGGTTGGTACAAAAACGTACAGGATTTTCATCCTACCAAAGACATTTATAGGAAGTAGATAATACTTCCACACAATGACGAAGTATATTATCCAGCGTGCCGCGGGGATTATCCCCGCCGTGCTGGCTATCGTCACCATAAGCTTTTTCATCATTCGGATCGCTCCCGGCGGTCCGTTTGATGTAGAGCGTAAATTGCCCGAGCAGGTCTTGCGCAATATCGAGGCAAAGTACCACTTAGATGAACCGCTGGTTCAGCAATACTTTCGATACATTGGCAATTTGCTTCGCGGCGATCTCGGTCCCTCCTATCGATATCATGATCATGATGTCAATTTTTTTATATTTAGCAGTCTGCCGCACTCTATCCTGCTTGGAGGAGTAGCGTTGATCTTAGCGTTGCTCGCGGGCATCGTTGTCGGTATCATATCGGCGTTACGGCAAAATAGGTGGATCGATTACAGCTCGATGTTTGTCGCGGTGTTTGGCATATCCGTCCCCGCATTTGTCATTGGGCCTGTATTGGTCTATTGGTTTTCCATTCAATTAAAAATTTTTCCTACGTCCGGATGGATCAACGTAGGCGGGGGAATTCGCAGTCTTATATTGCCGGTAATTACGTTGTCGTTATTTTATTTTGCCACAATCGCTCGGCTCAGTCGCGCCGGAATTATCGAAGTATTGCGTAGCGACTATGTTCGCACCGCGCGAGCCAAAGGATTGCCGACCGGATTGATTGTGGTCAAACATGTGCTTAAAGGAGCGTTGTTGCCGGTGGTAAGCTATCTTGGCCCCGCGATGGCCGCCATCGTCACCGGATCGGTGGTAGTAGAGACGATCTTTCTTATTCCCGGATTGGGGCGATTCTTTGTGCAATCGGCATTTAACCGCGACTATACGTTGCTTTTGGGTTCGGTAATCGTATATTCGGTGTTATTGATAATTCTTAATTTCATTGTCGATATTCTATATGGGTTGCTTGATCCCCGCATATCCTACAGTTAAGGGAGTATAATATTATGAACACTATACAGACCGAACAAAACGAACAGGGCCATAAAAATCTTGCGCTGGTCGACAACGAACAGCTCCAAACTGTTCGAAGGATTAGCCTCGGGCAAGACGCCTGGAGGCGACTAAAGAAAAATAGGCTTGCTTTGGCGGGTCTTGTCATCGTAATCGCATATTCATTGATATGCCTCTTGGCGCCGATTCTTCCCTTCTATTCCTTTTCCTATCAAGTGCCCGAACATAATTTTCTGCCGCCGTCGCTCACAAAAACCGGAGGCGAGCTATGGCTGGAGCGAGAGACAAATTATACCTCGCAACTGGCAGCGGTCGAAGATCGCGCGATATCTTCGGAAGAGCGCTCTGAACTGGACGATATACGACGACGCGTTTCCGAAGGAGAAACGCATGTCTTTGAGGGCAAAGAGATAAGCCTGCATGATCGAAAATATCTATTGGGCACCGATTACCTAGGACGAGATATGTTGGCGCGTATCGTTTACGGCGGACAGATTTCAATTTCGATCGGCCTCCTTGGGGCGATTACCAGCGTTATTATTGGAATCATCGTTGGGGCTATATCGGGATATGTGGGGGGCAAAGTAGATTATATCATCACGCGATTTATAGACATCCTCTATTGTCTTCCCTATATGTTGCTGGTGATTATTCTTATGGCGTTGTTTGGACAAAATACTATCAACCTTTTTATCGGGCTCTCGATGATTAGCTGGTTAACGGTTGCTCGAGTAGTTCGCGGGCAAATTATTTCATTAAAAAATTCGATATTTGTCGAAGCCTCTCGTTCGGTGGGTTCCAGCGTTATGAGAATAATTTTTCGTCATCTCGTGCCCAATACGTTGGGCGTTATCATTGTATTTGCTAGTTTGCGCGTTCCCGCTTTTATACTGTTGGAGGCGTTTCTCTCATTTCTAGGATTGGGCGTTTCGGCTCCTCTCGCATCGTGGGGCTCGTTGCTTCGCGACGCTACCGATGGGCTTTCGCTCTATCCATGGCGGCTATTTTGGCCGGCGATTGTTATGAGTGTTTTCCTCCTTTCGATGAATTTCCTTGGCGATGGATTGCGCGACGCATTTGATCCCCAAAGCAAAAATCTTCTGTAAGGGCTTCTATACACCATAATGAACACTCAAAAAGAGACACGTAATGATGTTATTTTGCAGGTACGCGGGTTAAAAACCCAGTTCAAAACGGACGACGGCCTTATTAAGGCGGTAGACGGCGTTGATTTTGACCTTCATTGCGGCGAAACGCTTGGTATTGTCGGCGAATCGGGAAGCGGTAAATCGGTTACCAGTCTATCGATTATGAAGCTTATTCCCTCTCCGCCCGGCCGCATTGTCGATGGCTCCATTATGTTTAATGGCGTCGATATCCTCAAACTTAATGAAAAGTCGTTGCGCAGCATCCGCGGCGCGGATATCGCGATGATTTTTCAAGACCCAATGACGTCGCTCAACCCGTTTCTTAAAATATCGACCCAGCTCATCGAAACGTTAGTGCTCCATCGCTCTATCAGCAAGCGGCAGGCAAAAGAGCAGGCTGTCGAACTGCTCGAGATGGTCGGCATACCCGATTCGAGGGGACGGATAGACAATTATCCGCACCAATTTTCGGGAGGAATGAGACAGCGTGTTATGATAGCGATGGCGCTGAGTTGCAATCCAAAGATTCTTATCGCCGACGAACCTACAACCGCGCTGGATGTTACGATACAGGCTCAAATTATGGAATTGATTAAAGATCTCTCGGCTCGATTGAATACCGCCGTGATCATTATTACGCATGATTTGGGCGTGGTGGCCAGCATGTGCGACACTATTTGTGTGATGTATGCCGGAAGAATAGTGGAACAATCTACGGCTATGCGGATTTTTCACCATCCTCGCCACCCCTACACTCGCGGTCTTATTCGATCGGCGCCGCGATTGGACCAGGAATACGAACAGGATCTCTTCTCTATTCCGGGACAACCTCCGCTACTCTACGATCTTCCCGAATGTTGTCCGTTTCATCCTCGATGCGATCATGCTATGGATATCTGTCGCGCTCATTATCCTTCCGAGAAGCGTTTTGAATCTATCGAGCGAGTCAATTGCTGGCTCTATAGCGACAAAAAGGAGTAGGGACAATGGGCAACGACAATCGCGAAACACTGTTGCGCGTAACCGATCTCAAAATGCACTTCGTTGCCGATGGCGGCGGAATATTTCGAAAGCCTACCGGCAAAGTGCGCGCGGTCGATGGAATAAGTTTTGATGTGAAACGGGGCGAAACGGTGGGCCTCGTCGGCGAATCGGGATGCGGCAAATCAACCGTTATACGAGCGATTGCCCAACTGTATCGCCCAACTAGCGGCAGCGTTCTCTTTGAGGGCCAAGAGCTTACTCAGTTGGGAAAAAATGATTTGCTCAGCGCTCGCCAAGATATGCAGGTGGTGTTTCAGGACCCTTACGCCTCGCTTAATCCTCGCATGACGATAGGAGACACAATCGCCGAGCCGCTCCATGTCTATCGTTTTCGCAAGCTCATTCGCATGAGCCGGCACGATGTGGCCAAACGCGTTAATGAACTGCTCGATATCGTGGGACTATCTCGCAATTATCGCAATCGCTATCCCCATGAGTTTTCTGGCGGGCAGCGACAGCGTGTCGGCATCGCTCGCGCGTTGGCGCTTCGTCCCAAGCTTATTCTTGCCGACGAACCGGTAAGCGCGCTGGATGTTTCTATTCAGGCTCAAGTGCTCAATCTGTTGCGCGAGCTCCAGAAAGAGTTTAATTTGGCCTACCTTTTCATTTCGCACGATCTTGCCGTCATAAAATATATCAGCAATAGAGTCGCGGTTATGTATCTTGGCAAAATCGTGGAAATGTCGAAAGCTGACGTGCTCTACAAGAACCCGTTGCACCCCTACACCAAAGCGTTGCTATCCGCGATTCCCATTCCCGATCCAGAGGCGAATAGCAAGCGAGCGCGGATTATTTTGGAAGGCGATGTTCCATCGCCCACTCAAAAGCAATCAGGGTGCTATTTCTATGGTCGGTGTCCCGAAAAAATGGCGCATTGCGAGCATGTGATTCCTCCGCTCATTGAGGTGGAGCCGAAGCACTCTGTTGCATGTCATCTTCATCCCGCGCCAGAGGCACCCCGCAATGAGCGCTCAACCGCTCAACCAGCTGATTCCAGTTAACGTGCGATCTAACTCGCTGAGTCAATACGCCGATATGGCTTCCGTCTTGCATACGCAGTCGTAACTTGACAAATTGACGAGGTGTCGCGAACGATCCGCGTATCGATTTGTTTCCAATGCCTCCGTGCTCGAACATTTCTAATTCCAGCGAGGCAACATCCGCAAAGTCAAAAGAGCGCGAGCGATGGCATATCAGCAAGCCATGTCGATATTCAATGCGCCGAAGATCTGTGTCAAACGTCCATTGTTCATAATAGAGCGCGCAGAGAACGGAGATCGCGAAGAGCGCAAATGCAACGGCTGTTGATCCTCCGGTAATGATGCCCATAAAAATGATCAGCGCTACTGTCGCCGTCGATATTCGAAATAATGCTGTTTGTCTAAGCAATATGCGCGCCGGCGGCTTCTCGAAAAAATATAGGTCGGGACTAAACAATTCTACTATCCTCCTCGACAATGAGCATAGTAAAGCAATAGCGATATTTATGCAATATATGATATAATAGATTATGGCTATTGAAAGGCATAGCGATCTCGCTCTTGTATGCGATGTTGGCGGAACCAATACCAGTTTGGCGATAGCGTCGCGGCGACAGGACGGCAGCATTGAGTTGCTCCATAGATGTCGCCATAATACGCAGGAAATTACAGATCTCGAGAGTGTGTTACAGGATTATTTCGACGATTCGGGAATGCCGCCTCGTCGTTCTATTTGTCGTGCGGTGATCAGCGCGGCCGGCCCCGTGCGCGACAATTGTTGTCGGCTCAGCAACGCGAATTGGGATATCGACGGCAACCGGCTGGGACAACATATCGGTTTTCGGTGCTCTGTGATCAACGATTACTGCGCTATATGCTACGGTGTGATAGTCTTTGAACACAGTTATACCGAGCGACTGTTGCCCATTATTTCGGCGCGTCGCGCGAAAAGCGACGCGATAGCGCGATCCAATGACGAGAAAGACGGGCTCGCGACGAAAATAGTTATTGGAGCGGGAACGGGATTGGGGGTCGGCTTTTTGCTTTCGGCGGGCGATGAGATCGTCGCCATTCCCTCTGAAGGAGGGCATATTGGCTTTGCCCCGATAGACGAAGAGACCGCTTGGTTGCATGAGATAGCTCGCGCAAAAACAGGATTGCCCCCTCGCGCGGAAGAATTTATATCGGGGCAGGGATTGGTCGCGATCTTCGACGCGCTCCATTCGCGGGGACCTTCGAATGGCAATGCGGAATGGATAGCCAACCAACCGGTCGCGGAACGAGCCGCTTTGATCGCCCAATCGGCTATGAACAACCGCGACGATCTCTGCGTCAAAACCATGCGAATATTTAGCAAGTGTTACGGCAAATTCTGCGGCGATATGGCGATATTGCTGAATGCCCAAGGCGGCATCTATCTTGGCGGCGGGATCGCTCCAAAAAATAGACGATGGTTTACCGACGAGCCCTTTTTTAGAGAGGCGTTTTTCGCCAATAGTATGCCCACCGCGCAGGCCGTTTTGCGGGATGTTTCGGTGTCGATGATTGTGGATTACGATATATCGTTATATGGCGACGCGTCGCATGCGTTTCGTTTGGATAGACGGAGCGATATCGCATAAGTATGATGGCGCATAATCAATCTATTCCCGCCGCGATGATTAAACGAATGCGGGAATTGCGGATCGATGTCGATCTTACCGCTTCGTTGTTGGCGCGCGCCAATGAAACCGGGCGGTCGTCTTTGCGGAGCGGCGGCGATTCTTTGCAATTGCCCCGAGTCGACGATAGCGATATTATAGATCGCGTCAATCTTGAGCGACTGCATCTGGAGATCGATCGAAACTCCTGTCGACAGCGGCTAGAAGAGCTCTTGCCAGATTGCCCGATCAATTTGGACGATATACCGTCGCGCGATGGGCGGCTCTATTTTGACGCGCGGCAGCTAGAACGCATCGGTCGCCTGCTCTACCCGCTGCTTTCTTATGGACTGTTGAATGGCGGCGCCGCCTCGAGTTATACCGATATAAAGCGAAATCGCGCGTTCGATTCCGCGCTCTTTGATCAATCGCGAGAGGATTTTGATAGCATAGCCGATCGCATTGCCCATCTTCCCAAAGGAATAAGCCCGGCGTTTATTCATCCGGATGGATCGTTTGGTCCGAGCTTCTTGCTATTGAAAATGCGCTCGTTATTGCTGGATCTGTTCTATTGTCGTCGAGAACGATCTTTGGCGGGTTTGCCGGCGCCGTTGTTGCCAGCGTTCCAGATGGTCAGCGCAAGGACGGATGATATGTTGCGGCAGGCATATAGTGAATATCGAGACGATCCGGCGTTGCGCGACCTTATTGCGGCTACCGGAGACGATGTTACGCGTATGGTCAGCGCCAACCAGCCGCTTGTCGCCGCTTTTACCAGCCGATCAACGGGCGAAAGGACAGAGATATTCCAGCGCGCCGGAGGAAAAGAGGCCGAGCCCTTGCCGCTTCCGGGAGGGCATGGGCAAAATTTTGCCGCGCTTCGAGACGTCTACCGCTCCTTGCGCGAGGGCGGGAAACGCTTTGTTTATATCGGCAATGTCGATAATCTATCCTATTTGCCCGATCCTATCGCGGTTGCTTGGCTCGCGTTGCAACGGCGATCGGCGCTCTTTGAATTTTCGCCGCGGACGTCGGTAGATGTCAAAGGCGGCATTCTTATGCGCGATAGTCAAGGACGACTGGTATGCGGCGAGATTGGCAACGCTATCTCCGTCGATGAGGTGGATACGTTGGAAAAGGAGGGAAGGCCTATTCTGTTTAATTGCGCGATTGGGTTGTTTGACTTAGACAGGCTGGAATCGCGTCTTCCCGATATTATCGAGAATTTGCCGATACGATGGAGCGAGCAGAATAAAGAGGCGGGGGTCTATAGTCAGGCGGAGCGCAATACGTGGGATGTGATGGGAATGATGGATGATGTCTCCGTTTTTCGGGTGCGAAAAAGCGAACGCTTTTTAGCCGCAAAATTGCTTATAGAAATGATGGTAACGAGCGGAAAAGTCGATCCATCGGGCAATTCTTCGCTGGCGAGCGCGGGCGAGGTTTTGCAAAAGGGGCTAAACGAGCTGTTGCGGGGACGATATAAGTATCGGTGTCATCGCGATAGATGGACGCCAATTCGAGTCGATGAGCTATAGCGCGGGAGAGGATATTCAGCCGAACTTCGACACGAGCGACGCGTTGATACCGGCGATTGTCCAAGAATATGCGACGGGCAAGGTGCTGATGTGCGCTTTTATGAATCGCCGCGCGTGGGATCTGACGTTAGAGACCGGATTTGCCCACTACTACAGCAGGAGTCGATCCTCTCTTTGGAAGAAGGGAGAAACGTCGGGAAATGTGCAAAAAGTGATGGAGATATGGATCGATTGCGACGCGGACGCCGTATTGATGAAAGTCGAACAGCGGGGCAACGCGTGCCATACCGGCCAGCATAGTTGCTTTTTTCGGCGAGCTGACCGACCACGTTGACGCTGATCGACTGTATAGGGTTAACGCATAAGGTCGCGCGGTTTGCGAGCCGTGTTGCCGCTTTTCTCGCAGACGGCGAAATGTCGTAATTTGCCATTTTCAAAGCGCGTTTTCATTACGATATTGCCGCCCCAGCGACTTACAAGCGATTGCGCTTCGCGTCGTCGAGCGTTTTTTGATAATGCCATATTTCCTCCATAGACGGTGAATATCTATAGATAGTATAGGCGCTATTTTTCGATTGCGCAAGCCATGGTTTCGTCGCTTCGATTACGGAGGGGCAAGGTTGATTGTTTTGTTGGGCGTTGCGGGCCATTTTTCTGGAATATTTCCAACTGGGCGATTGGCGCCCGCAGAGGGGGGTAGCGGAATAGCGCCTGCGAGCCGAGCTTTGATCGGCTCGCAGGCGCTATGGAGCGAGGGGGGAGACAGCGAAAACAGAGGCGTATGCCGAAGCGAAGGGACGCTTGTCGATTGATGCGGGTTATATCAATAGGCGTCATACTTCCCCCCCCTTTTTTTTCTAGATATTTTTCTTGCGGGTATAGCGGGCGATCTATTTTTGCTCGGGGAGCGGCGAAATGAGGTGCTTGTATTACTTGCGACTTTGCGCTAAATACTAGATGTATGAGTAAAAAAGATGTTTTTTCTCCTGCCGTTCTTGAGGAGATAAGGAAATATGAGGATAGAAGCGAACGACTGATTGCGTTTTTGCAGATGGGCTTTGTTATTATCATGGGGTTGTTCTATACAATTTCTCCCAAAGGATTCGATGAAACGTCAGTTGTTTTCAGGCCTGTTCCCACCGTTATCGGTATTTATGTGCCAATTTTAATTGTTCGCGCGATACTGAGCTTTTTTGAAAAGATGCGAGGGATTGCACTGCATATTTTTACGTTTCTTGATATAGCGATTATTATATCGCTTATATGGGTCTATCATATACAGTATCAAAGCGATCCCGCTATATCGCTTAAAGCGCCGACATATGTTTTTCTCTTAGTATTTATTGCCATTCGCAGCCTGCGCTTTCGGGCGAATTATCTTGTGACGGCGTTGCTCACCTCATTGATAGGATGGGTGGGGTTGCTTGTCTATTCGATAATGAATCTCGGGGGGGCGTCGGTTACCAGTTCGTTTGTCGATTATGCCACGAACAATGCTATTCTTATTGGGGCGGAGGTCGAAAAAATGATCGGCATTGTGCTGGTGGGCATCGTGTTGTATCTTGGGGTGCATCGTTCAAAGCAGCATGTTGGCGTTCTCTCGGCAACAAGATGTCGCCGTTCGGAGTATGTCCAGTTTTTTTAATCCTCAGGTCGTTAAACGTATCACTGAAGGGAGAGAGCTTGCTCCGGGATATGGGCAACAGCGCGATATTATTGCGTTGTCTATCGATTTGCGAGGGTTTTCCGTATTTTCTATATCTCATACTCCGAAAGAGGTTATGTCTACACTTTCGAGCTACCAAAAGCAGGTTATTCCTATTATTACCCGGAATCACGGCGCGATAGACAAATTTATGGGCGATGGGATGCTTATTCATTTTGGCGCTGTTGACGAGCGACCCGATTATGCCGCCAATGCGTTGCGAGCGACCGAAGAGATTATCAAAGAGCTTACGATATGGAATGACGAACGAGTCGACGAGGGGAAATCGGTAATTCAATTTGGTATCGGCGCGTCGCTTGGAACGGTTGTTTTTGGCACTGTGGGCAACGAGGAGCGCCTTGAATTTACGGTAATTGGCAAGGCGGTCAATAGTTCGGCAAAATTTGAGTCGCATAATAAAAAGCTAAAGACCTACTTTATTACTACCTATCGAACATATAAAGCCGCCGTAGAGCAGGGGTATCGTCCAGCTATTAAATATCGTAAATATGTTAATCAACATGTTCCCGGGCTTCCGGACGCGCTTGATTTGGTGGGTATACCGATGTCTGTCGTGCAACAGAGCGGGGAGTTGGCGCGATGATTTTTTGCGCGTAATTTCTTGATTCGCGATATTTTTCGCAGTAGTATTATAGTATGATAACGATACTGTATAATTTTGTTCGGAATGTTCGGTTTTGTTCAAAGGAGCGGAGAGCGTTGAACAGGGGGGGATTGCCTGTGGCGAAGACATGTTTTTTGGCGACGGGGCTCTTTTTGATGGCGGCGCTTTCCGCGGGGGTGTTTGCGCAGGAAGGTTTTGAGTTGTTTGGCGGCGAGATTCCCGAAGAAGAGGTCGATGATACGCAGAGCTATAATTTTTTTAAGAATGGAGGGCATTGGTACACGATTACCGTTCCCCAAGATATATGGCATTATCAACCCGATGTTGCTTCGCATGTGGGAAGCGATAGTTTTTTTCTTGTGCAAGGGTACTCCGCTGACGACTCGCCCGCGGGAATTATGACATACGTAGTGGAGCGGGTTACGCAAGGTCGCTCGTTCGAGCACTACGTGGAGACCGAAAAACGGAGTATTATGGATGATGGGCGCGAACTGGTCTACGAAGCGCTTCCTTGGGATGTCGACAATTATTATGGGCACGATGTTGTTGTGGGGCAGATAACCCAATCAGGGCAGGATTTTGTGCAATACGTGGCATTTTTTAACGCCGATTTGGACTATTATATCAAGATTGTTATGCAGGTGTTTTCGTCGAAACAGTATTATGCCGATCAATTTCGTTTTATTGCCGAGCGGGCGCAGTTGTTGCCCTATTCCATAGAACTTGAAGAATCGTTCGCGAATAGCCAATTGCCGGAGGGTTTCTCCGATGAATTGCCTCTGAGGTGACGCTGTGCGTTGTCGCCCATCCCAAGCTCGATAGTCTATGCTTTGCCGCGGTCGATGCCGTTCGACGCGGCGTAGCGTCCAATAACGATCCATTTGTGTTGCATGATCTCTATCGCGATCGGTTTGATCCGGTATTAAGCGAAGATGATTTTCGACGCAATTTTAGCTTTGACAAGAAGATCCAACAATATCAGCGAGATTTGCGCGGGTGCGATCTATGGGTGATCGTCTATCCCGAGTGGTGGGGGCAGACGCCGGCAATTCTTAAGGGGTGGTTGGACTGCGTGTTGCGGGTGGAGATAGCATATCGTTTTAATGACGAGTCGTCAGCGTCGGAGGATGCGATCGGGCTGTTGGCTGAAAAAAAGGCGTTGATATGTTGCGTCACCGCCGCGTCGACGCGGATTGCTTCGTCGATTGAGCCAATTTGGAACAATGCGCTTGCATTTTGCGGCATCAAGCGGTATGCTATAGAGACACTTCGCGACGTGCGTTCTTCAAGCAAAATGGTTCGCAATCGGTGGCTTGAGACGATACGAGCGCGGGCGGAAAAATTTTCTTGTCACAGGAGTTGTAGCGAATGAAGCATACTATTTTTATTCTGTTTTTGATGGGTTTTTTTTGTAGTGCCGCGGCGCTGTTTGCGGGCGGAAGTCCGGAGATGGCCGATGAACATATGTCGGAAGACGGCATGGCAAAGGATGAGTCTGGCGAGATGATGGATATGGGCGAGTCGCTATTTGGGCTTCCCAATCTTAATGGGCAAACGGTTGTTGCCGTCACGGGCAATGACTATATTCCGCTTAATTTTGTCGATCCCAATACCGGAGAGTCGATTGGATGGGAATATGACGCTGTCAATGAAATTTGCCGGCGGCTCAACTGCAAAGTCGATTGGCAGGTTACGTCGTGGGAGACGATGATTGAGGCGGTGCGCGTTGGTCAATTCGATGTTGGCATGGACGGGATAACGATTACCGAGGAGCGGGGGCAACAGGTTGATTTTTCCGATCCCTATCTTACCTCTGAGATTTTTATGCTGGCGAGGGCCGATGAGAATCGTTTTAGCGATGCCGCTTCGTTTGCCAACGATCCCGATCTTTTGGTTGGGGCGCAACCGGGCACCACAAATTTTTACGCCGCCGTCTACGATGTTTTGGATGGAGACGAGTCAAATCCTCGCGTTAAGCTATTCGATTCCTTTGGCGTATCGGTTCAGGCGTTGCTGGCCGGCGATGTCGATACCGTGCTTATGGATAACACAAGCGCCCAAGGCTATATGGGAGCCAATCCAAATCAGCTGAAAGTGGTGGGCGGTTCGCTGAGCACCGATGATTTCGGGTTTATTTTTACCCCCGGTTCCGCTTTGGTTGGGCCGTTCAACGAGGCATTGATGACGATGCTTTCGGACGGTTTTATTGAACGGTTAAATGTAAAGTGGTTTTTCGAATACGGTTCTTAATTGTAGTTGAATCAAGTTCTCTTGCGTTCTACCGAACGTCGCTCTTTTAGAGCCCATCTTATACCAATAGGGGATGGCCTTTCGCGCCTCCCGTATTGGTTGCTCGCAATTATTCTTATTGGCATATTTGCGTTCTGGGGCGCGATGAGCGACGAGAACTATCGCACGATATTTCGCGCCACGCGACAGGGTGTCTTCACCACCATCTATGTTACGCTCATCGCCTATACGGGCGCCACATTGTTTGGGCTTGTGCTTGGGCTGATGAGAAGCGCGAAAAATAGAGTCCTGCGCGAGATATCCACATTCTATATTGAGATAGTGCGCGGCATACCGATGCTGGTTATCCTCTATTATATGGCATTTGTGGGAGCTCCGGTGCTTGTGGCGGTCATCAATTGGTTTGGAACGCCGCTTATCAACGCCGGCATAGTGGGCAGTATGACCGTTCGCCACCTTAACTTTGTGTGGCGAGCGATTATCGCGCTTATGGTGGGCTATAGCGCGTTTATCGCCGAGATATTCCGGGCGGGCATCGAGTCTATCCATCGGGGACAACTGGAGGCCGCTTTGGCTCTGGGGATGCGGAGGGGGCAAGCATTGCGGTATGTTATTCTGCCGCAGGCTATTCGTAATGTTTTGCCGCCATTGGGAAACGATTTTATCGCTATGCTCAAAGATTCCGCGCTTGTTTCGGTGCTTGGCGTTCAGGATATTACCCAGCTTGGCAGGGTATACGCCTCGTCTACCTTTCGTTTTTTTGAGACATACAATATCGTCGCGATGCTCTATTTAGTGATGACTATTTCGCTTTCTATACTGGTGCGGACGTTAGAGAAGTATCTACAACGCCATCGCCATTGATGAATGTCAAAGATATGCGGGGCAAAAAGTTCGATGGCGAGTGGGGCGGAACGAAGGGCGGCACCGGCGGAACGGGCGACGGCAAGCAATCGAAAGATATCGTTTGCGTTTCCGGTCTAAGCAAACGTTATGGCGATAATTTGGTATTGGACAATGTTAATTTTACTGTTCGGCGCGGCACGGTCTGCGTAATAATCGGTCCGTCGGGCGGCGGGAAAAGCACATTATTGCGATGCGTCAATGGTTTGGCGTGGCCTACGGCCGGCAATGTCGTTATCGACGGTGTCGCTATAACGAATAGAAATATCGGACATATTCGCCGCTCTGTCGGCCTTGTTTTCCAGAATTTTAATCTTTTTCCCCATCTTACGGCGATGGCCAATATTATGTTGGCGCCGAGAGTGACTCAACGCCGGCCAAAGAGTGAGGTGGAGCTACAGGCGCGGGAATTGCTGGATATGGTTGGGCTTCCCGATAAGTCAGACGCTTTCCCCGATCAGCTTTCTGGGGGGCAACAGCAGCGAGTCGCTATCGCTCGGGCGCTGGCGGTTAATCCGTCGTTGCTACTTTTTGACGAACCTACATCTGCGCTGGATCCCGAGATGATCGGCGAGGTGCTTGATGTGATGATGCGGCTTGTGAAGGAGCATATGACTATGATCGTTGTTTCTCATGAGATGGGTTTTGTAAAAAAAGCGGCGGATGATGTAATATTATTGGACAATGGCAGGATTGTCGAGCGCGGCACTCCGCAACGTATTTTTAATGCTCCTCGCCATGAGCGAACTCGCGATTTTCTTGAAAAAATATTATAGCGAAGCGCGCTTCATTAGTTCAGCTTCGTTAGTTCTTTGAAGGCATAAAGCCGGTGATGGCTATAACTTCCTGAATGCCTCCCATTTCTTGCATCGCCAAATGCCAGATGCGTCTAGGTGTAATAGGGGAGAACGGGAACACATACTTTGCGGCGGCGGGGCGAGTTACCCAAAGGCCTTCTTTAATCTCATTTTCCAGTTGATTGGCGCCCCAGCCGGCATAGCCAATGTAGAGGTGTACGGCTTCTCGCTGTTCGACGGGAACCGATTCCCATTTATTTTGCAGGTAATAGAGTAGCATAGGGAAATCAGGCTCGAATGTTACGTTTGGAATTGGCACGACAGCGTTTGAGCTGTTCATTTCGGCGGGTAGTCCTGAATGTATGCCGCAAAGAAAATCGGGTTGCACAGGTCCTCCTAAGTAGATCGGGAGATTGCTAAACGCCTTTTCGCTAAATGGCGGGGCGATATCGCCCAGCGTTTTATCGGTTGCCTTGTTCACTATGATTCCCAACGCGCCTTTTTCGTCATGAAAGATGATGAGAATTACCGAGGCGCCAAATCCAGCGTTCGTGTCGCCGTTGGTCGACAAGAGAAATGATCCGGCGAGATTCTTTGACGGCTTTGTGATCTTTTTTCTTATCATACTACTATAATATAGTATATATTATTCATTTGGATGTCAAAATTTATACTTTATTTTAATTATATCGTTAGCTATACGATAGGTTTTTTGTATGTTACCAGTATCATAGTATAATGTCTTATGGAGTATCTGGCGAGCGCTGTTCATCACGCTCGGTTGTGATTATCGGGGCCGGAATGGGTGGCTTATCCGCCGCGGCTTTTCTGGCGAAGGGAGGATTTCGCGTAACGGTCATCGATCGGCTATCGGCAGTCGGCGGTCGGATTCAAACGCTAGAACGCGATGGATTTCGTTTTGATATGGGCCCCAGTTGGTACTGGATGCCCGACGAACATGATCGCTGGTTTCGCATGTTCGGGGAGAATCGCCAAGATTTGTACGCAATCAGCCGTGTCGACCCCAGTTATCGGATATTCTTTACTGGTTCGGGGGCAGTATCGCTTGATCTTCCTGCCAATTTAGACGCAGCTTGCGACTGTTTTGAGTCTATCGAATCTGGGGCGGGGAATCGTTTGAGGGAATATCTTGATCTTTGCGAGCGACGCTACCGAATGGTGATGGACAATTTTATTTACCGCAACTGGCGATTTCGCGGTAGTATCGTTAATCGAAAGACATTTATGAATTTACCGTTGCTCAGATTAATGAGCAACTATCGTCGAGAGACGAGACGTTTTTTCCGCCACCCGCATCTTCTTAAGATTCTTGAATTTCCGTCGGTATTTCTTGGCTCTAATCCGCAAAAGACGCCGGCGATCTATACGCTAATGAACCATATTGATTTTTGCCTTGGCACGTGGTATCCGGCCGGCGGATTTAGATCGGTGGCGGAGTCGATGCGGTTGGTCGCTGAGCGGCAAGGCGTTCAGTTTATGCTGGACACCGAGGCGCGGGGACTGGTTGTGGAGCGAGGAGCGGCCGCTAGAATCAGCGAATGGGCGCGCGGGCGTAGCGGGCGGCGGCGGCGCGTCGTTGCTATACGCGCGAATCGCGGCGGCCGTGTTGTCGAGCTGGATGCCGATATTGTCGCCTGCAACGCCGATTACCATTTTGTCGAGCAAGAATTGCTTGCGAAAGGCGATCGTTCCTATTCGGAGCGATATTGGCGCCGAAGGAATCTTGCCCCGTCCGCGCTCAATTTTTATGTCGGCATCGATTGCAAATTGGAGGAGTTGCGACATCATACCTTTTTCTTTGATCACGACTGGGATGATCATTTTGACGCCGTATATCATCACCCTCGCCGCGTCGATGATCCGTTGTTCTATATCCATCTACCTTCTCATAGCGATCCCACCGCCGCTCCTCGTGGGCGATCAGCGTTATTCATTTTGGTTCCTATTGCTCCCGGTCTTGAATTGTCAAGTGATGAGATTGAGACGCTGTTCCAACGAATCATCGCGCGAATCGAACGATGTTGCCAACGTCCAATTGCGCCGCATATTATGTTTTCCCAATCATATACCGTGAAGGATTATCAACGCGATTTTCATTCCTATCGCGGCAACGCTTTCGGTCTTGGCCAGACATTGTGGCAGACTGCCAGCTTTCGCCCGAACAATCGATCTCGTCGTATCTCTAATCTCTACTACTGCGGTCATTATACTACGCCGGGCACCGGAACCACGATGAGTATGATTTCCGGCGAGATGGTCGCGAGACGTATTATTGAGGAGTGGGGCGCAGAGAGCGTCGATTGACGGTTTGATTAGTGGATATGAGGAATATTGAGCTCCGTGCCGTCGGGGGCAAAATGATAGTCTATGTCGTCATGGGAATGCGCGGCGTCATCTTCATGCGAATGAGAATGTTCAACCGATTCATAGTGTATATTGTATAGATCGTTAAGCATGAGTTGTTGCTCAATGGGGGGCTCTGCGCCTGACTGTTCCAATATTTCCATGTAGGTTTTTGCGGTAACTACTCCCGTGCCGTTTTCCGCAAAATAGTCGAGCATTTCGACGAACTCATCCAGCGATGCTTTGTTCCACGTAGATGGATGAACTTGCACTACGCAAAGATCGGGCGCGGCGTTTCGGTATTCGCTATAGCTGAAGTCAAAATGATAACGTCCAGTGAGGCGTTCAGATGCGCCGGGGCATCCTATAACAATAGGTATAAGATTATTACTCCGTGCCATTTGGATATTACTGGGAGATCCAAGGACAAAAATAGTTTTATATCCAAATTCATTGAGAAGAGGGAATAAATTTGAGTCTACCGCGTTATTCGGCGGCAGGAATGAGCTGTGCAAACATTGATCGATATCTTCCGCCGGAAGATTATTGCATATAAGGTCTGGCACTAACTCGCTCATTTGAGTTAACCGCTCTTGTATCCAGGTATCTGTTCTTCCAGTAAATATCGAATGCTGGGCCCCATGATCCGCTATTTCGAACCCTAATCTTGACGTCATTTGGAAGAATTCCTTGTTTTGATTGATAGCATTGCCAATCACGCCAAGCACCGCTGGAATCGATCGTTTTATTAACTCATAGGCAAAACTGCTGTATCCTTTAAATTTTTTCGAATCTCTATTTAGCGAGGCGCCAATACGAACATTACTCCACGCCCAATCGTCTGATTTGATAATTGCGTAGCGTTGTGGTTGTTGTATCGTAAAATGGAATGATCGGAATTGTTGGGGATCTAATCCCTCTGTTTTAAGAGTAAGAATTTGCGTCGCCTGTTCTTCTCTCATTGATATAATATCGGTTTCCGATTTTATTCGAAGCCGCCAATGACTGAATTTTCCTTTTGGCGAGAGATGTATTGCTTCAAACTGGTCGCTAGTTGTTGTTTTTCCTGCTTCGTAGACCTTGACGTCTGCGTCTGGCCCAATGTCCAGAAAAAATTGAGGTCCAATGGCGCCTCGTTGGCTATCAAATATCATAACGTTGTTGAAGACGTCAATATCCACAATATTTTCTGCTACGTTTTGTCCACCGGGAGTATCGGTCGCGGTGATAGTGAGTCTATATATTCCAATGTCGCTTTCGGTAAGCGAGGAGGTTGATCGCAACTGGGTCGCCGGTCCGCTCGACGCGGTTAGTGCAAATAAGGTAAGGGCTTCAGGGGTGTCGCTCGATAACGACCAGGAAATTTGCCCGCTATTGGGCATCGGCGCCTGTATTAATTCCCCGATCGGGGCATTGTGCGCATTCCCTATCTGGATATTATATTGAATAGGGACAATATCATCGACAGGTTGATCTGGCGGCGTTGGAGGGCTTTCTGGTTGAGTAGGCGGCGGATTTGTTGGAGTTTCTGGTTGAGCTTGTGGCGGGTTCGGATTGTCTGGCTGCGCAGGAGAAGGAAGCGAAGTTGGGCTTCCCGGTTGATCTGGCGGCGACGGAGGGCTTTCTGGTTGAGTAGGCGGCGGATTTGTTGGAGTTTCTGGTTGAGCTTGTGGCGGGTTCGGATTGTCTGGCTGCTGCGCAGGAGAAGGAAGCGAAGTTGGGCTTCCCGGTTGATCTGGCGGCGACGGAGGGCTTTCTGGTTGAGTAGGCGGCGGGCTTTTGTTGGAGTTTCTGGTTGAGTAGGCGGCGGGTTTGTTGGAGTTTCTGGTTGAGCTTGTGGCGGATTTGTTGGAGTTTCTGGTTGAGCTTGTGGCGGGTTCGGATTGTCTGGCTGCGTAGGAGAAGGAAGCGAAGTTGGGCTTCCCGGTTGTGCGGGCGGCGTGTTGGGATTTTCTGATTGCGAGCATGCAAACAATAATATTATCAATAAAAAATAGGTGGCTCTGGGCCGTAAGCTACAGATGCGGCAATTGATTCCTCGTAACAAGGCCACGAAAATTATCGAGCGTCGCGAATTGTTGCGACGCTTCTTCGATATATCTTTTGACGGCACGATTGACTGTTCGTCTAGTGGATATGAGGAATATTGATCTCTGTGCCGTCGGAGGCAAAATGATAGTCTATGTCGCCATGGGAATGCACAGTGCCATCTTCATGCGAATGAGAATGTTCAAATGATTCATAGCGTATATTGTATAGCTCGTTAAGCATGAGTTGTTGCTCAATAGGAGGCTCTGCGCCTGATTGTTCCAATATTTCCATGTAGGTTTTTGCGGTAACTACTCCAGTGCCGTTTTCTGCGAAATAGTCGAGCATCTCGGCGAACTGATCCAGCGATGTTCTATTCCACGAAAATGGGTGCACTTGAGCCACGCAAAGCTCGGGCGCTGCGTTGCGGTATGTTCTATAGATAAAGTTAAAACGATAAGCGCCTCCAGTGAGGCGTTCAGATGTTCCGGGGCATCCTATAACAATAGGCATAAGATTATTATTACGTGCCCTCTGGGCATTAGAGGAGCCAAGAACAAAAATAGTTTTATATCCAAATTCATTGAGAAGAGGGAATAAATTGGAGCCTATTGCGTTATTCGGCGGCAGGAATGCGCTATGCAAACATTGATCGATATCTTCCATTGGGAGATTATTGCATATAAGGTCTGGCACTAACTCGCTCATTTGAGTTAACCGCTCTCGTATCCAGCTATCTGTTCTGCCAGTATACTTCGAATGCTCGGCTCCATGATCCGCTATTTCGAACCCTAACCTTGACGTCATTTGGAATAGTTCCTTGCTTGTATTAATAGCATACCCCATAACGCCAAGCACCGCTGGCATCGATCGCTTTATTAACTCATAGTTAAAACCGGCATATCCTGTTTTGCCTCCATACAGGGAGTCACTAACAAAAACAGAAGTCCACGCCCAATCGTCCGATTTGATAATTGCGTAGCGTTCCGGTTGTTGTATCGTAAAATTGAATGAGCGGGTCTGTGGGGGATCTAATCCCTCTGTTTTAAGAGTAAGAATTTGCGTCGCCTGTTTTTCTCTCATTGATATAAGATCGGCTTCTGATTTTATCCGAAGCCGCCAATGACTGAATTGTCCTTTTGGCGAGAGATGTATTGCTTCAAACTGGTTGCTAGTTGCTGTTTTTCCTGTTTCGTAGACCCTGACGTCTGCGTCTGGCCCAATATCCGGAAAAAATTGAGGCCCAAAGGCTCCTCGTTGGCTATCAAATATCATAACGTTGCCGAAGACGTCAATAGTCACAATATTTTCTGCTACTTTCTGTCCGCCGGGAGTATCGGTCGCGGTGATAGTGAGTCTATATATTCCAATGTCGCTTTCGGTAAGCGAGGAGGTTAATCGCAACTGGGTTTTCGGTCCGCTCGACGCGGTTAGTTTAAATAAGGTGAGAGCCGCAGGGATGTCGCTAGATAATGACCAGGAAATTTGATCGCTATTGGGCATAGGCGCAGGTACTAATTCTCTGATCAGGGTATTGGGCAAATTTCCCACTTGGATGCTATATCGAGTAGAGACGATATTATCGAAAGGTTGTGTGGGGTTTGGGTCGGGGTTTGTTGGCTGTGTGGGGTTTGGGTCGGGATTTGTTGGCTGTGTAGGGTTTGGGTCGGGATTTGTTGGCTGTGTAGGCGGCTGGTTAGTATTGTCGGGCATCATGGCGTCGGGGCCGTTGTCATTTTGGTCGTTTGTCTCTTGTACGCATGCGAACAACAATACCGCCAATACAAGATAGATGGCTACGCCTACTAAGCGATGGAGGAGTTTTGCTACGCAACTCGGGCTCGCGGATGATAGTTTAGCAAACATAAGGTGGTAGTTTAGCAAAAGATTAGAGCGTACATGCAATAAGAAAATTCACGCATAAACTAAGCATACTATTATATATGTAATTGCGACGCAATCGTCAAGTATAATTTTATATCTAGTGATAGGGTGTTGCTATTGACCTTGGAAAAATCCAAATACTAAAATATAATATTGACTATACCTAACATTAATACAAAAGTTAAACAAAGTTTAATAAATTAGAAGCTGAATCCGACCCATGTACTCGACCCGAGTATTTTGCGCAGCGATTGTGGGAAGTCTTGTGGAGTGCCATATTTAGTTAATAAAAATGTCTATGTATTTTCTATACGCATATTTTTTGTCGTATGTTCCTTTCTTGTCTTGTGTATCCAAAATTTCTAGCTGTATAAATCTATCGATTACTTTTTGAGCTCCCGCGCGCGTAAACTCTGTCCATTCCATGATCTTTTTTGTAGTCACAATCGGCGAACCAAAAAGTTTTTGCAATACCGACACACCGCTTTCAGATTCTCTTTTTGCGAGAGCTAGTATCTTGCTCATATCGCTATCTCTTAGGCGTCTAATTTTTCCTGTTATTGCTATCGATTCAGCCGCTGTTTCAATAACGCCATCAAGAAAAAAATCTATCCAACCTTCAACATTGCCAGCGTGGTAATCATCAAGTTTTTGATAGTACACTTTTTGATGTTTTTTAAAATAAGAAGAAAGAAATAGGACAGGATTTTCCAGTAACTTTCTATGGCACAGGAGCAGTGTTATTAGTAATCTTCCAGTTCGTCCATTCCCATCCAAAAATGGGTGAATAGTTTCGAATTGCGCATGAATGATTCCAATGTGTAATAACGGCAGCATCGCTTCTTCCCCGCGAAGAAATTTTTCAAAATCATATAGGGAGCGCAGCATTTCATCAGCAGGCGGCGGAACAAAATACGCGTTATCTGGTCTTGTGCCTCCAATCCAATTTTGGGTTTTCCTAAATTCGCCTGGGGCAGAAAAATGTGTAGCCCGCGCGTCAGTCATCAGCTTTTTATGGATTTCTTTTACTAATCGCAAGGACAATGGAAAACGCTTAAGGCGCTGTAACCCATAATGCATAGCGTTTATGTAATGCACGATGTCATCAACGTCCGTATTTTCCACATTAATCCCCGCAGTTATTTCAAGAGCGTCAATCATAGTCGCTTGTGTTCCTTCTATCTGCGCCGAAGCCGTTGCATCTTTCCACCAGAACATTGCTAGAAAAAACTCAACACCGGGCAACGTTGCCTCTGTAGTAGTTCCATCGAGCTTTCCTACTAAACGGTCTGCTGTTGAGGCTTTTAGTAAAATCTTTCGAGACATCTCAAAAAGTCCTTTTGGCGGAAAGGGATTGGGAACAAATGCTGAGTACCCATCTTTTTGCGGTAGTTTTTTGCCTATTTCCATATTCATTATTTAGTTTCTATCTTTTTAGAAATATATACTATTTTATCATTTAGTATACATATAGTCACCCAATGTATACTGACTAGTGAAATTTGCCGAGATTAGAGCAAATCCAGGTAAATAGTTTTAGTAGGTCGACGATTTTGCGTCGGTATGATTTTTACTCTTGTATAATTTATCACAGATCACATAATGAAGATATTCAATAGTTTTAGTCGCTTTATAATTTCTATTTTCTACCCTGTCGGCTTTAAGTAGGATTTACAATAAAAATATGAGTTGCCATATTTTATTTTTTGAAAACAAAAATGTATTCGTGTTTAAAAATATAGTAATCGCTTGAAAGAGCCCTATAACGCCAAATACCTTCTTTATTTTGCTTGCCGCGGTTGCCGGCCATATTTTTTACTATCACGCTTTTCAAAGTCAGCCCCAATTTTTGCGTAGCATTCATACAATAGAATCCCAAAGGAATCCATTGCTTAGCCGAATATTTATCGCCAATAACAATCGCCAAATATCTGCCATTTTCTAAAATATCAATTGAATTTTCTACAACCGCTGTAAATTTTCCTAAAAACTCCTCCAGCGAATCTGAATTTGATAAATCATTTTTCAAGTCGCTGAATTTTATAATATCAGCATACGGAGGATGTAAAATTGCTAATTGAATATTTTTCTTTCTGTGATTTTCTAAGGAGGCTTTTACCTGATCAAACGTCTCAGATTTTGTGCTATCGCCAGTAATTAGTTCTGAAAAATTATTTCTTGATTCAATGTTGTTATCAACATAATCAACAAGTTTTTTCTGAATTTCTATCCCTATAAAATTTCTACGTAAAGCCTCTGCCTCATAAGCAGTTGTTCCGCTTCCTACAAACGGATCAAAAACAACATCATTCTTCTTTGTATACCTCATTATCAACTGATGAGGAATCTGCGGAACAAAATTACCATGATAAAAGCCTGTATGTTTTCCCGTTTTATCTCTTTCAGGAATTATCCAAAGACTATCAGTCCAGATCTCTGAATCTTTCCATTTATCCAAATTTAAATCATTGAAAATTGGCACAGGAGTAGTATCTAATTATTTTGATCCAAATCCATAAAATTGTATCCGAAAAAATCAAAGCCTATCGGAGAGAGAGGGATTCGAACCCTCGGAGCCCAAAGGCTCAACGGTTTTCGAGACCGCCCGATTCAACCGCTCTCGCACCTCTCCAGATGTATCTCGTGCCCAAGAGGACTTGAACCTCCGACCTCTAGATCCGCAATCTAACGCTCTATCCTGCTGAGCTATGGGCACATGGCATAGCGTAGTTATGGGCAAGTAAATCGCCAAGTAACATTATAGCGCATATGCGACGATAGCAACAAGCTCGGCGTTCGTTTTTTTGAAACGTCGCAGAGTTAGCCTCCATGCCAGATTGCGTCTATCTTCTCGCGAATGCGCCGTTTATGGACATCGATCTTTTCGCGATGGCGATCTAGCGCGTGTCGTTCGGCGCGTATATCGTCCAGTATTTCCTGTTGCGCGGCAATCGGCGGATGCGGCATCGTAATATTAGAGACCGCCCGAACCGTGATCATAGGTATAGCGACGCCCTCTTGCATGGTCGAAAAATCGTAGCCGACGAGGAGCCAATAGATAAATTCCGCGAGCGCCGCTTGCCCTACGGTGATGGCTATCGTGGTCTGCGTGCAGGTAAAACGAGGCAGGCGGGGGAATTTGATCGAGCCCAGCGTTCCCCGCGCGCCAATTACGATGGTATCGGGGCCAAACGAGAGGCGGGCGCTGTCCGAATAGCCCCACGGCTTTTCCGAACTATCGGCGCTGAATATCGGTATCCCTGACCCTGTCAGGTCTTTTTTGATAAGCGTTTCGCCCATGCGTACCGTAGCCAGTTGCCCCAATCGCTTTGTTGGCCATCGATCTGCCGATGATCGCGTCGATAGCGAGCCACGATCGAGACCGTCGGTTAAAAAATGCTGAGGATCGGCTAGCAATGACGACCTGTCAACCACATTTGCGATCTCGCTGCTCCCAGCCGAAGCTGTATCGCCTCGCTGCCAGTGTTGGAGCAGCATCAGCGCGTCGGGCAGATCGTCAAGCTTGATCTTGCGGCGGTGCATATCAAGGCTATAGCCATCGTTGCGTATTGTTATGAATAGCGTCTTGTTGTCGTTTCGACGCAGAGCCTTGTCAACGAGCAAAATTCTTGTTTTTACTCCGCTATAAGGCTGAAATACGCCGCTCGGAAGGCTTATTACCGCATAGAGACCATGTTCCAGTATTTTTTTGCGCATCGTTTGGTAAGATTTGCCCGATTGAAAGACAACGCCTTCCGGCACAATAATTCCCGCGCGACCGGATGGATTGAGGTGTTCAATGATATAGTCCGTAAATAACAGCTCCGAGCGCGACGATGCTTGGTCAAACTGCTCATGAGGTCGAATGCCGCCCTTTGGAGTCATAAATGGCGGATTGGCGAGAATAATGTCGAATGTGTCATCCCATCTCTCTTTGCTGGTTAACGTATCGTATTCGTAAATTTGCGGGGCGTCGATATTGTGGAGATACATATTTGCCAACGCGAGCTGCACCATTCCGGGAGCGATATCATAGCCGGTAAGATTGCGGGCTATCATATCCATAGTTGCGGCGCGGGAGCTATCGTCGTCGACCGATTCGAGCATAGAATAAGAAGCGGAAATAAGAAAACTCGCCGTTCCGCACGCGGGATCAAGGACCGATTCGCGTGCCTTTGGAGCAACTGCGCGCACCATAAAGTCGATAATGTGTCGAGGAGTTCTAAATTGCCCGGCTTCTCGTTGGCTACCCAACAGAGCAAGCAAGTATTCGAATACGGTGCCGATATCCTCGCTATGTTGGAAAGAGAGACGGTCTATCTCGTTGAGAAATAGCGTAAGCGTATGATGGTCGCGATATGGAACCCGAGAGCTGGTGAATATCTCGCGAAGTACCGACGGAATGTTGCCATTATTGGCTATGCTGGCGAGCTCGATGTTGTAGCGATTGTAGCGCGCTTCATCGGAGAGACTCCGCTTGAGAAGTTCTCGCCACGGATAGGGGCGGAACGATGGAATGCTCGAAAATGGAATATTCGAAAGCGGCGCGTCCGCATGGGCATGCGTTGTAGGACAGTCGCTGATTCTGCGGTAGATTAACGCCGTTGTGATATGCCCGACCTGCATTTTGGGATCAGGCACCTTGCCCACAAGAATTTGTCGCGCCGATTCGATGGCGCGTTTTGTTGCTTGATCAAGCATATGGCACAGCTTGTTTTTAGGAGGCTACACAGATAAGCGAACTATTCGAGACGGTAGTTAGCGGGATTTATTGGCGATTTATCGCATACGACTGTTTTGCCCGCGGGATTGTAGCAAAAATCAAATTCCAACCCGCCTTCTTTGGAATACGACCGAAAACGCTCCTGCGTGCCATCGGCTATAAAATCGTAGATATACTCGACAGACTCGCCGTCTTCATAGTAGCTTATGTGATACTTCGTTCCATCGTCGCGCGTAATCTCGACGTGCTTTATTGTCTCGCCGTCCTCATAGTAGCCTATTTCGCGTCTCTTTGTTCCGTTGGGAAAATAGTCCACTACGGCCTCGATCGTCGTTCCATCGGCGTAGTACTGCGTACCGCGCGCTCTCGTCCCATCGGACCGATGGTCGAAGATATGGTTGATACGGTCGTTCTCGTAGATAATCTCCTGCCTTGTCGAACCATTGGCATGGTATTCTATTAACCGCATTTTCATCCCGGCGCTATAATAGGTCGCGCGCTGCCTCACTCCATTTGGGTGATAAATTATATCAACATCTTGCGCAATTATTAGGCTAATGGAAAATAGCGAAAAGACAACGAGCAATATATATCTCATATCAAGTTACGCGCCGTCCTCTTCGGGTGCTTCATCTTTAATTTCCAAAACTGTAAAATGCGGCGGAGGCCCTACGCAGACAATCGTCATTTCCATCTTGATCATAGCACAAATCGCTCGATATCATTCCATCGGCGCGATAGGAGACAAACCTGCTAAATACGCCGTCGATGTAGTACTGAACCCTGATGAGCGGCCCATCGTCATAGACAAGCCTGCTAATTACTCCGTCGGAGCGGTAATCGGTGGTACGATCTTGCGTTCCATCAACATTATACTGGGTTATATTCTTAGTGGTTTCTCCGTCCTCATAGTACCGTGTCCGTCGTTCCGGCGTGCCATCGACGCGAAAAGTCGTGATGCTCTCTATCGCGCCGTTCATATAATAGGCCGTTGAACGCTCTTTTGTTCCGTCTGTTCGGTAGAGGATAGCAACCGTGACCGTCCCCTCTTTTCGATAAAAAGTATCCCTCCACGCCGATCCGCTTGGATAGTATTCAATAACGCGATTTCTTATTCCATCCTCGTAGTATATAGCGCGATCTCGTGTGCCGTCATCCCGACGTATGATATCTACATCTTGCGCAATTATCAGGCTAGTGGAAAACAGCGCAAAGATGATAAGCAATATAAGCTTCATAGCCAAATGTAACATACCATCAAGATAAATACAAATGAATTTATTAATTCTCTACTCAAAATACAAGATCAACATCATGAAGAGGGGGGAAGCCTCCCCCTTCGTTCCAGCCCCAACGCTATCGCCGCTCCCGCGGCGATAGCGCCGCGAGGCTAATCGCCCCTAACGGCGCGATTGCGGGCTCCGCTCGCGCTCCGCCCGCCGCCCCGCTTTGTCGCTTCCACTACCCCCACAGCGGGCGCCCCTATTTATCTAAAATGCGGCGACCTTTTTACGCCCGCGCGCCAATAGCGCGAAAGCGCTGGCAATTACATACCGCGGCGGCTTGATACACGCTTTATATTGTTCCGGCGGCCATTCTTTCCAACGGCGGCATTTACGAAAAGGCGCGCGCGCTGATGTTTCGGCAGTTTGAGATTGCGGGCGTCGCCGAATAGGGCGGCAAAACTTTTATCGCGACCGGCACAAATACCGCGATTTTGTTTTTGCGGCGGCGCGATGATTCGTACGCCGCGGATCGGGACGCCGTCGCCATGGAGTTGAAAGGGGCGAATTTGCCGAACATTCCGCAAACTTATTTGCAGAATATCAAACTGCCCCTACCACCCATACCGCAACACAAAGCTCTGGTCGCCGAACTCCGCGCCGCAATCGTCTTCGCCCCCGCCCGCAAACGCGAAGCGCTACAACGCCACCTATAATCCCGCCGCCTACCCCAAAGAACCGCCATCCTCATCGGAAAAGCACTCGCACGGCTTGGCTCGCAGTATCTCCCGTTGCTCCTCTACGGTATGCAACAGCGCATCCTGCCGCGCGTCGCCATCGGCCAGCCGCCGGTCAAGCGGCGAGTTATGCCGATACCCCCGCCGCGTCATCTCGGCAACCAGCTCCTCGTGCCGCTTGTAGAGCGCGGCCGCCTTCCCGACCCAACGCCTCGTCTCAGGATGGTTCGCATACCCGCCCACGCGCCCATGTTTTGTGATAATATTCCACAAACCGTGCAATTCGCGGTGCTCGCCAAGCAGGTGCTTCCTGCAGAGCAAGCGCGCATCGACATCCCATACACGCATACCTACCGCCCCGCAGTTATTCTGGTAGTATTACTCTTCATAGCGAAACATCATAGCGTAAAATACGAGATGATACGATAGCGTCGTAGCAAGGAGGGGGAAGCCTCCCCCTTCGTTCCAGCCCCAACGCTATCGCCGCTCCCGCGGCGATAGCGCCGCGAGGCTAATCGCCCCTAACGGCGCGATTGCGGGCTCCGCTCGCGCTCCGCCCGCCGCCCCGCTTTGTCGCTTCCACTACCCCCACAGCGGGCGCCGCCCACCCATACATAAACCTCCCCCAAATTGGCCCGCAACGCCCGATAAAAAAATACTTGTATGAAAAATCGTTCTATGATATATTGACCAATAAGCGGGCGTCGTATAACGGTATTACCCGAGCTTCCCAAGCTCGTGAAGCGGGTTCGACTCCCGTCGCCCGCTTTTGTAAACCATGTGGCGAGATAATTTTATTACCAACATAGTCGACGAAGATCTCCGCGCGAATCTCAACGACGGACGCATTCAAACGCGTTTTCCCCCAGAACCCAACGGATATCTTCATATTGGGCATGTAAAATCGATAACGTTGAACTTCGAAATCGCGCGGCGATATGGAGGGACCTGCAATATACGGTTCGACGACACCAACCCAAGCCGAGAGCGCGACGAATTTGTCGAAGCGATTATCGATAATGTTCGCTGGCTTGGATTTGCCTGGGACAAAATATACTACGCGTCCGACTATTTTGATCGCCTCTACCAGTTCGCCGAGCGATTAACCGAGCAGGGCGACGCCTACGTAGACAGTTTGAGCGCCGACGATATCCGCGTCTACCGCGGCACGCCAACCGAAACGGGACGCGATAGCCCCGATCGCAATCGTCCGATAGCCGACAATATCGCGCTCCTGCGAAAAATGCGCGCCGGCGAATTTGACGAAGGCAGTATGGTGTTGCGCGCGAAGATCGACATGGCACATCCAAACCTTACGATGCGCGATCCAACGATGTATCGCATTCTCAAAACCCCGCACCATCGGGCGCATAACAGCTGGCATATCTATCCTATGTACGATTTCGCGCACTGCCTCTCCGACTGGATAGAGGGAGTTACGCATTCGCTCTGCACGCTTGAATTCAAAGAGCACCGGCTACTCTACGACTGGTTTTTGGCGAAGCTGCAGGCCAAAAATCCTCCAAAACAGGTTGAATTCTCCCGTCTCAATATCACGCATACGGTATTGAGCAAACGGCGGCTTGCCGAATTGATCGATCGCCGCGACGTAAGCGGCTGGGATGATCCCCGTATGCCCACAGTCTCGGGAATGCGTCGCCGCGGCTATCCTCCGGAGGCGCTGGTCAATTTTTGCCGCGACGTCGGCATCACCAAAACAGAGAGTATGATCGATATGGCGCACCTTGAGCATTTTCTTCGAGAATACTTTAATCGCCAAGCCAAACGCGTCATGGCGGTATTGCGTCCGATCAAACTGATAATTGAAAACTGGCCGGGCGATACGGTAGAATATATCAAGGCCGATAATAATCCCGAAGATCCAGAAGCCGGTAGCCGCATGCTCCCTTTTGGAAAGGAGCTCTATATCGAGCGAGACGATTTTATGCTCGACCCGCCGAAGAAATTTTTTCGCCTCGCGCCCGGAAGAGAGGTTCGGCTGAAACACGCCTACTATATAACGTGCCGCGAGGCGGTCATGGACGATGCCGGCAATGTTGTCGAATTACGGTGCGTTTACGATAGCCAATCGAAAGGGGGCGGAACTCCCGACGGGCGAAAAGTTCGCGGAACTTTGCATTGGGTATCGGCGCGCCATGCCGTCGATATCTCGGTGCGTCTCTATGACCGGCTGTTCACGGCGGCCGATCCAATCGCCGAGACCAATAAGACTGGCGGCGACTGGCGCGATTTGCTCAACCCAAATTCGATGATCGCGCTCTCCAATTGCAAAGCCGAACTGTCGCTCGGCAATCCCGAGACGAGCGCCTACCAATTCCTTCGACATGGCTATTTCGCCGCGGATACGATCGACGGCAGACCGGGAGCGCCGGTATTCAATCGCGCGATAGGATTGCGAGATAGTTGGGCTCGACTGCGGCAAGCGGAACTACAGACCGGCAGCTGACCGTATAGCGATCTACGCTTTGATGCGCGCCCTCGCGGAATCATATCTATGAAGTGGCTTTTAATACTCGCCCCGCTGGTTATAGTCGTCTATCACCTCGTGTTGCTAGCCGTTGGGATTGCCACCCGCCGCCTTATGCGGACGGAACGGGATTTTTTTCTTGGGGGGCGCGGACTTGCCGGTTTTGCGGCGGCGATGAGCTATTGCAGCAGCCAAGCGTCGGCGTGGACAATGCTGGGATTAACCAGTATCGCCTTCTTTCAAGGAGTTCAGGCGGTCTGGGCGGTCATAGGCACGATCATCGGTCTCGTTGTCAACTGGTATTGGTTGGCGCCTCGCATACGGCAAATCACCAAATCTCGCGGCTACATAACGTTGATCGACCTGCTTGCCGCGAACGGACTCCGAAAGTCTGTTATTCGCAGGGTTGCCGCCGCTATTTTGCTCTTTTCGCTTACCTTTTACATCGCCTCTCAATTGCAGGGAGCCGGCATTGTGTTGGCTTCAACGACGACGCTGTCGCCGCGCGTCGGGCTATTGCTGGGCGCCGTTGTGGTGGCGGGCTACACATTGGCGGGCGGTTTTCTTGCGGTAAGCTATACCGATGTGATACAGGCGTTATTGATGGCGATAACCGCAACCGTCTTTGTCGTCGCTATTCTTATCGATGGTCGGTTGGCCGATTTTTCGTTTTCGTCCCATCTATTGGCCAACGACCTCTCGCTATCCTACCTCTCGCTTACGGGGGAATCGGCGGGATTGATCGCGATTGGCTTTGTGCTTGGCTGGCTCGGCGTAGGCATGGGAAGCTTTGGACAGCCGCACATGCTTACTCGACTTATGGCGTTGCGCAACGACAAAGACCGTCGGAAAGGGGCCATATTTTCGGTTGTCTGGAGCGTCTTGGTATTTGGGGGAATGCTATTCTGCGGGCTGGCCGCGCGCGCGTTTCTTACGCAAGGCGATATCGCGTTGAATGAAGGGCTTTTTTTCGCGCTGACGAGCCGGCTATTTCCGCCCGCCATTGCCGGAATGTTTGCGCTCGCCGTTCTCTCGGCGATTATGTCGACCGCCGACAGCCAGCTGTTGGTCACTGGCTCTGTTATCGGACACGACTTGCTGCCGATCTGGAACAGAAAGCGCGCGCGGGCCGTCAAGCGCCATACCCGGGTCGCCGCTCGATTTTCTCTGGGCGCTATACGACCGCTGAAGGACGACGAGCGGCATTCGCCGGTTATGTTGGCGCGATTCGCTATCGTCGGCGTTACCGCTGTCGCGGCGTTGCTAGCGCTCTATTTTCCGCAATCGATCTTTAACCGCGTGCTTTTTGCATTTAACGCGATCGGCGCCGCTTTTGGCCCCACAGTTATTGTTCGTCTTATGCGGCGATATCGCTCCAATCCTCCAAACGACTGGGGCGTTATTGCCTCGATGGCGTTTGGATTTTGCGCCACGGTGGTTTTCTATCTCCTTCCCGATAGCCCGGGCGATTTTCTTGAGCGCATCGTTCCATTTGTCTGCGCGTTTGCGCTCTTACTGATATTTCCTCGCAAATCCGCGGGCTAATGTCTCTGGATCGATGGTATGAATGGGCGTCTTTCATAAAATGTTGGGCTATGATACGATGATTGATCGATGGACATAACCATTACTCCGTCTCGTCTGGATGGCCTATGTTGCGCTCCGCCATCTAAATCGCATACGATACGCGCGGTGCTGATCGCGTCGCTCGCGCATGGCGATAGTATGATCCGCCGCCCGTTGCTTTCGGATGATGCGCGTTCATGCATAACGATGTGTCGCATGTTCGGCGCTCGTATCGATCGCGGCGAGCATATGGAGGGCTCGCCGAATCTGCGCGTAATCGGTGTCGGCGGCAAACCGCATGCCCCGGACGATGTTGTGAATGTGGGGAATTCCGGCACAACGATGCGATTCGGCGCGGCGATGGCCGGGCTGGTCGACGGATGTTCGGTATTCACCGGAGATGAGCAACTGCGCGCTCGGCCAATTCGGGCATTGCTCGACGCGTTGGCGGAGCTGGGCGCGAGCGCGGAGACGACCCGTTCTATCGACGCCGCCCCATGCGTAGTACGCGGGCCGTTGCGCGGAGGATCGGTCGTTATCGACTGTCCTACCAGCCAATACCTATCCGCGCTGTTGTTTATCGCGCCGCTTACCGCGCGAGGCGCCGATATTTTCGTGACGCGATTGCATGAGCGTCCCTATGTGGAAATGACGCTCGCATGGCTTCGCGACCAAAGGATTGCCGTTACAAGGGAGGGATGGAGGCGGTTTAGCGTTCGCGGCGGGCAATCTTACCGCGGATTCGACGCCGTCATACCGGGAGATTTCTCTTCGGCGGCATTTCTGTTCTGCGCGGCGGCGATTACCGGATCGGCGATAGAGATCGAGGGATTGCCGGATGACGAGACGCAGGGCGATCGAGCAATTGTCTCCATTTTGCGGAAGATGGGGAGCCGCATAGCGCGCGTTGGCGTCGTCGGTTACCGATCGGAGCGCGCGGCGCGGCCGCTTGGCGGCGGATGCTTTGACCTGAACGACACGCCCGACCTGTTGCCCGCTCTGGCGGCGACGGCCTGCTATGCGAACGAGCGAGTGGAGCTTTGCAACGTTCCGCAGGCGCGGATCAAAGAGAGCGATCGCATTAGCGTTATGGCCGCCGAGCTTGGAAAAATGGGCGCGAATATAGAGGAATTGCCCGACGGGATGATTATTCATCCGACAGAAAAACTTCGCGCCGCCACGGTGGATAGCCATGGCGACCACCGCGTCGCTATGGCGTTGGCGATAGCTGCGCTGGGAGCCGATGGCCCGGTTGTTATAGAGAATAGCGAGTGCGTCTCGGTGACATTTCCCGACTTTTTCGATCAAATAAATACTATGAGGGTGAAACAATGAACGAATGGAGAGTTGAAGTAGTGGTGCGGTTGATGCTAGAGGCGGGAAAAATCGCGCGTTCGTATGTCGACAAGGATAAAAATGATCTTGCCCATCTTAAATCCGATCAAACGGTGGTAACCGAAGCGGATATTGCCGTGGAGAGATATTTCTCCCGCCATATCGAAGATCCGTCTATCAACGCCTATCTTATTGGAGAGGAGACTAATAGCCGAAAAGACGAGGAATATCTTCAGTTGGCGTTGCGCAATGTCGCATGGGTGCTCGATCCAATCGACGGGACGCTTCCCTATTACTATGATTTAGACACATGGGGCATATCGCTGGGCTACATGGAACAGTCTCGGCTGATCCACGGCGCCATTTTTATGCCGACGCATGGGAGATTGGCGCTTACCGACGGCGCCGCAATTCTCTACGCCGATGTCGGCCCCGATTGCTCGCGGTGGGCATGGGACGCGATCGAGCTTACTCCGCTGAGGAGAAAGGAGTATAAGCTCTACCAAGGGGGCATCATTTCCGCTCCGCAAGAAATTGCAAAACGTGGCCTATATCACGGGACGCATAGCATTCAGGCTGTCGGGTCATGCGTGCATGGGTTTATGAACTGGTTGCTGGGTCGCTATGTGGGATGTATTATCACCGCTATGCTGTGGGATGTCGCCGGTTCGTTGCCGATATTGGAGCGCGCCAACGCGTCGCTCTATTTGGGCGATGCAATTTTTGACGGGGCGGTAAATGCGGAGCGGTATCATATGGAAGAGGGCGCGGCGGAGCGATGGAAGATTCGCGGCCTGTTGTTAGTCGCCAATAGCGATGAAGAGTGTCGGTATATATTGCGGAATATGCAGAGCTCAAATGCGGCGAGCGCGCAGGTTTCTAACGCTGGCGACGCCGCGGATGCCGGCGACGCCGAACAGTCGCGGGAATGATCGCGCGATGACGATCTTTGGGGCGTTCGGGTGCGTTTGGGCGTTGCGGGCAATCGCGGCGGCGCTGTTTGATTGTGTGTTGTTGCCCGCAGAGGGGGGTAGCGGAAGAGCGAAAGCGCCTATCGGCGCGCAGCGCGAGCGGAGCGCCAAAAAGAGAGGCGCGGTCGGCGAAGCCGATTCGCTCTGTAGCGAGGGGGGAGACAGCGTATGAAGGGCGGTCGCGCGGGGTGTGTATCCATATCGGCGATGGGGCATCTTCGCTTGCGAGTGGCGATTCCCCCCTCCCCATTTATATTGATTAGCGCATTTTTTTATTATTGCATAGGTTGCGTTAATAGATTACAATGCACAATAAAATTTTTATTAGGAGGAATGATGAGTAAAAAGTTACTGCTTGGGATACTGTTGCTAATTGGCGCGGTATCATTCATCTTTGCCGGAGGCGAGGCTGAAGAAGGCATGATGGCGTCAAACGCCACGGATAATCCCTGGACAGATGGTCAGGATTTAAGCGGGAGCACCGTTAATATTTTCGGGGCGATGGTAGATGTGGACGCCGAGCGCTTCGGCGAGAGCATGGTCGCATTTGAGGAGCAGACGGGGATCGATATCGTCTACGAGGGTTCGGGCGATTTCGAATCGTTGGTAGTTATACGGGCTGAAGGGGGAGATCCTCCCGATATCGGCGCGTTTCCTCAACCCGGATTGGTTGCCGATCTTTTGGGCCGCGGTTTTATCGTTGATATTAATCAACATATTTCGGATAGCTTTCTAAAAGAGCGCTATTCAGACACATGGCTTGATTTGGCGACAATCGATAATAAAATGTCTGGTATTTGGTATCGCGTTTCGTTGAAGAGTCTTGTTTGGTACGCCAAGCCGATATTTGAGGCCGAAGGATACGCAATTCCCGAGACATGGGACGAGCTGATCGCGTTGTCTCAACAAATGATCGACGATGGGTATACTCCATGGTCGATTGGCATAGAGAGCGCTGGAGCCACAGGTTGGGTCGCCACCGACTGGATCGAAGATATTATGCTTCGAACCGCCACCCCCGCTCAATATGACGCATGGGTAGCGGGAGAGCTTCCCTTTAATTCTCCCGAGGTGCGCCGCGCCGTGGAGATTATGTCTGATATTTGGTTTGAAGATGGCTTTGTGCTTGGCGGACGCGAGTCTATTTTGACCGTTCCATTTGGCGATGCCGCCACTCCGGTGGTGTTGGATCCCCCTCGCGCGTTGATGCATCGTCAGGCCACGTTTATCGCGGGTTTCTTGCCTCAAGAGGCGCAGGATGGGATTGGAGAGGTTGTGGATGTTTTCTACCTTCCTCCGATAGACGCGGAAGAGGGACGCCCGGCGCTTGGCGCTGGAGACCTTTTTAGCGCCTTCAATGACGATCCGGCGACGATTGCTGTGATGCGCTGGCTCGCTTCGGGCGATTCGACCAGAGTATGGGCAGGATATGGCGGGTTTGTCGCGCCGCATAAAGACGCTCAATTGGACTGGTACGCATCCCATATTGACCGCCGAGCGGCCGAAATTATTCAGAAAGCCGATACGTTCCGGTTTGATGGATCCGACCTTATGCCCGGCACCGTTGGAGCGGGAACGTTCTGGAGCGGTATGGTCGATTATGTTAGCGGCGATGATCTTACCGAGGTTCTTGATAAGATCGACGCTTCGTATCCTCGCTAACATACGTTTGTGAGAAAATGATTTTGGGGTTATTGCTGCGTATTGCAAGCATTCGTATATATAAAATGTATACGTCGGTATTGGCGTGGCAATGCTCCAAGTTTTTTCATTATGGCGATGGATCGCGATGAGCCGCCGAAAATTGTCTGTGTTGGCGATTTTCGGCTGTCTGCTCATCGCGCCGTCGTTTTTTTTGTTTGCGCAGAGTTCCGACGATACGCGGAGCATTCCCGATATTTTCGGCGATTTTACTACTAACCCTTGGACGGAGGGTGTCGATCTTTCGGGCGAGCGAGTGGAGATTATTGGGCGCGCGGGGTTTGGTTTGTATGATGGCAATAACGATTACAATGGATATAACGAAGAGTATATTCAGGCTTTTAATAGTTCGGTTATTCCCTTTGAAGTAGCGACCGGCATTGATATTGTGTTTAGACCGTCTCGAAGGTTTAGCACGGCGCTCTACCACCGATTTAGGCGGGATAGGCTTCCCGATATCGCCGTTTTTACCGGCAAAGATAGAGATAAAATTCTCGATCTCAACTGGAATGGCGCGATTGTCGATATTGGCGACTGGTTCCCGCGGTCATATCTTGAGCGACAGTATTCTCCGGCGATGATAGATATGGGTACGATGGATGGCGATATTGTCGGATTATGGCATATTGTGTATCCTCGCAATCTCGTTTGGTATCATCGGGAGACTTTTGAGCGCGAGGGATACGAAACGCCGCAGACGTGGGACGAGCTTATCCAATTGTGCCGCGAGATGGTAGACGACGGATATGTTCCATGGGCTATTGGATTCAGGACGGGAGAAGGCCTTTCGCCTATTACCAGCCAATGGCCTATCGATATCGCGATTAACACGCTTGCCGGCGAGGAATATGATGAGTGGACGGCGGGGAGATTGGATACTGTCTCCGAGCCATTTCGCGAGGCGTTTGAGGCGATGGAGTCGATATGGTATGCCGATGAGTTTGTGCTCGGCGGCACCCAGAATATTATGAGACTCCAGACGCAAGATGTCGCCGAAAAGATAGATAGAGACACCCCCGGCGCGTTGATGACGTTGGGTGCGATCAATGTCTATAGCAAACATGATGGGCTGGATTTCTTTGCCATTCCGGCAGTGGGATCGCGTAGAGGTATGATAGTGTCCCATGGCTATATGATGAGCGCGTTTGCCGACCGACCGGAGGTGCGAGCGGCTATGCGATGGTTTGCTAGCGAACAGTCGACGAGTAGGCTTTTGTCGGCGATCGGAGGCGTTCCCGCGCAGCGCGATGTTGCTTCATTCGATACCGGCGTTGATTTTATAAGGGTGCGGCAGATGATTGAGCGAGCGGATACCCTTCGCGTCGATTATTTTGCCGATTTTGATTTTGGACAAGAGAAAATTGCAGGAGCGGTGGCGTTATTTCTTCGAGGAGAAAGTATCGAAGACACGTTGCATACTATATCAAAGGAGTTTCCGAAATGATCACTGTTGATTTATCTTCCCGAAAGCGATTGGCGTTGTCGATTGGTATGATTATTCTTGTCGTCTCGCTGATACTTGGGGCTTTTATATTCATGCGCGATAGCGGCGCGGCAAAGGGATGGATTGTTATTTTTGCGTTAATAACAGGCGTTGGCGGCGTTTGGGCGATGTTTTACACGGTAAATTATTTTGTCGAGGCATTGCCTAAAAAGGTTTCCAATTCGCTTCGTCCCTATGTTTTTGTCGGGCCCGCAGTCATTATTTTGTCTATCTATATTGTGTTTCCCGCGGTTCGAACAATATGGTTGAGCTTTTTTAATAGAACTTCGGATATGTTTGTTGGATTGGCAAACTATATTTATGCCTTTACCGATTCGGAGCTTATTCTTGTGCTCCGCAATACGCTGTTATGGGTTGTCTTGGTGCCGGCGATTTCGGTGGCATTGGGTTTGATTATTTCGGTGTTGGTAGATCGGCTCTCAACGACATCGGAGCGCGTCGTCAAATCGATGATTTTTCTTCCGCTTGCCATTTCGTTTGTCAGCGCGAGCGTTATCTGGCGATTTGTCTATTATTTCCAGCCTGCCGAATATCAGCAGATCGGTCTTCTTAACGCTATTGTGGTTGGATTTGGCGGCGAGCCTCAGGCGTGGCTTACCCAACTGCCTTGGAAGGATATAGGCGTGCCGTGGCTCAACAATCTATTTCTTATTTTTATTATGATATGGTTGCAGACCGGATTTGCGATGATGATTATATCCGCCTCTTTGAAAGGGGTGCCGAGAACGATTCTCGAGGCTGCGCGAATTGACGGAGCCGGCGAAATAAGGATATTTTTTCGTATTATCGTTCCTTGGATTAGCGGAACGTTGCTTACGGTGACAACTACTATTCTCTTTTCCGTTCTTAAGATATTTGATATCGTATTTACTATGACAAGCGGCAATTTCGATACCGATGTTGTGGCTTCTCGCATGTATTTCGAGGCGTTTAAATTTCGCGATTTTGGACGAGGCAGCGCGCTGGCGGTGATACTATTTTTGGCCGTTGTTCCATTTATTGTTCGGAATATTAAACGACTGCAGAGGGAGGGGTAATTGGGTATGATCAGCGCTCGATCCGCGCGCATTTTTCGCGCGCTCACTTCTAAATTTGTGGTGTGGGGGTTTCTTTCGGCTATTATTGTTATCTGGGTTGTGCCTATTATCGGGTTATTTATTACCTCGTTTCGTCCCGAAGCTGATATTGTAAGCAGCGGATGGTGGACGTCGTTGGGCGATATATTCGATGGGGACAAATGGACGCTTCACAATTACCGGCGGGTTCTTTTTGCCGATAATATGGGCAACGCATTTGTCAACAGCATGCTGGTAACGATTCCGTCGACCGTCATTCCAATTACTATCGCCGCGTTTGCCGCCTATGCGCTTGCATGGATTCAATTTCCCGGACGCCACATTATTTTTGTTATGATTATAGGATTGTTGGTCGTTCCGCTCCAAATGGCGCTCATTCCTGTGTTGCGTCTCTATACCAGCATGCGACTCAACGGGACGTTCTTGGGCATATGGCTCGCGCATACCGGATTTGGGCTTCCGTTGGCGACCTATCTTCTGTATGGATATATCGCTACCAATATATCGAGCGAGATTATCGAGTCGGCCCATTGCGACGGGGCCTCCTATTGGATGATTTTTACGCGGCTTATTTTACCGCTTTCCACGCCCGCGATCGCCGCATTCTCTATTTTTCAGTTTCTCTGGGTTTGGAACGACCTTTTGGTGGCGCTCGTCTTTTTGGGCACGAAGGCTGAATTCGCTTTGCTTACTACGCGGCTTTCCGAACTGGTTGGTTCGCGCGGGGCAGATTGGCATGTGTTGACATCGGGAGCATTTATCGCAATGATTATGCCGTTGACGATATTCTTTGCGTTGCAGCGCTATTTTGTCCGAGGGCTAACCGCCGGATCGGTCAAAGGCTAGTCGGCCAAAGGCTAATTCTTCTTCCAATTTCGACATTCTCGGCACAGGGGGCATACCTATGGATAGCTGGTATCTAACAGATTCGCATTTTGACCCGTTAGCATGCGCTCGACAAGAGACGCTCTTTGCGCAAGCTAACGGCATTATCGGCGTTCGCGGGGCATACGAAGAGAATCGTTGTTCTGTGGATCCCTCTATTTTTGTTAACGGCTTTCATGAGAAGGAACAGATCTATTATGGAGAGCGTTTCCCCGGGTATCCCGAGAACTATCAGACTATCACCGCGTTGCCCGATGGAAGCGTGATTGAGCTCTTTGTCGACGGTGATCCATTCGACATGTCTCAAGGCACGTTGCTCAATTATTATCGCCATTTTGATTTGCGTCGAGGCGGTGTGTTGCGGCATGTAAAATGGACGGCTCCCTCTGGGGTAACGGTGAAACTGTGGATTTTGCGGATTGTCTCTTTTATCCATTTCAATTGGATAGCGATTCGGTGGCGGATGGTAACGGATAGAGCCGCTCGTGTTCGCGTTGTATCCAGTATTTCTAGTTATCTGCGTCCGGCGAGCATGCAATCTTCCGTTGCCGGCGATCCTCGAGCCGCCGTAAAGCGATTCGATAACCAATTGATTACCGATAATCCGCGTCTTTTCGCTTCTGGGGGACAGCTTCGTTATACTACGCCGGATAGCGTTATCGACGTTATTTGCACCATGCATAATAAATGGCTCTACGGAAAAGAGGTGCGCGATCAGCTGGATATAGACAATCAGAACCTCTCTATTTCGCATGTTTTTGAGACATCGATCGGTGCCGACAAGGCGATTGGGTTAAACAAATATGTCTCCTATCAACGCGTTCCCCATATCACCCCCAAACGGGCGCTCTCTACTCCCGCGCCGCCTCCGTTCGCCATGATGTTTCGAGGGCAACATCAATATCTCAATACATTCTGGGATAGCGCGGATTTAATTATTGACGGCGATAACGAAGCGCAACATCTTATACGATTTAGCATTTTCCATTTACTGCAGGCTGCCGCGGCGCTTCCTAAGCTGAACGATCCCCCGGTCTCGATACCGGCAAAGGGATTGACTGGCGATGGATATGGCGGCTCCTATTTTTGGGATAGCGAAATATATATGTTTCCCTTTTTTCTCTATTCCGCGCCAAAAATAGCGCGATGTCTTTTGGAGTATCGCTCCGATCTATTGCCCCTGGCGCGCAATCGAGCGGAAGAACTCTGCCTTGACGGCGCGCTCTATCCATGGCGCACTATAGACGGCGAAGAATCTTCGTCCTATTATCCCGCCGGCACCGCGCAGTATCATATTAACGCGGATATTATCTATTCGGTTACTCGCTATATACAGATAACGAAAGATGAATTTTTCCTTGTGCAACGGGCGTTTGAGATGTATGTCGAAACCGCTCGCATGTGGATTAGCTTGGGCGATTTCATTGAAGATAAGGGCTTCTGTTTCCAGATGGTCACCGGCCCCGACGAGTATACGGTGATGGTGAATAACAATCTCTACACCAATATTATGGCGCAGTACAATCTACAGAAGGCGGTCGAGATGGTGCGTTGGGTAGAGAAGCATTATCCCGAAGAGTATGCTTCGCATGTAAAGACGCTTTCATTGCGGGAAGAGGAGATTCTCCAATGGGGGATGTGCGCGGAAGCGATTTATATCCCGTATGATACAAAACGGGGTATTCATGCCCAAGACGATAATTTTTTCGATCGCGCTCCTTGGAAATTTGATCTTAACCAAGATAAGCACCCATTGTTGTTGCACTATCACCCGCTTACTATCTACCGTTATCAGATTCTTAAGCAACCAGATATAGTGCTGGCTCAGATTCTGCGTTCCTCGCAGTTCACGTTAGAAGAGAAGCGCCGCGCGTTTGACTATTACGATCCTATTACCACCAATGATTCATCGCTCGCGCCATGCACTCGAAGCATTATGGCGAGCGAATTGGGGTATCACCAGCTGGCGTGGGATCATTTTCAGAATACTTTGCGCCTTGATACGCTGGACCTCAACGGCAATACCGGCGATGGGATGCATCTTGCCGCTATTGGGGGCGCATGGATGACCATCGTCTACGGATTTTGCGGTCTGCGCGACGACACAGAAATATTGCGGTTTTGCCCCAACCTTCCCAAAGCGTGGAAGCGGCTGAGAATTAAGCTTACAATTCAAAACGCTACGCTCGTCATTGAAGTGCTTCCGAAGTTCACTCGGTATGACTGGGCGGGGAAAGAGCTCCTTACGATACGCCATTGGGATACCGAAGTGGCGCTTTACGCGGATAGTTGCCAAGCAATTGCCAACAGGCATTGAGCTGAGTGTGGAGCGGATTGTTGGCAGCGAATATCGTTAGTTGCTAGCGAGACAATCGGCGGATAGATGTGAGATGATGATCGGTATTTTCAGGCGCGTATCGCGCAACGCTACTACGCTTGAGACGTGTTTGGTTTGTTTCTCAACGTTGTGTAGATGCGAGCTAATGCCCCGATATCCAGACGATTGAGCTTTGTCGCGGCAGTCCCTTCTTGGAAAGAGAGCGACAGGGTTCGTTCGTTTGGCTTTGACGAGACTACCAACGGGATGCTCTGTTTTTCTCCGGCCACCATAAGCGCAACAGACTGTCCTTGGCGATATCGACGAAGAGGCTGACGCTCGAATAGAAAGACTGTTTTGCCTTCTTGATCTGCGTGTCCGATAAATCGCGTTGATCCGAATGCGTATTCATATACCTTTGCGGCGACAACAAGGCCGATTGAGACCCAGAAATAGCCGGTATGCGTCAATGCGGAAAGTCTGGGCGATACAAGCAACACATCCGCGCGAACGATATGCGCGTACATAAGCGCGCTTATTGCCGCCATGCCGTATACGCGGTAGGATCGCGCCAATTTGCCTGATAGAAATGAGTGGCCATTCGCCCGGTTCATCATAAAAGAATCGACGGCGCGCAGTAGTCGAGGGTAGAACCAGATAAGCGGCAGAAAGAAGATTGCCGAACTTGCTAACAATAGCGCCCACGCTAATGAATCGACAACAAGACCGATAGCGACATTATGGATGGCATGAAAAAAGAAGAGGAAAAGAATGCCGATATTGCTGTTGAGTCGAAGGCGAGCGCTTTGATGATAGGGCAAGAGGTTCTGAATAAACGGCAGTTTAAGAGATAACACAGTTTCGTTCAATATCCAGTAGTAGGCAAGAACGCCGGACGCGTAGTTTATTGCTGCCAGCAGACCATTATTGGGCTGGACAGAGATGAAAATAGCCGCTTGAATCAATGGGATAATTGTATAGAGCACAATAAAAACAATACGAGCGAATAGACTTTTTAAAGTATTTTTCATCCTACGATTGTATCGATGAGTGCCCTACAAGTCAAGGTTTATGGCGACGAATCGGGTGGAATATGCAATGGGCGAACGGTAAACTCTTGTCCCATAGGCGCGAAGAGATCGCTAAAATCTAGCGAATAGGGCTCTATGGCGAAATAGTAGAGTCGTCCGTCTTGGAGATCGGGGATAAACAGGCTATCGGCGTCGCCCGCGTCGATGGGCGACGCCGCGTTTTGCGAAGGATCGCCAAAATAGCGTCGAGATTCAAGCCCATAGTGTACCAGATACCCCTGTCGCAGGCCATTATTGGGAGTATTCCAGCGTATTATCGCTCCGGTGTCCTGCGGTTCTGCCGTTATCATATCAGGCGCGACAAAATCGGGATTGGGGCGATAATGCGCTACAATTCGAGAGATGGCGGGGTTCGCGTTCTCTTCGGCATAGAGGGTTGCCCGTAAACGGATAAAACGTCCGGAGAGGCCGTTCAACAGACTATTGGGTGTTAGCGGCATCCACAGCTGGTCGTTTGCAAACTGGTCGTTGCTATTGATCAATTGGTAGAAAAAGCGGACTTCGCTATTGGCCGGCTCGTCGTAGAGAGCGCTTATTCGAGAGACGTTTCCGCCGGTTTCGCCGATACGTATCGGCCCTATCTCCGCAATTCCAATTCGTCTATTGTTGGATAGCGGGAGAATAGTATGTGAGCGGGATATTTGAAATTCATCGATGAGCCCGCTAAAATTCGATCCAATTCGTATTGTTGGGGCAGAGCCCGTTCCAATTCTGGCAAGGTAAGGGCTTCCCATTTCTCTGCCACTGTCGGTCGCATGCGTCGTCGCTTCGGGAATGCCGTCTATGCTATACTCCAATAGGCCGATAACGCTATCGTATCGGAGCCCGACCCAGTACCATCTGTTTGGGGAAAGGGGGCGTATCGCGCGGAGCTCAATCGAGCGTCGGGCGTCTTCGGCAGGGGTAAGAAGATTGACGATGCTCCAGACCAGTCGCTGATTGACAACGTGCAACCGGAGCTGCTGCGGTATTACTTCGTTGCGAAGCGGCCTGATCCCCTGCCAAGAGAAGAGCGTATCCCCTTCGCCCCACTTGATGCCGTAGACCCAGAACGCAATTGCGAAATCGCCCCAGATATTGCCGGGGAGAAACATAGCGTCCTGTTCAGCTTCAAGCGTTATGCCTTCGCCATCTGCGAAGGCGCGATATGCCCCATCGCCAAATAGAGCGGGAACGGCGCCCATTCCCTCGCCCCCAGAGACGACGCGATACCGAATCGGCGATGAAGGTTGCGGCATTGCGGCTCTATCAAATGAGAGCAGGAGCTCGGTATCGCTGGTTATCGACGTTTTCTTGTTTGCGACGGTTATATCAAGATAGCCTTGCCATCCGCGTTGCGCGACGATGTTATTTGAATTTGATATGGCTTGCCATTGATCGGCTTCCCCAAAGACGATTCGTCGCTCTTGCGCAAAAACCCATGGCGCAAAGAGAGTCGTCGCGAGCGTCATGGCAAATATCCGTAGAATCACGATATTATTATCGGCGAAATAGAGCGACTTGGAAATTGCAATTGTTGGAAAATTTGCCGTATCTCTTAAATTATCTATAAAAATTACTGGAAAACAATGAAATATTATAATAAAATGGATAGGCAAGGAGAAAATACTATGGAAGCAATTGTCAATGCAATCGATCGAATAAACGCCTTTGCGTGGGGCCCGCCAATGCTTGGCGCTTTGGGAGTCACCGGTATCCTCTTGACGCTTGGGTTGGTTTTTATGCCGTGGCGAAAGGTGGGATACGGATTTAAACTATTACTTAAGAAAGGAGGCGGCGAAGGGAAGGGAGAGGTAAAGCCATTCAACGCTTTGATGACTGCGCTTTCCGCTACCGTCGGCACAGGCAATATCGCCGGCGTGGCCACCGCTATCGCGCTTGGAGGACCCGGCGCCATTTTCTACATGTGGATCATCGCGCTGTTCGGAATGGCCACCAAATATGCCGAGGCGGTATGCGCCGTAAAACATAGAGAAGTTGATAATAAGGGAAAGCATGTTGGAGGGCCGATGTACTACCTTCGCAATGGCGTAGGCGAGTTCGCCCCACAGTTAGGAAAGTGGCTTGGGCTTGCGTTTGCCATATTTGGAGCATGCGCCGCCTTTGGCATCGGCAATGCGGTGCAGGTCAATTCCATGGCCTCCGTGCTCAAAGAGAATTTCTCAATCCCTCTATGGATCACCGGTATTGTGGTATCGCTGTTATTGGCTTTTGTCATTGTCGGCGGCATTAAGCGCATCGGCGAGGTCGCGGGCAAGCTGGTTCCCGCGATGATTGCGATCTATGTTGTGTCGGCGTTGCTTATCATTATCCTCAATATCACTAAGGTTCCGCAGGCGATCGGGCTTATTTTTCAGAACGCGTTTCGTCCCTCGGCCGCGATTGGAGGCTTTGCTGGCGCGGCGGTAGCGTCCGCTGTTCGTTTTGGCGTTGCGCGCGGGGTATTCTCTAACGAAGCCGGACTTGGCTCAGCGGCAATCGCGCATGCGGCCGCTAAGACCGACAATCCGGTTAGGCAGGGAATTATCGCGATGCTTGGAACCTTTATTGACACGATTGTGGTTTGTAGCATGACTGCTTTGGTTATTCTTACCTCGGGCGCATGGACATCAACTGGAGCAGACGGGCAAGGATTAACCGGCGCGGTGTTGAGCTCGCAGGCATTTGCCGATTCGATCTTTGGGGGGCAGTATATCGTAACCATCTCGCTTACGATCTTCGCCTTTACCACCATCCTTGGATGGTCGTATTACGGAGAACGCTGCTGGCAATATCTTTTTGGCGAACGGACGGTCGGTGTCTATCGAATTTTGCTCATAGGAGCCGCCGCGGCGTTTGCCAATTTTAGGGTTGATCTAGTCTGGAATATTTCCGACACGCTCAATGGACTGATGGCGGTGCCCAATCTTATTGGGCTTATGCTCTTGGCGCCGATGGTATTTAAGGTTACCCAACGTTACTTTGAGAAACAGCCGCTCGATAGACAGCGGGAGTCGACGCGTTCTACTCGCAGACGCGCCGGCGGATAGCTACTACCGGAGGATAGCGGCTGACAATAGGAGCCGCAAGCTGCAAGCGACGCCCTTGAAAAAACGGCGATTCTTGCGACTTGCGGCTCGCCGCTTCTAGCTTTGCCGCTGTTGATTCTTCCGCGCGAGCGTTCCAAAGCCGAGCGGCGCCAAAAGCCCCAGCATCGTAAACAGCGTCGATAGTCCGCCAAATATGACGCCCCTTCCCCAAACGCCTTGCCAGTTGTCGATAACCGCCTGCTCGGGCATATCTCTCGAGAGCACTGGCACCATTTGGTTAATCCGATACGAGCGTCTATAGCCGCCGGCCGAAGCGACAAACTGCCTCCATGCTCCTTGATCGGTCTGGAATCGTACGATGGGGTAGAAAATTTCTCCCTCGCCGCGACCGAGCGTTAAAAATGGCCCCACACCTTCGACCGACTGAAAGTCGACAACCGTTCCAAAACTCCGGGTCGCGACGCTCAAAAAACGCGCGCTCGCGATAACCTGCGCAAGCGCGATAACGCACAACGCGGCGGCGATACAGAGAAAAACCGCCCGCAATATATAAAGCGGATTAACGGCAATTTGCTTTGGCACGCTGTACGCTATCATAATAGACGCGAACAAGGCAATACTATGCCGCCGCGCATCATCCGCCGCTTGCCAATAGAAACCAGTGGTGTAGCGCGATGCCGCACGAGATAGAGACATTCAGCGATATTTTGGCGCCGCCGCTGGCGATAGAGACGACCCCGCGAGATTGACGCGCGGCGGCCAATGTCTCGGCGCTTGTTCCCAGCTCCTCCGAGCCGACCGTCATAACGCCTTGACGCGGAAAGTCGAACGCGCCCATCGTTTCGCCGCCGGTTTCCAGCGCGAATACCCCGATATTGGCGTGGCGCGCGATGACATTGTCCAACGCGATAACCTCCCACGGCACAATCTCGTTGGCGCCCATCGCAGAACGACACGCGCGCGAATGGTTGGGCGACGCGCAGTGCGGCGAAAGATAGATCGCGCGGATGGCAAACGACTCGGCCGCGCGAAAAATGGCGCCGACATTGAATGGCGAGCGTATCTCTTCCAGATAGAGGTAGCGCTCATAGACGACGCGGCGAGACGCGTCCAATGTTCCCCGATCTTCATCCCACATATCCCAGTCGCCCGGCGCCTGTCCCAGATGGCGCAACAACGCATGCCGCAGTCGGTTTATGGTGCGGGGCGTGATATAGCGCGAGGCGTCTGTCCGCTTGACGAGCATCGAGGCGGCGATATCGCGCATCGCGGCGGGCAATGATTCGGTATCGACAATATGGTTCATCAGCCCAAAGATATAGGTATAGCAACGATCCAACCTACCGGCCTCAAAGACCTCCAAATCCCGAAGGACAAGCGCCAATTTACGAAGATATGTTTTCGGCGGAAGGCTATGGAGCTTATAGAGGGGAATCAAACAAACCAGACGAAACGGCTATTACAAATTAAATAGGTCGACGATTCGATCGGCAACGGTATCTAACGATTCGGGGGCAAAAAGCTGGTCGCTCTCGATCTTGGCTTTGACTTCGGCAATTCTATCTTCGCGCACATCAGGCGTCTCTTTGACCGCCTTTTCGGTAGCAAATAGTTCGCTTTTCAAGCGAGCCTCTTGCGAAAGCGATATAGCGTCTCCCTTCTTTACACTCTCGGGAGGCGTGGTCGCTTTGACTCGTTTTACAGGATCAGGAAATCCAATTGGGTCAATTTTTTCAATATTCATTCCAGTCATACCTCACTTGCATTATCGTCAAAGAACGATTTAATATTAACCGAGCGAAAAAAAGATGTCCGTTGCTCTCAAACACTATAAAATATCACGTTCCTACAGAGATTATAGGGTAATCGACAAAGAAACGCAAGCGAAAACCATGCAATTGAATCGGGCGTCGCATATGAGCAAATCCGCCGCACTGGCTAGTTTTCGTCCAATAATTGCAAAAAAAATAAATAAATAAATAAATAAAAAAAAAATAAAATATAATAGGTATCTATAGGGGGGATGGGCGCTGAAAATAGCGATGCGGCGCCCGTCGCGAATGTCGCGCCGATAGAGCGTCGAAGGCGTCGCCAGCGATGCGCCCCCCTCGCTCCATAGCGCATCCGGCAAGCCGAATGCGCTATTCCCGCTACCCCCCCTGCGGGCGCCGCCCCTCCAACGCACATCGGGCATCTCGAGGCCCGCAACGCCCAACGCCCACTCCCGCAACGCGTACCCAACAATCGTGGCCGTTAGGCATCGCGCCACGCGGCTGTTTGGGTAGGACGGTATAGCGATTAGTTGGTATAGCGATTAGTCGACAAGGGCGGTCAGCAAATCGATCATATCGCTTGGAGCGCCTACCCGAAATCGGGCTTTAGAGACACTCGTGCCGACTTTTATTGTGTAGGCTGTCGACGGCAAGGCGGCAAACATATCTTCATCCGTCCAGTCGTCGCCCGCGCAGAGGATAAATTCGGACGGATGGTTTTGCAGGTAGGTAAATACTCCGTGTCCCTTATTAAAGGCGTTATCTTTTAGCTCGAACACCTTATTGCCCTCAACCATACCGATATTGACATTATGCGCGACGTCGCGCAACGTGTCTCGTAGCTCTCCCAACCGAATCTGCGCCAGATCGGGGTCGCATCGACGATAGTGCCACACCAATGAATATTCTTTCTCTTCGATAAGCGATCCGGGCGTGCGATTGGTCTGTAATTCCAATATTGGGCGGACTTGCGTTTTCCATTCGTTGGTTATGTGGCGCTGGATAGCCCAATCTTTGCCAACTTCGCGATACCAGAGCCCATGGGTCGCGACGAGCGATATAGGAAGGTCGCCAAACCACTCCGACATGGTATTGCGATCCCGTCCGCTTATCAATGCGACATTGGCGCCGATTTCCGACAACCGACGAAGAATGCCCTTGACATTCCGCGATGGTATGGCATCGTATCGATTGTCAAAAAAATCCGATAGCGTTCCATCGTAATCCAATAGGATCGCTTTGGTTTTCGTGCCGCGAAATTCCGAGAGAATGTTCTTGCGATCGTCCGCGCTGATCTTATAGGCGATATATTCTTGTCTCTTTTTGCATACGACGTCCAATCGAGACATAAAATCTTCGGCCCAAAAGTTGACATCGTAGCCTAATAGACGTTCCTGCATAGATTTATTGCGGGTAATTTGCTCCACTTTTGGCATCTCCAACGCATCTTTGATCGCCTGCGCGACTTGATTGATATTGGTTGGGTTGACCAGCAACGCCTCGCTTAATTCGCTTGCGGCTCCAGCCATTTCGCTGATTACCAGCATTCCCTGCTTATCGACTCGGGTAGCGATATATTCCTTTGCGATAAGATTCATTCCGTCGCGCAGAGGAGTTACCACCATTGCATCGGCTCGTCCGTAGAGAGCGCTCAACGCTTCAAAATGGAATGTGCGATAGAAAAATAGGATTGGGACCCAGCCAATCGAACCAAATTTTCCATTTGTTTCGCCAACCAACGCATTTATTTGTTGAAGAAGCGATTGATAGCTATCGACTAACACGCGAGAGGGGGCGACAATTAATATCATAGTAACTCGCTCTCGGTAGCGAGGGTTATTGGTGAGAAATTGAGCGTACGCTTTGATTCGTTCGGGGATTCCTTTGGTGTAATCAAGGCGATCAACCGATAAAACTATCTGCATGCCGGCGGTTTTTTGAAAGATATCGCTGGTTTCATGGCGAATATCTTTTTGGCTGAGCGCTGTATGATAGCGATCATAATCTATTCCCATAGGAAAGACGTCTATCTGCAACGGGCGGTTGCCCATATAGAAGAAATTGTTGCTATAATCAAGCCGCAATAGACGCCGCACGCTACTTTGAAAATGTCGAACGTAATCGTAGGTATGAAATCCAAGAAGATCGGCGCCGAGCATGCCGTGGAGAATTTCGGAACGCCATGGCAACGAGCGGAAGAGCTCAAATGAGGGGAACGGTATATGGAGAAAAAATCCAATTTTAACTTGAGGAAATAAATCGCGTAGCATAGCGGGCAAGAGGAGAAGCTGATAGTCATGGATCCAGACGGTATCGTCTGGTTCGATGAGGTCTTTAAGGGCGTCGAGGAATTTTCTATTGACCGCCTTGTAGGACTGATAGAGATTTTCGGAGTAGGAGACGTGCTGAGGGAAATAATGAAATAACGGCCATATTACGCAGTTGGAGAATCCGTAGTAGTGACCTTCAAGTTCATCTTTGGTGAGGAGGATAGGGCTACATTTAAAATCTTTTTGCAAGATTTTCGCTAACGAGCGGTATTTATCGGGGTCGATATCTTCTGCGGGAATGCCCGCCCAACCAAGCCAGATGCTATCCTTTTTTTGGTGGAATGTTTTAACGCCGGTGGCTAGACCTCCGATGCTCTCTTCAATATTGGGTGTTTCGTTTTCGAATTGTATCGACACCGGAAGGCGGTTAGAAACAATGATTATTTTACTCACCGGTTATGCCGTACCCTCCTTCTGTCGTAAGAGACAATTATTACTACTTTTTTCGTTTCTTTTTGTTAACGGTAGATTTTTTTCGCTGGATATCCCGCTTAATAGCTTCTATATCGGCCTGTGTAGGGGCGGTAGATTTTAATGTCTTCGAGCTTCTGGTAGCGGTCTCCGACGGATCGTTTCCGGCAGTCTGTTTGCCGATAAATCGAGTGCCGGCGATTCGCTGTTTATTCTCTTCCTTTTTTATAGCCTGTTTTTCTTCACGTTTATGCCAAGCGATAATGGCGGGCGTAGCGATAAAGATGGACGAATATGTTCCAACGATAATCCCCACAATCATATTGAGCGTAAAGTTTTGCACGGCGCCGCGAGCAAAGATAAATATTGCCAACACCGCCAGCATAGTGGTCAGCGAAGTGATGAGCGTTCTGCTGAGGCTCTGCCCGATACTGGTATCGACAATCTCGCTATATTTCATATCGTGCAATAGGCCTTCATTTTCGCGGACACGATCGAAAATGACGATGGTGTCGTTTAGCGAATAGCCAATTGTGGTAAGAAGAGCGGCAACGGTTGCGGTAGAGAATTCTATCTGCGTCGATCCGATAAATGCGAACATTATCGCCATATCGTGAATAAGCGCCAATATGGCCGCAAGCGCAAAGCCGAGGCGGAAGCGAAACCATATGTAGATAAGAATTGCAATCAACGCGAGCGTCGCGATAAAACCCGTTTGGCGAGCGAGACGAGCCGAAAATCTTGGTCCGACATAGACACTGCTCTGTTCGGTCGTGCTGCCGTCAAAACGTTCGTTAAGCGCCGATAGGATCGCCTGCGATTGGTTGGTTACAAAATCCTCGTCATCGCCGGGGTCTAGCGTTCGTATGTTGAACTGGCGAAGATCGGCGCTCCCGACAGAGCGAACAAGGGTATTGTTCTCAATGGAGGCGACGGCGCTTCGTACGCTGTCTATCGTAGCGTCTTCATCCTCTATCTGCACCTGCAGATCGAGGCCGGGCTGAAAATCGAGCCCAAGGTTAAGTCCGCCTCTGGCGATTGTTACAATAAGACCGACAACAATAACAAATATCGAGGCGACCACAAAAAAAGGTCTAATTTTTGAAAGTGAACGTAATTGCATTTATAGTTTCCAAGAGATACTGAGACGAGGATTTTTTGACATATCGACAATAGTATCGAATAATAGTCGTGATACAAACAGGGCGGTAAACATTGAGGTTGCGATGCCGACAGAGAGCGTAACCGCAAATCCTCGAATTGGACCGGTTCCAAACTGCGATAGGAATATCGCCGCGATAAAGGTGGTGATATTTGCGTCCATAACTGTCCAGAACGCCTTCTCAAATCCAGATTTTATAGACGCTTTCGGAGTTTTGCCGAGTCGATATTCCTCTTTCATTCGTTCGAATATAATCACATTGGCGTCTACCGCCATGCCTACGGTAAGAATAATTCCGGCGATGCTGGTGAGCGTAAGCGTTAGATTAAATACCGATAGCACCGCGACAATAAGAAAGAGGTTCAACGTCAGCATAAGATTGGCAATTAATCCCGCTCCTTTATAATAGATTGCCATAAATACTACGACAAGCAGAAAACCCAATACCATTGAACGGAGCCCTATACTAATTGTCTCGGAGCCAAGTTGCGCGCCGATTATCTGCTGATTGGTTACTCCCAACTCCACCGGCAGAGAGGCGGTGCGGAGCACGCGGGCGATGCTATCAGCCTCTTCGACGCTCAATCCGCTAATATTGACCTGTCCGTTGGGTATCTCTTCATTGATCAGCGCGTGCGCGCGAGCCGAATCGTCTAACACAATGGCCATGCTGTTGCCGATGTTCTCTCGAGTCAACTGAGAGAATATACGACTTCCCTGGCCGTCGAGCACAAAATTGACTACCGGCCGTCCGCTCAACGGATCTCGAGCGGGTTGCGCTTCGGTAATATGCACACCGTCCAGCCCGTCTTCTTCGATATTTTCATGAATTACAATGTGGCGGATATATTGATCGATGCCGTATTCGTCCCGAGAGATAAATTCGATAGGCCGGGTTCCGGCGCGGACGAAATTCGGCGCCCCGTCCTCTTCGTACGACCAATCCGCGTTGCTTTGTTGATAGTCGATAAGCTGGTCGGTAGCCGCGTCGTCGACGATATGAAAGCTCAATTTGCCTCGACCGGCTAAAAAGGCTTCAATCCTTTCGCGATCGTTTTCGCCCGGTATTTCGATGGATATCTGTTGCTGATCAAGACGGCGAATTTGAGGCTCTGTGATGCCGAAGCGGTCGATGCGATTGGTTAAGATGTCTATAGCCAGAGCCATTGCGTCGTTAATCTGTTCATCGGTAGGCTCTTCGCCCAGCTGTTCCGTAAGCGGTCCGAAATCGGCCTCTACGATCGCGCTGACTCCGCCGGCCAGATCAAGTCCAAGGAGGATGATGCGCGATTTTATCTCTTTGCGTCGTTGCGCTATTTCGCGATAGTAGTCTTCGATAGTAAGCGATAGCTCGCTTTCGCCGCTAAACGCGTCTAAGACACTTGAGACGCTCCAAAAGGGCGGCTCCGGTCGCCCGTCCGCATTATAATTATCTTCAGCGAACTTCACAAGAAACTGGAGGTCTTGCGGAAGCGGGTCGCCGGGATTTTCGGACACCAACGCGCGCGTTCTTTCTATTACTTCGTCCGCGTTCTCTACCGCATAGTCTCGCAATTGCAATCGAGAGCTATTGGAGAGTTCTCTGTCTTCTTCTGAAAAGAGAACATACCATTGGAATGTGGGGTAGAGAAATAAAATGGCGATAATAATCGTCGCCGCGACAAGTATAAAACGTAGCCCTTTCTTCATCGATTAACGTGTCTACTGCTGAGTGTTCGATCTGTCAGTTTTTACCGGACTGATTGGATTCTGAAGAATCGGTCGCCTCAGAGACATCGGTCTTTATTTCTTGAGCTTTTTTGCTTTTGGCGGTTGGTTTGCTTGGCGTCGATTGTTGCGGCGCGCTCTTCGACGGCACTTCTGATTCTACGGCGCCGCGAGCTTTTTTGCTTTTGGCGGTTGGTTTGCTTATCTCTAGCGTCGTTTCGTTTCCGATACTTTAATAATTACCGTTTTTTCCCGCACCGCATCGACTGTGCCATGAATTCCGCCGGCGGTTATAATTTTATCGCCTTTTTGCACGGATTCGCGCATCAATCGCATCTCCTTTTCGCGTTTACGTTGCGGCCGCATAATAAGAAAGTAAAAAACAACAAATATTAAACCAAACGTAAGCAATGTGGGCAATAGACTTGTGCCTCCTCCATCGCCAGAGGGTTGAGCAGCAAGCAAGAATGAGAAATCAAATAAACTATTCATAATGTATATCCTTTTGTATGTTCCTAATGATTTTCAATATTATAGATATCATAGCCATATGTCAATATTTTATATAATTTTTACTTTGATATCGCTTGAAGGGATATCGCCCACTCCAAATAGTCTGGTAAGCTCGCTCATTTCGGTCGCGTGGAATGGGGTATTTTCCTGAAACCACTGTAAGAGGGCCGGCTGATCGGTTGCGTCGTAGACGCCGGAGCGAACCGCGGGACAGTAGAGCCCCGCTTCGGCAAGTTCTATGGTAGAGAGTCGACCATAGGTTTTTCGCTGTTTTCCGTCGACGATCGCGGTGTTATTTCGGAAGCCGATAATGAATAAAAAAGAGGATCTATCCATAATTGTTACCGCGTCGCGCGCTCTACATATTCTCCGCTTTCGGTGTTGACCACAATATGATCGCCGTTTTTAATGAATAGCGGGGCCTTGACCGCAATGTCGTTTTGTATGGTTACCGTTTTAACGCTTCCGCTTACCGTATTGCCCCGCACCCCTTCGGGCGCGTCGATGACTTCGAAGGTCATTTTCAGCGGGATGTCTATTTTTATTGGCGTGCTGTCCCACATAATGACATCGTAACTGTCGCCTTCGAGCATAAAATTGCCCGTTTTCTCATGATTCTCGATTGGCAATGAGAACTGTTCGTAGGTATCGCTGTCCATAAAATGGTAGCCATTTTGGTCGGCGTAGAGAAATTGAGCGGGACGGCGCTCGATTGAGGCTTCTTCTACCGAGGCTTCCGACGACATTGTTTCGCGTAGTACCGCGCCGCTGACGCAGTCCTTTAGTTTGAGGCGAACGAACGCGCCGCCTTTTCCCGGTTTTACAAATTCGCGCTCTATTACTTGATATGCGCTATTTTTTAGTAGCGCAAACATGCCCTTTTCTAATGCGCTGGCTTTCATAATTTATGAATTTACTAAAATACCAACTATTTGACAATAGAGAATTTTTTTGGGCGTTGCGGGCGATATAATTTTTGCTTTATGGTTGCTGGGAGTTGCCCGCAGTGGGGGTAGCGGAAGACGGGAAGATGATCGGCGGGCGTTTAGCCCGCAATTGCCTGCGTGGCAGGCAATTAGATCATCGGTATCGCAAGCGCTTCGCGCGCTGCGATATCCCGTCTGGAGCGAGGGGGCGACTGCCCCCCTTGTATATTGTTTTGGTATCATCGTTATTATTTGCATAGAATCAAAAAACACATATAATGAAATCCATGACTGGAAAATACGAACCCTTGGCTATACGATCCTATAGAAAAAGTGATTTATCGGCGCTGATGCGTATTTGGCATGAGATTGGCTGGCGCGATAGTCAATCGGACGAGTCCAAAAATGTGTTGGAAAAGTTTATGGAAGGGTGCATTTCTTGGGTGGTCGAAAGTCACGGGAAGCCCGAGGTGGTCGTCGCGACAATGCCGGGCAGCGTGCGGTATCTTGATAACGATTTGTCTATGTGGGCTATTGGCGCTGTTACGGTCGGCATGCCGATGCGTCGTCGAGGGGCGGGGAGCCGGTTGACGTCGCATGGGGTCGCGGATGGAGCGATGAGAGGCGCCGATATTGCTATGTTGGGCTGTTTTGATCAGGGCTATTACGACAGGCTGGGATTTGGCAACGGGACATCCGAACGGCGCGTTCATTTTGATCCCGCGCAGCTTTTAGTTGACGCGAAGCCGAAAAATGCGCCGATGCGTATCGAGGCAAAGGATTGGGAGATGGTTCATGCCGCGCGACATGCCAGAATGAGGTCGCATGGATCGGCGGTGATCGAGCCGCCCTCTTTTTCGCATGCCGAGATGTTGATGGAGCAGAATAGTTTTGGGTACGGATATGTCGAGGATGGCGTTATGACCCATGGTTTTTGGGGGACGTCTTCCGAAGAGGGGCATAAATTCTATGTTATATGGATGGTCTACCAAAATGTCGAACAGCTTATGGAGTTGCTCTGGTTGCTCCGCTCATTTTCTGAGCAAGTGGATCTTGTTGAAATGTTCGAGCCTCCGGAAATCAATCTTCATGACCTGCTCTACGCGCCATTTCGATTGTGGGATGCTCGAGGCCATTCTCATAAGCGACCGGTGCGCTTTGATAGCTTTTCCTATTGGCAGGCGCGCATTCTTAGCCTCGAAAGCGCGATAGCGAAAACGCCGATTAAGCGTCGGGGCTCGATATCGTTCAATGTCTCTATAGACGATCCTATCGATCGATATTTGCCGAGCGATCACCGCTGGCGAGGAATAGCCGGAAAATACCATCTTACGTTGGGGCCTGAACCGAAATGCGAGCGCGGTCATCGACAGGGCGAACCGCATCTTGAGGCGTCAGTCGGGGCGTTTACCCGTATGTGGCTGGGCGTCGATTCTGTCGCGGTCATTGCCGCTACCGATAGCCTTTCCGCTCCTTCGTCATTATTGGACGATCTCGGGTGGTTTATGATGTTGCCAAGTCCGCATACCACTTGGGAATTCTAATGTGAGCGATGAAACACCGCTAAACGATAACGGGGCGATTGGCGGGCGAGGCGATTAACGGCAACAGGGTGATTAACGGTAGCGAGGCGATTAACGGCAACAGGGTGATTAACGGTAGCGAAATAGAGATCCTTCACCATAAGATCCATTCGCTTGTGCAACGCAATATCAATTTAAGTCGGATGGTCTACCGCAATCCGCTAACAGGGTTGCCTCTTCGCCCGCTATTTGCTCGACGGCTTACCAAAATGCTCAATGGCGAAGGAAACAATGGGCATTCTGAATCTGATATGTCGCTTGTTGTTATGGTGGTGCGTCTGAAAGACAATTACAACAAGATAAGAGATACGCGAAATCGCTCCGGCGCCGTGCTTATTAAGAGTATTGTTCGTATTCAAAAGGTCATCGGTTCCAGTATCTATCAGTCGGACCGAATGGACGAGTTTCTTATGTGTTTCTATTTTCCCAATGCAAAAGGGCAGATGAGTTCGCTTGAGAAGTTGCTTTCGCGCCTTGTGGAAGTAGTCTGTCGTCGCCACGACCCTCCTGCGGATGGTATTATCGTCTCATGCAATGTGGGAGTGGCAATAAAAAAGAGCGGCGATTCGCGTCATACAATGATGGAGAATGCCTTTATCGCGCTTGAAGAGAGTATCCGCATACAGCTTCCTTTTATGATATATGTCCAATCGCTTGGGGATGGGTATCGTTATCGCAGGTTCATCGACCGCCAACTCTTTGAGTCGATGCATCGCGGTTTTGGCGGATTCCGGTTCTTGTTGCAACCAATTGTATGTGTAGATGGAGCTATTACGGGGGCGGAGGTGCTTCTTCGTTGGGCTGACAAAACAGGACATGACGTTGCTCCGGATATGTTCATCCCGCTTGCCGAGAAGAGCGGGTATGTTTCTCATATCGACCAATGGGTGCTTTTTAATTCGATTCGTATGCTTGGGCAGTCCCTTCGGCAACTGAAGCGACAGGTATTTCTCTCGATCAATCTATCGCCCGGACAGTTTAATAGTAGCGATCTCCCGCTTCGTTTGAATGCGGCGCTAGAATACAGCGGAGTTCCCGGGAATCTGGTGAAGCTGGAAATAACCGAGCGAATCGCGATGTCCAATCCTAATATTTCGATAGAGACGATGAAAAAATTGCGTAACTTAGGCGCGAATATCGCTATTGATGATTTTGGCACGGGCTATTCTTCGCTCAATTATCTCTCAAAATTTCCTGTCAGCACGCTTAAGATCGATCGATCATTTGTTCACAATATCGATACGAACGAAGATAACCAGAAAATCGTAAAGATTATTCTCTCGCTCGCGAAAAATTTCGATATGGACGTCATTGTCGAGGGTATTGAGAATAGGCGGCAAGCGGAGTTATTGCAATCGATAGGTTGCAAATATATGCAAGGGTTCTATTTCTCCAAGCCGTTAGAGGTAGAGGATTTTTGGCAACTTGTCAATTCTAACGCCGAAATAACTAGCGATGTATGATTTGTCTTTGTCTTACCGGGCGAACGCTCGAAGACGATTGTAAACTTGCCGAAGAGATGCGGGGCTTCTATGATCTTGTAGAGCTTCGCGCCGATTTTCTGGAGCGTCTCGAGCCAGCGGATCTTGCCCAATTTCCGGGACGACTTGCCGACCGTCTGGGGCATTGCTCGCCGATTATTCTGACCGTCAGGCAGGTGAACGATGGGGGGAGATTTTCCGGGGGACTGGACGAATTCGCGGCGTTGATGCGTTTATCGCTTTCGGAGGGGTATCGCTATGTAGACCTTCCATACAATTGCTGTGTCGCTTCTGTCGGCGATGGGCTATTGCGGCGCGCCGCGGAGCTTGGCGTAGCGGTTATCTGTTCGATCCATGATTTGCAAGGCGGGGCTCGAGATGTCGATGAGTCGCTCGAGAAAATCTCGCGAATTCAAAATGTCATACCCAAAATTGCCATTACGCCGCGCTCGATTCGCGATCTTATGGCCCTTTTTGACGCGCCAAAGCGAAATTGTCCTCGGATTGTTTTGGGTATGGGCGAATATGGTTTTCCTACGCGTATATTGAGTAGATGGTGCGGTTCGTTATGGACATACTGTTCATCGAGCGACGCTCGTTCGGCGGCGAGCGGACAGATTGATCCGCGGATTCTGGTTGAAGAGTATCGCCATCGCGATATTGGCCGCAAGAGCGCTTTGTTCGGGATTATCGGCAATCCCGCGCTGCATAGCCGTTCGCCTCGCTATCATAACGGCTGTTTTCGGGAAGCCCAGATTGACGCGCTCTATGTTCCGTTTCATTGCGATAGCGTCGACGATTTCTTCTCGCTTGCGGATGTCCTAAATATAGCCGGCTTTTCTGTTACTATTCCTCACAAACAGGCGGTAATCGCTCACTTAAACTGGGCCGACGATTCGGTAGAGGCTACGGGAGCCTGCAATACCGTAGTTCGTTCCAAGAACGGCGAGTGGCGAGGCTACAATAGCGATGTAGAAGGATTCCTCGCCCCGTTGCGATCGGCGCTTCCGCTTTTTGCCCGTCGTCGCGCGTTGGTTATCGGAGCCGGCGGCGCCGCGCGGGCTGTTGTATACGCCCTGTTGAAAGAGGGATTTAGCATAGATATACGCAATCGTTCCGTTGAACGCGCCAAAGCGTTGCGCCGATCGTTTGCGTCGCAGGCCGACTACGCCGATAGGATCGCTGTGGGTAATGGCGATGGCGATCATCGCGATGGAGAGACGACGCCGGTCGCCTACGGTCTTATCGCGCAGACGACTAGCGTGGGAATGACGCCCGACATCGATGCCGATCCCATCGCCGATTTTCGGTTTAGCGGAGAAGAGGTAGTCTACGACATTATCTATACGCCCGAGGAGACGGCGTTGTTGCGACGCGCCAGGGAAGCGGGTTGTCGAGTTATTGGCGGGATGGACATGTTTACGGCGCAGGCCGATATTCAGCGGCGGCTCTTTAGGAGGGCGTTCGAAGAGAGGCGGTAGTCGAGACGCCGGCAGACGATTCGCGGCGGCATTTTTATTACGCGCTCATTTTCTATGGCATAGAGCCCATTGTATAGGTTCTGGAATATTGCTATCGGCAGGTGAGAAGTGTATCGTATACGCATGGAAAAGTATGATGCGAAAAAGGTTATGCCTTTGCTCTATAATGTGCGGCGCGCAGAGCCATATATGACCGAATATCCCGAACACTGGGAGCTATCGGCGGGAGGGATTGGTTCGCCAAGAGGCTCCGAATTTGTTGACACGATGAGCGTTCTGTATGGTATCGCCTATGCCTATAAATTTATGAGTAAAGGCGAAGGAAAGGATTTTACGGTATCTCCTCCCGAGGCTTCTTGGGGCATGGCGAACGATGCGGAGGAATTTGACCGGGAGCATCCGGAAAAGTGGAAATGGAGGCTAATTATTCCTCTTCCTTTTTGGACATCGGGCGACTCTGTCGAACATGCCAAAGAGGAATGGGCGCGGAAAAAAAAGACCGCGGCTCCAGACTCGCTCAATTGCCAAGCGGTCGGCGCTCGCTCTATTGTTCGTATGCTTCATATTGGTCCGTATAGCGAATGCGCGCCCTATTACGACCAATTACTCCAATATGCGAACGACAATGATCTCTGTTGCGGCGAGGCGCACGAGATTTATATTAGCAACCCTTCGCGAGTCGCTCCGGAAAAAATAAAGACCATACTATTTTTTCCTATAAAAGATAGCTAATTCCTATCCGTCGCACGATTGACAAGACTATGTCGTCCACGTTAATATATCATTCCGTGGGCAAGTATATTTTTGTCACGGGCGGAGTCTGTTCAAGTTTAGGCAAAGGAGTTACTACCGCTTCACTGGGTAGTTTGCTAGAATGCTATGGCTTTACGGTTCGACTAATCAAGATTGATCCCTATATCAATGTCGATGCTGGAACTATTAGCCCGTATCAGCATGGCGAGGTTTATGTGACCGATGATGGCGCCGAGTCTGATTTGGATCTTGGCAATTACGCTCGTTATACCGACGCGCCAATTAGTCGCGAACATTCGATAACAGCTGGTCAAATATATCAGGAGGTTATTCAGCGGGAGCGCAAGGGCGATTTCTTAGGCAAAACGGTGCAAGTAATTCCTCATATTACCGATTATATTAAGGAACGCATTGTTTCGGTCGGCAGCGCTGTGGATGTTGCCGTTACTTTTGTCGAGATCGGCGGCACTGTCGGCGATATCGAGTCGGTTCCATTTTTGGAGGCGGCGCGCCAGATGATTTACGATCTGGGTCGCGATAACGTGATTGCGATTCACCTAACGCTTATTCCCGAGATTACCGGGGGCGAATTGAAAACGAAGCCTACCCAGCATTCGGTGCGGGAGTTGCAGGAGATTGGCATTCAGCCCGATTTTTTGGTATGCCGCACGCCGACTAAGGTTACCGAAGATCTTCGCCATAAGCTGTCGCTTTTTACCAATGTCGCAAGCGATGCCGTGATTTCCGCCCACGACGTGGAACATAGCATCTATGAATTGCCGCTTATGTTCAAAGAGCAGAAATTTGACGAGAGTATTGTTAGCAGGCTTCGTCTCAAAGCAAAGCGAAGCAGCGATGTTTCTCGATGGGAGAAAGTGGCGTTTTCTATTCGACAGTCGCGATCCCAGGTTACTATCGCATTGGTCGGCAAATATATCCATCTCAGCGACGCCTACAAATCGATTGACGAAGCGTTGTTGCATGGTTCGATTGTTAACGGTGTTTCGCTCCGCCTGAAAAAGGTAGATTCCGAGAATATTACGTCGCGCAATTGTGCCGATATGCTTTCAGACGCGCAGGGTATTCTTATCCCCGGAGGATTTGGGCATCGCGGTATAGAGGGAATGATTGCCGCGACATGTTACGCAAGAGCCAATATGATACCGTACTTTGGAATATGCGTAGGAATGCAGATAATGATGATTGAGTACGCTCGCAATATTATGGGGTTATATGGGGCCAATAGCGTCGAATTTGATCCAAAATGCGAAGACCCTGTTATTATTTTGCTGGCCGATCAAGTCGAATCGGGCAATTATGGAGGAACAATGAGATTGGGAGAAAATAATAGCGTGTTGGCGTCGAATACCCGTATTTTCAACATATACAGAAAAAAGACTGTGAATGAGCGCCATCGACATCGTTACGAGGTATCGAACAAATACCGCAAAGCATTTCAAGATCATGGGCTTGTCATTTCTGGGCTTACCAAAGACGAGGCGCTTGTGGAGACTATCGAGTGGCCGGATCATCCGTGGGGGATCGGCGTGCAGTATCACCCCGAGTTTAAGTCAAAACCGTGGAGCGCTCATCCGCTATTTGTCGATTTTATCCGCTCCGCTAGCGAATATTCTCAACAATAGGGTGATAGCCATACGATGATCGTTTTGAATTTCTATCACATACGACGACTCTTTGGATCGCTCGCGGCGATTGGCGCTACGCTAATTTTGATAGGGTGTTTCTCTGAAACCGATGTCCAAGGATCGGTTATCGCCGAGCAACGTCCCGAGGATATTCCATCATTGGAGCTCTACGAAGCTACCGTTACGCTGGTGCGGAGCGATGATCGGCTATTTATGATTAAAGCGAATAGAGCAGAATCTTTTCCGGGCATGGAAATACAGCGATTTCAGGGCATCGAGTTTGAAGAACGCGATAATAACGGCGATGTGTTAAGTTATGGATCCGCCGATGCGTTAGTTCATTATTTCGATAAAGATGATGTCGAAATGATGGGGGCTGTCGAATTCTACTCTACCGAGCAGAGCACATTGATAAAGGCAGACTATCTATTTTGGGAGGATGAGACGCAGATTCTCAGGAGCAACGAGAGCGATATAGTCGAAGTGTTGCGAGATTCGGGTTCGTATGTTCGAGGGACGGGTTTGCATGCGGATATGCGGAATCAGGTGGTTGAATTGGCTAGCGAGATATCCGGCGTAATTGTCACCACCGACGATTCCACCACCGCCGATCAAGAAGACGATGAAGATACAATTTTCTCAGGAGCGAAATAGCCGCGTTCTCTGTAGACGACAGTCGTTTGCGATTCTTTGCGGCATATTGCTGTTGCTTTCGGAGGCGCTATTTGCTCAGGAAGATCAGTTTAGCTTTGAGGGGCGGACCACTTCGATTGTTTTTGCCAAGGGACGCGAGCGCACGGTATTAAGCGGAGAAGCAAGTATCACTTCTGATAATACATTTATCCAGGCGGAGCGTATCGAAGTCTATGGCAATAATTTTCGCTATGCAATCTGCGAAGGCGATGTTCAGTTGGCGGAAACCGAGCGAGGATATCGAATGAGAACGTCTAGTCTATTTTTTGATCGAGAAGCCGAAGTTGTTCGCGCCGAAGGCAATACTGTTATGGAAGATATCGATAATGAATTGATCATCAAAGGAAACTTACTGGAGACGCGAAATAGAGAGAACATCACCACAATCCAGATTGGAGTGCGTATTTTGGGGGAAGATATTACCGCTCGATCTGAATTTGTGCGGTTTAATCGAGAGACAAATGTATTGGAGATGTCTGGTTTGCCTACTGTATACTGGAAAGGCGACGAATATAGGGCATTGCGTATATTTGTCGATTTGGATAACGATACAATCGATCTGGAAGGAGATGTGCAAGGATTTATCACCACAGCGACAGAAGAGGAGGCGACAACGGAGGATAGCGTTGCCGAAGACAACACGACCACCGAGGACGCCGCGACTACCGGAGATACCGCTACCGCCGAGGACGCCCCGGCTACTGGCGACGCCGCGACTACCGGGAACGCCGCGGCTACCGCTACCGGGAACGCCCGGCTACCGCCGGAACGCCCCGGCTACTGGCGACGCCGCGACTACCGAGGACGCCGCGGCTAACGAAGGCGAGGAGAATCTATGAAAAAGTTACGGAAAGCATCGATGTCGCATTTATTGATAAGAGGAATTACAAAGAGTTTTGGCCGTAAGCAGGTTGTGCGAGGCGTCGATCTGGATGTTGAGCGTGGAGAAATTGTAGGGTTTCTTGGTCCGAATGGCGCCGGAAAAACCACTATTTTCTATATTATTGTGGGATTTATTCGGAGCGACAGCGGAAAAATTACGCTTGGCAATCAAAATATTACGCGATTGCCGATGTATCGCAGGGCTCGGCTGGGTATTTCATATTTGCCTCAAGAGGCTTCTGTTTTTCGCAAAATGACGGTAGAACAAAATATTCTTTCCATACTGGAAACGCGAAAAGACCTTACTGCCAAAACAAGGGCTATTCGCTTAGAAGAGCTTTTAGAAGACCTTGGAATAGCCGATAAACGTCGGCAACGCGCCTATACGCTCTCTGGCGGCGAACGACGGAGAACCGAAATCGCGCGATCGCTTGCTATAGAGCCCTATTTTCTTTTGCTGGACGAGCCATTTGCCGCAATCGATCCCATAGCTGTGTATGAAATTAAAACGATAATCGCGCGTCTAGCTAAAAAAGGCATAGGAGTTGTGGTCACCGATCATAATGTCCGCGATACGCTTGAAATTACCGACCGCTCCTATATTATAAGCGATGGAAGAATTGTGGTAACGGGAAGCCGCGAAAAGATCATGCACAATAAAATGGCTCGCCAAGTCTATCTTGGCGAAACATTTCGCATGTAGCCGCCGCGGCCGCATTATTTGTGGGCGAACAATCTACGCTTCTTAGATGCCTAGATGCCGACCGACGCATGCGTGGTTTCTGTAAACGCGTCTAACCCTTCTGATCCAAGTTCTCGCCCGATACCGCTTTCCTTATAGCCTCCGAAAGGGCAGTTGCTGGTCGATGGAACCGGGTCGTTAATCGCGATGGTGCCGGCTTCAAGACATTCAGCCATACGCCACGAGCGCGACAGGTTTTGCGTATAGGCGTAGGCGGCCAGTCCGTAGGGCGTGTCGTTGGCCAGCGCGATCGCTTCGTCTTCCGTTTCGAATGGAGCGACTGGGGCGACGGGAGCGAAGGTTTCAGTATGCATGCAACCGGCCGACTGAGGAACATCGGCAAGCAATGTGGGGGCAAGATAGTGCCCGTCCCGCCGCCGCTCGCCGCCGCCTTCCCAGCGTTTTCCGCCAGTTATCAGCCTGGCGCCGGCCTTTGTGGCGTCTCCGATCAGTGCGAGCGCAGTATCCAGCGCCTCTTTGCCGATCAGCGCGCTCACCTCCACATCGGGATCTAGCCCGTATCCTACCTTCATCGCGTTGATTTTTTCGGAGAACCGAGAGACAAAACGGTCATAGATAGAACGCTCTACATAGAAGCGGTTTGCGGCGATACAGGATTGTCCGTTATTGCGAAATTTGGCGATGATCGCCCCATCGACAGCGCGTTCGAAGTCGGCGTCGGCAAATACAAGAAACGGCGCGTTGCCCCCCAACTCCAAAGAGAGGCGCATGCCTATCGGGGCATTTGCCCGAAGCGTTCTCCCAACCTCGGTGGAGCCGGTAAAGGTGATTTTCCTACAGATTGGGTTAGAGAGAAATTCGGCGGATAGCTCGGTCGCCGGCCCGCAGATCGTTTGGAACGCGCCTTTTGGGCCGCCCGCCTCTTCAAAGCACCGCGCAAATAGCGCCGCGCTGACAGGGGTTTTGGATGCCGGGCGAAGTATAACGGGACATCCTGCCGCGAGGGCGGGCGCTATCTTGCGGACGGCTAAAACGAGCGGAAAATTCCAGGGCGCGATGGCCAATACAACGCCGATAGGGCGCTTTAGTATTATGTGGCGTTTACCATCGGCTTGATGCGGAACGACGCGCCCATAGCATCGCCGCGCCTCTTCGGCAAACCAGCGAAGGTGGTCGATTGAGACGGCCACCTCTCCCAGCGCTTGCGGCAGAGGCTTGCCATTTTCTCGGGCGATCGCGACGCTGACTTCCTCGCGACGCTGTCGAAGGCGTTCGGCGACGTTGAGCAAAAGATCGCCCCGTTGTAGCGCGGTCGTCTGTTCCCAATCGCGCCGCGCCGATTCGGCAGCCTGAAACGCCAATCGCATCAACGACGAGTCCCCGCTGGCCACAGTGGCAAAATGCTCGCCGGATCCGGGATCAATAACCCGCAACGCGCGATTGGTATCGCGCCACTGTCCGTCGATATATAGCTTGTAATGGGTCATTTGGGAATCTTTTTCCAATCTTGCAGGAATAGCTCGATGCCAATATCGGTGAGCGGGTGGTTATAAAGTTGCTGCATTACATCAAAGGCCATCGTGCATACATCCGCCCCTATCAACGCTGATTGCAGAACATGTTCGGAGTGTCTTACCGCCGCGACCAATAACTGAGTTTCGTAGCCATAGTTGTCGTAGATGGTTCTAATCTCCTGCGCGATCTCTAAACCGCTATGCCCAATTGCGTCCAATCGCCCCACGAACGGGCTAATATAAGTCGCCCCGCACTTTGCGGCCAGCAACGCCTGCAACGAAGAGAAGGTAACGGTAACATTGGTCGCTATCCCTTCGGAGCTCAATTTTCGAACCGCTTTGAGTCCTTCCATCATAATAGGCACCTTGACGACGACATTGTCGGCTATCTTTGCCAGCTCTTTGCCCTCTTTGACAATCGCGTCAGCCTCTAAGGCAATTGTTTCCAAGCTTACCGGCCCATTTACCATTTTACATATTTCGGGGTAGAGCTCTTCTCTGCGTATTCCCGTTTTTGAAACATGGGTGGGGTTGGTTGTTACTCCATCCAGGATCCCCCAACTACTTGCTATGTCGATCTGTTTGGGATCTGCCGTATCCAAAAATAATCTCATATCTCCACTATCTCCTTAGCGGTATTCAAACCGCTATTATCTAGTATTAAAAATGGAATTATACCATAATGCAAATCGTTGGGCAAATGAGTTATGGCGTCTTTCATAGCTAAGCGAGCGACCGCAATCTCGCATCGTAGGGAACAGTTTCATAGCGCCGCTATAGGTAGCTATCGGTAGAGTTTTCCGAGGCGACAACGGTTACGCGGTGATAGGGAATGCCGATTTCGACCATTTGACCAGCCGTTATTTTAGATTCATGCTCTACATCGACGGCGATAATGGTCTCTTCGTCGTCCTTTCGATCGCCAAACGACGCCGTATTGGCGATTGCCACCTCTACGGTAAGAATGCTTCCGCCATACTCTACGTCGCGAACAACGCCCGGAAAGCGATCCATTTGTCTCCATTTGCATGGAGCGCCCCGAAAGAGAAATAGTTCGATATCGTGAGGGCGCACCAAAAGGCGAACCGGCGCATCGCGCAACAAACTAGGGGGGACGATTGACACTATGCCCATTGTCGTCTTTAGCCCCTGTTCAGATGGCCATGCTTCAATTTCGTTGATGCGACCGAAAAAGCATGCGACATAACTATTGCTCGGCGATCGATAGATAGCTTGCGGATGATCGACCTGCACCAACTCGCCAGCGCGAACAAAAGCTATGCGGTCGGCGATAGAGAACGCCTCGGCGCTTCGGTGCGTTGTAAATACCCCAGTAATATTCTCCTCTCGCAAGATATCTCGCACCTCTTTCATTAATGTGTGGCATAACGAGCTATCGAGGTTGTTAAATGGTTCGTCGAAGAGAATAACACGCGGCTTTGGAGCCAACGCAAAGGCGATATTTGCCCGTTGCGCCTGTCCTCCGGATATTTCGTGAGGATACCGATCGCCAAGATCGCGAATCTTCATGCGACGGAGCAGTTTGCCAACCCTGCTCCATTTTTCCGATTTACGATAGCGCGAGATCCCAAACGCTATATTTTCCGCGATGGTAAGATGGGGCAACAACGCGGAATCCTGAAAAACCATTCCTATCCGTCTGCGATTAGGCGGCACCCATCGGGTAGAGCTGTGCACCAAATTGCCGTCCAGAATAATGACGCCTCTATCGCACGATTCAAAGCCGGCGATTATTCGCATAAGTGTCGTCTTTCCGCTTCCGCTCTTTCCGGCGAGCGCGATTATCTCGCCCGGATGGACATTCAGCGATATATCGCTCAATATTGGGGCGAGGGTTTGAGGGAAATGACTTGGACACATGCAACAGCGTGAGCGTCGCGCTTTCGATATCCCGCTTTGATATTTTCACCGGCTGCGTACTCTTTTTCTCCATTTCCGCTATCGCAGGAGGAATATCGTTAGAGAGCAGGCCAGTTATGCGACTAACTCGATCCTCGATGCTGGAGGCGATAATTAATGGAGAGATCAATCCTGTCAATCGGCGAAATCCCGACGCTTTCATACGACTTGGATCGGTTACAATATATCTATAATGCGCGAATCCCACGATGCGTCGCAGGCGAGGAACCTTAACCGCTTTATTGGTTGTTTCGCGGGCATTCCGTCTCGCGAGTTTCGCGATCTTTTCTCGTTGCGTCAGGCGAAAGCGAGTCCTTTTCGGTGAAACGTCCTGATCGCTATGATCCGCCCGCCTTCCGCGCTCGCTTCCGCCAACCGCGCGTCCGCTCCCGCCGCTCTCCCAAAGCTTCTCGTGTTTTCTGCGACTGCGAGAGGGCTTCCGAAATCGCGAGACAAACATGCGAAGCGGCGCCGAAAACTGTCGCTCCACAGGCTGCTGTCCCACAGGCCGCCGCTCCAGCGCTTCCTGTTCATCGCGATCGCCGCCCATCCCGTTATCCACCAACCCCTGCAGACGACCTCGCCGCTGGAAAGCGGAGCGGAGCGAGCGGACGATATGCGAAGACCGCTCTTTTATGCTAGCCATATTGAGAATTGAGGCGATTGTGCGATCGCTTCCTCCTTTCTAAAAGCGGATGCGCGACCATCAGCAACAGCGACACGATGGCGAGCAACAGAAGAGCCGGCAACGACGCCTCGATAAGACGCTCCTCGTCGGCCAACCTAAATGCGCTGAGCGCCAATGTGTCAAAATTGAGCGGCCTAAGCAACACAGTTATGGGAAGCTCTTTCAGTATATCGGTAGCGACAAGTAATCCTGCCCCTAGCGTAGCGCGATAGAGCAACCGCATATCGATGCTCCAAAAAATCTTCCAATTTCCTACGCCCATCGATCGGGCGGCCTCGTAAAAGCGAGTATAGAGAAGCGCCGCGCTTCCTTGCAATGGATAATATGCCACTGCGACATATCGTATCACACAAGCGTAGATGAGTCCTATAGCCGATACCGATACAATAAATTGTCCCACCGACGCGCTGGTATACCTGGCCAACAGGAGCAAAGTCATTCCAACCACGGCTCCCGGAAGCGAGTAGCCCAGCGTCGCAAAGCGAGAGACGCGTTCGCCAAATTTATCGTGGCAACGTTTAGAATAGGAGGAAAAACAGATGGCAATCGACAACGTCAACACGACAACCGCCGCCATAAGCGCGAGGCTGTTGACCGCGGAGGAGGCAAGACCGGCGAGCATGCCGATATTGGCATACCTTGCCCAATAGATCAACATACCAAGCGGAAGGGCGAATCCCGCGATGATCGGTATCATGCAAAATAGCATTGCGATAATACCCGGTATCGTCTTCAGTTTTCTTACCATTCTGTGCGAATCGACCGATATCCCTTCAAATTTCGCTTTTCCCCTCGCTATTCGCTCCAACGTGATGATAATAACCGCGAACAGCAACAGCGCGCCCGCCAATTTAACCGCCAGCGCCGTATCATAGAGGAGCGTCCACGTGTGAATAAGCCCGGTGCTAAAGGTATCGACTCCAAGATAGAAGGCCGCCCCATATTCGTTGAGCGTCTCCATAACAACAAGGCTCATCCCCCCGGCAAGCGCCGGTCGCCCCAATCGCAGTCCAACCTTCCAGAGCAGTTGCGATCTACGATGCGTCGTCGCCGCCGAATCGTAGAAACGAAGCGGCTGTTGCTGGAACGCGCTTCGCATCACCACATAGACATAGGGATACAGCGCGAATGTTAGGATAAACACCAACCCGCTCAACCCGCCAAAATCCGGAATCACAGACTCCCCAAAACCTCCCCCAAAGATATTCCCCAAGACATTCCGCGCCGGCCCGCCGTAACCCAGCAATCCCACATAGGCGTAGGCGCTGATGTACGACGGCATGCCAAGCGGAAGAATGAGCAACCATTGTATTGCCCCTCGCAGAGGAAAACGATAGCGGGTCGCAAGCCACGCGGTCGACACCCCCAATATACCCGTCGATATCGCCACCAGTATAATGCTTCCTAGTGTATTGAGGAGATAGCGCGGCAACAACGTAGAGACGAAATGTGGAAAAAATTCGCTCTCGGTGAATATCGACGCGACAAACAATATAATAATCGGCCCAAGCAACAGCAATGCCAGCGCGATGAGAATGGCGCGTGATGGGATAGCGCGAACTATTTTTATGTCCGCGAGACGCAATCTAGAAATAATTAGCGCCAACCAGCCTGATTAAATAACAGCGTAGCATCGATAGCCCTGCCGCTTATTGTGGATAGATCGGTTTGATCTTCGACAAACGCCCCTAATGATCGTAAGAACGACGTCTCCGAAACCTGGCTATTAATAGGGTATTCGTAGTTTGCCGAAGCAAAACGAAGCTGCGTATCCTTGCGGAGCAGAAACTCCAAAAGCAATAGCGCCTCTTCCGGCATATCCGCCCCGCTTACTACGCCCCCTCCGGTTACATTGATATGCGCGCCCCGATCCCGCTGGTTGGGGAAAAACACCTCGACCGAATTCCCCACCTCTTGATCTGCAGGCAACCGCGAATTGCGAAGCAACCCCACATAATAGCTATTGACAATGGCGACATCGCCTATTCCCGAGGCAACCGCCCTAATCTGGTCGCGATCGTTGCCCTGCGGAGTTCGCGCGAAATTGCTCGTCACCCCCTCCACCCAAGCCCGCGCGGCCTCCATCCCTCTACTGACGATGATAGACGAGAGCAACGAAATATTATATGGATGGGTCGACGACCGCGCCACAATACGATTCTTCCATTGCGGATCGGCCAGCGCTTCATATGACGAAAGCTCGCCAATATCGACGCGATCGGGGCTATAGACGATCACCCGCGTCCGCTTGGTGATAGCGTACCATCGCCGCAAAGGATCGCGCAGGTGAATCGGCACTATCATATCCAAAAGATCGGAGCCCGAATTTTGGAGCAACCCCATCCGCGTTGCCTGCGTCAATTGCCCGACATCGGAGAGGATCAACAAATCGGCAGGCGTGCTGGGCCCCTCCGACAGCAACCGCGCGATCAGCGAGCTGGTATTCCCTTGCAACACGCTCACCCTAACGCCAGTCTCCTCAAAAAAAAGATCGTAGATCACCTCGTCCTGCTCGTAATGACGATGGCTATAGACATAGATCGTTCGCTCCGCATCGTTTCGCGAGCCCAGCCCCATAAGCGGCGCGCGCCCAGCGATACAATACAATGCAAAGGGGAAGAGAGCGATCAAAAAAACAGCGCGCATGATAGATAATAAATAGCATGCCGCAGGCTTGGTGTAAATACTCTGTCATTGCCAATTTTCGCCGCGAGTATGGAGGGGGAATCGCGCAGGCCCTCAGATGACCGCTCCACCCCGAAAAGCGTCAACCGCGCCCGTCGCCGCTCTGTTGGCGTTGTCTCCCCCCACGCTCCATAGCGCTGACCGGGGCGCGCTGATCCAGTTCCGCTCGCGCTCCACTGGGCTCGCCCCTGCGCTATTGCGCTCCCCCCACAGCGGGCGCCTCTCTCCCAATCGCGAGAACCGCCCCGCCACAGCCCGCAACCCAACGCCCCGCGCCCAACGCTCCCGTCGGCCGCCGCCAACACCCCCGCCCGCCCCGCGCGCCGCTTGGGGTGGCGGCTATTTACGGGGTCTGCGCGGCTATATTTCCGGGTGGCTCCGCGAAGTATTGCGAAGTATCGACAGGGTATTGCTCATTATTGATGGTAGGCTCCATCGCCAACAGCTCGCGCCACTCGTCGGTCATTACCGGATCGACG
>CBDCPJ010000054.1:0-517500 GCA_965220165.1 Spirochaetia bacterium
TCGTCGTCGATGGTCGGGTTGTCGAAATCCTCCTGCGGAATGCGAAATAGCAATTGTTCAGATACCGCGTCTAATATGTGGGTTATTTTATCGCGTCCATCCAATTCGGAGGCTTCAATGAGCTGTTGCCTGACAAAATCGACGCCAATGGAGACGATGCGTCGAGAGAGGTCGCTATCGTTCAAAATAGCGGCGCGCTGTCCATAGATGGTTTTTCGTTGCTGATTGACAACATCGTCATATTCAAGAAGGTGTTTGCGGATATCAAAGTTGCGTTCTTCGACGCGACGTTGCGCGCCTTCGATACTACGATTAAGAAGGGGGTGGTTCAGCGGCTCGTTGGGTTGCATGCCATGGGACATAAGCGCCTTTATGCGTTCGCCGCTTCGGCCGAATAGACGCATGAGGTCGTCGTCCATAGAGAGGTAGAATATGGAATTGCCTGGATCGCCTTGTCGACCGGAACGCCCGCGCAGCTGATTGTCGATGCGACGAGATTCGTGCCGTTCCGTTCCTATAACATAGAGGCCGCCGCTCTCGCGCACTTCTCTATACCGCGCGAGCCAATCGATCGCCTCCTTTCGATAGGCTGCCTCATATTCTTGAGAGGTTGCTTCCGAGCCTACGGCCATTCTTGCGCGAAACTCGGGATTTCCGCCCAATTTGATGTCTGTGCCTCTTCCCGCCATGTTGGTTGCGATGGTTATCGCCCCCTTTTCTCCGGCGGCAGAAATAATAAGCGCTTCGCGAGCATGATTTTTCGCGTTTAATATTTCATGTCGAAGCCCCCGTTTTGTTAAGAGGCTCGAAATATGTTCCGATCGGGCGATCGAGATGGTGCCAATGAGAATAGGTTGCCCCTTGCTATGCGCGCGTTCGACCTCATCGCAAATAGCCGCAAATTTCTGTTCTTCGTTCGCGTAGATGAGATCATTTTTGTCGTCTCGCGCCACAGGAAGGTTAGTGGGCAATACGATCACTTCGAGTCCATAGATATTGCCCAATTCTTTGCTTTCGGTTTCCGCGGTTCCGGTCATTCCCGAGATTTTTTCATAGAGTCTAAAAAAGTTTTGAATGGTGATAGTAGCTAACGTGCGTGTTCGGCGCGCGACCGTAATATTCTCTTTTGCCTCTATCGCTTGATGAAGACCTTCGGAATACCGACGCCCTTGGAGGACTCGCCCGGTAAATTCGTCGACTATCTGCACCTGCCCGTTTTTTACCACATATTCTCTATCGGCATTGTAGAGATGATGCGCCCGTAATGCCTGGGTGGCATAGTGGATAAACTCGAAATTTTTCGTTGAGAATAGCGATCCCGAGATAAGATTATTTTTTTGCAACAGCTGTTCCAGATTCGCCAATCCTATATTGGTGAATTTTACATGGTGATTTTTCTCGTCAAGTTTATAATCCCCGACGGGCTCTTCGGGATAATCGCCTGTTTCTGGGTCTTTTTCGCATTCGACAAGGCTTGGAACAAGTCGATTGGCGGCGATATATTTTCCCACATCTTCCTGCACGGCCCCAGATATAATAAGAGGAGTTCGCGCTTCGTCGATCAATATCGAGTCTATTTCGTCAACAATGCAGTAATGATGTCCAGTTTGCGTTTTTTGCGCGGGATCGTAACACATGTTGTCGCGAAGGTAGTCAAACCCAAATTCATTATTGGTTCCATACGTAACATCGCAACGATAGGCAATTTGCCTTGCTTCCGGAGGCATTTCGGAGACGATAAAACCTACCGAAATATCCAGCATTTCGTAAATTGCTCTCATCCATTCGGCGTCTCGACGCGCTAAGTAATCATTTACCGTTACGACATGCGTACCTTTGCCGACAAGGGCGTTGAGATAGGCCGCCGTAACCGACGATAGAGTCTTGCCTTCTCCCGTTTTCATCTCCATAACGGCACCCTGGTGCAAGACAAGACCGCCGATGAGTTGCGTGTCGTAGAGCCGTTCGCTGAGTCGCCTTCGAGCCGCTTCTCGCACCAGCGCGAACGACTCTGGTATGAGATTGTCTAGAGGCTCGCCATCGGCTAGTCGTTGCTTGAAGAGACGAGTTTGATTTTTCATCGCGTCGTCGCTCATATGGATCGCCCATTGCTCCTTGGCATTTATGGCGCGAACTAAAGGCGTCAACCGTCGAAGGTCTAGATCATTTTTAGATCCAAATAGCTTATCTATAAAAGAATACTGCATGAACGAATTGTTGATCCTCCGGTTTTAGATGGATATCCAATCAAATAGTCGCGATAGATAGTTGAATAGTCGGAAGGCGGGGACTAAATTAGCCAATGCAAAATGGCCAGCCCAAGATAGATTGCCAAATCATAGAGCGAGTCGATAATTCGCAGCCGGGGCGAGCTTCCGCTATAGACGCCGTGATTCCAACTAGAGGCCGCTGTGAATGGAAGCCATGCGAATATCGCTATTAGTATGGCCCCTCCAAATGATTGCGTGACAAAAACGTTGGTCAATACGCCGATCGCGTAGCTGACAAGCATCGAGTAGCATATCGATGTTAGAAAATGGGACGCCCCCATTTTTCCAACCTCTTCAAAGGAACTATATCCTAATGCTTTAATCCATTGCTTCCCCATTATAGGACCGTACCATAGGGCTCCAAATAAAAATGCGATCGCTCCGCCGATCAATACAAGCCACCAAGTGACCGCAAAAATAGCGCTATCCATTATTTCTCCTATTTTTTACCATCTTTTAATATTGAATTTGATAATATACTCAATATTGGATTTGATAGCAACTTCTTTATGTTGACTGCCGCATAGATATAGTCTACAATGACCAATGCGTATTTATATTGAATATCCCGAATGGCTTCGTCCCGAAATATTTCCTGGGTTTCCTATACGGTGGTATGGACTTATGTATCTTGTTGGATTCGCCGTTTCATTTTTGCTTATGCGGCGGCTATTGCGAAATAGCTCGCTCAAAAATCAGGCGAACGATATGCATACGCTTTTCTTCTGGATGGTTGTGGGGCTGTTGCTTGGAGGCAGGTTGGTCGCGGTCACTGTCTATAATACGACCGGCGAATATCTTCGTCAGCCGTGGCGAATTTTTTGGCCGTTTGCCAATGGTCGCTATGTGGGGCTTCAAGGCATAAGCTACCACGGGAGTTTAATTGGCATCATATTGGCGGGGTGGATATATCTTAAGGTTACAAAAAAGTCTCTCTTCGATTGGGGCGATATGTTGCCCGCCGCAGGGACGCTCGGCTATACCTTTGGTCGATTGGGCAATTTTATCAATGCCGAGTTATATGGACGCGCTACCGCGGCCCCTTGGGGGATGCTTTTTGATAGCGCCAATCGCCTTCCAACAGATGAACCGTGGGTTCGAGAGATAGCCGAAAAGACCGGTATTTCAACCGCGAGCGATATGATCAATCTTCCTCGCCACCCGTCGCAACTCTATGAAGCGTTTTTTGAGGGCGTTGTGTTGTGGGCTATTCTCTGGTTTATTGTCTATCCGCGCCGTCCTTTTAAGGGAGCGGTTTTTGCGGCCTATCTTATCGGATATGGCGCCATTCGGTTTATCATTGAATATTTTAGACAACCGGATGCCGGACTTGGGTATGTCATTCGTTTATCCGATCGTCCCAATCCTTTGGAGCTTTTTGTTTCGCCCTTTAACTTTACTACCGGTCAAGTATTCTGTCTATTGATGATTATCGCCGGCGTCATTTGTTGGGTGGCATTTCGCAAGAGGGCGTTGAATATCGCTCAAGCGGAGGCAAGGCCGATCTCGCGTTCTTCTAAAAGATCAAGCGCAAATGCCGGCAGGGGAGGCGCGAATAGATCCGACGGTCGCTCTAAATCCAGAAAAAAGCGTTAATCGGGCTTTTTGGTAAATAGGGGCGCTTATGAAAGCCGAAAGCCAATAAGCGACAGGAAGGCGAGCGGCAGGCAAGCGCCGATGAACGACATCCTAGCGGGAGCGTCCGCTTTAAGTTAAGTAGGGGATATTTTTTCGAGCAACCGTTTGTTCTCGAATGCCTATCTATAGGTTATGCCCGCGAGTCGGGCGAACTTCTTAATTTGCTTTTGGTGGTCGCCTTCGACAATGCAAATGTGGTGAGGCATACCGTAATGGATCATTTCTTCTAGCCATTCAGAGACATCCACATCTTCTATAGATATCAATCCGTTGGTTCCGGGGAGCGGTTGACGAGGCTGTATTGTCCTGCCTTTTAAGAGGCATATGTGGTAATTTCCGAGGTAACTCCAGAGGCGGAAGATGGTAACTTCCATGTCGACTCGCAAATCTGCGTTGATGACGGTGGGTAGTTGATTGTTAAACTGTGTTGCCCATCGCGGCCCAGTTGGGTGCCCCGGAGCGGCGCAGAGTTGCGGCGCCGCCGCTCCGGTGTGCCATGCCAGCAGGCTGGTATGGTCGTGAGATAGCCAGTCGCTTATATAGGTGTGTCCGCATCCCAGCTCAAAGGCGAGGAATTTGCAGAGCGCCCCGTCTACGTCGCCTTCCATAGCTAGAGCGCGTCCCTGCGATGATAGTATAGCAAGAGCCGCGTACGGCCAATGTCCAGTCATCGAAGGCAAATCTGGCCAGCAACGGAAAGCCAGCGCATCGAGTAATTCTTTGTCCATAATGTCGCTAAAGAGAGCGGCATAGCGAGCCTGCGCCCTTAAGGCGATAGGAAGGAGATCATTATTAATTTCGGAGGGAAGATTCATCTCCCGCATTTCTTGAAAGAATGGTTCGATCTTTGATTCTTCCATTTGATGGAAGCGATCGAGGAACTCGATCATGCCGATATGGAGGAGCGTGGTTCCCAATTTGGCTTTAAGTACAGCTGGATCGCAGTGTAAGTCGATGAAACCGGGCGCATGTGAACCAATTAAACCTACGCGGGAATTGGTCAAGCGCTGGTAGGCGACGATGCGCCGAAGCGCCGAAAGAAGCGCTGCTTTTGTCTCGTCGGATTCGGGATGTCCGTAGACAAATTCCAATTTTGCGCCCTGTTGCCGGAGCGTCGCGGCAAAAAGATGACTTCCTACAAGGGAATTAGCGCTAATTTTTGGCGTATCGGGTCGTTCTGGCGTCGCCCAAATAAGAGGCGGGTCGCCCCACCTTCCTTCAATAATAGGAGCTAATCTTCCGTCGCCAATGGTTGGTTGCGCTACAATGATGGCGTCCAGCGATAACTTTTTGCATTGTGATAGGGCGTCGCTTAACGACGCGGCTGTCGCCAGATTTTTCGCGGGGATAAATGGCTCTATTCCGGCGGAGAGCAACGCATCTTTCATCGCTGTTCGCATCATTGCTCCCCAATCCTGGTCAAAGCCGGGTCGTTCGCGTCCTATAAATAGCAATCCAACCCTGTATGGGCATATATAATAATCGGTAGATCGCTTCATATCGTTTGCTAAATAGTAATGGTCTAAGATGACCTATCCACCATTTTCAATTCTGACGATGAGATCGTTGATGGCTCAAAATGAAGAGTCGAGAAGTAGTCTTCGGGTTGCTCATCTCTGCGAATCTGTTCTATAGAGCCATCTTGGCGGAGAAGCAACTCGCCGCAACGCAATTTGCCATTGTAGTTAAACCCCATTGAGCGACCATGCGCTCCAGCGTCATGAATAGCCAAATAATCTCCAACCTCCACGGGAGGCAACATTCGATCGATAGCGAATTTATCGTTATTTTCGCAGAGACTGCCAACTACATCGTAGCGTTGGGAAGCGGCATCGCGCTCTTTGCCCAATACGGTGATATGGTGGTAGTGTCCATACATGCCGGGACGCATTAAATCGGCCATAGTCGCGTCCACTCCGATAAATTGCTTGTAGGTATTTTTACGATGCCGAGTTTGGGTAATTAACCAACCATACGGGCCGGTAATAACACGGCCATTCTCCATAGCGATATCTATAGGATGAAGCGCGCTTGGTCGAATAAGATTGTTGTAGAGCGACTGTATTCCATCGGCGATTTTCTGGTAGTCCACCGGATTTTGGTCGGGAAGGTAGGGGATGCCGATTCCTCCCCCAAGGTTGATGAGGGCAATGCGAACGCCGGTTTTCGCGTTGATCTCCAGCGCTAAATCGAAAAGCATTCCAGCGGTCTCGATAAAAAAGTCGCTATTGATCTCGTTGGACGCCACCATAGTGTGTAGACCAAACAGAGACGCCCCCATTTTCTGAGCGCGAGAGTAACATGAGAAAATCTGATCGCGGGAAATTCCAAATTTTGCTTCCACCGGCGAACCGATAATGCTATTGCCCGTTCTAGTTGGCCCAGGATTGTAGCGAAACGAAATAAATTTGGGCATTCCAGCCGCATTGTCCAGGTAATCTAGATGGGTTTCGTCGTCTAAATTGATCTTTGCTCCAAGTTCGCGGGCGAGGACAAACTCCTCGGCGGCGGTATTATTGGAGGTGAACATAATCTCATCGCTTTGCGCCGCCACCATTTTAACAAGCATGAGCTCTGTTAACGAACTGCAGTCGAAGCCAAAACCTTCCGATCGTAGCAGGCGCAGTATGGCAGGATTTGGCAATGCTTTGACGGCAAAATAGTTAATAAAGCTGGGCAGTCCTATTGAACAAAATATAGAATAGAATTTCTTCGCATTTTGGCGAATCGACCGCTCGTCGTAGAGATAAAACGGTGTGGGAAAACGACGGGCGATAGCGGCGACCTGTTTGCGATCGATAGGCGGGAGTCTACCCAACATAGAAATATATGATACCGTAGCGAGAGGCTTGTGTCAATAGTAGCCGCTAATATCAATGGGGTAGGCTGGTGTTAGCGACGGCGTTCGGTGATAATCAGCGGCTGATGATAATGGTGTTTCTTTTAATTGTCTGGTTTGCGTAATAGATCGCTTCGATAGCGGCATGTTTTTTCCAGTTGCTTGTGTTTTCGCCATGTTCTAATCTTGGCATGATTGCCAGACAGAAGCTCGCTTGGCACGGCATGACCTCGCCATATCGATGGACGAGTGTAGTGAGGATATTCCAAAAGTCCATCTCTAAAGCTTTCTTCGTCAAGCGACTCGTGGCTGATCGCTCCTTCCAATAATCGATACATGCCATCTATGATAACAAGGGCCGCCAGTTCTCCCGATGAGATGACCCAGTCTCCGATAGATATTTCATCCGAAACAAATATGTCGATTATGCGCTGATCAATTCCTTCGTAGCGCCCGCAGATAAATACCAGTTCTTGCTCTAATACTAACGAGGAGAGCAATTTTGACGAGAGGCGCTTTCCCGATGGGGTAGGGAATATGGTTCGTTTTGTACGAGCAGAAACCGAGTCGAGAGCGAGACCGAGCGGCTCTGGCGTCATTATCATTCCGGCTCCTCCTCCATATGGAGCGTCATCGCAACTCTTATGGGGATTATGGGCAAAATCTCTAATATCAATTGAGCGATAGGTTATAATTCCTTTTTGCACAGCTCTGCCTACAATCGAAGTGGCAAAATAGCATTCAATAATATTGGGAAATAATGATAATATGTTAATGATCATATAATTAATTCGCGCTAGTCTATTTCTTGGTCGTCCGCCAATATCCATGGGGTATCCAATGCGATAGACTCGCGGCTGATAGCGCCAATGAACGGCTCTTGAAAAGGAATCAAGACGATTTTTCCGGAATTTAATTGCGTTTCTAATAAATCGAGACCAGAGGCGCTCCGTATGCCGATGACCTTGCCAACAATTTCGGATGAAGCGATAAGATTGCAACCTATTAGATCGGAGATATAGTATTCATTGTGAGAAAGAGGGCAAGCAAATTGACGCTCTACCCAGAGGTCATGCGAACAAATGGCAAGGGCATCCACCCTGTCGTCTATCGAAAGAAATTTTACTATCGCCCAACGACCTTGAGGCCAAATTTTATCGCGTTCTAAATGTGACAACCTGTTCCGAATAGCGATATGAAATGCGGGTATATCAACCCAATGATCAGTAGCGCCTGAATGGCTACGAACACGAAGGCGGCCATCAAGCGCAAATGGAGAGACGATTGTCCCGATAGAGATGAGTCCTCTATCGATTGGGCTAATTGTCAATCAAGAATTTCGAGCATAACCCTTTTTCCGCTCCGTTTTGAAGCGGCTCCAATAAGCGTTTGGATAGCTCGAGTAGTGCGTCCGCTTCTACCGATAATACGGCCAATATCGTCGGGGGCGACGCGAAGTTCGATAATTGTCGAGCGTTCGCCTTCCACAACGGACGTTTCTACAGAATCGGGATCTAAAACGATAGATTTTGCGATAAATTCAACTATTTCTTGTTCTATCATAGTCTTACTCCTTATATAAAAGATAAATAATATGCTCTCATTTCTTGCGCAATAGGCTGTCAACTGTTTTAGATAACAGCGCTCCTTTTGAACGCCAATTCTCAACTCGTTCCCTATTGATGCGCACTTGTTCCGAAGATTTCTCAACTGGGCGATAGTAGCCAATCTCCTCTATAGTTCTGCCGTCTCTCCGCTTGCGAGAATCGACGACCACTACTCGATAATAAGGACGTTTCTTTGCTCCAAATCGTTTTAATCGTATCTTTACCATATTGTCGCTAGAGTAGCATATTCGATATTTAGAGTCAATAATTTTTTGTCGTCAGAAAATAATAGATAGATAGAAAGATAGGGAGTGGACGACGAAGGATTAACATTTGATGTAAATCATATCGTCTTCAACCTTGACCGGGAATGTTTTTAATGGTTGAGTCGCCGGCAAGTCGATCGCCGCGCCGCTTTTGATGTCAAATCGAGAGCCATGTTTTGGGCAGTAGACCGAATTGTCTACCACCATACCTTCGCTTATTTGAGAATATTCATGAGTACAGATATTATCTACCGCATAAAATTCATCGCCGAGACGGAAAAGGGCAATTTCTCTGCGGCGATAGACAAATTTAAACACGCGGCGAAATCCATCGGTCGAAACCGCCGCTCGCCATTTACTCATTTATTGCGAGTTGTTCTTGCGTCTATCGTCTATGTTTGAAAGGACGCTAATTGTCTTAGCAAGGATCAACAGCGCTGTAGGGATCCCCAATATCCATATCATTATTGTAATACTAGTTTCCATAAATACCTCCTTGTAAGAGCAATGATATATGATAAAAAAATTTCGTCAATAGAATAGCCCGATGCCCTAATATTTGGCGAAACGAAGTGTATGATTCGGCTTACTATACGGGCCGCTAATTTATGGAGACAATGTCTCGCAATTTATTCCGTGAGCAGTGTTTCGTCGCTGGTCAGCGCCGCATGTCGAATTTGATGAAACTTTCTTATAAGTTTATTAATTGTGAGCTTTTGTTTATGTTCGTCGCTCGCTTCAAAAATGAATTCCCCGCTATCCATCATAATAAGGCGATTTCCCAGTTTGATGGCCTGTTGCATATTGTGTGTGATCATCATTGTCGTTAGATGGTACTCAGCAACAAATTGCTCCGTCAACTGCAATACTATCTCGGCATTATGCGGATCGAGCGCCGCCGTATGTTCATCCAGCAACAGCAAATCAGGTTCCGAAAGCACCGCCATAAGCAGCGTAAGCGCCTGTCGTTGTCCTCCCGATAGCAGACCGACAGGGTCGCTTAATCTATTTTCCAACTGCATATTTAGCGCTCTCAATCGTTCTCTAAAATATTTTCGCAATGTATGATTCAAACTTTTTCGAAGAGTCTTTATTCCTTTGCGATAGGCGATGAGCAGGTTCTGCTCGATGCTCATGCTTGAGGCTGTCCCCAGAGTGGGGTCTTGAAAGATTCTTCCAATCTTTATCGCGCGTCGGTATTCCGGTTGCCCCGTAACACTCTGATTATCGATAAGTATTGCGCCGCTTGACGGAGCCATCGAACCAGAGATGAGATTGAAGAGCGTTGTTTTTCCCGCTCCGTTGCTACCAATTATCGAAATAAAATCGCATTTTTTCACAGCAAGTTCAATGCCGGAAAGCGCCCTATTCTCATTAATTGTTCCGCGATGAAATGTCTTTGTTAGTCCGCTGATACGTATCATTGCAACTACGCTCTACAGTATAAGGGTGTTCATTGCCACCATTAGCTCTTTACCGAAATGTCTCGTTTGGCGCGGAGCTTAGCGGCTATTAAAGAGGCGACGATCAGCAATCCGGTGATTAATCTTAGATCGTTGGGGGTGAGATTGATATAATAGCCATAGAAACGACCAAGATAGAGAATCGCGCGGTAGATTATCGTTCCCAGTATCACACGCAAAATTTGGAGTCCGATATGTCGAGTCCGAAAGAGAAATTCCCCGATCATAACCGATGCTAACCCGCTGATGATGATTCCTTGCCCCAAATTAACGTCGCCAAATCCCTGGTATTGCGCGGCAAAAGCGCCCGAAAGTCCTACCAACCCATTAGAAAGAGCGACGCCAATTGTGTTAAGAAGTTTTGGATTCATACCCGCTGATATGACCAATTGACGATTATCGCCCATTGCCCGAAGGGTTAGCCCTAAATCGGTGATAAAAAAATATCGAAGAAGCAAGGCGATTGCCGCGGTTGTCAGAGCAAAAAAGATAAATAACGACAATTCGGGCGGCAACCACTCAGGAGCGATATCGCGGATGTCTCTTAAAAGATGGCGGACTCTTACCAGCGGGAGGTTTGCTCGATTGCCCAGGACGCGAATATTGATCGACCAGAGCATTGTCATTGTGATAATTCCCGCCATAAGATGCGGAACGCCTAATCGATTATGAATGGCGGCGGTGATGATTCCCGCCAATGATCCTCCGACAAGCGCTACCAATAAGGAGAATATCGAATTATAGCCAGTGGATATCATCGCCGCCGCGATCGCCGCGCCCAATGGGAATGACCCATCGACAGTAAGGTCGGGAAAATTGAGCACGCGAAATGTTATAAATACACCAATAGCGGTGATTGAGTAGATGAGTCCCTCAACGAGAATCCCTTCTACCATGGCGGCGATTGCATCCGTCTAGTCGCTAATAAATACTATCGTATGTTGTCCCATCGATAATATAGAGAAGACTCGTTAGCGGGCGACTCCATTTTCAATCAATGTGGTCGCTTTTGCGATTAGATCTTCTGGAATATCAATTGCCAAGGTATTGGCGACATCAAGATTGATCCAAAGATCGATCTCTGATGGGTCGGTCATATAGACGGTGGGAATATCCGATGTAGGGGTTCCGGTAAGCACGCGATCAATGATATCTCCGGTGGCGCGGCCCATTTTGTAGTAATCGAAACCCCATGCTATCAAAATATCGAGATTTTCAGCCGAGCTAGGATCTGCCGACATTACCGGCAGGCCAGCTTCATAGGCTGCTTCGACCAATGCGGGCAACGCCGAGACCACCGTGTTGTCTGTGCTTACATAGATCGCGTCAACTTGGTTGACAATTGTCAAGGTCGCCTGTCGCACCTCTGCCGAATTGGTGACCGAGCTTTCAATTATTTCGATGCCAAGGCGACTTGCCGCGGCCCGTATCTGTTCGGCTATAGCGACCGAATTTGCCTCTCCGCTCGAGTAGATATTGCCAATGGTTCGCGGACGTATCAAATCATTGAGCAACGACAACTGCTCAAACACGGGAGTAGCATCCGACGTTCCCGTTACATTTTTGCCCCCGCGATCGTTCGAATCAACTAATCCCGCCGATACCGGGTCGGTAACCGCGGCGTAGATCACTGGAATAGCGGTCATTTTATTAACCAGAGCTTGGGCGCTCGGCGTGGCGATTCCTACTGCCAATAGCACATTGTCTTGCTGATATTTAGCGGCGATCGATGCCGTCGTATTCAAATCGCCGTTGGCGTTTTGCAAGTCATACTCAATCCCGTCGTAACCCCGTTCGGTTAGTTCATCGATGATGCCCTGTTCCACCGCGTCGAGCGCTGGATGAGCCACAATTTTGGTAATTCCAATTACCCCGTTTGCCATCATCATTTCGCCGTCCATCGTCTCGTCGTCCATCATTATCTCGTCCGACATTGTATCGTCCATCGATTCTTCTGGCGCCCCGCCAGCAAATACAGGGGCGGCAAGTACTGCAAACAATAATAACACAATAAATTTATTCATTACTCATACCTCTTAATATATAATAATCTCGCTAATCCAATGCGTTTACAAAGCAAAATAACGCATCTATACAGCAATATAAATATAGGCTATTTTTAAAATATGCGCAAGGACAAGCAGGAAAGTAGATTAGAGATAATGATAAATTGCTTTAATATCTCGCGCGCATATTGCGTTAAAATAGAAAATAGAGTCTAATTAAGCATTATTATTATTAAATAAGGAGCGCCAGATATGGGCATTATTGAACAAATTGAAAACGAGCAACTAAAGTCAAGCATCGACAAGTTTAATGTTGGCGATACGGTGAAAGTTCATTTTAATATAGTCGAGGGGACTCGAGAGCGTATACAGATCTACGAAGGGTTGGTTATCGCGTTCAAAAATAGCGGTCCGCGCAAAACCTTCTGTGTTCGAAAAATTTCTTCGGGGGTGGGAGTTGAACGTATCTTTCCTATACACTCCTCTCGGATCAAAAAGGTTGAGGTGACGCGATACGGTCGTGTGCGCCGAGCCAAGCTCTATTATATTAGAGATCGTGTCGGCAAAGCGAGCAAGGTTCCAGAGCTTATTCGCAGAAAAAGCGTAAAGACAGCGGCTGCGAAAAAAGACGAATAATAAATTTCTATGCGTCGCCGCTCGATAAAGAGCGCCGCGCTTTTTGGCGTTTTTTATCCATGGAGAGTGGTTTACATGGGGTTGTATGTATATTATGAACCAATTGCGTATGGCGATGGAATTATATCGCCATGGCCAGCTTACCCGGGGCAATATTTTTGCCGCCGGCATCGATAATGGATATCCTTCTATCGGCGAGCCCGCCTCTGTTTTGCGCGGTTCGCTCCAAAAGTTGCCGTTGCTTGAGCGGTTTGCGGCGCTTGGTCTTCTTCGTAGCGGACAACCCGCTACGGCAGAACGTATTTCGAGAATAACCAATCTTCTTCGGCAGCTCCCGAGTCCAAATATGACCGACGCGCATCTTGTTGCTATTGCCGAAGGAAAAGGCTTGCGTCTTACTCTCGATCAATACCGCCTGCTTTCAGAAACAGCGCTCTATCTTTCGAACTCCGATGAAGATATTGGCGATGATAGACGCAGACATCGAAAACGACGCAAGAATTCGCGCGATCTCGCGGAAGTAGAGCAGGCGCGCCTCTCGATTCGCAAGCAGATGACTCGGAGCGAAGCGGCCGGCGAGCATCTGTTGCATCTTTTTAATCATATCGGCGCGACATCGGAGCACTGGGTTGCCATTCCCTATCAAGAGCGCAGCGGCGAGCCTATTGCCGGTTCGATTCGCCTCTGTTTTAGCAGGTCGCCGATTCAGCTCGCGTTGGCGGTCGTTGGCGTTAACGCTTCCAATATATGTTTCGACGCGATAATAGTCTGTTCATCGGGTCGCCCGCGGCTCATTACTCTAATAGGAGAGCAACAGGAGCGTCTTCAGAGATACCTGGCGCCTCGATTACTTAAATTGCTTGCCCCATTCGGCATACAGCGCGTAACCGCTCAAAATGAGACGAGCTCCGATGATCGTTTCGACGCTTCGACATCATATGATTGCTATGTCGATAGATTGGTATAGCATATTGTCCGCGGTCCAGTATGTCGTCTAAAGCGGTTGCGCTGAAGTACATTCCCAATCTTCCCGCGCCATTTATATGCGCGAAGGGTCAGCGTGAGCTTGCCGATCGCATTGTAGATATCGCTCATCGGAACGACGTGCCGATACTTGCCGATCGCCCTCTTGCCGATACCCTCTATTCGGTTGAAATTGCTCGCTATATTCCCGAAAATCTCTATAAGATTATCGCTGAAATACTGGTCGCCGTACGCGATATGTAAATTATGAATCCAAAGGGCGAAGAGGGAGAAGCGAAGGCGGCGCGCTATTTGGAAGAGATGGGATATAAAATAGCAAAAAAGAATTTTAGGTGTCGTCGAGGAGAGGTCGATATTATAGCTATCGATGAAAATATATTGGCATTTGTCGAAGTCAAAGCTTGGAATCGTTACGGTCTTTCCGATTTGGAGTATTCTATCAATTGGAATAAACGAAGGCGTATAATTGCCACCGCGAGGGAATTCTTACATTGTTATCCTACCTACCGGACTTATCAAGTTCGATTTGATCTATTGTTTGTGCCCTATTTGGACGAGGCGTTAATCTATCATCTTCCTAACGCTTTTGAGGAGGAGTGATGGCTAGAGTTGCCCGCGTGATACATCCAGAAGTCATCGATTCGTTTAAACGCAAAATCCTAGACCGTAAATATATGGTGTTAGCGGTCGAGCGATTGGCGATGAGATTGGTCGAAAAGTTGCTGGAACGATCGGCGCCCGATAGATCGAGATGATCGACGCAGTCTTCCCCGGATCGTTCGATCCTCCAACTTACGGACATCTTGATATTATCGCTCGGAGCGCGAAAATATTCAATTCGCTCGCCGTGGTCATCGCGCAGAATAGCGCGAAAGACTATCTTTTTAGCGCCGAAGAGCGAAAAGAGATGATGCTTGAACTTACCGCTTCATACCACAACGTCACTACACATATTTGGGATCGTCTTATTATCGATTTTGCGGCGCAATCTTCGGCTTCGGTTATTGTGCGAGGGGTAAGGGCTCTTGGCGACTTTAGTCATGAATTTGAGTTGTCGATGGTCAACAAGGAACTCGATAAAAATATCGAAACCATTTTTATGCCCACAGGGTCGCGTTATGTTGTGATGCGTTCTTCGGTGATCAAAGAGATCGCGAGGCTTGGCGGCGACATTAGCGGCATGTCGCCGAAGACAGTCGCGGATCGGTTGGCTCGACGCGTAGCCGAACTGGCATAGCGCCTATTATTATATCGCCCTACCGACTAGCGCGGAGAGGAGTTCCGCCCCGCGCGCTTTTAATGAGACGATAGAGGCGGATCGGTATTCCAATCGCCAGCGCGATCGCTCCGCCGCAGAGAACCGCCCAAGCGAGCCAATCGCCATATTTGGTGTAGAGCGTATCGGTATCGGTATAGATAGGTATGTCGTAGATAAGATTGTTTTCGACAAAGGTGGGCAACTGCGCCAATATTTTGCCATTGGGATCGATGACAGCGGTTAATCCGCCGTTGGTGCTCCGCGCTACCGAACGACGATTTTCGATCGCGCGAAATACCGCCATGGCCATGTGTTGTATTGCCGCCGGAGTTGAACGCGACCACGAGTCGTTGGAGAGATTGACAATTATTTCGGCTCCTTCATTGATAAAACGGCGCGAGATATATCCAAATGTATCTTCGAAACATATTGGCGAACTAAATGCGATTCCCGCCGCGTTAAATACGGTGTATTCATCGCCCGCTTCCCAGAAATTGGTGTCATGTTCGATAAGTAGACGGTAGAGCCAAGGGAATTGACGGCGATAGGGAAAATGCTCGCTGAAGGGCACTAAATGCGTTTTTCGGTAGATCGGTCCATAGTCGCCATTTTTATAAAGAATGACCGCATTGTAATCGATGCGTTCGAGTTCGCCAGATCCGTTTCGTTTTAGCTGCCCGTCGTCATTGCCAAATACAAATGGGATGGTCTGTTTTTTGAGGTATTGATCTAAACGCCGCACCAGATCGTAGCTTTCCGCATCGCGGCGATGACGACGATGGTAGTCGATTGCCGGAACAAATGCGGTTTCTGACCAGACGACGATATCGGGGTTGCTTTGCAACGCAATATCGCTTTGACGAATTAGCGCGTCGAGCGATGCGGTGTAGGCGACCACGCCGCCTTCCCATGGATCGACATTGTGCTGAACCAGCGCGAAGCGTTTTGTTTCGCTTTCGCTATAGTCAACCATAGCAAAAAGGCCGTAGATAAGAGCGCCGATTATGGCCAATCCATAGCCGGCGATCTCCCATCGGTAGGGTCTCGCAATCGCTTTCCATTTTACGGCGCGTCGGTGGTCCAATTTTTTTGCATTTTCCGCGATCGTGGCGGCCAACGCCGAGGGAAATATTACGATGATAGAGACGATCCACACTCCAAACAATGACGCAATTTGTATTATTGGCAAAAAGAGGTATTGCGAATACCCCATAATTCCATATGAATACCCTAAGTAGCCCTTGGTTCGCAATAGCTCATAGCCTATCCAGAGCGCGATCTGCAATAGATATCCATAACGGGGGAATATCACATGCGCGGCTTTAAGCGCTAAAAATAGCGCGGCGAAATAGACGCCATAGATTGCGGGGACAATATATATCGCAAGCGGATGGAAATTGAATAGCCAATAGTTAAAAAAGGCGTAGGCAAAAAAACCGTACAGCAGGCCATATGGGGCGATAGCATACCAGTTTGATCGCCGTATCAGTATGAAGACTGGAAATAACGCAGCATAGGCGAGCGGAAATAATCCTCGTTCAATGATGGCGCCAGGGAACGATAGCCCAAATAGAAAAACGGCTACAAATATAAGGAATATATCGAAAAAGAACTGCGATATTCGGCGGGCAAATTCATGGTCGGGGAGACCCATGTCGCTCGCCATGTTAGGTTCTTAGCGATCTAACGCCTTGCTTTAGGAGTCTGCCGGGGCGAAAATAGACAATGCCATGTGGTTTAGCGGCCACGATCTCTCCCGTGCGAAGGTTGCGAGCGTTTGGACGCCCCAAACGTTTACGAATAAAAAATGTGCCGAAGCCTCTAAATTCGATCACCGCGTCTTTCTGCAACGCTTTTCCTAGCTCGCTGAGGAAAAGGTTGATAATATTTTTGACTTCGTGTCGATTGGCGCTTAATTTTGAGGAGACCAGCTCCACGAAATCCGAGCGGGCAAGTTTTTTTCTAACTAATCGAGGCATTTACCGCGCCATCATTTTGGAGAGTCGCGATTTCTTGCGAGCTACCGTATTGCGGTGATAGACGCCTTTTTGAGCGGCGGTATCAAGCAATTTTTGCGCTTGGCAAAATAGGCGCGTCGTCTGTTCTTTATCTCCATTACTGGTTGCCTGATCGGCAAATTTGCGTATTGCGGCCCGCGTTTTGCTACGTACCGCGCGATTGCGCAGTCTATTTTCTTGCCCCTGTCGATGGCGTTTTTTAACCGAAGAACCGGTATTTCCCACTATTGCATGCCTCCTAAAAGCTTATAGTAAAATATAATTAGAGAGAGAATATAGCAGTTTTGGCAATATGTCAACTAGGTCTCATATTTTTAGGCGATTCGGCGCTATTTTTATTTTGCGGCGCGCGGGGAGGGAACGTTGCCTGTCGGCGCTCGCGCTGGGGATTTGGCGCCTCTTCCGCCTTCGATAGCCGCTATTTTGTTGCCGTCGGGCGTCGCGGGCCGTTTGAGGGGCGACTTTCAATTGCGGAGCGGCCCCCGCGGAGGGGGGTAGCGCAATAGCGCTTGCGCTATGGAGCGAGGGGGGAGACAACGCTATCGTTTCGTTTGCCGATTGTCGAGACGCGCTTCGATTCGCGGAATGGCCGCTCATATAATTCTCGATTCCCCCCCCCCAATAGTATATTTTTCTGCGCTGTATTGAATCTTATTATGGTTTTCTCTATTATGCTCTCAATGATATTGTTACATGATCCTATCCATAGGAAAATAGTCGCAGAGGCGAAAGATGTTCTGGCTCGGAACGATCGAGGGAACTACACCGTTCCCACCAATACCGGGCTCTATCCGGCTCAGTGGAACTGGGATTCGGGTTTTGTCGCGCTGGGGTTCGCGCTATTGGGGAATGTGGGGCGCGGAATAGACGAGATTGCGTCGTTATTGCGAGCGCGGTGGTCTAATGGAATGGTGCCGCATATCGTATTTCATGAGGACGATTCTTCGTATTTTCCCAATTCAAGCGTCTGGCAAGCGGGCGAGGCTATCCGTTCGTCCGGGATTGCGCAGCCGCCGGTGCTGGCCACATTTTTGCGGTTGCTGGTCGAGAGCGACGCTCGCCAAGAGAGGAATCCGCAGTATAGGGCGGGGATTGCGTCGATGATTAAGCCGCTCTACGATTATCATAGATGGTATCACACATATCGCGTCGCTCCATCGGGGGCTATTTTTTTAACGCATCCATGGGAGAGCGGCTTTGATAATAATCAGGCGTTTGACGACGCGCTTCGCAATGTTCCGCTCGATGGATTGGAGCCCTATTCCCGTCATGACAATCAGCAGGCCAATCCTTTGCAACGTCCGTTGCAAAAGGATTACGACGGGTATATCGCGTTGTTGCAATTTATGCGGGAGCGCGGGTACGATGCCGAACGGGTCGCGAAGGAATCGCCATTTCGTTTTGCCGATGTCGGCGTGAATAGTTTTATGGTCCGAGCGGATCGCGATATGCTTGATCTATTCCGGTTATATTGCATGCGCTTGAGCGACGAGACGGCGCGAACGGCGATTATGGATACCTTGACCGAGTGGCATCGACGAGGGACAGACGCGTTGAAGACGCTATGGAACGACGAAATGGGACAATTCTGTTCGGTGGATCTCTGTACCGGGAGATCGGTGGAGCTTCCGGCCATTTCTGGTCTTATGCCGCTATTCGCGCTTCGCCCGCTTCCGGAGCGGCAACTGATCAAAATGGCGGGTGTCGCGAAACGATGGTTGGGACTTGTTCGCTATGGGTTTCCTTCGTTTGATCCTGCCCACGCCCTGTTTGAACCGAAACGCTATTGCCGCGGGCCGGCTTGGTTGATTTGGAGCTGGTTTGTTGCCGATGGTTTGCGTTCGCTGGCTCGAGAAGAGGGCTATTCGAAGGTGGTCGCGGCGGAGTGCGATGAGGTGGCGACGAAAATTATGGAGCGGTGCCTTGAACTGGTTAGGAATAACGGATTTTGGGAGTACTACGATCCCAATACCGGAGAGGGGTGCGGGGGGCGCGACTTTTCTTGGACAGCCGCCGCCGCGATTATGATCGCTTGCGAATTAGAGAAAGGGAGATGAATAGGGCTGTTGCCATTCAATAGCGGGGGCGATTCGCGCGCCGCTATAAAAAATCGATATTAATTTGCCATTGCTATTGCCGTCTATTTGACACAATGGTAATATAATATTAGTAGATATTGTTCCAACGCTCAATGAATATTGTTGGGGCGATTTAAGATACGACGTACATAAAAGGAGGGGGTATGTACAGCCGATTATCAATGATAGCGATTTTATGCGTCGCGATCGCCGGGCTCCATGCGCAGACGACGAACGATGGCGCTGTGTCTCGGAATGATCTGGAGTCTGACGAAGAGCGTTCCGTTTCGACCGAGTATGTTCCGCCGGATGAGAGTTTGTTGAGCTTTGACGATGAGGCTGCTCAGCTTGAGGGCGATGGCGGCGAGGGATCGGTCGCGTTTACACAGTTTGGATTCTGGAATTTAGCGCGCGCCATTCTTGTGCTTATTGTTGTCATCGGCGCGATTTATCTTCTATTTGTTCTTATAAGAAAAGCGTCTAAAACGCAATTTCCCGCCAGTTCTATGATGCGGTTGATTGGAACGCTCTCTTTACAGAGCAATCGATTTGTCCATATTATCGCGGTAGGCGCGCAGTTTTTTCTTATCGGGTCAAGCGAGCATGGCGTTTCGCTTATTTCCGAGCTGTCCGACAAGGAGACGATTGATGATCTTCGTCTTCAGGCTTCGAGTCAATCGCCGCGTCCTAAAAATTTTTCTCGCCTATTGGGCAAATTTTTTCAGTCCGATCAAAAGGGAGGCGACAAGGCTGACCCGCTTAATTTCCTTACTCAAAAAGGCAATCGACTCAAAGAGTTATGAGATATCGCCTGCTTATCGCGTCGTTTCTTTTTGTCGCGCCTCTATTGGGCGGCCTTTTTGCCCAGACCGGCAACGCTCCGTTGGAAAATTTTGTCGCTCCGTTGATAACGCCCGGAGAAGAAGCGCTGCAAATTCCATTTGTAGATCTTAATATTCGCGAGCCCGAGTCAAATCGCGAGGTGGCGTTATCATTGCAACTGCTTCTGTTGCTTGCCGTTTTGACGTTGGCTCCGTCAATTATCATCCTTACCACATCGTTTATCCGCATTGCTATCGTTTTTGACTTCATAAAACGTTCGCTTTCTCTGCAACAGGTTCCTCCCAACCAGGTGCTTATGGGAGTGGCGCTGTTCCTTACGGTATTTATTATGTGGCCTACGTTTAACAATATCTATACCAATGCCTATCAGCCATTCTCAGAAGGGAATATTGGCATTGAAGAGGCATACAATCGTTTTGCGTCGCCCATGCGTATCTTTATGTATCGCCAGCTTCAAGGCGACCCCGAAAATATTCGCCTTTTTATGCGTATGAGCGGGTTGTCCGCGCCGGCTACGCTTGCCGATGTGCCTACCAGGGTGCTTATTCCGGCGTTCATTCTTCATGAGCTTACCGTGGCCTTTAAAATAGGCATTCTTCTATTTGTTCCATTTATAATTATCGATATGATTGTCGCCTCAACGTTGATGTCGATGGGAATGATCACGTTGCCGCCAATTTTTATTTCCTTGCCGTTTAAACTTATTCTATTTGTGCTCGTTGACGGGTGGAATTTAATTATTCAGCAAATTGTCATAGGATTTGGAGCTTTGTGATGGATATCACCTATGCGGTAAATTTGCTACGCTCCGGGGTTTTGCAGATACTGGCGATCGCGGGACCTATTCTAGCGGTTGGTATAGGCGTCGGGCTTATTGTCGCCATTTTTCAAGCGACTACATCTCTTCAAGACCAGACATTGAGCATTGTTCCAAAAATTGCCGCGATTATAGCGGCGCTATTTATTCTCGGTCCTTGGATCGCAAGCGTTTTCGTTCGCTTTACGGTATCGCTATTCCAAGAGATCTCTAATATGACTCCCTGATGTTGCGTCTAATTACGGAAAACGCGCAGGTTTTCGCGCTGGGCTTCTCGAGAATTATCGCCCTGCTGGCGACCGCCCCATTTTTTTCTTCGCGGTCTATTCCCGGGTTTATTCGAGCCGCTTTGGCGCTGTTGACGGCTTTTGTGTTGTTGCCGACGCTACAGCGAACATGGAGCGTCCTTCCCGATAATACGCTTGCCTATTCTTTGCTGATTGTCGGCGAGATAATGATCGGCATACTTACCGGCTTTATACTCACTTTGATATTTACCGCGTTTCAACTATTGGGACAGGTGTTTTCTCTTCAGATAGGGTTTGGCGCCGCCGAGGTGTTCGATCCAGTTTCCCAGCTACAGGTGCCGTTGATGGGGCAATTTACCAATCTTATCGCGCTGTTTATTCTTCTATTTGTCGGGGGATTTCAACGTATTTTTATGGTGGGAATCCTTCGGTCAATTGAAACGATGACCGTTATGGATCTTATCAATCAGCGCGAACCTATTGTTCAGATGTTGCTGACCCGACTCGCCAAGTTATTTCAGCAAGCCCTGGTTATGTCATTTCCTATACTGGGGCTCTTATTGCTAACCTATTTGACTATTGGGCTCATTTCCAAAGCGGCCCCGCAAATGAATTTGTTGATTCTTGGCTTTCCCCTCGCGGTAGGTATCGCATTTCTCATATTATTTTTAATACTTCCATTTCTTGCCGAACTATTTGTCGATATCTTCGAAGAGAGTTTGCGTCTTTTGCTCCGTATCTTCAACGTTGGCGGATCGGCGGCGGTATGATAATCAAGGGCGAATGGCGCGAGATACTTTCGCGGATATGGATATATATTTCGCGGAATGGCATGGTTTCTTCTCAGCGCTTTGCCGCCCAATTGGATGCGGTCGATCTGCAATGGTTTGCCGCCGAGGACGAAGGGCGCACCGAGGATCCTTCAGAGCATAAACTTCGCAAAGCGCGGGAAGAAGGGAAGGTAATTAAGTCGCAGGATGTCAATATTGCGATTATCCTGCTATTCACCGCGGTGGGCTTGGCTATCGCCGCGCGTCATATGATGAGCGTCATATTTGAGCTTCTCTCATTCTACTGGACCAATGTAAATACGCTTGATGTTTCTAGCGACGGGATTGTCCGAGCGTCGTTCTTCAGCTATTTTTTACGCGCGGTGGGGCCCATCGTTTTAGTAGGCTTTGTATCAGGACTTATCGCAAGTTTTTTGCAGGTGGGGCCGCTATTTACTCTTAAGACAATTACGCCGGATTTTAAAAAGATTCTCCCAAATTTTTCTCGATATCTTAAACAATCATTGTTTTCTGCCGAGGCCGGATTCAACTTCGCTAAGTCGCTGGGGAAGATCGCTATTATAGGAGCTATTGCCTATCTCAACGTCTATCTTCGCATAGAAGAAGCGCTCAATTTGCTCTGGATGCCGTTGCTTGCGTCGATATGGTTTATCGTTCGACTCGCATTTTCCATTACCATCCAAGTGGGTGTTGTGTTGTTGTTATTATCGGTATTCGACTATCTTTTTCAGCGGCGGCGCCATTATGAGTCGCTAAAAATGTCTCGCCAAGAGGTAAAAGAAGAACGTAAAACCATAGAGGGTGATCCCCTTATGAGAAGCCGGCTGCGTCAACGGATTCGGCAGGTGATGAGCAACAATATAGCGCAAGAAGTTCCCACAGCCGACGTGGTAATTACCAACCCTACCCATTTTGCCGTGGCGTTGCGGTATCGAAAAGAGACGATGTCGGCGCCGACGGTGATCGCGAAAGGACAGGATGAGATGGCCGCGCGCATTCGAAAAATAGCCGGCGAACATAATATTCCGGTGGTAGAGAATAAACCGCTCGCGAGAGCGCTGCATAGCGAAGTGGAGATTGGCGACACGATCCCCGAAAAATTTTATGAGGCGGTTGTGGTAGTGTTGAGAGAAATATATAGGACAAAGGGGCAATACGCATGGCAACAATAGCATCGATATTTAGCGGAGCGGTTCTTCGGCAACGAGTCGATGTGTATGTTGCCGCGGGCGTGGTCATCGTCATTATGATGCTTATTGTGCCGCTCCCGACATTTCTTCTTGATTTTCTTATGGCGCTTAATTTGACGATAAGCCTTCTTACTATTCTTATGGTGCTCTATGTGAAGGACGCTTTGGAATTCTCAATTTTTCCAACGTTGCTATTGGTCAGCACTGTCTACGGATTGGCGCTCAATGTTTCGTCCACAAGACTTATCTTGGCCCAAGGCGCGCAATTTAACGGGAGAATCATTCGAGCATTTTCTCGATTTGTCGTTGGCACTTCAGGCGCCGAGGGATTGGTGATTGGCATAATCATCTTCATTATTATAGTCGCGGTGCAATTTATAGTGATTACCAAAGGCGCCACCAGAGTCGCTGAGGTTGCGGCTCGCTTTACGCTCGACGCCTTGCCGGGTAAACAGATGACTATCGAGTCTGAATTCAACACGGGAGCGTTGAATGAGCGAGAGGCGCATAAACGCAAAATAGATCTTCAACGCGAAGTCGATTTCTATGGGGCTATGGATGGAGCCTCTAAGTTTGTATCGGGCAATGTGAAAGTTGGAATACTTATTACCGTAATAAATATTATCGGCGGCATCATTACCGGCGTTACAATTCGAGGCGAAACCTTTGGATCGGCGATAGAGAACTATATCTCGTTTGCTATTGGAGACGGTCTCGTTACGCAATTTCCCGCGCTTATGATTTCTACCGCCACCGGTCTTATCGTTACTCGCGCCATTTCCGATACCACATTTGGCAACGACTTAACCGGCCAGTTTTCCGGACAGGGTCGCATATACTGGATCGCGGCGATATTTCTGATTGTATTGGGGTTCCTTCCCGGCTTCCCTTGGTATGTTCTTTTTCCAATGGCGGGGCTATTTCTATTCTTGGCTATTCGACTTGGCGCTAAAAAAGAGCAAGAGGAGCAAGAGAAACAGAAGGGCGGACGCGAGAAAGCGCAGGAAGAGGCTTCGTCCGATATTGCGCCTATCGTGCCGCTGGAGACTCTCTCATTGGAGCTGGGATACGCGCTTGTCCCATTGGTCGATAAAGAGAAAGGCGCAGACCTTCTTGATAGGATTACACGCATTCGTCGAGAGGTTGCGTTGGAATCTGGGTTGGTTGTTCCGCGCGTTCGGGTTGTTGACAATATGCGGCTTGCGCCATCGGAATATTGTCTTAAAATACGCGGGGTTGCTGTTGGAAAAGGCGCGGTAAAAATGAGCCGATATCTCTGCATTAATCCCGGCGGCATCAATGTGAAAATTGAGGGAGAGCAAACTACGGATCCCACTTTTGGACTTCCGGCAATCTGGATCGCTGAAGATCAAAGAGATAAAGCTGAACGCGCCGGCTATACCGTCGCCGATTCTCCCACTGTTATCGCGACGCATCTAACTGAATTGATCAAACACAATGCCGCCGATATTCTCGGTCGCCAAGAGACGCGAGCAATTCTCAACGCGCTGAGCAAAGATTATCAGGCGGTGGTTGACGACGCGCAGAAAGAGGCTGGATTAAGTGTTATTCAAAAGGTATTGCAGAATCTCCTTCGGGAACGTGTATCTATTCGCAATATTCTTACTATTCTAGAGGTTATCGGCGACTATGGTTCAATGACCAAGGACCCATACGTCATTGTAGAGAAGACGCGCCAAGCGTTGAAACGTCAAATATCGGCGCAGTATATCGATAATAACCGGCGGTTGCCGGTTATGACGTTGCTTCCCGCGTTGGATCGCAGCATTGCTGAGACAAGGACTGATACTCCCGAAGGACCTATCGCCGCGCTTCTTCCGGAGATGCATCGCGAGCTGAAAAATTCGTTGATTAACGGCATGCAGATTATGCAAGACAGAGGATTTAATCCTATTTTACTCTGTTCAGAAGCGACGAGGCCGTTAATAAAGGCGATAACGCGGCGCGATTTGCCGGGATTAATAGCGCTGTCGGTACGTGAAATAGCTGAAAATATCGCTGTGGAAGGGGTTGTTGAGCTTGCGATTCCGCAAGCGAACGTGGGAGCGAACGCGAATTCATAAAAAAAAGTAGGTATGGAGGATATTATGAGATGCTAGAGCATATTGAGGCTAGTGGTAGAAATAGAGAAGAGGCCGAGCGCAATTTTCATCGAAAGTGCGGCAATCGAAAGGGTCAAAAAACGACCTACAGAAATGAATATGATAATGGATTTCTGGGCATGTTTCCCAGATCGAGAGTCGTTGTATCAGGATATATTGTTCCCCAACAAACAAGCGCCTCTAATTATAACAGTGAATACGATCGAAAACAGTCTGATCAATATGGCTCTACTTCGTATAGATCTGACGCGCTTGACCAACGCAAAAGGGACTTGATTGAAACCGCCCGAGAGTCTGCTGGTATTCAGTATCATCAGCAACACAACTCCAACATGACGAGTGAAATTATGGACCAAGTGCTCGCGAGGATAGGAGATCGATTTGATGAGATGGAGCATAAAATGACAGGCGTTTCTCCGGATGCTCATCACTTAGAGTCCATAGCGTCAATTCTCAAGGAGAATGATTTTTCGAAGCCCTATATTGACTGGATTATCACAAAGATTAGAACGAATTTTACTTTGACCGCGTTGGATGATGTGCATATATTGCAACAAAATGTTATGCGGTGGATAAAGGGCAATATTGCGACCATTGATTCTAAATCTCCCTTGCCAAAGTTCGTTGCGTTGATAGGACCAACGGGAGTAGGTAAGACTACTACCGTAGCTCGGTTGGCAAATTTTTGGCGGAAGGCGGAAAAAATAGATGGGGAGGGACAACGGCCAAAAAAAAGGATATGTCTCGTTTGTCTTGATAATTATCGAGTTATGGCTATGGAGCACTTGCAACGATATGCCGAATTATTAGATGTGCCTATAAAGAAAGCCATAACAAAAAATGAGCTACGCGACGTTCTAAAACAATATGGCAAATACGACCATGTATTGATCGATACAGAGGGTCGAAGCCCTAATGATTTTAAGGCGCTGGGAGAATTGAACAATATGTTGCAAAATTTGGGATGCGAAATCTACAAGACATTATTGCTTTGCGCCGGGGTGAAATTTGACGATTTGATCAATATTATGCGTCAATATGAACCGTTTAACTATGATTCGGCGATCGCGACTAAACTCGATGAAACCAACTTAGTGGGCAACCTATTAAGCGCGTTGCATCAACGCAATGTCCCGCTTTGGTATATTGCCGATGGTCAAGGTCCTGACAATTTTTATCCGGCGCGCTCGAACTATTTCATACAGCGACTATCGGGATTCAGCACCATAATACAGGAGGGGCATAAATGATCAGTCAAGAGGAAGAATTTAGAAGGAATATACAGAGCTATGATCAGCCTGATAATTTGAATCATAGCGTCAACAAGTCTCATACTCGCATTATCGCTGTAACGAGCGGAAAAGGGGGAGTCGGGAAGACGAACATATCGACAAGTTTGGCTATCGCCTATGCTCGAGTTGGAAAGCGGGTAGTGCTGATGGACGCCGATCTTGGATTGGCGAATGTCAATGTCGTGCTCGGAATTATTCCTAAATATACTCTTTATGATCTCATTCGAAAAAAACGGACGCTTAATGATATTATTGAGGAGACAAATTATGGATTTCGAATTATCGCCGGAGCTTCTGGGTTTTCGCCAATGGTGCATATTGGGGACAAAGAGAGAGCGCATTTAATTCAAGAAATGAGCGCGTTGGCCGATGCGGACATTATTATTATAGATACTGGCGCCGGCGTGTCCCACAATGTTTTGGCATTTGTGCGCGCGGCGCATGAGACAATTATCGTAACAACTCCCGAACCCACGTCGATAACCGATGCCTACGGCATCATTAAAATTATCTCGAACGATATCCAAGATCTTGGATTAGGAATGAAGTTAGTGGTAAATAGGGTAAAATCTGCTATCGAAGGCACGAGGGTATCCAGACGAGTAATTGATATCGCGGCGCAATTTCTTAATGTTAAGATTGAGTATGTTGGCCATGTCTACGAGGACGATGCTATCCATCAAGCGGTTTTGCAACAAAGACCATTTAGCGTAATCGAGCCCAAAGGAAAGGCGTCGATCTGTATCCAGCATATTGTGGGGAGGATAGAGCGAATAGACGCTAAGGGAATGGGAGGAATTGCCAGATTTTTGGAGCGCATTTTTGGCTCAAACTCGACATAGAATGATACTTCTTATCGCGGTGTCGCTTATTTTTGCGGGATGCGGAGCGAGCGATGTTCGCGAATTGGAGCGGGAACATCGATTTTCGTTGTCTATTGGCAAAAGCGCGAACCGACTTGATCTATTTCAATTGCCTGGGTATAGGCTTAATCAGCGAACCTATACCTATATCCAGTCAGGGTTGGTCTATATTAGCAATGGCCCAGCCAATAAGGTATTAAAATTTAATTCATACGGTGATCTTGTCGATCTTATCTATAGCCCGCAAGACAATCCCGAGCCGCTTATCCGTTCGCCCGAGGATGGCGAGCAAATTAGTCGCCGTTTTGTTTCGTATCCATTTCAACAGATCGGACATGTTGCCGTTACCGCCAATAATCGTCTTGTTGTCGAAGACCGGTTGCCTCCCGGACAAGAAATAGTCGACAATGAGCTTGGGCTATCCCTTTTTCGCGTCGCTCGTCTATTCGATAGCCGTTTGCGTCCCGAAGGATATTTAGGGCAAGGCGGGCTTGGCGGACGGCCTTTTCCTATAATCGACAACATCGAAGTAACGTCCAATAACGATATTGTTGTTTTATGTAGCTCGTTAGATAGCAAGCATGTATACTGGTTTAACGAAGCTGGAAAATTGCGATATTCCGTCGATATTGCGTCGGACCGCTTACCTGTTCCCAGTTCGCAGAGTGAACAGGTGCCCATTTTGGAACGTATATTTCCCGATAGGGAAAATGACATTCTCTATCTCAAAGTCAACTACCTTCAACGACAAATCGATCCCAATACCGGCGCGGAAAAATTGCTTCATAATGTCGCTATGAGGCTCTATTTGCTTGATATGGCAACTGGGAGCTATATTGGATATATCGACATTCCATTTAATCGACAGGGGCGTCTTAACCTTCTCTATACATTTGTGGGCGTGGCCAAAGGGCAACAATTCTATTTTGTCAGCCAACAGGTTGATGGAGATATAGGATTGTTGGTAATGAATATAGACGGTAAAGTGCTACTGCGACGTTCATTATCCTTCGGCGCCGGCAATGAGCCCACGTTGTATCATTTTGAAGTTTCGGATTTCGGATTGTTGAGTGTTCTTGAGATATATGAAGATCGCGCCGATTTCTCTTGGTGGCGAGTCTATCGTCTATTGGGCAAAAATGTCTAACGCGACCGGAATTTCTTATGGCTTGTTGTTCAGTCGTGTCGCTTCGGCCGAGGAGATGCAACAAATAGATAGGGAGGCGCAAGAGCGTTTTTGCATTCCCTCATTGTTGCTTATGGAAGAGGCTGGGTTGCTTGCATGGATAGCGCTCAAAAAGCGGTTGATAGGCGGCGAAAAGTCAATTGTTTTTCTTGTTGGAGGCGGAAATAATGGCGGTGACGCGGCCGTTATGGCGCGCTTCTGTTCTATGCAGAGCGGCATGAGGCCGACGATCCTTCTTGCCAGCGGCAATTATAATCGTCAAGTAGGCCAACATATCGATATTTGCCGTTGTCTCGACATTCCCGTTATTGAGTGGAATGTGTCGCGAGCAATTCCTCCATGCGATTGGATCGTCGACGGATTGTTAGGATGCGGCATTTCTGGCAGGGCCCGCCCGGTAGCCGAAGAGATAATATCCGCGGTCAACGGTAGCGATGCTTCGGTATGCTCGGTAGACCTTCCGAGCGGGCTCGGCGACCGCTGGTCGAAAGGCGATCCGGCTATTCAATCGACGATTACGATTTCTATAGGGCTGGCAAAGCGATGTTGCTATTATCCTTCGGCGCGGGGGTTATGCGGAGATATCGAAGTGATATCGATCGGCTTTCCGCGCGCGCTTGTGGATGATGACGCCATTATGGGGCAAATGCTCGAGCCGGCCAATCTTGAAGCGTTGCTTCCCGAGACCGCTATCGATAGCCACAAGTATCAACGAGGCGTGGTAGAATGTTACGCCGGATCGCAATCGGCAAGCGGAGCGGCTCTGTTAGCCGCAAAATCGGCGTTATCGGCCGGCGCGGGGTTGGCTCGTCTCTATGTAGATCGCGCTATTTGGTCGGCGCTAGCGTCGCAGTCGCCGTCAATTATGACGATACCGCTAGAAGATGTCGAGGCGCCGTTGCAAGCTCGCGCGCGCCAATCCCTGCTCATCGGCCCGGGATGGGGCTCCTCCGAAGGGCGGCGGGCTCTCTTTGAAGCGCTTATGCGTAGCGGAATTCCTTCCGTGGTTGACGCCGACGGGCTTGCGTTGCTTGGAAAGAGCGCGCTTTCGCGCGAACATATGCCCAGAGAATTGGTGCTTACTCCACATTGGGGAGAATTTCGGCGCCTCCTTGCTTCCCTCCCGTCGTCGATAGTTTTGGATATCGATAGCGACGACAATCCCCTCCCAGCCGCTTTTGCGATTGCTCGCCACTGGAGCGCGACGGTGCTACTCAAAGGCAACGTCAGTTGGGTTGTGTCGCCGTCGGGGCGGTATTGGATATATGACGGCAACATACCCGCGTTGGCCACTGCGGGTAGCGGCGATACGCTGGCCGGAATAGTCGCGGCGTTGCTTGCTCGAGGCCTATCGGCAGATCGCGCGGCGTCATTGGCCGCGTTAATACATGGAGAGGCGGGAAGAAAAGCGGCGAGCGCGATAGGGTGGTTTTCGGCCGAAAACCTCACGCCATTTATTGCTTCGATCGCCTATCCTCGAAATGCGCTGGAACTATAACCGATCCGAACGATTGGCGATGCGGACGAATCGCGACACGCGATCTTCAAAGCGTAATTACGGCTTCTATCTTATGTTGGCCGATCTCGGGATTATTATGATCATATTTATTATCTATTTTCTGTTGGTATAGACTGCTGTTATAGCGCGGCGCGACATACCCGCGATTTGAAAGACGACGGCGGGAAGAGACTTAGGGATTAAATTCGGGATGTTCGCCGCTTGGGATATAGGCGATCCATTCGCACATATTGGTAATATGATCGCCAACCCGTTCGATAAATCGATTAAGCATAAGAAGGTTCACAGATTCGTCTAGCTTATCGGGATTATCGTGCATAATGGCGGTAAGTCGCTTCCGCAGTTTTTTATACTCCGCGTCGATAACATGGTCTCGCTCGGCAATATTTCTTGCCTTTAGATCGTCTTTGTTCTGGTAGGCATCCATTGTTTCATGCAACATTGCGCTACATTGCTCAATCATCGTCTGAATGATGGGCACTACTTTGGCAAACGTTTCATCGGCAACGCTATCGACTCGCCGCACCAAGTGACGAACATGGTCGCCAATGCGCTCCAGCGACGAACATATATGAATAGTCGCCAATATATCGCGCAGATCGGTCGCCACAGGTCCTTCGGTAGCGATAAATCGAGTGCAATTATCATCGATCTCGAATTGCAGATCATCAATTTTTTTATCGTCTCTAAGCACCTGTTTTACAACATCGACATCCTGGTCAATAAGCGCCAACAGGGATTTTCTCAGAGCCGTTTCCACCATTCTGCCCATCAGCTCGACCTGCGAGTAAATATGCGATCGTTTATTTTCCATGCGTTTGCGTGTATGCGGCGTAAATATATCCATACTAGATCTTCCTCCTATCCAAAGCGTCCGCTTACATACGCCTCGGTCGAAGCCTGCCGAGGACTCGAAAAAATTTGACCGGTTTCCCCATATTCGACGAGATAGCCGCAACGATGCTCATCGACCATAAAAAATGCCGTATCGTCGGCTACTCGCCCAGCCTGCTGGAGATTATGAGTAACAATGACAATAGTATATTTCTCGCGCAACTCGGCGATCAATTCCTCGATTCTGCCGGTTGCGATAGGGTCGAGCGCCGAGGCCGGCTCGTCCATTAAGATTACCTCGGGCGAAACGGCTATCGCGCGAGCTATGCAGAGCCGCTGTTGTTGACCTCCTGAAAGTCGCAACGCGTTTTGCTTGAGTTTGTCCTTGACCTCGTCCCATAACCCCGCTCTTTGCAACGACCGCTGGACCAGTTGATCGTAATCGCCCGTATAGTTGTTTATCCTAGCCCCCCATGCGATATTTTCATAGATCGTTTTAGGAAATGGATTTGGCTTCTGGAATACCATACCCACACGTCTGCGAATAGTTACGGGATCGATTTTTTTGGCGTAGATATTCTCTCCATGGAGCAAAACATTTCCTTTCATTATCGCGCCGGGGACCAGATCGTTCATCCTATTGAGCGCTCGCAATACCGTGCTCTTTCCGCATCCCGAAGGGCCTATCAACGCGAGTGTTCTTTGCGGAAAAATATCGATCGACACATCCCTCACGGCATGAAAATCATCGTAATGGACATTGAGTTTGTCTATAGTAATCAACGGCTGTTTCTTATCAGACGAGAGTGGTGTTATTTCGCTCATCGTAGATCCCGTTTTTGTCTGCTCATTTTGTTGCGTAATATAATAGCGGTGATATTCATAACAAGCAATAATGCCAACAAAACGATAATCGCGGCGGCGGCGGCGGCGCGATATGTTCCTTGCGGTCTGGCTGTCCACTGGTAAATTTGAATAGGCAGCGTTGTGAACTTGGAAAATATGGTCGCGGGATTGGTAACGATAAAGGTTGCCGCCCCAATAACCACTAAAGGAGCCGTCTCGCCAACCGCGCGCGAGGTTGCCAAGATGCCGCCGGTTAACACGCGATCAAATGAGTAGGGAAGAATATGATGGCGTATTGTTTGCCAGCGAGTCGCGCCCACGCCATAGGAGGCGTCGCGCAACGATTGCGGGGCAGCCTTAAGCGCCTCTTGGGCGTTGATAATAATTATGGGGAGAATAAGCAACGCCAGTGTAGCGCCCGCGGAGAGGATTGTGCGTCCGCTGCCCGCTGTTGCGTTGGGAATGCCAAAAATTGCGCCGCTTGTTATCGGGGCAAGCATTCGAACAAATATTGTCAATCCCAAAATGCCATAGAGAATAGAAGGCATCCCCGAAAGATTGTAGATATTGGTTTGTAAAAAGCGAACTATTCGAGTATCCGGCGCGTATTCCGCCAAATAGATGGCCGCCGAGACGCCGATAGGAAACGAAATCGCAATGCTCAGCGCCATCATCCACAACGAGCCCAGAATAGCGACTCGAACACCGCTTTTTTCGGCGCTATCAGACTGCGCGGAGGTAAGAAACCGCGGCGTTAGCCAACTTCGAAATTGAAGCGCCACTTGAATCTCGCTCTCTTCCTGATATGCCAGTATATCGCGCCGAGCAAATAGCGATTCAAAAAGAGACCAGCTACGGGTAACATACTGTTCCACCACATGCTCTACCACTAGTTGCCGCAACTGTTCTCGAGCACGATCTTGAAGCGGAAGATCGAAATTAAGCTTCCTGATAAATCCTGTAGAAAGACGTTCTTCCAAAATGGAGATCAATTCGGGAGAATCAAGATCTTCCAGAGTCTGTTGGTTGCCGACCAGCTCTTTGGGGTCGATGGTGTTAGCCACCGCTACCATGCCAAAAGCGTTGTTGATAATTGTAATTAACAACGCCATAAGAGCGATAACAGTGAACATAACGGCGGCGTAGAGCACGGCATGCCAAAGGAATGTATGAGCGCGCGCGGTTGCCACTATTCGTACTCCTGTCTAAATTTCCGCGTAATCGCTCGACTAATTGTATTGAGTCCCAGGGTGAATAGGAAAAGAATGAGCCCCAAAAAGAAAATACTATTATAGTCGACGGTGTTATAGCTTACATCGCCGCCGCTAATTCGAACAATATATCCTGTCAGCGTCTCCGCGGCTGCAAATGGATTAAAGGTGAAGTTTGGTCCGGCGCCGGCCGCCAGCGCGACGATCATTGTCTCTCCTACCGCGCGCGAAAGCCCTAAAATAGCCGCGGCCATAATTCCCGAAAATGCCGCGGGCGCGACGATTTGAATTGATATCTGCATTTTGCTCGCTCCCAACGCGTAGCCGCCCTCTCGCAATGAGTTAGGAACGCCGCTTAGCGCGTCTTCGCTAATTGAAATAACCATAGGAACAATTAAAATGCCAATAGCGATGCCGGCCGAAGCCATATTGTAGAATTGCGCTATGCGCGGCCCGACTATCGACTGCAACAACGGCGTAATGATCGTAATCGCAAAGTATCCATAGACCACGGTAGGGATGCCCGCTAAAACTTCAAACGTTGGTTTTAGCAAGTTGCGAACGCGAGTCGAAGCGTATTCGCTGAGGTAGACAGCGACGATAAAACCGACCGGCAACGCGATAGACATAGCGATTAGGCTTGTTATAATCGTCGCGTTCAGCAATGGCCATATTCCAAATTTTCCAATAAGCGGTTGCCATTCGAATGACAAGAGAAGACTTTTTAAGGTAACTGCGGGGTTCGCAAAAAACAGCCAAGACTGAGAAATAAGTATCGCGACGATTCCCACGCTAATGAGAATAGAAATACCCGCGCATCCGCCCAACGCCGCGCCGATCAAACGCTCGCCACGGGCGACGCGCTTATTCTGTCGTTGATGTGTCATCGATATGAATATATCGCAATCGTCTTCGCCAGTTATTCATTGCGAAGATCCGTAGTGACATCGAGCCATATCTCTTGACTTGTTTGTATAATGTCCGCGTCGATGGGAAAATACCCCACATCGACGATCTCTTCATGAACGTAGCCCAATATATATGCGATAAACGCCGCTACTTGCGGCCGTCGCGTCATTGTTTCGCCGTCGCTGTATAGCGCCAATGGCCGAACCAGCGGGTAGGTTTGGTTCAACACGTTATCTGCGTCGGCTTTGGCGCCGCCAATAGAAATATTCGCGACCATATCGCTATTTTCGGCAAAATAGACATATCCTAAAAATCCAATTGCGTATCGCTCGGCGGCGACTCCCCTGACAAGTGTATTATCATCCTCGGAAAACTGCGTATTTGGCGCCGAAAGAAGAGGTTCGACAGCATGGTCAAATATTTCCTCGACAAAATAGTCGAACGTTCCGCTATCGGTTCCAGGGATAAAGCGTCGAATAGGCTCGTCTGGCCAAGAGGCGTCTATGTCATTCCAGCGCTCGGCGGTGAATATCGTCGCCAGCTCTTCTATAGATGCGGTCATAAGCCAGTCGTTAGAGGGATGCGCGATAATAGCCAGCGCGTCGAGCCCGATAAGAAACTCAATAGGATTCCGTCCGTTATCTTCGCATTGGGCGCGCTCGCTCTCATTGATAGGTCTGCTCGCGTTGGAAATATCCGATTCGGCCGTCCGGCAAAATCGCTCAAATCCTGCTCCAGTTCCTATACTATCGATGGAGATAGTGCCGTTATAGCCCTCTTCGTTAAATCGGGCGGCCATTCGTTCTACCAATGGAAATACCGTTGAGCTCCCTGCCATAATGATATCGCCTTCGACGCGCAGAGGGTTAACGGAGGGAAACGCTTCCGTTTCGATCAACCAATCGCCCGTCTGACGAGGTTCCCGCGATCCTCTTGCATAGCCTGAAAGCGCAAGCGCGACGAAAAAGAATAGACAGAAAATAAATTTAACCATAGGCGCACATATTAAGAATTACCATTGAGATGTCAACTACTTTATAGATGATGAAATATATTTTCGGGCTAGGCTCAATTTCATTGTCGTAAAAGGCTTTTATTGATATTGTATATAATGCGTTCCGAGATTCTAGATATTGTCGCTCAGCATCCCGATACCGTCATCGTCGTTCCTACCGAAGTGGTCGCCATTTCGATGCGAAAAGCAATCTGTCGCCAACGCGCGGAACGAGCGGTATTGTCGAGGCAAGTTGTCAGTTGGGAGCATTTCTTGCGAGATACGCTCTATAAGCGGCAAAGCTGTCAGCCAATCGACAAGGTAACAAAACATATCTTCGCGCGCGATCTCGCGCGTCGGCATAGCCGAGAAAAGATTTTTTCGGCGTTGATTCCCCAAAAATATAATAATGACGAGAGAACCTATGTTCCGATCATTGAAAAAATGGTCGGCTCGCTTCCTATGGTATTGGAAGGGGCGACGGCCGATCGCCTTTCGCCTGAATGGCGACACGATCTCTCGCATGTTCGCGATCGCTACCGCGCATTCCTAACCGAGCATAATTTCTTTGAACCTCAGTGGCTATCATCGAGCGCAATGAAGATAACAGAACCGTATCATCTCATCTGGACGGAGATCGCGCCCCGATATAGCCAATATGCCGCATTTTTACAGGCAAATCCGCTAATCGCCTCTAGCCCAATCCCCCCGGCTCGATCCGTCGCATTCTCTCGCTATCCTACAGTTTTCGAGGAGTGTTCCGCTACCATGCGCGCTATAGAAGAGGCGCTCCATAGCGGAATCGCGCCTGGCGAAATAGCGATCAGCGCCGAGCATGCGGCGCATTATACTCCGTATCTCCGTTCCGAAGCGGAAAGGAGAGGCGTTCCTATCGCATTTCATGTTAGGAAGTCCCTCGATGAATATCCAAGCGGAGGACTGTTTCGCCGGATCATGTCGCTTGTTCGAAATCGCTATGGAATAGAGAAATTGCTCGATCTTATGCTCGACCCCCTTATTCCCTGGCGCGAACAGACTCTGCGCCATTATATCGCCCAGCGTGGAGTAGATTCTCTGATATTGCGCGACCGCCCCAATAACTCTCTCTGGAACGATGTCCTGCAAGGGCTCCCTTCCGCCCGCAATTATTTCGAACGCCTGCGCGCGCATCTCGATCGCTTCGCTTCCGCGAAATCGGCCTCCGAGTTGCTCCGCGCCGTCGTCATATTCTCCAATCGCTTTCTTGACTCCTCGCGCTGGCAGGACGAGGTCATCTCTGTATGGGAAAATTCCATCGCGTTGCTTCGCCAATTCGCCGAAGTCGAATCATCTATCAGCGCAATAGCGAGCGACTCATTGGCAACCTTTGTCGATATGCTCGGCGACAGCTTCTACGCGCCAATAATCGATCAGGATAGCGTCGCGGTATATCCCTATCAAGTGGCGGCAGGGCTCTTTTGCCAGCGCCACTTCGCGCTCAATATGTCCAACGAAGCGACGCGCCAGCATCTTTTGAACCACGAATACCTAAACGAAGCGTTGCGAGATAGGTTAAGAATCGCCGCTATCGATCTCTCCCAATACTATATCAATCTCTACACCCATTCCGGAGAGGAGGTGAGTTGTAGCTACAGCGCAAATGTGGACGGAAGACGAATGATAGCCGCGATGCATTTCGCTATGAACAACGCCGTTATCGAATCGCCGCCAATATCTGTGGATGATTCCTACTGCGTCGAAGAGGCGTTTTGGATCCCTCGCGCCGACACCGATTCTTCGGCCGAATCGGCAGTCGGCGCGAAACGGCAGGCCGCTCCGGAACGCCCATCGCGGTTGTTGCCCTCACAGTTTTATCCGTGGCAACAGGAGGGTATGGCATCGGCGCTTGCCGGCGGCGCGACTCGCTATCATCTCACCCCGGAATTCAAGCAACTTGGCGAAGATAGCGTCCTGAAATTAGCCATCGCGCCCGAAAAGCTATCGCCCAGCGCGCTCGAAGTCTATATCAAATGCCCGCTTGAATATCTTCTTTCCCGAATACTCTCTCTCGAAGAGCCTCCTTCGGTATCGGAACCCGAAGAGCCTCGGCGCGTCGGCGTTCTCTATCACGTTATGCTGGAACGTCTCTATAACAAGATACGGGAGTACGAACGGAGAGATGGCGAGAGCCTCTTTATCGCCGAGCGCCGAGACATCTACCGCTCGATGGCGGACGAAATCATTATGGACATCTCGCTCCGTCCGGAAATCAGCGATCCGCTCAAAATGCCGCTCCGCCTAAAACTCCGCGACATAGCCTATGAATTGCTACAATACGATAGCGAGAATTTTGATCAGTACGCCATCGAAGCATGCGAATATCGCGTCGTCCAGACCTATCGATCGGCCGACGATCAATCGAAGGCAACGGCTATCGGAGGGTCGATCGATCGGTTAATGAAAAATCCCGAAACGGGCGAGTTGATCATTATCGACTATAAAAAATCCGCCTCCTCCGCTCTCCATAAAATGGCGGGCGATAGCGAAACAGGCGTTCCCGAGAAATTGCAGATGGCGTTCTACCGGTATCTTCTTCTGCTTGAGGGCAAAAAAGTTGAGCGAGCGCTCTACTACAATCTTGAGCGCCATAAGAGAACGGCGGCCTATGTTCGCTCCAACCCGCCGAAAAAATTGGCGGCTATCCAATGGAGCGACGATGAGCTTTGCGAACAATTGCCCTCGATTATCGACGACTGTCGCCAACACATCTTGTCTGGAAGCTTCTCCGCCCCCAATCGCTTTGGTTGCGCGTCATGTCGCTTTCCAATGGTATGCCGCGCGAGACTCTATGGAACTTGATCGCTACCAACGGGCGGCTGTCGAGACAGCGCTCAACACGGTCGTCACCGCCGGCGCAGGCTCGGGCAAAACGAGAACGCTCTCCGAACGCTTTCTTCACCTTGTCTCGAAAGGCGTCCCGGTAGATCGCATCATAACCCTAACATTCACGCGCAAGGCGATGGCCGAAATGTTCGAACGTATTCATCGCGCTCTTCTCGACACAAAAGATCTCCCTCAAATACAGACAGCGCTTAAATCGTTCGATCGCGTATTTATCGGCACGTTTGACAGTTTCTGCGCCGTTATCGCCCGATCGGCCGCGTTGTCATTTGCCATTTCCCCCAATTTTATCCAAGACGAAGAGCGATGCGACGCGTTGGCTCGCGAAACGGCGATCGATTTTCTCTACCGTCGTTCGGATGATCCGCTTATTGCCAGACTCGTCGCCGTCAATGGCTGGCGAGAAATGGTGGAAGGTTTTTTTGTCCCGTTGGGACAGCGCTATCTAACGATCTTAGGCGCAAGCGATATAGCGTCGCAAATAGAGAAACAACAGTCGGAATTGCGAACAAAGTGCGCGCTCGCGATAGACAAAGTCGATAAGGCGATCGCCGCGATGGGCCAATATTCGCTTACGGGAGCGATGCTCGACCGCAAGCGAAAAATAGAGGCGATCGGCTGGAGCGAGCTTATCGAACAGATGCCCAAACGTTTCGATTCCGCCGACGAAGAGCGTTTTGACCAATGGCTTCAGGCGATTCAGACTGCGGCCATCGCTCTGGAGTCAATCAAAATGACCGGAGGTCGGAAAACAGGAGATAACGCTCTTTTCAGCGACGACGTAACAACGCTTCGCGAATTTGCCGAAAATATAGAATCTATCGTCGCGACAATTTTGAGCCGCGCCGACTTTCGTCGCTTGGTCGACCTTATCGGAGAGTATCGCGAGGCGCTCAACAGCGCCAAACGGCAAACGCGTCTTCTTACCTATCAAGATGTCGTAAGCCTTGCTATTGAAGCGTTGCGGAGCGATCCCGAACTTCGCCAATATTATATCAAACGTTTCGACCATATTATGATCGACGAGTTTCAAGACACAAACGAGCAGCAAAAAGAGCTCATCTATCTTTTGGCGTTGCGTCCTGAACGCGCCGAGCGCAAAGAGATCGCCGCGATGTCTATAACAGCGAGCGACCTCTCCGACGGCAAGCTCTTTTTTGTCGGGGACGACAAGCAATCTATCTATCGCTTTCGAGGCGCCGATGTCGCGGTATTTCGCGACACAATTGATCGCATCGGCGCGGCGGGCGGAGCATGTCTTTCATTGCCGAAAAACTATCGCAGCCAACCGGCTCTTCTTGAACGCTACAACATACTTTTCAAACATATCATGGGAGCGGGCGAAGAGCCCTACGAAGCCGGTTTCGAGCCATTCCAAACCGCTTTTTCCCCGCAGCCCGACGCGAGAGCGACCACATTTCGTATCTGGACGATAGCGCGATCGGAAGGATGCGACCATAAAGAGAGCGAAGCATTTTATATCGCTCAATTCCTTCGCGACGCCATCGAAAACAAAACGCTCTCAATTTATGACGCGTCATCCGAAACGCTTCGTCCCATTCGCTACCGAGACTGCGCTATTCTCACCTATACCAACTCGCGAATCAGGATCATCGAGCGATATCTCAGAAAATTCCGCGTCCCCTACACATTGCGCGACAACGGCAACCTCTTCTACGAAGCCCCCGCAACAGACAGCTTCTCATTATTTCAGCTCATCCACCGTCCATTCGATCGACTCGCCTATGCCGCCACGCTCCGCTCCCCGCTCGCAAACCTCTCCATCCCATCCATTATTACGCTCTTGCGGGAGTTTCGCGACGGAAAAGACGCCCCCTTCGAACTCCCGGCGGAGAGACTTGCCGAAGAAGATCGCGCTCGCTATCTCCACATAGCCTCTTGCTATCATAAGCTCCGGTTGATCGCCAATAACTCGACGGTCGCAAAGCTATTCGACACATTCTGGTATCGCCTCGGCTACCGCTACTCGCTTCTTACCACCCCCGAAAAGAGCCGATTGCTCGATCACTACGACAAGCTATTTTATTTGGCCAGTAAAGCCAAAACGCTCCTTGAATGGCTCGAAATGATACAAGCGGGGCGCCGCGGCGATCTCCATCTTCCTTCGAACGACGAAAAACAGCATGGCGACGAGACGCAGATTATGACCATTCACGCATCAAAAGGATTGGAATTCCCCTTGGTCATTCTCGCCAACGCCGATGCAAGAACCCGACAACCAACGAGCGGCGCCCCCTATTATTATTCTCCAAGCCGCGGCCTATCGTTTAACCTGCCGCGACCCGATCGATCGGTATTCGAGGCAAAAACTCCCAATTACTTCTACAAAATAGCGAAAGAGGAAAATGCGAACCGCGATCTCGCAGAGCGCAAACGGCTTATCTACGTCGCCCTTACCCGCGCCCAATCCCATTGCGTTGTCGTAGGAGCGGCGCCTGGCAAACAACGCGCGGACAAAAGCATCTTAGACCTTATCTTAGCAGGCGCAAAGAGCTTCTCTGACGAAGAAAGGGCGGCCATTATGGAGCAAAAACCCTCGCTATCCGAAGATGCCCTCCGCGACTATCGCTACCCAACCCCAACAGCATCGCCGCGACAGCAAAGCGGCCTGCCGAACAGCGCCGCCGACTGGCGCGCAATCGAACAGCGCTATCAAAATAGCCCCGCCATTCGCTTTCCGCGCGTTCAATCCAACTTTGGCGTCGAGCAACTCAACGAACGTTACGCCGCCCTCCGCGAAAATACGCCGCCGCCTCGCGCGCTTCCCGAGCTCCCCATCGACTCGCTCCTCTCGGATTCCCAGAAGAGGGCCGCATTTGGAACGCTCTGCCACCTCCGAATACACCAGCACATTTGCGGCGAATGCGACCTCTACCGTCAAAGCGCCCAAGCCGCGCCGCCCCTTCCCAAAATCGAAAGACTATTCCCCCCAGAACGCCGCGACGAACTCATCGAAGCGGCAACCTTGCTGGCGCGCGGATTTCTTGAATCGGAATGGGGCAACCCAGTCCAAACGGCGCTATCTGGCGACCAATCAACCCGCGCGGAGAGCGAGCTGGCATTTATGCTCGCCCGCGAAGTCGAAGGCCGCGTCTGCTACATTAACGGCATTATCGACCTCCTCGTCATCTCCCCAAAGCAGGCGCTCATCATCGATTTTAAGAGCGACCGCCACATTATCCCCGGCGTCTACGACCTGCAGCTAGAGGCCTATCGCATCGCGGCCGCAAAACTCTTTGATCGCGAGTTCGACGCGGCGCTCTATTATCTTAGAGACGGATCGATAGAGCGCGCGGCATCGTCCGACATCCTCGGCGATCATAGGCTCTATGGCGATATCAAAACAGAACTATGATTCTTTTCACAATAAAAAAATGGTTCTTTGACCTATGGGATCATCTTCTCTCGGTGGTAATAATGAACATTATCTGGCTGGCGCTCCTCTCGTTGCCATTTCTGGCCATCGCGTCGGCAAACTTGCTATCTTTGGGAATCGCCCTATCGCTCGCGGCGTTATCGATGATACCCATCGCAATCTACGCCTGCGTCACCGCAATCTACGCCCGCGACATCGCCAACTACGAGATTCTGGAACTCCGCAATTTCATCCCCTATCTTAAGCAAGTATTTCCATTTGCGCTTATCCTCAGCCTCGCGCTGATTGCGACCGCCGCGCTCATCTTCGTCATTTTCCCATTCTACGCGCAGATCGGTGGCGTCATCGGACTGGTCATCCTCACCATACTCTTCTGGTTCTCGCTCGTATGGCTGTTCATCCTTCAACTGCTCTTGCCGATCTATGCCAGCCTCGACAGGCGAATAGGCAAACTATTTCGCAAATCGTTTCTCATCGCGATGGACAACGTCCCCTATATGTTCGCGCTTTCGATAGGATCGCTCATCCTGCTTATCCTCTCGCTCTTCACCGCCTTCCTCCTCCCCGGCCCAGCCGCAATAATAACATGGTGGCAAGTCGGGCTCAAACTTCGCCTCTATAAGTACGATTGGATCGATCAAGAGGGGCTCGACAGCAGGGCAAAAATCCCATGGGACAGCCTGCTCTTCGCCGACCGAGAACGGGTAGGCAGGCGAACGCTTCGCGGCATGTTTTTTCCTTGGAAAGAATAGCCGGCAATAAAGAGATAACCGGAAATGCGCGGGAGGAGGGGGGAATCTCGCGGCGAACGCGCTGGCCGCCTGCCGATCGGGGCGCAAATTCGCAATCGAGTCGCCGAACCGCCGTTCGATGTCTCCCCCCTCGCTCCATAGCGAATTCGCGGCTAGCCGCGAACCGCTCCCGCCTCTTCGGGCTCCGCTCGCGCTCCGCCCTGTCGGGAGCTTTCGCTATTGCGCTCCCCCCCTCAGCGGGCGCCGCCCCCCAATTGCGAGGTATGGCTCGCCCTCGCCCGCAACGCCCGCCGCCTCTTCCGCTACGCCGCCCCGTTACCGCGAACAGGGCATGCCGAGCAATGCCGCCGCTACTTGCTATCCGAGAAGCTTAAGACCTCCTTGCGCGTCAGCGCGATATTCCGCGCCGCGTAGAGAAACGGCGTATCGCTTATCGCCATGATCACCTTAACTACATAGGAGGTAATTGCGATTTCGATGACGACATTGATAGGAAAGACAAAAAGAAATGCGCTGAATGTAAAAATGACGGTATCGATCAATTGACTGAGTATTGTGCTGGCATTATTACGGAGCCACAAATGGCTAGGGAATCGCCGTTTCCAGAAGGCAAATGCGAAGAGATCGAACATCTGCGAAACTAAGTATGCGACCATGCTGGCGATCGCAATTCGGGGAAGGGGAGCGAACAGCGCTTCCAAATGATCCGAAGCGATATCGTCTGGATGGGGCGAAAAAATGAGCGCCGCTCGCATAAGAAAAACAAAGGCGATAGAAATGATAAATCCATACCATACCAGGCGCCGCGCCTTATTTTTTCCGTAGAGCTCCGAAAATATGTCGGTAATAAGAAACGAGCCCCCGTATGCGATAGAGCCTAGCGTAACGGCCGTCCCAAATAATGAAATGGTCTTCAGCACCTGGATATTTGCGACAATAAGGCTCAGTACCATCCAACCCGCCAATCCATCCGAGCCAAAAAAACGAAATACCAACAATGTGGCGATGAGGTAGCCAACCAATAGGCAAACCCACAACAACTCGTTATACATAAATTTTCTCCTTTTTCGTTATACTGTGATCTACCGCGTTATTTCTGAGTGACCGACGATTGACTCGCCATCTCGCTCTTTTGCGCGATAATGCAACACAAATTGACGATCGAAGCGTTCCTTGAATCGAAGCGCCATTTTTGGATCTATGGCGAATCCCCATTTTGTTCCCGCTCCATAGCCCCCGCCCAAGTTGAGCGCGAAGAAATACCCGCGTTGAGGATGAAACGCCCGCAACCCGTCGACGCCCAACCGTGTATCGCGTTTTGGACCGGCCGCCCGCAGATCGATTTTGCGCGACATAGTCCCTAAATTGCGAGCCAACACCACATTTTGCCGGATCGCATAGACGCCCACCTTGTCGAGCGCGCGCGGCGAAAACGCAATACAGTCGCCACCTCCAAAAATGCGTTCGTCGCTTTCCGATTGCAAAAACTTATTGGTCCGCAGCGCGCCGTCGGCATCGACGACGAGTCCCGCCGACGAAAAGAGCGGCGGCGGCTTCACGCCCGCGGCGATAAAAGCTATATCGCAGCGCCGAAATTCTCCGGTATCCAGCTCTATAGAGCCTGCGCGAAACGCCAGCGCTCGGCTTCCCACGCAAAGATTTACTCCCCCGCGCGCGAGCGTCTCGATAACGCGGCGGCGAAAACGCTCGGGATGACCGGCTAATGGACGATTGGCGCAAAACAAATTGACCGTTACAGCGCATTTGCGACGAGCGGTTTCGTCGGCCACAATCCTCAATGTGTTGCCGGCAATCTCGCACCCCGCGGCGCCGCCGCCCGCAATTGATATAATTAATTTATCGCGGGTCGTCATAGCCGATAGTATCGCCTCGCGCGCGTCGATAATATATTTTACCGGCTTCGCCGGAAAAATAGATTTGCCGATAGCCTCGCGATCTACCGATATTGCTCCCTCCAGCGGCGAAACGCTGCCGATATTGCAGGACAGGATGTCGTAGCGACAGCGCTTTCCGTTGGACAGCCGCAACGTCCGCTCCTCGCGATCAATCGATACACATTCGGCTCGTTCAAAATGCGCGCCGCGCCGAACGCTCATCGTCTCGACATCGATATTGACCATATCTATGTCGCATCCTCCGCCAAAAAAGCAGGGAGCCATACCCGAGTAGTAGAGCCAGCGATCGGGAGATATTACCGTTACTTGATGCCCGTTGGCGCGATATTTGGGTATGGCTAATAATGTTTCCAGATGGGCATGCCCAGCGCCAAGCAAAACTAATTGAGCCATTGATAATAAGACGCCATAATACTATATAAATAGCGATCTGTCTAGAATATTTCTTGAAGCGCAATGGGTATCTTTATAAAACGAAATGGAAATGGATTGACTACAATTGGATATATAGGTATTATTTTCTGTAATATGGGTAAAAATACGTTGCGTGAAATTTATGGCGAATATGCCAAACGGCTCTTAAAAGGGTCAATTGCTCCTCGCATTGTTACAGATCGTACCGTATTCCAGCAGGCCAACCTGAAAAATCGCGCTATAGTGCATGAAATATTGTCAGATTGCGTTTTGCCCAACAGCTCGGTCATTAATCTTGAACACCTTGAAACGTTAGCCCGATACAGCCGCGAAGAGGGGCAAGCCTGCCTTATTCTTATGGAGCACTATAGCAATTTCGACCTCCCCGGGCTCTGCTATCTTCTTTCGATGCAAGGTGACGGCGCGCGACAGATCGATGAGCAAATAGTCGCAATGTCGGCTTCAAAACTGAATGAAGAGAGCGACGTGGTGCTTGCGTTTAGCGAGGGATATTCGCGTATTGTAATTGTTCCCGCGCGGCGCATGGCGCATATGATGGCCAGCGCCGGACGCAAGGAGCAAATGCGGGCCGCATTTTCGATCAATCGCGCGGCGTCGCGAGAGATTCATCGAATCAAAAACGAAGGGCGCATCATTCTTATGTTTCCCGCGGGGACTCGGTATAAACCAGGCGATCCTGATACCAAGCGCATTTTGCCTATCGTCTACTCCTATATTCGCCGTTTCGATTACATTGTCTTTGTTGGCATTGCCGGACAGGTATTGCATTTTAACAACTACCACGATATGACGTCGGACTATGTAACGAAGGATTGGTTATTTTATGCCGCAAGCGAGCCCTACGCAATGCGCGATTTTCGCAAAGAGGCAAAAATCGATAATGTGGATGGGGAAAGCAAAAAACAGCGAATCGCCACCGCGGTCGAAAAAAAGCTCAATGATATGCACGCGGTAGCCCAGCGTCACTATAATATATGCAAAAATGGCCATGCCTAATCGCTCGAGCCCTCTTTTGTCCCGAGGATCGGCATAATGCCCGCAACCTCGTTTGATCCAGCGCTTCATTAGTGGCGCGATCGCTTGTTTCTGTCCGCGAGGGTTTATCAAGAATAGCGCCCGAGCATGCGGAGGCGTTTCTTTCGCTTTTTCCTCTCCACTATTACGAGAGCTTTAGCGATAGCGACCTTATTCTTCACGGACATCATTTTAGCGATATTCTCAACGGCAAGCCATGCGGTGTCATTATTTCGCGAAAAAAAGAAGACGTCGTTGTTACGATTATCGGCGCGGACGCCGGCGGATCATTTGCCATGCTTACCGGGCTTCTTGCCGCCAGCGGTATGAATATTCAAACAGGCGATGTATACACATCGCGCGCCGATCGCCGCAATGATGTTCATATGTCTCAACGGCGGGCAAGACGAATGAGCTTCGCGTTAAAACGGCAATCAATTGATGAGCGCCGAGTATTTATCGATCATTTTATCGGTATTATCCAGAGCGACTACGATGAGTGGCGCGCGGCGCTTGCCGATCGATTGACGTCGCTATTGAACGGCATCGTTCCAGACGAGTCATCGAGTATAGAGCAGGCGGCGCGAACCGTTGCGGAAATTGTCTCCAATTCGTTGCGACAATCGCCTGTTCTTCCCCCAATATCGCTTTCTCCCTCTATGATTACCATTGACAATGAATCTCCCGAGTCCACTATGATTAGCATAATTTCCGACGACACGCCTTTTTTTCTCTACGCATTTGGCCTCGCGCTCTCATTTCATCACGTCAAAATCGATCATGTAAATATACGAACCGAAAATAGATTAGCGCATGATCATTTTGCGATAACGACTATTGACGGAAACCCCATTACGCGCGATGAAAAACTCAACGATCTTCGATTTGTCGCGCTATTCACAAAACAGTTTGCCTATTTTTTGCAGACCGCTCCCGATCCGTATCGAGCGTTGGAACGATATGTGTTGCTCATTCAGGATTTCCAGCGTCTCGCCAACAGCGGCAATTTCGCCAATCTTATGAGCAGTCCGACAGTACTCAGAGATCTTGCCCGTCTCCTCGGAACGAGCGATTTTCTGTGGGAAGATTTCGTTCGTCGTCAGCCCGACGCGATCCTTCCGTTGCTGAGTCGAGAATCGAGCGGAAGCTACCGGAGCGCCGAGCCCGATGAAGTTGCGGAGCGACTTCGTCATAAACTATCCTACGCCGTAAACTACGAAAACGCTAAAGAGCGTCTCAATCAATTTAAAGATAATGAAATCTATCTTATCGATCTTGACCACATCCTCTACCATATAGACGATTTCGCCTTCTTAAGCTTACGATTGACCGCTCTGGCGGAGGCGGTTGCCAATGAGGCCCTTCGATTAGCTACAGCCCATATTTCCTCTCAGTTTGGGACTCCTCGCAGCGCGGCGGGTATGACGGCGCGCTGCGCTATCATGGGACTTGGTAAGCTGGGGGGCGCCGCGTTAGGCTATGCTTCTGATATAGAGCTGTTATTTGTCTACAGCGACATCGGTATGACCGACGGCGATAAACCCATCGAAAATAGCGAGTTTTTCGAACGGGTCGCCGCCGAAGTTATTTCGCTTATCGAGGCAAAACGCGAAGGCATATTTAACGTGGATACCCGACTGCGTCCATATGGAACGTCGGGTCCATTGGCATGCGGATTTGGCGATTTCGTCTCTTATTTTCGCGGAGACGCGGTAAGTTTAGAACGATTGGCGCTGGTGCGTTTGCGGTTTATCGCGGGAAGCAACACATTGGGCAAGCGTATCGAACATGCCCGAGACGAATTGGTCTACGCCGCCGGAACCATCGATAGAGAGGAACTGCTTGCGCTTCGTAAACGACAAAATCAACAAGCGCTCGGCGCTGTTCACGCGAAGCTTTCCCCCGGAGGACTCTCAGACTTAGAGCAATGCGTCCAGTTGTTGCAAGTTATCCTCGGGCGGGACGAAACGGCGCTCCGCACTCCTCGTATTCAAACCGCTCTTGAGCGTTTGGCGCAGGCGGGGCACATAGACTATCGCGATTCTCTCCGTCTCATCGAGGCTTATCGCTTTCTGCGTCATTTAATTAACGGCCTTCGCATTCTGCGCGGCAACGCCCGCGACCTCTATCTCCCCAAATCCGACTCGTTCGAGTATTTGCATCTTGCTCGACGTATGGGATACGAGTCTCAACAGCGCGTCGATCCCGCGCGGACTCTCTATGTGCTGTTCGAGACTACCACCGCCTATGTCCGCGCATTTGTGGAACGGCAATTGCGTCGCGATCTATTTGAGCGCGGGATATTTAGCGTAGTCGATATTATCTATGCTCCAGATCCTTTAGAATCGAAAATTGCGGAGAAATGCGCCAATTTTCTCTCGACATATGGATTTGCCAGCCCCAAACGAGCTATGGCCAATCTTCGCGCTATGGCAAAACGTTCCGACGCGCATATTTTTGCCGAGATCGCGATTATCGCATGGCATCAACTATGCGAATCGCCCGATCCCGATATGGCGTTAAACAATTGGGAGCGATTCTGCGAAGCGTTAGATCAGCCGACAAATCACTATTGCCAGCTCCGTCAGCAACCTGCCCGCCTTGACATACTCATTGGCATCCTCTCTGTTAGCCAGTTTTTGGCCGATAGTATGATCGCCAATCCACAGTTTTTCGATTGGGTTACCAGCCCTCAAATGATTGCCTCCGCCCCAGGACAAAAACGTTTAGAGCAAGAATTACACGATCTAGCCGGGCGCGATCTCTTTAACGATAAAGAATGGCCGATTTTGATACGACGATTTCGCAATAGAGAGCTACTCCGTATAGCCGCTCGAGATATATGCCATCGTTCCCCCATACAAGCGGTTACTGCCGACCTCTCCGATCTGGCGCGCGCCATTATCTCAGTAACGATGGAGCGCATTTGGAACATGCTGGCTATTTCTCAAAAAGAACGGGAAGATCTTGCTCGGCGCTTTGTAATTTTAGGATTTGGAAAATTGGGTGGATATGAGCTTAATTACAGCTCAGATCTTGATTTAGTGGGTGTATTTGAACCTCGGGCATTGCGGCCGCAAGAGGCTCAATACGATCAGCGCAATTGCGACGACGAAATCATGCGCGAACAGGTGATTTGTAGCGAAATTATGACTCGTCTGCAAAAGGAGTTGTCGAGTCGCGACGGATATGGAGCGATCTATCGTATCGATCTGCGCCTTCGCCCGTTCGGGAGCTCCGGTATTTTAGCGCACCCTAGCTCTGTATTATTCGACTACTATCGTGATTCCGCTTCGCTTTGGGAACATCAAGCGCTTATGAAGGCTTCGCCAGTCGCTGGAGCGCTTCGTGTGGGACAAAAATTTCTTCGTCGCGTTCTCAACGTTCTTCGCGACGGGTGGCAAAAAGATCAAATCATTGAAAATATCGAGCGCCTTCGTAGAATTCGTAGCGCTAATGGCACCATGATTCGACAAGGAGACAATGTAAAAATCGATAGAGGGGGATTGCGTGACATAGAGTTTCTTGTCCAAGGATTGCAGATGATTTATGGAAAAAAAGACAGCGCGCTATTTGAGCACAATACGATAAACGCGATCGCTCTGTTGGAAAATTCACGCATTATATCGCCGATAGTCTGTGAACGATTGCGAAGACATTATCTATTTTTGCGAAGAGTCGAACATTACCTCCAACTATTGAACGACCGACAGGTGCACAATCTTCCGATCGCCGCCGAACAGCGCCAAGCCCTCGCTCGACGAATGCGGCAGGCCGAAACTTTTCAAGGCGACTTTTTCAAGGAGCTGGAAAATGTCATGCGAGAGACGCGAAATGATTATGAAAAATATCTAATCCATCATGGAAAAAAATAATTTCGCTAATAAATAATAGACGCGCCGAATTATGGTTTCCGATCGATAGCCGCGAGCGAAATTATATTCGATGGCATGAATGCGCGGCATATTGTCGTCAAGACCAACGCTAAATCGCCTACGCTATTTTAATTGCATCAAAAATGGAGAATCGCTTGACAAATAATAATAAAATATGGATTATGTATCAAATTCGATAGAAAAGATAAGTTATATAGTATCTTTGCCCTTGTAGCTCAGCTGGTAGAGCACATCCATGGTAAGGATGGGGTCATCGGTTCAAATCCGATCGAGGGCTTGTAATTCTTTCGTCTCGGGGGCGGTCGAATTTGCGCGCGTTGCAGGCCATTTGTATAGCGCGCGCGTTATTGCAATATTGATCGGAGTTGTTCAAGGAGTGTTGTTAGTAAATTGAAAGAATCGAGCTATAATATAATTGTTGAAAATAATGATTATACCTTGACTATATTATTATCAAATTGTATCTATAGCACCATAAAGGAGAGACTATAAATGGCAAAGAGCAAAGTAGTTCAAAAAATAGGTCTAAAATGCGAGGAAAGTGGGCATATTAACTACACTACTACTAAGAATCGTCGCAATAATCAAGGCAAAATAGAATTAATGAAATATTGCCCCGTTCTTAAAAAAAGAACATTGCACAAAGAAGTCAAGCTAAAATAGTGAACCAGAGGCTAGTAGCTCCAACGGCTAGAGCGCCGGTCTCCAAAACCGGATGTTGCAGGTTCGAATCCTGCCTAGCCTGAAAATATAATGCGTAAAATAGCACAGTTTTTTAAAGAATCTTATAGCGAGCTAAAAAAGGTGGTATGGCCTTCTCGCGCCGAAGCAGGATCTTCGACTCGACTCGTACTGATATCTGTCGCGATATTTGCGATAATATTGGGGCTTCTTGATTTTGTTTTTCTTTCGTTGATAGAGCTGTTATTTTGATTGCGGCTTTATCTAATTGGGTATAGAATATCATGGCTAAGCGATGGTATGTGTTGCATACCTATTCGGGATACGAGAATAAAATTGCCCGCGAGTTGCAGCGAACGCGCCAGCAAGAGGACTTGACAAATGTTCTTACTGACGTCAAAGTTCCATCTGTGCAGGTATCTACCGTAACCAGAGGTAAGCAACGGGTTATTCAAAAGCTCTATATGCCATGCTATATATTGGTTGAAATGGATTTGCCTGAAGCAGGATGGAAAAATGTATGTTCGCATATTCTGCGAATTAACGGGGTGACCTCTTTTGTTGGATCGCCTCGAAATGTTCGTCCGCAGCCTATATCTCAAGAGGAGGCGCGGGCAATTTTACAAAAAACCGGCGAGATAGACGGGGAAGCGGTATTGCCACAGGCGGGAAGTACATTTGACGTTGGCGAGAATGTTAAAATAATAGATGGCCCGTTCGACTCATTTACCGGAAAGGTAGAAGAGGTGAATCAAGAAAAAAGCAGACTTCGCGTTACGGTCGGTATTTTTGGGCGGGCGACTCCGGTGGAAGTTACGTTTATGCAAGTTGAGAAGATACAATAGAGAGGAAATATGGCTCCAAAAAAAGTAAAATCAAAGAAAAAACCTTCAAAGGTAATTAAAATGCAAGTTGCGGCGGGGCAGGCTTCGCCGGCTTCTGTCGGGTCGTCCCTTGGCCCGCACGGAGTCAGTTCGCCTCAATTTTGCAAACAATTTAATGACGCAACCGCTAACATAGAGGCGGGCATGCGGGTTCCGGTGATTGTTTCTATTTATAGCGATCGAACATTTAGTTTTATTACAAAGAACCCTCCAGCCTCAGTTCTCATTAAAAAGGAATTGGCGCTTGACAAAGGATCGTCTGAATCTAACAGAGACAAGGTAGCTGTTATGACTAAAGAGCAACTCCGGCGAATTGCGACTATAAAGCTCCCAGATCTTAACACTCGGGACATCGAGGCCGCCGAACGGATTATTGCTGGAACCGCTCGGAGCATGGGCGTTAGCGTGGAGCAAAAATAATGAAGAGAGGCAAACGTTATTGTAGCGCTGTTCAGCATATCGATCGAAATACAGTGTATAGTTACCCCGAAGGGATGAAAAAATTAAAAGACGCAGCCACGGCTAAATTTGACGAAACAGTCGAAGTCGCGATCAAAGTTAAAATAAAAAAAGGCGCGAATGTTCGAAACACTATGGTCATTCCCCATCAATTCGGAGACTCTAAGCGGATACTTGTGTTTGCGCGTGGCGAGAAGGAGGCCGAAGCTCAGGCCGCCGGCGCTACGTATGTGGGCAATGACGACATTATCGGAAAAATAAAGGACGGGTGGCTTGATTTCGATGTCGCGGTTGCCACTCCCGATATGATGAGAGAGATCGGCAAATTGGGTCCAATTTTAGGAAGAAGGGGGCTCATGCCGAATCCTAAGACAAAAACCGTAACAATGGATGTTGCGGCTGCTATCGCCGAGCTTCAAAAAGGAAGAATCGAATTTCGATCCGACAAAACGGGCGTCATACATCTTCCTGTTGGCAAAGTTTCGATGGAGAATGAGAAAATTATTGAAAATATTACCTCTTTTATTGAGGAGGTTCGCGCTTGTCGTCCAGAAGACTCAAAGGGTGAATTTATCAAATCGATATTTATTTCATCTACAATGGGACCTGGTATCCGGGTAGCTAGCGAGGGATAAAACGTATGTATATAGCGAAAGCTCATGAGAGCAAAAAGATTGCAATCAAGCAAATGGTCGATGACTTCAAGGCAAGTAAGTGTATTGTTTTTACTAACTACCGAGGGCTGAACGTTGAAAAAATAACCGAAATTAGATCTCGGCTTGTTCAATATGACGCCAAATATCGAGTTATAAAAAATCGATTTGCGCTTCGCGCCTTTCGACAAATGGAAATTGACGGTCTGGATTCAATTCTCACGCAACCGACCGCGCTGGCGCTAGTTGCTAAAGATAGCGAAGCCGTAATTAAAGCCGTTGTCGACATAGCCGATGAAATAAAGGCGGAGACAAAAAATGAACTATTGACAATTAAAGGCTCGTTGCTTGATGGCGTGTTATTTGATCGGCAAAAAACATTGCGTATTGCCCAATTGCCTTCATTAGATGTAGTTCGCGCTCAGCTTATGCGAGCTCTACAGGCTCCGACGCAAAAGATGGCGGCGACATTAAACGAATCTGTAGCTAGGATTGCTCGAACGTTACAGGCAATTGCCGATCAAAAAGAGAAAAAATAATAAAACAACAATCTATCGGCGTTAGTCTTCGTGTGTGTTGCGTGCTATCGCCGAGTAAAAAATAAAGGAGAAGATAATATGGCGACACTTACAAAAGATGAACTACTCGATGCTATTGCGAGTATGACGGTTATTGAGGTTTCTGAACTAGTATCGGCGATGGAAGAGCGATTTGGCGTTTCCGCCGCGGCCCCTGTTGCGATGGCTGCTACTGGAGGAGCCTCTACTGGAGGCGGAGAGGAAGAGGTAGAAGAGCAGACCGAATTCAATGTTATTTTGAAGGGGTTTGCGGAAGGAAAGAAAATTCCCGTTATAAAAGAGGTGCGCGCTTTAACGGGATTGGGGCTAGGCGAGGCAAAGGCCCTTGTCGAAGCGGGAGGCAAAAAAGTAAAAGAGGCTGTTACTAAGGAACAGGCGCAACAAGCGAAGGAAAAGCTGGAGACTGCCGGCGCCGTTGTAGAACTCCAATGACATATCGGTTCTAATTATCCAAATAATTCGATAATTATGCAGGCTTGTGATGGTCTGCATAGCAAAATGGCGCGAAAAAACTGAGGGGGGGAATTATGGTTACCAAGAAACGCGGCACAACGCGCGATGAATTCGGAAATGTGCGTAAGGCAGTAATGGATCTTCCGGATCTCGCTGGAATCCAATTAGAATCGTATGAGAATTTTCTTCAATTGACTCGCCTTCGTTCGGGCGATCCTCTGCTTATGCAGGGGCTAGAGGAGGTTTTTCAATCCGTATTTCCCATTAGAGGCGGGGATATGGTACTTGAGTACGTAAAGTATGAATTAAATGAGGACGGCAAACCGGACGAATTTGAGTGCAGGAGCAAAGGGCATACCTATTCTGCGTTACTCAAAGCGCGGATCAATTTGCTTTTTCTTGAAAGCAAAGAAATTCGTCAAAAAGATATTTATTTCGGGGACATTCCCCTTATGACTGAACGAGGAACATTTGTCTATAATGGAGCTGAACGAGTTGTGGTAAGTCAGATCCATCGTAGCCCTGGAGTGATCTTTTCTTTTGATAAAGGCGTGCATGCGGCTCGTATAATTCCATACAGAGGATCGTGGCTAGAATTTGAGGTCGATTCAAAAAATGGCCTTCTCTACGCCAAAATTGATCGTAAAAAACGGGTGTTAGGGACAACATTTTTACGGGCTCTCGGAGTCAAAAGCTCCGAAGAGATAGCAGGATTGTTCTATGCTAAGAAAAAAGTTCGTCTCTCTTTGAATAGAAAGCGAATAAACAGCCTTACTGGACAGTTGCTGGCTTGCAATGTCGTCGGAATGGTTGACGGCGTGGAGAAATTATTGCTTCCAATGGGACATAAGTTGCACCCTCATGACGTCGACGAACTCATACATACCGGCATCAACAGCGTTATGATCATCGATATGGAGCATGAAGACTCGCTTCATTCGCCGCTGATTCTCGATTCATTGGAGCGGGATCGAAATCGCGCCGAAGATCGGCAAGGCGAACTGTCTCGTGTTGAAGCCTTAACGGCGGTATATTCAGCGCTTCGTCCCGGAGAGCCGATAACCTGGGAAAGCGCCGAAGCCGACATAACCTCGCTCTTTTTTGATCCCAAACGATATAACCTCGGCCGCGTTGGGCGATATAAGCTCAATAAGAAGTTTAATTATGCTCAACCAATTAGCGACTGCGTTCTGACTCTAGATGATATTGTCAATACAATGCGGCATCTTGCGAAAGTTTATATCGGCGACGCCAATGTAGACGACATCGATCATCTTGGCAATCGCCGCATTCGCTCTGTCGGAGAGCTTTTTGCCAATCAGATGAAGGTCGCGTTTTCTCGTCTCGAACGTGTGGCGAAAGAGCGTATGGCTGTCAAAGAAAATGACACCATCAAACCGCAAGATATCATCTCTATCAAGCCAATTATATCGGCAGTGAAAGAGTTTTTTGGCTCCAGTCAACTCTCGCAATTTATGGATCAGGTCAATCCTCTGGCAGCGCTGACTCATAAACGACGCTTGAACGCCCTTGGCCCGGGCGGGCTTTCCCGCGAGCGCGCGGGGTTTGAAGTGCGCGACGTCCATTACACGCATTATGGCCGGATGTGTCCTATAGAAACGCCAGAAGGTCCCAATATCGGCCTCATTGTCTCTTTGGCTAATTATACGAGAGTCAATGAATATGGATTTCTCGAGACTCCCTATCGCAAAGTTTCTAATGGCAGGGCAACCAAGTCGATAGAATATCTTTCGGCAATTGACGAGGAGAAATATTGCATTGCTCAGGCTAACGCCGAATTGGACGATAAGGGTTTTTTCAAAGCCCAAATGGTATCGGTGCGAAAAGCAGGCGATTATACTTCAAGCCCCCCTAAGGACATCGACTATATGGATGTTTCTCCACGCCAGATAATTTCGGTATCTGCTTCGCTGATCCCGTTTCTAGAGCATGACGACGCAAATCGCGCCCTTATGGGCTCTAACATGCAACGCCAAGCGGTTCCGTTGCTGTTTCCCCATTCTCCGTTAATTGGAACCGGCATGGAACGAAAGGCGGCTACAGATTCTGGAGTTCTTGTTAAAGCCAAGCGATCGGGAACAATAGTCTATGTTTCAAATAGCTTGATTCGCATAAAACCATCCAAACAGAAAGATAAAGACGATTATGATGATTATCCTCTGCTGAAATACATGCGAACCAATCAAGACACCTGCTCCAATCAGCGTCCGTTAGTCTCAAAAGGACAGAAAGTTGTCGAACGAGAAGTTATCGCAGATGGGGCGGCGACATCCGATGGAGAACTGGCGTTAGGCCGCGACGTTCTTGTGGGATTTATTCCATGGAATGGCTATAATTTTGAGGATTCTATTCTCATATCGGAACGGGTTGTTCAAAACGATATGTTTACTTCCGTGCACATAAAAGAGTTTCAAGTCGAAATTCGAGAAACAAAATTGGGTCCCGAGAAACTCACACGCGATATTCCTAACGTTTCCGAAAGGGCTACCCAAAATCTTGATGAACATGGCATTGTGCTCGTTGGAACTCGAGTTCAATCGGGAAATATCTTAGTGGGAAAGGTAACCCCTCGCACAGAGACCGAAACAACCCCGGAATTTAAGTTGCTCAACTCTATTTTTGGCGAGAAAGCTAAAGACGTGCGAGACACCTCTCTAAAATTGCCCCATGGCGTCGAAGGAACAGTATTAAGTATCCAACGGCTTAACAGGGAACAGGGCGACGATTTAACGCCGGGCGTTGACGAGATTGTGAAAGTTCTGGTAGTAACGAAACGGAAGCTTAAAGAAGGCGATAAAATAGCCGGTCGACATGGCAATAAAGGTGTGGTCTCTCGTATTATGCCGGTCGAAGATATGCCATATATGGCAGATGGAACGCCGCTCGATGTCTGTTTAAATCCCCTTGGCGTTCCTTCTCGCATGAACATCGGGCAGATATTAGAAACGCAACTGGGATTACTTGCCGCGAGTCTTGGTAAGAAGTTCGCCGTTCCTGTCTTTGAATCGGCTCCTCCTGAACGGATTGCCGAGGAACTCAAGAAAAATAATCTTCCATTCAATGCTAAGACTGAATTATATGATGGATTGACAGGAGAGAAATTTGTGAATCCGGTGTTGATTGGCTACATGCATATTCTTAAATTACATCACCTCGTCGACGACAAAATGCATGCGCGTTCTACCGGGCCATATTCTCTGGTAACGCAACAGCCTCTTGGAGGAAAAGCTCAATTTGGAGGTCAGCGGCTTGGCGAAATGGAGGTCTGGGCTCTTGAAGCGTATGGAGCCGCCAATACGTTGCAAGAACTGCTTACCATTAAGTCCGATGATATGCTCGGGCGTTCCAAAATCTATGAAAGTATTGTAAAAGGCGAGCCGTCAAGAGACGTTGGGGTTCCCGAATCATTCAATGTACTGGTGCAAGAGATGCGAGGACTTGCGTTGGATCTGTCTATCTATGATGACTCGCGGAAGCTTTTGGCGTTGACTGAGCGCGACGAAGAGTTATTAAATCGCGGTGACTTTTAGAGGCATACCAGCAAGGGGCTAATATGAGAGATAAAAAGAGTTTTGACAGCATAAAGATCCAATTGGCTTCTCCAGATCGCATTCGATCGTGGAGTTACGGCGAGGTAAAAAAGCCGGAAACAATTAACTATCGCACGCTTCGCCCTGAACGCGAAGGGCTGTTCTGCGAAAAAATTTTTGGCACCACCAAGGAATGGGAGTGCTATTGCGGAAAATTTAAGTCGATACGTTTCAAAAACGTAGTCTGCGATCGATGTGGTGTAGAGGTGACGCATTTTAGGGTGCGTCGGGAACGCATGGGGCATATTGAGTTAGCGACACCGGTTGCCCATATATGGTATTATCGCCTCTTGCCCTCGCGAATAGGATTACTGTTAGACCTCTCTGTAGGCGTGCTTCGCTCCGTGCTCTACTACGAGAAGTTCATCGTTGTCGACCCAGGCGATACTGATTTAACTCAGAATACCCTCCTGACTGAAGATGAATACGAAAACGCCTACGAACGATATGGCGAAGCATTTACCGCGTTAATGGGAGCGGAAGCAATTAGGCTTCTCTTAGAACAGATAGATCTCAATGCTCTTTCTGGCGAATTGCGCGAAGTGATGAACAAAAAAGGCGCGAAATCAGACAAGCGGCTGCTCAAAAGGATAGAGCTTGTTGAAAATTTTCGCGACTCCAGTAATAAACCGGAGTGGATGATATTAGAAGCGATCCCAATCATTCCTCCCGATTTGCGGCCAATGGTACAGTTGGAAGGCGGCCGATTTGCGACCAGCGATCTCAATGATCTCTATAGAAGGGTCATCAGCCGCAATAATCGACTGCGCCGCCTCATGAATCTGAATGCTCCCGATATTATTATCAGGAACGAAAAACGGATGCTTCAAGAAGCTGTCGACGCGCTATTTGATAATTCAAAAAAACGCAGGGTGGTAAAAGGCGCCTCTAATCGTCCTTTAAAATCGCTTTCCGACATGTTACGAGGAAAACAGGGGCGTTTTCGACAAAATCTATTGGGTAAAAGGGTCGACTATTCGGGACGTTCGGTCATTGTGGTTGGTCCAGAGCTTGAATTGCACCAATGCGGTCTTCCTATCAGCATGGCGCTTGAACTATTTAAGCCCTTTATTATGAGAAAACTAGTCGATCAAGATGTTGTTTATAACATTAAAAAAGCCAAAGTAACCGTCGAGCAGGGAACTCCAGAAGTATGGGCAATCTTGGAAGAGGTGGTAAAAGAGCATCCTATATTTCTCAATCGCGCGCCCACGCTTCATCGACTTGGAATCCAGGCATTTGAACCGGTGCTGGTTGAAGGCAAATCCATACGGTTGCATCCGCTTGTGTGCCATGCCTATAACGCCGACTTTGACGGCGACCAAATGGCGGTGCATGTTCCCTTGACCTATGCAGCTCAAACCGAGTGCTGGACTCTTATGCTGGCTCCTCGAAACCTTCTGAATCCCGCAAATGGCGAGCCTATTGTTTTTCCTTCGCTTGATATGGTATTGGGCATCTACCACCTCACGTTGCAACGAGATAACGTCCATGGAGCGGGAAAATATTTTAGTTCGTTAGACGAAGTGACAATGGCCTATGAGCTCGGCTATGTCGATTGCCATGCGCTGGTAAAAATACGGCAAAATGATGGAAGAACAATAGAAACCACTCCTGGCAGAGCCATCTTCAATGGCGAAATACCCGATGAAATAGATTTTGTCAACAAAACGCTGGACGATACGGAACTTCGAGCGCTGGTTGCCAAATGTCACGCCGAGCTTGGCCCGGCGGTCGCTGTTGATCTATTGGACGCGATTAAACGGCTAGGGTTTCGTTACGTTACCAAATTTGGAACCACTATTGGCATAGACGATATTGTCATTCCCAAACAAAAAGCTGAAATGATCGACCAAACCAGCAAAGAGGTTCAGTCTATTCAGCGTCGATATTTACAAGGATATATCACATCTGAGGAGCGATATAATCGAGTCATCGAATCGTGGAATCGCACCAACGAAGATTTGACCGACGCGATGATGAAGCAACTCAAAGAAGATAGAGCAGGGCTCAATCCGGTCTATATGATGGCGGATTCGGGAGCGCGAGGAAGCAGAAGCCAGATAAGACAATTGGCTGGTATGCGAGGATTGATGGCGAAACCTTCGGGCGAAATTATCGAGTTGCCTATTCGATCTAACTTTAAGGAAGGTCTATCCGTCATAGAATTCTTTATTTCCACCAACGGCGCCAGAAAAGGGCTTGCCGACACAGCGCTTAAAACCGCCGATGCCGGTTATCTCACACGTCGACTCGTCGATATCGCCCAAGACATTGTTATTAACGAAGATGACTGCGGCACCATTAACGGGTTGGAGATGCAGACGCTCAAAGATGGCGAGGAAGTTGTAGAATCCCTTGCCGACCGCATCCGCGGCAGATTCACGCTGGAGCGCGTAAAGCATCCAATTACATCCGAAGTGTTGGTTGATGTGAATGAAGAGATCAACGACAAAGACGCCGATATGATCGAGCAATTTGGTATCGAAACCGTAAGAATCCGGGCGGTGCTTACCTGCGAAGCGCGACATGGGGTATGTCGCAAATGTTATGGAAGAAATCTAGCCACCAATAGGGTTGTAGACATAGGAGAGGCCGTCGGAATTATTGCCGCCCAATCGATTGGTCAGCCCGGAACCCAGCTCACCATGAGAACATTCCATATAGGAGGCGCGGCTACTAAGGCATCGGAAGGCAACCGCATCTTTCTCAAATATCCGGTATACATTCGCGAATTTGTGGGAACGCATGTATTATTGCCCAATGGAGATAAGCTTTTTACAAGGAAGGGATATGCCGTGGTGGCCAGAATCATTGAGCAACACAAGAAAACCAAAAAATGCTTTGTAAAAAATGGCGATAAGGTGGTCAAGAATCAACCCGTATTCGAGCGCAAAGATGGGGAAACAGTCGTCGCGAAAGATAATGCCTACGTCATTCTCGAACGCTCCAAAATTTTTCTTGTGGCGCAAGATCAGCGTTTGCAAATACCAAACGGCGCGGAAACCAATCTACTCCCTAAAACCGTTGTTCCCGCCAATGAAACGATAGCTACCTTTGACCCCTTCAGCGAACCGATTATCTCCGAGCAAAAAGGCGTGGTCGAGTTTCATGATATTGTGCAAGGCACGACACTCAACGAGGAAATCAACGATGAGACAGGCAAAATAGAAAAGAAGATCATCGAATTTACTCCCGAAACACTGCAACCTCGGATCGCCGTAAAAGATGACGAGGGAAATGATCTAGCCTCCTACTATCTACCCGATTCCGCCTACCTCAATGTCGAAAACGGCGAGACGATCGAAGCCGGCAGGGTGCTTGCCAAGATGTTGCGAGAAAGCGCGAAAACAGGCGATATCACCGGCGGTCTTCCGAGAGTCGGCGATCTCTTTGAGGCGCGTCAGCCAAAAAATGCTGCCGTGCTTGCCCAAGCAGACGGAACTGTCTATTTTCGACCAATTGTGAAAGGGAAACGCGTAATTGTTGTCGAAGATGTGTACGGCAAAGAATATAAGCACCTCATCCCTATGGGTAAATATCTTTTAGTGCGAGACAAAGATATGGTCGAAGCGGGCGATAAATTATGCGAAGGCAATATAGATCCGCATGAAATATTGAAAACCCGAGGCGAGAATGCGTTGCAACGCTTCCTTATGAATGAAGTGCAAGAAGTCTACCGATTACAAGGCGTCCATATAAACGACAAGCATATTGAAGTTATTATCCGTCAGATGATGCGCAAAATAGAAATAATAAGCATCGGCGACACAAAGTTTATTTACGGCCAGTTCATCGACAAATATCAATTCCGCGAGGAAAATCGAAGGGTCCTTCGCGAAGGCGGGCAGTCTGCCGTCGCGCGGCCGTTCTTGCTTGGCATTACTCGCGCGTCAATTAACATGGACTCGTTTATATCGGCCGCATCGTTCCAGGAAACCACGCGAACACTCACCAACGCGGCTATAGGCGGCTCGGTCGACCACCTGCGCGGCCTTAAAGAGAATGTAATCATCGGCCATCTTATTCCCGCCGGCACCGGCATGCAACAATACAGGAATATCAAATTGTCCGATGATAAAATCGAAGACCTCGATCAGCACACCCAAGAAATTATCAATAAGCGAGAGCGCGAACGCAACGAACAGCAAAGCAATCAGCAACAAGTCGACGCTCTTTTTTCATCGAATCAGCCGTCGCCATCGCCCGAACAGGCGGACGAATAACAGGCGACACGGCGACATCGTCAAACGCCTAGAAAGAGCGGCAAAGAGAGAAGAGAGAGATATGGCGGGAGGGGGAATCGCCTCTCGTAGAGCGGCGGCGCAAACTATTCTTTCCACATTCTTTTTGAGTGGCGCCATATTCTTTGCGTTGTCTCCCCCCTCGCTCCATAGCGCAAGCGCGCGACATCCCGTTTCCCCTCTTGCGCTCTCCCAATAGGCGCGCTTGCGCTATTCCGCTCCCCCCCTCTGCGGGCGTCGCTCCCCCGTCTTCCAATCGCCCCGCTCCCAGCCCGCAACGCCCAACGGGCAGTTAATCGTTCGCATTGACTATAGCGCAAACGTTCTATAGGGCTTCTATTGTATTTGGAATGCATCCATCCAGATGATCGCGATAAGCGTATTAGAAAAAAAATAAATAAAAAATAAATTAAACGCTTGACTTTTTCCCTGTCATTAATTACGCTCTTTTTTAATGCCAACAGTTAATCAATTAACCCGCATGGGGCGGCAACGCGGATTTTCTAAGACAAAGTCTCCAGCGTTACAAAAATGTCCACAAAAACGAGGAGTGTGTACTCGCGTTATGACGATCACTCCTAAAAAGCCGAATTCCGCGTTGCGGAAAATAGCTCGTGTTCGCCTTACCAATGGCATTGAGGTAACAGCCTATATTCCGGGAATCGGACACAATTTACAAGAGCATGCGGTTGTTTTGATTCGAGGCGGCAGGGTAAGGGACTTGCCTGGGGTTCGATATCATATCGTCCGTGGCGCCCTAGATACTCTTGGCGTAGAAAATCGTTCCAATGGTCGTTCAAGATACGGAACTAAGAGAGCGAGAGCCTAGCTATGTCACGACGTAAATTAGTAATAAAAAAGCGTGTCCAAGTTGATTATCGATTTAACAACGAGATGGTGGAGCGTTTTATAGCGTGCATGATGCTCAATGGCAAGAAATCTATCAGCGCGTCAATACTATATCGGGCGCTGGATATTGCTTCCGAGAAAACCAATGAGAGCTCTTTGACTGTTTTTGAAAAGGCGATCGAGAACGCGCGTCCAAAAGTTGAGGTAAAATCCCGTCGCGTAGGCGGCTCCACCTATCAAATTCCTGTTGAAGTTCGCGATTCTCGAAAGAATGCGCTCGCTATTAGATGGATTATAAGAGCGGCTCGCCTTCGTAAAAGCGCTTCAATGGTAACAAAGTTAAGTCTGGAATTTATAGATGCTTACAATGGAGTGGGAGCGGCGATAAAAAAGAAAGAAGAAGCGCATAAGGCGGCCGAAGCCAACAAGGCTTTTTCTCACTACCGATGGTAGATTTATTAAATTAATATGATCTACAATTTAACGTTATAATTTCTGTTGCAAAGTAGTATTTATTACGATATAAAATAGATAGTCTTAGGAGGTATTTATGGCGAAGGAAAAATTTTCACGTACAAAACCACATATTAACGTCGGCACTATAGGTCATGTTGACCATGGAAAGACAACTCTTACCGCTGCATTGACGATGTATAGCGCCAAAAGGAATAACGGCAAAGTAATGAATTATGACGATATTGATAATGCGCCTGAGGAAAAGGCGAGAGGTATTACAATCAATACGCGTCATGTAGAATACGAAACAGACAAGCGACATTATGCTCACGTAGATTGTCCAGGTCATGCCGATTATATCAAAAATATGATTACCGGCGCGGCGCAAATGGACGGCGCGGTTCTGGTTGTTTCGGCGACTGACGGCCCGATGGCTCAAACGAAGGAACATGTATTATTGGCTCGCCAGGTCGGCGTCCCAGCGATTATTGTATTTATTAACAAAACAGATCTTGTCGACGATCCCGATCTTATTGAGCTTGTCGAAGAGGAAATTCGGGATGTCTTAAAAGCTCAGGGATTTCCCGGCGATGAAATACCGGTCATAAAAGGTAGCGCATTTGCCGCTATGAGCTCCCCTGATGAAGAGGAAAAAATAAAATGCGTCTCCGATTTGCTCGATGCTATGGATAACTACTTTCCTCTGCCTGTAAGAGACGTGGACAAAGATTTTCTTATGCCCATTGAGGATATATTTTCTATCCAAGGCAGAGGAACCGTTGTAACCGGAAGAGTCGACCGCGGAGTTGTTAATGTTAGCGATAAAGTATCTATAGTCGGAATTCGCGAAACTCGCGAAACGGTCGCTACCGGGGTAGAAATGTTCAATAAATTGCTCGATCGAGGAGAGGCCGGAGACAATATTGGCGTATTATTGCGAGGCATTGATAAAAAAGATGTGCAGAGAGGACAAGTGCTCGCTAAGCCAAATTCAATTACTCCTCACCATAAATTTAAAGGTGCTATCTATTGTTTGGGAACAGATGAAGGTGGTCGCCACTCGCCTTTTTTCAGCGGATATCGGCCGCAATTTTACTTCCGTACCACCGATATTACCGGCACGGTTTCATTGACCAGCGGCAAGGAAATGATCATGCCGGGCGATAACACCGAGATTGAGGGCGAGTTGATCCATCCAATCGCTATGGAAAAAGGTCTTCGCTTTGCTATCAGAGAAGGGGGCAGAACTGTCGCTAGTGGACAGGTTATCGAGATAATCGAGTAACCAAACTAGTCTTATTTTTCATAACAGGTATTCTATATGGATGTAGTGTTGAGGCATTATGGCTGGAGGTAAAATCAGAATGCGTCTAAGAGGCTTTGATGTGACTCTTGTTGATAAAGGCGCGCGATCAATTGTTGATACAGTGCGAAAATTAGGCGCCAATGTGTCGGGAATTATTCCTCTGCCCACACGAATACAGAAATTTACGGTTTTGCGCTCTCCGCATGTCAATAAAAAGTCCAGAGAGCAGTTTGAAATGCGCACACATAAAAGAATACTTGATGTGCTAGATCCAAGTTCGGCGGTGATGGATGCCCTTATGAAGCTTGAATTGCCCGCGGGTGTCGATGTCGAAATAAAGCAGTGGCAGTAGTTGATATATGTTGCAATTGATCGGGCGTAAAATCGGTATGACGCAAATATTCGGCGAAGATGGCTTAATTGTCCCCGTTACGGTAGTTGAGCTGTTGCCAAATATTGTCGTACAGAAACGTTCCGTTGACGTAGAAGGCTATAATGCTATTGTGCTCGCTAGTGGAGAGGTCGATTCGCGGAAACTGAGTCGACCGGTGCGAGGTCAGTTTGAATCTCGCTCGTTGCCTGCTATGCGCATAATGCATGAGTCTCGTTTTGCGGAGGATATAGACAAAGAAATAGGAAGCGAGATTACTATTAAAGATACCCAGAATTGGGACTATGTCGATGTTATAGGATATACTAAGGGTCGCGGTTTTCAAGGAGTAATGAAACGCCATAATTTTTCGGGAGGTCGTAAGACTCACGGTTCAAAATTTCATCGGGCCAATGGCTCAACTGGTATGGCGGCAACTCCTTCAAAAGTTATTAAAGGAACAAAAATGCCCGGACGTATGACTAAAAAAAGGCATAGTATTCAGAACTTACGAGTGATCCGTGTCGACCTGGAAAAACGTGTATTGCTTCTTAAGGGTTCTGTGCCCGGCGTGCGCGGTAGCAAAGTACTTTTGCAAAAATCTATTAAATACTAAGGCATATTAGGAATATATGGAGATATCGATATATAGTCGCGAAGGCGGCAAAGTGGCGTCTATGGATGTTAGCGATCATCTATTTGCGCGAAAGAATAACCCTGCTTTGATTCAGCAAGCGGTTCATAATGAGCTGGCTAATAATCGGATAGGCACAGCTTCAACAAAAATGAGAGGTGAGGTAAGGGGCTCAAAGAGCAAACCATGGAATCAAAAAGGCACAGGAAGAGCCAGAGCAGGTTCGCGTCGTTCTCCATTATGGACGGGCGGGGGAGTCGTATTTGGTCCGCGGCCTCGTAGCTATTCTTATAGCATGTCTCGTCAGCAGAAAAGATTGGCGTTGCTGGTTATTCTGAGTCAAAAAATAAGAGAAGATCGCTTTAAGATTGTAGATGATATATCATTAGAAAATGGTCGTACTGGTGAGTTGGCAAAATTGCTTTCTAATATTGCGACATCTCGCCGAGTTGTTATTATTCTTTCAGATGAAGATCATTTAATTAAAAGGGCGTCTCGCAATATTCCATGGCTTAATTACCTATGCTATACTAGGCTGCGAGCGTTCGATTTATTGTATAGTCATCAGATAATACTTTCTAAATCGACTATCAGCGCTATGGATTCATTTTATTCTAACATTGTTAAAAATAGAGTTACGAATGGATCAGTATAAAATAATAATCGCGCCTGTGTTAACAGAAAAGACAAACGCTCTTCGTGATAGCCGCAAATATTTTTTTAAGGTGGCTAAAAATGCTACTAAAATAGATGTAATAAAAGCTGCCAACGCTCTTTTTTCAGTCAATCCTATCAAGTGCAATATAATAACAGTAAGTCCCAAGCCAAAAAGGGTTAGGTTTAGAAAGGGATATACAAAGAGTTGGAAAAAAGCGGTGATAACACTGTCTCCCGGAGAGACTATTGATATATTTGAAGGAGTCTAAAAAGCAATAGTGGCAGTAAAAAAATATAACCCAATAACGCCTGGGCGAAGATATATGACTTCGCTCTCATTTAATGAAATAAGCAAAAGGGCTCCCGAAAAGTCACTATTGGATTCTGTTCCAAATAAAGCTGGACGCGATGGGAGAATCAGTGTAAGGCGTCGGGGCGGAAAACAGAAAAGACTCTATAGAATTATTGACTTTAAGAGGGACAAAATCGGAGTGCCCGGTGTTGTCGCAACCGTTGAATATGATCCCAATAGAAGCGCGAATATTGCGTTAATTCACTATCGCGATGGCGAAAAACGTTATATTTTGGCGCCCAAAGGACTGCGCATAAAAGATACTATATGCAGCGGAGAAGATATTCCTGCCACGCCGGGAAATCATCTTGTATTTTCCAAGATCGCTCTAGGCACAGTGGTTCATAATGTTGAGATTAATCTTGGAAAAGGCGGGCAGCTTGTTCGTTCCGCTGGTGTTGGGGCAGTCATTGTTTCCAAAGAAAATGGTTATGTAACACTCCGGTTGCCGTCTAGCGAAGTTCGAAAGATATCTGATAAATGTTCCGCCACTATTGGCGTGATCGGCAACGAAGATGTTATGAATGTCAAGCTTGGCAAGGCTGGTCGCGCTCGTCATCGTGGTCGTCGGCCGAAGGTCAGAGGGGTGGTAATGAATCCGGTCGATCACCCTCATGGCGGAGGTGAAGGCCGCACTTCTGGAGGACGGCATCCGGTAAGTCCTACTGGTGTACCGGCCAAAGGGTATAGAACCAGGAAAAAACGAAAATACTCAAGCAAATTTATTGTCAAAAGGAGATCTCGCTGATATGGCTCGTTCTGTAAAAAAAGGACCTTTTATTGATGGCAAATTGTATGCTAGAGTATTGGCTATGCAACATGCCGAGAAACGAAAAATTATCAAAACCTATTCTAGGGCGTCAACTATTATTCCTGAGATGGTAGGGCTTACAATATCCGTATATAATGGAAAATCATGGATTCCAGCCTATATTACAGAAAATTTGGTGGGACATAAACTTGGCGAATTTTCGCCGACAAGGCTATTTAGAGGACATGCGGGGTCGGATAAAAAAGTTCTTAAAGGCGGGCGCGGCTAATAGCGCTGAGTTATAAATGTCTAATATTACGCTATATAAGGCTACCGCTCGATTTCAGCGGATTTCTCCGTTTAAAATTAGACCTGTTGCGGATCATATTAGAAATAGATCCTATTCTGATGCGATCGCAATTTTGAACAACCTGCATCACAAAGGCGCTCGGTTGTTGCGTATGGTGCTACTTTCCGCCGTCGCAAATGCGAAGGTGGCTGATAAAAACTTAGATGACCATATGTTGTGCCTTCATACGCTCACTATCGACGAAGGACCGCGTATGAAAAGATATTGGTTGCGCGGAAGAGGAAGAAGCGATAGAATATATAAGCGTTTTAGCCATATTTCTATTTCAGTATGCGAATGTGTTGCCCTAAATAGAAAAAGGAGGCTAGATGGGTCAAAAGGTTAATCCTATCAGTATGCGGTTAGGCATAAACAAAACGTGGAAATCCCGTTGGTATGTCGAGCCCGGTAAATATGCGGATGTTCTTCATCAAGATCTTGCTTTGCGGAGATTCTTGCACAGTAGCCCGCTTACACGCGGAGCGGACATCAAAGAAGTTGAAATTGTCCGTCATCCTAAGCATATTTTTCTTCTTATTCATACAGCCCGTCCCGGAATTCTTATTGGCTCAAAAGGAGCGAATATTGAGAATATTAGCGCCCAGTTGCAAAAGTTGGCGGGTAAAAAGGTGCGAATAAAGATACAAGAAATAAAACAGGCGTCTTCTAGCTCCCAAATTATAGCGCTGAATATCGCTCGGCAATTGCGCAATCGCGTCGCCTATCGTCGAGTGTTGAAAATGACTATCGCCAATGCGATGAAATCGGATCTACAGGGAGTAAAAATAAAGATTTCCGGTCGGTTGGGAGGAATGGAGATGTCTCGCACCGTGACGATGAAAGATGGGCGTATCCCTTTGCATACGCTAAGAGCTAATATAGATTATGGATTTACCGAGGCCCACACGACATTCGGTGCTATAGGCGTAAAAGTTTGGACATTTACCGGAGAAGTCTATCGAAACGCTCGGAATTATGATGCCGGTCTTCTGGTAAAGAAAAAAGGGAATAGCAATAATCGCGCATCTCAAAGATCATGAAGAAAATAGGGATATAATATGTTAAGTCCAAAAAATTCTAAGTATAGAAAACGTCAACGAAAAATAAAGCGGATTCTTGGGCGCGATGCCACCCGCGGCAACAAGGTTTCATTTGGAGATTATGGTTTGGTCGCGTTGGAAGCTAACTATATTAACAGCCGTCAGATTGAGGCTGCAAGAATAGCCATGACTAGACATATAAAGCGAGGCGGAAAAGTATGGATACGTATTTTTCCTGATGTTCCCTACACAAAGAAGCCGGCGGAGACGCGAATGGGTAAAGGAAAGGGCTCGCCTGAATCATGGGTCGCTCCTGTAACTCGCGCTCGAGTGCTCTTTGAGATGGCAGGTATTAACGAAGACCTTGCCCGATCAGCGATGAAATTAGCGGGTAGCAAGCTTCCTATAAAGACAAAGTTTGTAAAGCGCAGATAGAATATGAAAAACTCTTTTAAAGAACTGACATTTGCCGAATTAGTAGCGAAGAGACAAGAATTAATCCGAAAAGAGCAACAGATTAGTTTTGATACTGTGTTGGGTCATGTGCAGAATCGTCTGGAAAAGCGAACAATCAGACGCCAAATTGCTAAATTAAATACTATGATATATGCTCATGACGATGTCAAATAGCGAGTATGAATAATACAGTGAACAAAATGTTGCATATACCGTCCACACGTAGAAAATTTTTCACTGGACAAGTGGTTAGCGATAAAGCGGATAAGACTGTTGCCGTTTTGATAGATCGTCGAGTAAGACACCCTATCTATGGTAAATATGTTGTAACGTCAAAAAAAATATTGGCTCATGACGAAAATAATGCCGCGAAGATTGGCGACATTGTCAGAGTTATTGAATCTCGTCCTATTAGCAAGCGAAAGTGCTGGAGGCTATATATGATTATTGAAAGGAGGGCCGGAGAATGATACAGATGCAATCAATGTTAGTAGTTGCTGATAATAGCGGGGCCAAAAGAGTCCAGTGCATCAAAGTCTTGGGCGGTAGCAAACGGCGTATAGCTCGCATAGGCAATATTATTGTTGTAGCTGTGAAGGATGCCCTGCCTCATGGTTCCATAAAAAAAGGAAGTGTGGAGCGAGCCGTTATTGTTAGGGTAAAAAAAGAATATAGGCGACCCGATGGAACATATATACGATTTGACGACAATGCTTGCGTTCTTCTCGATTCCTCGCTCAATCCAAAAGGAAAACGTATATTCGGCCCGATCGCGCGAGAGTTGCGAGATGCTAATCAAATGAAAATAATTTCTCTCGCTTCCGAGGTGCTCTGATATCATGGCCTGCAATTTACGTAAAGGGGACTTGGTTATTATATCTACCGGAAAAGATCGCGGAAAAACGGGGCGTATTGTGAAAATTGATCATGTGAAGCAACGCGTCTTTGTTGAGGGATTGAATATGGTGAAAAAAGCTATGCGGCAACGTAGTCAGAATGACCATGGCGGCATTATTACGCTGAATGCATCGTTGCACTGGTCAAATGTTAGCGCGGTGGCAAAAGACGGTAAACCAAGTCGAATTGGTTTTCAGATAACAAGGGAGAAAAAAGTCCGCGTTTTAAAACGCCATGGAGAGATATATGGTGAAGGCTAAAAATGAACAGCGGGCAAGTCGCCCTGTTCCAATCATAAAAAAGCTATACGAAGAGACTGTTAGAAATGAGTTGATGAAAGAATTTGGGTATTCGACTATTATGCAAGCTCCCACATTTGAGAAAGTAGTTCTTAATGCAGGAGTTGGCAATGCAATTCAAAATAAAAAATTGCTAGACGCGGCGAGTGAAGAATTGATGCTTATTTCTGGGCAGCGGCCTGTATTTACTAAGGCTCGCAAATCTATTTCCAACTTTAAATTGCGAGAGGGAATGAATATAGGGGTTTGTGTTACGCTTCGCGGCGTGAGAATGTTTGATTTTCTCGGTAAACTGATACATATAGCATTGCCTCGCGTAAAAGATTTTAGAGGATTAAATCCTAATTCTTTTGACGGGCATGGTAACTATTCTATCGGAATTACCGAGCAAATAATTTTTCCTGAAATAGACTATGATAAAATTGAGCAAGTTAGTGGATTTTCTGTTGTTATTGTTACCACGGCATCCACTGATGAGGAGGCGAAATCGCTACTTATAAAATCCGGTGTTCCTTTTCGAAAATCTTCCTAAATACGGTATTTGATGGCTAGAAAATCACTTATTATTAAAGCGTCTCGGGAAGCTAAATATAAGACGCGGAATTATAATCGATGTTTAATATGTGGGCGTCCTCGAGGGTATATGCGTAAGTTTAAGATGTGCAGAATATGCATGCGTAAATTCGCGAGCGAAGGATTGATTACTGGTGTTGTTAAGTCCAGTTGGTAAGGGGAAATATTGAGTGTGTGTTTCAGATCCTATTGGAGATATGTTGACTAAGATACGCAATGCGAATTGCGCGGGTATAGAAAATGTTCTTATTTCTGGTTCTAAGATAAAACTAGAGATAGCTAAGATTTTAAAGAGTGAGGGGTATATTAAGAATTTTCATAATTTGAAATCGGGTAAATTCCCATCTATACAGCTCCAGCTAAAATATGATTCATCTCGTCATCCTGTAATACATGGGATAGAGCGTGTTTCTAAACCTGGTAGGAGAGTATATTTTGGATTTAATAAAATACCCGATGTTCTTAATGGATATGGTGTTCTTATAATATCAACATCTTTGGGGTTGATGGTCGGACGCAGGGCTATCAAGCAAAAAGCGGGAGGGGAAATAATTTGCAAGGTTTGGTAGGCAATGTCTAGAATTGGAAAAATGCCCATCGCGATTCCTCCGCAGGTTTCGGTTGAGCTTGACAGTGAATTAATTCAGGTGAAAGGGCCTAAAGGCAATATGTCTCAATCCTATCTCCCGTGTGTAACAGTGGCTATTCGCGATGATTTTTGTTATGTTGAACGCTGTAACGAGGAGAAGCAAACAATGGCCTTGCATGGTCTCTATAGAACGCTTATTAGCAACATGATTGAAGGAGTAACAAAGGGTTTTTCAAAGACTCTGCTAATATCGGGAGTAGGGTATCGCGCCGAAGTCGACGGAGACGTTTTAGTATTGCATCTTGGGTATTCTAACCCAGTTGGGTATACTATACCTAATGATGTCGATATTGTGGCAGAGAATCAACAGAAGGTTGTTGTTTCAGGAATTAGTAAATCTCGAGTGGGGCAAATTGCTGCTGAAATACGATCGTTGCGTCCGCCGGAACCATATAAAGGTAAAGGTATAAAATATGAGACAGAGCAAATAATTCGCAAGGTCGGAAAGAGTGGAGTAAAATAGATAAATGGATAAGAGAAAGGCAAAATTAAAGCGTAAAATGAGAGTTCGCAAGAAAATATTTGGTGTTTCTTCGCGTCCTCGTATTAGTGTTTTTAAGAGTAATCGACACATTTTTTTGCAAGCGATCGATGATAGAGACGGATACACGATTGTTTCTCTTTCTAGTGTTCAAAAAGGTTTCCGAGAGAAAAAAGTGGGAGTAAATAATGCGAAAGATTTCGGTAAGACGTTTGGAGAGCAATTAAAGGCGAAAAAAATTGATAGCGCGGTGTTTGATCGCAATGGCAATATTTATCATGGAGTGGTAAAGCAAATTGCTGATGGCGTACGCGAATCTGGAGTGAAGTTATAAAAATGCATATAGAGTATCAAGAAGATTTTGTTGAAAAGTTGATTAAATTAAATCGAGTTGCAAAGGTTTCAAAAGGCGGACGTCAATTTTCTTTCTCCGCGTTGATGGCTATTGGCGACAGGGCTGGAAGAGTAGGATATGGGTATGGCAAGGCTAATGACGTTAGCGATGCTATCAGGAAAGGAGCGCAACAAGCGAGGAAAAATATTGTTCGCGTTTCTATGGTAGCAAATACTATTCCCCATCCAATATTATGTCAGTTTAAAAGCGCTCGTGTTTTAATGAAGCCAGCCGCCCCCGGCACAGGCATAATTGCGGGAGGCGCCGTTCGTACTATTATGGATTTATGTGGTATTCATGATGTCTTAGGAAAGTCTTTGGGCTCTCAGAATAGTATCAACATAGTAAAAGCCATATTTGATGGATTCGAAAAAATGTTAGACGCCCGATCTGTTGCCTTTGGACGCAATAAATCTCTTGAAGATATCTGGAGGTAATAGTATTAATATAGAAGATACAAAAAAGACTGCCAAGCTACTCGTTGAGCTGACGCGCAGTCCAATTGGGTGTAAGCCTATTCAGCGGCGAACTATAAATGCTCTTGGGTTGAGACGTATTAATCATAAAATATTGGTAGATGATAATGCGGGAATGAGAGGAATGATTCAGCGTGTATCGCATTTGGTGCATGTAGAGAAAAAAATAATTTGAATGATAAAGGTGAACGCATGGGGATAAAGATGAAAGCTCGCAGAATTCGGGGGAGGGGCTCCTCTAGCGGACGCGGGCGCACTTGCGGACGTGGACATAAAGGTCAAAATTCTCGCTCTGGGGGTGGAGTCCGTCCTGGATTTGAGGGAGGGCAAATGCCGTTATACAGACGAGTGGCCAGGCGCGGTTTTTCGAATTATAAATTTCGTAAGGATTACGCAGAGATAAAATTCCAAGATATTAATAATAATTATAAAGATGGCGATACGGTAACTCTGGAAACGTTGCGTAGCCATAATATTATAAGACGTTGTGTAGCGCGAGCAAAGATTTTATCTCAGGGCGAAATACTATGCCGAATTAACATATCTGGCGTTGCCACAACGCGCAAAGCCGCTGAAAAAATTATGAAGGCAGGAGGCGTTGTGCAACCGAATGAGGTTCAAGCCGAGGGCGTTGCGGAATCAAGTGTAGAAAATAGCTCTCCAAAGAAATAGGGGTATATTAATGAAGAGAAAAGAGGAACATTGAGGCGCTAGCATGGCATCATTATTAGATATTTTTCGAATTCGCGATCTTAGAGAACGGCTACTATTTACGATAGGAGTATTAGTTATTTTTAGGCTTGGAGCGAGTATTCCTATACCGGGTATAAATGTTAACGCGTTAAGATTGTACTTTTTGACTCAGAGTTCTTCTGGCGGATTATCCATAACTGATTATTTGGATTTTTTTGCGGGAGGCGCTTTTACTCGCTTCTCTATTTTTATGTTGGGCGTTTTGCCCTATATTACGATGTCTATCATCATGCAGCTGATACTCATTGTATTTCCTCGTATGAAACGTCTCTCCGAAGAAGAAGGCGGCAGAAAAAAAATTCAAAGATATACTCGCTATGGTACAGTGGTGGTTTGTCTCGTGCAATCATTCACTGTTGTATTTTATGCAAACAGCATCCCCAACGCTATTACATTTTCTACAGGGCTATATGCTTTTATATCGATAGTAACAGTAACATCTGGCACGATGTTTCTTATGTGGCTAGGCGAACAAATAAATCAACGGGGAATAGGCAATGGCATCTCGATGATTATATTTGCGGGTATAGTTGCTCGCATGCCAAATGCGATTTGGGTTCTTATTCAAGAGGTGCAAAATGGAGATCTTAATCCTGTTTTTGTGCTTGTTGTATTTGCGATATTTGTTTCTGTTGTCGCTCTTGTGATCTATGAACAGAGAGGACAGAGAAAAATTCCGATTCATTATGCTAGACGAGTTGTCGGCAGACGTGTTTATGGCGCGCAAAGCAATGTGTATTTGCCGTTTAAAATCAACCCATCCGGAGTGATTCCTGTTATTTTTGCTTCTTCGGTATTAACTTTTCCTCTTCAGATTGCGCAAAGCCTAGCATCGAATGTTGGATGGTTGCAAAATTTATCGATTTTGCTCCGTCCTGACGGCGTCTTATATCTTATTTTATATACACTGCTGATAATATTTTTCGCTTACTTCTATACCCAAGTGTCGCTTAATCCAATAGAAATATCAAAAAATATACGAGAGAACGGAGGGGCTATTCCGGGTATTCGTTCTGAAAAAATGGAAGAGTATTTTTCCAAAGTATTAAATCGAATAATTCTTCCCGGAGCTATCTTTCTCGCATTTATAGCAATTATTCCAAGTATCGCGCAACGACTATTTGGTTTTCCTCAACAGGTTGCTGTTTTAATGGGGGGCACATCATTGCTCATAATGGTTGGTGTTGATCTTGATCTTATGTCTCAGATTGATGGTTATCTCCGCATGCATCAACATGAAGGTCTGTCTAAAATAGGTAAAGTTAAATCTCGTAATCTATAGGGAGAATAATATATGAAAATTAAAGCCAGCATCAAAAAATCATGTCCAAAATGTATAATAATACGAAGACGGGGAATATTGAGGATTATTTGTTCAAATCCCCGACATAATCGGAGGCAAGGATAAGAAATTATGGCCCGGATCGCAGGTATTGACCTTCCGAATAACAAACATGTTTGTTATGCATTAACCTATATTTATGGGATTGGATTATCTTCGGCGAAAAAGATTTGCGCAAAGGCAAACGTTGATTCCGCCTTGTTAATGGGAGACGTTAACCCCGAACAAGTTAACTCATTGCGCGCTGTTATAGAAAATGATTATGTTGTCGAAGGCTCTCTACGAACTCAGATATCTCTTAGCATAAAGCGGTTAATGGATATTGCTTGTTATCGGGGATTGCGTCATAGGCGGGGACTGCCGGTCCATGGACAACGTACTCGCACCAACGCCCGAACTCGCAAAGGGAAAAAGAAGACGGTAGCAGGTAAGAAGCGATAGCATTCTTATTTTAAGGAGAAAATAATGGCGAAAAAAAAAGAAAAAAAATCGGTACATGAAGGGCATGTTTATGTGCAAGCAACATTTAATAATACAGTTGTAACTGTTACTGATACAAAAGGCGACTGTTTATCGTGGGCGAGCGCTGGAGGGCTCGGTTTTAGAGGCGCTAAAAAATCGACTCCATATGCCGCTCAAATGACAGCGGAAACTGCCGCAAATAAGGCGATGACAATGGGACTTAAGGAGGTTCATGTTTTTATTAAAGGGCCTGGCATAGGCAGAGATTCTGCTATTAGATCATTAGGAAATCTAGGACTAGAGGTTAAAAGCATCACAGATGTAACGCCAATACCGCATAATGGATGTCGTCCTAAAAAAGTTCGCAGAGGATAGTAAAAATTATGCCGAAGAGTCTCATGAAAGGTTTTAGACGTCCTGGTCGATTAGTTCTCGAACAAAGCGATGCGACAGGCACGTACGCTAAATTTACCGCGGAGCCATTTGAACGTGGATATGGTACGACAATAGGGAATTCTCTACGCAGAATTCTTCTCTCTTCTATTGAAGGATATGCCATCTCCGCAGTGCGCATTTCCTGGATAAGTAGAGAAAATGGCGAAGAGAAAATACACGTCATCAGCAATGAATTTGAAAACATTCCACATGTAGTGGAAGATACCGCCGAGATTATATTCAACCTAAAGCGCCTTCGCGTTGCTCTAGATAGTGGCGTAGAACAAAAAACGGTAAGTTTTCAGGTTAAGGGCGCCACCACAGTTACTGGAGCTACAATAGCTAAACATGCCAACGTTTTGGTTATGACTGAAGACTTGCATATACTGCAGACTATGCCAGAAGCGGATCTGGAAATAGAGATTCAGATTGATCTTGGACGCGGCTATGTTCCTTCTGAAATTAACAAAAAATATGTCGAAGCAATCGGAACAATACCGATGGATGCCATTTTTTCTCCTGTTACTCAAGTAAAATACGAGATTTCAAGTACTCGATTAGGTCCGCGTATAGATTATGATAAATTGACGATAGAGATATGGACAGATGGTACCATTTTACCTGAGGATGCGTTAGCAAGCGCGGCTCGTATTATTCGCGATCATTTTTCTGTATTCGTTAGTTTTGAAGATGAAAATAGTGTATTTGATGAAGAAAGTGATGAAGAGGACGAAATGTCGCAGCAGCTTCTTGAAACGCCGGTTGATGAATTGGATCTGTCAGTTCGTTCCAGCAATTGCTTAAAAAACGCAGATATACGCAATATAGGCCACTTAACAATGCATACAGAAGAGGAAATTACAAAGACAAGAAATTTTGGTAAAAAATCTCTTCAAGAAATTAAAGCTAAATTAGCAGAGTGGAATTTACGATTAGGCATGAGTGATTATGATGAGATTAAATCAGCTCTATTAAAAAGCGTGAAGGCTTCTGATAAAAAATCTAAGGAGAAACAGAATGAAGCATAGGATAGGATTTAATAGATTAGGTCGTAGACCATCGCATCGCATATCGATGCTTCGTAATATGGTTACCTCTTTTATTTTACATGAATATATTACTACTACTCATACTAAGGCTCTAGCCGCAAAGAGGATAGCCGAAAAAATGATTACTAAAGCAAAGGTCGACACCTTGCATAATCGTAGACTTGTAGCGAAAGACATACGTAACAAGGTAGCTTTGGGAAAGTTGTTTACTATTTTCGGACCTATGTTTACCGATAGACCTGGCGGGTATACGCGAGTGTTAAAAATTGGAAAACGAAAAAGCGATGGGAGCGAAATGGCTATATTGCAATTAATAAAGCAAGATAACACGCTTGCCAAGCAACAAAACACTGAAAATAATACTGCTTCTTAACTATATGTTTTTTTATATCTAACACATCGCATTGCTATATTTTCTAATATATAATTTTAGGATGCCGAATATATTATATATTCTGTTCCTCATAGTATTTGTTTTATATAGGGCGTGGGTTGATAATGATTATTAAAAAAATTGCGTTAAGCTTATTTTGTAGTTGTTTTATATTTTTTTTATTCTATTACTTTTTATTTTCTAATCTTTTCGAGAGCGTTGAGACAAAATTTTATATACCGCATGTGAAAAGTTATTACCAGTCACAGCTAGATGAAGCCAATATATCTATTGCGGAAGTACAATCCCATCACTCGGAAATATTTTCTGATGTCGCTGATGATGACATATTGCCGCAACTTTTTTCTTTTAATCTACCCGCGGAAATTATACGGGAAGTTACTAATTTATTTGGCAGTTTAAGCGAAGAAGTTACTGCTTTTTCTTACGCGCGTATTTATGATGCCGCAGGAGACCGTATATGGTACAGTACGTTAGAGCGTGATATAGAATCTCAAACTTCAAATAGACGTCAATATGTTCCAATTCAATCCTTCAATGATGAATATTATTCCCCGCAAAGGATACTTCGTTTGGAGGATGATCAACATATTCTATACGATCCTAGCGATCAAAATATTCTCTATCGTTATCCTATACTTGTCCCGCCTGATTTTGTCGTTGGAGTTATAGTTTTTTATACATCTCTTCAAGATATAAACGCTCGGCTTCTTCGCGATAATTTGATTAATTTAGGCGAAAATGTAGCTATGATCGATGATTCTTCACTATTATTGAATAGTAGCACTGCTTTTGATGTCAACATTAAAGACAATCTATTCGAACATAGCGTTCTTTTTTCTGATAATGAAGACCTAATTCCTATCAGTAATCAAGATACAGCGAAGGAATTTATCGTATTTTCGCAGCAACAAAGTCCTACGTCACGTTCATTGCTATTGGTGCCAAGCAACGAGCTGTTTTTTGGCGAAGATGCGTCGATACTGGCTTTAATATTGATATTTTCTATTCTTTTTGTGCTTTTATTCCTATTTTTTAACCTATGGCAACCGCCACGAGTTATTATTGAAAGTAGATTGCAAAAGCTGAGACGTAGAATATTAAAAGAATATCGTAATATGAGCATTGACGATCGTAAAGATTGGTATTTGCGTTTTGAAGAGGACTACGAAAAGATCTCAAATCGCATGATAAGCTCTTTTTCTAATAATAAACGTATTTTAGCGTCTGATATTAAGGGAATTGTCTTGCGTGGATTTCATGAGATTGTTGTAAGCTTGGGCGATGTCGTTTCTGACAGCGATAATTATGCATTAAGACCCTTCAAGCGTATATCTCAAGTAGATAAATATGCTCCAATGGGCGCCGATTCTTTGAAGGCAAGCCCCGAATCCGCCGCCGGCAATTTTGTGAATTCTTCTGTCAATGATCAGTTGTTAGATGATAATGAATTGGAGGGAGCGGAAAATTTAAACATATTGTCTGGAGGAGAGGCAATAGAACATGCGTCGCGTCAAACAGGGGGCGATACTAGCAGTAACGTCCCTCTTACTGAATCCCAGAGCGCCGAGCTACAGCAAGTAGATGATGCTGAGTTGCAGCAAGTAGATGATGCTGAGTTGCAGCAAGTAGATGATGCTGAGTTGCAGCAAGTAGAGATGCTGAGTTGCAGCAAGTAGACGATGCTGAGTTGCAGCAAGTAGAGATGCTGAGTTGCAGCAAGTAGATGATGCTGAGTTGCAGCAAGTAGATGATGCCGAGTTGCGGCAAGTAGAGATGCTGAGTTGCAAGTAGATGATGCCGAGTTGCAGCAAGTAGACGATGCTGAGTTGCCGAGCAAGTAGACGATGCTGAGTTGCAGCAAGTAGACGATGCTGAGTTGCAGCAAGTAGACGATGCTGAGCAAGTAGATGATGCCGAGTTGCAGCAAGTAGATGATGCCGAGTTGCGGCAAGAGTTGCAGCAAGTAAAGATGTCGATGCCGAGTTGCAGCAAGTAGATGATGCTGAGTTGCAACAAGTAGATGTCGATGCAGCAGGAGTTGCAGCAAGTAGATGATGCTGAGTTGCAACAGGTAAATGATGTCGAGCTGCGGCAGGTAGATGATGCCGAGCTACAGCAGATAGACGATGCCGAGTTGCGGCAGATAGACGATGCCGGACTACAACAGGCAGATGATGCTGGGCTACAACAGATAGATGGTGCCGAGCTACAACCGGTAGACGATGCTGAGTTGCAACAGGTAAATGATGCCGAGCCACAACAGGCAGACGATGCCAAGTTGCGACAAGTGGACGATGCCAACCAGCGGCAGAAAATTGACGATAAAAGAGAATATTTAAAAGATAAATTTATTTTAGAATACGAAAATATTGTCAGCTCGTCAAACAAGATGCCGGGGCTCTATCGTAGAACTGAGAAAATAATTATGCAATTATGGCGGGATTATCTAGCAGCTAATAAAATGTTGCTTCATTCTGATCAGTCATCTCAAAACGACAGCGAGCATATTCAAGGGGCTAGAAAAAAGGCGAATGCTCAAGGAAGCAATGGATTGTATCAACGAGCTAAAATTATTAGCGATAACACTCGCTACCGTATCAAAAAAGATATCGATAATCCAAAAAGTGAGCAAATGATCGAAGATGTAAATGAGATATATAAAATATCTGATGATACCTACTTCCGTAAAAATACCGATCTTCTGCCCGAGATAGCTGATCTAGTAAATAAAGTTACAAAAAAATAGAGATGGCTTCCATTTAATGAGTAATATAACTCATAATTATTACGCCCAACGATTTAAAAAAACATCAACACACTATGCTCAACTGGGTTGGGAAAGCCATAGCGCGCAAAATGCTCGTTTTCAAATGCTGTTGGAGCATATTGATATAGCAAATAATAGGGTGTTAGACGTTGGTTGTGGTTTTGGAGACCTTTATGCTCTCTTATGCGACCAGAAAATCCCAGTACGCTATGTAGGCATTGATATTATGTATGAAATGGTTGAAAAGGCGGCTCGCCTTCATCTAAATGGGCGATTTCTATGTTTGGATTTATTAGACGATGGTGTTATGCAGCTTGGTAAGTTTGATATTATCTATGCATCGGGCATATTCAATCTTCGACATCAGAATAATTACGAGTATTTGCGCCAATCAATCGAACGCTTTGGGGTTCTTTGTAGCGTAGCGACAGTATTTAATCTATTAATAGTGCGGTCGCAATCCAAAGAAGATACTTACTACTATTATGATCCTGCAAAAGTATATAAACTTCTCACAGATTATTACTCTAATGTGGTAATGATAGATCAATACCTTCAGAACGATGCTACATTTATATGTAGCAAAGAGTAGCATGGAGTATGTAGTTTATACAGATGGCGGCTGTCAGGGCAATCCTGGACCGGGCGGTTGGGCATTTGTAGTCTGTTGGCGCGAGAATACAGTGGAACGCAGCGACGCTCTAGAAAAAACTACCAATAATCGCATGGAACTGACGGCAGTCATAGAATCGCTAATTTATATACGGAAACATATACATAAAGATAATCAATGTGCCAGCGATAAAAATAAGATATCCATACATACCGATTCGCAATATGTTAAACAGGGGATTACCGTCTGGATAAAACGCTGGTTATCAAATAACTGGCGCACTTCTAATCGTGTCGCAGTGAAGAATCAGGATCTATGGAAAAAATTGCTAGCGTTTACAGACAATCTGCAAATACAATGGCATTGGGTCAAAGGGCATGATGGGAATCATTATAATGAACGTTGCGATAATCTAGTAAAATCCGCTATTAAGAAAATCAATAAATAAATACTATTCGGCCTAAATATGCCTACTTTAGGTACAAGGCAGGTTTTTACGCGGAGGCGAGTTGTATGCGACAAGTTATCTATTGCTTGCCAAGAGACCGACTATATATGCCCAATGGGTAGTGGCTAATTGTCTATATGAGATTTATTCTCGCTTATAGTAACGTTTTTGTGATTTTATTTTTCTTAAATAGAGATATTGAGTCTGTTACTGTGATATATGAGAATTTATGGCTACGTTCCATTTGGATATGAAGGCAATATAGTATCGGTAGAGGTGGATATACGGAGGGGGCTCCCAGGCACAACTATTGTTGGGCTGGCGGGAGGCGCGGTAAAAGAATCGCGCGAGAGGGTCCGAACGGCAATACGAAATAGCGGTTATAAATATCCAGATGGTCGAATTCTCATTAACCTAGCGCCTGCAGATATCCCCAAGAGCAATGCGTCGTTTGATCTCGCGATCGCTCTTTCCATACTCAATTCAGACAAACAAATTGAATTGGATATATATAACGAAATAATGGTAATTGGTGAATTACAGTTAAATGGACTAGTGCGATATACTTCGGGAGTCGTTCCCGCTGTTATCGAAGGCGCTCGTTTTGGTATCGAAACAGCTATTGTTCCAAAATTAAATAACGGAGAAGTTGGCAAGATTACGCGTAATAAAATAATTACGGTTTCCAGCTTATCTGAGGCTGTAGAGCGTCTACAAGGCAATTATTGTTCAAATTTTCATAGCCCGCCGATCGAAAGCGATAGATCCGCCAATCAAGGGGCATTGATTAATAGCCCGCCTCGCTTTGATGTGCTGGATTTTAGCGCTATGCGCGGGCAAATATTTATGAAGAGAGCGATGGAGATAGCCGCCGCGGGTATGCACAATATTATACTTGTTGGACCTCCTGGCTCAGGTAAAACTCTTGGAGCGCGTTGTTTCAATTCTATATTGCCCGACCTTGATCACGATGCTTCGCTTGTTGTCAGCAGAATATATTCTCAAGCAGGTCTATTGGGAGGCGAGCTAATTACGCGACCGCCTTTTCGCGCGCCTCACCACAGCGCCTCGACAGCGGGATTGCTTTCAAACGGCATTCGCCCAGGAGAAGCCGTATTGGCAAACCATGGGGTGTTATTTTTAGACGAGGCGTTTGAATTTCGCAAAGACGCGCTTCAATCGTTGCGGTGTCCTATAGAAGACGGCAAAGTATGCGTTACGAGATCGCATTATGCCGTCTGGTACCCCGCTCGTTTTCAGTTAATTATTGCTGCCAATCCTTGTCCCTGCGGTAATTATGGACAGTCGAATAAAATATGCCTTTGCAATTTAGATGAAGTTGCCCGTTACTGGAAGCGTTTTGGCGGCCCGTTGCTCGATCGAATCGACATTCGCATTTCGGTAACGAGCGATATATCTATGGAGGTGGATGATACCGGGTATTCAAATAGCGCGGAAATTCTGGAACGCGTAAAGCGAGCAATATCGCGTCAAAAAAAACGTTATACCGACCTTGATATTCCTCGAAATGCATTATTGAAACTAAAAGAGATAGAGCGTTATTGCCCATTGACCGATGAATTGCAAAAACTGCTCATTGATATTGCAAGGAAACTTAACTTGTCGATGCGAGCTATGTACTCAATTCGCAAAGTCGCTCGAACGATTGCGGACATTGCCGATAGCGATATAATAGAACGCCGCCATATTATGGAGGCTATTCAATATCGGCGATATGCCGAGAATGGTTATCCGGTATAGAATATCCAGATGGCATACCCGTCGAGCGAACTAAGCGGCGATATCAGAAACGGTTGCCCATTTCGCTGTTCTCATTATGATATCGCGGAGAGTTTTGGGTATTTCGGGCAATTTGGGCGTTGCGGGCATGGTTTGCCGATATCTCGCCAATTCACGATAGAGCCGCCCGCAGAGGGGGTGCCGTAAGCCCGCCCGCATCTGCTTGTCGGCGGGGCGATTTTTCTATATCGGGATGTTCAGATGCGGGCGGGCTGGAGGCAGGGGGAGGCAACGAGACTCGGAATATTGCTAGCAATTGGCAGTAGTGGTCCGTCGTAATATAGAGCGCTCATCTTTAAGAGATGTTTCCCCCTCCCATAAAATTATTTGGCGTTGTATTTCTTACTATTGGTATGGCATTTGATTGATCAATTCGCCGATAATATATATAAAATGGACACATTGTTTATATCTTGCTATAGTTGAATATGGCGAAATTCGCGATTGGTTTCGTCTGCGTCGTTTTTTGCGTCGTTATGTTTTTTCCAAACGAGCGGCTATTTGGCGCGGGCGAGCAAGAGATACAATTGAACGAGGCTAATCGCCTTTTAAGCGAGGGGATGAGCAAAGAGGCGCTTGATATTCTCCTTGATATCGCCGAAAGCGATCCAAGTTTCATTGCTCAAATTGAAAATCAAACTCATTCTATCCGAGATCAATCCCGCGTTTTTCTCGATTCGGTTCGCGAATTATCAACCGCGCTCGCTAGCGGCGCGGTTGATGCGGAGACTTCGTTAGCGCTTTTTAATAGGGTCGCGGAGCTTAATATTATTTCTGTTGCCGATATTAGCGAAGTCATTCAGCAAGGGCAATCGGTTATAGACTTGAACGTTGCTCGAGCGGATGTAAGCGCCGCTTTGGAAAATGGGCAACGTCTCTATAATTCAAAAAACTATGTCGATTTGTTGAGACTCTATATAGATGGCATGGCTATATACCAAGATACGTTTGCGGCATCGGCGCCAAATCCAGATTATACTGTTGCGTTGTCTGTGGCGTTGGTTGATCTTGGAGAACCCGACGATATTGTATCGTCGAATGAATTGAGGGAGCGGTTGATCGCGCGTATTGGGGAATTAACGAATAATATTGAGCAAGCTATTGTTTTATATAGCATATTGCGGGATCGATTGTCGGATTTTGATCCATATCCGGAAAACGGGGCGTTGGCATCATTGGAAGAGGAAGTTGCTCAATATGCGGGGCTTCATTCGCAATTGAGCGAGGCTCTTATAGAGATAGTTGTCGATTTGGAAATTATTCAAGGTTACTATTTATTGTTCCCCTCGACCGACAATGTGGCTTTTTGGTATTCTCAGTTTGTCGCGCTATTTGCTGGAGATACTGTCACCGAGAGTAGTAGAGGCAATATACGATCAACTTTGACGGCGATGGAGAGAGACGCGCAAGTTGATATTGTGCTAAAGGTGTTTCGAGAGTTGCGAGTAGGTATGGAACGTCTAGCTATTTTTCGTTCTAATTGGGATGGGGCTGGATTGCTAGAGGGCTACAACGCATTGCTTCGCCTATCGAATATTGTACAGATAGTAACCGCAATCGTATCGGATAACGATATAGATGATTTGGGCGATATTTTGATTGCGGATAATGGCGCCGTTTTTCCGGAGATTAGCGATGCGATAGAGGGGGCTTTTGCTGTTCAATCGCTGAGCGATCAAATAAATGGTTTTCTTTCCGCGGACACTCGAATTCTACCATATAATGTATGGGTATCGTCGCGGAATGATCAAGGCGGCGAGCTTGATGCGAGCGAATATGATGTAACGGCAAGGATTAATAGTATTATGCGGCAGATTGTAGGGGCCTCGAGTATTATCGATGAGTATGAGCGGCAACTGATAGATGCGTCGGCAGAAGGCGCGATTGCTTGGTACGAAACGATCATAGATACCGTTGGCGGCAGATACGCAGAGATGATCGAAGAGTATGGGGCGCTTTTGGAGCAATTTTCCAGCGAATTTAACGGGGGTGTCGCGTTGCAATACCAGGATATAGAGAGCAGGTTAGAACGAGCGATTCTATTTATCGGCAACCAAGGAACCATCGCGGATGACTTATCGGACGGAGCGCCTCTTGTTATTGCGAGCGACCCCGTCCAATCCCGCGCTATTTTAAATCAGGCGTTTGACGACAACCAAAATGCTCTTGCGAACATCGATCAGCATAGAGCTATAGTCGCTGAGTATCTCTCTGTGTTTGGCGACGGCGAGTCGATCGCTGTAATTGACGCGGCTCAAGAAACAGATGCGCTCTATCAACAATTGCTTATTCAAGATGTCGCTATCACGACGCAAATTGAGCAGGCGAATGAGAACATTGCCACCGCGGCCGATTGGCGCGATGTCGCGAATGCCACGCTAGCGCAGACGCGTCAAGCTCTTTCGACCAATCAGTTGGACCGAGCGATTGCCTTGTGGGATGATACCCGCGCCGCATATGTTCAAGCGCTGGAATTTCAAGACGATGCGGAATTAAGAGACATATTTGAAGAGATTTCGATAGAGATAGGCGTTGCCATAAAAGATGCTCAAAATCAAGAGGTGGTCAGGAGCGTGCGTGTTTTGATCGGTCAAATTGCCGACGCTTTGGAGGTTGGCGATACTATCGGCGCGAGCGCGTTGCTTGACGAGGCGGAAAATTTATGGGCGCAAACAAATGTAGAAGATAACCCTGAATTGGTAAGGCAAAGGAGATTTTTCAATGTCGCGGAGGCATTTGGCGATAGATTGATAATAGATAGTACCGATCCGTTATATCCGGTGATTAGCAATTATCTTAACACAGCAAAACGTTATTATAGTGAGGCGCGAGATCAAATTGTTGCCTTCTCCGATACAGATGCCGAGGTTTTGGTAGAACAAATTACCGCCAATTTGGAAAATGTTATCGCGTTGCGCCCTTACAATTGGGAAGCCCGATTGTTAGAGCTTGAATTGGCGGCGTTTAGTCGACCGGATGAATTGGATAGGCTATTTGAAATTCGCTATCGCAACGCGATAGAGCAACGACAAGATTCTCCAAGTCTGTCTTTGCTGCTCTTGAGAACGCTCGAGACGATTCTTCCCAATAACAACGAGTTGCTACAAGATATTTATGAGCTTGAGATAGAGCTTGGACTGCGACAACCGCCTATTGATCGTACAAGGATTGCTCGATCTGATCAGCTATTAGCCGAGGCGCTCGTATTAATTGATACGGGGACAGACGCGAGAATACTTGCCGCTATCTCGCTGTTAGAAGAGGCGGTAATACTTAATCCCGATAATATCGACGCTCAAATAGAGCTGGATACTTTGCGTATCCTTCGCGGCGGAGAATCCAACGCTGCTCTGAGCGTCGCCGACGAGCAGTTATTTCAACGATCTCAATCGCTATTTGTTCGCGGCAGCTTAGCTAGGGCGTTCGCAATTGTTGATCAGCTATGGGATAGCGAGGTTAATAGACGTTATCCGCCGCTTATCGCTTTGCGAGATAGAATTGTTGTCCAGCTAGGTATCTAGCGCGCTACAATATTGGTATGGTCAAAAAGCGCTACGTTTTGCAATTGTTGGCATATAGTATCTTTGTGTGTCCAAACTTCGCCGCGGCGCAAAATTCCGTTTTGAATCAAGAAGGTGTTTTTCTCGCGTTAGAACAGCGGGTAGATAGCGTTAATACATGGTTCCCAACTGTGATAGACAGCGGAGACGATATCTATTTGTTATCGCAGCAAGTTGTATATACAGGAGAGCAGAGCGGAAATATTGAACTTGTCTTGAGGGGTATTTCCAATGCCAGCCAATCTGATCCTATTGTGATCGGACAAACCGAAGCGCTATTTCGCGATTTGCCTCCTCCAATATATTCTGTCGTTGGTGGCGGTGATGGGGATATTTCTGTGGCGTTGCTGAATAGTGAAGGATTTACTCAGATTTTTCGCGGTAGTTATGGCGGGGCATTTGCGTTGCTATCGACTCTGGGCGAAGAAGAGGCGGTGAGCGTTTCGCCTCGTCTATACGAGCGCGCGGACGGGGGTTTGATACTATTTGTAAATCAATCGTTGAATGGTGAGCAAAAAATATATTGGGCAGAATCGGATAATGGTCGTTTTTGGAGTGATTTAGATATTATTGAGTCTTCTACCGCGATTGGATTTAGTTTTTTGCCAGCATACACACATCATCGAGGGAAAGAATATTTAGTTTTTCAAGCGCTCGCGCCCAATCGTACGGGGGGTTATCAGCTATATCTTAAACAGAGGGTCGCGGGCGATAATGGCTGGGGCGCCGCGATACGTTTGACCGATTTCCTATTGTCGGGAGAGAGCGGGAATGTCGATAGTTATGATAATCAGCGAGCCGCAATTGTTCCAATTGATTCGGGGATAGGTATTGCTTGGGAGCGTAGAATTGGTTCATCGGCTATATCGCTTAATCTACTAGTTATAGACGACGACGGTAATATCGTTGATGGCCCGCAATCGTTTACCAGCATATCGGGAGATGCGCGATACCCTCAATTACTCAGTCTCAATGGAACGACGGCGGCATTATGGTTTGGGGGAGAGCCTAGTCAAATATATCTATCGATACAGGATAGCGATGGTTCATGGGATACAGAGCGCTTGAGCGACGGATTTACTCGATCTATATTTCCTACAGCCATCTTCAAGCCAGAGCATTCATATCTTTTCTGGATGTCTCAAGAGAGCGAGCGTCAATTTCGGCTTATCTCAAGAGAGTCGGACGTTACCGTGCCGACTCCTATATTATTTCCCGATAACTTCGTAGTTGGGCTGGCAAATTCTCAAGAGCGAGTGTCTATTAGATGGAGCCAGCCAGACGACATTTCAGGTATCAGCGGCTATAGCTATATTTGGGATCATGCGGAAGATTCGATAGAGGAAGAAATGATGCTGCCTGACTCGGTGAGATTGTTAAGACTACGGGCGAATAGAGATGGTATTTGGAATCTCAAGCTACGCGCTCATGACCGCGCCGGGAATTCTTCCTCTCTATCGACAATCAGTTATATTCTTGACCGAACACCGCCGCCTCCCGTTGTGTTTGAACTGCCGGAGACGGATGCCGAAGGATTTGTCGCTTCCAACACGTTGGCTATTTCATGGGCTTCTTCCGCTGATGATGTGGCTGGCTATAATGTAACGTTCCGTCGATTAGGTCCGGCAAGTATATCAACGCCGGATTCTTTTCCTCTGCTTGCTCCCGAATTTGTTACGAGAACGCCTGCCATCAATAGAGTAAATATAGACGATGGATTGTGGGGAGTATCTGTATTACCAATTGATCGGGTAGGCAACGTCGGCCAACAGGTTAACGCAGTGTTGCGATTTAATAAATATATTCCTACGACAGAGGTATTTCGTATTGATGCCAATTTAGATCAATTTGCTCAATACAATATAATGGTTACTGGGCGCGGATTTTCCATAGACGGTCAAATAGATAGTCTGATACTGGATGAAGATGGCGAACGGCCATTTGACTATGTTTATACACAGCAGTCTGGCGATATTAGCGTGATTTCTAATGGATCCATCGCAACCGCTCCTATTTTTAATATCAATGAAGGTAATTATCGTTTAGGATTGCGACATCCTACTCGGGGAATTTATTTTGCTCCCAATACATTGCGGTTTGAGTCCAGCGGAACCGTCGTATACGGCGATTATACCGCCTATTACGCTCCAGATTATGCCATAACGCCGCCAGCGACTATTCAATTGCAAGCGGATAATTTCATATCCTGGCTTGTAATTCTCTTTTTGGTTGGAGTAACGGTAGTTTGCGCCTTCCGTATTGTCGCGATAGTTAAAGATACCCGTTTGATGAATATAGAGTCTCATTTTCTAATAACGGGCAATATATTGACGAAAGAAAATGCTGAGGAGAGAATAGCAATGATGGATCGTACGAGAGTCGGTTTGCGAGTTAAGTTTACCGTGTTTGTCGCGGTATTAGTGGTATCGGTTATATTATCGGTGGCGCTTATTCTTAGTAGCGCAGCTTTGCAACGGCAGGAGAATATTTTGGCCCGAGGATTGTTTGATAGGGTTACGCTACTTTTGGATAGCGTCGCTCTTCAGGCGGGGGATGTTTTTATTGGTTCAAGCAATATTGGTCCTGAATTGCAACCGTTGACCAATTTAATTAGCACCATGCCCGAAGCGGAGTATATTACAATTACGGGTCAAGGGCAGGGCTCGGCAGATTATAATCATGTCTGGGCGACTAATGACCAGGCTCTTGATTCATTTGATGAGGGAAATGATCAAAATAACGGGCGTAGATTAAATACCGATCTATTCGAACCGGGCATTTCAGTATTGTTTGATTCTGTTCAAGATCGTATTCCACTGTTGCGAGAAGAGTTAAACAATTCAGCGGTGGCTGAGTTGGGCGATATACCCGATCAAATTAACGCGGTCAACGCGCAGATATTTACACTTGTCGCGCAGGAAGGCCGTTTGGGAGACGACCCCGAATTGCAGTCATTGGATAATCGTATTATAACGTTGCGATTGTTGCTTCGACAATCTTTGAATGTAGTCAGTTCTGTATATGATAGCGATCCGGCATTTGACCCCAATGCTCTCGATCGTAGCCGCAACGAATATTTATTCTATCGTCCTATCCTTGCTTGGAGATCCGGAGATGATCCTGCTCTCGGGAGATATTATCGCGGTGCGGTCCGTCTTGGTATTTCTACAGATATCCTTCTGGCTGAGTTGCGGGATTCTCGGCGAGAGCTCATTGCGAATTCATTGGTTGTCGCTTTAGTCGCCCTAGTGCTTGGCATTGCGGGAGCCTTACTGTTAGCCGCGGTTATAATCAATCCAATTAATAGATTGGTTGTTGGAGTGAAGCATATTCAAGAGGTCGATGATAAATCTGAATTGCGCGATCATGTTATTACCGTAAAGACGAAAGATGAAATATCTGTGCTCGCGAATACTATTAACTCTATGACACAGGGTCTAGCGCGCGCCGCAGAGGCGAATAAAGATCTTGTAATTGGACAAGAGATTCAGAAAATGTTTATTCCTCTTCGCTCCGATGGTCAAGGAAATAGCGCGAGCACCGCTCTGGACGATATTCCCGATGCGGAGTTTGCCGGTTATTATGAAGGCGCTAAGGGTGTTTCGGGAGATTATTTTACCTATAAACAATTGGACAACGAGCATTACGCGGTAATCAAATGCGATGTGTCGGGAAAAGGAGTATCGGCGGCGTTAATTATGGTGCAGGTCGCTACTATTTTTACAGACTATTTTAATTCATGGACATCCGCAAAATCTGGGTTAAATCTTGGCAGAGTGGTTAGCAGAGTCAATGATCTATTAGAGGGTATGAAATTTCAAGGGAGATTTGCCGCGCTCATAGTCGGTATTTTTAATGTTAAGAGCGGTATTCTACATATTTGTGGAGCGGGAGATACTCAACTGCATGTATTTCGCGCAGCTTCTCGTAAGGTTGAGACCGTTACATTGCCTAAATCGCCAGCCGCCGGAGTATTCCCCTCTTCAATGCTTCCCGCGGGCTTTCCTAATAAAACTATCCAATTAACAAAGGGTGATATTTTGATGCTTTTTACCGATGGTTTGGATGAATCCAAACGATATCTCCGTACTCCAGATCTAAAGATTCATAAAATTACCGAGCAAGATATGCAACAGCCCCAAATAGCCAAAGTATTCGCGGTTGGAGTTTCTAACGAAGAATTTGGGGCTTATCGTATCACCGATGTGACCGAAGCTATACTTGCGCGCAAGACATATAGGTTATACAAGACATATAATCCGGTGAGAGATGAAGAGTTGCTATTTGATTTTAGTGGATGTCGCCCGACGGCGGAAAATCTAGTGCTCGGACTTATGGCAGTCGAGAAAATTTTTCGAGCTTATAAAGATAATAGCGCCGGTCAGCACGACCAAGTATTTGTCGATAAAGCAATTGATAATTTCCTACGCAATCATTTTAATCAGTTTGACAAATACTTTTCTCACTTGAGCGTAAAGCAAAATATTCATAATGCCAATATTTATACGCACGTAATGGAAGATGATCAATACGACGATTTAACCATATTGGCTATTCGTAAAAAGTAGCAATTGGTTATCGGGTTTTAAAATACTGATAATTATAGAGATTATAATATAGTCTCTTGTGCTCAAGTAGCTGATTATGAGTTCCTTGCTCTACTATTTTTCCTCCCGCGATTGCGATAATTCGATCTGCATTTTGGATAGTGGAAATACGATGCGCAATGATAATTGATGTTCGCCCGTGTAGTACAGCGCTTATTCCTTTTTGAATAAGAATTTCTGTTTCGGTATCGATATTTGCGGTTGCTTCGTCAAATATAATTACATTTGGATTATGCGCCATGATTCGCGCGAACGCAATGAGTTGTTTCTGTCCTGCAGAGATGCCCATGCCTTCGGAATCTATCATTGTTTCATATTTTTCTGGTAATTGATCGATAAAATGGTGGGCGTAAACCTGTTTAGATATATCGACAAGTTCATTGTACGAAAGATTCAATCCTAATTTGATATTGTCAGCGATAGTCGCGCGGAATAATTGTGTGTCTTGTTGAATAGGTTGTATATAGGTTCTTAATTGTTTTTTCGGGATATTTCTTATGTCTATTCCATCAAGGTAAATTGCTCCGTCAGTAACATCCCATAAACGGGTAAGTAGATTGATTACCGTGGTCTTTCCCGCTCCAGTGGGACCTACGATTGCTATGTCTTCTCCAGCGTTAATGGTCATGCTTAGACCATTGAATATTGGAGCATTATTTTTGTAGGAAAAATATACGTTATGAAATACTACTTTTCCAGAGATACGTTTATTGATATTATGGACTCCGTGATCAATTATTTCATCCTTTACGTCTAACAGGGCGAATAGTCGTTCAGACCCTGCCATCGCACTTTGCATCGCAACGAAATTGTCTGATATATTTTGGATTTGTTGATAGAATTGACCGATAAGATCGATAAATGCTACCAAAACTCCTAACGAGATCAATCCATTCATTCTAAAAATAGCTCCAAAAAAGATAATTGCCGCAATAGAGAAAGATCGCAATAGATCGATAAGGGGGCTAAAAGTCGCAAAAACATACATTTCGCCAAGGCTGGCAAGTTTCAGTGTGTTATTTTCACGGTTAAAGCGCTGTTTTGTGCGATTCTCTCGAACAAACATTTGTATTACAGCCATTCCGGCAAGATGCTCAGAGAGAAATGCGTTGATTCGAGATATATGCTCTCGTATACGGCGAAAAGATTTGCGCGCCCATTTGCGAAATAACCAAGTGATTACGATAATAGGGGGCAGTGTGACTGTCGCGATTAATCCGAGTCGTACGTTGATTATAAATAGGGTGACCAATACGCCAGCCATTATTGCGATATTTTGAGCGAGGCGTAAAATTATATTACTAAATAACTCGTTAATCGTTTCAACGTCGCTAGTGATATTGCTTACTAATTTTCCAACCGGCTTATGATTGATGTATTCCAAAGAACGGCACATAATATGTTGATAGAGACTGATGCGAAGATCATTCATGATACTTTGTCCGCAATAGGACATTGCATATGTTTGCAAAAAGATAAATAGCGTATTGCAAAGCAATAACGCCAATAGCAACAACGCGGCCGCAATAATTTGATTGAGGTCGTTCTGTGTGATGAGTTGCCGTTCTTCCAATTCAAGCTTTGATAGGTAGGTTTGTTTGATTGCCGCGTGTTCTCCATCTATTACGATCTCTTGATTCAGAATAGGATGTGTATCAATTATTTCGCGAGCGATTGTCGCGCTAAATACGTAGTATTCTTCGGGTTCTATTATTGAGGACTCGTTTAATATAGCAATATTGACGCCGTTTGCCGTTGTAAGAAGGCTATTGTGTAGATAGAAGTGGTTATGGATTTGCACCGCTTTATCCAAGTCTATGCCAATATCATCGGCGAGCGCGCTATTTTCTATGCGGAATCTCTGTTGTTGAGCTAGGAAATTATTGTCAATAGCGCGTCGCAAAACTAGCGGCATGATCATATTTGCGGAAGTGGAAATACACAAAGACAATATTGCCAATACTACTAGCAAACGGTATGGCCGTACAAATGTGAGTATGCGACGCGCAATTTCGAAATCATAAATGCGCCGAAGTTTTTCTGCTAGCGGATCATTATTATCCATTATTTTTTTCTTCAATACTTTGGAGAGTATACATAGTACGATAGATCCCATCCTCTTTAATGAGATCAGAATGATGTCCGGATTGTGTTAACACGCCATGGTCGAGCACAAATATTTGGTCAAGATCTTTCAGAGTGGAGACGCGATGCGAAATAATAATAGTTGTTTTGTTTTTCCGATATTCCATTAATTTTGTGAGAATATTTTCTTCCGTTTCTGTATCAACAGCGGAGAGGGTGTCGTCTAAAATCATAATTGGAGCATTGGGCAAAAGCGCTCGAGCAAGCGATATGCGTTGCTTTTGCCCCCCAGAAAGTGTTACTCCTCGCTCTCCAATGATGGTAGAGTAGCCTTGGGGTAATGTCTTGAGATCTCTTGTGATTGTCGCGATATCAGCAACTTGATTGACGCTTTGTTCATCGATACTATCGGATGAGAAGGCGATATTTTGACGAATAGAACGAGAAAATAAGAATACAGACTGCGGAGCATATGCAATGGATTTCCTCAATGTCCCTAAATCATACGAGCCTAGATCTATTCCTCCTAACAAAATAGAGCCAGAAGATGATTGTAATAGTCGCATAAGAAGATTAACGAGAGTCGATTTTCCCGATCCAATACGCCCCAGTATACCGACCTTTAACCCTGATGGTATTGATAATGAGATGTCCCTTAGCGTTAGCTCCTTTCTATTTGGGTAGCGAAAGGAGAGATTGCGAATCGAGATATCGAAATTGGGGATGTTGTATATTGGTCTAGCAGGGTTAACAATTTCAGGTTGCTCATTAATAATTTCGCTAAATCTAACTATTGAAGCGCTTCCTCGCGCTATGAGCGTGATAGTAAAGCCCGCTCCGATCATTGGCCATACTAATAATTGCAAATAGCTCATTGTGGAGACAAATTGCCCAAGCGTAATAGTTCCTCCAAGCACAGACGCTCCTCCAAAACGCAACAATAGGAGTAAGGTGATGCCAGATAACAATGTGATCAACGGGAATAAAAATGCCCAAATTCCTACTATACGCATATTTGCGCGTTTGTATTCATCATTAATGGAACCAAATTGATCAGTAAAGTAATCTTCTTGGACATATGCTTTTATTGCCCGAATTCCGTTGATGGAATCTTGAATGTGGGCTGACACTGCAGACAATTTTTCTTGAGTATTTTGAAAAGCTCCGCCAAGTAACTTGCCCGCTCCCATTACAATTATGGCAATAAGCGGAAATGGCGCTATGACAACCAATGCCAACGCGCTATTGGAAACAAACATAACAATAAGAATTGCCAATGTCATAAATACGCCATCGATAAAAGAAACAATACCAAATCCAGTCGCCATACGGATGGATTGTAAATCGCTAGTAGCGCGAGCCATAATGTCACCAATAGAATGGTTTTGATAATATTGTTTAGATAGTAATAGGAGTTGGTCAAATAATTTTTTGCGTAATTCGCACTCGATTTTTCTCGCCGGAGCGATAATAAAATGACGCCATCCAAATCGCGATAGCGCAATCAACACAGCGGTAAAAACAAGCCACAGCATATATCCCGCAGTGATGGAGAGTGTGAAGCTATCGCTAATAATATTGTCGATAGCCAACTTTAGAATCTGAGGAATTACTAGTTGTCCGCCGCTAGCGAATATAAGGCATATTATGCCTATAATGTAGTGTCCGCGATATCTTCGCATATATGGAAGAATAGGACAAAAATTTTTAAGGATGTGCTTTAACTCGCTTTTATGATGGAATTATATTTTGCATATGATTGTACGTAGATCGTCAATCTGTAGAGCGCCAATGGTAAAGTTGTTGGGAAATTAGGTCGCGGACTTCTTTAATTGCGAGGTCGCATTCATTTTTTGATTGAGGAGCCGAAATGCGCCGCAGTATTTTTAGTCGGTGTCGTTTCATGTGATGTATTGCGCGTTGATTCGTTAGATATTGTGTTTCAATTGCGACGCAGATTATTGGAAGATTTCTGATTGCTAGAGTCCAACGCAAACCGGCGGCATGAAATGTGCCCAAATCGCCAGTTTTGGATCGAGTGCCTTCGGGGAAAATTACGGGACAATCAAAATTTCGCAGGCGCAGCGCCATATTTTTAATGCTTTTCATAGTATTGCGTATATCTCTGGAACGACGAATAAGCGCATGTTGTTGAAATCGTAATAGGCGCGATATAGTGGGGATCCAACGGCGCAATTCTTTCTTTCCAACAAAGCGAAGATTTTGATGGGGGAATGCGCATACTAAAGCAATTATATCAAGCATACTTTGATGATTAGCGACAATTACAAAATTGTCGTTGCCGATTTCTACGTGGCGTTCTTGAATTATCTCTAGTCCTAACCATACGCGAAGTAGGCTTATAACACGTTTTGAACCAAAAAATAGGATGTGATCGCATAATCTTTTTATATTTACCCGCTTCATATATATGTTGGCAAATAGGATACGGATGTCCCACCATATGAGGCAGGTGGCTACGGATATAATGCAACAAATAGAGCTAATAGCTTTCAACAGTTTTGGCGTTATCTTTTGTGATTTTGTTCAAGCGTAAGAGTTTGTGTGGGGCGGTCGCATATTTCTTTTGGTCCATAGTATTGAATTGTCCCGGGGTAGAGGTATTGAGTGTTTATTGAGCAACTTTTTCTTATTTCCTCCCAACATCTAAATGGCTGTCCATTCAGATCGACTAACGCTTTTCGAATAACAGGTTTTAGTTTATTGTGGCGCTTTTCGATATTCATCAACGCGGTGAGCGGCACGCCGCCTGCCGTCCATTGATTGACTGGAGCAGACAGGTTGCCAATTACGGCAAGATATCCGGTTAACTGTTGTTCAATAAGGAGATGCGTGCAACACCCAAGGCTGTAACAGTAGTCTGAGTCAAAATTGGAGGGGAATGCGCAACGGCCTTCGTATCCAAAAAAGTGTTGAATAGGATTGAATTTTCCTTGATAATCGCCTGTTGATGATCTCTCGCGAAGCTTATTCGCTACCATTTCCATAAGCAATTTTTCAGTTTCAATTCTAGACACTTGTACATTTCCATGTGGATCTCTGTCCATAAGTAATTGACGTTGAATCTCATTGGGAAGGGATGAAAATACATAAGAACTATCTTTTGATAGTTTTTGATTGACGAATTCTTCTTGCGCTTCAAATGTTCTGAGTGTCTCGAAATAGCTTGATGATACGCTTAACAAATCATTTAGCTCGTTGATTAATACACCAACTTCAGGAATAAATTCAATTAATCCTTCGGGGATAATAGCAATGCCAAAATTTTCTCCATTCTTAGCGCGGAAACATACTGTGTCGGCAATTTGAGTAACCAAGTCATACAGAGAGAGCTCTTTTTTACGTATTTCTTCTGATATAATACAGATATTAGGTTGAATTTGTAACGCGCATTCTAATGCTATGTGCGATGCCGATCGCCCCATTACACGAATAAAATGCCAATATTTTCGCGATGATTTTGCATCTCTGCAAATATTGCCAATTTGTCCACTATATACTTTTGTTGCTGTGTCAAATCCAAAAGAAGTCTCTATTTGTTTTCCTTTAAGATCTCCGTCGATTGTTTTAGGCACTCCTATTACAACAGTCGGTTGATTTTTTTCAAGTAAATATTCTGCCAAAAGAGCGGCATTCGTATTAGAATCATCGCCTCCAATTATTACTATTGCGTCTAATTTTCGATTGCGACAAGTTTGGAGGGTCAGATCAAATTGCTCTTTACTTTCTATCTTTTCACGACCAGAGCCAATCATATCAAAGCCACCAGTATTCCGATATTCGGCAACAATTTCAGAAGTAATATTTAAAGCGTTATTTTGTAAAATTCCAGACGCTCCGCCTAGAAATCCCAACAATGATGAGCGAGGGTTATATTTTTTCAGGCTATCCAAAAGCCCTGCGATAACATTATGGCCTCCTGGAGCCTGCCCTCCAGAAAGTACGATGCCTACGTTGAGCGAGGGCGAAGAATGCGGTGTAGGGTTATCAGATATTGTAAAGCGCACGCTTGGTTTTCCATAAATATTAGGCAAAAGTTTCTTTAAATCGGCATGATCTGAAATAGATTCTGTAGCATCGCCTATTTCCATCGCCATTCCGTTGAATTGATCCTTCAGTAAAGCAGGCGTTCTCGGGATATATTTTTGGCGTTCTTTTTGTAACGGAGAAATATTCATATTTATAACCTATCTATAATTGATCTATCCATGTCAAGGGATTGGAAATTCATTTGCATGGTTGCAATTCGTTCTTCTTCGCCGGATGAGTATGGAATTTTGATTGTTGCGGTTCCTTCTTCCGGAAATGCTGATCGGAATACTATGTATCCATGGGTTAAGTCATCATCATGGGCAATAATGGCGTTTTGCGGAAACAGATGCCATCTCAGATAACGAACTCCGCCGTCTACAAGGGATTGGCGTGTATTTTTATTAGTAATGAATTGACGCCAAATATTTTCCAGATGATCTTTCGATCTTGTTCCAATGTTTGAACGTCCGAAATCAAGTTTAATTTTTTCTGGCGCAATTGATATAGTAGCGGCCTTTGAAATTACTGACAGATCAAAAACTAAATATTCAAATGGGGTAGCTAATAATTGAGGGGCAACATAGGGATTTGGAACACCGTAGCGTCTATTAAGTTCGCTAATTGGTAGATGCCGAGCGACAAACTGTGCCGCGCTATCTTCAAATACGCCTTGATTTATTGCGACACGGCCGCTTCCAGTTGTTTCGCAACCAAATAGCGATAAAATCATTAGGATAATAAAAAATAAGAGAAAAACTTTAGTCATAGCGATACACCTCCATCGGATTAGTCGCGATAATGAATGATTATTTCTTCGCCAGCAATACTTAATCCCCATGGGTATAATAATGAGCGAACGGAATTATTAATAGCCTGAGTGAAAACACTAGCATCGTATCGATAAGCATTGAGAGTCGAACGGCTAATTTCATTTTTATTTTGGGGTTTGATAAAAAGTATCCAAGCATCATCTTTGTGTATCGATACTCCCCATGCTTCAAATCCCGCGGCTTCCCAATTTGCTATTGAGCCCTGCATATCGGTAAGATTATAGTTTAGCCGCTCAATTCTCCAAGCTTCCAATTTAAAAGGAACGTCTAAAAAGAGTATGAATAATCCATCGTCATCGTGTGATATATCGAACGGAACAAATCCAGAGCTAATTAATTGCGATACCTCATTTGACAATGCTTCGAAATCATCTATTTTTAATTCTTTAATTAGAGCCTGGCTTACTGGAGTTTGTTTGGTGTTCCAAGCATAGAGCACAACAGCTCCTATAGATCTAGATACTTGTAGTCCTACAGGCAACATTCCGCCTTCAATAACATCTGCCATTTTGAGGACGACAGCGGATATTTTTTCTGTATAACTGCCCAAAAACCATAGCGGCAATTCCAGAATTTGGCTGTCTGAAGGTTTAGTAACCGCTTTCTTGTCGCTATTATCGGGTTCATTAAGATTATTATCCAGCGGAAGCTGTTGAGACCAGATAAGCGGACTGGAAAAAAGTAATACAGCTAATGTTAAACGAAACAATATAGTACCCATCTATTAATATATATTGATCGAACGAACAATTTCAAGCAAGTGAATCGCGCGATGCGATTCTTGATGATCGCAACATAAATATTGACTCCAAAGCAAATAAATTAGCGATGAGACATGGAATAGGATGATTTTTGTTAAGAGCGTATTCATATAATATCTCTCCGCCTAATGATGAGCAAAAGTCCAGAAAATCTAACCTTGTGCAAAAGTGAATATTTGGAGTATTATACCACAGGGATGGTATATGTCGCGTTACGGGCATGCGTCCGCGCAGTAGGAATTGTAAACGATTGCCAATATAGCCGAAGTTGGGCAAAGTTACTATGACATTTTTGCTAAAATCAAGAGCCTCTTTCAGAAGTTTCGCTGGATGCCGTACTTCCTGAATAGTTTTGCTGATTACAATGTAGTCGTATTGGTCGTTGATATATTCTTGGAGTCCATCATTGAGATCTCCTTGAAATACTGGAATGCCACGATTTATACAGGCTTGGACCGCAACACTATTTAGCTCTATACCTCGAACTTCGGTATCTCGCTCTTTTCGAAGGCGTTGTAGCAGACTGCCAGTGCCACATCCCAAATCTAGCACACTGCTTTTGGGTTTGATAAGATTGACGATAATATCAGCGCAATTGGTCATAGATACTGGCTAAAAATGAGGAGATGGCATCATTCTGTTGTTTCTTGCCAAATAAAAATGCGTCATGGCCGGCGGCGCTATCTATTTCTATATATGAAACGGGACGGTGACTGCTGGCTATCGCGCGCGCGAGCTCTTTAATTTGTTGTGGAGGATAGAGCCAGTCAGAGCTATATGATAGTATCAAAAAGTGACATCGGCTTCGCTTAAAGGCTTGTTTCATACCTCCATATTTTTCCCCCAGATCAAAATAGTCGATAGCTTTACTAAGGTAGATATAAGAGTTCGCATCAAAGCGGTCGACGAATCGCCCACCTTTATGCTCTAGATAGCTCTCGACTTTAAATTGGTCTTCAAAATCGAATTGAAAATTGCTTCGTTGTTGTAGTTTTCGTCCAAATTTTGCTCTCATTGATTCGTCGGAAAGATAAGTAATATGACCAATCATGCGAGCGATAGCGAGCCCGCGTCTAGGGCCTTCGCTTCCATAATATCGTCCGCTATTCCAACAAGGGTCCGATATAATTGCGTTTCGCCCTACTGCGTTGAATGCTATCCCTTGAGCAGAAAGACGCGCGGTAGATGCTATAACAATAGACGAACGAAGGCGATCGGGAAATGTTACCGCCCATTCCAATGCTTGCATGCCGCCCATTGAGCCGCCAGCGACACTAAGCAATTGCTCAATTCCCAAGTGGGTTATCAATTTTTCTTGCAATTTTACCATATCGCGGATAGTAATGATAGGAAAATCCAGAGCATATTCTTTGCCGGTTTTCGGATCAATCGACCCAGGCCCTGTTGTCCCTTGGCAACCGCCTAATACATTTGCGCAAATAATGAAATATCGATTGGTATCAAATGCTTTGTTAGGGCCGATTACGGTATTCCACCAGCCTAGATGTCTGTCAGAATGAAAGTGACGGCCGGTGGCGTGAGCGTCACCTGAAAATGGGTGTGTAACTAGAATAGCATTTGATCGCTCGCAATTAAGCGAGCCATATGTCTCATATTGAGTTGTAATTGGACCAAATATTTTCCCGTTGTCCAAAGCGATAAAATTAGAAGGATCAGAAATATCAAAATGGCGAGGGACAACAATATCTTCATTGGATTGCATACTGTATTGGGATACTATTGTTGTTGTATTTAGTTGTCAATTAGACGTCAATAGGTGTTTTCATCCATAGCAAGGAATTCGTCTCTTATTTTGTAAAGCCTTATTAGGTGCCTATTAATAATCTCCTGATAGTTTAATCTCCCATTTTCTATCCGCAAGTTTTCATCGTGCCAATTTTGGATCTCTTCCAAAAATATCCATTTCTGATTAGAGACTAGATGAGACCATCTGACAGCTTCTTCCCAGTATACTAAAGCGTAGCGCAATCGTTCTTCAGCTAAATTAAGGCTTTTTATATTTTCTTCTTTCCAAGGCCAATTGTAAAAATAGGCCTTGTGCTTAAAAAATAGAGACGCCTCATGGACATAGAGTTCAGTAAGTTTTAGATTCACGTGCATAGTAAATAGATACCGGTAACATTCCCACTCTTGTTCATTTTCTATTTTGGCTAATGCATGCAGAGGATTTGCAAAATCAGCTCTTAGCACACGTTCTAGCCAATAGATATTTTCTGAGTTTCTTGCGACGTTTGGGTAAAGATGTTGATGGTAGAGTTCGTAAAGTTGTTCTTTGTAGATCAACCGATATGACCAAGACGGAGCAATTACCGCAAAAAATAGCATGATAGTCAACGTTGGTTTTGTATAGTAGGGCATGGTAAAAATATCGGCGCAAATATAATGAATTGCGCTTCTTATTGCTACATGTTTAATATTTAGAATTAGCTAGGCCTAATATAAATGGGGATTCCGCATTATTTCAAGTACTCAAAGCTAGTTTAAGGAGCGACAGTCATAGAATGATTAGTATAAGATAAGGCGCTGTTCTTACAGATGACATGTTCAAAAATACAATATCTTATCGTAATTTAAATTGACTACATAAGCCAATTTATAGTATGATAGAATATCATTAGATATATATTGGGGCTTGCGAGAGGGTAGCAGAATAGATGAAGGAGCTGTTGAGAACTGTCGCCATTAGCAAATATTTCGGTTCGCTGAAGGCGAACGACGATATCAATATTACGCTGCGTTCAGGTGAGATATTGGCTTTACTTGGTGAAAATGGCGCCGGTAAATCGACTCTCATGAATGTTTTATTCGGCCTTTATCAACCTACTAGCGGAGAGATATTATTAGACGGACAGGCAACGCATTTTCATTCTCCTAAGGATGCGATCGCGAAGGGACTAGGAATGGTTCATCAGCACTTTATGCTTGTTGACACGTTGAGCGTTGCTGAAAATATTATACTAGGAGCTGAGCCCGCTAGATGGGGGATAATTAATTATCGAGCCGCTCGGGCCGCGGCGATTGATATTTCTCGCCAATATGGACTTACTATTGATCCCAATGCTATTGTGGGGGATATATCAGTTGGACAGCAACAACGGGTGGAAATTCTTAAAGCGCTCTATCGTCAGGCAAGACTATTGATTCTGGATGAGCCTACTGCAGTATTGACCCCTCAGGAAGTCGAAGAGTTGTTCGTTGTTATTCGTCGTCTCTGCGAGAACGGTCTCGCTGTAATTATTATTACCCATAAGTTAGAAGAGGTGAAAAAAATTGCGGATCGCGTTTATATTCTTAGACGGGGACGCGTTGTTGGAGAGAGCAGAACCGATTTGCTGACAAAAGAGGAGCTAGCTAATTTAATGGTCGGACGAGAAGTGGTTCTGACGGTCAAGAAAAAAGATAAGGTGATCAACGATCCTCCGTTGGTAGAAATAAGCGGGCTATCGGTACGAGATAGTCGCGGTTGCATGTCAATCGATAATATTTCTCTGAATATTCGTCCCGGAGAGATCGTTGGTATTGCCGGCGTTGCCGGCAATGGACAAACAGAACTGACTGAAGGTTTAATAGGGTTGCGTAATTTGGATAGCGGCTCAATTATGCTTCATGGAAATGAGATCACACAAAATAGTATCCTGGAGCGAATCCAACAAAATATCTCGTATGTCCCTGCTGATCGCCATCGATATGGCCTAGTGTTACCTATGACGGTAAGTGAGAATATGGTGATAGGATATCATATGCGTCCGCAGTTTATTCGAAATGGTATTTTATTGCATGATGCATTCCGTTCTTTCGCGACCGATCTTACGAAAAAATATGATATTCGCGCCGAATCTGTTAATACTGCGGTGCAGAATCTTTCAGGCGGTAATCAACAAAAAGTAATTTTGGCTCGTGAGCTCTCGCGGGAGCCTCAATTTTTGATAGTCTCACAACCAACACGCGGTCTCGATGTGGGTGCGATTGAATATATCCACCGGCAAATTTTAGCGATGCGCGACCGTAATGTCGCTATCTTACTAATATCACTTGAATTAGAGGAGATCATGTCGCTTTCTGATCGTATTTTGGTGCTTTATCGTGGGAAGATAGTTTATGAAACCACGTCCAAAATTTCGGACGAGCGTACTATCGGGACATATATGATGGGGATGAATACAAGTGAATAATTTGAACAAACGAAAGCTATTTTTAATTGTAACTGTGTGTATTTCGCTAGCGATAATAGTTGGATACATAATATCATGGTTTTGGGTATTGTTGCTTCTTCCATTGGTTTTTTTCACCTATCTCCTTTCACATGACGCTTCTTCAATCAAACAGGCGTTTGATAAATCGCTCAAACCACTGCTTTCGACAATGAGCATCCCTGCTATAGGCATCATTTTAGCATTCATTATTGGAGCTATGATTATGCTCATTGCCGGATACAACCCGATTAGATCATATGGAGCGCTTTTTTATGGCGGCTTTATCCGCAACTGGTCTTTGTCTATTCTAAATGCGACTCCTCTTATTTTTACAGGATTAGCAATATCTATCGCCTTTCGAGCAGGATTGTTCAATATTGGGGCTGAAGGACAATATTACGTTGGCAGTATGGCAGCAGCTATTTTGGGTATTTATTTGGACATTCCCGCGTTGTTAGCTATTCCGATAATATTCATCGTAAGCGGCGCATTCGCTTCAGCGTATGTTCTGATTCCCGCGTACCTCAAAATTAAGACGGGAGCGCACGAGGTTATAACTACAATGATGTTTGCCCATATTGCTAGGTTATTATCTCCGATAATGATCAAAACTTTTGGGGGAGATCCGACTACCTCTCTGCACCCGTATGTTACCGATCCTATTTTGGAGCATCTGGAATTACCCGTTTTTCGCTCACTATTTCCCTCTGTGAATGCGCGCTTGCATATTGGGATACTAATTGCTGTTGGTGTTGCTATCCTTACATACTATCTTATCAATCACACTAAGCTAGGATTCGAAATTCGAGCGGTTGGCTATAACAAAGATGCATCAAAAGCGCAAGGTATTTCTATTTCCGGTATAATTATTAAGTCGCTGATGATTTCAGGTTTGTTAGCAGGCTGGGCTGGTGTGAATCAAGTCCTCGGCTTGAATCACAAAATGTTTGAAGATCTTAATGCTGGATATGGTTGGAACGGTATATCAGTAGCTTTGTTGGCTTCGAATCATCCTATCGGCGTTATATTTACGGCGATACTATGGGGGGCTCTTGATGCAGGCGGACTCTATATGCAACGCAATGTTGGCGCCCCTAGTTCTATTGTCGAGATCATAAAAGGCACTGTGCTATTTTTATTGGTTGCTCGTTATGTCTATACCCATTACGGAAGCAAGCTCAAGCTTCTGATTGGGCGTCGTTTCAAAAGAAAAAATTCTATGGGTATAGATTGATGAATTTGTTTTCATTGGTACAAAGTATTCTTACCGCGTCTGTTCGTCTTTCCACGCCTATTATTCTTGCGGCAATAGGCGCTGTTATCTGTGAGCGTTCTGGTATTGTAAACATTGCAATGGAAGGTATTATGTTGTTTGGCGCTTTTTTTGCGGCAACTATTGCCTACTATACAGGAAGTCCATGGATCGGGCTATTAGGAGGCGTGTTTTTTGGTATGCTTGCGGCAGGAATTCATGCAATTTCAACCATAACGTTTCATTTAGATCATGTAGTATCAGGAGCCGTGCTCAATATTTTGGCTATTGGCGCCACTCGATTTATGATGGTTTTATTTTTTGGGCATCCAGGAACATCGGCGCAAATTCCAATTTCGTTAGAATCTTATCGTTTTGCTATTCCAATTTTATCGGATATTCCATTGATCGGCGCAATGTTCTTCAATCAAACACCAATAGTCTATATATCATTTCTACTCATTATACTGTTCACGATTGTAATGAAACGCGGTAAACTAGGATTGCATATTCGAGCCGCAGGAGAACATCCTCTCGCATTGGAAACAATAGGCGTTTCTGTTACGCGAGTACGCTATAGCGGAGTGCTAATAAGCGGTCTGACGTGTGGGCTTGCCGGTGCTTTTCTTTCCATTGAAAACGGTAGCGCGTTCACAGAAGGAATGACGAATGGAAGAGGGTTTATTGCTCTTGCGGCAAATATTTCTGGTGGGTGGTCGGTTATTGGGGCTTCTATCGCCTCGCTATTTTTTGGATTTACCGACGCTCTTCAGATACGTTTTCAAGCTTTGGGATTGCTTAATATTGCCGAAGAAATTTTTATTATATTTCCCTATGTTGCCACTGTCATTGCCGTAGCTGGATTTGTGCGTCGGTCGCGTAGTCCTAAAGCTCTCGGTTCCGATTTTCTAATTGAACGTTCTGATCGCTAGTATGCGAGCTATCATAGCTGGCGTTATCTTGCGATGGCATACAGTTCTCGTTATACTGGCGCTTATTTGTGTCGGTTGCGAGCGAGCATCTTACGGAGTAGTGCTATGGCCGGACGATTCTTTCCCTTATCTAGCAGGCAAAGTAGTACAGCTTTATCCAAGCAGTAACTCAATCGATAGATATAATGTATCAACAGATGAGCGAGACGACCGATATTCTCTTGACGGCTGGCGTGTTGTCGCATTTGATAATAGAATTAGCGCTAATGAGTATGCTGATTTTATTAAACCTTACGCGTCGCTTTACGCTCGTCCAACTATTAATGCTCTTCCTGTTCGCAAAGAGGCCGCTCGATTCGCTCCTATCATCTATAGGCTTCGCATAAATGAAATAATAAAAGTAATTACCCGCGAGCAGTCACCTGCAAACGAGGCGGGGTTAGCAGATTATTGGTATCAAGTATTAATGATCGACGGTAGTACTGGATGGGTTTTCGGTGAGCGCCTTGATCTGTTTGATCAACTAAATCTTTCCATTGCTTCTGATGAAGGTTCGAAAAGTAATACTGTTATTTCCAATTTTTTAACTTCTGTTTGGCGTCCAAGTTACTACCGCGAAATGATAGATACTGATACGATTGACACCAATCGATTCCAAGCTAAATTTGGTCTTTTTCCCGAACCTCATGGCAACCTAATCTCTATTATTCTTCCTGAAAAAGAGTTAAAATTATACTATGATAGTATAAAGCAAAATGCTCCCGACAGCCTGCTATTACTAGGCACATCGGCTCAGATTACAATGAACAGTAGCAGACACATTACTGTTCTTTACAGTAGTGACCGTGAATCTTGGTCTCATGATTTTCTTATATTAGAAGAAGATATTATTCAAATTGCTCAGCGGCAACGCGCAAAAGCGGAAGTACAATATAATCAATTGTTGCAACATGGCTCTCGATGGCATAACGGTCTCTATGGCACTATTCATGTTGATGATAGAAAACGATTTTCTTGGGTACCAATTGGCATATTAGACGATTCTTTATTTGAATCAGATATGAGCGGCCAAATAGAGATAAATCCATCTATTGCTCAAGGGCTACGAAAATATTTTGATGGAGAATTAATTTTTCAACCTGATTCTCCTGATTCTCAAAACGTAATTCGATTGCTTTATCGAGTCGATAATAATGCGATTACGCTTACACCGCTTTCTTTCGATGCCTCGGAAATCGAGCTATCAGTTGATTTAACGCACCGCCCGCTATGGCGATTTTCTTTTCGTTAACCTTGTGAGATTCGATCGCGAATTAATTCGTAAGAAATTCGCGCTTTATTGCAAGGAGAGGCGTATATTTCCATGTATTGTCGATCCAATAGCGCTTATGCGTTATAGTCGCGACGCAAGTATATATTTCTTAGAGCCGATAGCTTTTGCGAGCCCTTCCGATGAAGAACAACTTATTGCGCTTATTCGTTTTGCAAATGAGGAACGCGTTGTTCTGTGCGCGAGAGGTGGAGGAACCGGCACTGGGGGAGCTGCATTGTCTTGTGGTATAATTATTGATTTCGCGCAATTCAATAATTTTTCGAATATATTATCATCGACAGATGGCGAATTCATAACGGTAGGAGCGGGGGTAAATTATCGAAAATTACATGATCATCTAATTAAAAAAGATCTCTTTGTGCCTATTTATCCCTCAAGCGCTGCTCAATGTCGTATTGGCGGAAATATCGCCACACGAGCATCGGGGCCAGATAGATTTCACTATGGCGCAATCGATAACTATGTCCAACGTATCGTTGCTATCGATATAACTGGACAATCTATTGTTGCTGATAGCAAGCATGAGTCGTTAGAAATATCAAATAGCCTTAAAAAAGAGTTGCGCGATTATATTGCTGATTTGCGTAACGACCAGGAAATAGTTAATTCGATTGCGCAACGGAAATGCCGCAACAGCGGATATGATTTGGCATCGTTGATTCGAGCGCCACTACCTCAGGCTATTCCTCAGTTGCTCTGTAATAGCTTAGGGACGCTGGCGTTTATTTCCGAAGTTACATTGCGATGTTTGCCTCAAGTTGCGGCGCGGGCGACTATCGTTGCGCTATTTATTGATGAAAATGACGCGTTTTGTGTTGTTAATATGCTCAGAGTATGGAAAAGCAATGCTAACGTTCATTCGGTCGGCCAGGTAGAACATGGCATTGCCGACAGTATTCCGGAAGATTTTGGAAAAGAAAATGCGTTCATATCATCGATAGAATGTTTTGACGGCACTTGTCTCAATCTTCTGAGGCAAAATAAGACTATTGGCGAAATAGCGCGCAATATTGCGCCACTTGCTTCATACAGATATCCTCATAGCAATTCTCATCTACCGATGCCAATGGTTTTGCTGATTTCTGTTCATGCTAATGGAGAAGAAGAGGCTCGAAATGTATCAGAATCAATAGGTTCTATTATAAATAGCGTACGAGTCAAAAGCGGAAATAATCCTATGTATGAAATTTACTATTCTGTAGAAGAGCAACGAAAAATTTGGGCAATGCGTTCGAATATAACAGCTACGATTAATCAATGCGGCGATATGCGATCATATGCTTTGGTTAATGATATCGCGGTTTCACCCGATAAGGTGGCAACATTATTAGTCACATTGCGAAAATTAATGGACTCCTATCATATTATTTGCCCTATCTATGGGCATGCTGGAACAGGTAATCTACACCTTCGCCCGCTTTTTAGCAAGGCGCATGATAATCTTATTGAATTGTTTCGAAACTTTACTCGCGATGTATATTCGTTGGTGATTGACCATGAGGGTTCAGTTTCATTCGAGCATGGACTGGGACGGCAACGTTCTCCTTTTTTTGAGCAAGAAGTAGGTTGCGATATCTATCGTGCTATGAAAAGGCTAAAATACATATTCGATCCTATGGGATTGTTGAATTCTGATGCTATGTTTGCTCGCGATATGAGCAGTTTTATTAGGATTTATTAGTTCTCGGAATAAGCGTGCTTAGAAATCGTCGAGTGAGAACGATTTTGTAAAGCTCGGAATAATTAATATTCCGCGATGATATTCTCCTGCGCGGGCAATATCGACTCGTATTATTTCAGAGTAGCTAATTTCAAGCGAAATACCGAAATCTTTATAGAGAAATTCAAGCCCGCCCCCTGCTGTCCAAATCATTCCTCCATTGCCATGCGATTCTAAATCAAAAGAATAGCCCACACGACCAGTAGTGTAGGCGGCTATAAATAACTCAAAAAGATTTAATGAGATGGCTTCTATTCGCATAGAGGCGAATATAGGAAGTCGCTCTCCCATGTAAAAAGCATGAATGCCGCCTCCTAAGTAGATCTGAAGTAGATCAAGGTGTATTTGCGCGGATAGTGTAATAGGGATGAAATCGGTCAGTGACACAATTGGAATTAATAATTCCACTCCATTTCCGAATTCCAAAGTAGCGGGTATAGTATCTCGATTTCCGAGGATATGAAAATTGGGGTGAGGGATAAGAAGATTAGAGATATTGAATTTTCCTGATGGATTTAGAGAAAAAGCGCTATTGGCTAAGCAAAACACAAACAATGAGCCGAACAGTATTTTTCGCATAAATAAAAGACTATATAGCCTCAATAATAGAGGTTATAGCACAAACAGTAATATACGAATAAATTGCGCCTGCGACTGCAACGATAAAAACGATTAAATAGCAAAATAAAGCCTCGGAATACACCGAGGCACTATGTATCCACATCAGCCAATAAGCCGGGTTCTGTTCAAGATTGTCATCTATCTAAGCGATCCACCCGCGACGTTACGAACGAGCCATCCTGCCGCTGTTTAATCTTGCTCCAAGCGAGGTTTGCCGGCATCGTTAGTTGCCTAACGATCGGTAGGCTCTTACTCCACCATTTCACCCTTACCGATAATATCGGCGGTATTTTTTCTGTTGCGCTTTCTAGCATCTAATTAGATGTCCGGTAGTTAACCGGCGCTTTGCTCTAAGGAGCCCGGACTTTCCTCCATATTTATGGCGACAATCCATCTGATATGGAACATAGTTTACTATTCTTCAAATTCCTCGTCTTCAATTTCTTCCACGTCATTTTCTTCTTCGTCACTAGGATCATCATCGTCGTAAGTGTCTTTTTCTTCTTCGGCACTGTAATTATCATCGTCCAGCGCTTTATAGTCAGTGTCGAGAACATCTTCATCTTCAGTGTCCAGTTGATTATCATATAAGATCTCCGAAATATCAAACTCATCGCGGTCGTCATCGCTAAACGGTTGTACCACATCTGAAAGGTCGGAAATGCTATCTTGAGAGATCGCATCAGTTTCGATATAAAAAACAATTTTACTGCAATAGGGGCAGAAAAGTATTTGATCACCGCGGCGCACGTTGTTGACAAATTGGTTGGGCAATAGCATGTGACACCCGCTACAAACGCCGCTACTCAGCGCGACAATTCCTTTTCCTTCCTGACTGCGAACAATACGTTGAAATTTGAATAAAAGATCCTGATCAAGGTCGGGGATAATGTTCATTTCACGTTTTTCAAGCTTGCCGAGAGCGTTTTTACAAGAGGATATTTTTTGCGCTATTGCCTTGGTCGTATGGTTAAGGTCTTTTTCCTTTTCTTTTATAAGATTTTCGCTTGATTCGATATCGCCCTTGATTTTTACTAGTTCTGTCTCTCTATTTCGCAGTTCTTTACGACATTCGCGCTCACGGACTATAGCATTACGTATTTCTTTATCCAATGCTTCATATTCCCTTTGTGTTTGTATTTCTTCCATGCGTTGTTCAGATTCTTCGCGGGATCTTTCTAGAATTTCCAATTCGCTACGTAATTGCTTAATTGTAGCGATTTTTATATTATATTCTTCGTTTAGATCGAGATACTTTTTTTTCATTCTCACCAGCACCTCTTCTTGAGTATTTTGCTCTTTAGGGAGATCTTTAATTTCCTGCTCGATTTTAAATTTCTCCGGCAAAATATCTTGGAGAGCCTTTAGCTTGTCGATAATCATCATAGTTTTATGTTCCATTATTTATCCTCATCTGTATAATTTCTTAATGTTCTGCTACGCAACGGGTTACGCATTCTTCTCAGAGCTTTTGCTTCGATTTGTCTTATCCGTTCTCGCGTAACGTTAAAATGCAATCCAACTTCTTCTAATGTAAGCGAATATCCATCATCAAGTCCAAATCGCATTCTCAATACCTCTTGTTCACGAGGGGGCAAAGTTTCAATCGCATTGTGAAGTTGTTTGTTACGCAACGCATCTGCGGTAGCGTTTACTGGATCTTCCGCTGTATTATCTTGTAAGAAATCGCCTAATGGCGAATCTTCTTCTTCTCCCACAGGTGTTTCCAGTGAAATAGGTTCGCGCTGCACTCCCTTAACCATTTTTACGCGGTCTACTTTCCACCCAAGTTTTTCGGCAATTTCACTGTCTGTTGGCTCGCGTCCAAGAGACTGCAATAGTTGACGCGATTCTTGCATGACTTTGTTCATCTGCTCAATCATATGTACAGGGACTCGAATTGTTCGAGCCTGATCGGAGATAGAGCGAGTTATCGCTTGGCGAATCCACCATGTTGCGTAGGTAGAAAATTTATATCCCTTACGATATTCAAATTTTTCAACAGCTTTGATCAATCCTATATTACCCTCTTGGATCAGGTCAAAAAAATGCAAGCCTCGATTTACATATTTTTTAGCAAAGCTGACTACTAATCGTAAGTTTGCGCTAATTAGGCGCTTCTTTGCGCGTTCTATTCGTTGTTTACCGCCTTTCACCTGTTCGGTATAGCGTAGAATTAAGTCTATAGGACATTCAAACTGCCATTCTATCTCCTTGAGAGCAAGATCGATTTTTTCGTGCTCGTGGATATATTTCTTCATTCCTTCTATATCAAATGGCACCTTTGTATCTGTCAAGCGCTTATTATTATAATCGTTGATTACCCTTCGGATATCTTCTATATCGCGAATAGCGCAACGCTCAATTATACGTTTTTGATGCGTTTTATAGCGCTCAATGGTTTTTGCGGTATCAATGAACAAATTTGCCAATCGAATGCTTTCCTCTTGTTGCAAATTTACGTCTTGAAAATTGGAAAGAATACGTTTTCGCCGCACCTGTAACTTTTGATCTTGAAGAGGATCAACATTTATCTCTATCAGCCGGTGTTTTGCCTCCATGTAGTCACGAATAACATCTTTGTAAGACTTCAGTAGATCTTTGTAATACTGAGTGAGCCGTCTACGATCTAATGCATTCTCCGGTTTAAGAGAGCGAGAAAATCCACGCCTGCTATCTCGTCCAGTATCTAGGCGCCGCGACATGTCGTATAATTCCATAATAAGAATTCCGGAGTCCCGGATAGCCTGCATTATAATTAATTCACCGTTTTCCATTTCTTTAGAAAGATTGATTTCATCTTCCGTGGTAAGTAGCTTTTCTTTGCCTATTTCACGCAGGTATAATTTTATTGGCTCATCGCTTGAACGTTCAAATTCTTCTATTTGCAACTGTCCTTTTCTAGCGTCAGCATCGGACTCATCACCGCATATCTCAATGCCCAGTTTTTCTACAATAGTTTGAAGTTCAGCAAATTTCTCGCTATCATTAGAGTATTCTGGGAATAGACTAAGCAAATCATCCATAGAGATCTTATTCTTGCCGGAACAGTATTCCAATAGTTGCTTAGACACTGCCTCACGATAAAAGTCACTCATAATTCATCATTTTCAATTTTTCTATTTCAGCGTCCAAACACAGCATTTCTTGTTGTAATTCTTGTACATGTATAATATTTTCACCTGTTTGTTCAAGTCGCTTTAATTGCGATACGTATTCTATTCTTTGTTGTTCAAGTTGTAAGCACTTTACGTTATTGATAATGTCTTGCAATGTTTTTTCCACATTCTCCAAGTCGTATTGCGCTATTTCATTGCGTGCCAATAAAACCAGTTCATCATCATTGATGCGATTCAGCAGTGTGTCAAGCGACTGCTCTCCTTGGCGGTACCATTTTTCCGCAGCTATATATAATGTTTTGGCATCTTCATCTTTTAAGGTATTGAGAGGAATTTGATTTCTTACTTGCCGAAACCCCTGGTGAGTAGAGATTGACATAACAAGCATATATAGCTCTGGACGATGTAATAAGGTTTTCCGCATAGTTTTGTGGCGAGTAGTATGAATATGGGTATCCCCCCCTAACTTTTCACAATCGTCTAGCACAGCTTGGTATGAAACTTGCAAAGCATCTGCTACTAATTGCATAGTCTGTTCCCGGCGAACAGACGAAACGATCGAACGCAGATACGGAAAAACATTTTCGATAATAAATAATCGTTTTTTATTTTCTTCACCTATTTTTGATGCCAAATTTAATAAAAATTTTGGTGCGTTAATTGTAGTATTTTCTAAATAATTTTCCAATTCTTTTTTTTCGTTATTGGCTAAAAAATCGGCGGGATCGCAATTATCTTGCATTGGACAAACCAAAGGATTTATCCCCTCTCTTTCCAAGAGAATAAGGGCATTAGTTGTCGCTTTGCGGCCGGCGGTGTCGCCATCAAATATTACAGCGCATGTGTCAACATAGCGATGCAACAGTCGAACATGGGCATTTGTAACAGCCGTTCCTAGCGTTGCGACTGCATTTGAGATACCTGCTTCGCAAAGCGCTAAAACATCCATGTATCCCTCGGCTAAGTAGCACATTGTAAGTTTACGTTGAGATGATAGATGATTAAGACTATATACGATGTCTTTCTTATGGTATATAGATGAAGAGGGAGAATTAAGGTATTTTGGTCCTTTGCCTGAAGATATTTGACGTCCTCCAAATGCGACTACTTGTCCTAAATGGTTATGAATCGGAAAAATAATACGATCTACAAATAGAGAGTAGGTAGGAGATTTTGGCAAGAATAGATTGCTAGCGGCAAGAAATTGAGCAGAATATCCTTTACGCGAAAGAAAACGATGTAACCACTTGCCATCTGGTGGGGCGTATCCAATATTGAATCGTTCCAAAGTAGCGTGCCCTATTTTTCTTGTCGCCATGTATTCTCGTGCGCGCGAAGCAATATCCATTTTCTCAAAAATATATCTAAAACTACCGGCTACTCTATCGTAAAGATGGAGTATATTATTGTTGAATGTTGCTTGACGTTGCTCTTCTTTTGTCGGCTCTTTTAGAGGCAATCCAACTTTTTTTGCCAATAGTTCTGCCGCTTGAGGGAAAGATAAATTTTCTAACTTCATCAAAAATGTGAAAATTGTTCCGCCTTGCGAAGTGCTAAAGCAATAATACATTTTCTTATCAGGAGAGACGCAAAAGGACGGGGTTTTTTCGGCGGCAAATGGACTCAATCCCCAGTATTTAGCGCCTCGTTTTTCTAAACGCACGTATTCGCTGATAATGCTCACTATATCTGCTTTATTACTTATTTCATCAATTGTATGTTGCGATATTAACACGATAGCTGAAAATGGGGAGTGCAGGATTCGAACCTGCGAAGGCTTCGCCAACAGATTTACAGTCTGCCCCCTTTGACCGCTCGGGAAACTCCCCCTAAGGTAGATATTATGCAACAGGTACAAATCTGTCAATTGATTCTATTAATTATCAAGTTGCAATAATTATAAAAATGAATTGCCGAGAGATATTTTGTATTACTATCAAGACTATTATATATTGAAACTCATATATCAGTGATTTACCTACATTCCGTATATTTGTAGAAAAATGATAAAATTATAGGATAAAAGAATAAAAAATAGCGGTTCGAATCTATGTTTCCGATAAAAATATTGAGAGAACATATTTGTTGCTTGGGTTAAGTATTGACAGGATAGCCGATAGTAAATACTAATAATGAAGATATGTTTGCTCGCGGCAGTGTGTTATATGTTGCTCTGTTCTTATCATGGGTCTTATTCTCTGTAAATTTCCCGCTGTTTTCGACGGGCGGAGCGGAAATTTCGTTCTCTCATAGGCTTAATTTCGCTCTCGCTGGGAATCCCGATACTCTTGATCCTCATGCTACATCGGGCACACTGACATATCAAGTGTTACGCAGTGTTTATGACACATTGGCGGAGCCGGATCGGGATGGCAGAATTGTTCCCGCGCTGGCTGAAAGGTGGAATATTTCTGAAGATGGGTTGCGTTGGACGTTTTTCCTGCGTCAAGAAGTGTTTTTTCACAATGGCGATCGGCTTGATTCCGATGATGTAATTGCCACCATTAATCGTTTACGCGAATCAAATTCCCCATTTAGCGAAGATTTCGCTATGATAGCGAGTATGACCGCTCCTGATAATAATACGTTTGTTATTATTCTCCGGGAACCGCATGCGCCATTATTGGCGACGTTGGCGTCGGGATGGAGCGCTATTTTGCCTAAGCGACTTATCAAGGAGAAGCATAATTTCGCGCGAAGCCCTATCGGCACAGGTCCTTTTATGTTGAAAGAATGGATTCCGAATAGCCGAATAACCTTGACTCGCAATCAGCGATATTGGAAATCACCTTATCCATATTTAGATCGTTTAGATATGCATATCGTTACGGAACCGTCGCTTTTATTGCAAGGACTTATTGGTGGAACTCTTGATATAGTTTATATTCTGGAGCCTGATCATATTAATCGGCTGGAAGCAAATAGTGAGATTCGCATAGAGAGATTTCTTAGTTCGCTTGTTATGGTATTGGCGCTTAATACTGAACGCCCTCCATTAAACAATCCTATAGTCAGAGAAGCTCTGAATAGGGCTATTGATAAGCAATCAGTGCTTGATATCGCATATGGAGGCGGCGAGCCCATCGCTAGTTTTATTGATTACGGGAGCCCGTACTACAATGATTTCACGCATCTCTATCCATACGATATTGAAAAGGCTAAGAGTCTATTGCGCGATGCAAATATACCAGAAGATCTCAGTTTAGAAATTGTTATTCCGCAAAATTATGCGCCGCATGCGCGCGCTGGCGAAATTTATCAACAGATGCTCAGCGATATTGGCTTGCAAACGACTATTCGGCTCGTTGATTGGCCAGTTTGGCTTGATCAGGTGTATACCAACGCTCAATATGATATGACAGTTATAGGCCATACTGGTCGGCTTGATCCAGATACTAGATTTGGCGAATATACTTATGTTCGATGGAACAGTGATCGCCTTATCGAACGTATCGCAACCGCGCGGAGAACATTCGATTTTAATCGTCGCGCCGAGATCTATCGAGAGGCATTTGAGATTATGGCGCAAGAAGTGCCATTTGTTTTTGTAGGGACATCCTATCGTAATGTTGCTATCAATAAACGGGTGTCTGGATTTCATATGGATAACGTACTCGATACTTTTGATTTTCGCGAAGTACAATTGCGATAATCCTTAAAGGGACAATTCCTCGCAATGAATCGGCGGCGTAAGGCGTTCATATGGATAATAATTGCGGGCGCGGTTATACTGTTCATGTTACTGGCCGAATACGGCTCTCCGCATGATCCATTACGGCAAAATCTACGGCGGCGCTTCGCTAAGCCGGGGACTCCTAACCACATTCTTGGCACTGATAATTTAGGGAGAGATATACTTAGCAGAGTGCTTTATGGAGCGCGTCCGAGTTTAATGACTGGATTAATAGCCATTAGTATTGGAGCTTCTGTAGGAATATCTCTTGGATTTGCGGCCGCATTCCAGAGGAGAACAATCGCGAGTATTATCGCAATATGTATAGATACTATACTCGGGTTCCCCGCAGCTCTACTTATCTTGCTTTTTTCAGTCGCATTTGGCGTCGGATGGTTACAAGTCGCTATAGCCATAGGATTCCTTTTTGTTCCTGTATTTGCCAGACTCGTTCTTGGGACATCATTGCGTATTGCTAAGCAAGAGTATGTTTTGGCTGCGCAGATTATAGGAGGGAGGCAGTTATATCGATTGCGGCGTCATATTCTGCCCAATATGAGCTCGTCAATAATTGCGCAATGTTCAATTAGCTTTGCTTCGGCGATTCTTATTTCCACATCGCTTTCCTTTCTAGGAATAGGCGCGCAACCGCCAATAGCTGATTGGGGGCTTATGTTGAAAGATGCTCGCAACTATTTGTTTGACGCTCCATGGTTAGCGTTATTTCCTGGACTAGCGCTTGGAATGACGGTATTGTTTTTTAACTGGCTGGCGCATTTATTGCAAAATTGGCATAGCGATTAGTATAGGATATATAACCGTTATATTTTTGCGATAGACTGAAATAAGTTCTTCCATTCAGATCCCGCTTTCCAAAATGCTGGCGGATATCCAATTGGAGCATCAACTACGTAATACCCGCCGCTATAAATTTTATTGCTCCAGAGATGAACCCACTCGCCATAGGGGAGATGTACAGGCCAGCGATGCCGTCTAGGCTTGATAACTGGCGCTATGAATAGATCAGGCCCATAACAATAACAATATTGACTGTTTTCGAATCCCTGGTTGGAGTAGTATACTGCAAGGTGCCTAATTGGAGGCGCTCCGGTCGTTTGATACTCATTTTGTATGGCTATATGATATGGACGAAGAGCGCAAAATACCGATGTCATACGTCTGAGATGATTGAGTGTTTCGTTGCTTGTGTCGAATTGCCAATTGTTATCTGGACGATTGCCTTCATGAGTGCGCATCATCGGGCTGAATACGGCTTGCTCTACCCAGCGTTGGAATAATTCGCTTTTTCTCTTGATCCAAGCCAGTCCGGTGTATCCGCCAATGTCAGCATGGATATTTGCCGCTGCTCCAAATCCCCCGGAAATTTGCGCTGCGATAGCGCTGGGCAATCCATCATGTCGACTCCAATTGACCAACTGGTCGCCTACCCAAAATAGAGGCGTTACTTTGCTTGATCCGCTAAAACCGGCGCGTGAAAAAAATAATACGTCATTTTGCTTATTGCTCTCCATGATGGCCTGATTGTTTATATCAGCCCAATCTACAGGATATCTATTATGATATTCCAATGCCGAAACACCGCTATACAATACCGCTTCTTGCGGTAGGTATTCCCCATAATCAGCCATCCATCCAGACATACCAATATTAATCATGTTGGAAATAATGATATTTTTAATCCATTTCCTAGTCGCTGGATTGGTTAGATCAAGCAAAGCCGCGGGAAAAGTGGTAACCACAATTTTTAAGTCGTCTCCATTAACTGTTTTGACGCATAGTCCCGCTTTCGATGCTTCGACATATAATTTCCCTTCTAAAGCTAAAAATGGATTGATATAGCCTAAAAAACGAATATTTTGATCAAGTAAATGAGCGATAAGTTTAGGTAGATCAGGGTAATGTTGGCGGTTATATTGCCAGTCCCAAAATAGTTGTCGTCCGAAAGAGGTCTCGCGTTTACCGACCCAGTCTTGCGCCCATACACCTCCTACAGCGACGCCAGCTCCTAGCGCGCGGTCAAGTTTATGTCGCAATAGATCGTTTCCTCCTTGGAGGCCAAGTATAATGCCATTCCAAGTCCATTCAGGAAGGCGCCTTTGGCGACCTAGGTAGCGAGAGAGACTATCGATGGCCTCCGGAACACTATTACAGACACCTATGCATAGGCGAGGCAGTTGCCAGCTATGTAGTTTAATACGATTGGGGCGCCGGAAGTCGAGTTCATGGTAGGCATCGCCATCTATGTGGCAATACCAACTGTCGCTTGAAATGAAATTTGGTTGAGGGTAGTAACTGGTGTGCCATGATCCGCCACCGCCATTATGCAGATTCGCATAAAGGGTAATAGCGTCGTGACTGCGTCCTACTCCTTGTTCTCGAGTCCATATGGGTACTTTCCGACCTTTGAGTTGGATATGCGAATATTGTATTCCTCCTCCCCAAATCCTTTCTGCTGGGTTCCCTTCTAACGATATCCATATACGATTGAACGGAGAATCGGAAGAGAGGGCTTTAAAGCACACAAACGCAAGGTTGTCTCGTTGTTCGATGGTCATCTTAAGTAGTCGATCAAATATCAACGTATTTTCTTCTTCTAATATTGGGCGCCCCAGGTTAGTGACATATTTCAGAGAATCCCTGATACGAAAGTTTCCATGACGCATCGAAGCCTTTCCCTCGCCATAACCAATTCTGATGGCTGGGCGATTGATGCGGTGTCGGATTATTACGCGCGAAGAGACAATAAGATCAAAACCGGCAGATGTTTGATGTAACTTAATCATAATATTTACGACACGATAGTATCGTATGCGGTTTTGTTAGCCTTTTACCGCTCCGGCGGTTAATCCGCTAATGATCTTGTCATGGAGAAAAATATAAACAAGAATTGTTGGAATCATAGTAATAGTGATTGCGGCAAACATAGAAGTGAAATCGGTAAAAAATTGACTCCTGAAAAAGCGTATGCCAAGTTGTATTGTTCTGGATCCAACAGATGAAGTGAGAAGTAACGCATAGATAAATTCATTCCAACAATACAGAAAGACAAATGTGGCGGAGGTAACAATGCCCAAACGAGATAGCGGCGCGATGATAGAAAAAAATCTCCGAGGAATAGAACATCCGTCAATTAGCGCGGCTTCGTCCAATTCACTGGGGATTGAGCGCATGAATCCATGAATAAGAAAGAGAGATATTGGGATATTGATCGCCGCATAAACTAATATAAGACCCAATAAAGTATCCAGCAATCCTAATGATGCGATCACTCGTAAATAGGGAACCATCAAAGCTATAATTGGCACAAGGATTCCGGCGAGAACGATATTAAGAATTGCGTTGCTGAAACGAAATGGAATTCGAGCAAAAATGAACGCAGCCAGCGTGGCAACCAGAACATTCAATGATGTAGCCATAGTAGCGGTTATTAAGGAGTTGACCAATAAACGGGGAAGATCAGAAATACTGAGAGCATTAAGATAGTTGCGCCATTGCCAAATTTTTGGCAACGCGAAAGGATTTGTTTCAAATTCAAGGTTGGTTTTGAAGGAAGAGACAAGCAACCATAGTAGCGGCATAATAGTAAGCGTGAGAACAAGAAGCAACAATGTCCATTTCAATATCGTGGTTATAAATAATGTCTTTTTCACTATCTTTTGCTTCCTCTATTGACTAGATTCCGATTGCTGATCGCGGCGACCGAATATCCATCGCAACACCGCAATAGAGATTCCTCCTATAACGACAAGCGCCATTCCTATTGCGTTTGCATTTCCATAATTGAGCGCCCCCATATCTCGATAGAGGAGAATCCCAAGGACGACAGTTTGATTCGCGGGTCCTCCTCTAGTCATAAGAAACGTCGATTCGAAATGTCGCAATCCAAATGCCAAGGCAAGTGTTGAGGCTGTTAATAATACTCCGCGCAACAATGGAAGAGTGATGTGCCATTCTTGTTGTAATGCGTTTGCTCCATCGATTTGCGCCGCTTCGTAATAGCTTTTAGGAATTGTTGAAATACCGGCTAATATGATAACCATAAAATATCCTATATAGATTACTTCTTGAAATATTACCGACGGCAAAGCAGTTTCTATTTCTCCCAGCCAATTACGTGTCCAATGATCTAATCCAAGAAATTGTAATAATTTATTGATTGCTCCAAATTCCGCATTGTAGAGAGCCGTCCACATAGTAGCAATCGCAATTTTTGAAATAACACTCGGCAAGAAATAAATAGTGCGCAACACCCCCCATCCTCTCGGCTTACGAGCCAGGATCATTGCTACCACAAGCGCGAATGCTATCTGTCCGAAGCCGAGGGCTAGCGCCCATATAATATTGTTACGAGTCGCAAGCTGGAAATTATCGCTAGAAAATGCGTCTATATAGTTTGATATTCCAACAAATTGAGGGCTAGATACTCCATTCCACTCGGTAAGACTTGAAAATGCTATAAATAATAGAGGGTAGATAAAAAATAATGCGAATAATACTAAGGCGGGAAGTAAAAAAAGAGCGCTCCACAAAATTCTGTGGGAGATTCGAACCGACAAAAATGACATATATTAAGTCCCCCCTCCGAGTCCCCAAGCTACGATTATCGCAGAAGGGGGCGGAGAGAAAACGAAAGCAGTCAAGAAATTAGTTATTAAGCTCTTGCAAATTGGCGACAAATTCTTCTGGGGTGATTTCGCCTAGAGCTAGAGCTCCAAAATTCTGTCCTAATTCATTAACGACGCTGACTGGGTAGTTGCCCTGAAAATGCGATGTAATGAATAAGGCATTGCTAGAGGCTTCAATAAATTGCGCCTGTAATGGATCAACGTCATCCGCTTCAAATTTTACCGCGAACATAGCGCCCGCAGCTGTTGAAATACGGCTCACATTTTCCGGTAATGTCATCCATTTCATAAATTCGATTACTGCCGCTCGTCGAGCTGGATCTTCGGTGTGCGCGGCAGCAAGGTTGGAAACGGAGAATCCTATCTGATGCCCGTGGCTACGGCCAACCTGAGGCGCGGGCGCCAATCGAGTCGCTTCGTATACATCGGGCGCATCGCCGCGAATACGGCCAATATACCATGGCCCATTAATAAACATTGCGGTGCGTCCAGCCAGATAATGTCCGCCGGAGACTCCCGCGTCGGCGCCCACAGCATCGCGGGTTGAATATTCTCGAAACATACGTTGTATAATAGCTGCCGCTTGGATATATTGCGGATCGCTCAGCGGTTTTTCCCAGACATCTGGACCGCCGATACTTGCCAATATATGAGAAAACCAGAGCATCGACGTCCATGCGTTTGATCCGCCAGTCATCTGCGATGTTGGGGAAATGCCAGCGGCTTTTAGTTTATCTCCCGCTTCCCAGAATTCATCTATTGTTCGAGGGAAGCGATCAACGCCGGCTTGATCGAAAAGATCTTGATTGTACCAGATGGGAGTTACAGCGATCTCATAAGGGATAGATTTGGTGTAACCATAGCGCGTAGATGCTTCAATAGTGCCGCTTACGAATGAATCGCCCCATGCCCCCGCGAGTTCATCGGTAAAATCAAAAAGCAGATCGCTCTCGTAGTATTGGAACGTTGTCGGATCGGGGTTAAAGACGAAAAGGTCGGGAACCTGCCCCGCGGCTATCGAAGCGTTGATTTTATCGCGATATCCGTCATAATCTGGATTCGGTTCAATGACAACTCGAATACGACCAGCGTTGTTTTGATTAAATTCATCTACGATGGTCGCTACTGTCTCAGCCTTTGAATCCTGTCCAACCCATATAGTTGGCCATTGTAGAACAATTTCTCCTCCTTCTTGATTGCCGCCCGAAAATAGCGAACCCACAACAAAAAGAAGCAAGGAAAGCAAACTCAGTGTATATTTCATTATTATCCTCCTCTTTTTAATATAACTAATCGTAACCATACTGTTAAATCATTGATTATGTCAATATAATGATAACTTGTTTGGGACATAAGAGAAAAAATGTGGATTAGGAAAAGATATCGGGAACTCCATGGTTATCTTGTCCTATAGGAACGTCAGTTTTAGATTTATAGATCCATACTGAAATTTTGCTTGGATAATTTTTTCGGTGAATCCTCAATAGAACGTTTTTACAATGCATCGCGCTATGAACGTCGTTATTTGCATGTATGATCGCTCGTAATCGCGTTAAAAATATCTAATAGATTGAGGGCTTCGATGCGTCTATTGTATATTTTTGCATCATGCGCTACCTATAGGCAATGTCAAAGTATACACATGATCTTATCGTTATTGGTGGAGGCGCAGCCGGGCTAACTGCAACAGCCGGTTGCGCTCAATTAGGCCTAAAAGTTGCGCTTGTCGAGTGTAAAAAGCTTGGCGGCGACTGTTTATATCACGGGTGCGTGCCAAGCAAGGCATTGCTTAAAAGCGCGTCAATTTATCAATATGCAAAGCAGTTTCCTCGTTTTGGATTACCCGCTGTTGATTTAGAGAAACCTGACATGGCCGCGATCAATGCGCGTGTTCAGAAGGTAATCGATCAGATCGCTTATCACGACTCGCCTGAGCGGTTTCAAAAATTGGGCGCGGAACCGATATTTGGCAATCCTCGTTTTATATCGCCGCATGAAGTACGTATTGATGGAGGTTCCGTTATTTCTGCTCCGCGCATTATTTTGGCGACAGGAAGTTCTCCTAGGGCGATCCCGATTCCGGGCATTAAAGAGGCTGGATTTTTAACCAATTTGGATATGTTCAGCTTACCCGAACGACCCGATTCTCTAGCGATTATCGGGGCCGGTCCTATAGGAGTGGAAATGAGCCATGCGTTCTCTCGATTAGGAACAAAGGTCTTTTTATTGGATGTCGCGCCGCATATTTTGATTAAGGACGATCAAGATATGGTTGCGGTAATAGAAAAAAAGCTTGTTTCCGAGGGAGTGGACATAAGAATGAACGTCAAAATTGCAAGAGTGGAAAAGAATGGCAATCGGAAAACTATTATTTTATTGGCGGGAGATAGAGAAGAAAAGATAGAGTGCGATAAGATCTTGCTTTCGACAGGACGCCAAGGCAACACAGAGAATCTCGACCTTGATAATGCGGGCGTGCGAGTGGAAAAGAGTTTTATCGTAGCCGATTCTAAATTGCAATCATCGCAAAAGCATATATTAGCCATTGGTGATTGTAATGGGAGGATGTTATTCACCCATATCGCCGGTGCGGAGGCATCGATCGCCGTTCGGAGATTCGGGTTGCGGCTTGGCGGGGCTATGAACTATCGCGCTACGCCATGGGTTACCTATACCGATCCAGAGCTAGCTTCAGTAGGGTATAACGAACAATTTGCTCTGCAGGACGGAATTCGTTATGACGTTATACAAGAGCATTTTACCGGAAACGACCGAGCATTGGCAGAAGAGGAGAGCGAAGGCAAGATTAAAATATTGATAGACAGCCGACAGCGTGTTATTGGAGCGCAAATAGTGGGATTTCATGCCGGGGATATGCTTCTTCCTTCGTTATTCGCAATGGGTAAATCATGGAAAGCGAGCAGTTTAATCAGCCCAATATATCCTTATCCGACGATGGGCGAAATATACAAAAAAGCGGTGGGCAATTATATGGCGCCGCGGTTGTTTAATAATAAAGTCAGATCTATTTTGCGATTCTTATATGGATATCGCGGCGATACGCAAAGATGAACAGAAAGAACGCCCGTTTATTAATTATAGCTGCAATAATTGCTATTATAGTTGTATTGGCAATAGTTCTTGATCTTGATATTGCATCTCTATTTAGTGAATTACTGGACTGGATAGAAGATCAAGGGGCTCTTGGGCCGATAATATTCATAGGTGTCTACATATTAGCGGCTGTTTTTCTTATTCCCGCTTCGATTCTTACGCTCGGCGGGGGCGCGGTATTTGGGTTAGTAGAGGGCGCTATCTATGTTTCTATTGGTTCTACGCTTGGGGCTACTCTCGCATTTCTCGCAGGTCGTTATCTTCTTCGCGGTTGGGTAGAGAAGAAGATCGCCAATAGTCCCAAATTTGTCGCTGTCGATCAAGCTATTGGATCCGAAGGCGGGAAGATTATTTTTCTTTTGCGTTTGTCGCCGCTATTTCCCTATAACATATCCAACTATCTCTATTCGTTAACGAAGGTGAAATTGCTTACTTATGTTCTGGCTTCTTGGGCTGGTTTTATTCCGGGCACAGTTATGTACGTTTATTTTGGTTCGCTCATACAAACTGTTTCCGAAGCAGGTGACGATTTCGGTGGCCGTTCGACTCTAGAATATGTTCTTTATGGAGTTGGGCTTATCGCTACTATTGTCGCCGCGCTATATGTCGCGCGTATCGCGCGACGCGCAATTGCGAAGCACATCGCTGACGATGGGGGAAATGCTGGAGTTTCTGAAAATAAATCCTAACGGTATCTGGGGGTAATATTGCGACCTATTTTGAGCGAAGCATAGGAATAGCATGGCTTCTCCATTTACAATAGTACTTACCGGAGCGACCGACGGTATCGGTTTAGAAATGGCCCGATATTGGTCGAATCAACCTGTTCGCCTTATCGTAATTGGGCGACGGCGTTATCACGATACCCCGCTTGCATGTATTACATCTCCCGATGATTATTGTTGCGTCGATCTAAGCCTGCCAGATGCCGATCTCATGGTTTCCGACAGGTTGCGAGCAATAGGAGTGATCGCGATCGATATTCTTGCGCACAATGCCGCGGTAGGATTTTTTGGAGATGTGGGCTATCAAGATGACGATGCGATAGATGAGATGGCTATAACTAATTTATGGGCGCCTATCGCTATTACCTATCGCCTACTTGATCTTTTACAAGCCCATCGAATGCGACCTTCCGATTATCGCGGGGCGTCTAAGAATTCGAGAGTGCTATTTGTGGGTTCTCTCGCTGCCTATACTCCCGCGCCTAATTTTTCGTTATATGCTGCTACCAAAGCGGGAATCGGAGCTTTCGCGCGAAATCTCCGAGCCGAGAGAATACCGGGGGTTGACGTTATTGTTGCGCATCCCGGAGCGACCCGAACAAACTTACACAAAAAATCAGGGGCGGATTTTGATAAAAACGCTGTTATGCGGATGGCGGACGCCCGATCTGTGGCAAAATCATTGATAACAATTGTAGAACAAGGGCGACGCCCGCATAATATCATTGGCTTTTCCAATCGTGTGGCGGTATTTATGACAAAAGTATTTCCCGGACTGGTGAAAAGATTAATTACGCAGGGCGAAGATAGCTTCTTGAAGGATCGACGCTTCGAAAATAGCGATAGCGATAATAATAGGAGGCCGGTTGGCATGATCCTAGGAGCCGCCGGAGGAATTGGAAGCGCGTTGGCCGATGAATATGACGAGTATGATTTGTTGCTATGCGATAAGAACGAAGAACATCTTAGAACGGTAATGTCAGGATTGGCGAAAAAAAATGCGGAGAGAACCACGCGAGCATTTGCCGGCGATCTGAATTGTGGGTGCGGGCGAGAGCAGATTTTGCGTATCGCTAAACAGGCTGGAGGGCTCGACCTTATTATTATAGCGACGGGAAATAACGCGGTGGGAAAATTCGGTGATATCCCGCTTAAATGTGCCAAGACGGTTTTTGAGCAAAATTTTACCGATCAGGTAAAATTGCTGAGTCTATTGTTGAGGCATGGGCTGATTCTGCCATTCGCGTCTATTCTTTTAGTATCATCATTGTCGTCATTTACCGGCTATCCGGGGGCGACTGTCTATGCTGCCAGCAAACAAGCTATCGCATCTTTCGCGAAAAATCTTTCGCTCGCGCTTATAAGACAACGTATTGGCGTTTTTTGCCTCTATCCCGGACCTGTCGAAACAGGTCATGCGAGAACATATAGCCCGACTCCCGATGATAGTTCTCATCGTATGTCTGCCACAGCGGTCGCAAAGGCTACGGTAAAGGAGATGAGCAAGCGGCGAATGGAAATAATTCCAGGGGCGGCCAATCGCTGTTGTGCCATGATAGGCAAAATTTTTCCTCGTCTGACCGATGCCATTATGAAAAGATCTATTTTAGATAAAATTGATAAGCCGCTATTATAGATTTTACTATGAAAGCAAATTCTACTATGCGCTATTTGCAGGCGAATATGCTTTTATTTTACTATTTTTGGTATTATATTCTATTTGTGAGTATTAAGAAATTTGCTTCAATCGCGATAAGTTTCTGCTTTTTGTTGTTGGCGATATTATTTATAGGCTGTCCGGCCGAATCGGAAGATTTGATTGGCGACTACCATCATAATGAAGTTGCGCAGTTTGATTTATCTGTAGACGCTCGCGGTGCCGAGGATCAATATATCTACCTCGAGGAGCGTTCCTCCCGTCAAATTGCGGGGCGGACATTTAATCTTACGCTTACGATGAGCCAGCGAGAGATTTCACGCGCATATTTTATTTTTACCAACGCATCCAATTCGTTTACCGACATACCCAAGGTAACCGCGTTAAATAGCGCCGCAAAATCTGCCGCAAATTCTATTGAAGCATCATCAAATGTTGATTACACCATTGCTTCGTTACAAGAACATGGCGACCATACTATGCATACCAACCATAGTAGCGATGTATTGGCTTATAACAATCATGCGGTTTCTCGTTTTTTATTATCGCCTGCCTATGATAACGGCGAGTGCCCCGCGTATGAAGCTGTCGAAGATACAATGGAGGGCGATAGAGATACATTTGTTGCCGATCTTGACGGCACGAGTCTTTCGGCGACTGCGCGGTATGTTGTTAGCGACGGCGCCGATCAATCTACGCAACTTGCGATATGGGTCGATGATAGAGAGTGGTGCTCCGATTCGCTTAATCAATGTAGCAGAGACAATAAGATTTCCTATGAGATGATACGCAAGATGGCGGAGGGGTTTCTTACCGCCGAGAATAATATCTACCACCGCATGGTCGATGTATTTGGCGAGCCATGGGGAGATCGTCCTGAGAATAATTGCTCGCTTATATCCCCCGAGCACAGCGGACACATTCACATTTTATTGACCGATATCGGTAATGACAATAGCGATTCGGGAGGTATTCTCGGGCAATATATCTCTAAAGATAATTATTTGAAAACCTCTGAGGGGAGGAGTAATGAACGAATTATGTTTTACATTGATTCGGTATTATTCGCGAGCGCTTATCCCAGTCAGGCTTGGACAATTACTAATCCGTGGCCAGAAAAAATAATATCTACGTTGACCCATGAATTTCAACATTTGATCAACTTTTACCAACGTCGCGTTCTTCGTGGGATTATTGACGAGGTATGGTTTAACGAAATGTTATCGCTGGCGGCTGAGGATTTGCTTGCCAATGCGACCGAAGTTTCGGGGCCTCGCGGAATTATGTTTGACCAACCATCTGCCAAACCTGTTTTGCCCACCTCTTCTCGGATGAATCTCTATATCTGCCACTCCGACGATAGCCTCATTCAATGGACTAACAGCCCAATAGATTATTCAACGAGTTATTCGCTTGCCGCCTATTTGCTTCGCAATTATGGCGCGGATAACATATTGCGAAATATATACCGCGAAAGCGCCGCGCAAAATAGCAGTTTGAATAATCTCCTGCTTTCCATTGACGCGCTGCGCATAAGCGACACACAGCCGCGCATAAGCGCCGATAGGCTTCTTCGCCAGTGGAGCGTTGCGGGGGCGCTTTCAGACAGCGGCACGCCATATGTAGAGGCGCCACATCGTTATAATGTTTCGCCGTGGATAGAAAGCGGCAGCGATACTTACCGCTACCGCGTCGGCGCTATCGACCTCTATTCCTATCGCCCTATTTGCGGCGATTCGCGCATTGGTTTATATCCCAATATCATTAGTGGAGTTGCAACGAAAGGTTTCTATATTTGGCCGACCACTCGCGCCTTACACGAAAATAGTGTACGAAATAATCCGGATAATGTTCCGGCGTTATTTCCCGTGTCAAATACCGTTATTATGGCCGGCGGCAACACGAGCGGTATTTTGGAGTATAAGGTTACGGTTCCTCCGGGCGCCTATATGACCATTGTAGTGAATGCCTCTTGTTGTGAATAGCGCAAAAGGCGTTTCGAGGAAGCCGGTTATTAGGTTTGTTGATCGCAAGAATTAGCGATAGCCCGCGGCGAGCCGCGACTATTTTTGTGTTCGTGTCGATCATATGTGCTATCGTACCGGTATCTGCTCGCGGCGAGCGTTATACCGGCGATGAGACGCGTATAATTTCAGGGATGGTTATATTGGTTGGAAATGAGCCCTACCCGCAACTTGCGATAGCCATTGAAGAAGGCGAAGAACTTATCGCTCTGTCGGGAGAGCTGGCTGACGATATCGCTCAACGTTGTCAATATCAGGTTGTCGCTCTAAGGGTTATGATGCTTCAACGAATCGATCGTTCTTTACCAGTCGCGTATATCGAAGAGATAATTGAGGCTAATTGTCAAGCTCGTCAAATTCAATAAGAATAGCGATGTCGGCATTTGCCATGAGATCTTCGGTGTAGGTTTGCAATGCTTCGCTCGAATTCTGCTGAGTGATGAAAGAATGAATGTCCTCTTTTGCGTCTTCATACGAGGTGATGGTCGGATCTGTCTTATCGGTAACTTGAATGATGTGATATCCAAAGCGCGTTTCTACAATATCCGATATTTCGCCAATATCAAGCGAAAATGCCGCTTCTTCAAATGAAGGAACCATCCGGCCTCTGCCAAATAGGCCTAAATCTCCGCCGCGAGTTGAGCTCGGGCCTTCGGAATGTTCTCTCGCCGCCGCGTCAAAATCCGCTCCAGCGAGCAAGGTGTCGCGCAGTTCCTCGGTTCGTTCCAACGCGAGCGCTTTTTCTTGATCGGATAGCTCCTCTGTCGATATTAAGATATGCCGCGCCTGCACCTGTTCGTCGATCTCAAAAAAGGAGGGGTTATCATCGTAGAATGCTCGGGTTTCCTCGTCAGAGACCTGAATTTCGCTTGCGATCACTTGCTCGGTAAATGCGCTAATCATCAGCGAGTTGGCTATATCTTGCTTCAGCGCTTCTATGCTGGTCCCGCTACTCGCCAGCGCGTCATCGAGTTCTTCGTCGGAATTAAATCGCGCCCGTATTTGGCTGAGCCTGATCGCTACCGCCCCTTCGTCGATAGTAATTCCAGCCTCTTCGGCTGCCTGTATTTGCACTATCTGTTCGATAATCGTATCTAACGCGTCTTTTCTCGCGGTGGCCAGTTGTTCGGCCGTTGGATTGGGTTGAGGCAAATTGCGAAGTTCGATCGATATTTGTCGATCAAGCTTGTCGCGTGATATTTCTACGCCATTTACTGTCGCGACGACGCCATTTTCTTGTCTATTACAGCCCGCAGTAAGCGCAAGCGATAACGCTACTATTATTGTTGGCCAGATATTTTTTTGCATAGCAACATTCTAGCGGCGAAGAGGCGCGTCTGTCAATATCGCGTTATTTTGAAGATGCCGGCGCGGTCGAAAGAGAGAAAGCGGAGGCGCGACTAGATGACAAAGCGGCGAGTATAAGGAATCTGTCCATTAACGGTGACGATCACGCGATCAAGAGAGCGAAAATTATAGTGGAGGTTGCTTTCTATCGCGTCTAGTCGCCGCGCGAAACTAATTGATTCGCTGGAGGAGGGATATGGTGTGATAATGCGCGAAGAGAGATCTACATATAATCGATCGTCGCGGAGAATAACGGCATTTATTTTGAGAGCGGGCGGAAACAACGATGCAAGCTCGATGGAGATGGGAGGGAGCATAAGTTTTTCCAAAAACCTTTTGATATTTTGTTGTGTATCGCCGGAATCGGGGACGACATATTCCTCGCCATTGAGGCGAAAATCGGCGTCGAATCGGTTGGGATAGAAGAATATATAACGGGTGGTCGCGCGTTCTTGCTCGATATAAAATACAAGGCTAACGATTAAAGGAATGCCGAGCAAACAGAAAGTGAGCAGGGAGCGGGCGAGTTTCATGTCTTATTTAATTATCGCATCCCCAACTTTTTTAGCTTTGGGCGGATAACAAGCGAACAGTAGCCTTCTGTAGGATGCTTCTCGTAATAATCTTGATGGTATTGCTCGGCGGGATAGAAGGTCGTTAACGGGAGAATTTCGGTGACAATCTTTTTGCGGAAGAGACGTTGCGCGTCCGCGAGAGATTCATGCGCTTCGTTTTTTTGGCGTGTATTTTGATATAATATGATCGAGCGATATTGAATTCCTCTATCGGCTCCTTGTCTATTCAGCGTGGTTGGGTCATGGACTTTCCAAAACAATCTCAGCAATTTTTGAAAGGAGGAGACGGTATCGTCAAAAACTATTTTTACCACCTCCGCATGATTGCCAATGCCATTACAGACATCTTGATAGACGGGATTCGCGGTATCGCCTCCCGCGTAGCCAGAGGTTACCAACTCAACGCCGTCGACGTTTTTGTAGACGGCTTCTATGCACCAAAAGCAACCACCTCCTAGTATTATGCTCTCTTTCATGGGGGAGAGTATATAATTGTTGTCGATGAGCTGTCAATCGCGCATTGCCAGTGGTATTAGTTGATCGAGGAATTCGGGCGTTGCGGGCCTTTTTCGAATTCGGGCGCCGGGCGCCCGATATTGTTGCGCAATCGATTGTTGGCGCCCGCAGAGGGGGGGAGCGCAATAGCGCAGGGGCGCGCCCAGTGGAGCGCGAGCGAAACTGGATCAGCGCGCCCCGGTCAGCGCTATGGAGCGAGGGGGGATACAACGTATGCGGGACGCGATCGCTCTGGCGGAATCGTTGTACGATAGCGGGCTATTATCTATGCGCGGTTTCCGAGCATAGATGTCTCGGCGCTTCCCCCCCTTCCCCTATATTGGGAAGTTATTTAGATTTTTTTCGAATTGATATATAATTTGTAATGGACTGTATGGAGCGGGATTTCGGATGGTCTATCGGCATGTTTTTGAAATAATTGAGAAATAATTCGATAAAATATCTAAAAATCTATTGCGACTTATAGGTCATCAATATATGATTGCTTGAGTGGTAGCAAGTGGCAATAATTGGTAAAAAGTGGTAACTCATGTCCAGTTTCCATAATGCTTCGTTGGATGATAAAGGACGTTTGGTGTTGCCGGTAAAAATTCGGGGGAGATTCCAAGATGACCAGGTTGTCATAACGCGGGGGTTGGATAGATGTTTATGGCTCTATTCAAAGCAGTATTGGGAAGAGGTGTTCGAGAGTCTTATTCGCCTTCCGATTGTTAAAAAGGCTGCGCGCGATATACAGAGGAGAATTATTGGAGAGCATCATCTTATTGAGGTCGATAAAATTGGAAGAATAAATATTCCGAACCATCTTATGATTCGAGCGGGGCTTCGAAAGTTTTGCGCGTTGTTAAATGCGGGGACCCGTTTGGAGTTGTGGGATGCCGATTTGTATAGTTTGCAAGAGGAGTCGATGAGCGACGATGAGCATTTAGAGACGATAGTTGAGAGAGATCTCGGCGAACTGGGAGGAGTCATTTTATGACTACGCGACATATACCGGTTATGGTTGACGAGGTGGGGCGCTATCTCTGCGGCGATAACGAGGAACGCCTGTTTGCCATAGACGCTACGCTGGGCGACGGCGGGCATGCCGAATATTTGTTAACGCGGTGTTTGGGTATGCGTCTATTGGGCGTTGATCGCGATCAGGAAATGATTGACCGAGCTCGCTATCGTCTCGCTCCTTTTGCCGATAGGGTGGAGTACCATTGTCGATGGTTTGACGATTTTTTCCAAAACTATCGCGATTCACGGGCGCCGGATATTGTGCTTTTTGATTTGGGAATAGCCACCACTCATCTTGCGTCGAGCTGTCGAGGGTTTTCGTTTCGGCTCGACGAGCCGCTGGATATGCGGCTGGATGTCAACGCGCCACTTTCCGCGATGACCCTTATCGATCGACTGAGGGAGGAGGAAATTGCCAATATTATTTTTACCTATGGAGATGAGCGCTATTCAAGACGTATAGCGAGAGCTATCGTTGGCCATAGGAAACAGGGTCCTATTACCACCGCCTCCCAGTTATCGGAAATCATCTACCGCGCCGTGCCTGTTTCGTATCGCAGGCGGTATCTTCATCCGGCGACGCGCTCGTTTCAAGCGCTCCGCATCGCGGTCAATGACGAATTGGAACGCTTGCGGCGCGCGCTTCCCGACGCGCTTCGGATTTTGGCTATCGGCGGAAAGATCGCCGTTATTTCGTTCCATTCGCATGAAGATAGGATAGTGAAATGTCAATTTCGCGACTTAAGTCGTTCCGGTCAGGATCAATCTACTCCCGCTGTGCGGTTGATTACAAAAAAGCCGCTATTTTGTCGCGAGGAAGAGCGTCGCGTAAATCCCGCGGCGCGGAGCGCTCGCCTTCGAGTGGCGCAAAAATTGCGGGAGCTCGCTCCGGATGAGGGCGTTATTTCAGCGTGAGGAGCGGTAGATTGTTTGCTATGCCTCGCCGCGCCGGCTTCTATTTCTTGGCAATATTATTTGTGGCCCTGTTAATGGCCAATGTGATAATAGGGTTTCGCTTCCAACAGTTGCGGCGGAGTATTGGCGAGCTGGAGGCTGAACAACGGAATATTTTGGAGGAGAATAAGCGACTCATCGCGACCATAGCGATATTGCGTTCCCCAGAGCGTATTAGCGATTTGGCTGTCGAAGAGCTGGAATTGGAGCGAACAGAGCCTCCAGATATATTGAGAATCGAAATAGATCAGCAATAGATTATATGTCGTTGTCTCTCTTTACTATTTCGCGAGTCGCCCAAATAGTCGACGCTCATACGATAGGGTCTCGCGATATCGCGATCGCCAATGTGATAATCGATTCTCGCTTGGCTCAGCCGCGCTCGTTATTTATAGCGTTGCCGGGGAGGCATGTCGATGGGCATCAGTTTATCGCGCAGGCGTTGGAAAGCGGCGAATGCGCGGCGATTATCTCTGCGCGCCACGCCGCGAAGCATTCCGCGACGATCAACGAGATAATCGATCGATTTGGCGGCGCTGTCTGCGTTGTTCGCGATCCGGCGCGCGCGTTGAGGCAGCTGGCGCGGGAGCATCTTAAACAATACGAGGGGGCGACTCGCGTCGCTATTACCGGGAGCAACGGAAAGACTGTGGTAAAGGAGATGGCTCGTTCGATAATAGGCAACCGCGGTCCGGCTGCTGTTTCGAGGGGGAATTACAATTCAGATATTGGGTTGCCGTTAGAGGCGTTTCGGGTTGGGGGCGAGCATAGGTACGCCATTTTTGAGATGGGTATGAATCGTGAGGGGGAGATAGCCGAGCTAACTATGGTAGCGCGTCCGCATTTTGCGGTAATAACCAACATAGGGACGGCGCATATTGGACGGCTTGGCTCTCGCGACGCAATTGCGAAAGAGAAGAGCAAAATATTCGATAGCGAAGCGCTTGTTTGCGGATTTATCCATGAAGAGAACCCCTATCGCAAGGAATGGGAGCATGCTTTTGGCGCGCCTATTCGATGCTTTGGGAAAAGGAGCACGCCGGGCTATCGGGGATGTCAGTCTATTGGTCTGCGGGGCTCAATTATTCACTGGCGCGATCGCAAAATAACGCTTCCTCTGCCTGGGTTGATGCAGGTAGATAACTCATTGGCCGCGATATCGCTCGCGCTCGCGCTCGATTGTTCCGAGGAGGATATTGTTTCGGGATTGGAGGCTGTTTCCGCTATTCCGCGTCGCGCTGAGATAGCATCGGGGGCCATTACCGCCATAGTGGACGATTATAATGCCAGCCCCGAATCGACGCGCGCCGCGCTGGATCTTTTGAGCGAAACACGGCATCGGGGGCGTAAGATTGCGGTGCTTGGACCAATGGAGGAACTGGGCGATTTCGCCGAACAGTATCACCGCGAGATACTGGACTATGCTATGCGGAGCGGGTTGAACGCGGTATTTATCGTTGGGGAGCGATACCGAAAAGCCTACGATGATATTCGATCGGTAGAGAATAATCTCATACGTTGGCATGATTCTCGCATTTCGTTGGAGGACGATTTGGCTCATTTTGTTCGCAAAGACGATCTTGTGCTTTTTAAGGCGAGTAATAGCCATAATTTCAAAACATTGGCCGATTTTGTGTTAAATAATACCGCGTAATGTTACAGGCAATTCTTTTTCCGTTAGTGAGATATGTTACGCTCTTTAATGTTTTTCAATACATTACATTTAGGGCGGCCTACGCGGCGATTACCTCGCTTGCGCTGGCGTTTTTGCTTGGGCCGAGCCTCATAGCGTTGTTGAGAAAATATCGCGCTCGCGAATCTATTCGAGACGACGTTCCAAAACGCCATAAGGAAAAATCTGGCACGCCGACGATGGGCGGCATCTTGATCATTGTTTCGGTGATAATATCGACTATTCTATGGATGGATATTCAGGCCGAGTATACATGGATTGCGTTGGGCGCCTTTGTGGCTTTTGGATTGGTGGGATTCGTCGATGATCTTCTGAAAGCCTACCGTCCAAACTCTTCTGGTATGAGCGTATGGGTTAAACTGCTCTGTCAATTTTGTCTATCTTTCGCGGTGGTGTTGGTTATCTATATTGGCGCGGGAGAACATACAACCGATCTTTTCATCCCTTTTTTCAAAGAGCCTATATTTGATCTCTCTCTTCTCTATATTCCCGCCGCCGTTATATTGTTGATGCTGACATCTAACGCGGTGAATCTTACCGATGGATTGGATGGATTGGCCATAGGGCTGGTAATTATGGTCACATTGACGTTTGCGATTCTCGCATATCTTAGCGGGCATTTCAATTTCTCGGAATATCTTCAAATTCCATTTATATCGACAGGGGGCGAACTAGCGGTTCTCTGTCTGTCTATCGCCGGCGCCGGAGTCGGATTTCTGTGGTTTAATTCGCATCCCGCGGAAATAATGATGGGCGATACTGGGAGCCTTTCGTTAGGAGGCGTTATTGGCGTAATAGCGCTTATGATAAAAAAAGAGATACTGCTTTTTATTGTCGGGGGCGTCTTTATGGTTGAAGCGATATCAGTTATTTTACAGGTTTTCGTGTACAAAACTCGAGGCAAGCGTCTTTTTCTTATGGCGCCAATACATCATCATTTTGAGCTAAAAGGATGGCCGGAAACCAAAGTGGTAAATCGTTTATGGATATTGGGCGGTCTCTGCGCAATTCTTAGTCTTTCTACATTAAAGATCCAATAGTTAACTAATTCGATAGCGCGTCGGCGCGTATTCCTATGAAGAGGAGCGTGTCGATCCATAGCAATCGTATGGCGTTCGCTTGTAATTTTATTCCTTAATTGGTATATAGTACATATGAGTAATATTAGTTCTATCCATGGACGGATGGTCATTGATTCGCGAGGCAATCCAACGGTTGAAGTCGACGCGATACTTGAAGACGGTTGCTTTGGAAGGGCATCGACGCCATCGGGCGCCTCTACCGGAGAGCATGAAGCGGTTGAATTGCGAGATGGCGACAAGCATAAATATCTTGGCAAGGGGGTGGAGAAGGCTGTCGCAAATGTGAACGGACCAATTGCCAAAGCGTTGGTCGGTATGGATGGTCTTGATATTATCTCGGCCGATAGAAAAATGATCGAATTGGACGGCACCGCTAATAAATCGGCGCTGGGGGCAAATGCGATTTTAGGCGTTTCGCTAGCGTTGGCTCGCGCGGGGGCGAGCTATTTTGACGTTCCTCTTTTTCGCTATCTTGGCGCCTATCATTCCACGCTTTTACCGGTTCCTATGGCAAATATTATTAACGGAGGAGCGCACTCTGATAATTCGGTCGATTTTCAAGAATTTATGATTATGCCTGTTGGCGCGGCATCTTTTTCTATTGCTATACAGATGATTTCGGAGGTATTCCATCATCTTAAATCAATTCTTAAATCAAATGGATATAGCACCAATGTTGGCGACGAGGGAGGATTCGCGCCCAATCTTAAGTCCAACGAAGAGGCGGTAGAGATGATTATTAAGGCGATAGAGGTTGCGGGCTACCGACCGGGAACAGACATCGCCATAGCGTTGGATCCCGCTACCAGCGAACTGTATGATCCATCAAAGGGGCGATATATTTTTCGTTGGTCGACGAAGGATGAATTGACTTCGGCGGATATGGCTTCATACTGGCAAGATTGGGTAAATCGCTATCCAATTATATCTATAGAAGACGGCATGGCCGAAGACGATTGGGATGGCTGGAGTCTCTTGACGGAGAAGATTGGTTCCAAGACGCAGTTGGTTGGCGATGATTTGTTTGTAACGAACACAGAGCGATTGGCGAAAGGATTGGAAAAGAAGATCGCCAACTCCATTTTGATTAAGGTAAATCAAATAGGCACGCTTACCGAAACATTCGAGGCGGTCGATATGGCTCGGCGCGCGGGATATACCGCTATTGTCAGCCATCGAAGCGGAGAAACGGAAGATAGCTTCATTGCCGATTTGGCGGTCGCGTTGGAGGTGGGGCAGATAAAAACAGGTTCAATATCTCGTTCCGATCGATTGGCAAAATACAATCAATTGCTCAGAATAGAGGAGTATCTTGGCGATTGCGCGGAATACAAAGGGATGGCGGCGCTTACCTCGATTAGCGGGTAGAGTTATAGATAGACGCGGCTAGTGTATGCCGCATGCTTTTGTAGATAGCGCCCTGATTAGGGCGCTTTTTTTGATTATTGTATTGAGATGATTATTGTATTGAGAAACGCGTAAATTCGCCAATCGCTTCAGGTTGACGGGTTACATTGTCAATGCGCGACGGGGGCGATGATTTCCCGTCGGCACACCAACGATACATCTGGTCTACGCTATCGCGCGGACCTTGGCAGACAATCGTTACACTCCCATCCGCATTATTGAGTGTCCATCCATGCAAGCGCAGTGTGTTGGCATAACGGGCTACTTGATAGCGAAATCCAACCCCCTGTACTCGTCCTGTTACTATGAAGCGTTCGGCGACAATATCTTTGGATAACCCGCCCATTCGTTAACGTTTAGAGAATTGAAACTTCTTGCGAGCTCCAGGTTGGCCATATTTTTTGCGCTCAACCATTCGGGCGTCGCGGGTCAAACAGCCATGGGCTCGTAAAATCGGTCGGTTTTTTTCGTCATATTTGACCAGAGCTCTTGCTATGCCGAGAAGAATTGCTCCTGACTGTCCAGATTTGCCGCCGCCTTTGGCATTGATCAAGATATCAAATGTCTTGAGGTCGTCTGTGAGTCGTAACGGCTTATAAATACGTTCCTTTTGCATAAGGGTGGAAAAGTAACTATCGATAGGTCTCTTATTAATTGTAATGACGCCTGTTCCGCGGCGAAGATAGACTCGAGCCACTGATGTTTTTCTGCGGCCGGTCGCAATTGTCTGTTCAATCATACTGAAACCCCATTGGGAAGCGGTTGAGGGAGCTGCGCGTTATGCGGATGATTGCTTCCTGGATATATTTTCACATTATTAAAAATTTTGCGCCCGAGGCGATTTTTTGGCAACATGCCTTTGATCGCGCGCTCTAATGGGAATGCGGGTTTGATGGCGAGCGCCTCTTGCAACGAGCGTTTTTTCAACGACCCTAGATATCCCGAATGGCGATAATACATTTTATCGGTCATTTTTTTGCCGCTTACATGTATCTTTTCAGCATTGATAATTATCACATAGTCTCCAATTTCTTGGTATGGAGTATAGTCTGGTTTATGTTTTCCCATAAGAATATGGGAAACCGCCGAGGCCAGACGCCCGAGTGTTTTATTATCCGCGTCGACAATATACCAATTGCGCGAGATATTTTTATTGTTTGTATATATCGTTTTCATTGTGTTGCACCTCATTATTTATTGATCGGTTTTTTTGAGATCGGAAGCCTCTTTTTTCGCTTCGTGGGTATCGCGTATATCGGCATAGCCAATGATGATAGTTATAAAGCCAATTAGAATAAGCCCCAAAGGTATAATCCCTCTTAGCGCGGCAAAAAAATCTTCCGTCCAGCCGATTACAGAGAATGGGATAGTTGTAGGAAGTATAATGTAAATTGCCGCGCAAATGAGCGCCAGTCCGGTGAATATTATTTTCATTCGATAGTATTAAGCCTCCTCTATATATAAGCATAAGAAAAACAGAACTTCAATAAACTATATTACGCTATGCTATCTATGTCAACCAACCATACCGCAAAATAACAGGCATATGGCGCTATTTTTTGCGACATATTCCTCTCCGCTTAAATATAAATGAGGGAGCAGTTGTTGTCGACTCTATTTCTATAGAGTCTATTTTATTTCTTTTACAAATAATAGATTATACGATAATGTACGGTGTTATGATGAGAAATGGCCGCAAGAATTGCGGCTTATGGAATAATTGCATATTTCAATTTTTGATGCTTCTTGAATATTGACACGATTAGAATAGAGGGTTATATTTTAGTATGGCTGTACCAAAGAGAAAAGCGTCTAAAGCTAGAACGCGCCGACGCAGAAAAATTAACGCCAGTTTTAATCTGCCTCCATTGCGGGAGTCGGAAGCGACGGGCGAAAAATGTGTTCTTCATCGCGTAGATATCTCGTCTGGTTTCTATCGAGGAAGAAAAATAGTTGAACTAGATAAAAAGAATAGAAATAATTCGCAGGAGGAAAAAAATGCCAAATAATGAAATGCTGGATAAGGTGAAAAAGCTTATTGCCGAAAAACTTGAGGTTGACGAGAGCAAGATAACACCAGAAGCTTCATTCCGCGACGACTTGGGCGCAGATAGTCTGGATACATACGAACTTGTCTATGCGATAGAAGAAGAGCTTGGTATCGCGATTCCCGACGAGAAGGCAAATGAGTTTGAGAAGGTAGGAGACGCGATCGATTTTCTCATGAGCCAGCAATAAAGAGAACGTCAGCAGTAAATAGTATGGTAATTGATCGATGCCTTTCATAGTTCTATTGTGAAGGCATCGGAGTTACCATTCATAAACAACGCAACACCTCTTTTGGTACTGTTAGATTTTTCGCTAATTTGAAAAAAGAGGCGGTAATTGCTGTATATATTTCTAGAGCGGCGGTGGTGAAATGGTAGACACGCTAGCTTGAGGGGCTAGTGAGCGTATGCTCGTGGAGGTTCAAATCCTCTTCGCCGCATTATTGGCGAGAGCTTCTTTTATCCTATAAAAGATAAATTGTTTTTTTTATAGTAGTTGTTGACATAATGAATATAATATATCATATTTAGAGGGGTTTAATAATTTTAATAATAGGAGGGTATAATGAATATTACTATTAACGGACAAGAAGTTGTAATTGAACAAGATGAACTTTCTCTTGTTGATCTGTTAAAAATCCAGGAAGTGGAGTCGCCCGATATGGTCTCGGTTCAATTGAACGGCGAGATAATAGAGAGGGAGGTATTTAACGCAACTAAAATTAAAACGGGAGACACTGTCGAGTTTCTCTATTTTATGGGCGGCGGCGCGTTCAGCGAAGAGCAGATTAAGCGGTATAGTCGCCATATTTTGCTCAAAAATGTGGGTGGTACAGGGCAAAAACGTTTGCTGGAATCTCGCGTTCTTGTAGTGGGGTTGGGAGGGCTTGGCTCCCCCAGCGCGCTCTATTTGGCTGCCGCGGGCGTCGGACATCTGGGATTGGTCGATAGCGACCGCGTTGATTTGAGCAATTTACAGCGCCAAGTAATTCATTTCACCCCCGACCTCGACCGTCTTAAGGTAGATTCGGCTAAGGAAAAGATCGCGAAGATCAACCCCGATGTTTCTGTTACAACATATACAGAGAGGCTCGCCGCCGATAATATCATGGATATAATTGCTGATTACGATATTATCGTTGAGGGGACCGACAATTTTCCCACTAAATTTTTAGTTAACGACGCCTGCATACTCAGCGATAAGCCCTGTGTTCAAGGGGGCATTTTACATTTTCAAGGGCAAGCTATGACTCATATACCCGAGAGCGCTTCGTATCGTTGCGCATATAGAAAACCGCCGCCTCCAGGAACTGTTCCCACATGTTCCGAGTCTGGAGTGCTCGGCGCGGTTGCCGGTATGCTCGGCACAATTCAGGCGGCCGAGGCGCTTAAATATCTTCTCGGAATCGGCGATCTCCTCATAAATCGTTTGCTGTTCTTTGACGCGTTTACGATGAATTTTAGAACTGTTCCTATAAAGAAGACCGATTATGCCAATCGCGCCGCCGATAATCTTCGCATCGTCAAATTGATCGATTATGAGCAAGAGGCCTGCGCGGTCTTGTCCCTAGGATAGCGAGTTATGGACATTGCTATACCTTCGAAGATTATAGGACTTATTAGAGAACAGGCTATAAAAGAGCGTCCTAATGAGGCATGCGGTTATTTGGCCGGAAACGATACTAGCGTAGCGGCTCGTTATGCAATGCGCAATATTGATCAGAGTCCAGACCATTATTCCTTTGATCCCCGCGAACAGTTTGAGGCGCTTCGGTGGGCGAGAGGAAAGAATCTACAGCTTATCGCGACCTACCACTCTCATCCTATTTCTCCCGCTCGCATGTCGGAGGAAGATATACGATTGGCCGTGGATCCCAATGTATTTTATTGCATCTATTCCCTTCTTGATAGCGAGATTCGGGCATATCGAGTCGGGGCAGGAAAATTGATAACCGAATTTAATGTAGTGATAACAGACAATGATTAGTAATTTAAGGAGGATATCGATGAAATCAATTGCGATGATAGTAGTAATTCTATTTATATTTTTATTGCCGCTCAACGGAGCTCTCTATTCCGAAGAATTGGATTCAGGCGCGCTCTACGCTCTGATAGCGCGCGATATTGGCTCTAATGACGATGATCGATCGACAAATTCCTATGCGACGAAAAATGAGCTAGTGGTTATCGACCCATCTAATAGAACTATAGCGGCAAATATCGAATTAACTTCGGGGCAAGCTGATGGTATTTATCCGACTCCGGGCGGAAAATTTATCTTTGTTACTCTACGTGATAGCGCAGATATAGCAATTGTCGATTTTGAAACTCGTAGTCAAAGCGGACAAATATCGATATTGAATAAGGAGCCGGCTCGTCTGACATTTACTCCGCGCGGCGAGGAGCTCTATGTTTCCTATCAAAGCGGCGAGGATATAGACATATTTTCCCATCGCCGGGCAGCGCTGACGTATCGCGCCGCCGTTTCTCTTGGCGATCATAACGGAAATATTGGATTTAACCGCCGCGCCACTCGAATTTACCAAGGCGAAGAGAGCGGATTAGTCTATTATTTACGCAAAGATCATAGCGTTATTCGCCGAGTAAAACAGAATACCTCCGCCGCCAATTTGGCTATTGGACCAAATTTTCGCTACATTTGGAGCGTCTCGGATAATCGGCTCTCTATTGTCGACGAACGTCGAGGACGAGTAAAGACAAACATCGAGGGCTCTTTCGCGCCTGAGCCGCCGTTATTTTTTAATTCCAGCGCCTATCTTCTTAATGGCGATCGCGATACTGTTTTGGTCTACGGCGATGCTCGATTTAATCTAAAAGATGAGATAGAGCTTGGCGAACAGGCGAGCGGCATCGCTATCGATCAACAGGGAACGCTATGGTTTTCCTCGGCTAACAACAATAATCTTGCGCCTATTGATATAGAAAATCCCGACAAGCGAGGCGACCGTATTCTTCTACCCGGGGCCGTTCTTGAACTTCGCTATATTAGATTACGAAGCGGAGAGGGATTCGCCTGTTTTTAATATGAACGTTATTTCCGCGTTATCCGGCCTAATACTTGGGGCTGCGCTTGGATATACCTTGCAAAGGGGCGGCTTCTGTATGAATACGGCATTTAGAAGCCTAATTTTTGAGAAGGATTTTACGATCGCGCGCGCATGGGTTTTGGCGTTGATTATCAATATGGTGGGCGCGCAAATTTTGGACTATTTCGCTATCATCACGATCACGCGAGCGCCATTTTTTTGGCCGGCTTTAATTGTTGGAGGATTGCTTTTTGGCGTTGGTATGACGCTGGCCGGAGGCTGCACAAGCGGCACATGGTATCGTTGCGGAATTGGCATGGTGGGTTCGCTATTTGCCCTAGCAGGCTTTGTTTTTGGAGCGACAATGGCATCCGTTGGTCAACTGAGCGGTCTTTCTCGATTATTGCGTAGCTATACTATCGATATATATGGAGAGGAATTAACGCTCTATAATCTATTCCCGGGCGATCCGTTCGTTTGGCAATGGATTGTTACGGCGGTGTTGGCGATCGTTGGCGCGATATGGCTATTGCGCGCGCCCAAATCCAAATTCTCTGTCGGCTGGAATTGGCGTCTTACTGGCGTCGCCATTGGCGTCATTGGAATTGCGGCTTGGTTATTCTCCGCTTTATCGCAGCGCAATTTCGGCCTTTCATTTACTCAGCCCACCGTATCTATATCGCGCTATTTGTTATTCAGCGACGAAGGAGGGATTAATTGGGGCACATGGTTGGTGATAGGAGTTCCGTTCGGATCGCTTATTTCCGGTATTGTCGCCAAGGAGTTTGCGTTGCGCATATCGACTCCCAATCGCGCAATTATGCAATTAGTTGGAGGGACGCTTATGGGGATTGGCGCCAGTATCGCCGGTGGATGCAATATAGGGCATGGATTGACAGGCATATCTACGTTAGCTCTTTCAAGCGTTGTTTCCACATTGTTCACGATACTCGGAGTATGGGGCGCGACATGGGTAATTATTCGCCGAACTCGTTTGGCGGGCGTTTAATCTTAGAATGTGAATATTTTGAGACAAAAAGAAAAGGAGGAATGCAATTGTGCGAAAAATAAAATATTACACGACAATTATTTTTTTATTGCTATTTGTTATGTTTTTTAGCGCGTGCGGAGAACAGGATTTACTGGTAAGCGCGCAGTGGGTTGCCGATCATCTGAACGATGAAGATATTGTCCTGATCGAAACAGGAAGAAGTAGGGAAGAATACCTTGCGCAACATATTCCCGGGGCTAGTTATTTGCATCATTCCGATTATTATGGGGCTGTTGATGAATTACCCGGTATGCTGACCGATTTTGAGGTTATTGCCGAGAAATTGGGGGATATTGGAGTCGACAATAAAAAGCGGATTATTATTTACGATACTGGCAATGCTCTATGGAGCTCTCGTCTATTTTGGACTATCGAGATATTGGGACATAATAAAGTGTCTCTTTTGGATGGAGGGTTGGACGGGTGGATTGCGTCTGAACTTCCTATAGCGAAGGGAGAAGAGAACAATAGCGCGGGAAATTTTACTCCCGATTTTAAGTCGGAGCTATTGGTTGAGGGTGATTGGTTAGCCGCTAATTTTTCCAGCAATAATGTTGCGGTGGTCGATACAAGAAGCGTCGGAGAGTACCTAGGCGAGGATCAGAGAGCGAGCAGAGGAGGTCATATTCCCGCGGCCCATAACATTGAATGGTCGCTTGCGCTTACCGACGATCGTCCATATAAGTTTTTACCTATCGAGGAGCTGGCGGAACTCTATTCCTCTTATGATATATCGAAGGACAACAGGGTTGTAACTCATTGTCAAACTGGCGTGCGAGGAGCGCACACCTACTTTGTTTTGCGCTTGCTAGGATATAAAGATGTCGCGCTCTACGATGGGAGCTGGGCTGAATGGGGCAATCAAAGCGATTATCCTATTATCGCGGGATTTGAAGGATAAATAAATGATGCGCAAAGACGAAGCCGCTCAAATGAATGTCGACCATGTATTGGATCTTCATGGCGAGATTTGTCCCTATACATTTGTTAAAAGCAAGCTGGCTCTTGAGCAAATGGAAGCGGGGCAAACCTTAAAAATAATAGTCGATAATAGCCAATCGGCGTCCAACGTCCCTCGCAGCATCGAATTGGAAGGACATACTATTTTGGGATTCGAAAAATCCGGCAAGAGTGAATGGAGTATCGTGGTACGAAAAATAGCGGAATGATTTAACCGATTTTATAGAAAAATCATTTGCCAATAGAGATTATATTCGCTATTTATAGTATTGATGATTCTGTACCAATTACTATCGGCTCCATTGCTATTAGTGACATTATTGGTCTACCGCGATGATTGGCGCGGCAGGCCGATAATTTCCTATTATGTCCGCGGGTTTCTTTTCTTCGCGGCGCCGACGATCATATGGGTATCGCTCGACGCGAGTCTCGCGATTCGCTACACAGCATGGTCGCTATTCCTTCGAGCGATAACGTTTCACTATCTCATTCCAATTGGCTGGTCGTTATTTTCGTTTGCGGTTATAAATAAGATATCGCCTCGGGAATCGGAAAGTAACGGTATTGAACTAGCCTGCTATCTCGGCGGATTTTTCTTTGGAAATGGTATATTCACTCTTTTTAGAGATCAATCATCATTAGGATTCTATCATTTATTTATCCTTCCTACCTGCTATCTGTTATTTATCGCTACATTTGCTGAAGACGCGTCAACCAAGCGGTCTTTCCGGATACCGCTTCGCTTCTTGTTTCTTGCTCTCGCGGCCCTTGCCGCTAGCGGGATCTATACTTTAGAGTCGCTACGGCATACATGGCAACCGATTGTTGCCGGCATTTTCGGAATTCTTGTTTTCCTACTTATACGCCTGCATGGATTTCGCGCTCATCAGACATAAATTATCCCTACTCGTGTTGTTCGGAGCATTGTTACTCCTTTCATCCTGTGCCGATCGCCGAGTATTGATTGTCTCGGATGATTATTTTAATTTTATTATCGCCAGGCAGCAATTGCGTTCGGAGCTATTTCTCGTTGCCATAGAACAGAGAATCAATATCGATATCGCCACTATCCCGTTTGATGACGTAGACCCATTCTCTTCCATCGAAGATCTACTCGATAGACCATCTCCGCAAATTGACAGCCTATTGGTTTCGCCGTTGCATTTTGAAGCGGCTAGCGCGATCGCGCGAGCATACCCCGATCTTATTGTGGTAGCGTTGGGCGGACAAAGCCGAAACGCGCCGGCCAATTTGATCGCCCCGCAGACAGACCGCTTACCGGCGCTTGCCGAGGCATTAGAGGCAATTGATAGCTACATAGCCACAAAACGCGTCGTCGGCGCGCCTGAAGAAATAGAAGCCGGAGCGCAATCGAGCGATGACGCTATCGCCGAAGATGCTCAATCGGCGATAGAAGATGCTGCCGAAGCCAATTCCGAAGAAGAACCGCGTATCGATGTGATCATTCTTACTTTGAGAGGCGCATTGAGCCAACAAAACGAAAATAATTTTTTACAAGAACAAGTATCTCAGTATAGTTGGGATTTTACAATTCAGGAAATGGAACCCGCAACTATTTTTGCGGATATTCCGCGGACGATTGACGATATAGTAGCGAAAAATCCCTATGTTTTGGGAGTGTTACTGGGTTCGGCAACCGACGAAGCGTTAACGAGAATAGGATCAAATTTTGATGGATTATTGTTATTGGAAAACGCCGGATACATCGATAATTTCCACAAGGAAATTCGTTATTCGATCGACATTGATTGGTCATCAATGATTGAGCGTTCTTTAACCCTTTCTCAAGACATTACCAGCGAAGATTCATTTATTATTCCCCACCGCTTTGTCATCACCCCCGTAGGTCGCCACAAAACGCCTCTATTGGAGCGCCTGCTCAATTGGTGGCCGTTTGATCTGTAGCGGCGCGCGCCAAAAAACGCATCGCGCGGCCGATTCGCGCCAACATTGCCAATCGGCTCTCGTTGTGGTATTGTCGATAGATGATTGTTACCCACTTGATTGAATACCCCTTGTTTGCGATCGGGGTGTTGTTGCTTGCCGGATTCGCGATGGGTAAACTGGTTGCCTATATCCATCTTCCCGAAATATCCGGATTTATTATCGCGGGATTGTTGCTCGGCGATTCTGTCGCCGGACTGGTGTCGCCTGAGATGAGCGAAAGTATGGTGACTATCGCCGAAATTGCGCTTGGTATGATAGCGTTAACTATCGGCGGCGAATTTGCCTGGAAGAAAATCAGACGCCTAAGCGGCAACATTGTAATAATTACCGCGATACAGCTATTTGCGTCGTTTGTAGGAGTCGCGCTCGGGCTCTCGATTTTTGGATTCCCCCTGCCGCTATCCTTAATTATGGGAACGATAGCCTCGGCGACCGCGCCCGCCGCGACCGTTGCTATCGTGCAAAGTATGCGTTTAAAAGGCGAGTTTGTCGATTATCTCTACGGAGTAGTGGCATTAGACGATGCCGGCGCGGTAGTTCTCTTTGGACTTATCGGCTCGGTAGTATCCGCTTTGATAGGAAATGTCGACCAGGCCGCCGTTTTTATAGCAATCGAAGCGGTTGGCGAGGTTCTTCTCTCTGTTATCGTCGGAATAGCGGGGGGGATAGCGATGCATCTGGCTACTGTCCGACAGCGGGGCAACCGCGACGGTGTTTTGATTACCACATTTGGTCTTTTGTTGCTCAATATCGCCATCGCCCGTGTCTTACATCTATCGCCTCTATTGGTTAATATGAGCGCCGGAGCGACATTGATCAATATTTCCAACTCTAATCACACCATTTTTCGCTCCTTCCAACCAATAACCGCGCCAATTTATTTACTCTTTTTTGTTATTGCGGGCACGGAATTGCGTCTCGAAATTTTTGCGCAACCTCATATATTGTTGCTGGGCATGGTCTACATTGTTTCGCGCGCAATTGGAAAATACGGCGGCGTATTTTTGGGCTCCGCGATAGTTAAGGCTCCCAATGCCATTCGCAACTATCTTGGGATGTGCATGTTGCCCCAAGCTGGCGTCGCGTTAGGGTTGGTCATTATTATTCAGAGCTCTTTTATTCCAGAATCTGCCAATGGAGAACTTGTCAAAATGATCGATACAATGGTCAATGTTGTGTTAATGTCGATATTTGTGAACGAATTGATAGGGCCTCCATTATCGCGCTTTGCGCTGGAACGAGGCGCGAGAGGCCACGTTTAATAATAGTAAGGAGATAGTATGGAAATAGCGAAAATAGTAAGTCGAGATTGCTGTGTCGCGAATATAGCAGCATCTGATAAAAAAGAGGCGTTGCGTTTTATCGCCGAACAGGCGGCGCAATGTTCGGCTTCGGGGAGCGCGAATGTCGAAGTCATAGAAAATGCGCTCTGGACGAGAGAAAAAGACGGCAGCACAGGTTTTGGGAATGAGATAGCTATCCCGCATGCCGCTATCGCCGGCATGTCAAATTTTGTGGTGTCTATTTTTACCTCAACCAAAGGTATCAATTTCGACGCAATTGATAAAAAGCGGGTAAAAATAATTTTCTCTATATTGGGTCCTTTCGATCGACCGCAGGAGCATTTGCAGATCCTTGCGCTAATATCTCGCACGCTTGGACATACCAATGTAAAAAATGAGCTATTATCGGCACGTTCAGGGGTAGCGCTCTACGAAACATTCTTAAGGCATACCGACTTGCAACCGAGGGCAAAGAGCCGAGCCAATGAATCTCAACTTCTTATTGTTTTACTCTATAACGAAGATCATATCTACGCTGTTTTGGAGGCCTTAATCGAAGAGGGGATAGAAGGAGCGACAGTAATAGAGTCGGTGGGTATGGGGTATTATATTTCGAAAAATCCTCTTTTTTCGGCATTTTCTAGTATGATGCGAAGCTCGCGCCAACATAGTAAGACCATTATGTCTATGGTTTCCAAAGACTCTATACCCGCTATTACACAAGCTATCGAAAATATTGTCGGCGACGCCGATGACGGGGGAGAAGCGATGTATATGCTCCTCCCTGTCGCCTTGTGGAAAGGCAATATGAATATTGTGTGATCGCGTATTCGCCTATCGTTCTCGCGATGCTACGCGTCGGCTTCGTCTCGATAGGGTATCGCGATTGATTGGCGATCAAACGCGGCGAAAGCGCCGGGGAAATGGCGCTTCGCCTCCTTTTCCAAATCGCGAAGCTGACTATTGGCGTATCTCGGGCTGTAGTGGATGAGTCCCATCTTAAGGACGCCGCCAGCTCGCGCCGCCAGTTTTCCGGCGTCGCGCGCCGTTAAGTGTTTTTTTGTTCGCGCCTCGTCCGATAGATCCTGAGTAAACATGCCCTCGCACATAAGAAGGTCGGAATTGCGTATTTCTTGAGATATCGATGCATTAAAGGCCGTATCGGTAACGTAGGAGAATTTGCGACCGCATCGCGGCTCCCCCATGATCTCTTCTGGGCGAACCAATTCGTTTTTGGTATTTCTAACCGGCTCGCCATTTTGGAGAGTCCTCCAGAGAGGCCCTCTTGGAACTCCCGCAGACTCTGCTAGTTCGGGGTGGAATATCCCCGGTCGCTTTTGCTCCTCTAACGTGTATCCAACGCAAACGCGGGTATGATCAAGAGGAAATGATCGAACCCTGAATCCATTGCCGCTATAGACAACGTTTTGTCGATGAGGATCTTCAATCTCCTCCACTTTTATTTCAAAGTTTATATACATCTCCAAAATATGACGATTGCTCCAGACATATTCGGCAATTCGCGGAGGCCCAATAATATAGAGCGGTTCGTCCCTGTCTACTTGAGAAGAGAGCATCAAAATACCAGGCAATCCCGTTACATGATCGGCATGAGTATGTGAAATAAATATTGCGCTTATCTTTTTCCATTTAAGGTTCAGCGCTCGAAGGGAGACCTGCGTCCCCTCGCCGCAATCAAAAAGAAAAAGATTCCCGTCTCGTCGGAGAAGCACAGAGGTAAGATGCCGTCCGGGCAACGGCATCATACCGCCGGTGCCGAGTACGAAGGCCTGCATGCTCATTGCGCCGCGGCCGTTATATATCTACGTCTTTGGTATAATCAATAGAAGGATAGCCAAATCCATGCATTTGCATAAACTCGGAGATAAAACCATCTATATCGAGGCGTTCCTCAATATTATCGGCATTCAACCCCTCGCCCGATTTGGCGACAGACTTTTGGACCTCTGGCCTCATCTCCCAGTCGTCCATGCGAATCCGTCCCTCTTCGTCAAGCTCGAATTGACCGGTTTCGACTCGCTTTTTTGAATAGAGACGATCGGCGAATAGGCGGTACATCTGCTCGATGCACCCCTCGTGAAGACCAAGCCGTTTCATTTCTTTGAACAAAATGGTCAAATAGAGCGGAACAACCGGAATTACAGAACTGGCTCGAGTCACTAACGCCTTGTTCACCGAGAGTAACGCCTTGCCATCCAGGGAATGCAACTTTTCGGTAAGCGACCTGGCGGTTTTTTCAAGATGTCGTTTCGCATTGCCAATTGTGCCGGTGTGATAAATGGGATGCGTCAATTCCGGTCCAATATAGGAGTAAGCGACGGTAATCATCCCAGGGGCGACTAAATTGTTTTGCAATAGCTCATTGACCCATAGTTCCCAATCGCAGCCTCCCATAGTCGCGACGGTATCTTCAATCTCCTTCTCTGTGGCCGGTTGCACGGAAACATCCATCAATTTGCGATCGAAAGGATCTAACGTTACGGAGTTAAAAGGCTCTCCAATAGGTTTAATGACGGAACGGTGCGTTACTCCCGTCTTGGGATCGATGCGTTGGCCTGAGGCGATGCTATAGACCAAGAGATCGACAGCTCCCAAATGCTCCTTTATTTTAGCGCATGTTTGCCGTCGAATATCGTCGGAGAACGCGTCTCCTATTATTTGGCATGTTTCCGGCTGCCCGTCTCTTTGTATCGCGCGCTGGAATGTCTCAAGGTTATACCAACCAACGGTGGCGCTCCGTTTCCTCTTTGCGGGAAGCTCAAAAGACACACCCACAGTTCGCGCCGAGCAACTGTAGGCTGAGCTGATAAGAGAAGCCATGCCATATCCAGACGAGGCTCCAATAACAAGCACGCGCTTTGGCCCGTCAATTTTCGGTTTGCCGCGCGCATAATCGATCTGTCGTTCAATAGAAAGTTCACAACCAAGAGGATGAGCATTGAGACAGATATTGTTTATAATCATAGGTTCGATAATCATGCGCGTAGTATACCTCGCAATATACGGCGTGTCAATATTTTTATAGGCGTTTACATCAATTAGCGCTAATGACGCTAATCTTCGGCAATGAGCAACGTCCGAGGATCGATCTTCAGGCGCAACGACTGTTTAGGATAATTGGCATGATCTTTCACAAGACGCAATGTGATGTGATTGCTCTCGGGCAACAACGTTATGACAATATCAATCATATCTATGTAGGAGAGCAGTCTATGAGGCGCGTCTCTATTATCTGGTTGCGGATCGTCTCGATGCAACGTGGCGCTGAACCAAACAGTGAGCTTTCGCTCATGCGCAAATTCGCGAAACTGTTGGATATCCGACGGCCCATGCGCCTTAAAATCAAATCCGTCGACCACCAATAGATCGGCGTTAAACTTGCCGTTATCAATCATTTCTCGCGCGCTATTTAGCACATGCGCGGTGTCTACATCGCGATGAGAAAAATTCATAAGCACCCTGCGAGAGATGGCGTCTTCAAATACCTGTTGCTCATTCTCCAAATTTCGTTTTCGCGCGATTTCGCCAAAAATATCGCTGTACCAACTGGCGATGTGATCGGGTCGATTGGCATACGATAGATGGATAACATAGTGGCGTTGCAGTAATTGGTCGGTGGCAATGTGCACTAGACAAGCGGTCTTGCCCACCCCTTTTCGAGCTGCGATAACCGCGACGCTTCCCGTAGAAATTCCGCCCTGAACCGAACGTTCTAAAATGCGGAGCGGGCTTCTTGTGATCAATTCATCCCGTAACATTAATTCTTTTGCTCCTTTTCATTGTTTTCTTCAATCAATTGTTCGCTGACACTCTGAGGAGTCTTGCCATATTTTAAAAGCTCCATAGTATATTCCGCCTTTCCCTGCGTAAGAGAACGCAATGTGGTAGAATATCCAAACATCTCGGATAGCGGCACATCGGCTTCGACCTTACAGTTTGCATCCTCTTCCGAGGAGAATACAATTATTCCGCGTCGCTGCGTCAGGCTCGCGAATATGTTGCCTTGGAACTCGATCGGCCCCTCGACAGCCACGCGCATAATGGGCTCTAAAATGTAGGGAGCCGCCTTGCGGTATGTTGCTCGAAACGAGCCTATACTTGCCTGCTGAAACGCCATATCGGAGGAATCGACCGAATGGCTGCTTCCATCGTTGACGACAAAACGCACCTTTGTAACCGGAAATCCTATAAGTCCGCCCTTTTTTATCGCCAACTGAAACCCCTTATCGCAGGAAGGGATATATTCGGTGGGAATCGATCCTCCCTTAATCTTATTTACAAATTCGTATTCGCTGTCCGAGTCGGTAATAGGCTCGATATACCCCGCGACTCTGGCAAATTGCCCCGATCCGCCGGTCTGTTTCTTGTGCGTATAGTCGAATTCCGTTTTCGCGCCGATAGTCTCTCGATATGCCACCTGCGGCATTCCCGTTATGATCTCGGCCTTGTATTCGCGACGCATGCGTTCAAGGTAGACATCAAGGTGCAACTCTCCCATCCCTTGAATAATGGTCTCTTTTGATTCTGCGTCGACATAGGCGCGGAATGTGGGATCCTCCTTCGCGAATCGCCCCAACGCCTTGCTCATACGAGTTTCTGAAGCTCTGTCCTTGGCCTTCAGGGAGAGCGAGATAACCGGTTCGGGCACATACATCGACGTCATCGAATAGTTGAGCGAATCGCTGGTGAATGTGTCGCCCGAAACGCATTCTACGCCAAATAGGGATACGATATCGCCCGCTCCCGCCTCGGTGATATCCTCCATTTTGCTGGAGTGCATCTTTATCAAACGGCCAATCTTAATTTTTTTGCGAGCCCTGGTGTTAAATAGCTCCATACCCTTTTTCAGCTTTCCTTGATAGATGCGCAAATAGGTTATTTGGCCATATTGATTTTCCTCTAATTTGAACGCCAACGCCACCGTCGGTTTATCCTCGTTTGCCTCAAGGTCTACCAACGCCTCGTTGTCATCGAGATTCATCGCCTGATAATTGGTCTCGGAGGGATTGGGCAAGAAATGGAGAACCGCGTTGAGCAGAGGCTGCACACCCTTATTTTTATAGGCCGACCCAATATAGACAGGGAGCAACTCGCGACGCAACACACCCTCGCGGACAGCGGCGATGATCTGTTCATCGGTGGCGCGCTCCTCCAGAAACGCCTCGGCAAGTTCGTCCGAAAACAGCGAAGCGGCATCGATGATACGCTCGCGATATTGCGCCGCCAGCTCGCGGATATTCTCCGGTATCTCCTCGTAACGGACGACCTCCCCGCTCGGCCCGTCAAAATAGCAGGCACGTTGAGATATAAGATCTACCACCCCTTCAAAATTCTCCTCGAGTCCTATAGGCAACTGCATCAGCGCGACCTTTCGCCGCAACCGATCCTCGATCTGTTTGCACACTCGATCCGGATTGGCGCCGGTGCGGTCGCATTTGTTGATAAATGATATAAATGGCACGCGGTATCGATTGAGTTGCCTATTGACGGTAAGAGTCTGCGACTGCACGCCGCCGACCGAGTCAAGCAATAGGATTGCCCCATCGAGTACTCTCAAGGCGCGCTCGACCTCGATCGTAAAATCGACATGGCCCGGCGTATCGATAATGCTTATGGAATGATCGTTCCACATGACGCTGGTGGCCGCGGAAGCGATGGTGATGCCCCGTTCTCGCTCTAATTCCATAGAATCCATAGTGGCGCCGACGCCATCTTTTCCGCGCACTTCATGGATCGCATGGATCCTATCGCAGTAAAATAGGATTCGTTCGGTCAATGTCGTTTTTCCAGAATCGATATGCGCGCTGATACCGATATTTCTCATATTCGTTATATTGCTCATTAGGATAGGCAATGTATAGAAAAGCTCGAAAATGTCAACTACAAAATATCGAATCCGAATCTCCAATTGCGCGGGGCGATCTAATACATTGAGGAAAAATATTGAGCGGGAGGGGGAAAATCGCCGAGATTGAATGAACAGCGCGGTACATTGAGAGCGCTATTGTTCGCGGCGTATATCGTCGCCGCAATTGGTGTCTCCCCCCTCGCTCCATAGCGCAGAGGCAACCTGATCCAGTTTCGCTCGCGCTCCGCCGGGCTCGCCTCTGCGCTATTGCGCTCCCCCCCTCAGCGGGAGCTTCCATTATAACGCGAGAACCAGCGTCGCGCGATTACCCGCGCCGCTTTCCGAGTGATTTCCCGCAACGCCCGATATTTTCGCCCCCATACGGCACCCATGCGAATCGACGAGTCTCGAACTTGCGAAATAATACAATTATTGCTACCATATTTCCGATGCCCTTTAAAAAAGTTGGAATCAGCGATATGGCTCTCTATATCCCCGATAATTATATATCGGTAGACGAGATTATTCGTGCCCGTTCAGCGGACAACGAACGATTGGCGACGAAATTGCGACGAGCTCGGCAAGCAACCGAACAGATAGGCTTCCGTTTCTCCGCTCCGTGGGAAGACCCAGTTACTATGGCGGCGCAGGCGGCCGTCAATTTGATAGCCAAAGGCAGGATATCGCTCGACGATCTTCGCTATATAGCGGTGGGCACCGAAACATCGATCGATCACTCCAAACCCATCGCCAGCTATTTACAGGGAGCGTTGCAAAATTACGGCATCGCCATTCCTCGCAATTTGCTTACATTCCAAGTCCAACACGCCTGCGCCAGCGGCACAATCGCTTGCTTGAACGTCGCGGCGCAATTGCGAACAGCAACGCGCGAGAAAAAGCAGGGGATAGTAATCTGTAGCGACATCGCCCGTTACGCGGCGTTTTCGTCGGCGGAACTCACTCAAGGAGCCGGCGCGATCGCTATGCTGGTCGAACCAGCCCCGCTGTTATTTACCCTCGACATTGACACGGCGGGATACGCGTCGGAAGATGTGGACGATTTTTTTCGTCCGCTCTATTCTCCTACGCCAATAGTTAGAGGGGATTATTCGGTAAAGTGTTACCATGTCGCCATGGAGTCCGCGTTTCTTGATCACTGCCAGCAGACGGGGAATTCCCCCGAGGAAACGCTACTCGGCGTCGATATCTTCGCTCTTCACGTGCCATTTCGAAAAATGGCGCGCGCGGCGCTCAATAACCTGCTCCGTAAATACTGCAAATTTTCTCGCGTTCTCGCCGACCAATTTATCCAGGATAAAGGTGTATTCGAGGCGCTCGATTGCAACGCCAAAGTAGGAAATATCTATTCGGGCTCGCTCTATCTTATGCTGATGACTCTATTAGAAGAACGCGCTCGCATTTTAGGAGAAAAAATTATTGGCAAGCGTATACTGCTTTTTTCGTATGGTTCCGGCAATGCGATGATCGTGATCGGAGGAACAATCTCTCCGCGGTTTTTTGAAGCGATCAATAATTTTTCGCTTGACGAGACCATTAATCAGTATACTGAAAGTTCGGTTGACGAGTATGAACAATGGCTTCGTTCCGATTTAGGGCATTCCTATCAATGCGACGTTCCGCCGAAAAATAGTTTCTATCTTGCCAAGGTAACTTCCGAAGGCTATCGAGAGTACGGCTATAACAGATAATATACTTCGGCGCAAGTCAGAGCATCTTTCTATCTGCCTCTCCGGTAAATATCTATTGGAAAACGGCGAGACGGGCTTCTCAATGGTTCGTTTCGCCCACCATGCGTTATCCGAAGTTTCATTCGACGAGATAGATACGAGCGCGACATTTCTTGACCATACGGTATCGCTTCCTTTTATCATTTCTCCAATGACAGGCGGTTCCGAGGATGGGTGTCAATTCAATAGAGAGTTAGCCGCCGTCGCGCAGCGCTTTAGAATTCCTATAGGTACCGGGTCTATGCGCGTTCTTTTTCGTCATCCAGAAGTATATAAGCATTTTGCCATTAAAGACATCGCTCCCGATGTTCCGGTGCTTGCCAACATAGGAGCAATAGAGGTCCGAGACCGATCTCCGCGAGAGATAGACGAATGGCTTCGAAAACTATCTGTTCAAGCGGTAACGATTCATCTCAACGCAGGCCAAGAGCTTTTTCAATCAAATGGCGACAGGGATTATAGAGGCGCGATCGACGCTATAAAAAAGTTTTGTTCCTATTCTTCGGTGCCCGTTATTGTAAAAGAGACGGGATTTGGTTTTCTCACTTCCGAAGTCGATAAATTGTTGGAAGCCGGCGCGCGGTATGTTGATATCGCCGGATCCGGAGGAACCAATTGGATTTTGGTAGAGGGCTATCGGGAACAATCGAACGAAGAGGAAATCGCGCGTCAATTCAGCGACTGGGGCAATCCTACCGCCGCTATTTTGACGGCGTTGCGAAATAATGCCAACAGCGCCTATAAAGATCATATTATCGCATCGGGAGGAATTCGCGGCGCTATGGATATCGCCAAGGCGATCGCCCTGGGAGCCTCGATGACCGCGGCGGCGTTGCCCGTTCTGAAGGCGCACAACAGTGGCGGCATCGAAGGAGTGGCGAGTATGATTACCGGCATGGCGACAACGTTGCGTCGTGTTCTTATGTTAACAGGGTGCTCTACGCTTGACGATCTTAGGCAGGCTCGGCTATTTATCGATCCGCTCCTACGCGCGCTGGCCGAATCGCTATAACATAAAAGTCGCTCCCCTATAATCTTGATATCCCCTATAATCTTGATACTAATCGATAAAGATGGCACTATATAACTCCATGTTGCCACGGTCTTTTCGCAAATTGCCCATTTCGGAACGTCGCCGACTTTTATCCCAATTATTTGATTTCCCCATAAAAGAAAATAGCGATGATCTATTGCGATTGGCCGATGCTATGGTCGAGTCTGCGGTTGGATACGCGTCGGTGCCAATGGGAATAGCGACCGGTTTTGTAATTGACGGCCGTCACGTCGCCGTCCCAATGGCCACCGAAGAGCCTTCGGTAATTGCCGCCGCAAGCTATGCCGCTTCGCTCATTGCGCATCATGGAGGCTTTCATACATATTCGGATCGTTCAATTATGTCCGCGCAAATATTTCTTCAGGGTGTCGCCGAGAAAAGACGAAATGACCTCTTGTCATACGAAGAAATACTACGGTCGGAGATCAATACAATATGTTCGTCAATGCGCGAACGGGGAGGAGGCTTAGTAGATACCTGTTGGCGAGACTTGCCGCAATCTAAAGCGTTATGTTTTGAATTTGATATCGACGTTCTGGACGCAATGGGCGCCAACGTCCTGAATACCGCGGCGGAAAAAATTGCGCCGCTATTGGAAAAGATCACCAAGGGAAAAAAACTTATGGCTATTGTAACCAACGCGGCCGATAAGCGACAATCCGAAGCGCGATTCGCTCTTCCAACGCGAGCATTGAGACGACGCGGATATAGCGGCAAACAAATGGCCCAACGTATTGTTTTGGCCAATCAAATAGCGCTGGAAGACAGCCGCCGCGCGGTCACGCACAACAAAGGCATTCTTAATGGGATCAGCGCGGTAGCTACCGCTACCGGCAACGATACGCGAGGAGTGGAAGCCGCAATTCATGCATTCGCCGCGCGCGACGGACGCTATCGAGGATTAACCGAATATGCCACCGATGGAGATATTCTGTCCGCGAATCTTAAAGCTCCGGCGCCGCTTGCCGCAGTAGGCGGAGGGGTAGGGATGCACCCTGTCTGCGCGGCGGCGTTGCGTATTCTCGGCGCCTCTACCGCCGAATGGCTTTCTCGCGTTGCTATGGCGGTAGGGCTAGCGCAAAATATGGCCGCGCTTATGGCGCTGGTGAGCGACGGCATCCAGAAGGGCCACATGTATTTGCATGCGGTGCGATCATCATGGCGAAAACAGGTATGCCAAAAGTGATGCGCGCGTGACAAATACTCGCGAAATATCGCGTATCGCCTGGAACTCCGGTCCCGCATTCGCTTCCCGCGCGCTATTATGAGCGAGGATATATATTGCGAATCGCGGATTAAGACGGCGCTCTACGGACGCGCGTCGCTATCGCGATAATGCGTTCCGCAACCTGCGTCGCCTCTCCCAGTCTTGCGTTGGTAAAGTATTGGGGCAAACGAAGGGGAATATCTCGCTGGAGCAATATTCCGGCCACCACGAGCATCGCTATCGGGCTTGATGCCCTTCGCACTACGACTACCGCTATGCCCAATAGTCAACACGACAGCGTAACAATTGATTCAGCGCCTCAATCATCGGAGCGTTTTTCATTGCTATTTGATCGAATCCGAAAATCGACGGGCTATCGCAAATACTTTACTGTTGTAAGCAGCAATAATTTTCCCGCTTCCGCAGGTTTAGCCAGCTCTTCGAGCGGAATGGCCGCTTTAGTCTACGCATGCGTCGGAATAACCGATAAACGATTAGATTCCAATAGGCTTTCTCGACTGGCTCAGATTGGCTCTGGTTCGGCGGCTCGCTCTATTTACGGCGGCTTTACGAGACTCGCTCAAGGAAAATGGGGGGCAAAAGCGTTGTTTCCCGCTGACTGGTGGCCCGAACTACGCGTCATAGTCGCGGTTACCGAGCAGGGGAAAAAAGCCGTTAGCACGACTGCCGCGATGCGTCGAACCAAAGCGTCTGCTTCTTACTATAACGCATGGGTTCGATCTTCTTCTCAATTAACGCGAATGGCCGAAAAGGCAATTGCCGCGCGCGACTTAACGGCTTTGGGCGAAGCAATGAGAGCAAGTTATCTACGGATGACCGGGCTTCTGTTTTCCGCGGTTCCGCCGATTCTCTATTGGAACAAAGATAGCGTCGCGATTATTAAGCGTTGCGAAGAGATGCGATCGAGCGGGATCGCCGCTTGGGAGACAATGGACGCAGGCCCTCAAGTAAAGATTGTAACCACAACCAATGATTGTCAAAAGGTGTATGACGCAATTGTGGAGATCGGATCGACTCGCTCGATAATTGTCAGCGCTATTTGCGGCGCTCCCGTCATTTCATACTCCAATAATTTACGCGATTAATGAACTACCGTCGGCAATTAATGATCAAGCGGCAACATTCGAGCGAGATAGCTATGAGCGTTTTTTGTCGGCCGGCAAGGAGCCATGAGAATACGCGGAAATTTTTCGAATAAGATAGCTATTAGCGTCCCCGGAAACATTCTATTATTCGGGGAGTATACTATATTGGACACCGATGGATTGGCCGTTGCGAGCGCGGTCGCTCCTCGTGTATTGGCCCATGCCCGTTGGCGCAGTCGCGGCAAACAGGAGGGCGTCATATCGATTACTGGGCTATTCGCAAAATTAGAGGCAAATTACCTATTCCGCGTCGATTCCGCGGGATCGATCTCGTGTATAGCAGGTAATGTCGACGATATGATTCCCAGGCTGATAGATTATTGGTTTAGATCGATTCCGAGCGCTGGGGCATTTGATGGCGAGATCGTCATCGATAGTCGGAAATTTTTTAACGAAAAGGGCGATAAACTGGGATTTGGGTCTAGCGCGGCGACGACCATCGCGCTGATCGCATTATTAGAATGGCGCGCGATCTCCGACACCGCCGAGCGAGAAAGTAAATTCCTGCATATGATTAAAACGGGATATTTTGACGCATGGTGCGTGAAAGCGCACCGATTTGCTCAACAGGGCGGAAGCGGTTACGATATCGTCGCGTCGATTCGGGGGGGCGTCGGTTGTATAAGACAACAAGGCCAAGAAGCAGGCCCGATATGGATACGGTCCCTAGGATTTCCGTTGCCAAGGCTATGGATTTGGAGAGGCGAACAGAGCGTTGTAACTTCGCATGCCGTGAAAAAATATCGCAGTTGGCGACGCGCGCATCCCGATCTTTGGAGAGCATTTTTTAGAGAGCATAATAGCGCGGTGAAACAAATAATCGAAAGCGTTAGCTGGAAAGCGGCCACTTCATCGGCTAAACGGGCGATCGATTTGGCTATCGAGCTTGGAGACGCGATAGAGGCGTCAGCGCGAATGGGGCATCCAAGAGCAAGCGAAAACTTTTTATTCAAAGCTGTCGGCGCCGGAAACGAACTCGGTCTGCTTTTTGATCATAAGAATCTTCTGAAAAGCGCTAACGCCATTCGCGCGGATAGCGAATCTTGCGCGCCGTTACTGCCATTAAACGTAGAACGCGAAGGAATACGGGTGGAACGGTATAGAGAGTCCGTTCGGTGATATTGTCTAAAGCGAACGGCAAGCTTTTGTTATTTGGAGAATACGCTGCTCTCTATGGCTCGCCGGCTATCGGCGTAACATTATCTCAGTCTATTGCTCTCCGTTATGAACCATCAAATAGCGACGATCGAGTCATAACGATCCGCGGCGTCGGCAAGGAACATTATCCAATTCTTTTAAACTTATGCGAACGTCTTCCAATTCAACTGGCGGGAAGATTGACAATTACATCCAATCTCCCGCTGGGAATGGGATTTGGGTCTTCCGCGGCTCTTTGCGTCGCATTGGCGCGATTGGTCGAGCAGGCGCGACCGACGGAAGGAGATACAACACTTAATATTTGGCGTCTCGCGCATCAATTGGAGCATTATTTTCATGGATCTCCTTCCGGTATCGATACCGGACTATCTTGTCATGAAGGGTTGCTTGCATTGTACGGGCACAGCTCTGCGCAGAGCGCTGGTCAACTCGCGGGCACCCCGGTCGCGCCGAAAAAAATGGATCGCTCACAGACGCCGCCTTGGTGGATACTGTATGGAGCGACATCGAGAAATGGCAAGACAAAAGAGCTTATTGGCAAGATAGTCGCGAGCGTGCGGCAACGGGACGGACGCGTCTGCCAATTGATCGCCAATCTTAAAGGTGTGGCGGAGCGAGCCTGCGAACTATTGCTTTCCAATGAAACGAAGGGCATTAATTTGGAGCGGAAGATCGGGTGTCTAATACGACAAGCGCATAGCATACTAAGACTACTAACGCTTTCAACGAAGGAGCTGGAAGGAATAGTCGAATTGGCCGAGCAACATGGTTCTATCGGCGCAAAGATCAGCGGCGCGGGCGGCGGCGGCGCTTGGTATGCGTTGTTTACCGATGAGTATTTATTGCGACAGGCCGCCGCGGCAATAGGCAAATACTACCCGAATACGCTTATCTATCATCGCCCGCTTGCGGGAAACAGCTAGCGATCAACGCGGCCTCTTCAGGCGCGCCCGCTTTTTCTGTAGATAGCCTCGGAAAATAGCTGGCGGAAGATGGTGGCATATTGGTCTCTGATAAACCATTCTCGACAATTGCAATGATAGATGGTTGAAGGCTGGCAATGACACGTTTTGTCGCCCAGAGCTTGCTAGCTGTTTTCATGACTCGGAACGCTTCCTATTGCGACGTTATGCTTTTATTGTCGGAGCGCTGTCGCTATCTTCGTTTTTTGAAATGGCGAGATCGCAACGGAGAATGCTTGCTCCGTCTAGATAGAGCATATGGGGAGTGTGTTTTGGGGTCGATCGGTACGTAATAAGAATTCGAATCGTGTAGGGGAGCGAATTGGGGTATTGAGGCTCTTGCGCGCAAAAAAGAGGGATATGCGAAAAACCTATTTGTCGCAATGCTGTTGCGGGGTTAGCGCTGCTAATATCGGAGGTCTGAGAGAATATAACGCTAATGATATCAGATTCGGCTATATGATTTCGCCGCATAAGTTCGGAGGTTAATCGTATGACTGCCGCCTGTAATTTTTCTATGCTATCTTCTGATACCTGAATTGCGCCTCGCGCCGCCCATACGGTATTTTTTGTATCGCTTATGTCGTTCATTGGAATAGCAGGATCAAGAGTCGTGAAACGATCGCTATGACGAGCGAGATTGCCGCGATGACCAGCGCGCCGAATGTTGATAGCAGAGGTTCTTTTGTTTGAGAAATATCTTTGAGAGATATAGCGAGGACAGCGTGATAGACGGCGCAAATTATTTCTGCCAACGATGCAATATTAAGTATTCGCAATAAAAGAAGTTGCGATGCGCGAGTAAATTGCTGTATGTTGCCTAGTATCAGCAGGCAAATGGTTAGCGCGATCATTAGAGCGAGAAATGATGTCGCCCTGCCCGATAGGCGTTTAGCGTCAAAAAGAGCGTTGAGAGGATAGATCACATATATATTCTACCATAGGAGCGCTCCATCGACAATGTCGCATTATAGAAGAATTCCGGGCATATCTGGAAATCTATTCCGCGGCGGTATTCAATTGGCGGCGGCGCAAATCTATAGGCGAAACAACGTATCATAAGAATATTTCGCGTTATTGAATTGGCAATACCATAGAATTATTTCTCCGATCGCTTTTTTCTATCCATATATTTTTTGGCAAGAAATGCGAGGCGCGTTCGATTATTTTGGTCGGGATCATCTAAGACAACTTCAAGAAGCAAGCGAAGGATTTCTCCAACTAATCTGCCTGGCGGTATGGAGAGGATATGCTGGAGATCGTTTCCGTCTATCGCCAAGTCATGTATTGTCAGGGCATGGCCTGCCTGTTCTATCGCCTTTGCTCGCGTTATGAGCTCGTCCCCTGGGTCTAAAGATTCGGGAAATGGCGCCCCTCCCGGCATGATTCCCTGTTGATCGGCCTGTTGCAACAATATAAGGTTGGGGAGATTTTCGATGCCTATTGATCCAATAAGGCGGCGAATCTTCGAGTCGCTCCACTCGCGATGATATACAGCCGTTTGATGAGAGAGCAATCGAGTAACAGCATCTATCTTCTCGCCACTAAAGCGAAGCTTTTTTAGCAGTCCGCGAGTTATCGAAGCCGATTTTTTTTCATAGTCGCGAAAAAAACGTCTGTGTCGCGAGAAACGTCTGTGTCGCCGTCGTGTCGCGAGAAACGGCCGCGTTGCGAGAAACGGCCGCGTTGCGAGAAAAATCGTCTGTATCTGGCGTTTCGCCAAGAGTAGCAGGCTTCCCAATGTCATGCAACAATGCGGCGATTCGTAATTCTACGCTACTGGGCTTCACGGCATCGCACGAATAGATGAGATGTTGATAGAGGTCGAGAGAGGATGGGTCAGATGCCTGTATTTTTTGCGGAAAATTAAGACAGGGAATCATTTCCGGAATAACATAGGGGAGTAGCTGGAGATCGCGTATCATAGCAAATCCTATAGAAGGACGGGGAGACATAACTATTTTAATCAATTCGTCGCGTATTCGCTCCTTCGCTATTGCTTCAAGGCAAGATCGGCAACTATGGATAGCCTGAGCCGATCGAGGGTCTATACGAAACTGTAGCTGGCTTGAGAATCGTATGGCTCGTATGATTCGCAGGCCGTCTTCTTGAAATCTCTCTATGGGATTTCCCACCGCCCGAATTACGCGAGCGGCTATGTCTTGCTGTCCGTTATAGGGATCGAATAATCGATTTTCCTGTAGATCGTATGCCATTGCATTGATAGTGAGGTCGCGACGAAGCAAATCTTCTTCAATTGAATTAGAAAATTTGACATTGTCGGGGTGTCGCCTATTCGAGTACTTTCCTTCTGAGCGCATGGTGGTTACTTCGATATGGGTCCCCCCGAGTATTACGGTTATCGTCCCATGCTTCTTTCCAATTGGGATAGTGCGCCGAAATATTTTTTCTACCTCCTCGGGAAGAGCGTTGGTGACGACATCCCAGTCGACGATCGGGATGCCGAGCAATCTGTTGCGGACAGCGCCTCCCACTAGATAGCAACGGTATCCCGCTTTTTGCAAAATACGATTCAATTGCGCGACGGCGCCGGAAAATTTCCATAGCATTACTAATTGTGTTAGTATTGTTATTGAATTTTCAAGTGTCGTTGCCGATTATGATTACAAGGTGAATCTGTTGGATAAAAAGTGGTCTATTATTCTCGCAGCACTTATTTTTTGCGTCGTAGCGGCGCCTGCGCAGGAATTGACGCGCGCTTTACCACGAGAAGTGAAGCATGTTTTGCGTCGAGGCGAAACGTTATATTCTATTGCGCGACAATATGGTGTGCCGCTTGAACAAATTTACGCGTTGAACAATATTGCCGATCCAAATACGGTGGCTACAGGCAAGGAATTACTTATTATCTCCGCGGGGATGGCATCTCCCGTAAAGGTAGATTCCTATGATATCACAGCGGAGCCCCAGGTCGCTCGCAGCGAAGATATCGAGCGGCCCAAAGCCATAGGGCAATATTTCGCGCAACGCGGCGACACCTACTATGGTATCGCTCGTCGATTTGGCGTCGACGTGGATCAATTGCTAAGCTTCAATGGGTTGAATAGCAGCCGAATATTGAAAGTAGGCCAGCAATTGATGATTCCCGCCTCTCAGATTGATAACAATGGACCAATTGCAATAGCGGGCAATGAAGCCTCCTCAGCAGACGAGCGCATGGTATCGAGCGATTCATCGGAAAATATATCGAGCCATCGACATGATTTCTCCGAAGAGAGCGCGTCGAGCGCCAACAATATTGTATCGTTGCGATATACGGCCAACGGAGATCACGAAGAAAATTTCTGGCCGTTGGCGGGACGCCGCACTACTATGAACGGCAAATTTCCGGGCGTTATGATTCATGGCGACGAGGGAGATGAAATAGTCTCGGTTTCAAAAGGAAGGGTTATTTATACTGGACCGCATTCCGCATTCGGGCGAGTGGTTTTTGTTCAAAATGCGAGCGGATATATATACATATATGGCGGTCAACGCGATATTGATGTCGCCGTGGGAGATGTGGTAGAGATGGGTGATACGATAGGTAGTCTCGGTTTCTCCAGAAACGAAGATTCTCCCCGTCTTTATTTCAGCGTTTGGCTGAACGAACAATTTATCGAACCTATTAATTCGCCGAGAGGGTAATATGGCAACGCAATCATCGTATGATAACTTGCTGGATATCTATCTTAAACAGATGAGTAAATATCCTTTGCTCTCCAAAGAGGAAGAATACTTTTTATGCAAAGAAATTAGCGATCTCCGCGAGGAGATACAATCATTGAACGAAAAAGATAGCGAACGTCGTGATTATTTGAATAAAAAACTGAATAGCGCTAAGCATAGAATGACTCGCTCAAATTTACGCATAGTTATCTCCATTGCGCGAAAAATAGACAACGATCCCTCCAATCTACCGGAGCGAATCGGAGACGGCAACCTCGGTCTTATTGAAGCCGTAGAGCGATTTGACCATCGAAGGGGTTGTTCGTTTTCTACCTATGCCACATGGTGGATTCGCCAATTTATTGAACAGGGAAAAAGCAAAGCGGGCGCTTCGCTCTCCGCGCCGCATTATCTTAAACAAGAGCTCGGAAAATTCCATTTGTTTGTTGATATTTTGAAAGCTCGTCTTGGGCATAGCCCCAACGTATCAGAAATAGCGAAATTTTTATCTATTTCGTCGAAGAGAGTCTATCAGCTCTTGCTTGTAAGTCAACAATCCGCGTCGATCGATGATCCGGTAGCGGTGAATTCGGTTCTTACCTATAACGATATTTTGACTGGGGACAGTTATTATAGTCCCTCTAATCGATATATGAAATCTGAGCTCCGCGATGATTTATTGGATAGCTTTAAGTGTTTGGCCAGTCGCGAGGTGACTATATTGGAGCATCGATTTGGTCTTAATGGGCTTCTCCCCCATACATTGGATGAGCTAAGTTCTATTATGGCTCTTACCAGAGAGCGAGTGAGACAGCTACAAGAGAAGGCTCTGGAAAAACTGCGCAAATTGTCGCATATAACCAATTCTTTTCATTCATAGAATCTATTATATAGGGAATAATTGCGTGGGGCGCTTTGCGCCTCGCGTATTTTTTTTGCTATTGGCTATCGCCTGCTTTTTTGAAGCTTCATTCGGCGCGATGCTGTTCCAACTCAGGCGCCGCGACGCTGTCCAAATTCCCGCGCGATTGGTTTAGCGCGGCTCAATTCCTATCTTTGAAATCCCGTTCCGCTTGGCTCAATTCCGAATAGTCTATTCCTTGATTGATATGATTTGCGCCGCCGTCGCGCCATTTAGCCATTCCCAGTTTGATAAGATCGGAGGATATTTCGCATGTGTCGCAGATATTATCCGACGCATTGAGCAGACGCGGGGAATCGACCATAGCATTATGGTTCATTCCCTCGTTCCAAAATATGCTCGTCTGATAGCCGCACCAGAGGATCGGAAGCCCTCTTATTTCTGATATCCTACGATATTGTTTCACAATTTCTAACGGCAAGAGGCGATAGGCAACGGATATCTTTGCCATTTTAGAATACATGGAGCTAAACCATCTATCGCCGCGTGTGTTGATGAGCGGAGCTATCAATGTAGCATCGTTTTGATAGCGATAAGCGAACGCGTCGAGCAAGGATATTGAAATCCAGGGCGCCCCAATACCGGCGGACAGCCCTTTAATTACGGCGAGTCCTATTCTCAGGCCAGTATAGGAACCGGGTCCGTCGCACGTAATCATAAGGTCTATATTTTCTTTTCGATATCCCCCCAATTTCAGCGTGCTTTCTATGGCGGGAATAATCGCGGCGCTATGTTTCCACCCTGTTTCAATTCGGGTGGTGGCTACATTTGTCAATGTCGATTTATGCATTGCGCCGATTCCAACCTCTAATGTTGAAAGAGCGGTTTGTAGCGCCAGAGCGATCATGAGAGTGGGGGGTGATGTATGCTTCGCGCGATGGGACTCAGTATTTCAATAGAGAGACGTATGGATGATGACGGCAAAATAGAGTCGATAACGGATGGCCATTCTATAACGCAAATTCCGTCCCCAAATAGGCAAGGTTCGAGATCAAGCAATAGCGCCTCTTGTTGAGTATCGATACGGTAGAGATCGATATGATAGAATATGGCGTTGGCGGCATTCATTGTCAAATTAGACGGCGGCAGTCTATATTCTTGAATAATGGTAAATGTGGGACTAACGATATGATCATTTATACCCAACCCTGCCGCGATGCCTCGTGTAAGGAGTGTTTTTCCGCTACCCAGTACTCCTTCAATTGCGACTATGCCTCCCGAAAAGAGTCCCCGCGCGAGTCTCGCTCCAAATTGATAGGTCTCATGTTCGGTCGCGCAATTTGTGGCGATCATGCTGTTCATAGCGTACCAGTATATGGAGTAGAAAGCGACGATTTTAGACGGTTGCGATATCCATGCGATGAGGCTTCTGCATGATGATTCTGTAGCGCCTAGCGGTCGCCCGAGCGTAATAACGAAATAAGCGCTTCTGTTTTCGGGCATATTTCATATTCTAACAGATCGCCGATAAGAACGCTGTCTCCTGTTTCAAACGCGCCCGCTAATTCATGCAAAAATGGCGTCATTTCTTCAATGGCTAAACGTATCGCCGTCGAGTCTCCTCGGGTTAAGTTGGGCAGAGCGCGAAGCGCAAGGCTGAATTGATCGCAAAATAGTTCAAGAATTTTCATCGCTTCGCTATGTTTGCCTGTTTGCAAGAGTATGCTGTGTTGGGTTAGCGATGGCAATAGTTCGGAGATAGCGGTAATAGCGGTTTCGATAATTGCCTCGCTTCGCTCCGCGGCAGTTATTTGTTCAGAAGTTGTTTGTTCCGATTCGGGAAAGGCTTCGATCGCCAGTCGCGCGGTCGATTCTATCGGCACATCGTTGAGTTTGCCAACATCCTGGGGCGGTATCTCAATATCGTCTACCGCAATACGATCGACAGCTAGGTTATTATCCCGAAGCCATCGGTTCATAGATGCCAAAACATCTCCTATGGTGCGTTCATTTTCAATAGTTATGGAGACATTTTCTCCATTTAAGAGCAATTGCATTATTTTCTAATTGTTATTGTTGTTTAGACCCTGCAACGAGCGCGATGCGTCGTCCAGCGAATTAAGCGCGCTTTCCATTCGTCCAAAATCTTCAGTCAATCCTTGCTCATAGCGATCCAGCCGGTTGGAGTATGTCTCGATACGTTTTTGAGAGTTGTCGATGCGAGTATCAAGAGATTGATCGCGAGTCGAAATGATGCCGCCCGCTTGAGAATAGACCGATGTTTGACGCTCTACCTCAAAAGCTACCCCGCTATCAATAATTAGGTCCCCATCGGTATCATTGCCAAATAGCTGAGCGACAGATTCGAGATCATAGAGAAGTTGCTGTCTAAATGTCGCGTCGTCCATCGAAAGTCGCCCGCGTAAATTGGCGGGATCAAACCTATCCGCGCCGCCCCCGCTAAGATTGGTAGCTATTCCTACTTGGGCCAGCAGAGCGAGGCCTTGCCCGCCCGACGTTGAATATGGATTCATCATAACATTTTGCAACGAGCTTTTTAATCGCCTCAGGCTAGAATCTCCGCTCAATAGACCGAGCCGTTCGGTTGCCTCCGCGCGTCGTTCGTCCGTATCAAGATATCCAAGTTCTTCTATCAAAGCATCGTCATTTCGAGTGAGGAGATCGATATCATTGATAAGAAGATTGTAATTGCCGATAAATCGTATCACCTGTTCGGTAATTGCTTCGTAATCTGGATCTATAGTCAGATCGACCGCCTCTGATGTCGGCCTTCGGAGTGTAAGCGTCACTCCCGGTATGAGATCGTCGATGGTATTGGAAGATCGCGTCGCGGAAACTCCGTCGATAGTAAACTGCGCGTCTTTTGCCACTTCGATAGGGTTGCGAGGAGTAAAATCTCCACTTGATATTCCGTCGTTGAATGCGATGTTACGAATATGAACGGTTCGATGGCTATTGTTATTGACGATGCGCAGTTCGTCAAAGCTATCGACGAAATCGCGCAAGGCAATGCTTATCGTCTCAAATTCATCGGTTCCAGATAGCGGCGTCAACGGTATTACATTGTCGCCGCTTTTTACAAACAACATATTTGAATCTATTGTTATGTTCTCGCGCAACGATTCGGGATCGGGGAGAAGATGTTCCGACGGATCATTGGTAATGGTAATATCTTCTAAGGTGATTGAGCCCGAAGAAGAAATTTCCGGCCCCATCGCCGTAGATATTTCGGGAGCCGAATCGAGTATCGCCGCTTCAAATTCCAATCGCATAGTATCCGATATTTGATCAAGCGGCGGACTCGCGGGTATAATAGCATTAGATGATGGTTGCAGTATTACTGTCGCGCCATCTACTCGCGCGTTGCTGACGCTCGCGGTGTCAAAATTCAAAGTATGTTCGGCTAGCGGGCGAGGAGCTATCATGCCAATTTCGATGGCGAGATTATAGGCCGCTCCCCCAAATCCAAGTCGATTATTCGACCCTGTTTCGTTTGCCGCGATGGATAAAATGGCTGTGGAACTGCTGTTATTGATAACGCGGGAAACAACAAATCGCTCCGCTTGTTGATTGCCAAGCGAATTGATTCGATCGGCGAATTCGTTTAACGAGCCGCCGTCAAATTCTAAGTCTGCGACGCTATCGCCGACGGTAAATCGATATGTCCCCGCGGGCACGGTATAATCCTGAGGCAGAGGATCCGAGGCGAAATGATCCCGCGTCGCGATAGATTCTACCGCTAATCGACTCGATAGCCTATCGGCTTGACGAGACGCGGTCGCGCTCACTGCGCTCGGCTGAGAAGAATTTGCTATGCGAGAACGAAATGGACTTTCAAAACTATATAGTCTCCGCGCTTCGGTTCGCAACGTCTCGACCGATCTGCTCAATTCGCGCCATACGTTTTGCTCAAACTGATAACGATCTACATCACTTTCTATACGATCGAGAGGAATGCGCTCGGCGGCCACCAAATCGTCGATGAGCTCTCGTGTGTTGATGCGGCTATTGCTATTCGAAACACCGGGTATATTAATATCGGGCATTGTTTGAGAATAGGATAGAGCTACTCGATACGGTTACGAGTCGTCTAAAATACGATCCAACGCTTCGTTGATTCGAGTATAGGCATTTTGCAGGCGCGCGGGCGGTATTTCTTTTATTATATCTTGAGTATTGCGATCGATCATTGCGATAAATATGCGATCAAGATCGTCGCGCACCGTAAATTTAATTCTATGCTTGGCAACCTCGGCAATTGTATTCATAGCGGAGACCTGACTTTCTAAATGCGCTCGCTGTTCACGGACAGCAGGTAATAGCTGTTTTGTCCGGTCATTTCGACTATCAATTTTTTTCGAAGCATACCAATTGCTCGCCGAATTCAAAGATGATATCTCCATTGTCGCATCCTCCTAGCGAAAAAAATATGGAGGAGAAGAGCGCGCCCCTTCCCTCCAATACAAACAGCAAAAGATAATGTCCAGAAATCTCTTGCTTATCAAATAGCAATTATCCCAATAGTTGCAACGCCGATTGTGTTTGCACGTTTGCTTGAGCCAACACGGCGGTATTTGCCTGCGTCAAAATCTGATTGCGGACAAAATCGACAACCTCGTCGGCGATATCGATATTACGAATAAGCGACTCGGAAGCGGCAAGATTCTCCGACGCTATGGAGACACCCTGATGGGCAAACTCCAGGCGGCTTTGATACGCTCCAAGATCGGCGCGTTGCGCGTTAATAGTTTGTAACGCGTTATCCACTATAGCGATCGACCGATTAGCGGCATCAGCGCTCTCTATGCTGACCAATGCTTGTTGTTGCGAATCCACGATACCAAGGGCTTCAGCGGTTGCCGTTCCGATGTACGCTGTCTCAAACTGGTCGATATTAGCCCCGACTTGAAAATTAATTCCTCCCGCTTCGCGAGAAAACCTACCACTAAGCACATCAATCTCGTTAAATTGCGCATGCTCTGCCACACGATCAATTTCATCGATAAGTTGCGCCACCTCAACCTGAATTTGACGGCGGTCATTCGATGCGTATATCCCGTTGGCAGATTGGACGGAAAGCTCACGAATACGCTGTAGCACATCCTGTGTTTCGATAAGATACCCTTCGGTAGTTTGAATAAATGACACCGCATTTTGGATATTCCGACCGGCCTGATTAAGTCCGCGTATTTGCGAACGCATCTTCTCCGAAACAGCCAAACCCGAGGCGTCATCTACCGCCCGATTAATTCTCCTGCCAGAGCTTAGCTTCTCAACGTTGCCCTGAATTGCGCCGGCGCGATTTTGTAGCGTTCTGCTAGCAAATTCGGCGCTGACATTATGATTAATAATCATACTATTTTCCTCCTTGATGTTTTCCCGAGGCATCATGCCTCTTGTGTTATGTTTGTCTAGTCGCGCCCCGGCATTTGCGCGCGTCACAACGACGAGGAGAGACACCAACAGGAGAACCTTCAAACGTATAGCTGAAGGCTCTCCCATTGGAGACAACGCTCCATCAAGGATTATGATTTGCTTTCAAAAAACGGCGATATTTTTTACAATATCGCAAGCGGGAGAACCCATTTCCTCCCGCTATTAAAAAACTACATTATATCCTATAGGATTAACCGAGAAGTTGCAAGACCGATTGCGAACTTGCATTCGCCTGGGCTAACATCGCCGTGCTCGCTTGCAACAAAATTTGATTCTTCGTGAAATCTACGGTTTCGCGAGCGATATTGGCGTCTCTAATCCTTGATTCGGATGCTTGCAAATTCTCGGCCCCAATATCAATGCCCTGAATTGCAAGTTCCAGTCTATTTTGATATGCGCCAAGGTCCGCGCGTTGCTTAGAGACCCGATTAAGAGCGGCGTCTATTACGCTTAAGCTTCTATTGGCGTTATCTTGAGTCGTTAATCCATCCGATTTAAGGTCAGCAACTTTGTCTTGAGCGGTTCCCAGCGCCGCGGAGGTCATAGTGCCCACATAGAGGCGTTCTCTCTGATCGGTATTGGCGCCGATAAAGAGCCACATACTGCCCACAATGGTATTATCGCCGCTATCAGCCGCAAAACGTCCAGTCAGCATATTCAATGTATTAAATTGAGCATGCGAAGCGATACGATCGATTTCGTCTACCAATTGAGAGACCTCTACCTGTATTTGGAGGCGATCCTCTGCGGTATAGATTCCATTGCCGGCTTGCACTGCCAGTTCGCGAATTCGATGCAACGTATCCTGTGTTTCTTGGAGATACCCTTCGGTGGTTTGAATAAAAGAGATTCCGTCGCCGGCGTTTCGCGAAGCCTGATTGAGCCCGCGGATCTGCGCCCGCATTTTCTCCGAAACCGCTAATCCGGCTGGATCATCGCCTCCTCGATTGATTCGATATCCAGACGAAAGTTTTTCAATGTTTTTGCGCAATCCCATATCTACCGTTCCGCGGACGCGTTCGGCAAACATTGCGCTAATGTTGTGATTAATAATCATATATATTCCTCCATGAATATTCTACTGAGCATCCTTGCTCATTGTTTGTCCAAATGTCATTGGCGCGATTAGCGATTGACATTACTTCTTCTTATTGCGCGCAGTTATTGTTATTGCGCGCAGTTATTGCGCCAGAAACGCAAATAGATATGTTCGTTTGTCGTTCCCACCCCCTCTTCCTTCTATAGTTTTTAACATAGTTTCCTGCCAAAAATGTCGACATAAATTGATATTAAATTAAGTCGAGCCGCAAAGGAAAAATAAATAATAACGAGGAGGAAGAATTTGCGAAAATCCAAGACGGCATGCCGTAGGGAACGAAAGGCTGAATCTATGCGCGAACGGGAGCGCGATAGCGGTAGGATAGACGCGATAGAGACTATTCGACGCGCGCGGAGGAAGGGCAAAACTCCCCTCCGGTATTATTAACGACTGGAATTATATTTAACGGTTGCCAACGAGAGGCTATAATAGATTGCTTGAATTTATTGGTTGCTTGAATCGTCCAATTCGGCGAGGAGATTGCGAATAATTTTCCCCGCTTGGTCAGATTCCTTTATTTGCGCGTTGAGACGATCATTGTTAGCGGGCAGAGTCAAGGATATATCGGCAATTTGAACCCCGGCCAATATGGCCATTAATAGCCGGTGTCGTTGCAACGCTTCGGCAGTTAATTTTCTTTTCAGAACTTTATTGCCATAGCCTTTAATCACAGATTCGAGTATTCGACGATAATAGGCTATCGCCTGATCAATTCGCTTGGGATCTTGATCGCTTGTTATGACGCACTCGGTATTCAGTACAAAAAACTTATGCTGCTTTTGGATACCCATACAAGGATATGAAAAGATATGAGCCGATATTTCGGCGCTATGGCTCTGTATTTTCCGATTGGTCGGCGGCGGCATTTTTATTGGCCACCGTATCTTCCAGGTGATCGAGTTGTGACAACACTGAGTTCAGTTCTCGTTCCACATCCCCTTGGTTTTGACGATATTGAGCAATTTGGCTTTCTAGCGCGCTTCGTCGCCGCTCGCTTTCGGACAAACGCTCGAGCAAAACATTATTTTTTTTGGTTAGATCGGCTACATTGGCCATCAGCTGTTTTATATGTTGCGAAAGACGTTGGGCGTCGGCTAATGTTATCATTATTTATAGCTGAGACAGGTGTTTGCGAGACTCTTCGATAAACGAGCGGAATGCGTCCCGATCTTGCAACGCCAAATTAGAGAGCGTTTTTCTATTTACTTGAATATTGGCCTGTTCGAGCCCATGGATAAACTGCGAGTAGCGTAATCCTTCCGCTCGACAGGCAGCTGATATGCGAGCGATCCACAGGGAACGAAAGTATCGTTTGCGAGTCTTGCGGTCGCGATAAGCGTAGACAAGCGACTTTGCCACCGCATTTTTTGCGGTCCTAAAGAGAACGCTGCGTCTTCCCCAGTATCCTTTGGCCTGTTTAAGAATTTTTTTGCGACGATACTTCCGTCGCGTTCCGTCAATTGCGCGGGACATATATAATACTCCTACCTATTTTTGTATGGGATTAATTTTTGCGCCCTTCGGGTCTCCACCTTGGATAATATTGAGGTGCCGCGGAGGCGACGCTTTCTTTTGCTGTTTTTTTTGGTTAATATGTGCCGCGCGCCCTGTTTTTTGTAGGTGATTTTACCGCTACCGGTAGTCTTATAGCGTTTTGCCGCGCTTCGGCAAGTTTTCATTTTTGGCATATGTTTATACCTCTACCTTCCTGTTTTTCGTATTTGGACTCACGATCATACTCATAGAATGACCCTCCATCGCCGCGGCTTTATCAAGATGACAATCGTCGCCCAATATTTCAAGTATTCTATCCAGCACCGTTTGCCCTCTTTGCGTATACGACAACTCGCGACCGCGAAAACGAATTGTCACTTTTACCCTGCTCCCTTCTAAAAGAAATTGACGAATATGCTTCGTTTTGAACTCAAGATCATGGATATCAATTTTTGGTTGCATCCTTATTTCCTTCATTCGCAACTGTTTCTGCTTTTTTCGATATTCTTTAGATCGTTTATTCTGTTCAAATCTAAATTTACCGTAATCTAACAGCCTACATACCGGAGGATTTGATTGCGGAGCAACTTCAACCAAATCGAGTCCGCGTTCGCGAGCTATTCCAATGGCGTCAGTAATCGCCATCACACCAGACTGCCCGCCAGTTTCGTCAATAAGACGAATACGACGAGCTCGTATCGCGCTATTCTTTCTAAGATCCTTACTAGCCAATAGAATTTCCAACGTCCATTGTTTTGATAATACATGAATAGTTTCAAAATTGTCAAGAGCGTAGCCAAAAAAATATTCTGTCATCGAAAATATCATCTAAATGATTTGCGATGAACGCTATATTTTTTATTCGATAAAATAGTATGATAGCCGAATGCTCTACGAATATGTTCGCCGAATATATATAATTGGAGCCGGCTTGGCAGGCATAGCAATAGCCTCGGAGATACGCCGAAAAAAGGTGCTGGGCGAGGTCTCGGCTTTTCTTGACGACGACGGCGCGAAAATAGGTTCTCGGATAGACGACATACCGGTCATTGGACCCATAGATAGCGTATTGCGTTTGCTGGAGCGCCGGCAAGGCGATGAAATTCTTATCGCGATGCCGACGGCGCCGAGGGAGCGCATTTCTGAGATATGCCAAATTCTCAATAAACTCAATTTCGATCACATTCGGTTGCTTCCGGCGGCGTCGCAAATATTAGACGGCGACGCTCATCTTATCCTTACTCGAAAAATCAACCCGCAAGATCTGCTCCGCCGAAACTCTGTTTCTATCGATCTCCGAGATAGCGTTTCCTATCTTAATCAAAAGCGAGTCCTTATTACCGGAGCGGGCGGCGCTATTGGCGGCGAGCTGGCGCGTCAGCTATTATCGAGCGACGCCGAGCGAATCTACCTTTTTGGACATGGCGAGAATAGTATCTACGAAATAGATCGAGATCTTCGTCTGCTCCAACAAGAGGGCGTGGGTAAAGCGACAACGATTGTCCCTATTATTGGCGAACTGCAAGATTTTGACTTTATCTCCTTTCTTATTCGGCGCCTTCGAGCGGATGTGATTTTTCATGCCGCGGCCTACAAGCATGTTCCGCTTATGGAACAGAATCCTGTCGGCGCCGTGGCAAATAATGTATTAGGCACCGCAAATTTGGTAACGGCGGCGCGAAGTCATGGCGTGTGCCGTCTCGTGCTTATATCGACCGATAAGGCGGTGGATCCTATTAGCGTCTACGGCGCCACGAAACGCATAGCCGAAGATATCGCGCTCAACGCTTCAGATAGTCGATGCGTCAATATCGTCGTTCGATTTGGCAACGTGCTCGGTTCTCGCGGAAGTTTTGTGCCGCTGTTCCAGCAACAGATCGCTAACGGCGGCCCAGTTACCGTGACCGACATCGACGCCTCGCGCTATTTTATGACGATATCCGAAGCGAGCTCTCTGGTATTGCGAAGCGGCGGCATGGGAGATCGGGGCGGGCTCTATCTTCTTGAGATGGGGGAACCTATTAGCATCATATCGATAGCCGAGCAGATGATTCGTTTTAGCGGACTAGAGCCGCATAGCCAGATCGCAATCGACTATATCGGTCTGCGACCCGGCGAAAAACTCCGGGAGCGGCTACATTCCGACAATGAACGGCGCCGCCCAACGGAACATGCCGCTATTAGCCTGATCGAACGCCCCGCAGTAGACGGAGCGGCGCTTGATAGGTTGCTTAACGAGATACGCGATATTGTCGTCTTCGATCCCAAGAATGCCGATCGTTACCGCGACCATCGAAGACTTAGAAAGATTATACGCCGCTATGTGCCAACCTTGCCTATGGACGACCTCGCAACATAGAGAGCGGCAATCGTCAATGAGAGAAATACCATTTGCTCGGCCAACGATAGGCGAAGCGGAGTTTGAGGCCGCGCGGCGCGTGCTTAGCGGCGGCTGGCTTACCACCGGCAACGAAGCGGACAATTTTGAGGAGGAGTTCGCGCGCGATAGCGGAAATCGATACGCCCGCGCGGTTTCGTCGGCGACGGCCGGACTCCATTTGGCGCTGGAGGCTATGGGAGTCGGTCGCGGAGATCGCGTCGTTATAAGCCCCTATACCTTTGTCGCCTCGGCCAACGCGATCCACTATCTTGGCGCGACGCCCCTCTTTGTCGATATCGATATCGACACGGGGAATATCGATCCCGCGCGCCTGGAAGAGGCGCTGGAGAACGCCGAGCGCGAGAAGAGACCGGTAAAGGCAATTATGGCTATCCACATCGGCGGATATCCCTGCCAGATGGAGCAAATAATGCGACTGGCGCGACGTTTCGGGTGCGGTGTCGTAGAAGACGCGGCGCATTGCCAACCCGGCCTTGGGGATGGAAGCGTGTCTGGGCATCGCGGCGATTGCGCAGTCTATTCATTTTACGCGACAAAACCCATCGCGACCGGCGAGGGCGGCATGGTTACAACCGACGACGACGCTATCGCGCATTCTATAGAGCGCAATCGCCTGCATGGAATCGATCGCGACGTATGGCGTCGATATTGCGACGCGAAATACAATTGGAAGTACGACATTACGTCATGCGGGTATAAATACAATATGTCCGATCTTATGGCGGCTATCGGACGAACGCAACTGCGGCGAGGCGTCGAAATGGCGAAACGAAGGGCCGAAATCGCGGCGCGATATTTCCAATTGTTCAATGGTTGCGCGGCGCTGACGCTTCCGCCGAAAGGAGATGCGATAAGCTGGCATCTCTACACGGTCCGATTACGGCTTGATCTTCTTACCATCGGGCGAGACGAGGTTGCGGATAGAATGCGACAGCAAAAGATTGGAATTTCGGTGCACTATATACCGCTACACTATTTCTCCTACTTTCGCGATCGCTATCGCATCGATCGCTCCGAGTTTCCCGTTGCCAATAGACGATATAATTCCGTGTTAAGTCTTCCGATCTATCCACTGCTGCGCGACGAGGAGATCGAGTATATCTGCGCCACGCTTCGGGACATTATCCAAAAGCATCTTAAATAGGCGAATTAAAATGACAACGGAGGGTAATAGCCATTCTCTTCTCTCCCGCTGCGCTGATAGAGATATGTTTCTATAGAGACGGGAATATAGCGTCGGCCAAAATCGGTCGATTCGATTGGCGATCGGTAGCGTATGCCGTAGCGTCCGCTTTTGGCAAGGGCGATTTTATCGAGCAAGCGACGCATCGCTTTCGCGCGATAGATCCAGAATGCTTCTCCCCCGGTTTCGCGCGCGATATATTCGATAGACTCGTTGGCGGCCTCTTTTCGTAAAAATGCGGCGAAAAACAGGATATTGTTATTGCGAAGAAACTGCGCGGTCTCTTGAAGCCCTATCGATTCGAAGGGATTGAGTTGCCCGGAACCTATAAAGAGTATAACGCGTTTATTGGTCTGTTGCGCCAATAGATTTCCGGCCAGACGAACCCCGGCGTCAAATGCCCAGTTTTCGCTATAGCTCGCCTGTTCTGAGGCGCGGCTGTCGATCCGCGGCGCGGAGCTCCCCCTATCCGCCGCCAAAACGGGAATCTCGCCCGCGACTACCATACTCATAGCGCCTTTGCCCAAAATAGCGTCGCCGATCTGTTCCACCGCATCTTTCCGCTGCGCGACAAGGTTTCGCATGACGGGCGAGTCCTCTAACACCAAAACCATATCTATCGGTCGATCGCGCCGGTCGATTTTGGCGACCGTCGCGCCTTCGATCGGGATATTCTCCTCGCGAATAAAAAAATTGGGCGCCCCAAGCCCCACAATTGGATTGCCAAATCGATCTTCGACGACAAGGTCGATGACGATGGCGGGAAACGAAGAGCTATCAATGCGTTCGACGCGGGCGATAAGATCGTTTGAAAGCGTCGAAAAGGGAATATAGATATTCACCTTGTTTTTGAGGTGGTCGAGCGCCAAAAGATGTTTATTGCTATCTCTGGCGCTGTCGATAAGATAGCTGTTTGAATCTTCGCGCGCCAAAATATCGGTGGTTTGCCTATCGGGATTGTAGAGCGCTATTTGTTCAGAATCGGCTATCAATAGACGACTATCGTCGAATTTGGCCAGTCCCTCGGGACCATTCAAACTATCAATTGCAAGCTCGGAAAATCTATTGCCATTCCTATCGAATACGGTAAGCGTCTTATTTTCGGCGTCCAATACATAGATGCGTTCGTTGAGCGACGCTATCCCCACCGGAGCGTTGAACGTCCCAAGCTCAAAGAGAAAATTGCCCGCGCGATCATGCTTTACCACGCGTCTATTGCCCCAATCGCTAATATAGATCGATTCGTCTTGATCGAGCGCGATAAATTGCGGGCCAAAAAATTGGCCGTCTCCCGTTCCGCCCTCGCCAAAACTGCTTATATAGAAGCCTTCCGAGGAGAAAAACGACACGCGATTGGCATTGAACTCGGTCACCGCGATCGAGCCGTCGTTAAATTCGACGAGATCAAACGGCGCGTCCAGCGTTCTTATGACATCTCGAGGCCAGCGCGACAGCGCCCTTCCGTTGACATCCAATATGACAAGCTCGCCTGATGAAAAGGAGGAGATAATGATTGAGCCGTCGTCTCGCGGCAAGATGCTGGTGGGGCGGCGAAAGAGCGATCCGTTTTCCGCATGCCCCTTGATCTCCGCGGCGATATGATACTCCTCTTGCGGCAGATTCGCGCGATCGAGGTCGCGGCGAAAGAGCTCGACGTCGACCAGCTGCTCAAGGTAGTTCGAGCGAAGCCCATTTTCGAGCGGGAACGTCCAGCGGGCGATCGCGCTATCGTTAAATCCCGAGCGATAGTAGGCGCGTCCCAGCCAGATGATAACGGCGCTGTCGTCGGGGACAGAAGATAGCGACTGGTTAAACGAGACGATCGCGTCGTTGTAGAGCGCGCGATGGTATGCCCGCACCCCGTCTTGGAAATGGCGCCGCGCCTCCACTTGATCGAAATTGAGTTGCTGGGCCGACAGCGCCGCGCCCCCAAACGCGAAGAGCAAAGCGATTCCCGCCAAGTTGAACGAGCGCGAGGCGCCGAATATCTTACCCATAGTCGCCATAGTCGCTACTTTCGAATTGACTGCCGCGCGTTGTTGAGGTGATGGATAATTTCTCTATTTCGCGGCGCCAGTTGCTGCGCGCGCTTCAGGCAAGAAAGCGCGTTCTCGAGGTCGCCGTTATGAAAATAGGCGCGTCCCAGCGAATCGAGGTAGACGGGATTATCCGATATTTTACCGCATGCCCGTTTGCAATAATCGAGCCCGCGCGTATGGTTGATATGCTCCTCGACTAAAATGTAGCCCAGCGAGTTGAGCGCGCCCGGATATTCGCTATCGATTTTCAGCGCCTCCTCCAACGCGGCGATGCTCTGTTTTGTTTTGCCCTGTATATAAAGGACGTGTCCAAGCGCGGCATAGGCTCGCGACGACTGAAAGCCCATTTCGAAAATGCGGCCAAATGTTTCCTCGGCAAGCCTCAGCCGTTGGTTGATGGTATAGATAATGCCAAGGATCATCGCGCTTTGGAAGAGGAGCAGGGGATAGGCGGTTGCCGCGTCCAATATTTTGTTAAAAAAGACGGCCGCGTCATCGTAGTGTTTGAGATGGACGTGGCATATGCCTATGGAGTAGAGAATTTCGTCATTCGAACCCTCTTTGGCGACGAGCTGTTCGAAATAATTGAGCGCTTGGACATATTTTTTGTCGTCTAGCAGGCGTTTGCCTTCGGATATCGCGTTGTTTTTCATGCGATTCGCATTACTCTAAGAATTCGTAAATATCGGTCTGGCGATGTTGCCGCGGGGCGGTTTCGATCGGGCTTACCGATATCCCCCCTCGTTCCACCACGGCGACATCGCTATGGTCGTCATGGCAACGGGGTTCCGGCCCGCCGCCTATCACCCAATGAGATGTCGTGTCGTCTATGCGTTCGCATATCGCCGGTTCTCGGTAGATTCTGCGAGAGAGCGTGGTAATCTTCGCAAAATGGTGGGGATGGGGTTGGTTGGCGCAGTTAATATTGACGAAATGGTCGGCGTCGCCCAGCTTGGCAAGCATATCCAAATGATTGAGGGTGAAATTGGCGATGTGTTCCCAATAGAGCCGTCCGCTTGGCGAGCAGAGCGAAAGCGCTATCCCCGGCGTGCCGAGCAGCGACGCTTGCCTTGCCGCGCCCGCGGTGCCGGAATAGATAATATCGGTGCCCAAATTGGCGCCGTAATTGATTCCCGCGATGACGACGTCGAATTCGCCCGCGACGGCCCCTCCGAGGGCAAGCGAAACGCAATCGGCGGGCGTCCCTCTGGCGCTGTAGATTTTATCCGCGATCTTGCGGATCACAATGGTCGTTTCGACGCTAATTGCGTGCGAGCGGCCGCTTTGGTTGTTTTCTGGAGCCATAACCCAGACGTCGTGATCGGTTGCTATAATATCGCGAAGGGCGGCAAGTCCGGAGCTTGTATATCCGTCGTCGTTGGTTATCAATACTCGCATAATCATATTATACGATATTTCGCGCTTTGAGTCTATACAATACAATACCGCGGGGAAGGGGGGGAATCGGCGGGGATCCGCGGCGCGATGCCGGCCTCGTTCGGCGCCTCTTCCAATCGTTGATCGACACTATTCGTTGTCTCCCCCCTCGCTCCATAGCGCTGACCGGGGAGCGCTGATCCAGTTTCGCTCGCGCTCCACTGGGCGCTCCCCTGCGCTATTGCGCTCCCCCCCTCCGCGGGCGACCCCTCCCAATTGGAACGCGCCTTTTTAACGCCCGCGACGCCCAAACGGGACTGTGGGCCGCGCGGGTTGTTTTTTCAGCGCGGACGATTTGGGCATTGCAATGTCGCTATGGAATTGCGGAGGCGGCGCGCGGGGCGGAAATGTGAAAGCGGGGGTAGCGGAAGACAGCAATCGGCGCGAGGCGCGGAGCGTAGCGAGCGCCGCATCTGCTCGCGATAGCGGGCAGATCGCGCCGATGGTCGGCTGGCTGGAGCGAGGGGGCGTCAGCCCCCCTTGCGCAATTTCGCTATCGCATTTTGATCGGGACTTTTTTGGGATATTTTTCGGTTAATTTCCCGTCAGAGTATCCGAAAATTGAGATATGACGGAATCTTCGGGCAATTTGAGCGCTGCGACCAGTGGGCATATACGGCGAATTGCCTGTATAATATGGCTTGCGCTGGCGGGGACATTCTTTGTCGAGTCGGTCGGCGCGCGGGAGGGGACGGCGAGTCTGTTGTCGATCGACGCTCCGATAGGGTCGAAACAGTATGTCGATACGCTTATTGCCGCGGTGGGGCGCATAGATAATGTCGCAGAGGCTATCGAGACGATTTCGCGCCATTTGCCCAATGTCGCGGGGGTGGCCGAGCGAAATCGAGCCATCCGATTGCTCGCCGAGCTCAACGAACTTTCGTTTTCTCTGGCCGACGCGCAACAATATTGGCATCGCGCCTATCATGTTACCCGGTATAGCGACGATTATGTCGACTACGAGGCGCTCTATAATTCGGCCGCGTTGCTTATGGAGCTTGGAGATTACGGGGAGAGCTGGAATCAGGCGCAACTGCTTCTTAACGACGCGTTCGATTCTCGTTGGGGCGATTTGGCGGCGCTTATTTTGGCAAGGATATCATTTATAGACGGAGACGGCGAGGGCGCGCTTGCTATTTTAGAGCGTATCGCCGAGCGACGGTCGCCGACCGATATTCGCGTGGTCGTCTATCTCTATAGGTTTGCGCGTCAGATGCGCGATCAACGACGCGTCGATATCGCGGAGCGAATTGCGCGGCAATACTATTCCGATAGCATCGAACTTCGCGCGGAATCGGGGGAGGAGGAGGATTTTTTCGTCTTGCCTATGCCGACTCCCTCGGTCATTTTTGGCGAAGGCGCGCTGAATTGACATAAATCCCCGCGCCTATTATGATGGTTCAAATGGAAAATCGGGAGTTTGATCTTAACGCGGTAATTCGCAGAGTGGCGGACTTTCCAAAGCCGGGCGTGACGTTTTTCGATATTACCAGCGTTTTGGTCAACGCGGAGGCGTTCCAATACTGTATCGATGCCGCGCGGAGGCTCTTTGCGAACGAGCGAATTGACAGCATAGCCGGCATCGACGCGCGGGGATTTGTCTTTGCGGCGCCGCTGGCCTACGCGCTTAAGTTACCGCTGGTTCTGGCGCGAAAAAATGACAAGCTTCCGGGCGATACCTATCGTCGAAGCTTTGATCTTGAGTATAATCGCGATGTTATCGAGATTCATAAGTCGGATATCGTTCCGAAGCATCGCATGCTTATCGTCGACGATCTCATCGCCACCGGCGGCACGGCGCGGGCGACCGCCGAAATACTTATGGAGGTCGGGTGCGATGTGGCGGCCGTGTTTGGCATTATCGGGCTTGGGTTTCTCGATTACGACAGTAAGCTTCGCGGGCTTCGCGTAGAGACGTTGGCGCGCTACGATTCTCCCGACGCCTCCCCATAGACGCGGACGAAAAACTTTTGCGCTCGAAATTGCTCGAACAATTGACAGACTCGCGGCGATGATATACAATTGAGCCGTTTCCCGGTTGTGTAATGGTAGCACTGCAGACTCTGGATCTGTATGTGGGGGTTCGAGTCCTCCCCGGGAAGCGATAATTGGCCCCCTCGTCTAGGGGTTAGGACAGGAGATTCTCATTCTTCAAACAGGGGTTCGATTCCCCTGGGGGCTATTTTGCGACAAAGAGATAGTTTGCGACGAATAAATAATAGAGATACCATGAAACAGATACCCATTATGAAGCAACCCGACAACAATACCGTTTTGCTGGTTTTAGAGGATGGCGTTATCCTTCCGGGCCGCGGCTTCGGCGCTCCCGCGCTCGATCTTGACGATGCCGACGCGATTTCGCGAGCCGTCGTTGCCAGAAGACATGGCGGAGATGTCGTTTTTAATACCGCGATGTCCGGATATCATGAAATAGCGACCGACCCCTCCTATCGCGGTCAAATAGTGGCGATGACCTATCCTATGATCGGCAATTACGGGTGTTCCGATAGCTGGAGCGAGGCGGGCTACGCGTCGTCGCCCGAATCGATCGCCATTGCCGGGTTGGTCGCGCGGCAACTCTATACCGGATCGCTCGCTCCCGACGCCGGAGCCGATTGCGTTCTTTCGTTGCATGAGTTCCTGCAAAGGGGCGGCGTAAGCGGCATATACGATGTCGATACGCGATTTCTTACCCTTCGGCTTCGCGATCGGGGAGAGCTTAGGGGAGCCATTGTTCGCGCCCCGAACGGTTTTGAGCGATGGGACGATCTTGGCGATATCCCGTCGAGATGGAGAGCGCGTTGCCAAGCGGCGGTTTCGCGCTTCGCGTCAATGCGGGGGTGCTCTCTTATCGACGAGGCGGGGATAACGGCGCCGATGACCGCGCGCGGCGAGGGACGCGCTTCGGTCGCGTTGATCGATTGCGGCATAAAGAGCAATATCGCGCGCGAGATTATGCGGCGCGATTGTAAAACCTTCCTGTTTCCCAGCGATGTTTCCGCCGAATCGATCAGAACGAGCGGCGTCGATCTGGTAGTGTTTTCCAACGGGCCGGGCGATCCCGCGCCGCTTACGAAGCAGATCGAACTGGCTCGGGCGCTGATTGGCAAAATTCCGCTGTTCGGGATCTGTCTTGGACATCAGATTATCGCCCAGGCTCTCGGCATATCCACCTATAAGATGCGTTTTGGGCATCACGGCGCAAATCATCCGGTTCGAGACGAGCATACCAAACGGGTCTTTGTTACTTCGCAGAATCATAGCTTCGCCGTCGACTCTTCGTCGTTGCGGGATGGAGCGGAGGTCTGGTTTAGAAACGCGAACGACGGCACCATCGAGGGGCTGATCGATCGCGATCGCGCGATCTACACGACGCAATTTCATCCCGAAGCGGCGCCGGGGCCGCGCGATGTCGCTTGGATTTTCGATTTTGTCGTCTCCGCCGCGCTCAAGGTTTCCGCCGCCAAATCGCGGATTTCAAACCCGACGGCCGCCGGCTTTTCGGCGTCTGAGGCGCAGTCGTAATGCCGCGACGAGACGATCTCCATACCATTCTTATTATTGGTTCCGGGCCAATTGTGATCGGGCAGGCATGCGAATTCGACTATTCCGGCAATCAGGCGGTGCGCGCGCTCAAGGAGGAGGGGTATCGCGTGGCGCTGGTCAACCCAAATCCCGCGACGGTGATGACCGCTCCGGGCATCGCGGACGCGATCTATCTTGATCCCCTTACCGTTCCCTATCTAACCGATATTATCCAGCGCGAACGTCCCGATGGAATTTTGGCGACAATGGGCGGGCAGACCGCGTTGAATTTGGCGATTGAGTTGGCGGATTGCGGCGTTTTGGAGCGTTTTGGCGTAGAGATGCTCGGCGCCAATAGGGAGGCCATTAACATTGCCGAAAATAGGGGCGAGTTCAAAAAGATGATTGCCTCTATCGGCCTTGAAAGTCCTGTCTCTACGCTTTGCCATAGTCTGGACGATGCGATTCAATTTACCGAAAAGAGCGGATATCCGGTGGTTATTCGGCCAAGTTTTACGCTTGGCGGGCGAGGGGGCAATATCGCGAGCGATCGAGACGAACTGGAGCGGTATATGCCGGTGGCGCTCGCTATGAGCCCTTCGCATAGCGCCCTTATCGAAGAATCGCTTATTGGATGGCAAGAGTTTGAGTTGGAGGCGATGCGCGATCGCAACGATAACGCGGTCATCGTTTGCTCCATCGAAAATGTCGATCCTATGGGCGTGCATACGGGCGATAGCATTACCGTCGCGCCGATTCAGACGTTAAACGATAGAGATTACCAGACGATGCGAAGCGCCGCTATCGAGATTCTGCGCGCGGTGGGCGTCGATTGCGGAGGATCGAATGTGCAGTTCGCGCGTCAGGCGAGCACCGGGCGTCTTTTGGTTATCGAAATGAATCCTCGGGTTTCTCGATCGTCCGCGCTCGCCAGCAAAGCGACCGGATTTCCCATCGCCCGATGCTCCGCGAAATTGGCGGTAGGGTTTACCTTGGACGAAATTACCAATGAGATTACCGGCAAAACGGTATCCTGTTTCGAGCCGGCGCTCGACTATTGCGCGGTGAAGACGCCCTATTTTGAGCTTGAGAAATTTCCCGAGGATCCGTCTTCGCTGGGCACGCAGATGAAATCGGTCGGCGAATCGCTCGCGATAGGCCGCGACTATTTGGAGGCGCTCAACAAATCGATTCGCGCCTGTGAGATGGGATACGACGGTTTACGCCCGCTTCGACGGGATCGCTCTGACGTTCCCCATTCCGACGAGCGCCTGCTTGCCATGATACGGGATCGTCATCCTCGCAGACTGTTTGCCGCCTACACATTGTTATCGCAAAGCGGCGGCGCGGCAATCGAGCGTATTGAGCGGGCGAGCGGCTACCACCGCTGGTTTCTGGAGCAGATGCTTCGCTTAATCGATATAGAACGCCGCATCGGGTCGGTTGCTTCTGAGCGAGATATGCCGTTCTCGCTGTTAATGGAGGCAAAACGAGCCGGAATGTCCGATCTTCGAATCGCCGAACTGCTTCTTGCGGGCAAATCGGATCGCGATCCGGGGGCTTCGCATGGCGAAGACGCTTCTGTTTCGCCGGACGACGGGTCGGTTGCTCTGTCGCGAGGCAGTTCGGCTTCCGATAGGCGGCGGTCGGCGCGGATGATCGGCGAGATTCGGCGACAAAAGAATATCAATCCCGCCTATCATTTTGTCGATACCTGCGCGGGAGAGTTTGACGCCGACACGCCCTATTTCTATTCCAGCTATGGAGAGCGGGACGAGGGAGAGCCGCTTGGCGAGGAGGCGGTCATTATTATAGGAAGCGGACCCAATCGCGTCGGGCAGGGGTTGGAGTTTGACTGTTGTTGCGCGCTCTGTTCGCTTGCCTACCGCGCGCTTGGAAGAAAAACTGTGCTTATCAATTCAAATCCCGAAACTGTTTCGACCGATTTCAATGTTTCCGATCGTCTCTACTTAGAGCCGATCACCGCCGAAGATGTGGCGGGCATTATGCGAAAAGAGGGCGCGAAGGAGGCGGTGGTGCAGCTTGGGGGGCAGACGGCGCTCAATATCGCCGATAGATTGGCGGAGCATGGAGCGCGGGTGGTGGGAACCCCAATCGATCGCATTCATGACGCCGAAAATAGAGCGCTTTTTAATCGGGCGATCAGCGCCTTGGGTCTTCTGCAACCTAAGAGCGCGGGGGCGTCGACAGCCGAAGAGGCCAGGTCGTTCGCCGCGTCGATAGGGTATCCGGCGCTTTTGCGTCCTTCATATGTTCTTGGCGGTCGTCGCATGGCTATTGTCTATTCAGACAAGGAGCTTGATCGCTATCTTCTTCAGGTTGGCCATTTTTCCAAAAGGGAGCCTCTGTTGGTCGATCAATTTATCGAGGATGCATTTGAGTACGATTTAGACGCCATATCGGATGGCAATTCGGTCTATATCGCCGGCGTTATGGAGCATATCGAAGCCGCGGGCATTCATTCGGGCGATTCGGCCTGCGTATTTCCCGCCTACAAATATGAACAGTCGGTAATGGATCGTATGCGAGAGGCCGCCGTCAGCATCGCCCGCTCTTTTGGCATCGTTGGATTCCTCAACATCCAATTCGCGGTTAAAGATGGCAAGGTATATGTGTTGGAGGTCAACCCCCGAGCCTCTCGCTCGGTTCCCTATATTTCCAAATGCATTGGCGTCAATTTAGTGGCCGCCGCGGTAAAAATATGGCAGGGAATCGATTTGCGCCAACAGGGATTGGTGGACGAGCGAGGGGTTGGCGAGGGTAAAAGCGTCGTGGGGTGGGCGGTTAAAGAGGCGGTCTTCTCGTTTGATCGCTTTGCCGCCATCGATCCGCTCCTTGGTCCTGAGATGCGTTCTACCGGCGAGTCGATCGGCATAGGGAGGTCGTTTGGCGAGGCGTTCGCCAAGGCGACGATCGCCGCGGGCAACGAGCTTCCCTCTTCCGGCGCGGTCTATCTTTCGCTTAACGACGCCGATAAGGAGACGATTGCCCCCGTGGCGCGGCAACTTTCGGAATTGGGGTTTTCGCTATTCGCGTCGCGCGGGACGGCAAATTTTTTGCGACGCATCGGTCTTGACGCGAAAAGCGTTCCAAAGATTCATGAGGAATCGCCCAATATTGGCGATTTATTGCGCGATGGAAAAATTCATCTGGTGATAAATACCCCGTTGGGTAGCTCGTCTCAGCATGACGACAGCGATTTTCGCATCGAGACGCTCCGTTGTCGCATTCCCTACACCACTACCACATCGGCGGCCGAAGCGGCGGTAGAGGCGATTGCCGCCCTGCGGAGCGGCTCGGTCGCCGCGGTTCCTCTGCCGTAATGGGTCCATTTGGTTCTGGCGCAAAATACCGAATATTTTTGATCGCGGCGTCCATTTTCGGCGCGCTATTGACGGCGCCATTTCCACTGTTCGCGCAGAGCGTCGAAAACGAACGGCATTCCGAATCGTCCGACGACTACAACCTGTCGCTTGACAATCGGTGGCCAGACTTGGGCGATCTTTCGCCCGACGGATCAGTCGCTCCCAATATTCCCGCCGATGGCGACGTTCCAAGCGACGCCGACGACGACTCGGGGGGCGACGACGCGGCCGTTTTCGCGGCAGACGCGGATGGTTCGTTGGCCGATGCGGCAAACGATAGCGTCGATATAACCGATGGCGACGTTCCAAGCGACGCCGACGACTCGGGGAGCGACGACGCGGCCGTTTTCGCAGACGCGGATGGTTCGCTGGCCGATGCGGCAAACGATAGCGTCGATATAACCGATGGCGACGTTCCAAGCGACGCCGACGACTCGGGAGTTGACGACGCGGCCATTTTCGCGGACGCGGATGGTTCGCTGGCCGATGCGGCAAACGATAGCGTCGATATAACCGATGACGACGTTCCAAGCGACGCCGACGACTCGGGAGTTGACGACGCGACCGAGGCCTATGATATCGCGTTGTTTGAGGATACGACCCTCGAAAATGAGCCGCCGACTTCCGATGACGGCGAGGGCATCGTTCCTGACGACCGCGACGCATTGGACCCAGAGCGCGTTAATACGATTCGCTTTGGGATAGACGGGCAGTTGGGGGCGTTAATTGATATTTTAATAGCCGAGGGCGACGAACGATATGGCGATTTGTTGCTTCGTCGTTATGATCTATCCTCATCGAACGGCGCGCGCGTCAAAATATTCGACTATTTTATCGCGTTCCAGCTACCCGACGCGGAAGATATCGCCGCCCAACTATTTGAGCGGCGAAGCCTCGTCGCCGAGGATTTGTTGGCGGTGGCGTTGCGCTATGTGCGCGTCGCGTTGCAAGAGCCTCGCCGCGAGACAATTACGGCGCTCTATTCATTTAGCCGCGATCGACGCGTCGCCTTGACGCGTTCAGCCCTCGCCGCGCTTGAACAACATGGCGATAGCGAAGATGTCGACTATCTTATCGGCTTGCTGAATCTATTGGGGCGAGACGAGGACTCGCTGGCCGTCGTTATCGATACATTGGGTTCGCTGAAGGCCGAAGCCGCAAGCGATACTATTTTGTCGATTCTGCGCAGTCAAAAATATTCGGAATATGTTCGTCGCAGCGCGGCGATAGCGTTGGGAAATCTGGGCGATCCCATCCATTTAGAGGAATTGCGGCGCTATGTCGACGATTCCAGCGCCTTTATGCGAGCCGCCGCGGTAGACGCGGTCGGCAATATAGAGTCTCCGGAGAGCGTCCCGCTTCTTGAACGAGGCCTTCTTGATTCCTACGCGGGCACTCGCATCGCGGCGCTTGAGCATCTTGGACGTCGCGATATTGGGTTTGAGGCGGTTCGCTTTAAGGCGATGAGCGATCCCGACACTACCGTCCGAAACGCGGCATGGAGGGCGTTGGTCGCTATGAATAACAGCGAGGCCGCGGGAATGGTGGAGAACGCCCTGTTGAAAGAGGACGAATCATTTGCGACGCGGACGGTTATCGCGGCCGCGTTGCTAGCTGATCCGGGGAATCCTAAACAGAGAATGCTTCGCGATCTTGTGGCGATTGAAAATGACCGGAAAAACTATCGAATGACCAACTGGATTGCGTCGCAACTGAGCAAATACGAGCCGCCTGTCGAATTGCTTTCGGCGCTGCTCGCCCATACCGACGAGGCGACGCGTTTCTATGCGGTAGGGGCGATAGAGAGCGAAACACAGGGCGATTTTCGCGGACAACTGGACGCGATCGCGCGCGAAGACGATAGCGAACGGGTGCGTCAATTGGCGACAGACGCGTTGGACAGACTATATGAGCAACGATAGCGTTCGATTGCTCGATTTTCTTCAATCGAGGGGATTTGTCTCTCAATCAACCGATTACGAAGCGTTGCGATCTTATCTTGAGGGCGGGGCGCGATCGGCCTATATCGGTATCGATCCCACCGCCGATAGTTTGCATGCGGGGCATCTTCCGGGGCTTATCGCGGGTATTTATTTCGCGCGGCGCGGGCATAGGCTTATCTTTGTGTTGGGATGCGGAACCGCTCAGATTGGCGACCCATCGGGCAAGAGCGATATGCGCAAAATGTTGACCGCGGCCGATATCGATCGCAATGGCGAAAAGATAACCCGTCAGATTGAGACGATCTACAAACGCCAGGGCGCGTCGATGGAAATTGCCAACAACGCGCGATGGCTTCGCGGGCTTAATTATATCGAGTTTTTACGCGACATAGGGAGGCATTTTTCGGTAAATCGCATGCTTTCGTTTGAAGCCTATAAGCGACGAATGAAGACGGGATTAAGTTTTATCGAGTTTAACTATCAACTCCTTCAGGCATACGATTTTTTACAACTGTATCGAGATTACGACTGTCGCGTCCAATTTGGCGGCGACGATCAGTGGGCAAATATTATCGCGGGAGTCGATCTTATTCGTCGATTGCATGGCTATGAATCGAATAGCGATGTCTCGAATCGCCATGAGGCGTGGGGTATGACATTTCCGTTGTTGGTCGACACGCGAGGAAACAAAATGGGAAAAACCGAAAAGGGGGCGCTGTTTCTTGATCCCGATCGAGTGTCGCCATATCAGTTCTACCAGTATTGGCGAAATATTGACGATCGCGACGTGGCAAATATTTTTTACCGGCTTACCTTAGTCGCGGACGAGAAAATTGCGGAGATTGTCGATGCGAAAAACGATATTAACAGCGCTAAGGAACGATTGGCGTGGGAGGTGACCGCGTTTGTCCATGGCGATGCCGCGGCGAATAAATGCCGCGAGGCGGCGCGCGCCGCGTTTGGTTATGGCGGCGGCAATCGCGACGCTATCGATCGCGACGCTATCGATTCCGCGACGATTGATCGCGAGCAATTGAAAACGGGGGTTGACGCGCTTTCGCTTTTTGCGATGACTCCGCTCTGCGCGACGCGCTCCGAGGCGCGCCGCTTAATTGTTCAGGGCGGCGCGTCGATCAACGGGAAGCGCATCGAGGCGATCGATAAGATGATTACCTCCGATTGGCTCGAGGATGGCGAATTGTTGCTGAAAGCGGGGAAGAAGCGATACTATCGCGTTGTGAGCCGCTAGTATTGATTGTAGCGGCTAATTAATTTTTTCGCATCCATGTCCGGATAGCGAACTTCGGCCGTTGGAGCTGGGCTGGATTTCTATTTGCGCGTGTATGCGTTCTTTGAGCGCCGATATGTGCGAGATAATTCCTATTAATTTGCCGTCATTCCAGAGTTCCGATAACGCTCCGAGGACGGTTTCCAGCGCGTCTTCGTCTAATGTGCCGAAGCCTTCGTCGAGAAAAAGCGAGTCTATTCGCACTTTTTGGCTCGCCATTTCGGAGAGACCCAGCGCCAGCGCGAGGCTCACCATAAAGCTCTCGCCGCCCGAGAGGTTTTTGGTTGATCGTATCTCGCCCGCCTGGTAGTTATCGATGACATTAAAATCGATCGAGCGGTTTGCGTTCATCGCGGATAAGGAGATAGCGGTCGGTCATTTTTTTGAGTTGTCGGTTGGCATGGGAGCAAAGGTGATGCCCTGGGCGAAATTGCGATATTTTTGACCGTCCGCCGAGCCGATGAGTTTATGCAACTTATCCCAACGAGCGCATTCCCGCTCTTGCGCGAGGGCGTCCCGCTTTCTTCCGATAAGCCGCTTATTGTTGTCGCGAGTTCTTCGATCCGCTTATCGGTTGCCGGTTGCCTTGTTTTTCTGTTCGACATCGAGCTTTTTTTTTCGGTCATCGAGGAGCGCCTTTAGCCTATGCTTCTTCTCATTGAGGCTATCGAGTCGCGACTCTATCAATTGTCGCTCTTCATCGGTCATTTTGGCGGCGAGGAATTGTTCCTCATCCGCGAATTCGGCGGCCGTTAACGTGTTACGGAACTTTTTTTCTATTTGTTTGAGATCCAATGCCCGTATATCAATAGTATTTTGCAGGTTGTTCGCGGTCGTCTGCGCGCTGGTGAGCTTTTCTTTGCATTCGTGCGTTTTTCGGCGGTTTGCTCCTCTTTTTGCGCATCTTTGAGCGCGCGCTCGCAACGGGCCTCTTCGTCATCGGGATTTTTGTCGCCATACAATTGCGCTCGATCTTTTTTTTCGGCGGCGCATTCTTCCTCGCGTTGATTCAACGTTGCGACCTCTTTTTCTAGGCTTTCCTGATTGATATCAATGAAGGCGTTAAGACGGGCTATCTCCTTGTCGATCTCCGCGGTTTTCTGTTCGGCGACGGTTTTGCGGTCATTGTTTTGTTCCCATTGATCGCGCCGAGATTTGAGCGAGTCGAGAAGCGACGAGATTTCCGATTGCGTAGTCGGTATTTCCTCAACGCCTAACGGCGAAAGTTTTGCGGCGATCTCGCGTTCAAGTTTTCGCAGGGAATCGGTAAGTTTTTCCAATTGTTCGCGCGATTCGCTATCGCGGGCCTCGTCGCTCCGCTGTTCGGCGAGGGCAAGATCTTTTTCATGCTCAAGTTTTTTCTGTTTTTCGCGGGCGGCATCCGCCTTCTTTTCCAATAGCTCGATTTCCTCTATTATTGCCTCCGCTTTGTCGATACATTTTTCGAGCGAGTCGATTTTGCGGTCTATTGTATCGGGAGTCGGAACATTCCCCTTGGCGTAGGGATGCTGTGTCGAGCCGCAGAGCGGGCAGGGCGATCCATCTGTAAGCTTTGCGCGGCTCTCTTGGAAATCATGGATGGTTTTGCTTTGGGATTGCTCGCGAAGGAGTTTCTCTTTTTGGGCGATATAGTATTTGATCGGCTTATTTTTGAGCGTGGCGGACAGTTTTGCCTTGTTCTTTTGCACATTCGCTTCGGCGACCGTTCGGTTTTGTTCGGCAATTTCGTATTTCGTTTCAATTTCCCGCAACTTTTTGGAGGTGGCGTCTATCGTTTTTTTGATGGTTTTGATAGCGTTTTCTTGACGAACGCGTTCGCTTTGTTTGTCGCGGAGATTGTTCAGTTTTTCTGTGATACCGCCCAGTTCGGCAATTAGCGACTTATCGAGTTTATGCGTTTTAAGGTGGTTTTTTGCGTTGTTCAGCGATTCTTCAAACTTGGAGCGTTTGGCATTTTTGCGCTCCATTTCTTCGACGGCGGCCTTGATTTCTTGCCGCGTTTTTTCGCAGGCATTATGTGATGACGATATAAGCGGTCGTTGCTTGTCGATCGCGAGATCGAGCGCTCGGACTCGCTCGATCTGCTTTGTCTCTGTCTCTTTTTCTTTTCTCGCTTTTTCGACAAGCCCTTTGGCATCGGCAAAGCGCTGTTTTTCTTGTTTCTCTTCAATTTGCAATTTCGCGCGGTCGCTATTTGCAATCGTTAATTTGGTTTGATCGCTCTTTTGGTATTTCCGCGTCATATCGAGCTGCTCGTAGCTCTTCGTTAAATTATTGGCTTTTTGCGCGAGGCGCAGTTTTTCTCGATCAGGCCGCATGGTTTCGATTTCATGCGCGACTTGCGCAAGCTGTTTGGTTATATCGTCGATTTCACTCTGTAGATCGTCAATGCGGTTTTGCAATTCGATCTCCTTGTCAATTGACTCTATCTTGGACTCGATATCGCTCGATTCCTTGACGATTCGCTCGTGTTGTCGCCGCGCCTCCATCTCTTGTTCGGAATCCATCGTTTCAATGTCGGCAATATCATCGCGCGTATGATCGAGATTAATTTTTTCGCTATTGTTGCGTTCATGGACGCGCTTCGAAATGGCGGAATAGATTTCGGAGCCGGTAATTTGCTCGAGTATTTTTGATTTATCCTCTTTTTTGGCTCTGAGAAAGGTATCGAATCTTCCCTGAGCGAGCAATATGGATCGGGTGAATCGGTCAAAGTCGAGCCCGGTTTTTTCCATAATGACCTGTTTGACGGCGTTTTTTTTAGTTTCGATGATGGCGCCGTCCGCGGAGGAGATTTCATGTTCGGGGCTCTGCAATTTGCCATTCGCGCTTTTTTTCTTTTTATTTTGTCGCCAGCGACAGCGGAAACGGCCTTTTTGAGATTCAAACAGCACCTCGGCGTAGCATTCGCCGGTTTGGCGGGACATTATTTCATTTTCGCTCGAGGATATGAGGCCAAGGCGGGGCGTTCTGCCATAGAGCGCCAGGCATATCGCGTCGAGTATCGTCGATTTGCCCGCTCCCGTCGGTCCGGTGAGGGCGAAGATGCTGTTGGCTGTGTATTCGCTGTTGGTGAAATCGATTTTCCACTCGCCGTAGAGAGAGTTGAGGTTTTTCCATCGAAGTTCGAGTATGCGCATAGCGTTAGCGTTCGTTATTCCGCATTGACATCTTCTTCTTTGAGGGATCGGAGTATCTCTTGGTATAAGAGGAGCAGATCTTTGCGCGTTTCGTCGGTTATGCCGTGATGATCGAGGCATCGCTCGAAAATATTTTCTTCGCTTAGGTCTTGGAGCGAGGTGTCTTGCGACATTGAGGCGGCTATTCGCTCCATCGCCGCGCGGTTTTGTATTCTTCTTATTTCGAGCGACGAGCCGGCTACGGCGTCGTCAATTGTTTTGCTAAGATCGCCGACGATGTCGCTACCGGTGTATTCGATCTCGACCCAGGCGTCGCTTTGTTCGCTTCGCAGCTCTTTCAGCCGCGTCAGGATAACGTCGAGCGAGCCTTCGATGCGGATTAGTCGCTGAAAACAGGGGATGGGAAGCTCGCGGATATCGAGCGGCGCTCCGGCGGCGAATTCGACGCGGACCACTTTTTTTTCTTGGCGGGCGTCGCCGTAGCCCATCGGGATGGGCGAGCCGCAGTAGCGAATGTTTTCGGCGCCGCCGACCGTTTGGGGCGAATGGAGATGCCCGAGGGCGAGGTAGTCGATGGATTGGGGGAATATGTCTTTGCCGACATGCGATAGCGATCCCACGTAGAGCTCGCGGACGCCGTCTCCTTCCGCCGTTTTTCCGCCGGCCGCGAAGAGATGTCCCATCGCGATGATCGGGATGGGGGGAGCTCCCGCTGTGGAGAGCTCGTCGCGGAGATTTTCGGCCTCAAGACATACGGCTTCGTAGTGGGCGCGTATACCGGCGACGATTTTAGCATTTTTTTCATCGATCGTTTCTCCCGGCGCGGTCGCGCGGATGTCTTTGTCGCGCAAATATGGCGTCGCGCAGACGATGGCTTCCGGAGCGCCGTCGTCCGCGCGGAGTATGATAACTTCGTCGGCGGGCGAGTCTGATATCGCGCCGACCACATGGATATTCATCGCGAGCAGCAACTGTTTCGGCGCGGTTAACAGCGATGGCGAATCGTGGTTGCCCGCGGTGATGACGATATGACGACATCGCGATTTGGTCACGCGATATAGGAATTGGTAGTAGAGCCGCATCGCGCGGTTGCTAGGGGTGGTGGTGTCAAATATGTCGCCGGCTACCAGAAGGGCGTCGATTGCTTCTGTTTTGATGGCGTTGGCCAACCAGTCGAGAAACTTCTCGAATTCATCGTAGCGGTTTCGCCCGAAGAGGGATCGCCCTAGGTGCCAGTCGGCGGTGTGGAGCAGCCTCATTTTGAGCGGGCCGCGGATGGTATTGTCGCGCGCGCTTGCCGGGTCATTCTGCGCGAGAACCGTCGCGGAGTATTCGTTCTATGAACGCTTGGGTTTCGGACGCTACTTCTGGCCAGGCGTCCGAGGTGAGATCGCTGGCTATGACATGGTTGTTCGCGTTGGGAAATGCGATGACTTCTGTTTGGTTTGCTGGCGTTGAGAGGTGCTTTGTCATCCAGAGGATTGCTGGTACGTCGACGGTTTTGTCCTGATTCTGTTGGTCGCGGTAATAGTATCCGACAAAGGTTGGGAGCGTTATCTTTTTGAACAGCCGTTTTTGCATCGCGCTGTCTAGCAACTGTTGCAGGTTTGCCAATGCGATTACCGGATAGGCTTCGAGCCAGTATTTCGCGATATCGGGGCGGCGGTCGATTGTGTGGTAGTTTCCGCCGGCGACCAGTTGGAGCAACTGCGCGCCCCATGGTTTTGACGCTAGCGACATGATTTGGGCGCTGATGCGTATATTTGGGGAGTAGAGAATCTGCGCCGCTATCTTTTCCTGTTCTTGAAAGGCGGCCGCAAGCATGAGCGAAAGCGTCGCTCCCGTCGAGGAGCCTACGATGATCGCGCGGTCGCCAAGCGCCAAGGTAAGCGTTAGCGCCTGTTTTGCGTCTTCGTAGAGATTATCGGGCGTCGCGGCGGCCATCGCGTCTATGTCTAGCCTTCCATGCCCCGACAGGCGGTAGAGGAGCAGGTTGGCTTGGAATCGCTTTGCCAATTCCAGTATGACGGGGCTGCCCTCGCGCCATGAGGCAGAGAAGCCGTGGAGATAGAGAATTGCCTCGTCTGTTTTTGATTTGCTTTCGCTGTTGAGCCAGATGACGCGGGAATGGTTGTCTGGTTTAATGTCGTTGAACCGCGCGTCTCGCTGGAGCAGGATCGATTCGGCGATTATCGGAGTTGCGGGAATGGCGGGGAAGGCATCGCTGAGAACGGGTTCGGCGGTATCTGGGCCGACGGCGTAAAGAACAATAATCGCCGCTATTATCGCGCCGGCTATGAGCAATGCGCGACGGCGTTTTCGACGGGGCGCGGCGGTCGTTATTTTTTCCGTCAAATTGTGGAGCATTGAGTCAACTGAGTCAATTATATGGGAGGCGTCCGTTTTTGTCAAGTTTATGGTATGATTGCTCGATTGCTATACTACATTAATAGGAGGACAATAATGAAATATCCATTTATGCAACGAGTGGGCGGAGTTTTGAGCGCCGATATCGCGACGCCGAGCCATGAGCGCGCGGTTCGATTCTACGCGCGGGCGCTGACTACCGGCGAAAAGCCGCTATGGCAAGACGACCTGATGAACAATCTCGGCATTCCCATCATCGGCGTGGGCGAGCGGAGCGGGGAGTATGCCGACCTTCCGATCCAATGGACGCCGCACATTCAGGTCGCCGATGTCGGACGGAGCGCGGCGCGGGCGCTTGAACTGGGCGGGCGCGAGTTTATCCATGCGAAGGACGACGATGGCGCTATGCTGTGGGCGGGGATCCTCGATCCCGGCGGCGCGGCTTTTGGGCTTATACCGGTTGTCTCTGATGATGATATGCCTCCAATTGCGGACGGCGTTGACGGGGATCGGTTGGGGCGCATAGCGTGGCTCGATCGTACCGTCGACGACGCTTCGTCAATTCGCGACTTCTACCGAGCGGTTATTGGTTGGTCGGCGAGAGACACCGAGATGGAGGATGGAGGCGAGCGTTATGTCGACTATACGATGCTGGGCGACGACGGAGAACCGGCGGCGGGCATATGCTTCGCGCGCGGCGTCAATGCTGGGGCGCCGACTGTTTGGACGCTCTATATTCCCGTCGGAGATATCGCCGAAAGCCTCCGCCGAGTCGAGGCGGATGGGGGGAAGGTTATCAAGGAGACGATGGGCGACGATGGGCGAGTGGCGTCTGCGGTTATTCAGGATCCTGCGGGCGCGGTTATCGCGTTGATGGAAGACCATCCTCAATTGCCTTGATGAAACTCAGAAAGCTCGCTATATATCCGCATATGAGGTTGCTTTCGTTACGATTGGGAATCTTGTTGTCATGAGCGTGTCTTTGCCGAGATGACGAGCCAGGCGGTGTAGCCTATGTAGACGAGGAGCAGGATGGCGCCGTCGATGCGGCTTACGCGGCCTTGTCGTCTTTTGAAGCCGTAGCCGATGGGGAAGAGCGAGAGGGTCAAGGCGCCCATCACGACGATGTCGCGGTAGAGTATTTCGGGGGCTGCCGCGAAGGGGCGAATCGCGCCGGCGATGCCGACGACCGCCAGAGTGTTGAATAGGTTGGAGCCGATTGCGTTTCCCAGCGCGATGCCGTGTTCTCCTTTGCGGGCAGCGATGATCGCCGACGCGAGTTCGGGCATGGAGGTGCCGACCGCGACGATGGTTAGTCCGATAATTATGTCGCTTACGCCGAGTATTTGGGCGATGTTGACGGCGCCCCATACGAGGAGACGCGAGCTTGCGATGAGTAGCGACGCTCCGATCGCGAGCGAGATGACGGCGGCTGCGATCGGCGGCTTTTTTTTGTCGGGGGGCGGGGCGTCATGTTGGATCAGCGTGTCGGGTTTTCGCGAGAGTCCGCGGGCGATGGTCCAGGCCATAAACGCGCCGAACGCGAGTAGCAGTATGGTCGCGTCGAGCCGCGATAGGTAGCTGTCGACAAGCAGGAGCGCCGCGAGCAGTGTCCCGCCGGCTAGGAGCGGGAGTTCTTTGCGGAGTATTGTCGATTGGAACGCGATGGGTTTGATTAGGGCGGATAGTCCGAGGATGAGGGCGATGTTGCATATATTTGAGCCGTAGGCGTTGCCGAGGGCGATTTCCGAGTTTCCGCCGATTGAGGCGAGGGTGGAGACTACTATTTCGGGCGCGGAGGTGCCGAAGCCGACGACCACTATGCCGATGAGCAGGGTCGGTATGCCGAGGCGGCGCGCGATGGCGGCGGCGCCGTCGACAAACCGGCCGGCGCTCCATATGAGCGCGACGAGGCCGACGATTACGGATGCAATCGGGAGCGTTATCATCGTGGCGATCGTTTTCGAGCGTGGTTGATGTGAGCGATCTCGCCGCGCTCGCTTGCTATTTGGGACTCATTTTCTATAATCGGCAGGATTCATTGCGGAGGCGTCTGGGGGTGTTTGATTACCAGCCAGGCGATTAGTTCTAGGTTTTCGGCGGCGGGATAGGCGGATTTTTTGGGGAGGAGCGCTTTTTGGCGAGCGCCGTTTTTGAGCGCTTCTTGGGCTTTGCTCTTGGCGACGCTCGCGATATCGGCGACGGCGGTTTGCGCCAGCTTGTCGTAGAAGCTTTTTTCAGCGGTGGCTTCGATTTCGGCGGTAAATTGGTCGCATAGTTCCGCGATTGGTTCTGTTTGGCCGAGCGCCAGCGCTTCGAAGGTTTGGAGCGTTTCGCGAAGGTTGAGGTGGCCGCTTCGCGTTCGGTGTTGTTCTACGTGGATAAGGTAGAGCTGCGGCAGATTCTTTCGCGCGCTGAGGGCGACGCTGTCTTTTGGCGTGTTTTCGCGGCGGAATAGGAATATGGCGCCGTTTTGGAGCGCGTCTTTCGCGGAGCGGCGTGTGTTGGCGCTGGCGGCGTCGGCGACGGCGTAGATGCCGGGGGGAGCTTGGTCGAATTCTTTGCGTTTGATCCGCAGGTAGTTCCATAGCTGGTCGATAAATTTGTCCAGCGTGAGTTCGGATAGGGTGACGATGTCTTCTGTTTCTTCTAAGTCGATAACCGCTTCGCGAATTTGCAGCACATGGTTGTTGTGGAATTCAACTTCGGATCGCATGATTTTTTCTTGCTCCTCGAGGATATCCTCGGTTCCTGTAGCGGAGATGTCGACCAGCGCCATTCGCGAGCGGACGCGATTTTCAAGATTGAGGTAGAGCTCCATGTCGTCGGTCGGCCAGTAGTTGATCATTTGCACCGAGTCGTGTTCGCTTCCGAGTCTGTCGATGCGTCCGAAACGTTGGATAAGGCGCACCGGATTCCAGTGGATGTCGTAATTGAGCACGGTGTCGCAGTCGTGAAGATTTTGCCCTTCGGAGATGCAGTCGGTGGCAAGCAGGATATCGATTTCTTTGCCTTCGGCGATCGAGGCGCCGCGGACGCGGGGAGAGAAGCGATCCAACAGTTCTTGAAATGCGTTGCTTCCGCTGCCTTCGGAGGTTTCGGAGCCGGTTACGTAGACTATTGTTTGTCCATTTTTCCGCGCGGTTTCTTTGAGGTGTTCGTATAGATATTTTACGGTGTCTCCGAAGACGGTAAAGAGCAACAACTTGCGATTTTGAGGGTTGGCGATGGCAGCCTTTTTGTCGAGCAGTTTTTTCAGCAGCAGAAGTTTGCCGTCGCGCTTGGCGGTAATTTTTGTTACTTTTTCTCGCGCGCTTTCCAGAGCCGCTCGGTCTGCCTTGATGTCGTCGCGCCATTTTTTCACATCCAATTCGGAGAGGTGATAGGATTGCGTCGCGCTGCGGTTGACCGCGAATTCTTCGTCTTCTGTATCGTATGATTCGTCGAGGGATTCGACATCCGAATCTTCTTTGTGTCGCAAGAAACGGGCTATTTTTTCGATTTGATCGTCCGCTTTTTTTAGCAGGCGTTCCAATGTAAGGCGGCAGGCTTCCACTGAACTTTCTAGTCGTTTGATGAGATTGATTTGCATCATTGTTACCAAAAAACCTTCGCGGGTTTGTTGATTAAATCGGTATTCTCGTTTTTCCGCCGCCAGTCGTTCGGTTGCCTTTTTTCCCGACTCTCCCGAGGCGATATAGTCGGAGGGGCGATAAATATTAAATTTGAGTTTTTCGATGTCGGCGTGGATCTTCTCGTAGGATAGTTCGCCGAGCTCGTCGGTTTTGGGGTATTCATTTTGCGGGGGCTCGCGCTTTGGGAAATCGCCGCAATTTTCGATAAATTCGGGGTATATTTCTTCTATGTGTTTTCGCGAGCGGGCTACGACCATGCCTTCTATCAAGCTGGAGAAATCGTTGCCTAATCGCGACAGAAGGACGCGTTTATTTTTTTCGGAGAGTTCTGTCCATTCGTTAAATTCTTTCTGCGCGGCGCGCAGGGTGCTGGAGATGGAGGGTATATGCATCGATTCTTGAAAGGCGTTGTCGTCTTCTCTGGTTATGAGATAGATTTGATTTTTGAGGTCGCGAAGAAGGATGTTGACGGGAGTGGCGGAGAGCATGAGGACTTTGGTGTCGTTGCCTTTTTTGATGACATTTTCTAGGAGCGCGTTATACCGGCTGCGCCGAATGATGTTGCCATGTTCGTCGACGCGGTCTTTGGAGGTGTTGCGAAAATTGTGCGATTCGTCGATGATCACCAGGTCGAAGCCTTCCCATTGAAAGTTGGGGCAGTCGCGGGTGAGATCGGTGTGCGCTTTAATATGGAAGGAGAGGTTGTCTTCCGCGAAGGGGTTATTTTTGTGTCTTGCCTCTTTTTGGTAGAGTCGCCAGTTGTTTTCCAATTTTTTGGGGCATAATACGAGCGTCTCTTTTCTGCGGAGGCTAAAATATTTCATTACGGCCAGCGCGGTGTAGGTTTTGCCCAATCCGACGCTGTCGGCGAGAATGCAGCCGCCGTAGCGATGGAGGCGGCTTATGATGGTCATCGCGCCGTCTTTTTGGAATTTGTAGAGCGCGTTCCATATTTGGGTGTCTTCTAGGCGTTTGCCCGACTCTGTCTCTTCGCGGTCGCGGCGCTCGATGTGTTCGCGGAATAGTTCGTAGAGCGTTTTGTAGTAGATAAATTCCGGGGAATATTCACGCGTCAAGCGGTTCAGCGCTTCGAGCAACGCTTTTTTGGCGTCTTCTGTGAGGGTGTCGTCGTTCCAGATGGTGTCAAACCAATCCGCAAGTTCGGAGATTTCCTCTTTGTTTTGGGTGGCGATGTTGAGCTCGATGTTGGAGCGCCGCGCCATGCCCATTCCGTGACGGGTGAAGTTTGAGCTACCGACGACCGCGACGCCGCCTGAGTCGGATTGCATGTGGTAGAGCTTGCCATGCATAAAATTGGCCTGTTTGATTTGGCGCGCCTGCACGTTATTGTTCTCGATCCATTCGACGCATCGTTTGGCGATGGGACGCATGCGGAGCGATTTGGGGGATTGCGCCCCCAGTCCGGATTCGGTTATGGTGAAGACGCGCGGCTCTTTGGCGCCGGCGATGTCTGTGTCTGTCGATTTGGGGTCGCCAAAGAGCAACCGCGTTTTGGGTATGGATTCCAGTCGGTTTGCCAGCGTTTCGAAGCCGAAGACCGAAAAGTAGGCGGAGACGACGCGGAAGAGCTGGCAGTCGCTCAAATGGTCGTTGAGATATTGGGCAAGCGCTATTTTGCGGTTATCGACGATGATATCGCTATCCTCGCGCGGCGGGTCGCCGGGTGATTTTTTTCATAGGATATTGTAGCGCGTATGGTCGATTGGGGCAACGGATGGGGCTACGACGCGTCGTTTGTTTTCTCTATTATTTTGATCTCTTCCTCGGTGAGGTTGTAGAGTTTGTAGACGCGGCGGTCTATTTCGGCTTCCCATTCGCGGGTGTCGGCGGCGGGGTTTGCCGCTTTGGCGGCGGTGATTTTTTGCGCCAACGCTATGAACGGGCGTTGTTCCGCTTTGGGGATTTGCGGGAAACAAGCGTTTCCAATTGCGTCTATGTTGCCGAATTTGACTTGCGCTCCCGTGTTGCCTTTTTCTTAAACGCGACAAACATATACCAAGCGTTCACAAGCGGCGAGTTAAGAATGGCCAGATATTGCATATCTATCCCGATCCCGTTTTGGGAAGCTTGAAGCGGTACAGTTTTTCGGTGTCGTAATAAAACCGCCCCGTTTTTCCTCGCTGATGGTAAGCGGCTATCAATTTTTCTTTTTCTCCATTTGACGGATTAACAGGCGTTCCTGGTGCTCAAACCATTCGCGGTGCGCGGATTTTTTGCGGCAATAGTCGCCCGCTTTTACTGCGCGTCGCTTAAAGATTGCATGTTTTTCCATATCCGCCCAGCGTCTATCCGGGTTATCAATAGACAAGTTGCAAAATACTCGCTCGGCAGATTCGTAAAAGTATCGCCAATATGTCCCCCGCAAAAGGGCTTGATAATTTCGCGCTGCCCGGAAATCTTCCGCGCACAAACGGTGTTTGGTCGCCGCCCAATCAAAAACGATTGCACATGACCGGTTTTGATGCCGTTTAACGATACCGGGCGACATCCATATTCTTTCAATCGCGCGGAATTGTCAGCAAATTTTCGCGCGTAAATGTGTTTTCTATTTATCACCGATTCGATAATCCGCCGCCTATTTTTTCAGGCGCGATGCAATGCCATTCGGACGGCACGATTTCGCCGGCGCGAACAAACTCATTCGCCAACGTCTCATTTTCGGCGCATTTTGAACGACAAAATGTCGCGCTAACGGATACATTTTCAAAAACATTCGCTTTTCCAGAAATCAGACGCGGATTATGCGCCGAGAACGCCGCGCAAATTCCGAATACCCTTGGAGCTTTTAAGCAGCTGTCGTTGGGGTGATAAACGATAATACGCCGCGAGGGGCGACCAAATCCAATTAAACATCAGCCCGCCGCCGGACGCGCAAATGAAATCCGCGCGCATATACAAATCGCCCGTGCCCGCGAAACTTGCGGATTTTGCGGCGCGTATAAATCCGCCAGCGTCCGTCTTTTTCAGTTGCACATACGGCGGATTGCCGATGACGATGTCGAAACCGTCGCGGACACCGAACATATATTCCGCATCAAACCATTGCGCGGCGGCGTTTTGGTCGTACGGATTCCATTGCGCGATTTTGGCGGCATCTTCGTCGCCGAAATCACCCGTTTTCGCCAACTCTGCCGCGAGTTCTTTGCGCAATTCTTCGTCCTGCCTTTTGCAGTTCAATTTTGTTTTGCGGGTGGTCGCATTAAAATGCCGTTCGCGATTCGCCGCGATGTCGCGTTCAAACTTCGCCGCCGCTTCCGATTTTAATGCGCCCTGTCTCTTGCCGCCGATTTTAATCAGCGAATCGGCGGCGATGAATCGCGTTTCCAAATTCGGCAGCGGTTTTATGCCGAAGTTTTCCGCGTTCGCATCCCGCTTTTGTTCTATCGCCAGCGAGATAAAAAATCGCAGTTTGGAAATTTGACACGCGACCGGCTGAATGTCCGCGCCGAAAATGCTGTTTTGTATGAGAAACAGTTTGCGCCCGAAATCGGAATTGGAGTAGCGCGAAAAAATTTCGTTAATTTCATCCAGCCGTTCGCCGCGTTCGGATTTGTCGGTTTTGTCGAGCGCTTTATCCGTTTCTGTCAAGGCGCGCGTTTTTTGCAGTTCGCGCCATTCCGCGTTTTGCGGATCCAAACGCGAAAGCGCGAGCGTGAGAAGATGCAAAACGCCCATCGGAAACGCGCCCGATCCGGCGGCGGGATCAAAAATTTTAATTTCGGAAATCGCGCGCACTAAAGATTTTACCTCCGCCGCCGAAAACGAATGATCGGCGGGCGCGGCATAATCCAAAAGCGCGCGCGTTTTGTCGCCGTCCGCGCCGGTTTTCGCCGCCAGACATTCCGCCACCGATTCGCGCGTCATATAATCCACAATTTCGCGCGGCGTATAAAAAGAGCCGGTTTGTTTGCGCGCGTTTTCGCGCGTTTCCGGATTGTAACAGGCGAGCAGATTTTCAAAGACGCGCCCCAGCAGTTCCGGATCCAACGCCACTTCCTGTTCTATCGGCGTGTTCTCCTCTACCGTGAATTTGTACTTTTGGAAAATGGAAAGCAATCCGTTTTCGGCGAAAAACAAAGAATCGGGAACCGACACCTGCTTGCCGCGCACGTCCGAAAAATAATCCGTCCGTTCTCCGCCGCCTTTGCGTCCGGCGTTATTCGCGCTCGCCGGGCTGTCGTAATCATCCAGACAATCAAAGAGTCCGCCGTTGATAAACGGTGTTTTTGCGAACAGCGCAAGCAGTTCGTCTTTGCGCCCGTCCGCGATTTCGGCGGCGTATCGCCACAGCGAAAAATTGCGGTGCTCATCGCGTCCGCCTTTGCTAAATCTGCGATCTTTTATCGGCGTATTCAGAGTGGCGAAAAATAGGTTTTGCAATACGACGCGGTAGTAGGAATCGCCGGTTGGATTCGCGCCGTTTTTTAGCAGCGGGTCGATTTGCTCTTTGGTAAATAGTTCTTCGGAGACGAGCCCTTTTTCTTTGATGAACCATATAAAGAGCAGGCGCGTAATTAGGCGAATTGTCCAGTCTTCTTTTGCGCGCCCTTCGCAAAGGTTATTGGGGAGTTTGATTTGTTCGTTGGCGCGGGTGAACCAGTCAAATAGCTCGGCGTAAAAGCGTTTATTCAGCGCGTCGGCGTTGAGTTCGTCCAGCCAGGCGTCGAGAAGATCTTCGAAGTCGGGATTTTTGATCGCTCTTGTTTTTTTTATCCATTTCAGGCGTTCGGTTAGCGACAGGAGTTTGAGAATATCTAGGTGTCCTCGATGGGGATTGGCGCAGTCGACGCCGCGTAGAAGCGACACTTTTTGAAGGATTACGTCGCGCTCGGGTTCGTTTTTATTCTTGCGTCGATTCATGAAGGCGATCGAGAGGCGGGTGATATCTTCTTTGTCTTTCGCGCGAAACAAAACGACCGTCGGCATGCCGAACCGTTTGTTGATTTCGCGCGCGAACGCGGCGTATTTGCCGCGCGCGTAGGCGCCGGATTTTAACTCAACGGCGACGAATAGGAAGCTTTCTAGGTTATTTTCGTCAAATTTAAATTCTTGCTCGGACGCATCAGTATCAGTTGTTGTTTTGGAGATCGCGTCATTGATTTCCTCGGCGGTGTATTGAAAGAGGATGCGAGCCGATTCGGCGGCGGCGGCAAATTCCTGTTCGCTTTTCGATGGGCTCGATCCTTTTTCCGCGGGGTGCGCGGGGAATCTGCGCAGAAATTCCTGGACGTTCGCATCGGCTTCGGCTACGCGGTCGCTTTTGTAGCCGAGTTCGCCAAGAAGACGCGTCGCCGATGTTACGAAGTCTCCTTCGGGAACGACGCTGTCGCATTGTTTGAGCGCATCCGCGATTCCTTGCAGGGAGGTGTTGGACATCACGCTGCGCCATTGTAGCAGATTGCGGGCGGATGGTCAAGGGCGGGGGAGATTTGCGGAGGCGCCGGGGCGGGGCGGCCGGGCGTCGCGGGCGTTTGGCAGGGGGCTTGCCAACTGCGGGGCGACGCCCGCGGAGGGGGGGGGAGCGCAATAGCGAAAGCTCCCGCCAGGGCGGAGCGCGAGCGGAGCCCGAAGAGGCGGGAGCGGTTCGCGGCTAGCCGCGAATTCGCTATGGAGCGAGGGGGGAGACTTCCCCCCCTCTTGCGCCTACGGGGATAGCTTGTTTGGCTACTCGGGCGTTGATTTATCTTCTAACGATCGCAAAAGTGTCTTTGTCATCTCGTCGCAATGGCGCTCTATTTTTTCGGCAGTCCACCCTGTTTCGCCATTTTTGTTGGTTTCCTTCGACATTTTCATCATTAGGCGCTGTTTTGTGCTGTCGATTGAGCCGCGGAACGTGAATTTATAATTTTTAATACTTTTGTCCTGATAATGGGCAATCCACAAGAGGTAATCGAGGTAATTGAACACGAAATTATGCTGGATGTTGTCAAAGGAGAGTTTTGCCGCTATTTCCCCCTGAGACAATGGGTTGTTTTGCGCCTGGCATATGCCGTCGTTAAGGTAAATTATGTCAAAGTACTCCGCGGGTTTATCGCGCGATAAGAACCGGTCAAAAACGAATGATTTTGCTAAATTCTCTAGGTATTTTAAGTACTTTTCGGCTATGACTGGGGATCGCTGGTTGTAGAGGTAGCGTAACGCGCCGTTTAGCCAATATTTGTAACTTTGGGTTGGGGCAGAGACGTGAAAGGCGGAGAGGAGCATGGGAATTTTTTGGCTGGGCTTGGGGCGCTCGTTATTATTTTCGGGTTCAAGGTTATCGGTGTCTTCTTCATCGACAAATGTTCCGGCATAATATTGATTTTTGTCGTGATATTTGAGGCTTTTGATGCTCCACGCGTCATTTTCATTGGCTCGGTCGCGCTTTATGACATATTTATCGTACAGAAACTTGCAGCGAAGGAGGGTGATGGCGAATTTTTTGACATTTTCTTTGGCGTCGTCGTTCAGTATGTGTTCATCGAATTCTTGAAGGAGTCTTTTGTCGTCTAATTGGATATTTTTCTCTGTTTGAATGCGCAACGCGTGGAGCAAAAAGTTGGGGAAGTTGATGACTGAGCTAAATCGCTCTGGAGAGTCGTCTTTGTTGTCGGCGCTCGTTTCGTTGTTGTCGCCGGCGTCTGTTTTTGTAATATCGAGCAACGACATAGCTTTAGCGTCATTGGTGTTGGCGATATCTTTGAGCGCTTCGCGCAGGCGATCGAAATCGAAATTGTCCGCATCGAGGCTATTCCAGTCGTCGCCAAAAATAGCGCCGCGTCGTTCTTTCGAGAATCCCATTTGCGCGTATTTTTCCATATTCGCGCAGGCTTGCCAGACTCTGCGTAGGCAATTTTCGCTTTCTTTATCGTCCAGAGCGGCTATCATGCGGACTTTGAGTATTTCGTGTTTTTCAAGCTGTTCGCCTCGGGTGTTCATAATTTCAAAGTAATGGTTTAGGTCGGTGTCGCGCGGGACTTCAACCCGAAATATCTTGACGTTGTTGAATAAGAAATCACAAAAACCTTTTGGTTTGATGTTATTTTCAACGAGCTTGCCGGGCAGGATAGTTTCGATGTTTTTATACCCATTCAGAATTTGAAGGACTTGAGGGGTGTTGCCATCGATTGCGCTGTTGCCATCGAAGATTGCTTGGAGAGCATCCTGCGAATTTTTCCGGCTATCGAAGTGAATAGTCAACTTGTTGTACCATGAAAGGTCGCAGGATTTGTCTTTTTGGTTGTTAAGATAAGAGGCCAGCAACGACAGTGTGGTTAATCTTTGCTGTCCGTCAATGGTTTCATATTTCTCGGTGGCAGATCTTTGCAAAACCACAAGCGTTCCAATGGAGTAGTTTTTGCCGCGCGGCATATAGTCGATTATGTCCTGAATGAGTTGCTCGATCTCGCCCATGCCCCATGCGTAGTTTCGTTGATAGATCGGGATAACATAGATATCGTCGCATAAGAGCTCTTTGATAGAAAGTTGCTTTGCGATGGTGTGAGTATTGTCCATTTTATTGCTCCAGAAGATATTTCATTTCGCAGAATATTTTTTTTATTTTTTCCGCGCGTGTGGATGGCGAGTTCTGTAAAATAGGAGCGGTATACTTGAGAAAATCTTCGGGGGTAGCGGCGTCTTTTATCTTTTCGAAGAGATTATGGTCTTTTACATGGTTGTTCATACTTGCAATCATCACTCTTTGTTGTTTCAGGCGGAGTGTAAACGCCCAGATAAAGGTTTGTATGATTGCTCGAGATATTTCCGCAAGGCCGAACTTATCGATGTAGTAGATAATGAGGCAGTCGAATATTCTTCGAACATATCCATCGCCGGTACGATGGCGACCGCTATAGGTGTTCATTGCTTCCAGTATCTCTTTCGCCCGGTCGCTCAATCCATCGACGGCAGTTCCGTCGACGGCAGTTCCATCGACGGTAGTTAGGCTTTGTTTGTACCGGGCTACCATTTTATGGTAATATGCAATCATCTCGAAAAAGCGTTTTCCATTGATGATGATCTGGTCTATATTGAACGGGAAATCTATTTTGATGCCGGTATCTTTGGCATTTGGCGACGGCAAGATTTGGTCTAGGCTCAATGGGATATGCAAGATGTTATGCAGTCGCGGGCAATATTCGATAATTCGGTTGACAATGGATAGTTGCGCGGCATACGGATAATGTTCCATCGTGTCTATATTGATACCTTTGAATAGATCAACATCGTCTTTGCCAAAATAGCGGGCGGAAGCTCCTTTCGCCCATTTTCGAATGTGATAGAGGTAGAGTGAGAATAGCGTCGCCAGTTCTTCTGTTTCGATAGCTTCCCACTTTTTGACCGTTTCCATCTTAAGGTGTTCGTCTTCTGTATGGAATGCTCGAAGATGATAGGATTTGAGCAGGTCGTGCGGCTCAAGATCGCGCCCTCGCGAATTTTGGGAATCAAAGAATTGGAACGCTTCCGATACATCGCTGAGGGTAAATGTGACGACTTCGCATTTATCAAGGATACAGTCGAGGATCTTATCGGCGAAATCACCATCGGCGAAATCATCGGATACAACGATGCGCTGAATTTTCTGGTAGTTTTTGAGTATATTGGCGCGAGAGATGTCGCTGTCGAACGCGAAGTTGGAGGATGATATTTTCTTAATTTGCGGATATATTGTCTGAATTTTCGGATTCTCAGGGGAGCGTTCCTTGAATGCCAGCATGGTCAATAAAAGGGTTATGATTCTCTGTTGGCCGTCGACAATGTATTTTTTATTTTGCCCGTCATTGTCTTGATGGAATACAATTGTTCCCAGTCGATATGATGATTTGTCTTTGTGGGTCACAATATCGGCGAATAGCTGGTTGATGTTCTTTTCAGTCCACTTGTAGGGGCGTTGATATGACGGAATGGCTATGCTTTTATCAGAGAGAAGGGTTTTTACCGTTACTACGTTGCCCAAGTTTGGCGCTTCATTAAAACTGTTCATAATTTTTGATTAAAGATATTGAGATAGCGAGTGTGTGTCAATAGAGCAACGGGAAGGGGGGGGAAGTCTCCCCCCTCGCTCCATAGCGCTGATCGGCGGCGCTGATTCCAGTTCCGCTCGCGCTCCACTGGGCGCTCGCCGGCGCTATTGCGCTACCCCCCTCCGCGGGCGTCGTCCCTCCAGTCGCAAATCGCCCCGCAAAACGCCCGCGACGCCTGGCGGCCTGAACCTATGATAGTTTTGTGGAAAAGATGCTCAACTGGTATAGAAATTAACCGCAAAATTGTGTAATTTTTGCTATTGATACTTGCGCGATAGTATATGGCAAAGCATTGGTCTCTTATCTGAATATAGCGGAGAGTGGCGCATATAGACTATTGGCGACGATGATGAACAGCATCGCAACGTCAAGCCAATAGTTACATTTGAGCGTGTGAGGGAGTTGGGATATGAAACATAACTTGCCAGTTAACGTAGATATTCTGCGTCAGTGCCGAGAGCAGATGAACCTTTCTATCGAAGATGTAAAGAAAAAAGTTAAAACGATAGAAAAAATAGAAGACGGGGAACGGCTGCCGACTATAAAGCAACTGGATGACTTGGCAAAACTGTATGGTGTCCCGAGTTGGGTCTTCATTTCGGATTCGCTGCCGGAACAATATGCCTATATACAAAAGGCGAGCTTTCGTCAATTTAAAGATTCAGAAGCTTACGAAGATAGCAATGTGCGTAGACTGGTTGTCAAAATAGAGCGGTATCGCGATTTATTCATAGAGATGCAATGCGATATAGATGAACTTGTTGCGTTCCGACCCCCCAAAGTAAATCGCCGCGATCCAATATTGAAAACCGCTAAAGTAGTAAGAGAGTGGCTTGATATGGATACTCCATTGGATCACCTGCAGATCAGAGAAAAATTAGAGCGCAAAGGTATTTTTGTCTTTCTTACAAGCAAATACAACGGATGGTCGCGCATAGAAAAGGATGGCTTTCGCGGGCTCTGCTTACAGCATACGACTACCCCGATCATTATCGTTAATGATTCCGATTCCAAAAAAGCGCAGTCGTTCACATTAATCCATGAATTGGGGCATTTATTATTATCAAGTGACTCTATAGACAGTTGGCAAAAGGGTGATAGCGATGGAGAAGAACAGTGGTGCGACAAATTGGCGGGATATGTTTTAATGCCTGACAGCGGATTGGAAGCCATCAAAAGCGATGCGGATCAATTAAATTTTGGCGCATACGATTATTTGCGGATAAATCGATGGTTAGTCCCTATGCTTTGCTGGTTCGCTTGAAAATAGCGGATATCATCAGCCAAGAACAATATAACGCTATGAACAAAGAGCGAAAAGAGTTCTATGCAACAAGCTAAATGGAAAAAATCCAAGGGGAGCCGGTATATTGTAAAGGAGATCAAAAAACAGTTTGATGTTTTTATCAATGCGCTCGTGGCAAGTTGGCAAAATAGAGAGATAAGCCTCCATAAAGCTGGAAAACTGCTGCATTTGAAAGATACGAGGGAATTTTTGGATTTTCTAAAATGAGCGATGTACAGTATTGTGTTGATACCAGCGCATGGATTGAAGCTTTTAATGTGAGTTATCCGCCAATTATTTTTGAGTCTCTATGGGCAAAAATGGCAGATCAAAGAGACCGTCTAGTAGTTATCCGGCCGAATGCTGAAATTCTGCATAAAAAAAACTGCGCGAATAATAGCAGGAGTGTCTCGGTGTTGGATTGATAAAGAATTGCATAGTCGAGTGTGATTCTATAGAGGCATTGCTATATGATCTATTAAATCAACAATTTTATGGCTTTGCAGGTAGTTTGTTTGGGTAGCGGCCGCCTTGCGTCGGGCTTGCCAATTGCGGGGCGATGCTCGCGGAGGGGGGGCGGAACGCGAGCGGAGACCGAAGAGGCGGGAGCGCCCTTCAACAAAGTGGAGGTGGCGGGAATCGAACCCGCGTCCCACAGGATAACCATTACGCGTCTACAGGCGTAGTCCCCATTTATTGTCGGCGTTTAGGAAGCATGGGAACGGCTGCCTAATGCCCAATTCGCCAGTATGTCCCCGATGAGCGGCGAACTCTCGGTCGGGTTAGCCCCGGTTTATTCCAGATAACGCGGACCTCGGAACAGCGTTCCGCGCATCCGAGCCGCTTACGCGGCTAAAGCAAAATCTAATTCGTTGTCGAATAAAATTCGGTGTTTCGAGGATATAATCCTCTACCCGCGACATAATGCTCACTCCCTATGGTCGAGACCAGATCACCCCCATTGATAGTATCAATAATAGGCTATCGCGCCGCGCGGGTCAAGCCAAAACGCGGCGCGAGATTTATATTATCGCTCTAATTGTCGAGAGCGAACGTCGATATAGACGGCCAAAATAAGCACAAGGCCGCGGGCGATGTATTGCCAGAGTATATCCACGTTCATAACGCTCATCCCATTGATAAGGCTGGCGATCGTCAGCGCGCCGATCAGGGCGCCGAAAATCTTCCCCGATCCGCCGGCCAAACTTACGCCGCCGATTACGCAGGCGGCTATCGCGTCAAGTTCAAAGAGGGTGCCGGCGGTTGGGGTGCCGGCCGCGACATAGGCGGTTAAGATTGTTCCCGCGACGCCGCACATAAACCCCATGAGCACAAAGACGCGAAACGTTGTTCTTTTAATATTAATGCCGGAAAACCTAGCCGCTTGGGCGTTTCCGCCTATGGCGTAGGTATAGCGGCCAAAACGCGTATTGGTGGATATGTAGCTTACCGCTATCGCGGAGACGACCAAAATGAGCGCCGGAATTGGGATGCCGCGGTAGCTATTCATAATTGCGACAAAGGCTATCGCTATGGCGGAAAAAAAGGCCGCTTTAATAATGGTGTTGCGTACAGGTTCAAGATCGAAGCCATATGTTCGCTGATTTTTGCGGCGCAAAAAATACCCCGCGAAAATTAGCGCGGCGGCGACAATTGCAAACAGCGAGCCCAAACTATTGGGAATATATCCCTGCGCGATGAGGCGCAGCGAGTCGTCGATCGGCGTTATCGTTCGCCCCTGCGTGACGCCCAAAATGCCTCCGCGAAATATCAACATGCCGCCCAGCGTTACGATGAAGGCGGGAACTCGGAGATAGGCAATAATCGCGCCTTGCCAAATTCCGACAATCACGCCGACCGCAATAGAGAGGATGATGGTGAATATCGTCGATATCACTCCAATGGCGACTACGCTGGCTCCCGGAAATATTTCGGGGAGTATGGAGGGGAAGAGCGCCGATTGCAACAGAGCCGCTATCACACTTACAAATCCGGCGACCGAGCCTATCGAGAGGTCGATATTGCCGGTGACAATAACCAGCACCATACCGGTAGCTAAGAAGCCAATAATTGTCATTTGGCGAAATAGATTGGATAGGTTGCGAGGACTGATAAAGATGCCTTCGGTCAATATCGCGAAGACAGCCCATATTCCTAACAGGGCGAACACCATGGTGTATTCCCTGATATGCGACTTCATTTTGCCAAAAATTCCCTTGATGCTATCAAGCGATAGCATGTTGCCTGAATTCATTGTTTCATTTCTCCATACACTCCTGTTGCATAGCTCATAATTGTCCCTTGTTCAAATTGATTTTTTTCCAACACTGCGACGGTAGAGCGTTCATGAATTACCACAATGCGATCGCTCATGCCGATTACCTCTTCTAATTCCGAGGATATCATAATAATCGCGACACCATTAGATGCCAATTGATCGATAAGCTTGTATATTTCAAATTTCGCGCCGACATCAATTCCCCTGGTCGGGTCGTCCAAAATAAGCACCTTCGGTTCCGCCATTAGCGTTTTGGCGATAACCACCTTCTGCTGATTGCCTCCGCTGAGATTATTGACCGCGACCAGCAAATTGGGCGCCTTAATTGAGAGCTTCTTTCCATATGATTGCGCCTCCGAAAGCTCCTTCGTCCTATTGATATACATAAACGACGAGAGGGCATCGAGATTAGGAAGCGATATGTTATGCACGATAGACTGCATCAATATTAGTCCCTGCTCTTTGCGATTTTCGGGAACCAATAGGATGCCCTGCTCGATGGCGCTGCGCGCGGATTCTGTAACAAGCGGCTTTCCGTCAAGCGTCGCCGATCCATTGACGACATGGCCAAGCTCTCCGATCAGCGCGTATGCCAACTCGGTTCGTCCCGAACCCATCAACCCCGCGATTCCGAGCACTTCGCCTCTATGAAGGGTAAAGTCGGCATGTTTTACATATTTCACCGTCTCGTCAAATCGATCGCCTACCGTTAAATTTTCTACCCGCAGAAGCGGCTCTCCCATGTTGCGGCGCCGTTCCGGAAAACGCTTAGTCATAGAGCGTCCGACCATTGCGGAGATCAACTGACCAATATCGGTCTCTTTAGTGTTGTGGGTGGCGATGAATTGTCCGTCTCGAAGTATGGTAATCCTGTCGCTAATACTGAAAAATTCATCGAGGCGGTGGGTGATGTAGATGCAGGTTACGCCATTCTCTTTGAGTATGCGCAGAATACTATGGAGCCGCTCAATCTCGTTATCCGAGAGCACCGAAGTCGGCTCGTCAAAAATAAGTATCGTGGCTTTTTTCGCGAGCGCTTTGGCGATCTCGACCATCTGCTGACGGCCGATGGCAAGATCCGCGACTCTATCGTTGGGATCGATATTGAGATTATACTCTTTGCAGAGTTCGTTGGTGTCATAAAATAGTTTATGCCAATCAATAACAGGGCCGCGCATCTGTTCGCGACCTAAGTAGATATTCTCGCCAACAGTCAGTTCATTTATTAATTCAAGCTCTTGGTAGACAACCGCGATGCCCGCTTCGATAGAGTCGCTTACGTCGGCAAACGACATCTCGAAGCCATTTCTCTCGATTGTTCCCTCGTATGATCCATGGGGGTATATCCCCGCGAGAATCTTAATAAGCGTCGATTTTCCGGCGCCATTCTCTCCGCATATCCCATGGATGCTCCCCGCTTCTATGTCAAAACTTACATCGTTGAGAGCCACCACGCCCGGAAAATGCTTCGACAATCCCCGAAAACGGAGTATCGGTTTGTTATTATTTGTATTCATATAAAAATATCCTGTCGAAGGAGCGACCGCTCCCTCGACAGATAATTATACTACAATATTCTGTCCTTGTTAATTATGGGCGAGGAGGCCGCTGCCCCTCCGGAACATTGCGATAGACTTCGTCGTATGGCTGAAATCCGCTGACAACGACTTCATCGTAGAGATTAGACGAGTCGACCTGCACCACTTCTAGGAAAAGACACGGGACGGAGCCCTCAAGGCTATCGTCAAGCGTCAATTCCGCCAGGGTAAAATCGACAAGCCCATCCACCTGCTCGCCTTTGGCAAAGCTAATCGCCATATCCATAGCCAACGGAGAGAGGCGACGGACATCTTTGAACACGGTCATAGTAAGCTCGTTGGCGACAATCGACTGAGCGCCTGCCAGCGTTGCGTCTTGCCCAGAAATCGGGACGTTGCCAGCCAATCCTTGCGCCTTGAGCGCCTGGAGCGCGCCGAGAGCCGTGCCGTCATTTGAGGCGACAACCGCGTCGACATCGTTGTTGGTGGCGGTCAGAATGTTTTCCATGACATTGAGCGCGTTCGCCGGATCCCAATTCTCTACCCATTGATCGGCGACGATCTCTATTTGGCCGCTATCGATCAGCGGCTGAAGGATCTCTACCTGACCATTGCGAAAAAGGATAGCGTTGTTGTCGGTGGGACTTCCTCCCAGCAACACAAACTTGCCCGAATCTTGAATATCGAGCACGCCGCGAGCCTGCGCTCGACCAACTTCTACGTTGTCAAACGAGATATAGGCGGCGAGGCTCGAAGATTTGATAAGACGATCATACGCAATTATCGGAATCCCTTCTCGAGCCGCGGCGTCAACAGCGGTAGCCGTCGCGTCGCCATCCTGCGCGATAACGATAATTACATCGGCGCCCTGCAAAATCATATTCTCGATTTGATCATTCTGCAATCGCGCATCTTGATTTGCGACTTGCGAAATAACCTGCACGCCTTTTTCATTGCCAAGATCTGTTAGCAATGCTTGTTCGCGAGGCCACCGTTCGGTGGCGAAATCGGAAAACGAAATACCGACGACAATCTGGCCGTCATCCATCATCATACCATCGGAACCTTCTTGCTCTCCCCCAGCAAAAAGAGTAGCCGATAGAACTACTAAACCAATAATAAAAAATATTCTTTTCATAGGATGAGTGTAACGAGTATGAAAATATATTACAAGGGCGCCATGAGAAATTGTCAGACGCGCGACGCGCATCTGACTGATAGACGACGGAATATTTACACAGCAGGCGGGGAGGGGGGGGCTATCGCGAGGCTAGTTGACGCCGCTCGAAGCGTCGTTGAGCGACCAATCGTAATGATATCGAACCGCTCCGCGATGGTTTGCAAGCGCCCTCGCGAGCGCTCCTTCGCTATAGCGCGCAAGGTAGGCGAACGCGGCGTTGCGATCGGCGCCAAAGTCTTGTTGGTACCAGTTGAAAATAGAGGAGAGCGTTGCTACTCCATCGACCAGTTCGACCGCGCGAGGATGCCCTATAAACTCATGCGCCGCCTGTTCGAGAAGCTCCTCGGCGTTATCGCCTCGATAGGCTACAGGGGCGAGATTGGGGCATCCGATGCTTGCGCAGTTGAGGGCAAAATGGATACGCGGATCGTTCCAGATAGGACGCAAAATACGGTGCTCGATATCATTGAGCGTAATTTCCTCGCCTTCGATCTCGATCAACTTAGCGTCCCATGGCCCGATACGAAATATTCCGGAAATATTGATCGACCGAATCGAGCGAACAGGATAGTGATCGATAATTACTTTGACCGTATAGGCGTTGTATAAATTGATCCAATAGGCCAACTGTTGGTCGCGATTTAATCGGGTTGCCCTGATATTCTGCAACATATCGACATAGGCGTCCAACCTTCTTCGATCGGCCGAGGATACATCGCCGTAGCGAACGCGCGCGACGTTGTCCGATCGATTGGTATCGAGATACCGATCAAGAAAATATTGCCATTCGCCGTGGTCGACAACGATTTGAGAGCCGGGGCGATGGTCCTGCCAGCGCGGCCACAGGTCTGATTTCGGCGCCGCCCGCAATTGAGGAGCGAGCAGGCCGAGCGACACAATGAGTATTGGGACGGCGATAGCCCGCGCGACGACGCGCGTCGACTTTCTCGCCAATGGTCGAACGATTGTCATATGAGTCGATCCGCTATGAACTGGAACGATCCAGATATTCCCGGACAATCGCCGGAGGATTGTCTCCCTCGGGAACAAAGATAAGCGACGCGGAGTTGATGCAGTAGCGCAAACCCGTCGGATCAGGCCCGTCGGTAAACACATGCCCTAAGTGAGAACCGCTTGAGCTGTCAACCAGTTCGACGCGGCGCGAAAAGAGCGAGTTATCTTCAAGATAGAGCACCGCGTCCAGGGAAATAGGCCTCCAGAAGCTCGGCCATCCGGTATAAGAGTCATACTTATGCTCGGAGCTGAATAGGGGCTGGCCTGTCGCGCGGGAATAGTAGATACCGGGACGCTTTTCGTCGTGATAGGCGCCGGTGTAGGCATATTCTGTCCCTTTGCGGCGCAATATTTTATATTCAAAATCATTCAGAATCGTTTTCCACTCTTGCTCGCTTTTTGCGATTGAGTATTCGATATCCTTTGGACTCATTACAATCGGGATATTATCTATACCCTCGGGGGTTAACGAGAGCGAAGAAGCTCCATGGTCATTTTGCCCCGTCGCGATTACTACCGCGCCGACCAGCAACGCCGTTCCAAAAATTGTGGCGACTATAGCTATTGCTATATTCCTTTTAATTTCTATCTTCATGATTAATAATATATATAAGAATTTGTACTATAGCAAGATAAATAATCTTTATACTGTCGATAATTGATAGAGATATGAGTGGCAAATTATATCGTTGCCCTATGACCGCTATCGCAATTTTATTTGATATATTGCTATTTTTGCATATTATACTGATATAAGGATATTATGAGGAACTATTAATGGCGCGACAAATTATGAAATCGCATAAATTGGCCGATGTGTTGTACGACATCCGCGGTCCGATTCTTACCGAGGCGAAACGGCTCGAAGATGAGGGATTCAAAGTGCTCAAGCTCAATGTAGGCAACACGGCCCCATTTTCGCTCGAGGCTCCGGACGAGCTTTTGCATGATGTGATCATCAATCTCCGATTGGCGCAGGGATATTGCGACAGCAAGGGAATATTTCCCGCGCGTAAAGCGATTATGCAAAACTACCAGCAAAAAGGGGTCTACGGCGTCGAAATAGAAGATATATATCTTGGCAACGGAGTAAGCGAGCTTATTGTTATGGCGATGCAGGGGCTGCTCAATAACGGAGACGAGGTATTGATCCCCTCGCCCGACTACCCGTTGTGGACCGCCGCGGTCAATCTTGCCGGCGGCTCTGCCGTTCATTATCTATGCGATGAACAGGCCGATTGGATTCCCGATATTGACGACATTGAATCTAAAATAACCTCGCGAACTCGAGGAATTGTGGTGATAAACCCCAACAACCCCACCGGCAGCGTCTACCCAAAAGAGATATTGGAGCAAATCCGCGCGCTTGCCGCGCGGCGCGATCTTATCGTCTTTAGCGATGAAATCTACGAAAAAATTGTCTACGACGACGTCGAATACACTTCTATGGCGACGTTATGCGACGACGTCCTCTGCATTTCATTCAACGGGCTATCCAAAGCCTATCGCGCGCCGGGCTTTCGGGCCGGATGGATGGTCATCAGCGGCGACAGCTCTATGGCAAAGGATTACCGCGAAGGGCTAGACGTGCTCTCCAATATGCGCCTCTGCAGCAACGTGCCCGCCCAATTTGCGATACAGGCGGCGCTTGGCGGCTATCAAAGCATCAGTGATTTGGTGCTTCCCGCCGGCAGACTCGGCGCGCAGCGCGATATCGCCTGGAAGTCCTTAAGCGAGATACCGGGGATCACCTGCGCGAAGCCAAAAGGCGCGCTCTACATTTTTCCGAAGATCGATGCCAAGCGGTTTCCTAATATCGACGATCAGCGTTTTGTGATGGACCTGTTGCGGACAAAAAAAATATTGCTCGTGCATGGGAGCGGATTTAACTGCATGGATCGCCACCATTTTCGCGTCGTCTTTCTTCCGGAAAGCGATATTTTAGTCAAGGCTATCGAGGATATCGGACATTTTTTGGGAACATATCGTCCATAACGGGAGGTCGGCATCATAAACTACCGCGCCGCGCTCGCGACCATCGGCATTATTTTCGCGTCGCCCGCGCTCTCCATCCATTCGCAGAGCCTCTCCGAATCGCTCTTCGCGCTGAATGACGCTATTTCTGGCGCCTACGGCTTTCCGTTGCTCAATGTTCCCGTCGGAGGGGAGTATGCCGGAATGGCGTCGGCCTATACCGCGCTCGCGAACGACATAAGCTATTTCGACGCCAACCCCGCCGGAAGCTCGCGGCTCGCCAATACCGATCTGGCGTTCTCGCATCACCAAATTATAGCCGACGCGAATTTAGAAGGGCTGGCCTTCTCCCATCGCATTGAAGATCTCGGCTTCGGCGCCGCCCTTCGCATATTGCATGTTCCATTTACGCAGTACGATAATTCGGGCATCCAATCCTATTTGTTCCGCTACGTCGAATTGATCGGAATCCTCAATGTCTCCTATAACCTCTTTAATACCTATGATTTCCATGGACTATCGATAGGAGCCAACGTAAAGGTGGCCGCGCGTCCAATTCCCAGCCCGCTTGGGGACGCGCAGAGTTCAGCCTCGATATTGGGAGACGCCGGCGTTCTCACCGGCGTCAATTTCCTCAAGCCATTTGTGTCGGACGACCCAAACCTTACCTTTGGCGCCGCGCTCAAAAATATCGGCACGTTCGACAACGGCAATCCCCCGCCATCCGAGGTCAATCTCGGAATCTCCTATTCGCTCATCAAACCGCTCACCCTATCGTTCGATCTTGGGCTTCCCTTTTCGTTGTCGGCCGATTTCGAACCATCGCCGATAAAATTATCGGGAGGCGCGAAGATATCCATCGACGACATTTTCGACATTCTGACGGGAGTATCGTTCGACGCCGGCAACACGCGGTTTACCGTCGGCGCAAAGCTCAATCTCAATACGATCTCGCTCAATTTTAACTACTCGATAGACGCCTCGACGCGCTTTGACCAGTTGGATCGCTTTAACGCCCAAGTTGTCATCCATCTCGGCGACGGAGGGCGCGCGGAGCGAAGAAGCCGGGTCGTCAATCTCTATCTTCAGGGGCTATCGGCATTGATATCCGGCGACTATGAAACGGCGATACGTTTATCTGAACAGGCGCTGGCGTTGGACAGCGATTTTCGCCCCGCCGCGGAGACTAGAGAGCTGGCGATCGCCGCGGAGCAAGACCTCAACGACCTGCTCTCGTTGCTTCGAGGCGATGAATTTGTTGATCGCTACGCGGTCGAATCGTTCGAATAGCTCAAAGCCGCCAAACCAAGAATGCGGGCAAAGGGGGAAGTCTCCCCCTCGCTCCAGCCAAGACGCCATAATCGCTTCGCGACAATGGCGCCGGCGGCCTGATCGCGCGTCGAAACGCGCGATCGCGGGCATACGCTCGCGCTCCGCCCGCCGTCCGCCTTCTTAGCTTCCGCTTCCCCCTCTGCGGGCGCCGCCCCATCGCTCCGCCAAAACAAGGTCGCATCAGGCCCGCAACGCCCGACGCCATCCGTTATGACCGACCTCGCTTGACAACTTAGAGGTATTTTTCCATCATAGCGACATGCGCGCTGAACCGCTCGCCTCGCGAATGCGACCGCGGCGACTCGAGGATTTTGTCGGGCAAGACCACATCCTGGGCGAGGGAAGACTACTCCGAAGAGTCATACAGGCCGATATGGTCTCGTCCATTATTCTTTCCGGCCCGCCAGGCACCGGAAAAACGACATTGGCAAGAATTATCGCCAATACGACACAAGCCCATTTTATCGCGATAAACGCCGTATGGGGCGGCATAAAAGATGTCCGAGCGGCGATCGACTCGGCGAGCGCCGATTTCAAGAAGAGCGGGCGGCGCGCGATGCTCTTTGTCGACGAAGCGCATCGCTGGAACAAAGCGCAGCAAGACGCGCTGTTGCCCTGGGTCGAAAGCGGCGTCGTATCGTTCATCGGCGCCACCACGCACAACCCGTTTTTCGAGGTGATCCCCGCGCTTGTTTCGCGATCGCGCATTTTTCAGCTCCGCGCGCTCGCGCGCGGCGACCTCGTCGAAATCGCCAATCGCGCCATTGCTGAAAAAGAGCGGGGATATGGCGAGTGGAAGGTAACGGTCGCTCCCGAAGCGCTCGATCACATTGTCGATATCGCCAATGGAGACGCCCGCAGTATGCTCGGCGCGTTGCAGTTGGCGGTCGAAACAACGCCGCCGAGCTTTCCGCCGCCGCCGGAAACGGAGATCTTCATCGATCTCGCGATCGCGGAGGAGAGCATTCAACGAAAAGCGGTGCTCTACGATAAAGATGGCGACTATCATTTCGATAGCATTAGCGCCCTAATCAAATCGTTGCGGGGCTCCGATCCCGACGCCGCGCTCTATTGGATGGCTCGGATGATAGCCGCCGGCGAAGACCCCCATTACATCTTTCGCAGGATGCTGATTCTGGCCTCCGAGGATGTCGGGCTCGCCGCCCCTCACGCGCTTTCGGTCGTCGTCGCCGCGGCGTCGGCATTTGATCGCGTCGGTATGCCAGAAGGACAATTCCACCTTGCGCACGCCGCGCTCTATCTTGCGTTAACGCCGAAATCCAATACTACGCTCGCCTATTACGACGCGCTCAAAACCGTGGAACAATCGCCCAATCTGGAGCCTCCAAATCATCTCAAAGATCCCAATCGCGACGCGAAAGGGTTTGGCCATGGGAAGGGATATCTCTATCCCCACGCCTACCAAAACCACTGGGTCGCGCAGGCCTATCTTCCCGGATCGCTAAAAGGGCGAGTGTTCTATACCCCATCCGATCAGGGTTGGGAGGCGACGCATGGCAAGGTTGTCGAGCGGCGCCGCGAAATGCAAATGGGCGTTATGCTCCGCGATTACGAATCCGAAATGCTTACATGGACTCCGCCAAAAATAGCGGACGAACGATGGCTCAATCGAATTTCTGCCAAACGAAGCGCCAATCTTGAGCAAATAGCGCGGCGCTTTTTTGAAACCCGGGGGATAGCTCGTCACCATCGTATTATTACCTACGATGGAAGCTATAATTTCCTTCATTGGGAGGCGACTCGAAAAACGCCCGAAGGCGGAACGTTGGGACTGCTTCGCGACGACGACGCGCTTCGCGTCGCTGATCACTACAACAAATATGTGTCTCAGGAACGGCGACCCAGTTTTATCGCGCTGCCCGATTGGATCGCCGCCGCGCGATCGCGGAGGCAAAAGGCCTGTTTTGAATGGGCGATGATGTTCAATATGCTCTCCCAATGCCCCAGACTCGATATCGCGCCAAAAGAGTTGCTGAGTCTTGTCGCGGATTGCCTCGTCGATAGCGGAGCGGCGCTGATCGCCCAGACCATCCCGTCTCGTTCAAGCCGCCTCTCGCGTCTCGCCGCGCGGCTTGGAGCGCCGAGCAAACTGCTCGATCCGTTGAACGCGGCGGAAGAGCTCCTATTGGCCGATCTTAACAATCCCCATCTGAACTGGAACGAAGAAGACATAGCCGACTGGCTTGCCGCTTGCGGGTATCGCCCGCGAGCGCGCGACATGATAGAGCAATCCGAACAGCGCGTCATTCATCGCGAGGCGCTCCGACAATGGTTGCTCGGCGCCGACAACGTCTACGCCGGCGCGCTCGCCTCCCAATGCGACGAATCTACGCGCCGCGAAATATACGACTACCTTGGCGCGCGGGTATCGGAGCAACCGGTGGCTTGGAATATATCGATAGCGTTTATTGACGCGGTCCCAGACCGGTAGATTGCGTTTGCGCTCGCCGTTGATCGGCGGATTGCGTCGTCAGCTGATACTCGCCGACGGTTTTGCTGGTCAGCCCCTCAACCTGAAGGTAATAGGGCGCGTCCAAGAGATTCGCGGGATCGACGACGTCGCCGAAGGCGTCCCAATACCGAAGGATGATATTGGTATTTCCCGTAGTTTCTCTAACCAAAATGCCTTGATCGATAAAGTAAAAGTCGACATCGTTTGGAGGGTAGAGCGTCGCGGTCAATAGTTTGTTGTCGTCGAGTATTTGAGGTTCGACCAGGCGCGCGTTCGCCTTGTATTCTCCTCGGAAAAGCCCCGAGGTATCGCCCCTAAAGACAATATAGTAGGTTCCTTTGGGGACGAATCGAGATATATGCGTCGCGGGAGGCTCGCTATTGGAGTCGTGATTCAATCGGTAGTTTCGGTTGACGCTCAGCCCCACATTCGAGCCGTTCGAGTCTACAATCGTCGTGTCGAGCGTCCTATTCCCCACCACCTCAACCGCGATAAATCCCCCTGTCGTCGCCTCGAATCGATACATGTCGACATCCCGTTCGGGGCGTATTTCCGAGTAGATTCGGCCATCCTCCGGCACATCCGACGCCGTAGTGAATGTCGCCCCGGGATCGGGCAAAAAACGGGCCAATATACTATAGTTTCCTAGGAGATGGGGCGACGATCCCGACATGCGAAGATAATAGACGCCCGGTCGCACAAATTGATCGATAAGAAAATTATGGTTTCGCTCGGAGTCGTTGTTATAGGCCAGACTATTTCCGCGTCGGTCGCAGAGCACTCCAAAGGTATCCAGCGCTCCGTCGGTTTGGATCGAAAGGGTGCCCGTTTGCGGAACATCGATGCTATAGAGACGTTGATATTGGTCGAATTCGATGGTATCTTCAAAGAGGCGATTGAGCTCGATCTGTTGGGTCGGCAACCTGCGCGCCTGAATACGATATTTCCCGTTGGCGATCGAAAATGTGCCTCGTTCAAATTCGCCCCGAATGCGAAGATAATAGACGCCCGCGTTAAGGTAGTGTTGGAGCGGGAAAAAATGGTCGACGCCCAGTCGATTGCCTTTATCGTCAAATATCGCGCCCACGATCGCCGTTCCCTCGCTCTCGAACACCGCGATTCCTTCTTTCGGCATATCCACTCGAAAATAGTCGCGATCGATTTCGTTGACCAGCGACCCATGGAACGTGGTATTTTCGGGGAGATAGTAGGCGGTATCGATACTGTCTCCGACATCGGAAGAAAACGAGACGACCAATTCGTATGGACCGGGCGTCTCTCCGCGAAATGTCTCCGCTTGAATATAGTATTGTCCCGCGTCCAGTGTTTGGACGATGCGAAAATTGCCGCGTTTTCCGTCGTCGTCGTTGCGTTGCAGCTCGTCGCCATTTTTATCGATAAGATATCCATACGTGTCTGTCGTTCCTTCTGTTTCTACGACAAGGTTGCCTATTCTCGGCAAAACAATCGAATAGAGGTCGGCGTGATTCAGCTTGCCTGTCCCCGGCGCGGCAATCCTCGCGACGAGCGTATTGCCATCCTGTCGAGTGTCGGGCGATCGCGCGAGGAAGTCGTTGTTTACGCGACATCCCGCGTTTGCTCGAAACGATCCGCTATTCTCCGCGGGGGCGGGATTCAATTGGCGAAGCGAGACAATAGCGAATGGGTAGGATTCCCGCGATGGTTTCGCTTCGACGGGAATCTCTTCTTCTTCGACGGCAAGGTCTATCGGTATGACCTCGATATCGTCGGAAAAGGGAAAAAATGATAGCCTCCCCGATGGTTCGACCTCTTCGATGGCCGGACGCAGGGTATCTTTTTCTTCTAATATATCGGAAACGGCATGGTCGAAGTCCTCATCTTCGGCGCTCTCTTCCGGCGTTCCTCCGGCAAACAGCGCCGCCCCTTGCGCCAGCGCGATCCACAGGAGGGCTATCCGAAAAAGCGCCATCGGCGCGGCCAAAGGGCGTCGAGATGCCCCGCGGCGAGCGCTATTTTCCGGGGGAGCGTTGCCGTCGCGCCTGTTCGGCGGTAGCGAATCGGTCAATTGGGCGTTGCGGGCCGCTATGATATCGCTCGACGCGATCGAACGCCGACGCCCGCATAGGGGGGAGCGGAAGCAAAAAAGCGCTTTGACCAGCGGAGCGTGAGCGAGCTGGGTATTGAAGCGAAGCTTCAATAAAAAGCGCGTTCCGCTCGCGACGAGCGAGCGGATTTTTGCTGGAGCGCGGGGGGCTTCCCCCTTTGGACAACTCTTTTTTTTCGAAACTATATTCCGGGCAATGTTCATATTCTTGACAATTTTATCGACGCGCCGTATGCTCTATGTTCATATTAACGCGGATATCGTTATGGTGGGCGTAGTTCAACAGGTAGAGCGCCAGATTGTGGTTCTGGTTGTTGCGGGTTCGAGTCCCGTCGTCCACCCTGCACTCGTAGCTCAGCTGGATAGAGCGCCGGACTTCGAATCCGTAGGTCGCAGGTTCGAATCCTGCCGGGTGCGTTATCATATAAGCGAAGGGCCGTTAGCTCAACTGGTAGAGCAGCAGACTCTTAATCTGTCGGTTACAGGTTCGATTCCTGTACGGCTCAAAATATCCAATTCCATTGATTGAATTATCGGCAAAAATGCGCTTGACACAAGCGAAAAGATATGCAATATTCCTATACGAGCGATGACGCGCGCGGAAGCTGTTGAGGCGAATAGTCGTCGATTGCGTTCGCGGTCTGGATGAAGGCGCCGATTTTTCTTCTTGTGAGTGATTGGCGAGAGTGGTGAAATTGGTAGACACGCTAGATTTAGGATCTAGTGCCTTCGGGTGTGGGGGTTCGAGTCCCTTCTCTCGCAGCGCGCGCGTCGCTGAGAAACTGTTGCGCGGGAATAGCTCAGGGGTAGAGCGCCACCTTGCCAAGGTGGATGTCGCGGGTTCAAATCCCGTTTCCCGCTGTATAATACTGCTATTGAGTGAGACCAATAAATGAACCAACATAAATCTTCAGAAGCGCGAGAGTCGCTACCAATTGATGTCGCCTCGCATACGATTGAATCTCTTCCCAATTCGGAGCGCAAATTGACCATTTCCCTTACCGCCGATACTGTCGATCGCGCGTTTGATTGGCAGGCGAATCGTTTTGCCCGCGTCGCGAAAATACCGGGGTTTCGGCCCGGAAAGGCGCCGATCGCGATGGTAAAACAGCGCTACGCCAACGAGATTATCGCTGAATTGGCCGAGATGCTGATCAACGAGGCCTTCAACAAAGTGTCGCCGCTCCTCGACGAAAAGACTCCTCGCTATAGCGATCCCGCGCTGGCGGAAAAGGTAGAACCTCGTCTGGGCGAGCCATTTAAGTTTTCGTTGCTCTACGATGTCTATCCCGATGTTGTCGCGGGCAAATACACCGGGCTTTCGATCAAGGTTCCCAAGGCGGCAATCTCCGAGGAGGATATTTCGCGCGAGCTTCGGCATATTCAGGAACGATACGCGGCGCTCATCGATCGCGGGACGGAGGCGATCGAGGCGGGCGATCAGGTGGGGATCACCTGGGAGCCTATCGATGGTCAGGGACGCCTATTGGCCGGCGCCTCCAGCCATTCGGAGCGAGTCATCGCGGGATCGAGCGAAGAGTCGTCGCCGTTTGCCGATCATCTTGTCGGCAAACGCAAGGGAGAAACGCATATCGCGGAGCGGGCGAAGACAGACGATTCTTCGGATGTTCGGCGGTATCGCTTTCATATCGCGCAGGCTTCGCGGCGCGTTATTCCCGAGATGACCGACGAGCTTGTCCAAGAGTACGACGCCTCGATGAAGACGGTCGCGCGGCTTCGCGAATCGCTGAACGCTCGTCTGGAGGAGACGCTGGAACGAGAGATTCGCGAGCTCAAGGTCAATCGCCTGCTCAGAAAAATTTTGCGCGATTCTTCGGTGGAGTTGCCCAAAACTATGCTTATTCGACAACTTATGATCGAATTTGAGCGCTATCTCGCCTATTTCAATGTTCCAGAGGAGCGACGGCAATTCGATCAATCAAATAACGAGCATCAATCGATTATAGCAAGCATAAAACCGCGCGTCGAATATGGGTTAAAAATATCGTTATTGCTTCGCGCGATAGCCAAAAAAGAGAATATTGCGGTTGATAGACAGGAAATAACGACCTATATTGAAAATAACAAGGGCGATGATGGACGAACGGCGGAAGAGATTTTGCAAAGCGGCAAGGATAACGATATAGAGGATAGCGTTCGCTGGTCGATGACTACCGATCGGCTCTATGAGCGGTTGTTGCGCGATAATAACGTCGCTATTTCGGGGACTTCCGATTTGGCGAGCGTCGCCCGCGCCAATATAAATATTCGTCAAGGAGGGGAACAGGATGAATAACAGGATGGTCGAACAGATGAATAATTTAGTGCCGATAGTGGTTGAGCAGACTTCGGTCGGCGAACGTTCATACGATATTTTTTCTCGGTTGCTTAAGGATAGGATTATATTTCTAGACGGGGCAATCAATGATGTAACCGCCGATCTTGTGGTGGCGCAGTTGCTCTATCTGGTGAGCCAAGATCCTAATCGCGATATCAATCTCTATATTAATTCTCCCGGCGGAAGCGTAACCGCGGGGTTGGCCATTTACGACACTATCCAATATATCAAACCCGACGTGCAGACGATTTGTATCGGTCAAGGCGCGTCGATGGCCGCTATTTTATTGGCCGCCGGGGCGCGGGGCAAGCGACACGCGTTGCCTTCGGCGCGCATTTTGATGCATCAGCCGTGGGGAGGCGTACGCGGTCAGGCGAGCGATATTCGCCTGCAAGCGAAAGAGATTGTGCGTCTCAAAAAGATGTTAATACAATATTTCGCGTTGCATACCGGAAAATCGCAAGCGACGATCGCTCGCGATATGGAACGAGACCACTATATGTCGTCCGAGGAGGCGATAAAATACGGCATTATCGATCAGGTGTTCCGCAGGCAGGAAGATGAGCGGAAAGAAAAATAACAACAACCGCTTTTGTTCGTTTTGCGGGCAGCCGGCGGGTAGCGTCAAGCGACTCGTTGTGGCGCAATCGGCGAGCATTTGCAGCGAATGCATTGTCGCCTGTAATAGGATTATCAGCAACGATCCCGAGCCTCCAAAAAAGCCAAAAAGTCCCCGAAACGCGCGCCTGCTTCGCCCCAAGACTATTTATGAGTATCTCAGCCGCTACGTGGTCGGCCAAGAGGATGCGAAGCGCATGTTATCGGTGGCTGTTTATAACCATTACAAGCGCATCAAACATAGCGACCGCATGGACTCCGACATTGATTTAGAGAAATCTAACTTGCTGTTGATCGGGCCGACCGGATCGGGAAAGACGCTTACCGCGCAAACGCTCGCTCGCTACCTTAAAGTCCCGTTCGCTATCGCCGACGCCACCACGTTGACCGAGGCGGGTTATGTTGGGGAGGATGTCGAAAATATTTTGCTCAAGCTGTATCAGGCGGCAGATGGCGATATTTACCGGGCGGAGCGCGGCATCATCTACATTGACGAGATAGACAAAATTGCCAGGCGCAATCAAAATATTTCGGTTACTCGCGACGTTTCGGGCGAGGGCGTCCAACAGGCGTTGCTCAAAATTATTGAGGGCACAATTGCCTCGGTGCCGCCGCAGGGCGGAAGAAAGCATCCCAACCAAGAGATGCTGAAAATTAATACCAACAATATTCTCTTCATATGCGGAGGCGCCTTTGTGGGGCTCGATACGATCATCCAGTCAAGAGTCGCCGCCCATCCTATGGGATTTGGTTCCGATTTGCCCGATCAAGGCTCTAGCGACGCGGACTATATTTTGAAATATCTTCAGCCCGAGGATCTCTTGCGCTTCGGCCTTATTCCCGAATTTGTCGGACGATTGCCGATCCGCGCCGTTCTTCGCGATTTAGGGCGGGATGATTTGATACGTATTGTTACCGAACCTCGCAACTCTGTGCTGAAACAGTATCGAGCCATTCTCAAAATGGATAAGACTGATTTAATATTCGAAGCCGACGCGATCGCGGCGCTTGCCGAAAAGGTATTGGCGCAAAAGACCGGCGCGCGAGGCATCCGCGCCTATATCGAAAAAATGATGATCGACGCGATGTTTGTGCTCCCCTCTATGTCGGGCAATAAACGCCTTATCGTAACGCGCTCCACCATAGAGAACGAAGAGATCCCGTCGATCGAACGGATCAAAAATTCAGCCTGATTTTTTCCGCGCTGTGTCTTCTTCATACCGCCGAGAATGGTCTGGCCAATCGCTTTTGTCGTTGCATGACTATTCTCCGGAAGCGATCCGGTATTGTATAGATCTTGGCCTTTCGCGCAAGCAAAGCCCTCGCGACGATCGCCCGTTATCTGGCGTATCAATTGCGGCGCTCTTTGAAAAGCCGTCGCTCCGCACTCAATGCGCGCTGTTCTCTGCCGCCAGCGAACTGGGGGCATCGGTTATGCCGATCTACAAGGAGACCATCCATCAATCGGATAAAGAGCCGAGGAGCGATGTTGTTCGCGTTCTCGGAACTATGTTCCGCGCGATAGCGTTTCGCGGATATCGCCAAAGCGACCTGCTCGATATCGCGCGATGGGCGGGCGTTCCTGTTTATAACTGCCTCACCGATCAATATCATCCCACACAGGCATTGGCCGATCTTATGACTATACAAGAGCGCTTTTCAACCCTCCGGCGGACGCCCATCGCCTATCTTGGGGACGCCTGCAACAATGTGGCGCGATCGCTCGCCATCGCCGCCGCAAAAACGGGGATGAGCCTCCGTTTTGCCGCCCCTTCCGCATACCGCCTCGACGAAGAGACTGTTCGCCTATGCGACCGGTACGCCAAAGAGAGCGGAGGGTCGATTCGCGTCGACGACACCATAGAGGCGGCGGTAACGGGGGCAAAGGCAGTCTATACCGACGTATGGGTATCGATGGGCGACGATAGCTCTCAATCTTCTCAGCGCCATCGCGATTTATCGCCCTTTCAGGTAAATTCAGCGGTTATGTCGCTGGCGGATCCAGACGCCGTTTTTTGCCATTGTCTTCCCGCCACGCGGGGAAACGAGGTAACCGCCGAGGTTATCGATGGTCGGCAATCGGTAGTCTGGAGGCAAGCCGGACAGAGAAAATACGCTATACTGGCTCTTTTGGAGCTGACCTTGGAGCCCTGCGCCGGATAACAAAGGAGATCGCGCGGCGGACGCGCTTTTGGCTATTGGCTCGCCTTCAGCGAAGCTTGCAGCGACATTTTCAAATCGAGCAGCTTCTTTGAAATAGAGACTTTGTAGATATGGGGATTGATAATGCGGGTATAGACGACGTCAAGATTGGCAAGATTGGCGAGTGTTCTTTCTCTGATAACCCGCAACGATGGGTAGGTCTCTACCATAGCCCCTTGTTTCATATAGCAAGAGAGCAACGGCTTCGCGCTTGCGTTTGTTTTAATTAGCGACGTCTGTCTATCGTCGAATGGATGGTAGAGGGTATAGGTCTTGCCGGCGACGACGGTATCATCTATCAGCGCGATAAGATCGGCCTGCGGCGAATGGTGAGAATCAAAAAATCGAAACACCTGTTTGATTCCGGGATTTGTCGATTTTTCCGGATTGTCGGAATATTTCATCGTCGGCGCGAATTCGCCCGCTATCTCTTTGGCCGCCATTTTATAGACGCCGGAGAATGAGGCGTCCGCGGCGCCGGTTACCATATTAGAACCTACCCCCCAGATATCGACGGGAGCCTTGTCGGTTACTAACTGATGGATTATTTGTTCATTAAGCTCGTTGGAAACAATAATTTTCGCGTCGCGCAATCCCGCTCTATCAAGGCGATTTCGAGCTTGCGCGCTCAGATATTGAATATCGCCGCTATCCAGTCGTATGCCGATGCTTCGCCCCTGCTTCCGCAACTTCAATCCAATAGCTATGGCGTTATCCAATCCGCTTTTCAACGTATTGTAGGTATCGACGAGCAATACGGCGGTATGAGGATATATATCCGCGTATTGTTGAAAGGCGGATTTTTCGTTTTGAAAGCTCATAACCCATGCGTGTCCCATCGTGCCTCGTATAGGAATGCCATATTGCATAGCGGCTTCGGTATTCGAGGTTCCCGACGCCCCTCCAATATAGGCGGCGCGCGTCGCCGATAGCGCGCCATTTGGGCCTTGGGCTCTTCGAAGACCCATTTCCACAATATTCCCCTCTCTCGACGCAAGATAGATGCGCGCGGTTTTTGTCGCGATAAGCGATTGGAAATTCAGTAGATTAAGCAACGCAGTCTCTATCAGTTGCGCCTCAATTAGGGTGGCATGCGCTCGAACGACTGGGGCGAAGGGGAAAATGAGCTCCCCCTCAGCGACAGAATAGATGTCGCCGGTAAATTTGAACGCGCGCAAATACTCAAGAAATCGCGTGTCAAACATATCGAGCGACGCAAGATAGTCGATATGGCGCTCAGTAAAACGCATATGCTCTAATTCATCCAAAAGGCTGCGAAGTCCGGCAAAAACTGAAAATCCCCCCTGGAAGGGCTGGCGGCGGAAAAACATTTCGAAAACGACGCGCGGATTATTGCCGCTTAACCAATATCCCTGCGCCATAGTAAGCTGGTAAAAATCAATAAGCAGATGGCGGGAATAGTCACTCATAGCGTTTTCGATAAAATCCGCGGATTGCGAGAATCGTCGTATCGCGCCATTCGATCGGGAGGCAACGACGTTTTATCGATGAGACGAAAATCAAATCGCTCAAACCAATCGACGCTCCCGGTAGTAAGCGCCAATAAGCAACGATATCCCTCCTTCCGCGCGCGCGCGACAATATATTCGACCAGCGCGCTACCGATACCCGATTGGGTATATTCGCGGGACACCGCGATGGAGGCGATTTCCGCGGTATCGCTATCGATAGGCATCAGCGCCGCGCCTCCGTGAACAACGCCGTCGGTTTCGTGGACAGAGTAGCGGTCTATCATAGCGATAAGGTCGTCATATCCGCGCTTGGCCATATGTTGTTGGGTATGCTCGCTGGTTAAAATGCGCATAAACTGAGAGATGTCGCTTTGCCGCATCGCGCGAATGCGTTGATAGACATTGCTATGAATCATTATCCCCGCCCCGCGATTAGAGAATAGATCGCCCAACAGAACGCCCGATCGCTCTCCATTGAGAATATGGACGCGCGGCACGCCAGCCTGGATAGCCGCTGTCGACGCCTCGAATATCGTCCGCGCGCGCTCCGGCAACAGGCGATTCGCCGCCCACCGAAGAGCGTCGTCCGGCGACAACTCCGACGGTATCGAGTGGCCATCCATCGATGCGAGGGAATGATCGCAAATAATGCATAGCTTGTCCGCTCGAAGGCGCTTAGCGACGTTAGCGGCAAAATTGCTCGGCTCGATCCAATAGGATTTGCCGGTCGCGCTCCATCCAATACAGGGGATCACCGGAGTTACGGCGTTTAGCGACGAGCAGTCGAGCCCATCGGTTATCGCCTCAAATTGCCCGGCTCGCCCCTGGTCGACGCCCTGCTCAATCGGCATTGCTCGCGCCTTCGCCCAATTGCCGACAACAGCGTCGAGCGATTCGCCTCGAAAAATGGCAAGCAATCTATTGGCAGCCTCGAACGCGCGATTTTGCAGTATCCCTATTGAACTATCGGAGATAAAATGTTTGCTGTTTTTCGCGAAATCGACCAAATGTTCGTCGTAGATGCCGACAGTAATCACAACATTGACGCCGGCGCGCCGAAGCAACGCGATATCGGCTACGAGACCGATAAATGCCGAGCATTGGCAAAGACGCTCCTCGATATGGATTACAAATATATTTCCCTGAAATTTTGTCGCATAATGCAACGTCTCGCGAATTTCCTTGCTTATATGATCCGAGCGCGTCATTGATACATAATAAGCACCGGACGGGGTTCCAAAGCGAGCACTTCGAGCGGAGTCATAAGAGTGACATCCGATCCCCAATCGCGCCATGGCTTTTCGTAGAAAAGTTTAAATCCCTTGATTGGCATAGTGGTTATTTTGCGAAGCGCCTCCCATGATTTATATTTATCTTCGGGAGGCCCAAACCCATCGGCATTATGGACAATCGTAACATAGTCGGAATCGCCCCGTATATCTTCGGGGTCGCGAATCATAACGTAGTTAAATTGATGTACCACCAGCATGCGTTTTCCGGGGAGTTTGCGGGAAATAAGATACTCTTCCATCACGCGCTTAACGTCATTGATTTCTTCGCCGGCAACGCTTCCCAGCTTTTTGCCCGGCTCGTCGGTCGACCATTCGGGGTCGATGGCAAGATGCACATTGGGATAGCGAAGATAGGGCAACATTTCCATTACCGCAGTCTCCACATTGGCGTCTCCCAGCTGGTGATCGATGATCACAATAATATCGCGCCGCATCGCATATGTTATGTACTCGACCAGCACATCGTGATTGATAGGAGTCGTTGTGGCGTCGGGATGAACAATGGCGAATATAATATGGAACGCGGGGATTGTGGAGCGCTTCCCGTTCAGTTCGTCATACTCCTTGGCCAGAGCGATAAGACGATCCGTCATTTCATCGATAGGAAATTCGCCTAAAATGCCAAGATAGCGATTCTGCGGATGCCCGTAATAGGCGATTATATCGCTCTCGCGCAACGGATCGAACAGTCGCGGTTCCCCGGGAATAGCGGGCGGCGTTAAGTTGATGGGCATGAACAGCGCGTCATCGTACTCGGGCGACTCTATCGAAAGCATTGCCGGCGTCGCGTTATTAGAAAACTGTCGTTCGCGTTTTCGCTCGGCGTCCGAAACCGCCTCATCGTCACTCGCGCCAACGTCCACGTCCAGTTCCAATTCCAGCGTCGCCGATTCGTCGACGCTCCTATCAACCGACTCAACGCTATGCGCGTCCGACGAATCGGACGAAGGGCGCGACGCGCATCCGCCTAAGAAAACCGCGAAAATAAACGCGGCCCCAATTGCCGCGGCGCGCGTTAGAATCAGTCTCGCCATCTAATATCCCAAAAGCGACGAGCGCCGACGTTCCCATTCAATGGCGTGGCGAACGCCATCCTCTACGCTATATACGCTTTCCCATCCCAGCAAACGACGCGCGGTATCGCGGTTGGCGTAGATACCGGCGACATCCCCGGGCCTTGGAGGCGCCTCGCGATACGGAATGGGCGAGTCGCAGGCGGAACTGCATATATCCAATAGCTCGCGAACCGTAGTTCCCGAACCGCTTCCCAAATTAATGACGCGCCGGTCGACAGGCTCGCGTTCGATCACGCTATCAAATTGCTCGATAGCCGCCGCATGCGCTTCGGCGATATCCCAGACATGGACATAGTCGCGGATGCCTGTTCCATCGCGGGTGGGATAGTTTGTTCCGGTAATAGAAAAATAATCCGCTTCTCTGCGTCGCGCGGAAAGAATTTTTCCCATAATATGGCTTGGCTTGCGGTCGTATGGACCGGATCGCATTTCGGGATCGGCGCCGATGGGGTTAAAGTAGCGAAGCGAGAGCCCGCGCAATAGATCGGCGCGATCGAAATCCCGCAGTATCTCCTCAACCATCAATTTTGATCGAGCATATGGACTCATTGGATTGCATGCGCTCGCTTCAGTAACCATAAAATCGACGCCCTCTTCGATATCGCCGTAGACAGAAGCCGACGAACTAAAAATAAAGCGCCGAATTCCCAAGCGGCTCAACGACGAAAGCAACGCGATCGATTTCGAAACATTTTCCAGATAGTAGCGATTGGGGCATGCCACCGATTCGGGAACCAGAATGAGCGCCGCGCAGTGAATGACCGCGCCGATATCGGAATGCTCGTTCGCTATACGCTCCAGCAACTCGTCGTCTGCGATATCGCCGCGATAGAAGGCGCGATCGTAGACAAATTCGCTTCTACCCGCGACCAGCGAATCGAGAATTACCGGCGCATGCCCCCGTCGCTCCAACGCCGAGGCGACAACGCTTCCAATATACCCCGCTCCGCCTGTTATCAGCGCTTTCATACCGCGCGCGATTGAAAATACAAATCGCTCTCCCGCAGTTCCACGCGATCGGCCGCGGCGCAAATTCGCCGCGCTTCGCTCATAGTCATCGGCGCGGACGCCCCGCTTAACGTGGTAACGGCCGCTCCCAAAATATTAGCGTCGACGCAGGCCTGCTCAAGACTCTGCCCCCGCGTCAGCCCGGTCGCCAGCGCGGCCGAAACGGCGTCGCCCGCCCCTATGGTATCGACGACATCCAGGCTATATCCATCCACGGTAATAAGCGAATCGTCTTCGGATATGGCGCACATCCCCCGTTCGCCCATCGTAACCACCGCCGCCGTAAGATTGTATTTGCGACGTATCGCCGCAAGAAAAACCGGCAACGAACGCGTCTTCTCGCCAAGCATGCGGGCGACCTCCGCCGCCTCCTCATCGTTCATTTTGACGATATTCGCCAGCTCCAACGATCGAAGCGCCGTTTTGCGACTATAGCAATCGCGACGGAGATTGATATCGGCTATCGTGTATCGCCCGGAAAAATTGGCGATAAGACGCTCGAGGGACGCGGCAGAGTAGGGCATTCGTTGGATAAGCGTCCCAAAATAGAGGCAATCCGCATTTTTCGCCAGCGAAATCGTCTCTTCGTTAACATCGATTCGATCGTAGGCGACGCCGATCTTAATATGGTAGCGCGCGCTTTTGTCGTCTCCCAACGTAGCGATAGCGACGCCGGTAGGATAGCTATTGGTCGAGACGGCGCGATCGTCCAAACCAAGCAACCCCAGTTGGCGCCGCGCCGCTCGTCCGCGCGCGTCGTCTCCCAGCGCGCTCGCAAGAATGCTGGCATTTCCCAGCATCGCGACACGACAGGCAAAATTGAGCGTCGCGCCGCCCAACAACTCTTCGCCATTGGGAAGGATATCCCACAGCGTTTCGCCAAAGGAGACAAAAAGATGAGGCGAGGTATTCGCCGATAGGTTATCCCGAACAGGGGGCATCTTCGGTGAGCGCCATCTCGATAGCGTCGGCAAAGGCGCCAATTGGTTGCGAACCAATCAACAGACGCCCATTTATAAAGAACGAGGGCGTCCCGGTCGCTCCATACATCTGTCCCTCGCGCAAATCGTCGTAGATCTCGGCGGTATACTCTTCGGAATTTACGCAACGATCATATTGCTCGTCTGTTAAGCCCTCTTGAATCGCCCACTGGCGGATATTCTCGTTCGTTAGCAACGGCTGAGAGGCAAACACCCGATCGTGGTAGGCAAAAAAGCTATCGTCTCCCATCGTCTCGTAGACGCAGTTTGCGGCAACAGCCGCGGGAACGGCGAGAGGGTGGATATTATCCAACGGAAAATCCTTAAATACCAGTTTCGCAACGCCGGTATCGATATAATCCGATACAATCTGCGGGTAGGCGCCCTGGAAAAAACGCGCGCAAAACGGGCACTCGAAATCCGAGTATTCGACAATCGTAACGGGCGCGTTTTCATCGCCCTTTGTTGGCTCGTTCGCAAGGTCAAACAGCGACGGATCGACACACTCATCGCTCGCGGCGCCTCCTTGCCTCTGAGCGTCCGCGACAGAACCGCCTCCTGTTATCGCTCGATAATCGGACGACACCGCGCGGTAAAATCTATCCACTTTATTCGCCTTATCGTAGGTAAGGATCGAAAAAATAAGCCCCGCGGACAATAACGCCGTTTGGATCGAAATAACAATCGCAAGCAACAAGCTGTTTCTATTCATATAGGAAATGATAGTCGTATCATCGCCCCAAGTCAATACAATAAGAAGGAACAGGAAATAATTATGGAGCGGGGGGATGGGCGCCGAAAAAAAATTGCGCGCCGAGGGCAAAGGATATCCATGCCCCCAGTCGCCCGCCTGTAGTCGTTGTCTCCCCCCTCGCTTCATAGCGCTCCCGCGCTATTGCGCTCCCCCCCTCTACGGGCGTCAATCCCCAATCGTCTATCGCCCAGCCCATGCCCGTAACGCCCAATCGAAACAATCTCTCGCGTTCTTAACCACGCGCATGACTCAACTCGCAAACAAAAAATATTAAAAAAAATTGCATTTTTTATGCGGAGGCTATTTTATTTTTTAGACGATTATGTGATAGTATTACCTAATTCGATTCTTGGGAGGGGATCTTGAACAGTCAAATTAAAATAGGTCGGCGAGAAAGAATACACCCCGACATCATGCTTGTTTTCGCGCTCATTATTTTGACCGGAAGCGGACTCGCTCTATTATTTTCCGCTTCCTATAATAGAGCGGAAGTACTCTACAACAGGCCGTGGTATTTCTTTCAACGACAGGCCATTTGGGTCGCGCTGGGAATAGTCGCCGGACTATTCGCAAGCCGAATCAAACTTCGCTACATTCGCAAATTAGTTAGCTTGGCTGTTATTCTAGGAATTATTGGGTTGCTTCTTACGTTCGTACCCGGCATCGGCGCTCGATATTTGGGCGCTCGGCGTTGGATCTTCATATTTGGATACTCTTTTCAACCATCGGAAGCGGCTAAATTGATCATTATCCTCTACCTCGCCCATATTCTCGCATGCCGTCGCGATCAAATGAACGGGCCGATAGGCGTGTTATTGCCGCCTATGATCATCGTTGCGATCTACGCGGCGCTTATTTATATCCAAAATGATTTTTCCACCGCGTTCTTTATTCTTTTTATCGCGTGCGCAATGTTCTTCATTGCCGGCGCCCCGTGGCATCGCTTTATTGTATTGCTTACTTTGGGTTTGCCGCTTGCCGCCATTTTGCTCCTGAGTCAGGAACATCGCGTCAAACGAGTAATCTCGTTCCTCCTGCCGGGGAGCGATCCTACCGGCGACAGTTTTCAGTTGCTCTCCGCGAAAGGCGCGCTGGCAAATGGCAACCTATGGGGCAGAGGCATTGCTCAAGGGGAGTATAAATTGGGACAGCTTCCAGAAGCGCAATCTGATTTCGTTTTGGCGGCTATCGGCGAAGAAATAGGATATATCGGCGTCCTCAGTATACTTCTGTTGTTCATTCTATTCGCAATTCGCGGCATCGGCGTCTCCATGCGAACCAAAGGGCCATTCTGCTCCTATTTGGCATTTGGAATTACAGTAACTATAGTATTCCAAGCGATTTTCAATATGGCGGTGGTGGCAGGATTGATTCCGACAACCGGGCTCCCGTTGCCATTCTTTTCGGCAGGAGGATCATCGATCCTCGTCACGCTTATTATGTCCGGAATTTTGCTCAATGTTGCGTCTCATAGCTCATATGATACAGTATGAACACCCTCTCGTATCAACGATATATAACCAGCAAAGAAGATCCGCAATATATTTTGCGAAGAATTCTCGCGGCGATATTTTTTCTCCTAATTATTTTTGTTCTGGCGGAAATCGGCTATCACGGTTTTATAGCCCCTCGATTGCGTATCCGCAGGGTAATTATAGAGGGCGACTCCGAGCTGGGCGCGGCAGAAATAATGAGGTTGGCTAATATACCGATGAATACGTATTATGACAAAATTGACGTCGCGGCCATTGAAACCACTCTCCATCAACACGCTTCCATCAAATTCGCTCGGTTGGAACGCCAATTTCCAGACACGTTGCGCTTCAACATTACAATGAGAACCCCGCTTGCCGTCGGTCTCGTCGCTTACGAAACAGGAACCCGCGCTTTTGTGGTCGATCAAGAGGGTGTCGTCATAGCTATAGATCCATCGTCGATAGATAGTTCGCTCCCCATTCTTTCGGATTTGCCGATTGAATCGGTCGCGCTCGGCGATCAATTGCCGGAAACGCTATTGCCATTGCTCAGAAAACTCCAGCATTTACGGGCTTCGGATCACGATCTCTTCCATCAAATATCGGAGATCGCGATCGTTAATAACTACGCCGAACAGTATGAACTCGAAGTATATTTTTTATCGTATCCATCGCCGGTTATAGCTTCCGAGATGTTTGACGCGGATCGCGGCAACTACGCTATGCTTGTTCTTGATACGCTACGTCAAACAAATAAGATCGAATCTGTCGAGGCCATCGACATAAGAGGGGACATTATTGTCTACCAATTACGGGATACCGATCGATGAAGAATATTTTTGCGGGATTGGACCTTGGAAGCAGATCGATTCGTATCGCCGCGGTCGAAGTCGATGACGAGCGCGATATGCGTATAGTTGGCATCGGCGAAGTCGAATCGAAAGGCATCGATAGAGGGATGGCAAGCAATATGAGAGACGCGAGCGCCTGTATTAGAGCGGCTGTCGATCAGGCGGAGCTTATGAGCGGATACGACATCCGCGAAATCGTCTTAGGCATTTCGGGCGAGCACGTGCAAGGGTTTAATTCGAAAGGCGCTGTTCCCATTTCAGATAAAGGAGACCATATTGTTTCCCAATCCGATGTCGACCGAGTGATCCAAATGGCTGAAACCGTAAATATTGGGCGCGATCGATCCATCCTGCATACCATCCCGCATCGCTTTACGGTGGACGACCATTCCAATATTGTCGATCCTATAGGCATGTCGGGGGTTCGTCTCGAGATCGACGCCCATATTATCACCGCGCTCAGCGGACAATTGATCAACCTTTGCCAATGCGCGAACGACGCGGGAGTAAAAGTCAAAAAAATGGCATCATCTCCGCTGGCAGCTTCCTACACAGCGCTATCGAGCAGCGAGAAAAAACAGGGAGCGTTGCTTATTGATATAGGAGAACAGTCTACAACTGTATTGCTCTATCAAAACGGCGCGCCCTTTTATTTAGGAATGCTTAAAAAAGCGGGCGCGTTAGTTACCAATGATTTGGCGATCGAATTTACCACTACCGCAGAGGTGGCGGAGGCTCTGAAAATTTCGCGAGGATGTTGTTGCATGCGACTGATAGAAACGGATCATAAATCGGTAATCCCAAAAGTGGGACAATCTGTGGTGGAAAAGAGCGATCTTCAGATCGCCGAGGTAATTGAAGCAAATATCGAGGAGTTGCTCGACGATGCGCGCGAGCTTGTTCAATCGCTCGGCCACAACAATTTTTTTAACGGCGGAATTGTAATAACGGGCGGCACGGCAAATCTTCCCGGAATGAGCGAATTAACCAAAATGTGTCTCGGTATCGCGTCGCGGATTGGCAGTCCAATTGCCATCTCAGGCGATAATGAGCGTTATCGATCCCCAGAATTCTCTACAGCGGTCGGTTTAGCGATGTATGGAGCAAAAGCGCCATTTGAAGCGGCAAACAAACCAAAAAGCGTCTATGACCGAAAATACCCACAAATAATCCGGAGGATACTGCGATGGTATCGAAAATTTTTTATCTAACGCGATTTTTTCTTTTGAACAGAACAATAGTATATTGTAACATAGCAATAGATGTAGGAGGAAACAATGATAGACATACACTATGACGAACCTACAATAGATTCGTCTCTTGAGGGGAGCCCAACGAAGATAAAAGTTATTGGAGTCGGCGGAGCGGGAGGATCGGCTATAAATAGAATGATAGAGCGGGGAGTCAAGGGTGTAGAGTTCTATGCATGCAACACCGACGCGCAAGTATTGAACCAATCGCTTGCCCCAAATCGAATAAAAATCGGAGAGTCTACGACCAAGGGGCTGGGCGCCGGAGGAGACCCGGCAGTCGGACGCGCCGCGGCCGACGAGGACCGAGAACGTCTCAACGAGGTCATAAGCGGCGCCGACATGATTTTCATTACCGCGGGACTAGGCGGAGGAACAGGCACCGGAGCCTCTCCGTTAATCAGCGAGCTTGCCGTTAATAAGCAGATTTTAACGGTAGCTGTTGTGAGCACGCCGTTTAGTGTCGAAGGAAAAAAACGAATCGCCTATGCCGAAAAAGCTCTCGCGGAGCTTCGCGAAATAGTCGACGCGCTTATTGTCATATCAAATCAGCAGCTTATCACTAAAGTGCCCGATCTTTCTGTTACTGCCGCGTATCACGAGGCGGACGAAGCGCTTCGTCAGTCGGTGCAAGGGGTTTCGGACATTATTACCCGCACGGGGTCGGAAAATATCGATTTTGCCGACGTGCGAACTGTCATATCTCAGAAAGGCGAAGCTTGGATGGCAACAGGAACCGGCGACGGAGAGAATGGAGTGGACATGGCGATTGAAGGAGCCCTTACAAATCCGCTTTTAATGGGCGACACTCCCAAAGGAGCTACCCATATACTTGTCAATGTCCGCGCGAATGAAGAGATCGCTATGTTAGAACGGAATAGGATACTCGAAGCCATCAGTACCAAGTTAGTCAACGAAGGGAAAGATAACCTTATGATCCACGGTTATGAGATAGATCCCGCGATGGAACACGAAATTGCCATTACCGTATTTGCCGCCGGATTTGGCGCTGATAACAATAATCGCAAACCATCAGAATCGGCGCAAAGCGATACGGCGATCCATCTTAATGATTTGCTCGGGGCGAATAAACCAAAGAATAGAATCTCAGATATTATTTTGCCAACCTCCGCTCGGACTTTTGATAATAGCGAAGGATATAAAGAGACGGCGTTAAAACGCAAGCTTATGAATGGACACAAAAAATAACGCTGTTAACGAGACTCTCATTGGGAGATATCGCGATTGGATAGCTATCGATCTTAACCTCGCTCGATCAACCGTGGCAGAGTATACTAGTGAATGCAACCGATTTATCGCCTACCTTGCTCAATACGATCTCCTATTGTCAGCGGCGACCGCGAGCGATATAACCCGTTATCTTGTTATGCGGCAAACCGAAGGCTCGAGAATCGGTCATAGAACGCTGGTCAAATTGCTCTCTATTTTGCGTTCGCTCTTTCATTTCTTATCGTTGGAAGGCAAAATCGAAAATGAACCTACCGAAACTATCGAGACTCCGCGAATACAAATCAATCCTCCAGCAGCGCTTTCGATCGATCAGGTCACGCGTTTGCTCGATGCCATTCCGCTGAAAACGCCGCAAGATATTCGCGATCGGGCGCTTTTTGAAGTCATTTATTCAAGCGGACTGCGTATTAGCGAAGCCTGCAACATACGACTCGAAGACTTGTCTATTTCTCAACGAGTGATTAGAATAAAAGGGAAGCGCGATAAAGAGAGGCTCTCGCTCATCGGCGAGGAGGCGGTCTATTGGATTAACCGATATCTTACAGAAGCGCGCGCGCGACTGGCGAATAGAGAGCGGCGCGTAAGCCATCTATTTTTAAATCGATTTGGCAATGGAATATCGCGTAAAGGCGTATGGAAGCGATTTCAGGCTCTCTGCGCGCGCGCAGGATTGCAGACTAAGGTCCATACTTTGCGGCATTCGTTCGCGACACATCTATTGCGTAATGGTTCGGGATTGCGAGTAGTTCAAGAACTTCTCGGTCATTCAAATATATCGACTACGCAACTCTACACGCATGTCGATCGAGATGATTTACGCGATTATCATAGCAAATATCATCCAAGGAGCAAAAATAATTATCACTGATAAACAACCCAACGATATACATCGCGCGCAAGAAACGGTTATGCGCTCGCTGAACGACGCTCGATGCCCGATAAATAAATACCGGGGGGAGCCTCTTCGGATATCGACCCAAATACCTTATGCGCGCTACTTCGACCATACGTTGCTTAAACCCGATGCGACAGATCAAATGTTTGACTCTCTTTTTGACGAAGCGACGCAATTGAAGACAGCCTCAGTCTGCATCCCTCCCAATAGAGTTCAATCGGCCGCATATAAACTAAGGGAGAGCGAAGTAAAGGTCTGCTCAGTGGTCGGATTCCCGTTTGGGTACGACACAACTCAAACAAAATCTCGAGAGGTGGAAGAACTTCGATCGTTAGGATGCGATGAATTTGATATGGTTATTCCTATTGGCATATTGTTAAGTGGAGATATACCGGCCTTATATAGAGATATCGCAGCGGTTGTCGCCGCCGCAGACGGCAAATTAGTCAAATCTATCTTAGAGACAGCATATTTGACGCAAGAACAGATTTGCGTCGCCGCGTTCACCGCGATCGCCGCGGGAGCAAGCATGCTAAAAACCTCGACTGGATACGCTGCACGTGGAGCCTCAATAGAAGATATAAAGTTATTGCGCGTTATCGCTGGAGATACTATTGGCGTAAAGGCGTCCGGAGGCATTAGAACAAAAGAGTTTGCCCGCGAATGCATCGCCGCCGGCGCCGATCGGCTTGGCGCCTCTTCGACGGTATCGATTATAGGAGACGAGATATGAGCAATCGATGTCGCGCCCATAGCGCGCCTATCTATTCGGCGCAGGCGTTGGCGTTTTTTGCGATTGCCATCCCTATCGCGCTATCGGGATGCGACAACGACGACCAACTATTGCCAGGCGCTCTATCGCGACTGTTGTCAAACGAAGCGGATAGCCGATTTAATAACAGATCGGACAGTAATGGCGTCCAATTAAACAGTGCCAATAATCAGCAAACTCGCGACCGAGAATCCGCGCAAAAACGCATTGCCGAATTAGCGCTCAAGATTGATGATCTATCCGATGTTATTGATCGGAAAGTATCGGCCGCTAAGGATTTAGCCGAATATTATCGAGCAATTGTCGTCGAGTATATTGGACAAGACATGTGGGAGTTAGCAAGGAACAACGCGTTGGACGGATTGCTTATCAACCCGTCAGATAGCGAGCTATTATATTTCGTCGGACTTTCAACCGCAAATCTCGCTAAATTTGCCTCCTCGGATATCGGTACTCGCGAAATGTTATATGAGGAGGCCTATGCCTACTATCAATTGAGCGTCAAAAACGATCCATCGCAATTTGAGGCGAGATACGCGTCGGTGATATTGGGCCTATACGAATTGCGACGTTTGGATGGATTAAGCGAACATGTCGAATGGTTGCTTCAAAACGAGTCCCAAAATTGGCGGGTTGTTATGGTCGCCGCGCACTATTTTGCGCTTCTTGACGATCGATCGCGAGCGATCGCGCTCTATCAAGACGTTGCCGAAAATAGCAAAGATAGCGAACTGCGAATGGCGGCTCATACGTTATCGCTCAATCTAGGAGCTGGGAGATAATGGATTTAGCCGCGACTGCCATCAATAGGTTGCAGTTTCTATCCAGCGAAGAAAAGGTTACGCTATATCATGCCGCTCCGACAATATCGTCCCTACGCAAAATCACGCATTATGATCTTCAGCATATTTTACAACGAGCGATACATAGCAAACATTGGTCGATTGATATTATGTTGCGATATGCTGAGCAAGATATGCGCTATTTTGAGAAACAAAATATTACGGTCTTGCGGTATGATCGATTGCCTCCTCTACTGCGATTGATACCGCAACAACCATTTCTCATCTATGCAAGAGGCGTTATTCCCGCCACTTCCGATCAATGGATCGCGGTGGTGGGAACTCGCAGGCCTTCTCCTGATGGCGAGCGAGCCGCGTATGATATCGGGCGCTCGCTTGGTCGAGCAAAAGTGCCATTGGTTTCAGGACTGGCATTGGGAGTAGATTCCATCGTACATCGCGCGGCTTTGGAAGAGCAAGGCATTTGTGTCGCGGTATTAGGCAACGGTATTGATCGCATATATCCAAGCCGTAATCGGTCTCTCGCGCATGCGATCCTCCAGCAAGGCGGGGCAATTATTAGCGAATATCCCCCGGGCATTCTTCCTAAAAAATATCAATTTCCGGCCAGAAATCGCATTATTAGCGGACTGGCTTGCTCTGTGTTGGTTGTCGAAGCTCCAGTACGTTCCGGAGCGCTGATTACCGCGCGATTCGCTCAAGAACAGAATAGGCTTCTCTATGTATTATCTCAATGCGTCACAGGAGAAACGGGAGCGGGTTCCGCGAAATTAGCCGAAAACGGCGCGACTGTCGTAAGCAGTTATTTAGATATATACAACGATCTTGCTCATAAAGGCATTATCATTTCTCGCTCCGACATAGCAAGCTCCAAAAAAGAGAATAGGGCGTCATCTTCCGACGACCCGGCGACTCCTGCTGACGCAATCGTCTCGCGTTTAGAAGCGGAACTCAATTTATAATGCGGAAGATTGATCTTAAACGTCATATTGATCAATATCTCATATATATTCGATCAATACGCCATCTTTCACCAGAAACGGTACGAGCGTATACTCATGATCTCAATCGGTTATTAGCCATCAATATAAATTGTTTGGATTATCGCTCGCTTCGACAATTTATCGCGAACATGGATCAAGAGGGCTTATCTCCGCGGTCAATTAATCGAGCCATCGCCACTATTCGCGGGTTCTTTAGATATCTCTACCGCAACGGCGCGATCTCGAAAAACTCCGCCGCTATGCTTCGAAACCTTCGCGGCGCGCGGAATCTGCCGCTTTTTCTATTTGAAAATGAAATTGATCGCTTTATCAATGTATCAGGGATGGGTTTATGGGCGTTGCGCGATCGTGTTATTTTTGAATTGCTCTATATAACAGGATGTCGAGTAAGCGAATTAATTGGAATAAATGTTATCGATATAGATATGAAATACTCGTCTATTTGGGTAAAGGGGAAAGGCAATAAATCGCGCCAAGTATATCTTGGACAGCCTGCTCTGCAAGCGTTACATCACTATCTTCCGCAAAGAGATCGCTATGTTGCCAAGCGACAATCAACAACTGCGGCGCTGATTATCAATCGATACGCCAAACGCTTAACACAAAGAGGAGTTACCTATATTATCGATCGACGGGCGAGCAAAATAGAATTTGAGAAACGAATTTCTCCGCATGTATTTCGTCACTCATTTGCTACGCACATATTAAATAACGGAGCGGATATTAGGATTGTGCAAGAGTTGCTAGGACATGCCGATCTTTCTACGACGCAGATCTATACGCATCTCAATTTCAAAAAAATTAGATCGTCATATGATCTTGCCCATCCGCACAGCAGGAGGCGAAAAAAAAGTGATTGATTCATTACATGGAACCACAATTGTGGTAGTAAAAAAAGACGGCCATGTTGCTATGGCTGGAGATGGCCAAGTAACAATGAGCAATTCCATTATGAAAAGCAGCGCCAAGAAGGTTCGAAAGATTTTTCATGGTTCAATTTTGGTGGGATTTGCGGGAGCGACCGCGGATGCGTTCACATTATTTGAGCGCTTTGAAAAAGTGTTAGAGAAATATAATGGAGACCTTCGCCGCGCGGCAGTCGAACTCGCCAAAGCGTGGCGAACCGACCGCATGTTGCGCAGGCTCGAAGCGCTTCTGTTGACGGCGGACAAGAAGCAAATTCTATTAATATCCGGCACGGGAGACGTATTAGACCCAGATTACGAGACAATGGCGATAGGATCGGGAGGCAACTTTGCCTATTCTGCGGCCATGGCTTATTTAGAGAACAAAGATCTATCGGCGGTCGATATTGTGAAACGGGCTCTTCTGGTCGCGTCGCGTATTTGTATTTATACCAATTCTGAAATTACTGTGGAGGAGCTATGACATTGGATTTGAAAGATGCGATGACTCCTGAGCAGACAGTTGCTCAATTAGATAAATTTATCATTGGACAGGAGCGCGCGAAAAAGGCCATCGCCATCGCCCTTCGCAATCGAGTTAGAAGACGTCTGCTTGCCGACGATCTGCGCGACGAAGTGGTTCCAAAAAATATTATTATGGCGGGACCCACAGGAGTGGGTAAAACAGAGATCGCCCGCAGAGTGGCAAAATTGACTCGTTCTCCCTTTATTAAGGTTGAGGCTACCAAATATACCGAAATAGGCTATGTCGGCAGAGACGTGGAGTCGATGATACGCGATTTAGTCGCTAATGGAGTCGTCATGGTTCGTAAAGAACTTATGGATCAAGTGTGCGAAACGGCTGCCCAAAAAGCCGAAGAGCAATTATTAGATTTATTGCTGCCTAAAAAAGAACAGAATAAAGAAAATGAAGAGATCCTTCATCTTATATCGAATGAAGAAAAAGATGATACTCACAAAGACAATACCGAAGAATCAGCATCACGATCGAATACGACAGACAACGCTCGCAATTATATGAGGCAACTTCTTATCGAGGGGAAGCTTGATGAAAAAGAGATAGAGATTATTCTATCTCAGCGCGAGGCTCCAATGGTTGAAATGTTTTCTGGAATGGGCATGGAAGATATAGGAAATAACATGCAACGAATTTTAGGCATGCTCAATAGGAAAAAAAAGAAAAAAACAACTACAGTAAAAAACGCGCGCTCGATACTGATACAAGAACAGACAGAAAAATTAATAGATGAGGATCAAGTCGCCGAAATTGCTCGCGCCCGAGTTCAAGAAATGGGAATTGTATTTATCGATGAAATTGATAAAATCGTATCTCGTTCCGGTTATGAACATGCCGAAGTGAGTCGCGAAGGAGTGCAACGCGATATTTTACCAATAATTGAAGGAGCGCAAGTTAATACGCGTTATGGTGTTATCGATACTACTCATATATTATTTATCGCAGCCGGAGCTTTTCATACAAGCAAACCAAGCGATTTAATTCCAGAATTACAAGGACGTTTTCCTCTTCGCGTTGAACTAGATACTCTCGGAGAAAAAGATTTTTATCGTATCCTATCTCAGCCGCAAAATTCATTGATACGCCAGTATAGTTCTCTTTTAAGCATTGAAGACATAACGCTTGAATTTAGCGATGAAACAATACGAGAGATCTCTCGTATTGCAGCCGAGGCGAATACTCGTACCGAGAATATCGGCGCGAGACGTTTGCATACTGTTATGGAATTGCTTTTGGAAGACATTTCTTTTAATGCGCCCACTCTCACAGAACAGACCATTTTGATTACACCTCAATATGTTCAAGAACGATTATCTTCAATATTGCATGACGAAGATCTTAATAAATATATTTTATGATTTTATCGATTTTACCGATTCTTATAATAAGGAGTTAGTATTTTATGTACACAAGCGAAAATTTCAACGTAGCCGTTGATATATTGCATCGTTCAATGGATGTAAGCATGTTGCGTCAAGATGTTATTGCCAATAATATCGCCAATGTTGATACGCCAAATTTTAAGCGTAGCGTGGTTAATTTTGAAACTCAATTGTCTCAAGCGCTTTCCTCTGATAAACGAGTAGCGTTTACCGCGTCTAGAACGCATCAAGCTCATTTCGAATTTGATCGGCCGATAAGTTATCGAGATGTTCATCCCCGTCGCGTGCTTGATTTTTCAACTACCGCGAAAAACAACAATAATAATGTAGATATTGAAGTTGAGACCGCAAATTTTCTCAATAATCAAAACCTCTACTCATTAATGAGCGCCTCGCTCAATACTATGTATAGTAGAGCTAGGGTGGTGTTAACGTAATATGGGACTTTTCTCGACATTTAATATCGCCGCAAGCGGCTTAACCGCTCAACGACTTCGCCAAGATGTTATCGCGGATAATATAGCAAATGTTAATACTACGCGAACAACCGAAGGAGGGCCGTATCGACGCAGTCGAGTCGTTTTTCGTTCTCGTGTAGAACAACCCTATTGGAAAAGTCCATTTTTGCCACAACCATTGGACAATGGCGTAGGAAGAGGGGTTAGAGTTGTTAAGATTGAGAAAGACTATGTTTCAGATCCTCGGTTAGTATACGATCCAACCCATCCCGACGCTATTCAATCCGGGCCTCGGGCGGGCTACGTTGAAATGCCCAATGTGAACACAGTAAACGAAATGGTTGATCTCATTTCCGCTAGTCGATCATATGAGGCGAATGTTGCGGTTATCAACGGCGCGAGAGATATGTTCAATCAAGCTTTAAGAATAGGAGTATAGAGGAAATAGTCAAATGGAATGGATAAATATAAACAACACAACGTCAAATAGCCTAAATTTGTCGCAGACACATCCTAATCATCTATCTGATCAAACACGGACAAGGAGCGCGCCGATACAAGCTAGTTTTCAGGATCAGTTGTTAGGTTCTTTGAACCAAGTAAATGCCGATCAGCAGTTGCATCAACAGCTTGCCATACAATCAGTCGTTGACCCTGAAAGCGTGAACGCGCATGATGTAACTATCGCCGCTTCGCAGGCCGATCTTTCTCTACGAATAACAAAAAATATAGTTGATAGAGTTATTAGCGCGTATCGGGAGATAACTTCTATACGTTGATTACTTTTATACGTTAGTTTTATCGATCTAATTGGCGCTCTAATAGAGCGTCATAAAAATGGGAGGGGAGATGAGAGATCAAATCTTAAAATTGTTACGCGCGGTGAGAGACATTTGGCGAAAATTTACTTTTACGCAACAACTGTTATTCATTGCCGTTGTAATAGTCGTATTTGGAGCTATAATTATGTTGGTGGCGATAGGTTCCGCGCCGAGCGCCACTCCGTTATTAACTCAGCCAATCAATAACCTAGATCTGCTTGATAGAATATCTATTCGTCTTGATCAAGAAAATGTGTCTTACCAAGTGACAGGAGATCAACGCATTTTAGTTGAGTCGCAAAATATAGCCAGACGAATGCGAACAATATTGACTAGCGAGGGGCTTATCCCTAATGATACCGATCCATGGGACCTATTTGATATTGAGCGCTGGACTCAGACCGATTTTGAGCGCAATGTAAATTTGCAACGAGCAGTTACACGTCAGCTCAAACAACATATTGAGGCTCTTGATGATATTGATTCCGCAGAGGTAACATTAGCCATTCCCGAGGAAACCCTGTTTACCGAGCAACAAAACCCTGTTACAGCCTCTATTATTTTGAACGCTAAACCTGGTTCAGACGTAGCGGAAAATCGTCAGAAAATTGAAGGGATACAGCAGTTAATACGATTCGCGGTGGAGGGATTAACAGCGGAAAATATTACTATTACCGATCGCAATGGAATTGTCCTCAATGATTTTAGCGATGCCGCCGGACTTAATCAGGTCGCTCGTTTGCGACAAGAAAATAAAGTGGCGCAAGAGCTGGAGCGAAGTTATATACAAGCTATTGTTAGCGCTCTTTCAGGCGTTTATGGCCCGCGAAGAGTGCGTGTTATTAATGTCGACGTAACATTAGATACTAGCACCAGCACTTTGGAAAATACAGAATTTTATCCGGTGACTCTCGTGGAAGATAATCCCGATACACCATTTAACGAACGTCAATTTACTCAAAGCATTACTCGATCGCAGTTGCTTCGTAATGAAGATTATGCGGGAACTGGTTTCAATCCTGAGGGACCTCCAGGGCAAGAAGGACAGACGCCTCCAGCTTATCAAGACTTAGAGGGATTGGTTGGACGGTGGAGCAGAGATGAAAATATTATCAATAATGAAATTAATTCTCGTCGCACGGTTGCGGAAAAAGCTCCGGAAATTAAACGTATAACGGCAAGCGTAGCATTGGATGGAACTTGGCAAAAAGAATACGATGACCAAGGCGACCTTATTGTAAATCTTGATGGTAGCATTCAGCGAACCTACACACCGGTGAGCCTTCAACAAATAGCAGACGCGGAACGGTTAATAAGAGATGCCATCGGTTATGATAACGCTCGAAAAGATTCTGTAACTGTGGCGCATGTACAATTTGATAGATCGGACGAACAATCAACAGAGGATCAGTCTTATCAAAGACAACAAGAAATTAGACAAGCTATATTTATCGGGCTTATCGCAATAGCATTTTGTTTAGTCGCATTTATTATAATACGATTGATATTAAGAAAAATGGAGCGAACGCGCCAAGAGAAGCAATGGGAATTAGAACGTCAACATGACGCGGCAAGAGCGGCTCTAATTCAAGGCGAGGGAGCAGAGTCAGATAGAACGTCGGATGGTGAGAAAAAACGTAGAGAACTACAAGAGAGCGTAGCGAATATGGCGCGAGAACGTCCGGAAGAGTCTGCCAATTTGCTTCGAACGTGGCTGCAAGAATAGCGATATGAATACAGAGCAAGATACTAATAATAATCTTGAGCAAGGTAGGGCCGCTTCTAAATCTGGATCCGTATATTCAACACGTCCGCGTAGCTCCAAGAGATCGAGCGCTGAAAGCGCGCATGCCCGCCGTAAAGCTGCGCGTGAATTAACTGGAAAACAGAAAGCGGCGATCTTTTTGATCATTATCGGATCTGATGTGGCGTCCGATGTATTCAGATATCTTCCAGAAAGTGATGTAGAAACGCTTACCTTTGAGATAGCCAGGTTACAAAAAGTAGACGCGGACGAACGCGAGAAAGTTTTACATGAATTTCAGGAATTACTTATCGCCCAGGACTATATTTCAGCAGGCGGAATTGATTACGCGCGAGAATTGCTCGAAAAATCTTTGGGAGCGCAAAAATCTTTTGATATTATCAATCGCCTTACAGCAAATCTGAAGCTCCGTCCATTTGACTCTGTGCGAAAAGTAGAGCCTGTCCACTTGCTTAATTTTATCCAAAATGAGCACCCGCAAACTATCGCGTTGATATTGGCCTATATTGAGCCTCAAAAAGCATCGGCTGTTCTCTCTAGTTTGCCGTTGAATCTGCAATCAGACGTCGCGCGACGTATTGCTGTTATGGATAGAACGTCTCCCGATGTAATAAGAGAGGTTGAACGAGTGCTGGAGAAAAAGCTTTCGACTACTACTTCAGATCTTTATACAACTGCCGGCGGGATCGAAAATATTGTAGAGATTCTTAATCTGGTTGATCGTGGAACCGAAAAAACAATAATTGAATCGTTAGAAGAAGAGGATCCTGAATTAGCCGAAGATATCAAAAAACGTATGTTTGTTTTTGAAGATGTAGTGATGCTAGATGATAGATCTATCCAAAAGGTTCTGCGAGAGGTTGATGCTTCTGAACTTGCAATCGCTTTGAAATCAGTGGATGACGAAGTCAAAGATAAAATATTTAAAAATATGTCTCGCCGCGCTTCGACATTGCTGAGTGAAGACATGGAATTCATGGGGCCAATACGAATCCGAGATGTCGAAGAAGCGCAACAACGAATCGTAAATATTATCCGCAAATTAGAGGAACAAGGCGAAGTAATTATTGCGCGAGCTGGCGAAGATGAGCTAATAGTGTAATAAGAGGTAACTATGTCAAAAAATTTATTGCGTTCCGAAGAGGTTTTCTACGATCAATCTGTTCATGTTATTGAGGATCAACAACCAAAAATGGTTACAGAGCAATCAATAGACGAAGTACAAGCAATCCCTCAGTGGGAAGGTCCTACGCTGGATGAATTGCAAAAAGAAGCTGATAGATTTAAACGTCGCTGGCGGCAAGAAAAGCAAGCCATAATTGATAACGCCAATAATGAAGCTAATGTAATACAAGATTCGGCAAACAGTGATGCTAAGCGAAAAATAGCAGAAGCTGCAGATCATAGCGCGCAGTTGATTGAAGAAGCAAAAAAGAATTCCTCTGAAATTATTAGATTAGCGGAAGAAAAAGCTAAACAAATAATGGAAGAGGCTCGCAATAGCGTGGAAAATATTGTTGAACGCTCTAAGCGAGAGGGATATGATGAAGGATATGAAAAAGGATGCGAAGAACATCATAAAGAACTTGATAATCTTGCGCATCGACTAAAAACGATCATGTCTCAAGTAGTAGAACGACGCAATGAAATACTTGAAAATGCGGAAATCCAGATTATACAAATTGTTATTCTTATCGCTCGAAAAATTGTTAAAATTATCTCGGAAGAACATTGCGACGTAGTAAGGCGAAATATCATTGCCGCGCTAGAAAATATTGAGAAACGCGATAAAATTATTATTCGTATTAATCCTTTAGATACTTCTATCGCTAGACAGCGACGAGAACAGTTTATTGCTATGTTAGAAAGAGGTAGTACGATTACGTTTCTGGAAGATGAGTTAATTGAGCCGGGAGGTTGTTTAGTAGAGACTGACATCGGAGAAATTGATGCGCGGATATCTTCGCAATTAATGATTATTGAAAATGAACTGAGGAAAATTATGCCAATTAAAAAGCGCGCAAAGCCTGCATCAATAGAAAGATGATCTATTGTAGGGGATATCTGCCGCAATTGACACGTAAAAATTATATAGATGTAACAAATGGCATAACATATCAGATGGGGAAAATAAGTGGCGATATTCGAAAAATATCATCAGGCTATACAGGCTAGCGAGACAATAGGAAAAATAGGCCATATAGATCGTATTGAAGGGCTTATTATTAGAGTACGGGGTCTAAAATCGGCTATTGGCGAACAATGCTATATAATTGGAGGCCGCTTTGACGCCAGAGTACCTGCCGAAGTAGTGAGCGCGAGTGGCGATTGGCTCACCATTATGCCATACAAAGAGACACATGGAATAAAAGTTGGACAACCCGTAATCTCATATGGAGAATATCTTCAAGTACCTGTATCGCGAAAATTACTGGGGCGTGTGTTAGATTCGCGCGGCAATCCTGTAGACGGCGCTTCGCCGATAGTTCCTGAAGAATATTATCCTATACTGTCTTCACCGCCCCCTTTTTTTGAACGTCAAATGATTAGAAAACAAATAGTAACAGGCATTCGCGCTATAGATGCCTTCATTCCAGTAGGAAAGGGACAACGACTTGGTATATTTTCAGGGAGCGGGGTAGGCAAGTCTACTTTAATGGGAATGTTAGCGCGTAATACCCGCGCCAATGTAAGTGTCATTGCGTTAATAGGAGAACGTGGACGAGAAGCTCAAGAGTTCATCTATAATGTATTGGGTCAAGATGGATTAGAGAGTTCTGTGCTAGTCGTTTCAACATCGGACTCAACACCGCTCGCTCGTCTGCGCGGCGCATTCGTTGCTACTGCTATTGCCGAATATTTTCGTGATCTTGGCAATGATGTTTTGTTGTTATTTGACTCTGTTACTCGATTTGCTCGAGCGCAAAGAGAAATTGGTTTGGCATCTGGCGAACCACCTACTATCAGAGGATTTCCACCATCAGTATATACTATCCTTCCGATGTTGCTTGAGCGTTGTTGCCCAAGCGATAAAGGCACTATAACGGGATTTTATACCGTATTAGTAGAAGGCGACGATCTAGATGAGCCAATTTCAGATGCTATACGAGGAATTCTAGATGGCCATATCGTGCTTTCCCGTCATTTAGCTGAAAGAAGCCATTACCCCGCTATCGATATATTAAAATCGTCTTCTCGGCTAGAAGCTAATATTGTTAGTAATGAAATGAAGGATTTATCAAAACGAATACGTAAATTGGTGGCAATTTATCGAGATTCTGAAGATCTTATTAATATTGGAGCATATGCCCAAGGAAGCGATCCCGAAATAGATCAATCCATCGCTCTTCGCCCGTCTATCAATAATTTTTTGATGCAATCTAATGTTGATGTAGGCTATTTGGAAGATGTTCGCGCTGAAATTGCGAAAATATTGGAGAAATGAAAAAATTCTCTTTTTCGCTAGAACGGTTGCTGTCAGTTCGTAACCGAGAAGAACAATTGGCGAAAAAATTGCTAGCGGCTACTTATAGCATCGTCATGCAACTTAAACGAAAAATAGACGAGGATCATAGCTATTGTAACCACTTACTCGATACCACAAATTTTGTTGATATAAGCGCCTATATGGCTATTAAGCAACGTGTCGCTTACATTGAAAACGTTATAGCCGAAAATAATCGTCGCTTGATAAAAGCAAAAAAGCAACTTGATATTTTAGTACAAAAATATAGACAAGCCGAACAACGATCAACAATATTAAATAAATTAAAGGAAAAGGCATGGGAACGATACCGAATCGATAAGATGCGGCAAGAAGAATACGAAATATCAGAACAATATCGTGAAACGCCGAAGTGAGGAGACTATATGGTAAAAAAGGGACCGAAAATTTTCCTATCTATTGTGTTATTTATACTGCTTGTTATTGGCGCTCTGTTCTGGTTTGATTTTTTGAATTTATTTGACATCTCTTTATTATGGCAGCAATCTCTAGAACAATTAGGCATTATTCATCCTACTGTAGATGATTATGATTCATTGCTCTTAGAGAGAATACGATTAGACAAGCTGTCTCAAGCAGTAGATGCTCAATTTGCCGAAATAGAGCAACGCTCGAATAATTTAGACATGAGAGAACGCCAATTAGACGCTAGAGAGCAAGCAATAGATGAACAAACCGATCAACTGATGGAACAACAAGAAACATTTAATCAACGACAAGAATCGTACGAAAATAGAATGATGATACTTGCTCAGAATGCTCGTTATTTACGTAATATGCCTCCAGAAAATGCTGTTGAAATATTGGAAAGCTATGATGATCAACTCCTTATTAATATATTAAGAGTCGCTGAGATGTTATCCGAACAAGAAGGCAATCTTTCTATAGTTCCAGTATGGCTGGCTAGGTTAAATCCCAATAGAGTCGCAATATTACAACGTAAAATGTTGGTGACGCCATTAGAATAGTCATTTAATTTGATTAAATTAGATCCAAGTATTGACATAAAATCGCCGGATGATAAGGTTTCTTTGCCTTATCTCCCACATAGGATTGCTCGTCAACAATCTTCATTCGGCGCCGCTTTGGACTCGCCCCACTATGCGCCAAGCGATTTTGAAACAATGTCTTCGTCAATATCTCAAAAAGATGGCAACACTAATGCAAATAACAAAGCATCGAAAGACGGTAATCGATTCGAAAGCAAGCAGGAGAACCCAATTAATGACGGCCAGGCATTATCGCTTACTATAGAAGAACAAAAATCCGATAAGATAAACGATTTTCACATAAATGAGCTCATTTCAACGGTAGCAACTATACCATCATTCAATAATAAAAGCAATATCGACAATATCGCTCAACATGAAAATGAGATGCAATTTCCATTATTTAATAAACAATCTATAAATATAGAGTCTACTATCGAAAAAGATCACTCTAATCCTAATATCCCATATTCAGATTCTAACAATATAACGAAACAGATTTCAGACACCTCCAATAATAATTATACACTGTTATTAAGCTCGCATAATCTCATAAATGCTCCAAAGAATCATAGTCATGGTCAACATCGTCTTATCAAGACACCTCAAGAAATAAGTAGCCTATCTTATGAGTCGTTACCGGAAAATAATACCTCGGTTGAATCTTTAGCGTTAAAAGATACTATAAATATAGACGGTCATCCTATTGCTGACGAGGACATCTCTCAATCATTCTTAAAAAAATCTATTGAGATTACTTCAAATGTCCATCAAAAAAATTCATCGCAAATAGACGACACTATTAATTACAGTCGACACAATAGCGATAGGAATAGTTATTTTATAGATTCCTCCAGCCATCAGGCTGAGGCAACAGAGAAAAATGGTAGTCAACATGGAAATGGTATTCCTTTTGATTTTTCTTATCCTGAAAATCACAATTCTTCTCAGGACAAGGTTCAAAATATCGCTCAATTCTATGAATTGTCCAAATATTTGAAGGATACAACAAGAGACGATATAATGCGCTATGCTCGATTGATTATTCGAGGACAGAATCAAGGCGAAATAAGACTAACGCTACAACCTGCTGAAATGGGAACAGTTCGCGTGAGGCTACAATTAGAAGATAGTAGTATAGTTGGCCGTTTTATTGTCGAAAATAATAATGTGCGCGAAATATTTGAACAAAATTTACCTGATTTGCAACGTTCGTTCCGAGAACAGGGTATCCAAGTAGGTAATATGGATGTTTCAGTTACAAGCGATGAAAAAAATCAGCAACATGAGTACAATGATTTGAGCGCAAATACTTCGGGCGCTTATAACATGATTAGTCAAATATCTTTTCAGTTCATAAACGATGGAAGTATGTTAGATATATATGCTTGAAGCAAAGGAGTAAGAATTATGGATATAATAAATATTGCAGAAACGCAGGGCGAATCGAGAGGTGTCGCACAACTAGATTTATTGAATCAAAATTTCACGTCGGAGGAAATTACTAACAATGGGTTAGGTAGAGATGATTTTTTACAAATTCTGATCGCGCAGCTACAAAATCAGGATCCTACAGCTCCTATGGAGGATAAGGCCTTCATTGCTCAAATGGCGCAGTTCTCTACTCTTGAGCAAATGACTAACCTCTCTCAGGAATTTAGCGAATTAAATGATATGCTTTCGACTTCGCATTTAGTGTCTTTGATTGGTCGCAATGTTAGTTTGTCCAATGGAGAACAAGGACAAGTAACGAATATAAATTCGGGAAAATACCCTCAAATAATGCTGAATGGAAGATGGCATGATTATGATACAGTGGAGAATGTTGGAAAATAGGAGACTAAAATGTTACGTTCTTTATATTCAGCAATTACAGGATTGCAAAATCATCAAACCCGCATGGATGTCATAGGTAATAATATATCTAATGTAAATACTAACGGGTTTAAAAAAAGCAGGGTCAATTTTCAAGATCTCATTTCTCAGACAATTCAAGGAGCATCGCGTCCTAATCAAGAGGTCGGAGGGGTTAACCCCAAACAGGTAGGGTTAGGTATGCAAATAGCCTCCATCGATACGATTCATACCCAAGGTTCGTTAAGAACAACCGGAGTAAAAAGCGATTTAGCCCTACAAGGAGATGGGTTTTTAGTTTTGAGAGAAGGGGAACGTCAAATTTACACTCGGTTTGGGGCATTTTCTCTCGATCGGGATGGGGCTCTGGTAAATCCATCGAATGGTTTTCATATTCAAGGATGGCAAGCAGATAATAGCGCCGGCGCAGGAATAGTAGATACATCAGGAACGCTACAAGATATTATCATTCCTATTGGCAGCAAAGATTCTGCTAATCCTACCGCACAAATTTTGCTTTCTAGCAATTTAGATAAGAATACCGCGCTCATTCCAGCATTAAATCCTACTGCGGAAGAAGTTCAAGACGGCACTTGGACGGTAGAATATGATATTTTTGACTCTTTTGGTAATCGTCAAAATCTTAGGATAGATTTTATCCGTGTTGCCGGTGTTCCTAATCAGTGGCAAGGCACAATATCTATCAATCCAGAAGATGGAACAGGAATTACCGCGAATCAATCTTTAGTTGTGGGCGGCGTTGCTTCAGCGGATCAACAGACGTTTCTTATTGATTTCTCAAATGATGGCACAATTGCTCAAATTTCTAATATAGACGGCGGTTTGATTAACACTGGAGATGTGAGCGCGCAATTCACTTTTGATGTGCCAGAATCGTCTATTCCTATTGACCCGGCAACTGGATTACTTGGATTGCCTCAAACACAGACTATCTCAGTTGATTTAGGACAAGTAGGATCATATATCGATTCAATTACACAATTTGCGTCTCCATCGACTACTCGAGTTTATAGTCAAAATGGATACGGATTAGGGTATTTAGAAGATTACCAAATAGATCAATCTGGTATAATTAACGGTATTTATTCCAATGGCACAAATCGTCCGCTCGGTCAGCTTGCTATAGCTACTTTTACAAATTCCGGGGGACTTGATAAAGTAGGCGACAATAATTATCGGGAAACTAATAATTCTGGTCTGGCAAACATCGGAATATCTGGATCTTCTGGCAGGGGATCTGTTATTGCGGGAGCACTTGAACTCAGTAATGTAGATCTAGCTGAAGAATTTACAGATATGATCGTAACCCAGCGAGGCTTTCAAGCAAATTCTCGTACTATAACTACTTCTGATGAATTGCTTCAAGAATTGCTTACATTAAAACGATAGACAATTAACATGAGTAGCAGGCGCTAATAGTGATAATGGTTACCAAGCTTAATGGTGAGCAATATTATATTAATCCGCATCATATAGAATACATGGAGTCTAATCCCGATTTGACGCTAATAATGCTTTCCGGTAAACGCCTTGTTGTTCGCGAAAATAGCGAGGAAATACAAAAGCGTATTATTGCATATCGTCGCAAGATTGGAACAATTAAAGATGACAATTAGGAGCGGTTAATGGATTTCGCTACAATTTTAGGAGTACTGATCGGATCTATATTAATTGTATTATCTATTCTGATAAATGGAACAGCATTTGGCGCCTATTTTAATATTCCATCGTTAATTATGGTTATGGGAGGATCTTTTGCGGCTATGGTAGTATCTTTACCCGCAACTCAAATTACTAAATTCTTCCAATATTTTACAATCGCCCTACGAACCGGCAACCAACAAGAAGGTGTTTTGGTCGGCGATTTAGTGAATGCATCTGATCGAGCTCGTAGAGAAGGGTTACTAACATTGGAAGATCTCATTGAGCAAATTAATGATGAATTTATGCGTAAGGGTATTCAATTAGTAGTTGATGGAACAGATCCAGAAATAATTAAAAGTATTCTATATACTGATCTTAACTATCTACAAGAACGTCATGATGTAGGTATAAATTTTTTTAAGCTATGGGGCAAAATTGCTCCAGCCTTTGGTTTAATAGGAACTCTTATTGGATTGGTAGCCATGTTAGCTAACCTTGAAGATCGTAGTTCAATAGGAACAGGACTGGCTTTGGCATTGCTTACTACGTTTTATGGAGCAATATTTGCAAATCTTATTTTGCTTCCGATTCAAAATAAATTGGAAAATCGTAGCAAAGAAGAAGTACGTACTAAAGAGATTATTATTGAGGGAATTTTATCTATACAATCAGGCGATAATCCTAGGGTTTTGCTTGAAAAATTACTTTCATTTTTTCCGCCTGACCAACGAGTATCTGTGCGCCAAGAAGCAGAAGGGATTAAATGATATCGAGGCGCTCGCGAATTAAGCAAAGGAGAGCGGATGACGATGGAGCCCCCGCTTGGCTACTAACCTATGGCGATATGACAACGTTATTATTGGCATTCTTTATATTGCTATTCACTAGCGCAACTATAGATGGGTACGAGCTCAGGCTCATATTAGCCGCTTTCCCGGGATTAGGAACGGAAACCGGCGGCAACACATTGCAAGAGGGCCGGTTGGCTGAATTGGGCAATACTATTTTATCGTTACCCTCAACGAATCAAGGCCGGTATTTAGATCGAGCGTTACAAAATGCTACAAGTATTTTTCAGCCAGAAGTACGAAATCGAGTGCTGAGAATTAGCGAAGACAAGCGCGGAATAGTTATTTCTCTTGCGGCAGATGCATTCTTTGATTCCGCAAGCGCAGATCTAAATATAGAAGAAACAAGGAACACCTTTATTAAGTTAGCAAGTATTTTGAATAGTGGCGATTTGCAAGAGAGAAAATTCCGTATTGAAGGGCATAGTGATTCTATCCCGCCGAGTCCAACAGGGCAATGGCCAACTAATTGGGATTTATCTGCAGCAAGAGCGTTGACAGTATTTCGCTTTTTGCAGGATTATGGTGTGAATGAACAGCAACTTCAAGTTATGGCGTTAGCCGATACTGTTCCATTATTTAGCAACGACACAGTAGAAGGTAGAGCATATAACCGTCGCGTTGATATCGTCATTTTAACAGATGGACATCTGTAATGAATATTTTTCATTTGCTTGGAGGAAACATATGGCGAAATTGATAGGTAGAGGCCGAAGTACAAAAAACGAAGAGCGAAATAATGAATCTAAGTTAAATTATTTTTCCGGTATAACTCTACAGATATTGAAATGGGTAAGTATCTTTGTGTTTGCGATTATGTTTATTGTTACTGTGGTTGTAATTACAATAAATGTAATTGATACTGCTTCAGGGAGTTCTCAGACAAGGATTCCAGATAGCAAAGATTATCTGGCTCAGCCGCCAATATTAGAATGGTATAGCAATATAGGAGAGATACGCGGCACAACTATCGATGATATCCGCAAAACTTTTATTATAGAACCGCATATAGGGTATGAGCAAAATGACCGAGCAGTGCAAGCAGAACTTATCGCTCGCGATATTCAGCTTAGAGAGCTAATAAACTTTTATTTTAGTTCTCGGATTGGCGACGAGTTAGACGGTGTAGAGAATAGGCAAAAGGTAAAAGCCGATCTCACTCGTGAAATCAATCGTATAATGCGTAGTGGAAAAATACGAGATGTTGCTTTCAATAGATACCAGATAGTCGATTTCTAGGTCAATTTAGAATTTATTGTTAGTATAGCATGTGGTAAACTTGTATTTCCAATGATTATAGTTTAAAATTACTTTGAGGTTATTATATATATGACGGAAGTGCTTTCTAAGAATGAGATTGATATGTTACTTTCAGCGATCTCATCAGGAGATAGCGATACTGATGAAGTTCGCCAGAGAGGGCAACGTAAAATAAAAATTTATGACTTTAGACGCCCAGATAAATTTTCTCAAGAGCATATAAGAACTATGTCTATTATGCATGATACGTTTGCTCGTTTAGCAAGCACTTCAATTAGCGCCCAATTAAGTAGCTTAGTTGATTTACGCGTACTATCGGTTGATCAGTTAACCTACGAAGAGTTTATAAAACAACTTTCCAATCCTACTACTATAGCTGTAATAACTATGGAGCCATTAAAAGGTTCAGCTATACTAGAAATAGATACTGATGTAACATTCACAGTTATCGATCGCCTCCTTGGAGGCGCGGGAGAAACAATTCGGAAAACGCGCAGTTTAACCGAAATTGAACATTCGGTTATTGAAGGCGTCATTGTGCGCATTCTAGGTCATATGCGAGATGCATGGGCACAAGTTGTTGATCTACGTCCTCGATTGGCACAAATTGAAACTAACCCACAATTTGCTCAAATAGTTCCTCCCGAGGCTATGATTTTACTTGTAGCCCTTGGAACAAAAATCAACGAAGTTGAAGGGCAAATTAATTTTTGTCTACCTTATATTACTATAGAACCAATTATTTCAAAATTATCTGCTAGATATTGGTATTCTACAACTCGGCGTAGTAATACTATAGAAAATCTTACTATGCTAAGACAGTTGCTAGGTACAGTGAAACTACCGTTATCGGTCGAAATAGGTACGATTGACATTTCAGTCAGAGATGTTTTATCTCTTCGGATAGGAGATATAGTTCGTCTGAACCATACAAAATCAACCGATCCTTTTCGTTTGTTTATTGGATCGCGAGCAAAATACCATTGCCTGCCTGGTAAATATGGAAGATCTGCGGCAGTACGAATTACATCATCTATAGAAGACGTCATGAATAATGACGAAGTTGTTGAAGAGCTGTCAGCAGAGGGGGATATCTGATTATGATGAGCGATGGTTCATTATCTCAAGCTGAGATAGAAGCCTTATTGGAAGGAACTGAAGAGATAGATTTCGAAAAAGGCTCTGATGATAGTGGAACTGCACCATTAAACACAACAGCTATCCAAGCATTTGATGCCTTAGTCAAATCATCTGTTGATCGGCAACAATCTATTTTTTCCATGTTGCTTAATCGACCAATACAGCTAATGATTGAATCGACCCGTGCTATTGAGCGTAACGATCTCATCGCCGAAATGCGCGGTAACGAACAAATTGTGGAACTATCATTAAATTTTTCCAGTGGTATTTCTGGGCATCATTCTTACTTATTATTTGGTAATGTCGCGCAAATTATATCGAGCAATTTGATGGGCCAAGAAAACGTGGAGCTTAATGATGTTGCGATCAATGCTTTACAAGAAGCATATTCTCAAACTATTGAACCATTAATCGCGCTCTTTAATGATCCATTGGAACAGGCAATCACTATTGGCGCCGCTACTGGTCGTATCACCTCTCACCAAAACATAGACATTCTCGATTCGCAATTAGTTATGGTTACATACCGCCTCGTTATTAGCGGATTACCAGATATTAATTTCTACGAAATATATGATGCGAAAATTGTCGACGCGTTATCGAAAACAAGCATAACGGCTCCATCTACTATGGAACCATTACCAAACCCCACCGAACAATCCTCCCAGACAATTGATTCGGCTCAATCGCGGGGGGTACCATCAGCTCCATCTATAGGGGTTCAACAAGTCGCCTTTTCTAATTTAACACCATCTGAACCACCTATGGACAATGGCAATATGGGTATGCTCATGGATGTCTACATGGAGCTTACGGTTGAGTTAGGACGCACTCACAGATTAATCAAAGACATCCTTAGCATCGGCGAAGGAACCATTATTGAACTTGATAAACTTGCCGGCGAACCTGTTGATATTCTAGTCAATCATAAGCTTATTGCTAAAGGAGAAGTAGTAGTCATCGACGAAAATTTTGGGGTTCGTGTTACAGAAATTGTTTCTTCAATAGATCGATTACCAAATCTTTCTTAGTTGGCATCTTATAGAATTTTATTTATCGTGTCATTAAATTACTATTAATTTAATGGGTTTTGCATTTACTGAATTTGACCATATATTGAGAGTAAATTATAGCATAATTTTATTGCTGACGATTTATGATATTTATTATTTTCAACTGTAAGATACTATATCTATAAAAGCGTATCATCATAACACTATCAAAATTGTGATACATATTTAGAGTATATTATGCTCAATATATTTAGTCTGTTATAGTTTGGACCTTTGTTAGAACATTAAAATATATATTTCTAAAATACTTGATTGTTGTAGGTAGTCACTATATATAATATGTACTTATCTCTAATGAGTTAAATTTTTCACTACACTATTTTATTATAAGATATTTATTGGCGATCATAGAATTACTATGATCCTGCACAAATAATAAAGATTTTTCTAATTTAACTACTGTTGCTAATATTGAATTATATGGAGATATGGGGATTCGAACCCCAGACCTGTGGCTTGCAAAGCCACCGCTCTAACCATCTGAGCTATATCCCCGAGTTTTTGACGTGTGAAATATTCTTTTGATAGAAACAGTATGGCGTTAATTACCTCTTATGGAGCTAAATTAAGGGGTTTGCTCTTCACCTCGCGCGAGCAATATAACACCGGTACGCATCATTTCGATGATCGTATAAGGTTGCAAAATGGTTTGCACACCGTCTAAATGCGCGCCATCACCCGTAACTTCCAATATAATATGTTTTATACCTACCTCAAGAACGCTACACTGTAGCACGTCAGCAATTTGTAAAATCGCAGAACGAGACTCGTCATTACAGGAAATTTTAAAAAGAACCATTTCACGACTAATGCCATTGCTGTTAGTACGATCAGTCGCATGCAAAACATCCACAAGCTTATTAAGGTTTTTGAGTACCTGTGTTATACTCTTGTCATCGCCTTCCGCTCCAATATTCATAAAGGAGAAATCGGGATCATTTGAAGGAGATACAACAAGACTATCTATATTATATCCTCTACGCGAAAAAACTAACCCTATTCTAATTAGTACACCGGGTCTATTTGCTACTTTAAGACTAATAATATGTCTTTGTATTTTTGGTGTATTCATTTACGTACTGCCCTCCGGTCGTGGTAATTTGACAGATTGATTTTCATTTTTTGGAGCAGATATAATCATTTGATCGTACCCAGCTCCAGCAGGAATCATTGGATAAACATTGTCTTCTTTCTCAACTTCGACATCTAGCAATATAGGACCTTCATTATACTCCAATATAAGTGAGACATTTTTTTTCACATAAGCGCTTCGCTTAATCCTAACACCTCGGCATCCATATGAATTTGCCAACTTTACAAAATCAGGGTTACCGTCCATATCAACACCGGATAACCTATTGTCATAAAATAGATTTTGCCATTGGCGAACCATCCCAAGATAATTGTTGTTAATAAGTATAATTTTTATTGGTAATTTATGCACAACGGCCGTTGCTAATTCTGATAAGGTCATCTGGAATCCTCCGTCGCCAACCACTGCGATAACCAATTCATTAGGATGAGCAAATTGGGCTCCAATAGCTGCCGGGAAACCAAAACCCATAGTGCCCGCTCCTCCAGAAGATATCCAATGAAATCGCTCATCAGTCAAATAATATTGCGCTGCCCACATTTGATGTTGCCCCACATCGGTAGTTACATAAGCTTTTCCAGAACTCTGGCGATAGATCTCTCGAATCACATGCTCAGCTCTTAACTTTCCTCCTTTTTTATACTTTAGAGGATAAGACATGCGCCATCTAGCAATATCAGCAAGCCAATCCCTTGTATCCCCTCTTTGACAAACAGATGCAAGTTTGTTTACTACCTCGCGAGCATCACCTTTGATAGTACAGTCCATCTGAACAGTTTTATTGAACTCAGATACATCTATATCTATGTGAATCTTACGAGCATCCGGACAAAATGCATCGATTTTGCCAACAATACGATCGTCCCATCGAGAACCAATCGACATAATAAGATCGCAATTTTTAACCGCTAAATTAGCATATGCGGTCCCATGCATTCCTAGCATGCCAAGGTTAAGTTCATGGGTTTCAGGGAAACCTCCTTTTCCTAGTAATGTATTAACGACAGGTATCTGCATCTTTTCCACTAAGTAAGATATATCTTTTTCCGCTCCTGAAATTACTGCTCCATGACCCACAATAATAAGCGGTCGCTTGGCCACTTGGAGCATTTTAGCCGCTTTATCAATCTCTGATTGTTCTATTTCGATATTCACAGAGTAACCTGGTAGGTTGAGTTCTTCAGAATAATCAATTTCAATTATAGTACTAGAAATATCTTTTGGTATATCTATTAGAACAGGCCCTGGACGACCAGTTTTAGAAAGATAAAACGCTTCTCTAATGACTCTCAATATGCTACTTGCTTCCTTTACGAGATAGGAGTGCTTTACTATAGGATAAGAAATCCCAGAAACATCGGCTTCTTGAAAAGTATCTAATCCTAAATTCCATGTTGTCTGTTGTCCACAAATGACAATCATAGGCACCGAATCCATATGCGCAGTAAAAATACCAGTAACAGCGTTGGTTGCCCCGGGACCAGAAGTTACTAATACAACACCGGGCAATCCTGTTGCTCGAGCAAATCCGTCAGCCATATGAGTAGCACCTTGTTCATGTCGAGTAAGTACCAATTTAATTGGCGAATCCACTAGCGCGTCGAAAATGGGAATTGCCGCTCCTCCTGGTAACCCAAATATATAATCTACGCCATGTTGATGAATGACATCTATCATTGCTTCGGCTACTGTTATATTTCTATTCATAATTTATATGCTCCTATATTCTCGAATATAAATACAATAAAATTTGTACAATTTATATTTATAATTTAGCAATATGTACAAAAATAAACAATGTAAATTATTATTTATTTTTTGATATTAGATATATGGCACATATATGTTTATATCTTTTCCTACTTATTTTTTTTACAGTAGCAATCATATAAAAATACTAATAAATCTATATTGCTTCTGAATATTTTTATGAAATAACATTCATTTTTAAATGTATAATTGCATAATTGATATAAAATACCGTAAACTATCGAATTATATATCGTTTATTATAAATTATTAATATTAGAACTACCTACTGTATTTACCAATATTTAATCATTCTTTTATATTTTCCTCATAAATAATACTCAGAATATTCTTAACTTTTCATTAACCAACAATCATACATATTTAAATAACCTCTGCAGTATAGTAAAAATGTTAAATTCTGTAGATATCTAAGATAATTTTAAAGTTAAAAGAAGTTATTTTTTCTACTTGTTGCGTATATTGTATTCGATATAGTTCCAGTTTATTTGATATGCTATTCAATAAAATGAATTGAAAAAATATATACGGACACAGTATAAATACTACTGAATTAATCGTCGCAATATAACAATTATTTATTGACCTATTTATAATGAAACTGACTAATTTATTTATTGAAAGATTATAAGATGACTAAATATAATTTTTTTCTTCTTTCTATTTTTCCATAGGTTTAATGTCACTATATTTCCGTTATTAAATAAATACATACGACTATAATACATATTACATTTCGTATCTTTCCAATATATTATTAATAAATATCCCTATTGGATAGGCTGACTAGTTTATGTGAAAGTAAAATAACACAATTTTTTAAGCATTAGATGATGTCATTTTTCTACACATTGTTTATTAGCAATATTATATTTTTCATTTACTATTTTTATTCATTATATTGACGCTTGACTAACAGGATAGAATTCAATTATTATTTACTATCAATGATTTCTATATTCTTATTCTTTTCGAGTTTATTTTAATTAAATAACTATGTCTGCTGCAATATGCGGAGTAGGGCATTACGTTCCGCCTAATTCTCTATCTAATGATGTGCTCAGCAAGTCATTGAACACTTCTGATAATTGGATATATTCGCATACCGGAATTCGCAATAGATATATCGCATCGAGTGACCAATCAACCGCTGATCTTGCATACTACGCGGCAAAAGATGCTATAAAAGTTGCTGACATCGACGAAAAAAGCATTAATTTTATTATCTGTGCTACAAGCACCCCTGATTATCTAAGCTTTCCGTCTACCGCTTGCATTCTTCAAGATATGCTTGATGCATCAAATGCCGCAGCTTTTGATATATCAGCAGCGTGTAGCGGTTTTATCTATGGACTGGAAATCTCTCGTTCAATTATTGAGGCTAATTCTTCAAATAACGTGTTATTGGTTTGTTCTGAAATATTTAGTAGAATAATTAATTGGCAGGATCGTCAAACTTGTATCTTATTCGGAGATGGGGCGGGGGCCGTTATAGTATCAGATATGCGTAATAACGCATCGAGTAGTCGTATTATTGGTAGCATATTACGTGCTCAAGGGGCTGACCATGCTACATTAATACGAGATATTGGGGGTGCTCGATACCCAGAACGTCAAGAAGGTAAAGATAGCTTTCTAAAAATGAATGGTCGCAAAGTATATACATTCGCAATTACAGCAATTATCAATGCAATAGAACAGATATTACACTCTTACAAAATCGACTTTGAAGAGGTAGATTTCGTAGTCCCCCATCAAGCTAATAGACGAATGATTGAAGCAGTATGTAAAAAAAAGAATTGGGATATCAATCGTTTTTTTATTAACATTGATCAATATGCAAATACTTCAGCGGCTTCAATTCCTATTTGCTTATTTGAAATGCAAAATAAAGGTTTATTACAACGCGGTCAAAAAATTATTACAGTAGGATTTGGAGCGGGGCTAACCTATGGAGCAAATTATATTATATGGTAATTCCTGAATGCATATTTATAAATATCCAACCTAATTATAGAGTTAAAAATACGTTAAATTGTTTTTTAAGGAGGGAGTAATGGATACATTTAAAATTAAACCTGGCGTAATAACTGGTAAGCAACAATTAAGCGAACTGTTTGACTATTGCCAAGATCGTGAATGTGCACTGCCTGCAGTCAATGTAATTGGGTCCAGTTCGATTAATGCTGCTATGGAAGCAGCTAGACAATCTAATGCACCTATTATTATTCAATTTTCTAATGGCGGTGCCCATTTCAATGCTGGCAATCCTCTAGATAATGAACATCAACGAGCAGCTATCGCGGGTTGTGTTGTTGGTGCACATCATATTCGTATTTTAGCGGAATATTACGGAGTCGCAGTAATATTGCACACAGATCATTGTGCTCGTAAATTATTGCCGTGGATAGACGGATTGCTATCTCAAGGAGAAAAATATTATCGTGAGAATGGAGCTCCTTTATTCAGTACTCATATGCTAGATCTTTCAGAAGAGCCGCTTATAAATAATCTTCAAACATGTGGTCAATTCTTAGAACGGATGAGCAAGATAGATATGGCTCTCGAAATAGAACTTGGTATCACTGGAGGAGAAGAAGATGGTGTAGATAATAGCGAAGTTGCAAGTGATCGTTTATACACTCATCCTGATGAAGTATTAACGGCCTATGACGCGTTACACAATATTGGCTTGTTTACTGTGGCCGCTTCGTTTGGCAATACTCATGGAGTGTACAAGCCAGGAAACGTTAAATTGCGCCCCGATATTCTCAAGCAATCTCAAGACCGTGTTCATTCAGCTCGTAATACCAAAAAGAATAAGCCTATATATCTAGTTTTTCATGGTGGATCAGGTTCAGCGCAAAGCGATATTAAAGAAGCGATTTCGTACGGCGCGATTAAATTCAATATTGATACCGATAATCAATGGGCATTCACATCTTGCGTTAAGCAGTATATGGATCATTATGATGGTTATTTACACTCACAGATCGGCAATCCAGAAAATCCCGATGCTCCGAATAAAAAGCAGATTGATCCTCGCAAATGGCTACGTCTAGGTGAACAAGGTTCCATAGAACGGCTGAAAAAGGCATTTATTGAACTTAATGCTACTGATAAATTTACTATAAATTAATTTATCACTAGTCTGTATTTCTTTGGGAAATTACATCCAAAGTATTACCTTTATTAGCGACGATTCTTTGTATGCGGCTTATACATATTCTATACTGAATTGATTAGTTAATTTTTTCACATTAAATATGTGATCTTACAATATCTGTAAGTATCAATTATAAACATGTATTATAATATTTGTTCTATTTTTTGTTAAATAATTTTGTATCTACACCTATATTGATATCTAACGTGTATAGTACGTTAAAAATATATGAGTTATTAGATAATTCATTATTAATTTCAGATATAAAGGATTATTTTATAACAATTTTTGTGTGAAAGCATATTTTTTTCTTGTCTGATAATATCCTTTCTCGTAAATTGTAGCTGCATTATGCCAAGAAAATCTTTGTTGCATACCTCTAATCCTCATCTGCTTGATATCGTTAGGTTTTTCTTTCCAGATTTTTACAGCAAAGGCAACTGTATCGATAATTTGTTTTTCAGAAACTATGCGAAACATAAATCCGGTACCAAGATCCGTACTTCCATTATATGGAATAATAGTATCTATTAGGCCTCCTGTAGTGCTCACAATTGGTATTGCACCATAACATAATGAATACATTTGATTAAGCCCACATGGTTCATAACGCGAAGGCATTAGAAAAAAATCGCATCCCCCCTCTATAAGGTGCGCAATTCGTTCGCTAAAGCAATTCCAAAAAGCTATATTAGGATTTTTGTTAGCAATATCAGTTAATATATTCACATAATATTGCTTTCCGTTTCCTAAAATTACAATTTGTGCAATTTGTGCAATTTTTATTAGACATCTTCCATTTGATGCACACAATTCTTCAAATCCTTTTTGTTCGACAAGACGTGCGATTATGCCGATGAGCGGTTTATTATCTTGAATGGGTAAATTTGATTCTCGTTGAAGAGCAAGGCGATTTCCATATCGCCGTTCAGTGCTATTGATGTCGTACTGTGTCACAAGATACGGATCGCTACTTGAATCCCAGTCTGTGTAATCGATACCATTAAGTATTCCTGATACTCCTTCTCCTCTTTTCCTAATCGATGGATAAAGAGCACCGGAAAGATGAGAATTTTCCAATTCTTTTGCATGACTAGGAGAAACTGTAGTTAGCCAATTACAACAGTGTATTCCTGATTTCAGATAGCTAACGCTATTATGAAAATTAAAACCGTAAGCGCTTTTCTCTTCAGGAGATAACCCCAGAATATTTGTCTGCTCATGCGAGAATACTCCTTGATAGGCAATATTATGAATTGTCAATACACTTACGGTTTGAGCAAAATAATGGTCTAATGCTCTGATCTTATATAAGAGCGCTCCCATTGGCGCACTTGGCCAATCATGGCAATGAATTATATCAGGGTACCACCGTTCTATTTGACACCATCGAAATGCACATAGACATAGAAAACCATACCGGTTACCATTATGCTCTCCTAATGGCTCGTAACTATCCCCATAAATATAACGGTGTCCGAAATAATTGCGAGCATCGGGAAGAATAACTTCTACTTGATCTTTTATGTTAGTGTGATAAAATTGTACTTTATCTTTTCCATATATGGTAGAGATAGAAACTTTTCTATGCAATATCTTTATGTTATCCAGAGCAATAAAAAAATACCTTGGGATTATTATGTATACTTGGTGCCCCATAGCACTTAACTCAAGTGCCAGTGCCGATACGCTGTCAGCCAGTCCACCTGTTTTAGCAATGGGAGACGCTTCACTTGCAACCATCAATATTTTTAATGCTTTAGACATAATATCTTACTTGAAAATCGCTATAATAAGAAAACTTATCTTGCGATACAATGCAATCGTAGCCTTATTTCCCTTTTTGATATACAAAAAAGTATTTTTTTTGCTAATGCAATTTGCCACAAAAGAAATCTCATGACCTCAGTCTCAATCCTATGTCGTTGATAGTATTTATGGATATGTATGCTACCGATTTGCTCATAATATATTCTAAGAAACATTGATCATTGCTTGCGAAATAATTTTGCTTATGAGAATTGCAACTGCTGATAATGAGTGGTTAGTCGCATCTATCAGAATTTTTGTAACTTCTGCCAGTTTCCATGTATAAATTGATTTTAGTATTATACCAACATTTCCACAATAACACACTCCTTGAAAATAGTTCAACTGCAAAGTAAAATCAAGAGAATTTCTTCTATTCTAGCAGTGCACAATGTGCAATGATAACGGCTGGCTGGTATTAGTAAGAGCGGAAATTATGACGCTATAGTACAGAATTTCTTTTGTTTTGCGTTTCCAGAACCCGTTAACGAATCTACAACCATTGGTTGTTACGTTAATTATATTAACGGGTCATTTATTTTTATCTTCAAATAATAGCTATGGTGGGTCAAATTTGTATTTATTAAATATCTGAAATACGAAACCAAATCGAGAATGGTAAATAATAGATTGGACCTTTCCATTAAGTAAAAACACATAATAAACTCTTGTGGTTCCTGTCGTTAGCAAATTGCAATTAGATACTACACTAATTGCGATGCAGATTAATTCATGAAAACCTGAAAATGTTAACAACTCTATCCGATCACTTGATATTAGTATTTTCCAGCACCTGTATAACAGCCAGATAATATTTACAATTATTTGATCGCATTCAAATATTAAGAGCCATCTGTCGGATTCGAACCGACGACCCCGAGATTACAAATCACGTGCTCTGACCAGCTGAGCTAAGATGGCTTACGATAATTATACAGCATATTACATCAATTTGTACAATAACTAAAAATATACAATATATATGCGTATGAATAAAGACTATTTATATGTTATATATGCTGAAGCAAAAGGGTTGCAAAAAAATATTCATAAGTGTTTCACCGTCTTCTATAAGTATACGTAGTGAATACAATATTTAGGCTACTATTAAGTTTTCAGATTATGCTTATTTGCCTGAGATCTGTTATGTATAACTACAATTTTTAGAAAAAATTGATTCTCGATCCGAATCAAAAAATTTAGCTTATTATAAATTATGCAACGACATACAATTTGATCCTAACGGCTCATAGCTAAATAAAATATTTTTTCAATTTTCATAAAACTATTGAATCCTGCAATATCAACATTGTTATTATAGTCTATCATAGTCATGTATGAGTGATTTAATTGGGTGCACTAAGAAGCTTTCAACTAATCGGGTATATATAAATCGCCTATTAAATATGATAGAGGCAAGGAATAATTTTGCCCGAGGTGCGTGGTATGAATAAGATATACCAAGAGTGAGGGAGCATTTTAAGTATAGCTGACTGCAAGATTGTATCCTCATGACCCTTGGGGCAATATTGAGGACAGCAACTTGCTATTGTCGGATATGGTTTTATTCTATCTGCTTGGCTTACAACCATACGGTCTATCTAGTCATCGGCTTACGTGAAAGGCAAAGAATACCGCAGAAATTGGAATGGTTCGTTATTCACTGAAAATACATGAATCTTGTAAAAACTGAATATACTCACTTCGGCTATTATCGGTATTATAGAGATAGACGAGAAATATATAGGCGGCAAAGAAAGCACCAAGCACAGCGATAATAAACAGTCAAGCCGTCAAGGAATATCAGTAAAAAGCAATATTCCTATTGTTGGCAGGTAGAACGGAAAATGCAGAATGCTAGGCATTGTTACTGAAGGCACTAAAACCGGGACCATAATGTCAATAGTGATCAATAATGTCGTCCTTGGCAACTAAGCATATATAGACGGGTAGACGCTGTGTTGTGTGAGATTAATTAATATCGGCGTTCCTTAATATTATTTCAGCGGTTAGACCATTTGTAATTAGGTAGGCGGCAAATGAGCGATACTCGATACCTAGACCATCTACCATCGGAAATAGACCGCTAATACCAACTATTTGTTGGCAGGAGGCGGTGTGCTTTGGTATGCGGGATAGAATACAACAGGCTGCTTTATACAATACCAATCTTGATCTTATGCTAGCTTACAAAATGTCCCATGGTAATGAACATGCACTTATATCTCGCTTGAAGTAAAATTACGATAATTGGATATTTTATATTCTTTGTATCATAGTTAAAAAAGGAATTAATTTTCAATGCCTCTAATACAGTACTCTCACATAATGATTAATTTGAAAGAATTACATGAATCAAATGACAAATATACTATTGAATTCAATAAAATGATTATTAATAAGTTTGTTATGATCATTTAGAATTGTCTGTCATTGTTATTCGTCTGATCATTAATTTAGAATGATGATTTTTATACATTTAAGATGCTTATTAGAGTTTATCAAGAGTGAGGGCGTGCAAAATATGGAGTAAATATTACTAATATAGTGAATATTTCCAGCCGTCCAATAATCATAATAATAGATAGAAACCATTTAATGAAAGGAGAATAAAAAGCATAATTCTGACTTGCTCCTACCGCGTCAAATCCAGGCCCAATATTTCCTAATGTTGCTAAAGCTGTCGAAAATGCTGTGATAAGAGACACTCCTGAAGCAGATACTATTAATGTTGTCATTAATAGTAGGAACATATATATAGAAACAAAAGCACCAACAGATCTAAGAATGGAAGAAGGGATTATAACCTTGCCCATCTTAATGCTAAAGACTCCCTTAGGATGTATGAGGGTACGTAATTCTTGAACCGCTATCTTGAAGATTAAAATGATTCTCATAATTTTTATGCCGCCGCTTGTTGATCCAGTAGAACCACCTATAAACATTAAAATAAATATAATCGCTTTTGCTACTGACGGCCAATTATCAAAATCAGCTGTCGTATAACCTGTGGTAGTAAGAATAGATGCTACTTGAAAAAATGCGTATTGAAGACTTTTACCTACAGTGCTAAACGTACCATGTTGTAATAATATAAGAGTGAGAAAAATTGCACCAGAAAAAAAGATAGTAATGTAACTAGTGAATTCTCGATCAGAGAAAATGAGAAATGAACGTTTGAATAAGATCTTATAATAAAATATGAAATTTACCCCGGCAAGAATCATAAATATTGTTATTACTACATCAATATAGGTGCTATTATAGTGCCCAATGCTTGTTTCATATGTAGAGAATCCGCCCGTTGCTACTGTTCCAAAAGAATGAGTTATGGCATCAAATACAGACATGCCCCCAAACAGTAGCAGTAAAACTTCTGCTACTGTCATAAGTAGATAGCTAATCCAAAGAATTTTTGCCGTATTAGCAATTTTTGGTGTGAGCTTATCTATTTTCGGTCCGGGCGCCTCAGCTTTAAATATTTGAAAGGTTCCTATACCTAAAAGAGGCAATATTGCGACTGCGAGCACAATTATACCCATCCCGCCAAGCCAGTGAGTTAGCGACCGCCAAAATAATATTGATTTAGGCAACGAAGAAATGTGAGTTAAAATAGATGCTCCTGTAGTTGTAAATCCAGATACTGATTCAAAGAATGCATTTGTGTACTCAGAGATAGAATTAGAAAGCCAGAATGGGAAAGCACCTAGAAAAGAGGCTCCTATCCAACTAATGCCCACTAAGAGGAAACCTTCGCGAATTGCGAGTTCTTGTTTTCTTGATTGAACAATTAGCAAATAAGGAATTGCTACTATGAGGACAGCAATTATTGGAAATAAAAACGATGGTATCATACTAAATTCCTGATAACAGATAGCTACAATAATAGGCAAGATCATAAATGTAGCAATGAGTAAAAGCAGAATCATTACTGCCCGCAAAAGCAACCGAATATTCATTATTTGTCTAGCGCAAAAATAGTTTTAATCTGAGATACCGATTCTTTGAGCGCAATAACAATGATTGTATCTCCCCGTTGTAGTTTATCTTTCCCCTTTGGTAAAATATCTTGATCTTGTCTTCTGATAGAAACTATCAAGGTGTGGAGTGGGAATGCTATCTGACGAATTTCTTTCCCCAACACATTGCTGTCATTCCCAATTGAAAACTCGCTAATTTCAATATTATTGTCAAAGATACTATATATGCTACCAATTGAACCGTACCTAATATTTTTTAATATAGCATTCGCTACTGAATTTTTGACATTAATTACAACATCAATACCTATTCGATTGGCGATATTTGTATAACTTTCTCGAGAGACAAGCGCTACAGATCGCTTTATTCCAATTGTCTTTGCATATATTGTAGTAACTATATTTAGTTCTTCGTTATCTGTGGCAGCAATAAGCAAATCAGCTTTATGGAGGTTTTCTTCTTGAAATAGCCTTTCATCGGTTACATCAGCATTTAGTATTAATATATTGGAGAACTGCTGAGAAAGATACCGACATTTTTCTTTGCATTTTTCAATTACTACGATATCTCGCTTATGCTGGCGTTTTATATGACTAAGTATTTTTTTGGTAATCGATCTGGACTTATTGGTTATTCCAGATAAGGTAGTAATGAGCTGTTCTCCAACTCTTCCTCCACCTACTATGATAAAACTTTGTAAGCGCTTAGTACTGAAACCTATCTGTCTATATATATAATCAAATGTATTGCTATCGCTTGTTATATAAGCAATATCGCCTTCAAGGACAGTTGTCTTTCCAGAGGGTATAACTATTTTATTGTTACGAATTATAATAGCGATAAGAAACGGTAAATGTATAGTATGTGATATATTGCTAATAGTTTGCCCTATCCATGATGAATCTCTAGTAATTATTAGGCTACGTATTTCCAAATTCGAATGCTCAAACGTAAAAACATCACTCATCGCACCTGCGTTAACACTTCGCATGACCGCATTAGAAGCCGTTACCTCGGGGTTGACCACATAATCTATTCCAAGTACGCGGTAATCTAATACATTATGTTCAGAGTATTCAAGATTACGGACACGTGCCACTTTTTTTGGCTTTTTAAATTCATTATTAACCATCGAACAAGCAATAATATTCATTTCGTCCGAATCAGTTACGCTGACAAAAAAATCAGCCTCTTCAATTCCCGCAGCTCGAAATATAGGCAGTGTTGCTCCATTATCTGTAATAACTAAACAATCAAGACGTTCGCCAACTAATTGGGCGCGCATAGCATCACGTTCAATGATTACTACAGAAACCTTCTCGTCAATAAGTTCTTTCGCTAATTGGAAACCTACTGTACCAGCACCCAATATTACCACTTTCATGATTTACAAAATCCCTCTTTTAAATAACGTTTCCTTATCTATTAGAATCAAAATATTCCATTATTAGAAAATAGCAAATGAAATGTAATTTCAAATAAAATCTCTATATAAAAATATAGCAATAGTTGCTAATAATGCAGTACTTGCTATGGCTATAATTGATCTATCATGGAAATAATTTAAAATAGCATCATTACTAATTACTGTAGATACCATTATATTTTTTATTGCCTGAAAAACATTTGCAATAGCCATCATACGCTTTTCTCTTACAGAGAAAAGCGTATCGAATATTCCTTTATTAGAATTATCATGGTTCAATCCTATTGATTGAGATGCCTCTTGCGCCAATGCATCCTTAAGTACTGACGATGAAATCTGTTCTTCCATTAGAATATCTAGTGTTTCATTTTGGAACGATTGTGCCCCAAATAAGTCATTATGAGATTGTGTCTCTGTCTCATGAATAGCTATTCTATGATTGCTTGTTTCTATTTGATGTGTCAATGTAGAGTCCAAATTAGTATTTACTATTTCAATATTTTCTATTCCAGTTTCTGCACTAGAAGAAGCTGTAAGAATAGCTACTGTGCCTTTAGAGGATAATGCAACAGATTTAGATTCAGAATGGGGCATCTCTTCATTATCAGGACTTTCATAAACATGCGGGATACCCTCAACAATCTCTTCTGTAACTGAGCTTTGTGGTTCTAACAGATCCTGTATTTCATTTGCACCTGCTGACGAAATGAATTCTGCTTCATTTATACTTGAAGTACATCCGCTAATACATAATAATATTATACAGTAATATAAAAATAATCTTAAATAGTACATAGTCTAATTATGTAGAAAATCACGGCATTTTCAAGACGAGAATAATTTTGTACAAAGTAATTTGTATATAAATAAGGTATCTATTAAACTTTAAGCTATCTATTAAGCTAGTAATTTGATATTTTAATAGGGTATATATTTGTGTAACATTTACCTTAAATCTTAGTATTGTCTTTGCTATAATATGCTATAAATTTATATTATGAAGCTTATTCGCGATTACTGCGAAGATTTCGCAAAGATCTCTCTATTACATATTAATATTTATCTATTGATTTGTAGCAATTTGCATGTATTTTATTTTTCTATCCAAACAAATTGACCGCCTCCTCATATAAAAAATAGCCATTAAATTTTAATATTGTATGAAATTTTTAAGAGCGCCTTTTATTTATCTCTTAAGTTGAATCTAGCAGTTATAAGATATATAATCTAAAATTACTTTATAGGATATATAATCTAAAATTACTTTATAGATATTTAAATTTTAATAATATCCTATAATTTCTAATATATACAATAAAATACACCTTAAGTAAATAAACTAAATATGATATTATATAATTATGAATATTATAGAATTGATCAAAAAGAAGCGTGACGGTGGAAAATTATCCTATAAGGAGATCAGATTTTTGATTGATAGTTATGTCAACAACGAAATAAAAGATTATCAAATGTCAGCTTTACTTATGGCTATCTTTATTCGCGGTATGCAAAAAGATGAAATTTCGTCATTGACAAAAAGCATGCTCTATTCAGGGAACGTAATAAATTTAGAGCATCTCAATAAAGTATTTGTCGACAAACATTCTACGGGCGGAGTAGGCGATAAAGTTTCGCTAATTTTAGCTCCACTGGTCGCCGCATGCGGTGCTTATGTGCCAATGGTTAGCGGCCGATCATTGGGACATACTGGAGGGACATTGGATAAATTAGAATCCATACCTATGTATAAAACTGCGATACCTCCTGCTCTATTTGTTAAAATACTCGCTAAATGCGGCTATGTTATGGCAAGCCAAAATGAATCCTTAGTTCCTGCAGATCGTCTTATTTATGCATTGCGAGACGTAACAGGCACTGTCGAATCTTTGCCGCTTATTGTGAGCAGTATTTTATCTAAAAAGATCGCGGAAGGAACTAATGCAATAGTATTTGACATAAAATGCGGGTCTGGTGCATTTATGAAAAATATTGATCAAGCCCGCTCTCTTGCCAATATGCTGATTGAAATATGTGCCCAATTGAAAAAACACTCAACTGCAATTATTACACGTATGGACGAGCCTCTAGGAATAATGGTAGGAAATTTTTTGGAAATAGAAGAATGCGCATGGTGTCTCAATGGCTATAAATCAGAAGTATTTGATGATACTAGGAGTGCTGACTTGATGGAAGTTACTTTTGAATTAGGAGCGCATATGCTTATGTTGTCTGGCAACGCATCAAATTATGATCAAGCCAAAGAGAGACTTATTCTTGCCCGTGAAAGCGGTAGAGCCTGGGAGAAATTTATACAAAATGTTGAACTGCAAGGAGGAGATGTGCAGTCGATGAAAAGAAAATTTGGCAATTCTCGAGCAAAAATTCGGGATGATATTGTAGCTTCTTGTAAAGGCATTATTAATACTGTCGATGCTTATAAAATAGGTCTAGCTGGTGTTGAGTTAGGAGTAGGTAGAAAAACACAAGCAGATACAGTTTTGCCTGATGTGGGTATTGAGCTTCTTGTTAAAAGTGGCTCGAAAATTGAACAGGGTCAAAAAATAGCAACTATATATGCCAGACATGAGAAAGATCTGCAAAAAGCAAAGTCATTATTAAATGAAGCTTATATAATTACTGATAAATATCCACCGAAAAGTAGCATGATATTAGAAATAATCACTTAAACAAATCACAATGCAAGAAGATTGGCATAAAAAACATACTACCAAAAATGTAATAGTATCATTAGCAAAACAATATAATATTGACTTATTAAGTGCCTCCATTTTATCTCGCCGTGGTATACTGGAACCTCATCAGTTACTTTTTTTTCTTGAAGACGACATCTATTTTTTACATAATCCATTTCTTTATAGCGGCATGATAGAACTAATACATCGCATAAATGTCGCCTTAGAGAAACAAGAACGCATCTTAATATATGGCGATCGAGATACTGATGGTGTTACTGCCGTTACGCTAATGCTTGAAACATTGCGTGAACATGGTATCGAACAAATCAAATGGGCAGTGCCCCGTAATCATGACGTTTATGGATTATCAAATGATGTCATTGATTATGCTATAAAGTTGAATATTGATTTAATTATAACTGTAGATTGTGGTATTTCTAATTATTCAGAAGTGAACTATGCAAATAAGAATAAAATAGATGTCATTATCGTTGATCATCACAATATCCCAAGGAAGCTTCCTGATGCAGTTGCTATTGTTAATCCTAAAATTGATTCGTCAAAGAATGTTTTTGCTGATTTATGTGGATGCGCATTAGTAATGAAGGTCCGGTGGGCACTATATTATAGTACACGTTCTATGTTCGGACATCCACTTTTCAATGAGGTTATTTCTCTATTACATATAACCGTTATAAATAACAGGATAAGACTCGATCTTATTCAAACGATGAATGGATTGAAAATTGAACATTATCATGAATATCTTGAACATAGTATGACTGCTACAGGGAAAAGTCGGCTAATCCAATATCTTAAGTATACTCCAGTTTATTGTTTTGATTTACCGACATTACAAAAAAACTTTACAAAATTTTATTCAGAAACGTTGAAATTTATCGATATAAAACCTCATTTTAAACAGCTTGCATCAAAAAATTTTAAATTTAACTTTATAAATTCAGAAACTCCGCTTCAGATAATTTCTAGGATTAATATAACTCGTTATATAACTGATCAACTTCAGGAAATTGACGCTATATTTCATCTACATAATTTACTTGTTTTGTACGGAGCACCGAATATAGCCAAAGTTATTTTTCGTAGCATTGATTTAACAGGGATAGCAACAATTGCAGATGTCATGCCACTAGAAAATGAAAATCGTATTTTTGTAAAGCAAGCTTTAAAATGCCTATCATATAAAGCTATTCAAACACCAAGGATGGGGTTAGATGCTTTATTAGAAGTCATGGAAATGAAAGTAAAAAGTTACACATCTCGTGATATTGGATTTAAAATAGCACCTGCTATTAATGCAGCAGGAAGACTAGGGGAGGCCCACGAAGCAGTCAATTTATTATGTGCAACAACACCCAAAGATGCTACATATTTCGCCAAAAAAATTAATAACTTCAATAAAAAAAGACAACAAATAGGAGAAGAAGCATTCTCTCGTTTATTTTCTTTAGCAAAAACAAGTTACAATGATCATGAAAAAAAACTTATCGTGGTATTAGAAAAAAATCTTTGCCGCGGTATCACAGGTATATTAGCCTCTCGATTCAGCCAAAAATTTAGCGCTCCTGCCATTGTTATGACACAATTAAATACTTCGTTAATTATTGGAAGTGTTCGCACACAAAGATCTGTTATAGCGACAGATTTATTGAGCAAATGCAGTGATCTATTGGATGGATGGGGCGGACACGACATAGCTGCTGGTTTCCATTTACACTATAAATCATTACACTCTTTTCAGCAAAAATTAAAACAATTATCAATGGGCATCATCCTACAGCAACCAGATACGACTATTTTATTTGACGCGGACATTTCTTCAGAATATCTTACGCCAAATATCTATCACGTTTTTAATTTACTTGAGCCATATGGAACTGGAAACAACCCACTTATATTGAAATCTAATAATCTGATTGTTATGGACTACAAATTTATTGGAAAAGATAATCAACATTTGAGATTAAACTTAAAGTCAAAAAAAATCACATGGCCTGGAATATACTGGAATGCAAATAAACAGAAGAAAATTAACATATCTATAGGCGATTATTTAGATATACTCTTTACTCCTGATATCAGTCGATTCAGAGGTAAAGAAACAAAACAATTGAACATTGTGGCATTACGAACATCTAAATGAATCTGATTTTACGCTAGAAGTATCTCTAATTAGATATTTTTTGAAAAATACTATTGCTGTTGGAATAATAAAATGGGATAAATTTCCTCAAAAATGTATCAAAATATACGATTTGAGTAGCCATATAAGATTTGACATATTGACATGGTTAATATAATCTGCATATTATATCTGGAATTATTATAGTTAATTATAGCTATTTGTGTCATTTTTATTATTCTTATGTTGAGGAGGTGATTTTATCGCATTTGTTCGTGTCGAAGATGGAGAAAGGTTAGAAAGAGCTATAAAACGATTTAAGCGTATGGTTGAAAAAGAAGGTATTATTCGTGAGTGGAAAAGGCGTGAATATTATGAAAAGCCTTCTGTTGTTCGTAATCGTAAATTAAAAGCCCAAATTCGGAAAATAGCTAAGCGCAATCGTAGATTACAGCTATAATACATAGAACCGATTAGCAATGCTTTATAGTATTTAGTATAATTATATTGATAATATTTTCCTAATTGTTAAGAATTGAACTTATAACTTACTCTTATTTTAACTGCTGATTGTATTTTCGATATATTATACGTTTTTTATGCTATTGTTTATTATCTATTAAATTGTGTAACTATTTATTAGAAATTCTTGTAAGTATATTATATAGCTTAATAAGAGATATTATTTATTTTCTTATTTTGCTATATTTTCTCGCGTACTTAATTCAATTTATTTAATAGATCGTAATTGATCATAGATGGGCGATAAGAATACTTCTTGTTTAGAATTCAGGTTCGTATTCATGATTATTTTATTTCCTATATCTATTTGATCCACATCTCCAAACGGTATAAGCATGCCTTGCGAAAACCAATCGTCTATTTTATTGAGTATAATTGTTCCAACAATATTCGATTCATTGCTAATTGATTCACCGATGCTACTCTTTATATTATTTTGACGAATTATTGGCAATTCTTGTCCTTGTTTCATTCCATCGATCATACCAAAATTAATTACCGCAAGATCAGACCTTCGCATAATTATTTGACCGCTTAATGGAATTGACTCCAGTATTTTATCAGCAAGAATTATTAAAGCGTTTGCAACACTACTATGCCCATTTTTCACAACCTGTCGCCTTATTAATAAATTACCACTATCAGTAAGATACACATTTCCAGTAATTTCAATATTGTTATCTCTTTGTAAAACCTCAATCTTAACTAAATAAGACGCATTGGCACTACGTGATCGATCTAACATATCTATTTGTAAATCATTGTTTAGTAGACTATCCGATTGAGCAACAATATTTTCATTTTTTTGTAGTAAGTGTGTGAAATATTTCTCCAAGAAGGGAGTAGCTAGATTTAATTCTGCACCATAATTTAAACTTGTGATGTGAACATATAATTTAACTTTTTTACGATATAAAAAATGAGGACCTAGATCCCATTGATTGATTATATTATTCGATGTCAACATTTTATATGCTTCTATTTGTTCGGTTATGTTACTGTCGATATATCCCGCTTGGTTAAGAATGAGCAATTGCTCAAGATATTTTTCACGTAGCCCTCTTGATAATTGCAATTCAGCAAACCGTAATCGTCCAGTTTTATTAAAAGGATCTAATTGTAAAACTCGTCTATATTCTTGGAGAGCAAAACGCGGCATACTTAAATCTGTATATTCATCTCCTTTTCGCAAACGATATTGTGCTAATTCTTTGCGCAGTGGATTTTCTGGTTTCATATTATCTAAAGTAATCTCTTCTAAAACTATTCTGGGAATTGTAGATGTTTGATCGATCTGTAATGAGCGGCGTAAACTTTTAATGCTTTGATCGGCTTTTTGAATTTTATGTGACATTATCCCGTGTAAATACCACGCAAGGTCATCATCTGGATTTGTTGAAGCTAAGTTGATAATGTATGGATCAATAATTTCATAATTTTGTGTTCGCTTACCTATTTCAAATAAAATAGAAATAGCTGGAATATAGTCGCTTTCAATAGTAAGTGCCGTGTTTACATAGTTTAAAGCCATATCAACTAAATTGCGCTCCATATAATGACGAGCAATATATGTATATACTGCAGGATTAGATGAGTCATGCAACAAAGATTGTAATAAATAATCTTCTGCTTGCTCTACGTTGCCCTGTTGATCATGCAGTAACCCTGAGGCCAGTAGTGCATCATTATTGCTAGGATCGATACGAATGATTCTTGTATAGATTTGAATAGCGTGACTGTATTCTGCTCGAGCCAATGCTAGCTCAGCAAGACCCAGCAAACCTTCTATGTTATTTGGGTCATCCATTAAAATAGTATTATAAAGCGTTTCAGCTTCAGTAAAAATTCCGAGCACTGTATGTATTCGTGCCTGTAGAATATTGATTCTATCAGATTCAATAGAATAATTACTGGCATGATCTAAAGTCATTTGTGCTTTTTCAATTTCGGATAACAAAAAGTAAGCTTCAGCAATTTTAATTAATGCGGGAACGTAATTAGGATTCACTTCAATAGCCTGCTGATAATATTGAATAGCCAATAAGAGTTCACCATCGAAAAATAACTTCTCACCCTGTTCGAATAATGAGACTGATGATTGTGTAATATCATCTGTAATACTAATTGTGCTGTTTTGTGTACCAATAAATACCGGTAATAAAATGCCTACGAGAATAATAATACTCAATACACGCATCATTCTAGTTTAATTTTTGATCTATAAGTATGAATAAATAATTTAACAGTCTCTATTTTTTGCCCAACCATATCTTGAATAATAAAATCCATGCCTTCATACTGTATCTTTTCTCCACGATTTGGTATTCTACCAAATAGGTCAAATACGAAGCCTCCAAGAGTATCAAATTGATCATTAGGAATGCTAGTATTTAATGTATTGTTTAGCCTATCTATTCCTATTCTTGCATAACATAAATAACTATCCCCCTCCAATTCGATTATGCCTTCTCGCTCGTCATCGAATTCATCTTGTATATCACCCACAATTTCTTCAATAATGTCTTCTAGACAAATAACTCCAGCAGTTCCACCATATTCATCTACGGCTATGGCCATATGGACATGTCGTTTTTGCATTTCATGGAGCAAGGTATCCAATCTTTTGCTTTCAGGTACAAAAAATGGCGTGCGTATTATTTTTTCTATTGAGTGATCCTGATCTACAATAGCTTGCAATAAAACATCTTTAGAATAGAGTATTCCAATTACATTGTCGATGGTCTCTTTATAGATTGGAATACGGGAATGATTACTCTTAGCTAATTGCGCAATAAGCTTTATGCTATCTTGAGCATACTCAATTAAAATAGCATCTATCCTTGGAACCATCACATCTCTTACTGTACGATTAGATAAGCACGCAATGCCTCGCATCATCTTAAGCTGTTCATTTGTAATTTTATCTAATATTGTGCTTATATTTTCATCGGATTGCTGAAAAAGCTTTCGAAGAAAAATTTTACTTTTCATCTTATAATATACTCCAAAGTATGAAGAAAGATTCGTTCTTGTATATTAATCATTGTGCCATATAAATCTTTATCATGATCATATCCATTAAGGTGAAGAATACCGTGAATAATCAATCGCTTTATCTCTGTATTATCGTTAACGCAATTTGTTTTGGCATTTGCTTGTGCGCTATCTATAGAAATTACAATATCACCCACGGAAATAAAGCCATCCCATTTTTTCGTAGGAAATAATTGTCCATCAAATTGAGAGAACGCCAAAACATCGGTAGTATAATCAAGCCCGCAAAATTGGCAATTCAGCTGGCGCATTTTTGCATCTCCACAGAATAGCAACGATAAATGCCAATTGTATATTTTAAGTATATTTAGAACAGCATCGCAAAAATTCGCTGTTTTATACCTTGATATCTGTATAGGAACACTATTCTGTATTTCGATTTTATTCATATATTATCTGTAGTCTATCGATATTATTGCAATTTATAACTAATTATAAATTATACACAATTAAAAATAGATATCGCTCCCATAGTTTAAAATTAGAAGTACTATATAATTAAGTATTCTCTTCAAATTTGATAACTGCCATATCTTGATCAGTGCCGGGTTCAATGGTAAATCTACTATCAAATTCTGGCACAGGCTTCCATATAATTGCAAATGAAAACGTTGAAACCCACTCGTATTGTCGTATACCATCATCATCAAAATCAGATAATTCAGGGGACCCTGAATAGTTCATCGTAAATTCCCAGTCCACTAAGTCGTGAGTTAGCGACAGATTTATTCGCTGGAGCTTAAATGAACCCTTTCTTAGGGAATCATTGTCAAATATATTGACTGAATCAAGTAAATCAGTGAAAAAATCAAGTGCTGGGCGCCCAACTCTTTCTGCTAATGGAGCTATATATTGATATATCAAATCATTACGGATGGTTGAACTAAATGAAAAATCAAGAAACTGGAAAATAGACACAGTGAAACGTGGAGATAATTCAAAATAACTGAAAGTATAGCGCTGTAAATTGATATGAAATCTAGTATTGAAAGACAGCTGAAGATTTAAACGATTTTTCCATATTGGTCCAGTGTCAAAAGAAGGATTGGTGCGTAATTCAAAAGAAAGGGGTATAAATGTCGATTCTTGGCTTCTCTGCCATGGACCAGATAATCCCCTAGATAAGAATTCGTCAATAAATTCATACCGTTGTTCATATTCAAAATTCAACGCGAAGTGAAAAGTCCATAATTTTAGAGATATATCTAATATATCAGCACGCCTCTCTTCTATATCATACACGAAATTTGTACTAAGGTTGATGTCTGAATTCAACAATTTAAGATTCTGCGATAAATTAAGGGGGGTAAAAATCCACTGCGATATCTCATTTTGTTCTTGCTCACGTACCATTTCTTGCCCACTTATCATAATATCTCGTTCTATGGCTGATTCTGGAAGAGTTGCCGTAATACGGGCTGTTGTAGTTAACGGACCGGTAATTATAGACGCTCTTCCATTAAATCTCAAGTCTCGCGGCGGTAGGGTAGCACTAAAAGAAAATGATTGGGTTGCACCCAATGTACTAATGCGTAAGTCTAGCCCAATATTATGATCTGTTATTGCAGAATCGGTAAAATCTACTGCTTGTACCGCAAATACTTGCCTGTTATCGGCAGATTCAAATTCATACTCTATAAGGCGAGTATTGAACTGCCAGTTGATATTTGTACCGTGCAATATCGGTAATGTAGTAAATGGATAGCTAGATACATTGATGTCATTATCTAATATAATTTGCGTACTATCATTTGCATCGCTTTCAAGCATAAGGCGCTCTTCTGCTGATAGATCTACATTACTGAATTCTGATCTATAACGTGTATTTAAATCAATCACTCCGTCTATTTGTAAGATTCGTTCAAATAAATTAAGGTTATAGTCTACAGATAGGTTATTATTTATAGTAATACTTGAATTGCCCAGTTCGAAATTTACATCTGTAGGTAGTCGCCATTCATCGTTACTTGTCGTACTTCGTACCAGTAACTCTGGACTCATCTGATATTGTAAAGAGAAGCGGCTATTTTTGCTTATTTGACTTTTATTATTTGTAGAAGATAGCTCACCAGCAATATTGGGAATTATTAATATAGAATCTTCTAAATCTGTTTGAGTATCTTCTCGATCTTTTGTTGGCCATGGAAAATCTAATTGTTCTATGGCTGATGATCTAAGAGGCTCTCTTTCTATAATTTCCACATTTTCTTTTATATTCTCGACAATAGCCGCATTAGAGACTTCTGTGCTGACTTGTTCAGGTAAATTATTTGTATCAAATAGAGTCCCTGAAAATGAGAGAGAGAGATTAGGGTATGTGAATGATCTCGGGTAGAAAAAAAACGCATCTGGGCTTCTATTAGCATTTACAGCAGATGGTCGGTATTCTACAAGATCATCATGCTCAATTGCTCGTTGCGCCCATTCTATTCCAAATTGCAAGGTATCTATTGAAAATCTATTAATATATGGTTTTACATTATTTAATGTTGGTCGCCATCCTACATTAAGGCGCCAGTTAAGAGAGGATTTAGCTCCACTACTAGACACACGATTTCGACCTTCGATAATAGCTACCCAGTCAAGAATTTCATTCCGATTTCCAAAATCTTGTAAAATAGTAGAATCGCTATATAATTCAAAATCAATATTTCCATTCAAATTTATGTCGTCAATTGTAAAAGCTGTAGTTAGATCAATCACATATCTGAATGGTAAACTCAACCCAGCAAAATTGCTTGTATTAAGATCGTTTGTTATCCGTTCAGCATCATTAAGTATAGGAATCCTGTTTTCATTCAAATAAATATTTGTGAACGTATTGGTATCGATCTCATATATATGTTGAGTTAAACCAGCACCAACTATAAATTCAAGCCGATTAATATACGAGTGAATATTCGGAAAATTAGCGTCAATTCCAACATACCCACCAAGACGAGTGAAAATATCAATTATCAGCCTAAGAGTCCCTTCTTGGTTTAATTCATTTTCAGTAAGTGCTTCATTAGTTGTGTGTAAAAATAGTCCTCGCACCTCCTTACGGTTGTTTGCGGTATCAGCAGTTTGCAGAAATGAAAAACCACTGTCACTTGCACTACTGCGACGACCTAATAAATATGTTGTGGTTTGTATATACATTCCTTCACGTTCGCTAATCCCGATGGCTGGATGAAATACAAGGTCATCCCCGGGATGAAAGAAGTAAGGAAAATACAAAACAGGTATCCTTCCAATTTTTACTACCGCTCTTTCCATACCCCAATCGGTTGGCGAAAGAACCCATATCTTATCAGCAAGGATCGTATAATAAGGCGGATTGGCGATTGAAGATGTTACTATTCCATTTTCTACGACCACAACACTATCAGAAGAGCGACTTATGAAATCCCCAGTATACGCAAAATAAGCTTCGCTAGCATCGCTACTTGCAGGGCGTGGACGAATAGTTGTCCCCTGAATAAATACCCCATCCCATGTATTGAGATTCATAGTTAGTGATTGTCCAACAAATCTTTCAGTAATATCGTTGTGCTCAATTATATAGTCTATATTGCCGCTGGCAGTGATGTTACTTTCAGATTGATTAAAAATAAATTCATCTGCTTTAATAGTGTGGGTTGCTTCAGTATCATCGAGAATGAGACGCGCTCCACCAATTAAACGGATATATTCTTCATCAATTTCTTCAATACTATAATATCTACTTTCCCTAGCTGATTCAATTACAATTTCTTGTAACTCTTGCTGCATTCCAGGACCGAGAATCTGAACAGATGGCGAGGATATATACGTCAAACCGTAATAGCCGGCTATTCTTCTAGTCAATGCATCACGATCGCCTTGGGTCGAAAGACCAATACGACGCGCCCAAATAGCTAAGTCATAAAAACTGGAAGTTCGAATATCTTCTAATAAATAGCGTAAGAAAAGGTCGCTATTATTGACATCTTCACCTAGAGATAATTCATCCGTTGAATCATCTATAATATCTTGCGAAGGCTCAGTAAAATTCAATGCTTGAGAAAAAACCAATGATATCGTATTAAGTAATATGACTGCAATAAATCCACAAGTAACTATTCTCACTCAGTATTTTTTATCCTATCATTACAGTGTGAACGTAAAAAACGCCCTGTATAAGAACCTTTGCATTTCATAATTTTTTCGGGTGCTCCGCTTGCAATGACATTGCCCCCTTTATTTCCTCCATCAGGGCCTAAGTCAATAATGTAATCAGCTTGTAGAATTACATCCATACTATGTTCAATTATTATAACTGTATTGCCTCGATCCACTAATAGGTTAATAGCTTCCAAAAGCTTATTTACATCCGCCATGTGCAGTCCTGTCGTCGGTTCATCCATAATATAAATAGTTGATCCAGTATCTCTCTTGGACAACTCTAAAGCAAGTTTTATTCTTTGAGCTTCGCCACCAGATAGCGTTAACGCTGATTGTCCTAATTTAATATAATTCAAACCAACATCAGTCAGCGCATTTAGATATCGACAAATTTTATGTGTTGATGAAAAGAATTTTCTTGCTTCATCAACAGACATATCTAATACATCATGGATATTTTTGCCGCGATAACAGATCTGTAGTGTCTCGTGATTGAAGCGCTTTCCTTTACAAACATCGCAGAGTACGTAAACATCCGGCATAAAATGCATTTCTATTTTAATTGTTCCAGCGCCTTGACAATTGTCACAACGCCCACCAGGTAAATTGAAAGAAAATCTCCCTGGTTTATATCCATTTGCTCTAGATGCTGGAAGGTTACTAAATAATTCTCTAATTAATCCAAATAAACCTACATAAGTTGCTGGATTAGAACGGGGAGTACGGCCAATAGGCACTTGGCTGATATTTATAACGTTATCTATATACTCTAATCCAGTAATAGATTTGTATTTTCCCGGTATTTTTCCAGATTTTTTAAGAGCACGTTGTATTAATGGATATAATACATCGGATAATAATGTAGATTTACCAGAACCAGACACTCCAGTAATAAGAATTAACATCCCTAGTGGAAAAGATACATCTATATTTTTTAAATTATGTTCTTCAACTCCTGTCAAGCGAATGATTTTATTATTTCCAACACGACGCATTTTAGGAAACGATAATGAGAGATTTCTATTCAGATATTGACCAGTCAGACTCTGAGAATGATTTAATAAACCTTTAACACTTCCTTGGAATACAACATTCCCACCATAAATACCTGCTCCAGGGCCAAGTTCAATAACATGATCCGCATTTCTGACAGTTTGTTCATCATGTTCGACCACAATTAAAGTATTCCCCATATCACGAAGATTCATTAAAGTTTTAAGTAATTTTGCATTGTCTCGTTGATGTAATCCAATAGTTGGTTCATCAAGAATATACAACACACCTACCAGCGAAGAACCTATTTGCGTTGCAAGCCTAATACGCTGAGCTTCACCGCCCGAAAGAGTTGTAGCGGCACGGTCAAGAGACAAATATTCAAGTCCAACGTTTTCTAAGAAAGAAAGACGCAGAATAATCTCTTTAAGAATATCATCAGCAATTTTCTGATCAGTTTTGTTTAATTTCAATTCATTAAAAAATAATAGCTCATCTTCAATGGACATTGAGGCTAAATCGGCTATTCCTACTCCATTAATCTGTACTGATAAAGCCTCCGGAGACAACCTTTTACCGAAACAATAATTACATATTTTAGTAGACATGAATTTTTCTAACCATGCTTTAATCCCATCAGAATTAGTATCCACGTACCTACGTTTAAGATCAGCAAATATACCGGGAAATTTAGTTTGGTAGTGATAAATGCCAGTACCGTCTTTTTTCTTATACTTAACTTTGAGCACACGATCGCTTCCATAAAAAAGAGCGTCAATTATTTTTGGACTAAGTTTATTTATAGGCTTATTAAGATCAAATTTTAGTGCCTCGGCTAATGCGTTAAAACGTGCGGCTGTCCACGTAGAGTTGGGGTTGTATGTTAAAATCGCACCTTGATTAAAGGATAGTTTAGAGTGAGGTATAAGAAGCTCTTTATCAAATTCAAGAGTATGCCCCAATCCAGAACAATTAGAACAAGCACCTATAGGGCTATTAAATGAAAATAGGCGAGGTTCTAATTTTGGAAATACACAATTGCTATCAGTATACGCATATTGTTGAGAAAATGATAATTTTTTTCGTTCTGCATTATTTTCAATATATAAATTAACTAATCCATCGGCCATATTAACAGATGCTTCTACAGCTTCAGCAATTCGTTTACGTTGATTGGGAGATAGCTTTAATCGATCAATGATAATCTCTATATTGTGTTTAGTATTTTTTTTTAATTGTATACTATCATTTAATAGTCTAATTTCTCCATTAATATTTGCTCTTACATATCCAATATTTCTAGCATCATCAAGTATTTTTTTATGGGTGCCTTTACGCTTGTATACAATTGGCGCAGCTATTGTAATATAACTATCCAAAGGAAGGGAAAAAATTATCTCGATTATTTCATCTATAGTTTGGCGTTTTATTGGTTTGCCACTTTTTGGATCATGTGGAATGCCTATTCGCGAATAGAGTAATCTATAATAGTCATATATTTCTGTTATTGTTCCGACAGTGGAACGAGGATTGTGCCCAATCCCTTTTTGTTCAATGGATATCGCAGGTGACAAACCATCAATATAATCAATATCGGGTTTTTCAATACGTCCAAGAAATTGTCGAGCATAGGATGACAGAGATTCTACATAGCGACGTTGTCCTTCCGCATAAATAGTATCAAATGCTAATGAAGATTTCCCAGACCCGCTCACCCCAGTTACCACAATAAATTTATTACGTGGTAAAATAAGATCAATATCATTAAGATTATGCTCCCTAGCTCCTTTTACAATTATATTTTTCATGTCCTAGAAAATAATAGGATCAACAATCGGATTATCCAGTTTTTGGCGTGCTAACTCTGCCCACTTATTATTACTTATCCTCGTAAGAAGCTCTAAAATTTCGCTCCAGCTATTTGAAATAGGCGAAACTCCAATAAGGGATACACCAAGAGAATACATCGTTCCATGCCAATCATTGTCAACAATAAATTCACTAATTTCTGATAACGCCGAGACATCTAAAATGAGATCTTCGACAGTGCGAAATAGGTATGTGCGATCATATTCGAGTAATCTTCTTACGATCTCACCAGTAAGTTGTAAATTTGCTAACATTAAATGATCAAGAGCCCGATCATAGTTTCCATTTAGTAGATAGTGACGCCCTAGTTGTACGTTTGCGTCCAATGTTGCTATTTTGTCATTACGGTATAATAAAGCTAAACGATCAAATCCTTCGTTAAGCAATATTTGACGCATTGCAAGAAGCGTAGATCTATTCTTTTGATCCGCCCACAGCGGATCAGTCTCAGTGATTCTAAGTAACATTTCTTCATATTGCCGATTGTTTCCTTCAAAATTATATATTCTAGCAAGACGATAGCGAACCATTAACTCATCTTCAGAAACATATAGAAACTGTTTTTGCTGTAATACTTTAAGATATTGTAATTTAGCTAGTGAAATCAATCCTTCAGATTCATGAACAATTCCAATTCCTGTCTCAGCCTCAGGATAGGGACTACGAAGAGCAATTGCTTGGCGAAACAGCAATAACGCCTCTTTTAACTTTCTCTGACTCAAGGCTTGCACGCCTGAATGATAAATTACCCATGAAGGCCTCTCTATATGATCGTTATAATCTGAAATTACCGAAATACTTGGTGCTTGTTGATCATATACTCTATAAGAAAACAAAAAATATAAACCAAACCATACTAATAAGCTACAAAATATTTTGTTACCCAATAATTCCAACCACAAAAAGTAAAAATACCATTACAAACAATGCGATTGTTTCAAGAATGCCTAGCACAGTAATATATTGAGCAAATCCCTTTCCTGTTTCAGCTAGAGCATCAGCAGCAGCAGCAGCAGTCTTCCCTTGAAACCACGCTGACATTCCTATTGATATACCACCAAAAAGGCCAATGCCCAACATTAGCCATTCTGAAATGTTACCTATCTGAGGGACCAGCACTGTATTCATAAGGATATATCCATATAAAGTTTGACTAAGTGGGGCGCCCACAAATGCAATAAGTAAAAATGGGGCCTGCTTGCTGTGAATGTAACAGCGCTTCCATGCACCTATTGCCGCCATACCCGCGGCCCCTGCTCCTAAAGCTGATCCCATGGCCGCAAAAGATAGCGACATAGTAATTCCCAATAATCCAAATCCCATTTAGCACTCCTTATATATCAACTAGATTTTTATTGCTTATAAACTTTCCAATCCACTAAAGGTCTATATGGTATTCCATTCCATTCCATTCCAAGGTGGCTTGAAAATTCTAACATTATTAATCTCATCCCATGTACAATGACCGATAATGCTCCCATCATAATATTTAGACCGTGTCCTATAATTAAGATAAGAATCGGAGCAATTATGCTATTAGTATCAGTCGCTAATTCAGTAGCAATCTGATTGAAGCTACGAGCTACTTCAAGCGAAGCTAAACCAACTGCAAATAACCGAATATATGATATAATATCCCCAAATGTAGCAATACTACTCAAGAACAGTGTGAATAAAGAAGTAAAGCCTTGTAAAATACCTTGAATAAATTTACCATCTTGTCTTTCGAATAGTATAATAATTACAGTACCAGCAGAAATAGCATATATAAAATTGTCAATTCTAAAAAATGGTTGTCCAGGAATAATCAAGGATATGATAAGAGAATATATCCCCCACAGCATTAACAGCCACCCAATTTGAGAAAATGCACGAATGGCCGGACGTTCGCCCAGCATAATTAAAAAACGCCAACAACGAGCAATACTAAGATGTATGCTCCCGATAATAAAACAAACCCATTGTATGAATGGAATATTTTGTGCATCAAAGCTATTAAGTTGTGGAATAACAAAAAATGCTAAAAAACTATTATTTACAATTGGTTGATAACCGAACCAGACTCCAGAAATTGCTCCCCATATAGTAGTTGAAATCGCTAGTAGCAACAAGAAGACAATACCTCGAAATGGTTTTTTTTGATATAACGCCTTATAGAGTAGTGTTATAGATAACAGCAAAAGCAACAATCCATAGCCAGCATCGCTAACAATCATCGCAAAAAATATAGCAAAAAATGGCAAGAACCAAAGCGCAATATCTCGTTCTTTATATCCAGGCGTAACACCAAAAATATCAAAAATGGGTTGTACGATTGATAAAAATGGAACTCTTCGAATTAATGTTGGGGGGCTATCTTCGGGCAGGATTGATCGAGATGCTAACCACCACCCTTGATTATATGCTATAATACGAAGTTGTTGCATACAGCGTTGAGGGACAAATCCAGTGATATAAACAATATCTCCTATTTGTTTCATGGTTCGTCGAAGTCTTGAAAAGCGTTGAATTGAAATTAACCGCTCATAATAAATTTCAATCGCCTGACGAAAAAGTATATATGCTATAATTCTTTTTTGATTATCAATTAATCTTTTTTCCACCTCCGCGATCTGTTTTCTGATTCGCAAAAGGTTGACACTTGGAGGTGAAATTGGCTGTAGAAAATCTATATCCAACTCTACATTGCCATGTAAAGTTACTGTCACACAATAGGCAATATTAGATGATCTGCCAATAAAAAATAAATATGAGTGATTCGCTGATTGATTTTTATGATTTTTCTTGCGTGTATCTCGAAGGTAGCTTTTTAACTTATTATAAGATGCTTGATAAAATTTTAATTTCACCCCCTCTTTTTCAAGAATATCAATATCTGCAACATCAAATTCCCCCCAGACTGCTGTAGAATTTAGGAGATTGTTCAAAATATCTTGTTGTTCTTGAAAATATTTTTGTTCTTCATGCAAATCGATTAGACGACGTATAATTTTTTCAGTAATATTATTTTGAGGACTGAGAATTCTTTTTTTACAAGTGGAACCGTAAAATATTCTCCTTGCCTTTTTCCTTGCAACATCTAACATTGCTAATACGATTTGGCAGTTTCTATATCTATTTTGTAAATCTGGAACTTGATATGAGTCTAATTTACTATCATCAACATGCAAACTACCAAATTTAGCTAATTTTAAAATAGTTATCCGTCGCAGAGATTTAAGAGAAAAAATCGAAACTTTCTGCATATGTTCAATCATACGACATAAATCTCATCTTATTATAAAAAATTAATCCAAGATATCGAGTATAGCACATTTTTAACTACCTATTTAATCTGTAAATAGTATTCATGAGCGGGCTATGGCAATATTATTTTTTGCAATTTTACCGCGTACAACTGCAGCTATATGCTGATCGTTCAAATAAATATTTATCATGCGAATATTAGCTTTAGTCTTCGGAATTCGAATTTTTTCAAATAGATTAACACGCTGAGTAGTAGTTTGTAACTCTTTACGAATTAGATGAGCTTGCTCATGCAAGATATTGATTTCAATATCTAATGATACTAGTCTTTGCAAATAACGAATTGCGGTATCATACCAGAGTGGAGTAGAGAAGATGTCCCAAAAAATCAATTGAAAGTCGATACAAATAAACTTGGGAACATCTACACCTGCAATATTCTCAGTTGAAATAGTTAATTGCTTAATTCGAATGAAATCTTCAATATTGTTCTTACTACCAAATAGAGCTATCCAATCATTATTTTCAGTTATATAAACTTCTCGTTCTTGCTCTTTACGGCGAATTAATTTATCAGTTTTATTCAATACTAATTTCAATTGTTGCATTTTAATCACAAGAGTTGGAAGATATTGATTGAAACGATTTAATTGATCACGTTGATACTTTAGCTCATTTTTAGTAAGTCTTAAAATACTCATGTTATTTGGGCCAAAATTCCTGCAGTAAATCGCTACGAAGACCTGTCTCTTCAGGTGTAAAACAAGTAGATAGAATATCCCAACCAAGATCTAACGCGTTCTCAAGCGTTATATTAACATTAAGATCCATAAGTTGTTCTTCGAATAATTTGCCATATTTTAATAGTTTATTATCCCAATCAGTCATTTTGAATCCCATAGAATGCTTTTCGCTACTTTCTTTATAAGAAGCATAAAGTGAAATCATGCTGTCCATAATAGCGCGATGATCTTTACGAGTATTTTTATTAACCATTTGTTTTAATCTTGAAAGAGAACCAAATGGATCAATACGTCCAAATCTAAGATAATACTGTCCTTCGGTTATATATCCTGTATTATCAGGTACCGGATGAGTAACATCGTCCCCTGGCATAGTAGTTACTGCTAATAATGTTATAGATCCAGCTCCTTCAAAATCTACCGCTTTCTCGTAACGCAGAGCCAGTTGACTATAAAGATCACCAGGATAGCCACGATTAGAAGGTACCTTTTCTTGTGTTATTGCAATCTCTTTTAGAGCATCAGCAAAATTAGTCATATCGGTAAGTAACACTAATACTTTCCGCCCAGTAAGCGCAAATCGCTCCGCAATAGTTAAAGTTATATCGGGAACTAATATTCCTTCAACAATAGGATCAGATGCAGTATGAACAAAAAATACCGTCCTTACTAATGCACCATCTTTCTCAAGCCGATTTCGAAAAAAAAAGGTAATCATCATATCTTAGGCCTATACCTCCTAAAATGATCATGTCTACCTCAGCCTGTAAAGCAATACGTGCAATAAGTTCATTATATGGTTCGCCAGAAACGGAAAAAATAGGCAATTTTTGCGATTCGACCAATGAATTGAATATGTCAATCATTGGAATTCCAGTACGAATCATATTACGGGGAATAATTCGCTTGACAGGATTCACAGTGACATTAGATATTTCGATAAGGCTGTCTGTCAGTTGCGGACCTTTATCGCGAGGAGAGCCTTTACCATCGAAAATTCTTCCTAATAAATTATCCGAACAAGAAATACGCATTGGATGTCCAAGAAATCTCACTTGATCTCCTGTTGAAATACCTTTGCCTCCGCTAAATACCTGTAACGTTACATTTGTATCTGAAAGACTGATTACTTCGGCTAAAGATGCACCCCTTGTTGATTCAACTATAGCTAGTTCTCCATAGCGAACATTTTCAGCCCTTAGTGAAATTATATTGCCAGTAATTGTATGAATTCGTGTGTGAATTTTACGCATTTAGCTAATTTGGAGATGTATGTTGCAAATTACTATCCACTGATCCGTCAGAAGCTTTTGCAACCGTAGCAAGAATATCAGATTCCACTTTATAAAAATGTTCAGATTTGTGATGGCTTCCATTGTAATCAAGAAATTTTTGTCGAAGATGATAAAAGTACTGCCGCGCGTTACTTTTATTGGCAAAGTTAAATAAACAATTTAGAATTACACAAAAAGTATCTCAAAGGTATGTTTTTGGCGTTCAGCAGTAACTGCGCAATCAACGGGATCAAAAGCATTTTGCTGTAGATAAACAGCATCGAAAAATTCAGATTTGAGGTAGACAACATAATCAAATAAAGATATTCCCTCTTCGCCTATAACTTTCATCATTTGATTGATTTCATTACCTAACGACATAACTTTTCGAGCAATATTTATTTTTTCATTTTCTATAATACTTGGGTACTTGCTCCAACACTCTAATAGATCAATCGCTGGATATTTATGGGCATTAGAACGACTCCGAGATAACCCATGGAATGCTCCTACAACTTTCAGTGTTGCTTGAGTAACTGGCTCTTCAAAATTGCCTCCAGCTGGACTCACTGTCCCGCCAATAGTAATTGAACCAACTCCACCGTCAGCTAACCTAATAGCACCTGATCGTTCATAAAATGCCGCAATCACAGATTCTAAATAAGCAGGAAACCCTTCTTCGCCAGGAATTTCCTCCAATCGACCTGAAATTTCTCTCATGGCCTGAGCCCACCGAGAAGTAGAATCGGCTAATAGCAATATATGGAGTCCCATTTGACGATAATATTCAGCTATAGTAATAGCGGCATAAACCGATGCTTCCCTTGCAGCTACGGGCATTGAGCTAGTATTAGCAATTATAACAGTTCTCTCTATCAGCGGACGATTGGTTAATGGATCAACTAATTCAGGGAATTCTTGCAATGTCTCAACCACTTCCCCAGCGCGTTCACCACAAGCTGCAATAATAACAATATCGACATTGGCATTACGACTGATTGTCTGTTGAAGAACTGTCTTACCCGCGCCAAATGGACCAGGAATGCAGTATGTCCCACCTCGAGCTACTGGGACAAACGAGTCAATGACTCTAACCGTTGTAACGATCGGATCGCTTGGAAGCAATCTATCTTCATATATAGATATAGGTTGCTTAACCGGCCATGTGAATTGCATTGTAATAGCAATAATCTGTTGATTACTATCTTCTATTTCAGCTATAGGATCTGTAATATTATAGTATCCCGGTTGTGCTATTTTAGCTAATCGATATTGTCCAAGAAGTGAAAACGGTACCATAATACGATGGGTGAAAATCCCTTCTGGAACGGTTCCTATTGTATCTCCCGCTTTTAATATATTACCAACTACTGCCACTGGCTTAAAATCCCACTCTTTTTTTAGATCAAGCGGACTGAGATAAATTCCACGCGGTAAGAAAAAACCACACTGCTTAGACAAAGCAGGCAAAGGATTCTGCAACCCGTCGAAAATACATCCCAACAACCCCGGCCCGAGTACAACAGATAACAATTCACCGCTAAACTCCACTTCGTCTCCAATTGCTATACCACGCGTTGATTCAAAGATCTGCATTTCAGCAATATCGCCCTTTACACGGACAATCTCTCCCTTGAGTCTACAATCAGACAACAATATATATCCAACTTCATTTAAAGCAACATTTCCCTTAAATTGTGCAACAATAATGTTGCCATTGACCCCCTGTACTGTTCCTCGTTTTTTGGTCATTTTGTCCCTTTGGAGTATATATTGTTTATGCGTAAGCTATCATATATTTTTTTAAATCTTCTGATTCCGCGAGAAGGCTCAATAGCTTGCCAGTAAATTCCCAACTGTAGCTTAAGATAATAGACAATGACTGTCAGTATATTAAATTTATTAACTCCTTGCAATTCATCAAGATACCTCCAACGCAAAGAGTACAATATTTTTTCTGCAATTATTGGCACAGATTCTTCAAATGCTAATTTAACCGATTCAAAAACAACTTGCGATGATGTAAAAAAAAAGGAACGTGTCCATTTGGATGCATCCCAACCTAAACGGTTAGCACGTAAAATACATAGCTGATTTCTAACGCCCACATCAAATGCATACCAGCGTTTAAGAAGTTGAGCTACGGAATTATTGCTAGTAATGATAGAGCACTCATCCGGAACAACATTTGCCATTTTTATTATACACCAATCTTGAGGAGATAGTGAATAACGACATTGTTCCAAAAATTGTTCTAAACTAATTGCAGGTTTAGAATCTATTGAAAGCTCCGGTAGGCTAGAACACAAAAAATAATATCGATCATGTACAAGAGAGTTATGCATCTTTCAGCAATTTCCTCAACGATGGCCTTAAAAGAGTAAACAAGGCTTGCTTTATCGAATCAATTGAGACGTCATAGTATATTTCCCCATTCCGAGTGGAAATACCGAATCCTCGTCCTACATGATTAGAAACATCAATAGATAATCCTTGCAACATTTGCTCCTTCATTTTTATTCGTAGGCGATCAATAAGATTTCTACTTGTTAGCGGGTCAACCTGAATAGTGATATTAGATAGATCACCAACATGAAGAGCTACTTTAGTAATAAGATCAACCATATTATCTGTGGAGAGTAAATCCTCTATATCATCCGATAGTAGTTGATTAAGCATTTGTTCAATTTGTTCTCGCACCTTTAAAATAATGTCACGAGATGCTTGCAACATAGTTGCATGTGCAACGATCTGAAATTGCTCTGCTTTTTGCTTAGCATTTTCTTCGATAACAGAAGCTCGATGCATTGCATCTTTTATCAATCCATCGGCCTTTAATTTTATTTCCGTTTGAATGCGTTTTCTTTCTTCATTCGCCGCTGCTATCGCACGCTGTTTTATAGCACCAATAAGATTCTCAAGATCAGGTTCTATATTATCCATATTCTATGTGAAATATTATATGAAAATACCATGATAATAACAATAACTAACTAGTATATATTTTGATAAAATTCACTACTTTAAATAACTTTTGATAAGCTAGTTTTAGTAAGAATATTTCAATAATCTATTGCAACATACAATTTGCCCCCACTAACGCTTGCCGTTTTTAATAAATCTTTGACACTCTTGCATTTAAAACCATGGCTATTTTATATATTCCTAATTGATTATTAGATATTGGCTTTAATTTCGTCGTCTCACAACTTGCCGCCAATAACAATAATAAATATGAACTGTCTTACCTCTACTATTGCCTTTGCAGTCCACATATTTAGAAACCTCAATTTCATAGACAGTAAATGTTCACTAGATAAAGACTTCTTATGTATTCGGTATCGTTAGTTAGAAATAGCAACGATAGAATACTTGACCCAGTTACGCGATAAGTGCACTAGTGCTTGTTGTTGCGATTCATCAGATAATTAACATCATACTTCTTATAGGTATTATGATATGGTGGATCGCAATATGTAATCGATAATTGCAATTTCGATGTACGAACATGGCATAATTGTTATCGATTATAATGCGACATGACATGTTAGCGAATTGTTGCGTCGCAAATATTATTTGCCCATTGGAGCTCTAAATTCTCCCCTGCTGTTCGATCGATACAACCTATTAAGGCGTTTGATTCAATTAGAGTATACGAGATGCGCACTCTAATAAATCGTTCAAGTTGTGTTTCGTTCTTAACTTATAAATAGTTTATTTGCTATGTCTTGGCTGATGCTATTTTAATCAAGATATAAGCGCATGTTCATTATATCTCGCTATTTCGTATGCTAGCATAAAATCAGGATTGGTATCATATGTTGGTATTATACAAAATAGCATGTATATTCTATCTTGCATACTAAAGAATGTTGTGCAATCGATAACAAATAGTTCATACTGGCGGTCTATTTTCGATGGTAGATGGTCTATTATGGTATTGGATACTGTTCCTTGTTCTACCTGCCAACAATAGGAATATTACTTTTCACCACAACCTTACTTGTTTGCTTTCCAGCATCCTATCGATATGTTTGTTTCTTTCTTCATCGCTTACATATATCTCGTCTACCTTGTCAGTACCGCCAAGAACGGAAGTACACATATTCAGTTTTTTGCAAGCTTCATGTAGCTTCATGTATTCGATGAATAAATAGCCATGCCAATTTCTGCGTTATTTTTTACCTCTAGTGCAAGCCGGTGACTATATACACCTTCCGTATTATTGCAAGCAAAGTAGTTATTGCCAGCAAAGTAGCTAAAAGCATAACATCATACCCGAAATGGCGAGTTGCTATTCTCGAATATCGTCCCAACGCACCATGAAAATACCACCTTGCGGTTGGCTACACTTAAAACGCCCCTCGATTTTGTGATATCTCTTATTTTCTAATAACGAACTTCGGGCACTTCTCGTCCATCGTATTTTCTTTTCAGCGGTTGATTTATTTATATATGCCTGCTCAGTCGAAACTTCTTATCGGATCCAATAAGCTACCTATACGTACTTGCGTATATTATATAATAAAAATCTCAATAGTATAGAATTCAATATTTTTATGAAAATTGAAGAATATTTTATTTGGCGAGGATCTGTTGGGATCAAATTTTATGTCCTGCTATATTTTATATAAAATTACTTTTATAAAACCTATAAAACCATGAAAATTTTATACTTTCTAAAAAAAATTTAGAGCAATAATTTATTTAATAAAATATTATTTGAATTTTCTTTCTGTACATCTGGATTAATTTTCGCATAGTTCTTTTTGTATTGAGGCTAATCCGTTAATAAAATTTTACTCATCAATCATAATCTCAAAATGCTTGTAATAATAAGTAATTTACACTTGACATTATAGCAAATAGATGAATACGTTAAATATCTAATTATGGATAAGAGTAGTTTGAATAGAAAAGAAAAATATTCTCAAGACAATACCCTGTCTAATATATCTAAACCTAATCTAGATAATATTATTGATGGTGTGGTCGTACAGGTGGAGAAGAATGACATATTTATTGATATCGGAGTAAAATCAGAGGCTTGCATCTCATCAGAAGAATTCGACACATTGCCTAACGTAGGAGAAACAGTCAAAGTTGTTCCTATTGGGAGTCTATCGGATAGTAACCCATTAGTTTCTAAACGCTTCGCAGATGAGGCAATTTTCTGGAAAAAAATACGTGATGCCTATGAAAATAGGACAACTATCCATGCTAAGGTTATAAAAAATATTCGCGGAGGTTTTCAAGTACTAATTCATAGAAATATTACTGGTTTTGTGCCCTCATTTAAAATGGACATAGTAAAAAATACTGATCAATCTAAATATCTAAATCAAGAATACGAATTCCACATTGAGCGTTTGCCATCGCCAATTTATCCCGATATTCATCTCTCTCGTTATAGTGTATTAGTTGAAGCGGCCAATAAGGCAAAGGAATTTTTTTTTAACCAACACAAAATAGGAGACTTAGTAACCGGAATTGTAACTTCCATCACAACATTTGGAGCATTTGTAGACATCGGAGGAATTGACGGTTTGTTACGTTTAGAAGAAATGGGCTGGGGACAAGTTGTCAGACCTAGCAGTATCGTTAAAAAAGGAGAAAAGATAACATTAAAAATAATTGGATTGGATCGTCAAAAGCACCATGTGAAATTGTCATTGCGTGATTTAATAGACAATCCTTGGATAACTCTCGGAGAACGTTATAAAATTGGCGATATCGTAGAAGGAACGGTAAAAAAAATTGTTCGCTTTGGAGCATTTGTAGAGATCGAACCGTCTATTGAAGGCCTTGTACATATTTCTGAGTTGTCTTGGAATAAACATATAAAATCGCCTAGTGAAATTGTTAGCGTCGGTCAAAAGTTAATGTTTAAAATACTAAATTATAATATAGAAAAATATCAATTAACATTAGGTTTGAAACAGATGCAAAATAATTTATGGAATGATATGTTAAATATTTATCCTATAAAATCAAGGGTTATCGGAACAATATGTAAAATATTATCTAACGGTCTATTAGTAAATTTAGAAGATGCGATAGATGGTTTTATAGAAGTATCTGAAATATTCTGGGGTAAGTCTAATAAATCGCTTAATGATATCTTTTCCATTGGCGAAAGAGTTGATTGTATAGTATTGGAAATAGATGAGAGACGACAGCGTATTAAATTGAGCATGAGACAATTAAAAAAGAATCCTTGGCATTGGTTGCGTCAGATTCGGACAGACGGAACACCTATTGAGGGAATAGTAAAAAATATTACCGATTTTGGTGTATTTGTAGAAGTATATGATGGAATTGAAGGATTAGTCGATAGATCTAATCTTGTTGAACAAGAAGGTTTAGCATATGAACGTAAAATAGCTAATATGAAAATCGGCGATAAAATAAAGGTAGTAGTAATAAACGTTAATGAAGATAGAAAACGAATAGCACTTTCTGTCCGTGAAATCGAACGTCGCGAAAAAGTCGTTGAGCTAAAGAAATACATCTATGATGACAGTGATGCTGAAACTTCTCAGATCGGCGATCTGCTTCGTAGTAAGGAACATTTAAAATAATATAGATGCATATTTTGTCTCCAATTCTTCGTACCGCAAATCGTGTATTTGCAAATAATAATGCTGTTATTATTGCTGTTATTATTGCAATCCTTATAATATCAGTTTTGGCTATATCTTCTTGGTTTTTTACATCTCATGAAACACAATCGCTTTTAGCGATTGAAGAAGCACAAAGACGATATTTATCTCTGGGTAACACAGATGAGCAGTCTCAAGAAGCAGTAATGGAACAATTACAAGAAATTATTGAACTTTATCAAGACCAATATGCATCTGCTCGGGCTATGTTTATTATTGCTAATATTTATCAAGAGCGTGGTGAATGGAATAGGGCAATCGATTATTGGAATAAATTATTTAACACACACTCTAATAGCCATCTAAAATATATTGCTCTCTATAACACATCTGTAGCATTAGAGGAAGCGGGCAATACTGTAGAATCAATTTCAACACTTGAAAGGTTAGTCGAAGAAGTGGAAAAATCAGGACAGGAAGGCACTATAACTGAACACCCGAGAGCGTTACTTTCTTTAGGTCGATTGTATGAATCACAATCAAAGCAAAATTCTGCAATTAATACGTACAATAAATTAATCGATACATATAGCAATAGTAGCTGGTCTAATTTTGCTCAAAATAGAGTGCTGAAAATTAAAATTATAGAATAGTATCTGTTGAAAATTTCATTTTGAAGTACCATCGTTTTTTTAATTCAAAAATTTTATTTTTTTTAATGCCCATGCTTATTATTGGCGTTGTTTCTTCTATATCTATGTTTACTCCAATAATTGAAAGTTTCGATATGCAGATATTGGACGTTTTATTTCGGCTTCGTGGCACAACGAATACTATACGTGCGGAAAATAGACTGGATTTTGCCACCATGCCCAATCCCAATATTTCGCCTGATATACTTATTGTAGGCGTAGAGTTAAGTACGTTAAATCGATACGGACAATGGCCATTTCCAAGACGCGTACATGCTAATTTGCTCAATTCTTTTACTAGAATTTCAGATTTCAAGCAACGGGAAAATGCAGTATTTTTTGATTTTTTTTTTACTGAACCAGATCGAAACACTTATAATGATTCTCGGATGCTAGATAGTATCATTGATAATAATCGTGTTTTTTTAGAAACCATCGTACGTAAAGATCCAGTCCCTCTAGCTAGTGATACGGAAATATTTGCTCGTCAAGAAGAGCTAGACAAAAGACAAGGTCAATTTACCCGTATATTCGGCAACTGGTTTTCATTACCACCTAACTATGGAGTTGAGCCTCCTTTATTACCTCTCGCAAAGGCCACTGCTGGGTATGGACATGCGAATTTTTACGAAGATCGCGATAAAATATTTCGTCGTCAGCCGATTATTATTCGACTATCGAAATTTATCACTAACATACGATTACGAGATTTAGAACCTCATTATCCTGTGAATATCGATAATCTAGAAAGGCTAGTTTGGTTTGATCGAAAGGGTGTTGAGCATAATATTCATATGCCGCTCACTGAGCAAAGAATCCAAACACTGCGTAATACTATGGAGATAGATGCACAAAAACACATTATTGAAAGCGATTTTGAAGACGATCAAAGCGACACTGCCTATATAATTAACCACTATCAAGATCAATTAATCCCATCTATCACATTATCACTTGCATTAAATTATTTTAATGTACCAATAGAAAACGTAGAGATTGCAATTGGGCAATATGTAAAAATCCCTTATCCTCGGCGTTTTGATCCAAGCACTGGAACATGGGGCCCATATACTCTTGAGATTGAACCTGCAATTTATGACGTCAATGGAAGCATAACATCTGTAGCGAAGTACAAAAAAATATCGGAAATTGTTATACCGATAGATCATAACGGTGATATGTTAATTAACTTTATGGGGTTGAGATCCAGCGAAACCCGCGATGGTTTTCAAACTTATCCTGTTAGGCCATATCAGGGCTATTCATCTCGTGTACCGCCAAAAAATCCTGATGAATGGCCGAAAACTAAGGCTTTAAGTAATAAAATTGTTATGGTCGGAGCATTCTCTCATGGCCTTGCTGATGATGAAAAGATCACTCCAATGGGTCTAATGTATGGGGTGGAGATACATGCCAACGCACTTAACACTATTATTATGGACAATTTTATTCTTACTACTCCTCGCTGGTTAGATATGATATTGATTATAGCTATCGGGTTAGGAATCACACTTATTATTAAACGTTTGCCTATATTTTTAGCTTCCTTATGTATCTTCGTTGTATTTATAATATTATGCTTGGGTAGCATAATGATTTTCTATCAAAATAATATAAGACTAAGTTTAGGATTTTATATTATAATTATTGCAATTACATATATTTCATTGATATCATTACGGCTTTTTAACGAAGAGCGCGAAAAGCGACATATTCGTAGTACTTTTGTAAAATATGTTAGTCCCGTCGTTGTTGACCAGGTTTTAAGGCATCCTCCAGAACTAGGAGGAAGTGATAATAACCTGACTGTCTTTTTCTCAGATATTAGGGGCTTCACATCGCTCTCTGAAAGAATACCTGCTAAAGAACTGATTGATCAGCTAAATATGTATTTTACAGCCATGACAAAATTGATTTTCGAATATCAAGGAACATTAGACAAGTATGTTGGGGATGAAATAATGTGTTTTTGGGGGGCTCCAATTTATCAAGAGGATCACGCACTTCGTGCTTGTCGCTGCGCACTTAAACAAATAAAAAAACTCGCTGAATTAAACAACAGCTGGCCGGAAGAACGTCGTCTTAATGTTGGCATAGGAATTAATAGTGGAATGATGACAGTTGGAAATGTAGGATCAAGCGGGCATCTCAATTACACATTAATAGGTGATAATGTTAACCTTGGTTCTCGTTTAGAAGGGACTAATAAACATTATGGAACAAATATTATTTTAAGCGAGCATACTTATAACAGCATTCGTCCTCATGTCATTGTCCGTGAATTAGATGTTATTCAAGTAAAAGGTAAAAATAAACCTGTGCTTATTTACGAACTTATCGCAGTAAATGATGCGACACTATAAAATATTACGTATAGTAATTTTATTTGGAATTTTATTTCCATTAATACTTTTGGATTGTGGGCTACCCATGTTTGCCTATCTTGAACTACCTGATGTCGGAAGTATTGTTTCAGAAAGCGGTGTGGTTCGCTTTAATCATAATACTTCAGTTAATAGTTTAGCTAGCGGCTTTATCGGCTACGATCTTTACTATAAGCTATATAATAATGGCAATGAATCTGATGATGCTGGTATATCTGAATTAAGAAAAGACTGTGCATTTATTTCCGATGAGCCTATTCAATTGGGGGTTAGTCGATTAGAGAATCGAGGATATAGAAGGGTTATCGCGAATAATGATACCACACAAATACCAACCATAGAAATACCAATTATAGATAGAGGGACGGATCTTGTTGTTACAATTGATGTTTCGTACCTAAATACTGCCAATCCTAATTCAGGAACAGTACGCTTGTCATCCAATAATACACCTACATCTTTACATAGAAGAGCAAGGTACAACGCCAATTATAAATATTTGAGCATTGACGATGAGACTTATGGCGAGCCCGATGCTGTTAGTATTGTTCAAGATGACATTGATGTATCAGAAGTTATTTTTAATGAACTTGATACAACTAATTTACATGTGGGTCTATTTGTAATTTCCTATGGCATATCACCATCATTTCAAACACTGTATAGTGAGCCATTATTTTTAGGATATCTATCAATGCACGGTAGCATCAATCAGTCGACTGGACTTTGCAGATAATAATTTTCTTTGATTCTTTGTTCTGATAATATATATTCTGTCTACTTCATTGTGAATTACGAAAAATTTCTTTTTATCTCCGACTCATTCTCATTATACTGATTAGTAATCCTATTGCAAGCATTGCTGTAATAATAGACGATCCTCCATATGAAACTAAAAATAGCGGTATGCCAATTACGGGCATTAATCCAATTGCCATGCCAATGTTCATAGTAAAATGGCAACAGAACATAGTCGTCAATCCTGTAGCTATATATGAGCCGAAATTATCATTTGTGCGGCGAACAATAATAAAACCACAAATAATAATAGTAATATAAAGAACAAAAATAAGTATCCCTCCTATAAATCCTAATTCTTCGGATAATATAGAAAATATAAAATCAGTGCTTTTTTCGGGAAGATACTGATGGCTATGTGTCCCTTGTAAATAACCTTTGCCAGTCAACCCTCCGGAACCAATTGCTGTTAATGATTGTATTACATTCCAACCAGCTCCACTCGGATCTATATATGGATCAATAAATACTATAAGCCGCATTAACTGGTAATCCTTAAGCACACTTCTTACCAAATATGACCCAGGAAGTACAATGAAATTAATAAGAGCAATATAAGCTACCCAATAGAGATAACGTTTACGCAAAAAGTACCAGCCTAGTAGAGCAATTAAAAAAATAATTGCACTCGATGATATTGAAAACCATAATAACCGTGGCGTAGAAAATAGTAGTGAAAATGATGGATGAACATCATGTATATTTTCTATAAGCACAGGAGTAACAGCAAATAATGCTATAAGAATTGCGGAGAAAATTAAAAATATTACGTAACGAATCGGCATGCCCGCAACATAAATCATAATGATAAAAATAGGATAAAATACTGTCGCGGTACCTAAATCTGGTTGCACAATTATAAGTAACATTGGAATTAGAACAATTAACAATGATAATAATAAATAATTCATCTTATGTATTTCGCTACGAATTCGGTTCATAAAATGAGCTAACATAATAATGGTAGAAATTTTTGCAAATTCAGATGGTTGTATTCCCAATGAACCTATCCCAAGCCAAGATTTAGCTCCGTTAACAGTATGTCCAGCAATTAGTGTAATTATCATTAATATCAATACTCCTAAGTATGCATAAATTGATAATTGCTCAAGACGTCGATAATCATTAAGAGCTACAAAAATTAGTAGTATAAATCCAAATACAGACCATAAAATTTGACGGCTATATTCATGCAAAAATAAACTTCTACTGCTTGTATCTGTAACTAGCGATATTCCGCTGGAATAAATTATAAAAATACCAATTAACAACAATATAATTGTAGCACCAAGAAGCAAAAATAAAATTTTTGATCGCAAATTACAGATACCATAATGGAGGTGTTGATTTGCGTAATGAATCAACACTGTCATTAAAATTTTGGTTGGTGAATATACCATGTAGAATTATATTTGCTGCTTTAGGCGCCCACCATTCCCATTCGTTAGTTGCATCCACTAATATAGAAATTACTACTTGTTCTTCTGGATGAATAGAATCATATGGAGCATATGCCACAAACCATGAATGATAACCCTCTTCACCAGAAACTTGACCTGTCCCTGTTTTACCAGCAATTTTCACTGCCCTAGTAGTAATTACAGGCGCCGCCGTCCCATTAATAATTACATCGCGTAGTCCCTTCCGAATATTTTCATATGTACTGGGCACCATATCTGTTTGTAATAAAACTTTGGGAACTGTTTGCTGTAGTATTTCTTTTGTTACTTGATCACGCACTTCTTTAAGTAAATAAGGCTTATAAATAATTCCATCGTTAACAATCAAAGCAAGCATATTAGCTATCTGTAATGGCGTTACTGTCAAAAACCCCTGCCCAATAGAGAAATTTGCTGTGTCGCCATCCAGCCATGCTTCACTATGCACCCGTCTTTTCCATGATGGAGTTGGTACTATACCTGGAATTTCAGAAGGCAAATCTATGCCGCTTTCAGAACCAAAACCAAATTTATGACTATAAATGGCTATAGTTTCTGCACCTAAATATTCAACCCCCATTGTCCAGAAAAATACATTAGACGATTGGGCTAATCCTTCAAATATATTTATGTGCCCAAAACCTGATCGATCCCAATCATAAAAAATGCGATTTCCTACTTGATAATAGCCTTTTGCGTTTACAGTCTGTTTAATTCCAAATACCTGTTCTTCCATAACAGCAGCAGACATAACTATTTTGAAAGTTGAGGCAGGAGCATAAGTTGAAGATATTGCCCGATTTATAAATGGTGCGTTTGATAATAAAGATATTTCCCGATATGCAGATGATCTGTCTGCCCCATAAAATAAATTAGCGTCATATGTCGGATAAGAAGCAAGTGCTAAAATTTCTCCCGTGCTAGGCTTTAGCACTACAACGGCCCCCACTCTCGCCCCTAATGCTTGAACAACTAAAGACTGTATATAACGATCGATTGTTAGTATCAAGTTATTTCCCTGTAGAGGAGCAATATAATTATTGCTGGAGGATGAGATACTATCTATGCTTTCTGCTTGAATATTTAAACCATCAGTCCCCTTCAACAATTTATCATATTGTTTTTCAATGCCTTGCTTTCCTACTATTGAATTGAAATTATATCCTTGATTGAAAAGCACTTGTAATTCTCGAGAAGTAATATCTCCCACATAACCTAGTATATGAGACATACTGGCAGATTGGGTGTAATTGCGACGGGACTTGACTCGCCAATATATTCCTGGATACTCTGATATCTTTTCCGATAAGTATGCGATTTGATCTAGTGAAATATTTTCTGCTATTTCAATAGAACGCATGTTACTATTAGTTGGAATTGTTAATCCATCCGGAACGTCGATTACATCGCTAATATTATTTAATAAATTATCTATCCCGTTTTTAGGTATCTTGCTAGGAATAGCCTCGATAGCAAACGTTAGCACATTAGTCACTAATGGGTCATCGTAATGCCTATCATAGATTTTTCCCCTCTGTGCTATAACTATTTCAGATTGTTGACGGGCTCTCTGAGCTTGATCTCGATAACGAGAATTATATAAAATTTGAATACTAAATAGCCTGATACTATATAATAAAAAAATTATGATTGCAATAATTGATAAAATTACTGAACGTCGCCTGATAATTGTATTACTTATCATGTAATTATTTTTTCAATTGACCCATGTATTGAAAAACGCCTCATAAGAGGGAATATAATAGACGCAATCATCGGTAATATAGCTATTTCGATATAATAATAAACTGAAAATAGTAGTGTGAAAATAGAACCTATTGAGAATAGAAGTGCAATAACTACAGAAAGTAAAAATTTGATTATAATAGCTATACCGGTCAATATTATCGCTTCGCTCCATAATGGTACGACCATGTTATTTTTTAAGTATCCGACAAAGTATCCTATGGAAACATTTATCAATATATGAAACCCTAATGGAGCGACGCTCATGGAATCATATAATACTCCAGTAACTAATCCAATAACCATACCAACAAGCGAGCCTCTCTGATGTGCTACGTAGACTAATCCAACAAAAGCAAAATCAATTTGCACCGCTTCAAAATTAGGGATGGGCAGACTACTCTGTAAAAAAATTACCGCGCAGATAAAGATAGACGCTAAAATTGAATAGATCATGATGTAATAATAAAAACATATTTTAATTTGTTGAAATTAATGATCGATTTTACTTTTATTTCCATTGTTGCTTCTTGTTTACGGAAATCAACGCTATATACTTCACCTATAGGAATCTCGGGTGGATAAACCGATCCCAAGCCAGCTGTTTCTACTTTATCACCAATTTCAATTAATTTGCGATTTTCGGAAGCCACATACCTAATATGCAACGGTCTTTCAAATGTGCCACTTCCTACCATTAAACCGTCCAATTGAGATGGAATGATTCTAGCCGAAACATAATTATTATAATTAAAAAGAGGTTCGACTATAGAATGATTAGCTTCAGCCCTAATTATCTTCCCCACTAGTGCTTGTTTTCTATTTTGAAAGGATATAACTGGCTGAAATTCAGATATGCTATCGGTTTTTCCTTTATTTATTACAAGTGTATCAAATGTAATTCCAGGATCTTTGCCAACAACTTTAGCAGCAATTAATCCATGTTGCTCCGAAAAACCTACTATTTCTCTCAGTTGAACCAATTCTTGACGCAGAACAGTATCAGTATCTCTGATTTGACTGTATGCATTAACTTGTTGAAGTAAATCCTCATATTCTCGAAGCAATGTGTTATATTTACCAATAGTTCCAATAGCATTTGAAAGACTGGACTGGATCGCTGATATTTTCGACTGGATCGTTAATATAAGATCTGTACCTGGACGGATAAGTTCCGGATTTATGTGCGTTACACCAATTGCAATTAAAGAAATAATAACTATACATAAGTACAGTACCAGCATACGAAAGCGTGAAATGAAATTACGGACTAATGTAAAAATACGCAACATAGTTTACCATCCTGTTACTCGATGGTTGCCTAACGGATGTTGCTTATTCATATTGCTTTCATGCTCGTAAAATCTGCCCGCTCCAATTGCAACACAATTTAGAGGATCTTCAGTGCGAAAAGCCGGAACCCCTGTTTCGCTAGTAATGAGAGTATCTAACCCACGTAATAATGAACCTCCCCCTGTCATTACAATACCCCGTTCTACTATATCTGAAGCCAACTCAGGAGGAGTTTTCGAGAGCGTGTTTTTTATCTGGTCTATAATGATACCAATTGGTTCTTGTAATGCCTCACGTACTTCAGCACTGTCTATTTCCAGCCTTCTAGGCAACCCAGTAACGGCTTCTGTCCCTTTAATTTCTATCTTTGTGATCTTTTTTTCAGGGGTAGCATTACCAATTTTAATTTTAATTTCTTCAGCCGTACTCTCTCCAATAATTAGGTTGTGTGTCGATCTAACATACTTAATAATTGACTCATTGAATTCATCTCCTCCAAGACGAATAGCATTTGTTACCACCATACCCCCCAGTGATATGACAGCCATTTCGCTTGTCCCTCCTCCAATATCAACTACCATATGTCCTACCGGCTCATAAATTGGAATCTCGGCACCAATAGCAGCCGCTAATGATTCTTTCACCACGCGTACATCGCGGGCGCCGGCCTTATACGCACTTTCCTCAACAGCACGACGTTCAACTTGGGTAATACAAGCCGGCACTCCGATTACCATGCGAGGCTTTATCAACCATCTATTTCTGAGAACTTTGAATATAAAATGGCGCATCATCTTCTCGGTTGTCTCAAGATCGGCAATAACGCCATCGCGTAATGGCCGAATAGCGATAATATCTTCAGGAGTTTTCCATAGCATCTTTTTTGCTTCATTGCCAACTGCCATTACTCTTTTTGTTCCTCTTTCAACAGCTACTACAGATGGTTCATTGATTACAATACCTCTACCTGGAATATAAATAAGTGTGTTACATGTTCCTAAATCAACTCCTATATCACTATTAAACGATCGAAATAGCCCCCCAGTTTTTTTCACAACTTTCCTCCTTTAACAACCATATTTGAGTATAGCAACAATGTATCAACATTATTAGCCTATATAGAAAATTCTCTGCCCATCATGAGTATACGCAAAAGTAACAATTAGCCTAGCACTAAAGACAAGTTTAATAATAAAATAAAAGATTAACAAGACACGTATGGGCATGATATCAGTATGTAGAAAGAAAAATAAACATAAAATAAAGGGAACTATATATAATAGTGCCGATTAAAATTTGTAGCCATAGGCATGCTGTATAAAAGGTTGCTGTATAGAGATTTAATCGCATGAACGATATTGATTTAGTCGGCAAATCGCTAATGAGAAATACCCGCCGCAAAGGAATAATAGAAGGTCAAGGGTATAGACTATACAATAAATCCTGTTTATCTATGCCGCATGCATATTCTTATTGAGAGATATAATACTACTGTTAGAGAAAACAGGTTCACCGTTGGCGGCACGGTAGAAGTATTTACTTGTGCTTTATTGCGTTTTGGATAAAAAGAAATAAAATCGGCACTATTATATATAGTTCTCAAAATAAATATATTAATAAAAATTTCTTACTATTATCTATTGGATTATAAATAATATACCAAAAATAATCTTCTTTATTTTTTTACTACTTTAGTTACCTCTATATATTTTAATAATTAATATTAATAACCTAAAACGTTGCTAGCACTTATATTCTTACAGATTCAATAATACTAAAAATAAAACGGTAGATGGTGGCAGAAGCTATAAAATAACTGTTGATTAAGCTTTTCATTTGTTTATACTCTTATATATTGTTCACTTCTCCTTAATTTTGTCTTGAATTTCTGCTCAGACCAAAACTGCCCCGCTAGTGAATTAGATCAACTTCTTTCTAGGCTACGAAATGCTTTTAGATGTTCTGGATCAATCCTTAAGGCTTCTCTCCATTGATAGCGAGCTTGTCCTATATCTCCTATTAGAGAGCTTATTTTTCCAAGTTGGTAATATATTTCTGCCGAGGTATAATTCTCCAATAGCTCAACAAACAATGCCATGGCCTCATCATATTTTCCATGTTTGATTAGTATATCTCCTTGCAACACTCTAGATTGATAGATTAGAAATTCATCTTTTGTAATCAATAGAATATCTTGAATGTATTTTTCAGCAAGACTTAGATTTTCTGTATCTAAATATGCTTTTGCAATTTCAAACAAAAGAGCATCGCTTTGTTCTTCATCTAATGCTTTATGAAGCCAAGCGATACTCTGATTGTACTGTTTTAACCTTGCATATGCCAATCCTAAATATTTATAAGCATTGGCTCCAATATAACCATCATCAAGAGATTGTTTCATATACTCAACGGCTACATCATCATATAGCATACCTTTATGATAATAAGCCTTGGCTAAAACGTATTTTATTTCACTCTTCTGTGATGGTATTTTAAGCAATGCCTTGCGCAATAATATCACTGATTGTTCAATATGATGCTGTGCGACGTCAACCTTTGGATGTCCTGCCCCATAGTAAAAATGAGCAAATCCGCCATAGATCAATGCAATATGATCAAATGGAGTATTATTAAGCAATTGAGCGGATAAGAATATTATTTCACTATAATTGCCTTTCTCCCACAGCAAGGCAAAATATTTTCTTTGTTCAAAATACTTCCCATCGAAAAAAAATCCATGCTGTCGTATTAACAAAATAGTCGATATGACTAATAACAACAATGCAAGACATAGAATTAAAATAGCCTGAAACGAGAGGCGTCTTCGATTAACTATACTCATAAATTTAACTAGTATGAGCATACATCACAATGCTATGTCAACTATATAGTTTTTAATCTATATATAGTATAGCTATAGTAATAGACCGCTATACTAGAAATACACTTGTATTGTTATATTTATGCTTTTTTGTGATTTTTGAAAGAAATATCTTGCAAAATATTTTTGCTCGGATTCCCCTTCAGTCATTAGCATTTTATTCTAGCAATTAGGTCGAACACTCATAACCGATATAGTTTACACAGCGTATGACAAACCAAATTTCCATTGCAAAAATGTAGATTGTAGCATGCTACCGTACAAATATTGATATCTGGCTACTATTTCTTGATCATTTTTTCAAAAAAGCATTTTAATAGAATAATAATGATTATTATTTTAGTAGCTTACTCTAGTATTTTCCCTAGATAACAACAAAATTACAATATAAATTATTACTATTGATATTTTTATGCCTATTTTTTAGTATATTGACTACTTTTATTTTTATAATGATAATTAACTTCTATTGTTATGATAAAAAATATTATTGCCAAGATAGCTCAGTGGTAGAGCAGCTCACTCGTAATGTGCAGGTCGTGAGTTCGAATCTCACTCTTGGCTTTCTTTTGCCAATGATTTTATTTTAATGAATAAATTAGAAATTTTGGTGTTATTTGGCGGCCGTAGCAATGAACAAGCTATCTCATTCCAGTCTGGAGTTAATGTTCTCGAATCTATAGATCGTGAATTGTATAATCCAATACCTGTTTTTATTAATAATTCTGGAGATTGGCTGTTGTTAAATGAACCAATATCTTTAGATCAATTAGGTACGCCGGTAACTTTGACAGCAACAATCCCCGCTATTTTGCTTGATCTACGAACATATCATCGAATTGCTTCTATTGACGTTATCTTGCCTCTATTACACGGAAAAAATGGAGAAGACGGTTCGATACAAGGATTGGCGCAATTATTGAATTTGCCTTGTGTTGGGTCAACTCTTCTAGGGGCATCATTGTCTATCGATAAAGATACCACAAGAAGAATTGCACATAACAACGGAATACCTACAATACCATTCCGTGTATACTATGATCTTGAACAGGCTAAGAAAGATTATAAATTGATATCCAGTGATTGGCATAAGATGGTTGTCAAACCATCTCGTTCTGGCTCATCTATTGGCGTTACTTTTGTCCAAGATGAACCTGAATACCAATCAGCCATTGAATTGGCATTTAAATATGATAGTAAAATATTGGTAGATTACTATATATCAGGCAGAGAAATAGAAGTAGGAATACGTGGCACAAAAGAAAATTTACAAGTATCTGTGCCCGGTGAGATACTAACGAATGCTCCTGTCTATTCATACTCAGAAAAATATAGTGCACAACAATGTACCAAACTAGACATACCTGCTGATCTCCCCCCTTATATCACTGCAAGGATTCAAAAATATGCTATCCAATGTTGCCAGTCACTGCTGATTGAAGGAATGAGTAGAATAGATTTTTTTGTTCGTGATAACTCAATATTCCTTAACGAAATCAACGCAATCCCAGGATTCACAAAAATGAGTATGTATCCCATGTTATGGAAAAATAATAGTGTTTCGTTAAACAAGCTTTTACATGCACTTATATTAGATGCTTTTCAAAAATACAAAGACTAATCTTATTCAAGTAAAAGACTATAAAAAATGACCATGTTGTTCAGCCATACGTTATTGCTCTTTGATTTGCTATGATAATAACTAGGTATTTATTTTTTATTGAACGTTAGTATAAATATACATAAGAATATTGTTTTTTCTATTTTGGCTAGACTTCAAAATATTAAGTAAAGATTCAGTTATATTTATTTCCGAGTTGCGATAGAATTATTGATAAATATATCGTTTTTACCGCTATTATTTACATCGACCAGTAATAACACCATCATCATTCAAGATGCGGAATTAGTGACTCTGGGTTTACTGATTTACCATTAATTCTTATTTCAAAATGCAGGTGAGGACCTGTTGAAAACCCTGTATCTCCTACAGCTCCAATTACTGTTGCATGCGGAACATAGTCTCCTATATCAACAAAAATAGTGTGTAAATGCGCATATAAAGTTTGATACCTATCAGTATGGGATATAACAATATATTTTCCATATAATTGATGATCCATTTCAATCGTTACTACTGTGCCTGATCGAGCCGCGAATACTGCTGTTCCTAATGGGGCAACAAAATCAATGCCATGATGCCACCCTTGGGATGGATAATTTCGCCAGCCATAACGAGAGGAAATACGAATATTTTGTACTGGACGTAAAAATAAACGACCAAGAAACATAAGCCTTTCAGAGTTGCTAAAATCGGCATGTCGAAGAAATGTTATCTGTTGATTGCTAACAAATGGGGGATATTTTACTATGATTGCTTCACCTTCAGATTCATTTATTCGATTCTGATAAAGTAGTTGTTCTAATTCATTTTTTGGACGAGGGAAAATAAAAAGACCAGGTACACTAGGAATGAGAAGTTGCTCCCCTCTTTCTATACGTCTGTTTTTTTCAATACGGTTCAGACTGGCCACAGAACTATAAGGCAGAGTAAAGCGCGCAGAAAGTGTAAGTAGCGTTTCATTTTCGGCATCACGATGTATATAACGATAAATAATTAATGGCCAGTAGGCATCCTTTTGGCTATAATAATGCTTTACTTTTTGCTGGTGCTGTCGATATAGATTGTCATGATATTCTGCCGATCGTATTTCAGGATATTGAGCATAAATTGCTAATGATAATAGAAAATACAGCACTACTGTTACTATTTTAGCCAACTTGATTATTCCTTATCTGAGGGGTAAAATAATACACTAAAACAAAAAAATATAAACACTATTCCTCCTCCCAATAAAATATACTGTCTATTCTGAATGGCACTAATAGTAAGATAACAAAAAATAGCAACCCCAATTAAAGCCATGATGCGAATCAAAAATACGACATTAAGCCGCTTTTTATTCTCTCTTCTACGGATTATATAATATTTAAATAAAGATAATAACAACAAACACGTTGCCAAAATTATTACAAGTATCGTATAGACAACTGAGTAGGACGTTGCGATAAACCAGAGCGGAAATACAATTATTAACGATACAATAATTGTATACGTTAATAAAATTAATCCATAACCTATGAGTCGAAAGAATCGGATGAAGCCAATAAATAAATTATACACATACCATTATAGATCTTTAGATAGTAAAAATCAATTTAGATACAAAATAGAATTTAGACAAATTTGATATTTTACCATGCTAGATAATGAAATCTATATGAGAATATTATTAATAATTATTTAGAAAAAATATTCATGTATTGATTATTTATAAATAAAATATATACTAAATTAGATGACAATAACAGAACAAAAAAAATTGTTATTACTTGGTATTTTATTAAATAAATCTATGCATGGATACGCTTTAAGTGAAAAAATAAATCATCTAGATAGAACCGTAACACTAAAGCCAGCCAATGCCTATCGTATTTTAGCGGACATGGAAAATGAAGGATATATATCTAGTATTGAAAAGAAAATAGGCAATAGACCTATTAGAATTAACTACGATGTAACCCATGAGGGGAAAATTTATTTTGAAACTTTATTAAGGAGTAACCTTGCAGAATACGTGCTGAATGAATCAGTTAACAATATAGGTCTTCAATTTATACATTGGCTTCCCGAGTCTGAAATTGCTAATTTACTGACCGCCCGTAGAAATGCCGCCGCTAAAAAAATCGCAAGTTTACACTTAGATATTAGAAATAATGGCGCAACATATGCTCTTGATTATTTAACTCAACAGTGTCGCTTTGAAATTGAGTGGCTTGATGCGATTTTATCGTCGCTTACTTATAATATAGTACGTAAAAAAACTCATGATAAAATCATATTTAAAGAAAAAAATAATAAATAATAAAGAATCTTACTCATTCATCGAGAGTTTTGAATGATACAGTTTCGTTCTTTTCTGTTAACATGTACTTCTGCTGTATTAATAGTATATGTTATGCCAAACGAGTTTCATTATTTAGGACAAGCAATATACGTACCTATTTGTATAAGTAGCTACCTTTTTGCACTTAGGTTAGCCAATACTAATCGACTAGCTTCTTGGCTAGGAGTAACCTTCGCCATAATTTCTAATTCTGGGACATATTACTGGTTAGCTTTTTACGGAAGATTCTCTTTTTGGACTATTGGAGGCATCTTATTAGTTTATGCTTGCTATCATGCATTATTTGCTCAAATATTGAGACATTTCCTTCGTTCCCAATCCCCTTGTCAACCATGGATTATTGCTGCGTTATGGACAGGGTATGAATTTTTAAAATCAATTGGATATTTGGGATTTCCGTGGAATCTACTTGCCCATCCATTGGGACAACATCTCATTTTAGTTCAACACGTCGATATTACAGGTGTTTGGGCACTATCATTTGTGGTAGCTGCAATTAATGCAGCCATTGCTCAATTTTATACTTCTAACAACAGAATCGGTATGTTACTATTACTTCGCCAAATTAGCATTTGTAGTTTGATTATTGGGATCATAATTTTGTATGGGGCATATCGTATTTACGGTGAAAAAATCTCAGTTTCAAAATATGTTTCGGCAATTTTAATTCAACAAAATAGCAATCCTTGGCGCCGTGGACTATCTCCTATGGATTTATATGAAACACAACAGTTAACGCTTCAAGCTCTCAAAACAGCAACGGTAAAACCTGACGTTATTATATGGAGCGAAAATAGCTTACGATTACCATATACGAATTATAATTATTATCAAACTACTCCAGCAGAACTTCCGTTTAATTATTTTTTGAAAAAAATTGATACATATTTTTTATCTGGAATTCCCTATAGAGACTTAAGCAATCCGACCAATGTATATAATAGTGTAATGCTTATCGATAAACAAGGAGCACCAATAGACTATTATGCAAAGAGACATTTGGTACCACTTGCCGAACATATTCCATTTTGGGAGATTCCATTGGTAAGAAGTTTTTATCGAAATATAATTGGTATAGCCAGTACATGGTCTATGGGTAATCGAATCAATACTATGCAACTTCCATTAAAGGATAATGATATGGTACAGTTTGGTATCCTGATATGTTTTGAAGATTCTTTTCCCAATTTGGGCCGCGATCTAGTATTACAGGGGGCTAGATTGTTAATTAATTTGACTAATAATGCATGGTCTCAAACTAATTCAGCTCAAACACAGCATTTTGTCGCCGCACGATTTCGTTCTATCGAAACACGCACCGCACTAATTAGATCAACCAATAGTGGAATAACTACTGCATTTGATCGATATGGAAACGTATTGGGAGAGTTACCACCATTTCAAGCAAGTTATCTAAATATAAATGTGCCTATATATGATGAAGATTCTCCTCTAACCATATATGCAAAATTTGGCGATTGGTTTGCTTGGGGAATTCTTTTCTTCTTACTAATCCTAACAATTAAATCATTTTACCAAATAAGATTTAAAAAACGATTGCACGAATTAGAAATTAGAATTATACACATGTGATAAAGGTTATACGTTATATTTATGACGAAAACGTTTTACTCGATCAGCAGCATCAATGAATTTTTGTTTTCCGGTGTAAAATGGATGGGAAGCACTAGAAATTTCTACATCAAAAAGAGGATACTCTTTATTATCTAAATATGTTATTTTTGCTTTGGTATTTACTGTTGAATCTGCAAGAAATAGATCGCCTGTTGATATATCGCGGAAAACAACTAACCTACTCTCTGGATGTTTATTTTTTTTCATATTCATATCTTTCTTCAGTGTAATACATCATAGCTACCCACGTCAACAGAAGTATTCATGGAACGTAAAAACGTATCATTATTTTTTGCTTGGTGCATTTTATCAACCAACAGATCCATTATTTCTATATCATCCATTGGGTTAATAACTTTCCTAAGCACCCACATCTTTTGTATTTCTTTTTCGGTTAATAATAGATCTTCGCGACGAGTACCAGATTTTTTTATATTAATCGACGGAAAAATACGTCTATCGGCCAACCTTCGATCAAGATTAATTTCCATATTGCCCGTACCTTTGAATTCTTCAAAAATAACTTCATCCATTCTGCTACCCGTATCTATCAGTGCTGTTGCTACAATAGTCAGGCTACCTCCGCCTTCTATATTACGGGCAGCACCGAAAAAACGTTTAGGTTTATGCAAGGCATTTGAATCAACCCCGCCAGAAAGAATTTTGCCAGAAGTAGGCATTGTTTGGTTATATGCTCTTGCTAGTCTGGTTAGAGAATCTAATAGAATAAGCACATCTTTTCCATGCTCAACTAATCTCCTAGCTTTTTCTAATACAATCTCCGCAACTTGTACATGACGAGTTGCCTTTTCATCAAAAGTAGACGAAATCACTTCAGCATTAACGTTGCGTTGCATATCAGTAACTTCTTCCGGACGCTCATCAATCAGCAGTACCATCATGTAGACTTCAGGATGATTTGCAGCAATAGAATTAGCAATCCGCTGTAATAGTATTGTCTTCCCAGTACGAGGAGGAGAAACGATAAGACCTCGTTGCCCTTTACCAATAGGGCAAAATAAATTGATCATCCGTGTTGAAATGTCACCATCTTCGATTTCCATATTTAAACGCGCATTTGGGTACAGAGGAGTAAGATTATCAAATGGAACACGTGTCTGTGCCTCTATAGGATCATCAAAATTAACGCTTTCAACACGAAGCATGGCGAAAAAGCGTTCGCCATCTTTAGGAAGCCGAATCTGTCCATAAACAGTGTCTCCCGTTTTTAAATTTAGTGACCGAATTTGAGAGGGTGAAATGTAGATATCTTCGACACCAGAAAGATAGGAATTTTGCGCAGAACGTAGAAATCCGTAGCCATCAGACAAAATAACTAATGAGCCGACCGCGTAAATATTGATGCCATTTCGTATCCCTTGCTTGAGCGTTTGTAAAATAAGCTCTTGCTTTTTCAGACTTATTATTTGCTCATTCATTAGACCTTGATCTAATGCAAGTTGCCTCAGTTCCTTTGTATGCATGTTTGACAAATCATTTAGACAAATTCGCTGATCTGAATAGTTTGACACAGTTGTGTTTTTAAATTCTCCTGCGTTAATATCCTGCTTCTGCTCGCAATTTGAAGCATCACGTCTTTTCTTTCTATTACGTTTATTTGATGACAGATTTGACTTTGGATCTACAATACTATTTTGTTCTATACGTTGCGTGCTAGTTTTTTCCATTTCCTTCTCCCAATATTAAAACTTATGAACTTTGATATTTTGAACTGTATATCGATAATTAATTTCGTTAATTGTAAAATCCAGTTTATCACCTATTTTTCTATTACATAGTTCATTGCCAAATGGCGATCGATATGAGATAATATATCTGTCTGGGTCTGATTCCCAGGGTCCCATAATTATGTATTCCTCTTCTTGACTGGTCTGTTCATTTAAGAGTTTGATTTTTGTCCCAAAAGAAGAAATATCTTCGTTTACTTCATGGCTATTTACTATTCGTGCTCTATCCAACTCTTCTCGCAAGCGAAAAGCAGTTGAATTCAATATTTCTTGCCGTTCCTTTGCAGCCTTGTATTCTGCATTTTCCCTAAGATCGCCATATTGTAATGCTAATCCAATCTCACGAGAATTTTGAGGCACTAACACATCATGAATTTCCTGTAGTTCACTTTGCTTTCTTTGATAACTGGTTTGGCATGTAATTAATCCACCCCTATTTAAAACTTCTCGTTGTTCTTCTCCATGGAAATTGAATGACGGATAAAGATCTAATATTTTTTGCTTTAGATCAATAATAATTAATGGATCAATATCTCTTACATCCTGGAGAAGAGAAAATATCCTTCCAATACTATCCTCATTTTCATTTAATATAAAATTATTAAGAACACGATTATCAAATAGAAATACATATATATACTTATGTAGTCGCCTATTTAATATAATATTATTTCTATTTTCTATGTTACGAGCTGTAAGATCAAACAAATGAATCAAGTAGCTTAAAATTTTTTCATCAGGAATTTGTAAGTCTACAAACCAATCTGTTTTATAATAAGTCTTTAATATCCATATAAAATACGTAGGATTATCTCTATAATTTTGTATTGCATTGCGTACTGATAAACATACCGTTTCTTTGTACCCGTTATCTAACAGGTCCAGAATCATTGTCTTAGAAAGAGTGTGTGGGAGCAGAGTGATGTAATATGAAGCCCAGTCCTTTATGCGAGTCTTGATATAGTAAACAAAATCATGTTGAATATCAGCGTTATTAATCTTACTGTAAATATCTGGCAAGTCATCAATTTGTTCTATAATATCCAGAAATGTTACTCCTGTGTCTGGATACATATACGGAAACTTTTTACCGATCCTTTCAATTAACAGAAAACTTGATATAGTCTTTTCATCTATAATAGATTGGCCTGTTAATATATCCAAAAAATATTGAAGCATATCACGAAATCTATCTGAATCACCGCTAATTTCACCATCTTCAATAGACGAGATGAAATCAAGTATCATTTTCAATCTACGTGAGAATAAACGTTCCGCTTGAAATGCGATATGTGTCTTTTCTTCAAAACTTATGGGACGAGTTCTCACCTCAAAATGATCGGGTCGATCGACCAAACTTCCAAATTCTTTACTGGTTTTGAGAATGTTGCGTGCTTTTACACTCCAGTTTGACCATTCCGCCTGAGACAGAATATAGGGAACAAGCTCATTTTTTATTCGCTTCATGTCCGCCGCATTATGAAAACTTTTTATCAAAGTTTTAAGTGCCCATACAATGTTCGATTTAATCATATCATGCAATTTTTCTCTCTTAATAATAGTACGTAACACCCAAATATGATTCTTTGAGAGTATCTCAAGAGCAGTTACGGCAATCTTAAAAGTCATGGCATGACCACGTTTTTTAGCAAAATCAATAGTAATAAATTCGCCTTCAATTTTACGAATGATACCGACTCCCCAGCTACGGTGAAAAGTAAAATTCCCAACGTCAAATGAGATGTGTTTCTCAAAATCAGCTATTGCTTCGTGAACATTGCGCCATCCCTGCCTCAAATCAGAAATACGAATAAATTCTTCTAGATTGCTATGCTGATAATAGCACGCGGAATAACAAGTGATAATTTCGCTTCGCGCCCATTCATTTTTCGGATCGTATACTAAAATTACTTTCAACAAATTAATAGCGATATTCCATTTTTTGTCCTTTTGCAATTCATGGAAAAGATCTCGTAATAGTTCAGTAGCATTCTCTTTACCTATTTGCTTCGCAACTTTTGCTGCCATACTACGAAAAAACTCCCAATCATCTGACATGTAATGGATAAGAATCCGCCAAATATCACGCGTATTACTAAAGTCTAACTTACTAATATAGCGATTGAGAGCTTTTTTATAATATTCAATAACAGTACTTTCATCCACATCTTTTTTAGATTCATACATACGGGCAATCTGTCTCACCAAGTCAGCTTCTTCGAAATCAACCTTGATTAGACGTTCCCATATTTGGTACATTTTGATTGTTTGGTCAGTGTGTTGATAACACTCAGCAAGCCTGCGAAGTGCTATTTTGTTTTCGCCAAATGTTATAATCTTCTTCGCAAGGTACTCCACAACTGACCATTTATGATGCTCAACAAAGATGTTCATAAGAACGATCATATTGTTATCATCCACGGAATGGCGATGCAAACATAAAACCCCAGCAATATAAAGGGCTGTAATACTATTTTTGTGATTTATAAGATGCTCTTCGCAAAATATTAAAAGCTTTTTTTCGCTATTTTCTTCCAGTGATTTTTCAATTATCTTGTCAAGCTGACGGAAATTACCAACTTTATAGCTGTCTATAGCAATACGGGTCCATTTCTCACCATTAAGAACGTCGCTGACACTAACTATAGACTGTTCTTGAATCTTAGAATTAGGTTCTACTATCTTATTCATCATTTTCTCCTTGAGCGTAGCAAATAAAGTTAATTATTGATCGTACATTTGTGCAATATGTGGGCATAAAAGCCTAATACTGAGTAAGATTTCGTTTATCTCATCGTAATTGTTCTCATCTCGTTTCAAGTGATGCAATAGTCGAAAATAACGACATAGTAATCGAGGCATAGCTTTATAGTTACCGCCCTCTTTCACTTCTTGTTCTAATGAAGAAATTAATTGTCTCAATCGACTGGCTTCAATAGGAGTTAGAATGCAACGCACTGAAAAAACGTCCCATATTTCAGCATAGACAGGTAACCATTCGGAAAGATCTGTATCGGAAACTCCATGACTTTTGACATCAGTAGCCAAATTCTGAATTAATGATGAGTCTAGCATGCACAAATCAATAGTGCTAGCATCAACAAAGTATGCCTCTCTAAATAATGCGCGAGCACGCTCTATCTCAGCGGTAAGAGCGCAACAATCAGCCAATTGCGCGAGAAAAATTGCGTTACCTTGTTCATGTTCAGAAACCTGTTCCAATACTTTTATTGCTTCTCCATATCTTCCTATTCGTTTAAGACATTGAGCACAATCTATTGAAAATGAAACAGCGTCCTCATTATAATCGTACTGTGAATTAGCAAAATAATTATAAGCTTTTTCATGTAGGTTGAGTTTGAAAATATTAATAACATCATCATTTCCTAAATTTATTTTTCGTAAGAAAATTTGAAACTCTCGCCATTGCTGAAGAATATACTCACCACGATATAATTTATTCTCCTGACCCATTATTTTTTTTTCACGTTCCCGCCAGAAATCGATACACTTAATAGCCGCAATAATATCTTTATTGGCATGTTGTATAGATAACCCACGCAACAGAATTTCTCTTGCGTCTTTAAGACTATTATTTTCTATCTGTTTCGCTACTTGTTTGATCAGTTCTATTGTCTGAACCATGCTACAGATTATTATTATACCTCATATTAAATAGTTAGTCAATAACAAATAAACGCTTGAATATAATAGAAATGCATCACTTATGCTAGCAACATAGCAAATATAGAGAACCTCACACAAAGAATTTTTCTTAATTGAAAAAACAGCATACTAAATAGGTATTTCGATAATGGTGAATAACGTGTAAAGATTGTAATCCCATTATCAAACTAATGATTAATTTTTAACAATAGAAGGCATTATAAATATCAAGAAATATCTAGGAGTATTTTTTAACATATATCATTATTGTATCCTCATTTGAAACGTTCTTAGATGTTTTTCCACGTCAAAATTCTCAAACATAGCCGAGGTAGAACGCTGAGCTTCCATGTTCATTATTACTTCGGCACTAAGTCTTGTTGATGGAACTAAGTGCATGAACGGAAGTTGCTTTTGCAGATTTTGATCGCAATAGATTGTATCGGTGACCACAAGATCTTGTAATAGCTTATTATTATATAACACCCTAAGTCTTTCAGCGGCATTGCTTGAAAGTACCGCATGAGCAGTTGCAATATTTATTGTTGCGAGGTTGCGCTTTTTTAGTTCATGCACAAGAGCCTCTATCGAACCTGCCGTATCAATCATGTCATCCACTATCCACACAGTTCTATTTTCAATCGGGGTATCAGTTAGAATATCGATCGATCCTACTGTGTTAACTCGAGAGTAATCCCTGTGTTTATGTGCGATCATAAGGGGGCATCCAAAGTTATTTGCAAATACTTTAGCTAAACTTTCGCTTCCTGCATCGACAGAACAAAAAATCCAGTTCTTTTGGACATGATCATGTAAATTAGCAATGCTACCTACGAATTTTTGTGCAATATATTCCATCAATATATTGCTGATCGGAATATCATCAATCGCACATTTAGTAGGATCAACAATTGTCTTTGATTTATCTGAATGTAGTTGGTATGTTATAATCTGATCTACCCCTAAGCTCATCAAAATTTTGTAATGTACCCAGAAACCAACAGAATTCCTTCTTGTGATTCGATCAGAACGAGCACAGCTACAATATGGCTCAAACAATGTAATATGATTCGCTTGTGCTCTGCGCAACGCATCAATTGAATGATATAATTCCATTTTATTTTCAAATACCCCAATATCATCACTATTGCGACTTGCACCTGAGAATAAAAAAACGCTTTTCCCTCTAAGAGAAACTCGAATTTCCACTTCAATTTCACCATCGGCAAATTCTATTACTCTCAGCTTATTCACAATTTCGCGCGGCCTAAGAGTGCCTCGAAAATCTGGAAAAGTCTCAATATGATATGCGACAGATTTAGCATATTCAACCATTGAACGAGTCGCAAGAATAATCATATCTCCCCGCATTAAAAATATGATTACAACGTTCTCATTAGAGTGTCAATAGAGTATTTTATATAAAATATTGAAATAGATGAAATTATAAAGATAAATCTATTTATAATAATTTTAATTAGCATGTATAATCCAGTATGATTATATCTAATTTTTGTATATTTTTATTAAAAATCATCTTACTGATTTGTTACTACACATCATTTGTGTATATTTCTTATTTGTATTTTTCTCTAAATATAAAATAATATTTGATAATCGTTCACTCATTTCACGATAATTATAAAAATATGAAAAAAGTTTATTTTTCATTTGTTACATTATCTTCATAATACCTTTAAGTTGTTTAATTCTATAAATTAGCAGGGAATATTTTTATCTGCTAACTAGAGATACGCTGATTTATTTCTACTTGTTATCTTTCTACAAAAATACTGTATATTTATCACTTTTACTTATCTATACTGGAGCCATACTGATAAAATAACTTTATTTCCTCTGATGATAATGGCACCCATCTTCCGGGAGCAATATCGCCTAACTTTTTATGTCCAATGCGAACTCGATGAAGTGTATGAATTCGGATTGATTTGTTTGCAAAAACTGTTCGGATTTCTCGATTTTTCCCTTCATTAAGAATAAGAGAAGCTTTATAAGAAGAATGTAGTATCCACCGTTTTAAACAATATTTCGTCCCATTAATTTGCAATCCATTTTGAAATCTCCGCAGAAAACTACGTGAGATTACGTCATAAGTCTTAACTATATACTCTTTTTCTACTCCAAAATATGGATCCTGTACAATCTTTGCCAATAATCCGTCATTTGTGATAATTAATAACCCTGTGCTGTGAAAATCTAGCCTGCCTACAGTGAACATATTACAGTAAGGATATTTATTTTGGATGAATTCTAGCGCTGATTTTCTGCCGTACGGATCATTACTCGAGCAGATAATCTTTTTTGGCTTATTAAATGCAACTGAGTGATAAACAGGATTAGTTTCAATTTTCTTATCGTCAATTTCTATTTCATCATTGATTGAAACTATTATTCCTCGCCTATTTACTATTTTACCATTCAGTCTTACTCTTCTTTCTTCAATATATCGCTCGCAAACTCGTCGCGACGCAATTCCTAATCTAGCCATGATGACCTGTAAACGCATTGATTCTACCATCAGCAGACTAATAATTATCCTCTTTTATAATCTCTTTGCACAAATCGTCTCATATAATTCTTGTCCAAATTTGGGAGTTCTGATATATTTCTGATCATCAGTAAAGATAGAAATTTATCCGTTGTTCCATACAATAGGGCTTGTTTATTGGCTTTACCTACAACTTTGATCAAATTATAATTTTTGAGCATTCTTATGTTGTTGTCTACTGAAACTCCTCGAATTTCTTCTATTTTACTTCGAATAATCGGTTGCTTATATGCAATGATAGACAATGTTTCGAGTGAGGCAATAGAGAGTTCTATTTTAATATTTCTATTGTAGTACGTCTCCAGTTTTTTCTTGACGAATGGTTTAGGAACCAGCGATACTGTTCCATTGTGAACGGCAATTGCTATCCCAGTGTTTATATCATTGGCAACTCGATATTGTAACTGTTGAATGACTTCTCTCACTTCTCTAACGTTCATTCCCAAAATAGTAGCTATTTTCTTTTCTTCGATAAGGTTGCCTTCTAATAGAATCATGGCCTCTAACATAGCAACATCAAACATTTTCTAAACGCAATGAATCCATATAGGGCCAAATATTTTTTCTTGTTTCATATTTATACTTCGCATTCTTGTTTTTTCTAACAAAGCTAATAAAGTACAGATAAGATCAAATTTTGAGCTGGGAGTAGGTAGAATATCTTGTAATAAAAAACGGGGGAAACGTCTTATCTTATCATCAATAAGTAACATCTTATACTTAACTGTTATCGAATCAGAAATGACTAATGATGTTTTACGCTGAAACTCCGCGTATGCATGCATAAATATTTCTTGTAAACGATTGGGATTTACTCTATTAATATAGATATATTTTAAAGTGAGCATATTTTTTTTTACAATCTTCCCATATCCTATTGGGAAAATAATAGGCTGTACTCGCTGTTTAAGAACAGTAGCTAATTTTTTATACTTCTGATAGCCAATAATACGATCAATTAAATATGAATAATCAATAGGGTCTATATCCTCATTGTTTCTATTATTAATTAATGTATTGGATTTTATTAACAATAGAAGCGACGTGGACAAATAAAAATTTCCTGTCTGTTCCAAATATTTTAATTTATCCTCTTGTGATAGAACAACATATCTATTAGAGATTTCTCTAATAGAAATATCAAAAATATCAACCTTTTCTCTATATATCATCGAAATCAACAAATTAAGAGGACCATAAAAACCGCCGAAAGAAACTGATAACGAGTTATTATAATCATTGTTCGATTTCATCTATGATCTATTATTTGTTCCACCACTTGATCAGACAAATTTACTAAACAGTCAGTTAGCAATACATTATTTTGAGGATGGCGCAAATGTTTGTCAATAGATAAAAGCGGCTCTAATACAAATCTACGTTTGCACATTCGCGGGTGAGGAATAATCAATCGATTATTATTAATACATTCTTTGCCATAAAGAATAAGATCAAGATCTATTACTCTCGGCCCATGTCGTTGCTCTTGTGCTCTTTGCCTACCTAAATCATTTTCTATTTCTTGTAGTTTGTCGAGCAATAGAAGCGGCGATAATATAGTACCTCCCCGAATTACCGCATTTAAAAAAAACGGTTGTGCCTTTATATCTTGGGGTTCTGTGTAAAATAGAGGTGACAGAATCGTGTTGTGTAATAAACCTCTAAGTGTAAGTGCTGAAATAGCAGAAAAAATATTTTTGTATAGATTTCCGAGATTACTGCCGATGCTTATCCAGGCTGTTTCACAATAATTCTGAGTCATCGCTTTACGCTACAATTGATATTAAGTACGTATTGATATCATCCTATCTTTTCTTGCTTTCCAAATAGTGATTTTCGCAATTGAGCATCAATATTACCTCTAATTTTCGGATTTGTATCTAAATATGTTCGAACATTTTCCCTTCCTTGCCCTATACGTTCGTCTCCATATGAATACCATGAACCACTTTTTTTAATTAGGTTGTATTTTACCGCAGCATCAAGCAGGCTTGATGTAGAAGAGATACCTTGCCCAAAAAATAGCTCCATTTCAGCTTTTCGAAATGGAGGAGCTAGTTTATTTTTTACAACTTTTGCACGAATACGATTACCTATAGCATCCTCTCCTATCGAATTAATTGCCTCAATACGCCGAACTTCTATCCTTACTGAGGAATAGAATTTCAGAGCGTTACCTCCGGTAGTCGTTTCAGGATTACCAAACATCACTCCAATTTTCATTCGCACCTGATTGATAAAAATAAGACAGGTACCAGATTTCGAAACAGTCGATGTCAGTTTACGCAGAGCCTGACTCATAAGGCGAGCTTGTAGCCCCAGTTTTTGCTCACCCATGCTACCATCTATTTCGGCTTGAGGCGTAAGCGCCGCCACAGAGTCGATCACAATAATATCTACCGCTCCCGATCGAATAAGCGATTCTGCAATTTCCAAAGCCTGCTCTCCTGCATCAGGTTGCGATATCCATAATTCATCCACATTAATACCCAGCATGGCTGCATATACTGGATCGGTTGCATGTTCAGCGTCGATAAATGCGGCAACCCCCCCTATTTTTTGAGCCTCTGCAATTGCATGCATAGCCAACGTTGTTTTCCCCGATGATTCAGGGCCAAATATTTCTATAATACGTCCTTTAGGATATCCACCGATACCAAGTGCCTCATCTAACAGAATTGATCCACTAGGAATAGTCAAGATTTCATTCGCTTTTATCCCATCCCCCATTTTCATTATTGAGCCTTTGCCGTATTGTTTTTCTATATTCAATCTCGCTGTTTCCAATGCGAGCTGTCGCTCCTTTTTTGTGTCGTGTTGCATATTATCAGCTTTTTTCATCTTTCCCTCCATTTGATGTATTTTTCATTCATTTTATTACTAATTACTCGCATGAAAACAGTCTAATTTAGATAAATATTTATATTTTTTATTGTGCAATTTAATTATAGTTTATCAAATATTAATTATATTGGTAATAAAAAATACACGAAATACCAATAAATCGTTAACTCGCAACGATATATCCATCAAATATATTGAAAAATAATCCAAGAAGTATTATTATTTTTCTCTCCTTACTCTATTTGTGATGCGAAAAAATTTGGAGGGTTTCAACATAAATTAAGCAACATGACCTATCTTTTAACTACTTTCACTTATAAGCAGTATCTTATTAGAACTCTAAGTATATTCAAATATTAAATATCCCTGCTGGATTTTATTGAAAATTCCTATCAGTAAAAATCTATCAAATAAAAATTATTCTAAAATCTCTTGTTTATTTTAATTAACTACCTCAAATAAATTTGCATTATTAAATTATTAATTCGTATTCTAATTATCTAAGTATTTCTTACTATTTCACACGCGTCAATTTTCCTGCCCTCAATATTTGTAAAAATACTCAATACTTTGAAAATTTTCAAGTAATCGTTATGCCAATAATTTTTATAGTTATGAATATTATTAAGATGACTATTTGCATAAATATTAATCGATAATTAATATTAATTATTAATATATTTAATTTTATTTATTTTAAACATGGCTAAATCATGATTATAATTTAGTACATTAACCATATTTTTATATGATAATTACTCTACCTCTAATAAGCGAACTATTCTCAGTAATTTTTTAATTTTTACGCTTATAAAAAGTGGAATACCTATTTTGACACCAATAGCATTTGGCGATAAACTAAACGTATCAGCTAGTAGCTGTATTTGCCCAACCATTAATTAATTTTTTTCTATTACTTTATCGTTCTCATACTAAAACTTGTGAATTTCTGTACTAGTAATATTTTTCTGTACTAGTAATATTTTTACTAATCCTGTATCTAGAGAAAATTACCGACACTTTTTCGATGTACACTAATATTATAATTCTTTTCCGCTTCATCTATCGGCATCATGATTTCACTATATTTGCAAGAATAATCAGAAATATGGGCCTATAGATTGCTATAGTTGTATTTGATAATTAAATATTGGTAATATATGTATGCACATTCAATCATTTTGCAAGCTTACTGTGTTGGGAAAATAATTCTATTCATATATCTACACATAAAAAGCTTGGTAAATGAGCATCGGGCTTGCAAGTGCTTATTACTTTCGTAAAGCTATCTGTATTGTCCATTTTAGCAAATACTAATATAGGGCAATCTAAATTAGAATAAATAAAATGCTAATCAGATTCATGTTATAACTAGAAAGTATTGGTTATAATTAAATACACATTACTTATTATGTGCTCAATTTCCTAACTGCTACCCCTTCCAGCAATTCTATGCTCGTATCTGAAAGCACACGTCCGATTATCTCAATTGACATTCCATTTTCTATCTCTATAGCAAAAGGCAAAATCACTTTACTAACTATGTCAAGTTCTTGCTCTTCCTGATAACCTACTAATAAGTCAAAAATAATATGCTCTGAATCAGTACGAACATTTGCGACTCTGCCCTTCCACCGAACGTAACATCCGTTATATAGCCAAGGTTCTCGGATAATTTCAGAAGGGCTAAAATTATCTTTGAAATTGGTAAAATCCAGCCTGGTTAAATTCTCAGATAATGAATTCAGCCTTTGTTTAATATTGAATGAAAGATTAGAATTGACAAGCCTGTTAATTTCTCGTTGAACTAGATTATCACGTTGCGAATGAAAATAATCACTCACATTATTTAATATATCTCCTATCTCTTTATCAGTGAAAATGTATCGAAATGCTCCTTGATAATCTACACGTGATTGTATTTTTTCAATTGCGGCGATATGTTCACTACCTATTCTGGATTGTTCGTTATTTCTACTTTGAAACCAGATTCCCAATATAGCAACAAAACCTATCGCAGTGATAGCTAATATAGCAATAGTTAACACATGGAATGGGGTCAGCTTGCGCGGAGAAATTACTATATATCTTACGCCTCTTTTTTTTATCAGGCTGTAAAAATTCTTTTCAGAATTTCTCAAGGATTCCAAAGCTCGATTGGCAATAAGATTTTTAGGTTCTATTTCAAGTACTTTGAACCAAAGGTGGAGAGCTGACTTAGTATTCCGCTCAAGAATATATGCCGCGGCTAACCCTAATAACGTGCTGACATCTTCAGGATTTAATTGAATCGCGCGTTTTAAATATGACATAGCCAAACTATATGACTGATCTAAGTTGTTCTCGGTAGTATGAAGACATGACATCCCTATAAGATAGAAGTAGAAAAAATCGTCACGATGTTCAGATTGTTTTCTTTCAAGTATCTTTATTACTTCACTGAATCTCCCGATACTATAAAGACGACCGGCTAACTTCAAACTCTGCATTATAACCAATGGAAGTAAACGTGATTCGTTATTCTGACAATTCTTTCTGCAATGCTTCTATCCGCGTTTCAATTTCCAGCATCTCTTCTTCAGTAATGGCGTTCTCGTTACTAATATATCGTTCGATCGTATTGCTTAGTTGCTCGACCTCTTCTAACCTATCGGACACTTTACGAATATAGCTTTTATATAGATCAGGATCTACTACTCGAATACGCGCTTGATCTTCAGAGAGATATTGCCGTTGCCTAATATTGCCGTCTTGCTCCGTGGCAAAAGCGCTTATTTCCGGTATCCCTTGAAGAGCATTTGCATCGTTCCAATCTATTTGATCTAATGCGCTCGTAATTCCAAGCAAAATAGAAATATTACGTGTTCCAGCTGGCTGGATAGGGGCAGATTGAAAATAATAAGCAATTGCACTGTCTTTAGACCTCACAGCTGAGGCACTAAGAGCTCGAAACTCAGAAACTGTATAGTACCAAGGAGAACGTATCAATCTATCCCAATTAGCAATAACAATTCTATCTGGAACACTGACATTTTTCGCAGCAAATATAAATACTAGTCCTGGAAAATTTGAATCGCCTGATTCTGAAATAAGTATTGGATTTTTATTAAAATTTATAATCTCATATTCTTGGTTGATGGGTTGACTGTTGTATAATAGTATATTTGCTCCTTCAAATTCGTCTAATTTTAGATCAAAAATATATCGTAGGCCAACACTTCGTTCTAATTGTGTTTTATTTTTTAGAGAAACGACTATTTGAATAACTTGTTCCGAAACAAATCCAAACCTCTGCCTCACCTCTATAGAATGAGATTCCCATATTTGAGTGGGTATCATATTTTGAAAGTCGTTAGAATATCGATAGCTCGCATCGTTCCCTAGAATTGAAAAGCGCCCATCTTCTTGAATAGTAAGCATGGTGCGAAATGCTGTTTCATGATCTAATAGCGGAAGAAATAGTTCTGCTTTATGATCACGATAATAAATATTATACTGTCCGATGTCATTCATCAATTGTAATGATAACTTACCATATGAAAAAAAATCATCGCTATTTTCTTCTATACCTAATAAAAGAGCCGACAAAAGTATAATAGACTTACTCATATAGGTTAGCGTTCAAGTGTAGCAAGTTCTTGGCTTAATTTCAATTTAATATCAGAAATAGCCACATTTGCAGATAATAATCTTCTTTGAAGATCACTATTTACATGATCATTTTCTAATTTTTGAACTTGTTTCTCCAGTTGCTTGATTTTGGATTGCAATATAAGAGAATTATTCTCATCAGATTCAGCACCTATCTCAACAAAATCTTCCAAAGAATCGAGAGGTGCTCTGACAGCTAAATTCAAATATTCTTGATGATTCCATCGTAGTATATCAAGTAGCTCTTTCTCCTTTTGCTTTAATTGTATGCGAGCTAGAGCATATCTAGCAGAATCCACTCTATAACTAAGTGGATAATCCTCAACTACTCTATGAAACATTGCTTCCGCCTGCTGATAGTCTCCTATGGATAAGTAAGCCTCGCCGCTAAGATAATAAGAACTACCAATATATAGATCGTTAGGAAATCTTTGTCGATAACTATCTAAAGCTTTAATCGCCCGATGGTAATTTTGACTAAGAAATAACAATTTCGCATTTGTATACGATACTTCTGATAATAGCTGATGATTTGGGTATAACCGTATAAATTTTCCGATTGCTTCCTTAGCTTGTTCAAAATCTTTTACCGCTATTGCACTCTGTGCGAATTTTAATAGTATATCAGGCTGTAAAATATCAAAATGTAGATCACCTTGTATAATATTAAATATATCATACGCTCTCTCATACTCTCCTTGCTTAAAGTTATTCCTAGCCTCCTCAAGTAATAATATATTGGGACTGTTCTGCGCTCCAAGGTGGAAAATAGCTAAAAATAATAAAAGACTTGAGTAAAAATATTTCAGAATCAATCTCATAGCGAACATGTTTCCATATAAATCAACAGTCGGAAAATGAAAGTAGACAATTAATATTTTGTCTTAAGAAATTTATGTGATAATGAATGATATGCCATTTCAGCTGCCTTACGCTCAGCTTCTTTCTTACTCCTCCCAATGCCCGGCCCATAAATTTGTTGATTTACGCATACATTGATCCAATATAATAAATCATGATCTGGCCCATTTTTTTTCACAATAGTGTATATTGGACATAATCTAAATCTTTTTTGCACATATTCTTGTAGCAATGTTTTATAATCTTGCTGATGTTTATTTTCCCGGGCTTTACTTATTTCAGAAATAAAAAGCTTCAGTATCAACTTTCTAGTTGATCGGAATCCTGAATCAAGAAAATATGCTCCCAATATCGCTTCAATAGAATCAGATAAGATAGCCGGCTTCTCGCGACCATTAGAGCATTCTTCTCCTTTGCCAACTAGCAAGTATTTTTCGATACCCATTCTTCGAGCAACTATGGCTAAACTAGACTCTGAAACAATATAGGAACGCATTCGCGTCAAATCACCCTCAGTTTTATCTGGCATTTTTTTATACAGATGATCAGCAATAACTAGCCCCAAAATCGCATCGCCTAAAAATTCTAATCTTTCGTTATTATTAACAAATTCTCCGTTCTCATGAGCATAAGAGCGATGGCTTAATGCCAAATTTAACAATTGAGTATTATGAAAATTAATTCCATTATATCTCTGAAAAATTACTAAACTATTCTTCCTTTTGTTATCCATCATGGTAACCATGCAAAAGTATACTGCTTAATATATATTTTTAAAAATATCGTATAAGATAGTATATATTAAGTTAAATATCCATACGGAGTCAATATCCAAAGCTGATAAATTAATTATATTTAATATAGAACTGTATTGACTGCATGTCAATACAACATTCGTCTATAGCTCAAGTGGCTATATTTTACACAATTTAATGTCAATTAAGTAATATCGAGTATATTATTCGAGGTATACTAAATATCATAAGTATACTGTTATACTGACAATAAATTTTTATATATTTTACTATTCGCTTATTATTCTTATTTTATTTAATAAATTGACCAATTGAATGCCACTCTGATTCGTAGAAGTAATAGGTTTATACATCATGTGATGCAGGAAAAATAATGCTCCTCTGCTTAAATTACTCTGTAAAATTGTGTCGGATTTCCCCCAATACTTATCTCCTGTAGTTAAAATAAATATCTCAGAGTAGCAATCTTTCTGCAATTTCCTGTCTGATGTTTAAGCAAGCCCATCGTGTTACTTTACTATCTGATTATTTTTATACATATATATAAAATAGGAACAATCAATAACTCCTATCGAGAAATATTTGAAAATAGAATAGTTATTCGCAATAAATCCTATAGTCTCCATTTTTTGTTTCGATAATAGATATATGGTACGCGGATGGTATACATCGGCAAGCGGCATGACTGTTCAAAAACATCGTATAGATGCTATTTCAAACAATATCGCCAATGTCAATACAACAGGATATAAACGTGACATATCTATTCAAAAAGCTTTTCCAGAATTACTTTTGCGGCGCATACAAGATGACGGTCAATTAAGATTCCCTACCCGTAACATGAGCTTAGGCTCTATAGACGTTGCTCCTGTAGTAGGAAAATTGGGGACAGGTGTGGAACAAAATGAAGTCTATACTGTATTCACTCAAGGCAGTCTGCGCCAAACCAACAATCCTTTTGACATTGCTCTTGAAAAAGAGGGATTTTTTGTTGTAGAAACACCTAATGGAGAACGATATACTCGAAATGGTAGCTTTATCTTAAACAAGGAAGGCTTATTACTTACAAAAGACGGTTTCCCCGTACTGGGCGATAACGGTCGAATTACTGTTAAACTCAATAATTTTACCGTAGATTCTTTGGGACGGATATTTGTTAATCAGAACTTGCAAAACAATCAATTTCGATTGGTTTCCCAGAGAGAAAATGATTGGGAAAATACAATAGAAATCGATCGATTACGCATTATCAATGTGCCTCGTCCGCGTTATCTTAGAAAACAGGGTAGCAGTTTGTGGAAGACAAGCAAAGATTCAGGCAATCCTTTTTCGCTAGAAGAATCTGAACGTCCTAGTATTCAACAAGGTTTTCTAGAAACAGCCAATGTAAATCCTGTAATAGAAATGATCCAAATGATCGAAGTTAATCGAGCTTACGAGGCTAATCAGAGGGTAATACAAGCACAAGATGAGGCAACTGGGCGGCTTTTAGGGAGAGTGCTCTCATCATCATAGCAATCTTTCTAGTATTTTATGAAACTAATACCGTCAACTAAGGAGTAATATATATAATGATGCGTTCTCTTTGGACAGCCGCGTCTGGTATGATTGGACAACAATTCAATATCGACACCATTTCGAATAATTTATCCAACGTTAATACAATCGGTTTTAAGCGAAATCGCGCAGACTTTGAAGATTTATTGTATCACACGATTCGAACAGCTGGAGCTCCTGCTACAGAAGACACGTTAACGCCTGTTGGCGAAGAAGTGGGGCATGGAGTTAGAGCTGGCGCATCGCAAAAGCTTTACACTCAAGGATCATTGCGACAAACCGGCGAAGTAGCCGATCTCGCAATAGAAGGAGAGGGTTTCTTGCGCGTGTTGCAGTACAACGGTAGTTTTGCCTATACCCGAGACGGATCGTTTAAGATTGACTCTAATGGTCAAATAGTTACTTCGAATGGCTATCGGTTAGTTCCTGAAACGATACTACCCGAAGGATTTGAACGAGAATCGATCACTATTTCTCAAGATGGACAATTGAGCGTTCGCATTGGCGAAAATTCAGAGCCTGTAAACGTTGGACAGATTCAGCTGTATCGCTTTGTGAATCCTGCCGGGCTAGAGGCATTAGGGGAGAATTTGCTACAGGAAACAGCCGCATCTGGCCCTGCTATCGGTTCGAATCCAGGAGACAATGGGATGGGAATAATATTACACCGGTTTTTGGAACTTTCTAATGTCCAAGTTGTTGATGAGCTGGTAAATATGATCGTCGCACAAAGAGCGTATGAATTAAATTCCCGTGCGATTCAAACTTCAGATACAATGCTTGGAATAGCCAATGGGCTTAGACAATAATACACATTAATGGATATAGTAAATAGAAATTCGTCTGCACAAAATATTCTCAATACCCTAGATCTTAGTCGGATCAATACAACCGAACAAAAACTGCGCAACACCGCTGATCAATTACGAAATAAAAATAATTTACAAGAAGCAACTCAATCTTTTGAAGCGTTGTTATTGGAGCAAATGTTCAAAGCGATGCGAAAAACGATCGATAAAAAAAATGCTCTTCTCTATGGTGGATTAAGAGAGGACACTTTTGAAGACATGCTATATAGCGAGTACGCAAAGAATATATCTCAGAATGATGGAATCGGCATCGCCTCGCTTATCTATGATCAATTTTCTGCTCACGAATAATCAAAGTAAATACACAACACATTGAATAATCCGTATTAAAAAGAATAAATCTCTAATCATTCAATAACGATAGACATCATACAAATATCTCTATGCTGGAATTGTTCACTCGAAAGCTCCTGATTTTATCAAGCATCTATTCGCATTATCTTACTGGGAACACCGCAGAATCGACAATATTCTCCGAGATAGTTTTCGTCTAGCCTGCGGTGGATGAGATGCCGGCAAATTCCGGACAAGATCAGTTGAATTAGAAAAGAAACTCTGATTTTTTTTCAATGCGGCTATCATTCTGTATATTTTTAACCCTCTGGTTAACCAAATGTAGCTGGATTATCCACCATGGGATACTATTCGGCTAAACAACTTACGGTAAGGAACTCCATCAATCAAAAATTTTCTAGGCCGATGGGGTGTCAAAAAAAGAACTTTCAATCTTCGTCTCCTTGTATTAGCTATCTGAAATAATGGGTACTCTATCTCAGAATAAGATATTCCGGACTACTTCAGAAACATCCTATTTGAAGAATGCTCAGAAGGAGTTTTCTTTTTTCTGAGCTGTCTCCACAAGAATACCCCAAGAATTGGCAATGTCCCGACTCCTTGATACATTGAAGGATAAAGGTGTTTGCACAGATATCAAAGAAACATGATACTCGCTATCGATAGTATCTATTTGCCATGGCAACAGGAATAGTTAGAGAATATCATAAACTCAAATATTATATAGTTGCATGAAAGTAACCAAGAAGATTGTAATATATAGGGGAGATTTTCTGATAATAACATTCTTCTGGTAAACTCTTGGAACTTCTTCTTGAAATCATGAGAAGCAGAGGAAAAAAAGACGAGGGTTGCAAAGCGATTTTAGCATCGAATAAGAATCTGATCAAAAAATATATGAATTTATTAGATGCTATTTTCAGAATAGCTATCAGTGAAGGCATTGCATTAAAGTTTCGGATCAGATTTCAAATTGATAAGCTGGTATTTTTCTTTAGTCCCCCTGACCTGATATATCCATTACGGATACCTCCGACCGGTGAATCTGGAGAAAATACATTGTTATCACAGGAGGCCATTATGAAGACTAATATTTTACCCCCCCCCTCCCACCGCCAAATATTCGAGCGGGGATCGAACCCACATCTGTTCTCTATTTTAGAAAAAATGCAAAGAAATATAATTTCTCTTGGATTTAAGTGGTCCAAAGAAATTTGAAATACGGTAAAGTTTTGAATAAAGATGCCCTATGAATGCATTTTTATGCGGAGAACGAATTAGTGTGAGGCTCAGCCTCATACGCCATTTTGAAAAGAGACATTGTCTACTAATATTTCTATTGGTACTAATCCTAAACCAGAGAAAAGCGTGCTTTGCTTTTTGCAAGCATTTGCGTGACTTATCGCAATGGCATTCGGTCAAATCAGATGATAATCCATCAATCATTGCCATCTAACATGATTCCTCTAGCAAAAAAGAGAAGCAAAGGCGAATCAAGGAACAGCAACAAAAATAATCAAGAAAAATTCAAGGTCAAATAAATGCTAGAAATGAGGATATGAAACCACTTAATTATTTGTGAGTAATATTGCTTACTTGCTAGCAAGAAAAGTTATTATTGCGCCTAATGCTACTATCCCAGCAATTTACTTTATTGTAGTGTTTTTTATATTGAACATCTTTTAACTTTTAGGTGAATTATTCCAAGAATTGGACACTATACTCTCTCATATTCGGACTCAAGCGGTTTCTTTTTTCGTCTGCCATTATGAAAATATCTTTGCTACCATTAAAAACGTTCTCAACCATAGACAAGCGGTGTGTGCAATGACGCTTTGACCATTTTTAATTTTCGACATAGTCGACTAGGTAACATTTAATTCATCGTTCATGTAATGTTGAGATCGCTCATATTACTTCCTTAACTCTTGGATAGCTCACCTTAGTAAGCTTTAATAATTGTAAATATTTGCGATTTATACGTTACTGTACATGATATTTTACATTGCTATTAAGAAATAATAAAATTAAAAGGGTGTACCAGACCTGATGGAAGTGAAAATGATGCAAATTCCGACTTGCACCATCCAAATAATGACTGTGATATAGACAATTGGTCAGATGAGCATGAACCCAATAATGGTTATTATTTGGACGATAAAGAATTAAACAACTAATTTCTGCGTTATTTTATTAGCTCCCTAACTTAAGGAAAATTAACTATGCATTTAAACTCAAAGCAACCAAGCCCGCCAAACGATTCCATCGCAAAAGGAAATCCTTCTGATATTGAGAGAAGCGGTAATCCATCAAAGGGTAAATAATTATTTATTAGTTAGCACCCGTTTATTCAGTTGTTGCCTTTTTAAAATGAGCACTAAACGAATAAATAAGCAAAATGACCCTTACACGTGGTCATCGTACTAAACAAATTCAACAGCATCGCAATGATAAAAAAGCATGCGCACCAATAAATAGTGGCTGGAGATTTAATACCCACACACATATTTTTAAAAGGAGCGAACTGAGTAGAACTTTAAGCGCTCCTGATACATTTGACGCGGATAGCCGCACATAGCCAATATTAGGCTACTCATTTCAATCTTATCGCAACTCTCCACCTCAAATATACAACTATCTTTAGAATATATTGGTGCTTTTGTATTTATAATTTCTTCAAGACAAGCGTAGAATTTGCTCATTAATATCTACGCTTATTTGTAACTACCATAAAACTAGCCCAGCATTTCACCTTTCATTCTTACTATAAAAGCATCATCACCAAGTTCTAAACGTTGCCGATACAGTTGGTCTGCATCTGATCCAATTAAATACCGCAAACGATCTTTGCCGTCTGTTGCCGATAGATAAATCTGTTCTGCGACAAATTCCGCTGTGCTCATAGTTATCGATTTCATAAAATTATGGCTAAATTGCACAAGTAATTCATCGTATGCTGTTACGTCTTCCCGATCGCACATAATTAATGATCGCGTGCCAAAATCGGTTTCCACACCTCCCGGCTCGATGATTTTAACCCTAATTCCGAATTGTTTCAGTTCATAAGATAAAGATTCGGAAAATCCTTCTATAGCCCATTTTGTACTATGATAAAGACTCATAAAAGGAAAGGTTATTTGTCCTCCAATAGATGAAACATTTAGAATAAGTCCATTCGAATTCTCTCTAAAATGGGGGAGAAATGCACGGGTAACGGCCATCATACCAAATACATTAGTATCAAATTGCTTCCGTATTTGTTCGTATCGAGCTTTTTCAAATGGGCCGAGCAAACCATAACCCGCATTATTAAGCAAAACATCAACTGTGCCAAAATCCGAAATTATCTTATCTCTTGCCCGACTAATTTCACTCTCTTTAGTAACATCAAGAGCATAAGTCTCAATATGATCAATATTATTCAATTCACTTTCATTACGAGGATTGCGCATAGTTGCCGCTACTTTCCATCCTTTACTAGCAAAATATTTAGCTGATGCTTTCCCAATCCCTGAACTTGCTCCTGTAATTACTATACTCTTCATACCTCACTCCTATTATCTACAATTAATATTAACATTGGATGCAAGCTATGGAACTCTAGAATAATTATCAATAGATATCTTAAAAAATTAATATATAATCTCATCATTCTGCCAACACTTAATAGTTGCTTGACATTATAGCTACTAATTCGGTACCATGTTTATCGAACGTGGGTTAGATAATTAATACTTCTATGGTGCGTACATTTCGTTGTATAAACAACATAAAATAATATTCAAAAAGGCAAGTAAGACTTATTTCAACGCGTCAGTCTTCTTTCCTAGGAAACAGCGTCTTGATGTTTCGACGCTTTACGCGTTTGTGCGCTACGTCGACAATCTTGTCGACTCTATTCCTCCTCACATACAAGAGTTTTACCAATTTCGCGATGAATATTGGGCTCACTCTAATGGTTGCTCTGCCAGTAATAATTCTATTATTATCTCATTTTTAGAATTAGCTTGCCGTCGCCGCTTCCCAAAAAAATGGATAGAAGCATTTTTTCGTTCTATGGAAATGGATTTAACCATATCCAACTACAACACTATCGAACAGACTATTGAATACATCTACGGCTCTGCTGAAGTTATTGGATTGTTTATGGCAAACATCATGAGAATACCTGATTCAGCTTATCATGCCGCAAAACTTCTCGGACGCTCAATGCAATACATCAATTTTATTCGCGATATCGATGAGGACAACCGATTAGGTAGGCGTTATTTACCTATTGAAGGTAGCGGGCTAAATAATTTATCTAGAAAAGAATGCTCCAATAAGCCAGATCTATTTCGCAATTTTGTCAATCTACAACTAGATCTCTATAATAAATGGCGTAACGAAGGAGTGGCCGGATATCAATACATCCCTCGACAAGCGCTAGTCGCTATTAAAACAGCTGATGATATGTACCGTTGGACCGCGTTATCTATCAAACGAGACCCTTTTATTGTATTTCGGGTAAAAGTAAAACCTACTCGCATGCGCGTATTCAAACAAGCATTAATAAATCAATTGACCGTCAGGAAGAGAAAATATGTCTGAAAATATAATAAAAAAATGGTTGTCTAAAATAGGTAACTCAATCGGCAAATCTACTGATCTTTTTCTACTTAAATCTACGAAAAGATTAAGCGTGGCCTCTCAATTAGGAAGCGATGCCTGCGAAAGACTACGTATTTACTGTAGCAAAGGAAAAATGCTGCGCGGAGCCATGGTAATATTAGGTTATCGCTTAATCAGCGAAGATCATGGAGTAATCAGCGAAGATCATGGAGCAGAAAAATCGACTAGATACTCAGCCGCATTATTGGCGGCCTCATCAATGGAAATGCTCCAAGCATCTTTGCTCATACACGATGATATAATGGACCGTAGCAATTTACGACGCGGACAGGCCGCAATCCATGAGCAATACCGCCTTTTTGGCCTCAAACATGAAAAAATGAGCAAAAAACAATGTAGCCATCTAGGCATCTCTCTTGCCATCTGTCTAGGGGATTTAGCCCAAGTGTATGCAATGGATTTACTTTCGCAAGCTATGTATACCGCAGATATAGACAAAGATGCCCAGCGATCGGTAATGAATTCATATGCAAAGGAAGTATCTCAAGTAGGTGCCGCTCAAATGGATGACGTAGCAGGAGGATTAAATATCTACCAACCCACGCTTGATGAAATAATAAAACTCTATCGCCATAAAACCGGTCGCTATACATTTTCTCTTCCTCTAACTACTGGAGCCACTATTGCCGGAGCTGGCAACGAACAATTAGAAATACTCTCTTCAATAGGGGAATACCTTGGCATCATCTTTCAAATTCGTGATGATTGGATTGGAATCTACTCCGAGCAAAGTGGAAAATCGCTATATTCCGACATATCAGAGAATAAAAAAACTATTTATCGTCAGTTGCTATTTAATCAGATTTCCCAACTTAATCCTAGTCAGCGTAAGACATTATCGATATTTGGAGCCCAAACTGTAACTTCAGAACAAATGCATCAACTGCATCAAATATTGGAACAAACTGGTGTGCGTCATGAAATAGATATGATTTTGAATCGCCATGCCGATATTGTCGCGAAACATCTTGAAACACTCCGACAGTCATTGCAGCATCCCGATTCATCCTCATGGGAATTGCTTGAATCGCTTATAAAATATAGCCTGTGCCGCTCGTCATAACATTAATATAATACCATCCACATGTTTCCATTATAGTGTACCAGGAGAAACAAAAAGAAATTTCCAATTTCCTTGAAGACAATAGCATATTGCCAATAACTGCTGGGTATCGTTAAATAGCGCGCAATACGTCTCATCTGCTATTTTGGCGAGAATATTTTTGGGGAGAATACCATTGCTAATAGTGGTTGCAGTTTTTTGATCAACGAATAACGGCACGATTTCCTTAATATAATCACATAGGTTGTATGATGATATGAGGCGATCGCATAAATCGTTATCGTAAGGCGAAACGGAATTGTTAACAGAAAATGGACCTATAGAAACACGTCGCAGCCTGGAGATATAGCCTACCGATGAACAAGCGCGCGCTAGATCGCGACCTAGAGATCGAATATAGACTCCGGTTCCGCATTCTATATCGAATACCCCTTCAGGAGGCTGATACTTAATAAGACGCAAGCTATAAATTTCAACGGTTCGCGGCTTCATGAGAAACTGAAAACCTTGGCGGGAAAGTTGATATGCTCGCTTTCCATTAACATGCATGGCAGAATATCGAGGAGGAATTTGAACAATATGCCCACAAAAATCAGCGATCGCCGCTTTTAGACGCTCCTCTGATGGCGGTTCGGCGTATTCTACAGGAACACCTTCTGGATCTAATGTATCTGTTTCGATACCAAAATGGATTATTGCGCGATAGCACTTTTTCATTGTATGAAAATAACTCGTCAGGCGAGTCAACGAACCTACTAATGCAATAATTAAGCCTTCGGCAAATGGATCCAATGTGCCACAATGTCCAACGCGAGATATTCCGAGGCTTCGCTTTAGCGGAATAAGGGCTTTAAATGAAGAAAGGTTTTTCGGTTTATTGAGTAAGACAATACCAGATAACACTTACGGCACTAGCTTATTGCAATAATTTATAATAATCCGTTAGCGAGAGCTTGGAAAATCTGTTAGAATTCGAGCAACTTCCAAGCTATTGCGCAAACTTGAAGCAGCACGGAAATAGAGTTTGGGAGTCACTCGCAAATTAAGAGATTTAACTATTTGGCGCTGTAAATATCCCGACGCATGATTTAGAGCTTCTACTCCCTTATTAATTTGCCGCTCAGTCGATAGAGACGAAATAATTATGGTAGCGGCACGCAAGTCGCTTGACAAATTTATTTCACACGCTGTTAAAAAATCTGATACCCTACGATCGCGAATATAACCGCTGGAAATAAGTAAATTAATTTGGCGTAGAATACGCTGAGATATCCGTTCAAAACGTATAGATGATTGCATAATTAATCGGTAGTAATCAATTTTTTGGCCACTTTCTTTGTTTCATAAAGAACAATACGATCGCCAATTTTGATATCATTAAAATTTTCTATACCTATGCCGCATTCAAAATTTGTTTCAACTTCTCGAACGCTATCTTTAAAACGTTGCAATGAAATAATAGTGCTACGGTAAATTTCTATACTATCTCGTATCACAGCGGCTGAAGCTCCTCTTCGCATTTTTCCAGAAATCACAAAACTTCCTGCGATGGTTCCAATACGAGAAACTTTAAATACCTCTCTCACTTCTGCCTCTCCAATTTGTTCTTCGCGCAAATCGGGGGCAAGGAGACCTTCCATAGCATTTTTGATGTCTTCAACAACTTCATAAATGATATTATAACGCCGTATTTCAATTTTTTCTCGATCGGCAATCTCTTGCACTTTTCCAGACGTATGCACATTAAACCCAACAATAATCGCTCGCGACGTGCTCGCCAGCAACACGTCGTTATCATTTACCGCACCTGCGGCAGCCCTAACTACAACAAGTTTGATATCTTGCGTGCTAAGTTTTTCCAAAGAATTTTGGATGGCTTCGACCGATCCATGAACATCTCCTTTGACAATCACATTTAATTCTTGAATTTCACCCTCTTGTATACTCTCATAAAGATTTTCTAATGTGACCTTCCTAATGCCCCCCGACTCTTCTACCTTTCGCAGTTCTTGGCGCTTGCCTCCTATTGCACGAGCGATTCGTTCATTAGCAGTTACTTGAAATGGATCTCCAGAATTTGGAAGCCCTGCAAAACCAAGTATTTCGACAGGCATAGTCGGAAACGCATTAGCAATCTGCTCGCCGCGATCGTTAAACATAGCCCGCACTCGTCCAGGATAGACGCCTGCTACAAAATTATCGCCTATCGATAATTTACCCTTTTGCACAAGGACCGTCGCAACCATACCTCGCCCATGATCAATGCGAGATTCAATGATTGTTCCTTCGGCTCTACATCCATACATTGCGGAAAGCTCTAACATTTCTGCTTGCAACAATAACGAATCCAGCAAGCCTTCAATACCCTCTCCGGTTAACGCGGATATATCGCAAAATAACGTATCTCCACCCCACTCCTCCGGAACCAATCCAAGATCAGAAAGTTGCTGGCGTGTTCTTTCAGGATTTGCATCCGCAAGATCTATTTTATTAACAGCGACAATAATAGGTACGTTCGCAACGCGCGCATGGTCAATAGCCTCTTTAGTTTGAGGCATTACACCATCATTGGCGGCCACCACTAGAACAATAATGTCAGTTACTTTGGCTCCTCTCGCTCGCATTAGCGTAAAAGCGGCATGCCCTGGAGTATCCAGAAACGTAATTTTACCCTGCTCGAGTTCTACTTGGTATGCGCCGATGTGCTGAGTTATGCCCCCATATTCGCGTGACACTACATCTGCGGCGCGAATAGTATCCAACAGTTTTGTTTTGCCATGATCGACATGACCCATAACAGTTATAATAGGCGGCCTGGTTTTTCTCGCAACATCTGTTTCAGGAGCTGTCTCAATAACAGTTTCATCATAGAGAGAAACTATAGTAGTGGTACAACCATATTCGCTTGCAAGTAAAGTAGCGGTTTCTGCGTCTAATTGCTGATTAATGTTGACCATCGTGCCCATCTCCATAAGTTTTGCAATCAACACAGAAGCTTTTAAATTCATTTTGCGCGCAAAATCAGAAAGAGTAATAAAACCCATGATATCTATTTGCTTAGGAACAACGGGGGCATGCGAAGACCCGGGTTGTTTCAGCTGAATCTCTTTCTCCCGGTATCGAGACTCTTTACTTTTGTATATCCGCTTAAGATAACGCCTTCCCCCAGGAAGCCGATTATTATATACTCGTGAAGTATTCTTGCGCGGACCTCCGCGTTGCTGTCGGTTATCTCGTTCCTGTCTGTCAGTTACCTTAGCTTTCGTTTGATAACCGCCAACAAATGATTTCGGAGTATTACGATCACGAGATTCAACTGCCTTCGCTCGCGTTGGTTGAGATTTATTCGTTTTTACGCGGTTGTCATCTAAATAGCCACCTGACCTTACAAGCGTTGTTGGCCGAACATGTCCGATATTTGTATTTTTTACTGGTTCTATCGGTGTATTCTGTTTATTTGCAATATTAGGCGTTACAGCAGTGTCGCGTCGTTCATTTTCTGCTTTTTGGTTAGTTGATGACCTAGAAGGAGTAACTTTATTTGTAGCTTGATCGCCTACCTTAGTCTTTTTCTTGACTATGTATTTTTTTTTCGGCGCTGCATTTTTGTTCTCATTCTTTGTGGGCAAAGTCTCTCGCTTATTATCGATAGAGGATTTGCCCTTTCTATTTTTTATTAATAAAGTTTCATCAGCCATCTGTTCTAATTTCATCAATAATTACTCTTCATTCTCCACTATTTCAAGAACTTCAGTGAGCACCGTTTTTAAATGTTGCTTCTCACCATCCAGCAAAAATGACAGTTCGGTAAACCCATCTTCAAGATGAGTAAGCAGATCTTCTATTAATTCAATCCCATTATCCTTCAATTTAATGATGACGTTATGAGATATGTCAGACAATTCAGAGATTAGACTAACTTCCTCTTCCTCGTCTCTATGATTCTCAGCAAAGAGATTTGCAATGGTATCGGTAGCCGGAGAAGCAATTTGCATCTCGCTAGCCTGTTGTTGTGTCTTCACTTCAATGTTCCAGTCGGTCAGCCTATTTGCCAATCTGACATTTAGCCCTTGTTTGCCAATTGCCAATGAAAGTTGGTTATCATTTACAATGGCTACCGCATGACGTTTCTCTGCGTCTAATATGCGAACAGAAAGAATATTTGCGGGCGACAACGCATTACTAATATATTTCATGGGATCGTTGTCAAATTTAATCACGTCGACTTTTTCTCCCTCAAGCTCACGAACGATAGACTGAATACGAACACCCCTTAAACCAACACACGCACCCAATGGATCCACATCCTCTCGTGTAGTCAAGATAGCTATTTTTGTGCGATAACCCGGTTCGCGAACAATTTTATATATTTCTATAGTTCGATCATATATCTCCGGCACCTCAAGTTCAAAAATACGGCGAACAAACTCGGGGTGAGTACGAGATAATATTACCTGTAATCCCGCCGTAGATTTTTTAACTTCATGAATTAACGCCTTAATTCTATCGTTATCGCGATACACCTCTCGCGGCGATTGAAATCGTTTAGGCAAAATACCCTCAATCTTTCCTAAGTCACAGTATATATTGCCTCCACGCTCTCGCTGATAGTAACCAATGATCAATTCATTCACCTTATCTTTAAACTCTGAATAGATAGTATCCTTTTGTATCTCGCGAAGTTTTTGGCGCACTCTCTGTTTTGCGTTCTGAATTGTACCGCGATCAAATTCAGTAGTATCGATTTCCACAAGAATTTCATCTCCTATTTCAGCATTATTATGAATTCGCAGGGCATGACTCAAATCAATTTCCAGAACTTCATCTTCCACTTGTTCTACAATTCGACGCTGAGCGTAAAGATTAACCTTCGTATCATTATCGCTAAAGCGAACAATAGCATTTTCGTCAGTATGATATTTCTGTTTATAGGCTGTCAATAGAATCTCCTCTATTGTCTTGCGAACCAAATCGCTTGATAATTTTCGTTCTTGCGTTAGCTGCGCGATAGCGTCTGCCAAATTTATAGACATATCAAATCCTTCCGAATATAGTCGCCAAAGACTCCTCTATAACGATCAAGGAGTATAACAGAAGATATAAATTGAATTACCATATTAAGATAGTAACCATTAATTGAGAATATGTCTATATTGCCCTGTTATGATAAAAGAGTACACTATAGCCGCTAGAGCTTAATAGCATGACTATCGCCTAATTGCGCGCAAGCTTTTTTTTACCACCCATCCGCGGAAACAAAGGCTTTAGCTGAGGATCTGACAGTTCTCTAATGGGCGGTGACGGATTTGAACCGCCGACATCCTGCTTGTAAGGCAGGCACTCTAACCAACTGAGTTAACCGCCCGCACACAGTCTGCCATTATAGTATAGTCAATATGACAATGCAAGTAAAATTAGCCTCGATATAGCATGGCGATAGAGAACTGTCGAAAATTAATAACGGTAATATTTTAGTTAATTGCGATACGAACCATTGGTTCAAGCTACTCTAAACAAGAAGTAATCGTCTACTCTTCAAAATCTGTTGGTAGATTAGAAAATGGAGAAAACTCAGATTGTAACGCCGCTTGATTCTGCTTTTGAATTGATTGATAAATCTCTTTTCTCAATATTGTAACCGAAGAAGGGGCGTTAATCCCAATTCGCGCTTGCTCTCCCTTGATTGAAACAATCGAAATCTCTATTTGCTCATCAATTAGAATGCTCTCGCCAACATATCTACTTAATACTAACATTGTCTAACTGCTCTCTCGATACATAATGGCGAGGAGTCCATCGATCGTCTTGCGATATAGATTGCAAAGCAATCTGTTTGGATTTATTGACCACTAACGGACCAAGAAGATTAACTGTTATTTCGTTAGAAGGAGATTTAATAGTAACTATGGATAAGGCTATAACATCTTCATCCTTGGGAGATAAGAGTTTTTGATAATCATCGTCCAATATATTTAGCTGATAATCAGGAAAAATAAGATATGGATTTATAACAATGAATGCGCTATTAGCATCTTCTAGGCTTTGCAACCAATAAAATGGCGGATGCTTACTCTCCAAGAGGACCCAATCCAGCAGATCAGAGAAGCCAAATATACCGCGTACAAAACGTATAATTTGCTTCGGATCGACAGCGATTTCCCCGCGAGCTCTAGTTTTGACTAAAATTAATTGCGACATTATTATGTATTCATCGAATGAAGTCGAGCAACGTATTGGGTATAATACGCGCTGTAGTAGCGAGAGCCGCTTGATGCGTCTGCTCAAGAATCCGCAAATCAACAATTTCTTGCGCCAAATTAGGATCGACAATCGTTGAATAGTGAGCGGCGAGATCTATGTAATTACGTTGATTACGCTGATATATTGTAGATACACGACTATCTCGGGCGCCAAATTCGGAAATGTACGAGAGAACATTCTCTATCGCCTCATCTATACCATCAAGACTCCTACCGCCAATGGTTTCCGCATCATTAGATAACATCGCGTCTCGCAATCGAATAACGACGTCAAATAGGGAGCCCCCGAAACGTTCCGGCGGCGATGTTTCTCCGCCAAAATCAACTATGAGTCCTATATCTCGCAACACATTGTTATCATCTTCAAGCGTAATTTGGTGTGGATTGGTAGTTTGTAACACAATTCCGTTGGTAATCGGATCGATATTTGCCTCTACAGCCGCCGGAGAGTCATTTATCTTAGTCACGATAGCTCCAAGAGTATCGCCAACTATCAGTTCAATAGCATGCCCATCGACATAAATATTGCTATCGACAGCAACTTGATAATCCGCGGCGTCAACAGCTGAAAATATTTGCTGATTTTCCGCCCAAAATACATAATTTCCCGGAACATCTAAATCAATCCTATCGCGCTCTGAAACTTCGGTCCTTCGCGATGATATGCCGCCGATATACTCAACTTGCGTAACCATCGATTGCCCGCTTCCAGCAACGTTTCCCATAAGCGCGCGAAAAGGTTCCAGCTGTGTCCGTGTTCCAGAGAACAGACTGAGGCCTTCTAAATCGCGGGAATTGCCGATTTGTATCAATTCTTGCAACATTTGATCTACTTCAAATGCCATATGCTGTCTATCTTCTCCGCTGTAAGAACCGTTTGCGCCTTGGATACTTAATTCTCTGATACGTTGAAGAATATCGACTGACTGGCGCATAAAATTTTCCGCTATACGCCAATTACTTTGAGCATATTCTATATTTTTTTCATAGCGTTCAAGACGAGCCAAATATGATTGATAACGGCTTGCATGAGCAGCCCCAATAGGATCATCACGTAAATTAAGAATTCTTGTCTGACCCGAAATACGATTTTGACTCTCGTTAAGCATAAATTCTCGATTACGCAGGTGATACTGCATATTATCATGGGTAAGATTATTGCTGATTCTGTACATGATCGATCCCCCTGATTATTGCCATGTTATTGCTGTTGCCAAATCGCCACGCTCTTTAAACACCCATGCGGTTAATAACCGTATCCAACATTTGATCTAAATAGGTGATAAATCGAGCCGCAGCGCTGTATCCATGCTGAAATTTTATCATCTCCGCAACCTCTTCATCAATGTTTACTCCACTAATCGATGAACGCATATCTCGTAAATCTTTCATAATCTGTTCGTGAACACGGCGGGACAGATCGGAGCGCTCTCCCTTTAGACCTATATCCGCAATAGAATCAGAAAAATAATCGTCAAAGGTTATTGATTGACCTATCAAAACAGGTGTGTTGCGAAGCGCGGCGATTGCTTCCGCGGCTTTGCCATTATGAACTATAGGCGCATCTTCCGGATCGTTAATTGATGCCGCAATTAAAGAAATATCTTCTTGAACAGCTCTATCGATAGCTATCCAGCCGGATGGATTCATCAATGGGGCAACGCCATATTCGGCTTCTGATTGAAGAAAATCAAGAGCCGCATCTGCCTGCTGCCAATTGTACGCCCCCTCTGCTCCTGACTGCTGGAGCAAACCGGAATATCCCGTTAAAAATTCTCCCGAATCTTCTAACGATCTAATAACAAAATCGGGAAAGCATGATCATCGCTACTCGTTCCTTTGATAGCCAGTCGATTGTTACGATCGAGTCGTACCGTTACATCGCCATCGGCATTATTTATTTTCTCGATAATATCAGCAACAAGATCGGTAGATTCATAATTTATCTCGACAACATCATTTCCTCGCGGGATAGTAATCACGCCCTGTAGCCCTACTCTTCGCTGAGCCTCCAGACGATTCGCTCCGGTAATTCTAAATAGATAGCTACTATCAAATACGCCGTCGTCATCGCGATCGACATTGCCTAATTGATTAAGAACGCGCGGATATTCAACAAAGAATTCCTGCCCTGTTGAGCCATTCAAGCCATATGCGGAACGATGCTGTTCATTAACCAAATCAATAAAATTAATGGTAAAGCTATCCAGTTTCTGAATTTCCCCGCGGACATCTCCATCGCGAATTTCTATTAACGACGCTATCGCGCCGTCTCTAAAATGCGCATCTTCCCCAGAATGATTCCAAACTACTTGACTATATCCATCATTATCAGCTTCGGCACTGGTATCAAAAAGCCTTCCTATACCGCCCTGGACAATATGAAATCCGCCGCTATGAATATTGAACTCATCGGGATCGCGACTATCGATACGAATGTCAATCAAAATGGACAGTTCGTCAATCAATAAATCGCGCCGATCCAGCAAATCGTTTGGATTATCTCCGGCGGCTTTCGCCGTACCGATATTTTGATTAAGCAACGCAATATCCTCAATAAGCCCATTTGCTTTAACTACCTTGCCTTTTATTTCTTGGTCTAACATTGAGCGAATACGATCCAGTTCGCCATATCGCAACGTTATCGACCCCACCAATGACTCGCCTCTTTGCACCACCGCCCTTCGAGCCGATAAGTCGGTAGGATGATGAGCCATTTCTTGCCAAGCGTCCCAAAATTGGTCTACCATGCCACGTATTGATAGCTCCGTTGGCTCATTATAAAGCTGATCAAGCATAAGCATATATCTATCTCTTGTTTTCCAATAGCCCTCAGAACTTGATTGAGCGACAATACGGCTATCGAGAAGCTCATCGCGAATTCGGGCGACGCGGCTAGCAATTACCCCTTGCCCCAGTTGCCCAGCGCGCTCGCTACGACTTAATCCCGCAACATCAATAGGCGCAAATGCCGATAATTCAACCCGCTGACGACTGTAGCCGGGAGTAGATATATTGCTAAGATTATTTCCAATCGTTGTTAATCCTAGCTGGTGACCAAATAGACTGCGCTTGCCTATTTCGATGCCAGAAAATGTTGATTGCACGCTATTGTTTATGATCTACCAAATAGGCAGTATCTTCCTTTGTCACCGATTCGCCTTTTGCGTTATAGGCTTGGCGACCGGGAAATAGTTCGCTCATTACACCTTGAATGGTAGATGACGTCGCTTGAAGATAGTCGCTTAAATTTTGCACAACGCTAGCTATACGCGAAGAAAATGCTTTTATGCAACGTCGCTGTTCTAAAAGCACGCTTCTTTGTTCTTGCGGCAACGCGCTCGCAATAGTACGAAGATGAGGTTTTACGTTGAGCTCTTTAGCAATCTCGATCGCCAAGTCAATTCGTTGGCGTTCGTACTCGTTCAATGCTGTGGAATCGTCACGAATCGCTTCAAGCCCATTCTCTAATGTTTCCCAATCCCTATTTAGCAAAGACTGGTGTACACAAACGCTATGCGAAAGCATAGATCGCAAAAGCTCAATTTCATCCTGCAATAGTTCAGGCAGTTTGGTAGCGTTGATATTTGATTCTAATCCTGTCTGCATAATTCCTTCTCATGATTATAATATCGACGATAAAATAAATTGATTAAGGAAGAACATTGTTAATAAAAAATAACTGATCTATAAGAAGGAGACTGGCAACTCAATGCAGTATTATCAATTAGTATAATACAATCCGGCGAAATAGCGCGGCGCTATTATTATCAATCGTGCGGCGATATGATATCATAGCGAAGATCGTAGGTGGAAAGACGCGGTTGCATTTGATCGAATACCGAGCTCATCGCCGTGTCCACAAAACACCGCAGATCAAGGTTATCTATCCAGCCGCAGTTTAACTGCATTGATTGAGCGGGATCTATACGATCAAAAAATTCCGCGGGCAACACATCGGGCAACATCTCGCTAAACAGTCGCTGAGCGCGTCGCTTAACGGCGGGCACGCCTATCCGCCCGCGCGTGCCCCACACTATCTGCCTATCCGCACTCTGCTCTCCTTCATGAGGTCTAATCGAAAATCCTATATCCATATCGGCATTAAACAAATACTTTAATAATACCGCCTCAGTTAACATAGCGATATCTTCGCTTTGTGTAGTATACGCATAATCATGATTGGCCGCGTCATTTCCGAACCAATTGGCCATTTGGTGAGCCGACCAATGACGTTCCTCGTCGCTAAATATGCTTCCTAGATATCGGATACTGGCATATCTGTTCATTCGCTTATCAGAAAGGCTATAGGCAGATGACGCATTTTCTTGATAACCAAAATTTTGAGATATAGGGCTAAAATCATTCTGCGCCACAAGAGCATAGGGATGGACATCGCAGGCAGCAACGCTATTGCTATTGTTGCAATTAATATTCGAAATAAGCTTAAAAGGATAATAATCGTTTGCGTGAGCTAGCTCGTGCAAGAGCAGTCTTATAGTATATCTCAAAACATCTATGAATGATCGATCAGAATTATTAAGCCTATAAAAATAGGTGTCATTGCTTGAAACATATCGCCATAGAATATCTACCATAAGATCATCGCCAAAATTGGATCGAAAATCGGGAGTCTGATCAATAACCACATCTTCATCGGTCCGCAATGCGAGGCGTTTTGGATCAAGATAAATAACACTATTCCAGGGGTTGTACAGGGACGGCCTAATATCGTCGCTAATGACGATTACGGTAACTGCTCTGCTCATCAGCAACAACACTTGACGAGCCTCGGGAGATAAGGAATTCAACACCTCTTCAAAACGAGCTCCCATCCATGCGTGCGAGACTACAACTCTATTCATAATATTGGCGACGGTTGGCTGAGATGTCTCCATTCCGATAAATGGGAGCTGTCGAATAGGGCAAATAGCGATAGGAGACGAACAATTAAGCAGTTGCTCTCGGTATTTATTGTCGTGAGTATTGCAGTATACAAAACGAGAAGCCTCGAATGGCGGTGGCTCTCCGCACACATCTCCCACGGGATGTTGGCATCCTGATATTGCCAATAACAACTGCGCTAATATTAGGAATACAAATAATAGTTTTGAGTCAATTACAGTCATTTATGTTCGCCTTCCAAAATAATTGGGACATATATAAACTAAAAATACACTGGATATATATACATTGTACAGAATAGAAATCCAATTGCGCCATACAATATTTTTGATATGACAATCAAAATTCTCGCGCAAATTTCCACCGCGTTGCGCGCGCTCTAAAGCAATTAATCTATCTCTATCGTTCTTTGCAACTTCCTTACATCTTAATAATTGACATTTTATATCAATCGCGTTATCATTTTTATGTGGAGACTATTATTGTTCCCGATGTTAAGACAAAATGGAAAATAGATCTCAAGCGCCCGAACCTGTATCGGGTAATATTGCATAACGACGACGTCACCCCAATGGAATTTGTGGTATTTTTATTAATTAAACTATTCCACAAATCTACTGCGGAAGCTACCAAAATTATGTTGCAAACACACAACAATGGAAAAAGCTCCGCTGGCGTTTATAGCTATGATATCGCTGCAACAAAGGCGCAACAAGCGCGCCAATTGGCGCGAACAAATGCGTTCCCGCTACGTTGCACAATTGAGGAGGAGTAATATGCGTATTGATCGAGAGTTGCGAATAATATTGACAGAATCGTTTAAAGAGGCTTCAGAGCGAAAACACGAATACCTTACCCCTGAACACCTACTCTACGCGGCCATGTCATCTGGATATACCCGCGATATCATCGCGGACTGCGGCGGAGACCCCGAGCTTATCGCGCGACAGCTGAGAGAATACTTAGACCAACATAACTCTATCGTTGAGAATCGAGAGCCCGCGCAATCAAAAGGATTTAGCAATGTTATACGTAGAGCTTTTGAGTATAACAAAATTGCCGAAAAAGAATCGGTTGATATTGGCGACGTAATTATTGCCATTTTTGACGAAATAGAATCATATGGCGCCTATTTTCTCAAAAAGTCTGGCATTGAGCGCCAAGCTTTGCTAAAGATTGTCGGAGGCGGCGACACACAAGAAGAAAGAACCGATCACGAAGAACAACACCCCTTTGAAGAAATGCTGAACAATGCCACTCGCAAAAGACGCAGAAAGAAAGATCCATTATCAATGTTCACTACCGACCTTACGCAGATGGCTCGCGAGAATAAACTCTCCCCTGTAATTGGGCGCGATGAAATACTAGAACGAACCATGCTTGTGCTATGCAGACGTATGAAGAATAACCCTATCCACTTAGGCGACCCCGGAGTCGGCAAAACAGCGATAACAGAAGGACTGGCCGTACAAATAGCAAATGGACAAGTTCCGTACGCGTTGCGAGACTTCCGTATTCTATCGCTTGATATGGGCTCGCTATTGGCCGGAACGCGTTTTCGGGGCGATTTTGAAGAACGGCTGAAAGACATATTAACCGCAGTGGAACAGGCAGGCTCAACTGTGTTATTCATTGATGAAATCCATACTATCGTCGGCGCGGGCGCCGTTTCATCAGGCTCGATGGATGCCTCAAACATGTTTAAGCCAATGCTGGCAAATGGCAAACTACGCTGCATCGGCTCCACCACATACGAAGAATATAAGCGATATTTCGAGAAAGACCGCGCGCTCTCCCGCCGTTTTCAAAAAATAGATGTCTCCGAACCATCAGAATCTGAAGCGCTAGAAATCATAACCGGCTCCAGCCCGCTCTACGAAAGTTTCCACAACGTCACCTATACTCCAGAAGCGTTGAATATGGCTGTGCGTCTATCTTCCCTTTACATTAACGACCGTCGTCTTCCCGATAAAGCTCTTGACGTAATAGACGAATGCGGAGCTCACACACGTATGCTCGCGCGCGAAGAACAGAAAGAGGCCATCGAAATAGACGTACACGCTATAGAAAAAATAGTCGCTCGTATGGCGCAGATTCCAGATCTTAGTGTATCTATTTCAGAGAAAGACACCTTGCGTTCTCTTAAAGCTCGTTTGCTAGAGGTCATTTATGGCCAAGATCATGCTGTTGACGCGGTAGTAGAAGCAATTAAGCGATCGCGGGCCGGTTTTCGATCAATCAATAAACCGGTCGCCTCTCTGCTATTTGTTGGACCCACGGGAGTAGGCAAGACTGAATTGGCGCGTCAATTGGCCATTATGATAGGAACGCCTCTTCACCGCTTCGATATGAGCGAATTTCAAGAGAAGCACACCGTATCTCGGCTCATCGGTTCCCCGCCAGGCTATATTGGTTATGAAGACAGCGCCCTACTGACAGACGCGGTACGCAAGACCCCCCATGCTGTTTTGTTGCTGGACGAGATAGAAAAAGCGCATCCTGAAATCCAAAACATCCTGTTGCAAATCATGGATTATGCTACCATCACCGATAATTCGGGCCGCAAAGCCGATTTTCGAAATGTCACATTGATTATGACTTCTAACGCTGGAACCAAACAAATTGGCAAGCCAATAGTGGGTTTTGGCGACGAGGTAGTAGCTGACGAGGCGATAACCAAGGCGCTGGAAGGGTTATTTTCCCCGGAATTTCGCGGACGTATCGATAAAACTATTCGTTTTAATCAACTAACCGAGGAAATCGCTATCGAAATTGTCCGCAAAGAGCTGGCTATTTTCTCCGAACAGCTTGCAGAAAAAGATGTCGAATTGGAAATAGACGACGAATGTATTCGCTATCTAGCTCGCATTGGCTACTCTGCTGAATCTGGAGCGCGAAATATCGCCCGAATTTTCGAAGATAAAATAAAATCTTGGTTTGTCGACGAAGTCTTATTTGGTAGATTAAGCGGCGGAGGAAAAACAAAGGCCTACCTCGTCGATGGAGAACCAATTATCCGCGCCCGCCGCAAACCTAAACGAAAAAAATACAATGCAGTCGCTTCAACGCCGAAAAACGGATCTCTGTAGACAGACCGACCATCGTTGCGCAATTCAGCATTCGAGCCGTATACTACCCGCAAGCCTTTCGCTGCCCGCTAACTCTGCGCTACCAGCCAGCCCTGCGCTATTCGCGAATTAAAACAAAGGATCTTCTCATCATATCGTTCCCCCATCCCGATACAGCCGACGCGACCGGACTCATTTACATCGGCGGCGATCTATCAACCGAAAATCTTGTCGCCGCATACCAACGAGGAATTTTTCCATGGTACTCTTCGCCGCCTATTCGTTGGTACTGCCCCCATCCTCGTTGCGTCCTATTCCCTTCATCGATGCGCCGTTCTCGGAGTCTCACACGATCTATTTTCAAACGAGGGTTCTCATTCAGCGTCAACCAATGTTTTGACGACGTTATCCACCACTGCGCAAATTCGCGAGGCCGCTCTCAAGATCCCCGCGCATGGCTAACGCCGCCAATGATAAAAGCTTTTCGCGCGCTCCATAGGCAAAGAATCGCGCATTCAATAGAGGTATGGAGCAACGCGCAACTATGCGGAGGACTCTACGGCATCTCATTAGGAACAATATTTTCGGGAGAATCTATGTTCTCGCTTATTCCCGACGCCTCAAAAGTAGCGGTTTGGGCGCTCTGCTCTATTGCCGAACGCTATTCTTTTCCGTTTATCGACTGCCAAATAAGCAACCCTTTTTTGGCCAGTCTGGGAGCCGAAGAAATGCATCGCGATCGTTACCTTGCCATATTGGCTCGCTCTGTCAAAACAGAAGAAAGCCCGTTAGCGCGCGCGTTTTATAGTCGCGAAAAAACGCATTAGACGAGCGTTTTATGGAAAATGCCGGCGGTATTACGCAGAATTAAGACGATGATAGGCTTCTATCAATAGCTCGTTCGTCTCGTCCCAACCAATGCAGGGATCGGTAATCGAGACCCCATATTGCAACTCTTTCGCGCCGACATCAATATTTTGATATCCGCTCTCTATGTTGCTTTCTAACATCGCTCCACTAACGATACCGGAAATTCGATGAGATACGGCGGAACGAAAAATTTGCCCCTGCTTCGTATGATCTTTACCAGAATTGGCATGATTACAGTCGATCATAATTGAGTTATTATATCCCGCTTTGCGCAGCAATTGACGCACGCGATCGATAGAAACCTCATCATAGTTTGGCCCATCGTTGCCCCCTCGCAACACAAGGTGGCCATTATGGTTGCCGGTGGTTCTAACCGCGCAAATACGCCCGATCTGGTTAATGCCGATAAACGTGTGGGGATGACGCGCTGCCGCCAATGCGTTAATCGCCTTAATTACATCGCCGTCGGTGCCATTTTTAAAACCGACCGGCATAGAAAGCCCGCTGGCCATCTCGCGATGGATCTGCGATTCGGTAGTCCTCGCGCCGATCGAAGCCCATGAAATGAGGTCATCAATATATTGAGGGACTATTGAATCGAGAAACTCCGTGCCGGCGGCCAAACCCAATTCGCCTATTTTTATCAAAAGCGACCTCGCTCGCCGCAACCCCTCGGCAACATCATTAGTACCGTCAAGGTGGGGATCGAGAATAAGCCCTCGCCAGCCAAGCTTCGTCCTCGGTTTTTCGAAGTAGACCCTCATAACAACACATATCCTATCGCGAATACGTTTGCTTAATTTCGCAAGTCTCTGAGCGTAGTCCAAAGCCGTATCGCTATCATGGATAGAGCAAGGGCCGACAAGACATAATAGCCGCGGATCGTCGCCAGAAATAATCTGCGCGATCTCACCGCGACTTCGCAAAACGCAACGATGAACATCCAACACCGCGGGGAGCGATTGTTTTAGATCATGCGGAGAAATAATAGGCTCGAACGAAGAGACTCGAGAATCTATCAATTGGCGATCCGCTCGCTCAAGCGGCGTTGTAGAATTGATACGGAATATTGACATAATTCGAAGGTATTGTATACTAAACGTCGCAAATGCAAAATATAAATTTTGATGCCTGTTTACCCTCTTGATTCTCCATAAAAATCGCATCGTCGACATTCTTAACGGCTCTCGCGGCGATCGATATAGAGCTTTGGGCTGGGTTCGCTCCGCGCGAAGATCATCCCAAGTAAGCTTCATCGAAATCAACGACGGCTCCTGTCTGTCGAATCTTCAGGTCGTTTTCTCTCCTCCGGCGACCAACGACATCAATGTAGGCTCCGCGGTTGAAGTTACTGGACAGCTAGCGGAATCGCAAGGCACAAAACAGAGCATAGAGTTGCAAGGCGAATCGATCGCCGTCATTGGAACGGCGGATGCCCACGATTACCCGCTCCAGAAAAAACGCCACTCATTTGAATACCTTCGTTCAATAGCCCACCTTCGCGCCCGCTCCAATACATTCGGCGCGGTAGCCAGAATACGCAACGCCATCAGCATGGCAATTCATAATTTTTTCCAAACCAATGGATTTCTCTATGTCCACACGCCAATCATCTCAGGAAACGACGCCGAAGGCGGAGGAACATTATTTGAAGTTATTACTCGCGACCGAAAAAATGAGACCCGTTTTTTCCCCCGAACGGCCTACCTTACCGTCAGCGGACAGTTGAACGCGGAAACCTATGCCTCCGCGTTGAGCCGCGTGTACACCTTTGGTCCGACATTTCGCGCGGAAAACTCAAATACCAGACGCCACTTGGCGGAATTCTGGATGGTCGAACCGGAAATAGCATTTTGCGAACTTGACGAACTGATAGAATTCTCGGAACATTTCCTCAAATCAATTATCACAACCATACTAGAACGCTCAATCGACGACTTAGAATTTTTCGATCGGCGCATTTGCCCGGGAATTATCGACTCTCTACGGCGCGTCGTCGAATGTTCATTTGAACATATCGACTACGATCAAGCAATTGCGTTGCTGACAAATGCCGACCAGCAATTTCGCTATCCCGTATCATGGGGAATCGATCTTCAATCCGAGCATGAACAGTGGCTCACCGAAGATTATTTTGGCAACCCGGTTTTCATTACCAATTGGCCAAAGGATATAAAAGCGTTCTATATGCGCCAAAACGATGACGGAAAGACGGTCGGCGCTATGGACCTACTCGTCCCTCGACTTGGCGAAATTATTGGCGGCAGCCAACGCGAGGAACGCTACGAACGCCTGGCGAACAGAATAGATGAATTGGGCATGGAGCGCAGCCACTATTGGTGGTATCTCGACATCCGCCGATTTGGAACCGCGCCTCACGCGGGTTTTGGCCTTGGATTCGAACGTTTCGTACAATATATCACCGGCATCGCAAATATTCGAGACACAATACCATTTCCTCGAACCGCCGGAAATTTGGAATTCTAGACGATCGCTATGAAACAGCCAGAAAACCGCCTGCCGTTGCTCGATAAATATGCCGAATTGATCGTCTCGTCATTGAACCTCCGGGAAGGGCAACGATTGATGATCAAAGGAGAACCCGAACACTGTCCCTTGATTATTGAAATCGCCTCGGCCGCCTATCGTCGCGGAGCGATGTTTGTTGAAACGGAGATAACAAATCCCCAGCTTGTCCAAGCCCGCATACAATACTCTCGCGAAAAATGGCTCGACTACGACTATTCGTTATCAAGGAGCCGCTATCGGCAAATTATCGACGAACGATGGGCCTATGTCTCCATAACCGGCGCGCAGTCTCCCGATCTTCCCAGCCTGCTCGATAGCCATAGATACGCCAAAGCCCGCAGCGCATTTGCCGCCGCGAGAAGTATGTTTCTCAATCATATCATTGGCCATCGGACAAACTGGATTGTGTGTGGCTATCCAACCGTCGGCTGGGGCAAAAAAGTCTTTGGAAACGACGCGAAAGACAGCCAGACGAACCTATGGAGCGAAATGAGGCATTTCTTGCGCCTCAACCAGCAAGATCCACTCGAAATCTGGAAAACGCTCGGCGATACGCTCAAACGACGCGCCGATCGGCTCAGCGCGATGCATATCGACTCGCTTCGCTTCACCGGTCCAGGCACCGATTTAACCATAGGACTCATACCCGGCTCGATCTGGCAAGGCGGCTTCGCAACCGACAGCGGCGGCGACTGGTTTCTGCCCAATCTCCCCACCGAAGAAATATTCGTCGCGCCCGACTGCAACCGCGCAGAAGGCTCGGTATCTCTTACTCGCCCCGCCGTAATCTTTGACGCGATAGCGCGCGATGTCGTTTTGCGCTTTTCCGCCGGACGAATCATCGATTGGAGCGCGAGCGCGGGCAAAAAGGCGCTCGACAGTTTTTTGGCCACCGATAGTCGCCTCGCTCGATTAGGAGAGGTCGCTTTGGTCGACGCCTCCTCGCCTATCTCGCAAAAGCCGTTCATCTTCTCTAATATTCTATTCGATGAAAATGCCGCCTGCCACATCGCTCTTGGCGCAGGATTCCCAAATTCGCTTCCCGATGGCGACTCAATGGATCGCGACCAGCTACAATCGTCCGGCATTAACGTCGCTCCGGCGCACTGCGACCTTATGATCGGCTCCCCGCAAATCTCGGTAACCGCGCGCCTCCATAACGGCAAGACTATCCCATTGATCGAAAACGGACATTTTAGCGCCATCGAATAACTCGCAATCTCCTGTTTCTGCCGCCATTCGACATTGCCCGCCGCGCTTGCGCAATATAATATAGGAAATATTTTATCGGGAAGGGGGGAAGCGCTCCGAACAATAGCATGCGACCTCTCCTCATCGGCCCACGCGAACCATCCAAAGCGCCGCCGCCCTTTTCGTTGTCTCCCCCCTCGCCTCCAGCCCGCCCCGATCAGTTCGCCACATAACGTATTCGCTCGCCCTCCATAGCGAAAATGCCGGGCAGGCTTACGGCTCCCCCCTCTGCGGGAGCGCTCGCCCAGTTGGTCGTCGCCCCCCATCGCGCCCGCAACGCCCGACCGCCTCAATACCAATGCCTCCCTGTTTCGGCGCGCGATCAAAAACCATAAATAAACAGAATATGCTATAATATATTGACTCTTATTAATTCTTCTTATATCATGGCGTTATGGTTTCGAAATCTACCAGCGACACAACACAGATAGCGAATCGCGAAAGAAAAAAGACGACCAGTCCTAAACAGAAAGCGCTCTATATTGGCGGAATCGTTGTTTTGCTTATTATTGGCGTCTCGTTTATTGGAGCGCCAATTCTCTCCACAAGTCTCGGAGGGCAACGGCTTGTATTTGGTCGGTATAAAAGCAACGAAATTGTATATGAACAGGATAACTGGTTTGGACGTACCCTCTACGCAATTTCGCAACAATATCCTTCTATAAATACCGATGACGAAACTATACTTGCGCTTCAACAACGCTCTCGCTGGCAACAGGCATTTCAGCAAACATTATTTCATACCGCGGTAATAACGGAAAGCGAAGAGAGCGGTTTAGATGTCTCTGAATCCGCTATTGATCAGGCGGTAGCGACCAACGCGCAGTTTATTGTCGACGGAAAATTCGACGCTTCTCTCTATCGCTCGCTCTCTGGGCAACAACGCATCTCTTTACGAAATTACCTACGCGAAACATTAATAAGAGAACAGTACATTGAGGATTTGATATTTGGAACCTCCGTAAGCCAAAATGAGCTTGATTTCTTAGCAAGTCTTGGCCATAATGAGCGACAAATTCGTTTTATCGCATTGAATTATTTCGACTATCCCCAAGAAGAGGTTGAGGCATTCATCGCCGAAGAACACGATCTCTTTCGCCAGCTTGATCTCTCTATTATCACCGTAGACGAGCAAAACGAGGCGATGAATATTCGTAATCAAGCGCTCGATCAAACCGCTTCCTTTGAGGAACTGGCAACCCTGCATTCAACAGACTCTTTTGCCGATCAAGAAGGCGCCATGGGATTGACCTATTTTTACCAACTTGAACAGAGCTACGATGACGCAGAGCCTCTCGAAGCGTTGTTCGAACTTGAAGTTGGCGAGCTTAGCCAGATATTTGAGACAATTGACGGCTGGGCATTCTACCGTCTAGAAGACGAACCCAAGTCGCCCGCCGATCCTCCCGACGAAGAATTGATTGAAGAGGCCGATAGCTATATTCAATCATTTGAGCGGGGACGAGTGGAGGACTATTTTCTGGCTCTTGCCGAGGATCTACGCGTCAACGACAGCGAATCTTCTCTAATCGACATAGCTTCCACAAATAATCTGGAAATACATACTACTAACTATTTCCCAATTAATTACGGACAAATAGACGCATATCCTTCTATAGAAGTCGAAACCTCATCTGCCTTAGATGGCATAGGCAACAGAATCGAATTTTTTGAATCGGTATTCTCGCTTGACGATGGCGATATTTCCGAACCCCTCGTCTATCGAGATAGCGTTTTTCTCTTCGAGCTCGCTTCGACACGTGTTAATACCGAAGATTACGAAGATTTCGGCGACTATTTTCCCGTCATCCTCGAAGATTATCAATCGGAACTCTTGGAAACTCAACTTCTTGATAACGACTATATCGTCGACAATTTTGAAGCCGCATTTTCTCGTTATGTCTTAGCTCCGTAGTCGCGCTCTAGCATGCCCATCATTGAGCGACGACTCGTCGGCGATGACACGCAAATCGTTTACAATGGGCGAAACCTCTATGCCCCACTTTCGCCTCGCCTCAGCGCTGAGCGACGAGCTTCGAATTTTCTCCTGCAACCCGACACGCTCTATCTTATTGCCTCTCCTCTTATTGGCTATGGAATAGATAGATTACTTATTCGCTGTCCCCCTGGATCGCATTTTTTTTGCCTCGAGTTGGATCATCACTTAGCCAAAGAGACTCTATTGCCCCAAAAATGGCGCGCTACCGAACAAATCAGCTGGCTAGTCGCCCCGAACAGAGCGGCCATTGAACGCCATATACGGACGTTGCTTATGCGGAGATTGGCATCCAATCGAACCGGCAGAGCATCAGGATTTCGTCGCGTCGAATTGCTGTCGCTTTCGGGAGGGTTGGCAGCGCAAAACGAGGGATATCAGGTCGTATTCACCATGATTGAGAACCACATCCGCGCCGGCTTGCAGAATAGAATGGCCACTCTTTTTCTTGGGCGTCTGTGGATCTCCAACGTCCTCGAAAATCTTGCCATCTCAAATACCTGCCGCGGAATCGACGCGCTCTCGATAACTCGCGCAATTATGCTGGCGGGCGCGGGGCCTTCTTTAGAATCTTCCATTCCATTAATTCGTCAATTCCGCGAACGTCTATGCCTCATCGCCGTGGATACCGCATTGCCTATCTTGCTAGCCCACCGAATCAATCCAGATATTGTGGTTATTGTTGAGGCGCAACATGCCAATATGGCTGATTTTCTCTCTCCCGTCGCCAATAGAAAACCATACCCGCTTATATGTTGTGATTTAATCTCATATTCCAGCGCCATTCGTCGCTTTCCACCCGAACAAATTATTTTTTTTGTTTCAAAGATTACAGGGCTTACGTTATTAGATGATCTCGATAAACATAAGCTATTGCCGCCTATTATACCGTCGCTTGGTTCGGTAGGTGTATCCGCAACATGGATCGCGTTGCTTGCAAGATCCTCGGCTCGTCAGCCTATTTTCTTAACAGGACTTGATTTTTGCTATCAAATTGGAAAAACACATGCGATCGGCGCCCCTATTATGCAATATTTCAGTCTATCTTCTTGCCGCCTCAATCCAAATCCCGCGGCGCTTTTTTGCTTAGATCGCCCGGCATTTGACATAGCCGACAAACAGGAAGAATTAGTAAGAAGCGAACTTATCCTTCATTCTTACTGTGAACATTTACGCGAAATTATCAGAACCAATCCAAAAATAATCGATATCGGGAAAATCGGACTTCAGTTGCAGTCAGAAAAAGTGTCGACAAACCACGTTCGATCCCTATTGCGCAACGCGCCAATTACCGAGCAAAGCTACTATCTCGATCTAAGCTCCCGCCGTAACAATGCTAGGCAAATGACCCCCGAGTATCGTCGCGATTCTGTAATCAGCGCAAGCAACTACCGCGCGACCACTTCAAACGCCCATGCTTCTAGCAGGGCCACCGCAAAAACGCATACTTCAAACAAAAACGCTGTCGAATCACACAATACTATTGCGCGCAAAAACCTAAATAACTGGATTCATCGTTCAAAAAGTCGTCTAGAAGAATTGGAACGATTGGCCTTGGAATTGGTTGCGTCCGCAGTAAAAAACGGCGCGCATATTGTTGACGATAAACAGCCTCTCTGGAACGCTTTTGCGTCGACTCTCGCGAAATTGCGATGGATACTTATTGATTTCATCGAGATACCTCTTGAAAGCAACAAATTATCGCAATTAGAAATAAACACGATGCGTCGAATCGCGGTAATCGCAAAATATTACTACGAACGATTCAATCGAAACCAGATACGATATTGATATCAGCAGGACGCTTGGCCGGCAAATAATAGTAACACCGCGCGAACGGGGCGCCCCATTGAAGTCGTTAGCGGCGCGACGAGAGCTACTCCAGAGGAGCGCCTATTCGCCTGATTTTAATACTGATAAGAATGCGCTTTGCGGCAACGCGACGTTGCCCACCATTTTGAGTCGTTTTTTACCCTTCTTTTGCTTTTCCAGCAATTTTCGTTTGCGCGTAATATCGCCCCCATAACAGTTCGAAGTAACATCTTTTCGAAATGCGGAAACGGTTTCTCGCGCTATTATTTGGTTTCCTATAGCTCCTTGTATAGGTATTTTGAATTGTTGACGAGGGATTTCGTCGCGTAATTTACGACAGATAATACGCGCGCGCGCGGCTGCGTGGGGGCGATAAATAAGCTGAGAAAGCGCGTCAATCGGATGCCCGTTAATCAAGATATCCACCCTCGAGAGATCGACAGGCTTTCGATCAACTATTTCATAATCTAAAGAAGCATAGCCGCGACTAGACGATTTTAGTCGATCATAGAAATCAAATAAAATTTCCGCCAACGGCATAGAATAGCGAATCTCTACACGCTGTCTATCGATATAACGCATCTCGTCCTGGATACCTCGTTTTTCTATACAGAGCGACATAATTGATCCTAAATATTGAGCGGGGCAGAGAATAGTAGCTTGAATATAGGGCTCCATAATCTGCGAGATATGCTGCTCAGAAGGAAATTCAAGGGCGCTGCGTATCGATAGTCTACTGCCATCTGCCATAGTGGCAATATATTCCACCGAAGGCGCGGTTAAAACAATTGAAACATCAAATTCGCGCTCCAAACGTTCTTGCGCGATTTCGAGATGAAGCAAGCCTAAGAACCCGCAACGAAATCCATGTCCCAACGCGCTCGAGCTATCCTTTTCAAAGGTAATTGAGGCATCATTAAGCTGAAGTTTTGCCATTGCCTTGATCAAATCTTCGTAATCATCGGAATTAACGGGGTAAATTGAAGAAAACACAACGGGTTTAATAGGTTTAAAGCCCGGCAACGGATTTAAACAGGGGCTATCGGCAAGCGTTATCGTGTCCCCCACGTTCACCGACGATATGCTTTTAATCCCCGCGATAAGGTAGCCAACATCACCCGCGCTAATATGTTGATCGGCAATAAGATCGTACCCAAAGTAGCCGCATTCTTCTACCCTATATTGTTTGTCATTTGCTAACATTAATATGGTTTGCCCAGACCGTATAGCGCCGTCGATAAGACGAACATGAATAATCACGCCTCGAAATGGATCATAGTGAGAGTCAAAAACATGCGCTTTGAGCGGTTGTTCAATAGAACCGGATGGCGGGGGAATCTTATCGACAATAGCCGTCATAAGTTCATCTATGCCTATCCCCGCTTTGGCCGAAATGAGCAACACTTCGTCTTTCGATACCCCAATCTCATGCTCAATCTGCTGAGTAATGTCGTCGACGCGAGCATTAGGAAGGTCTATCTTATTGATAACCGGAATAATAGCGAGCTCATGTTCAAAGGCAATATAGAAATTTGCCAACGTTTGGGCCTGTATGCCTTGAACAGCATCTACAAGCAATAGCGCTCCTTCGCAAGAAGAAATAGCGCGCGATACCTCGTAGGAAAAATCCACATGACCCGGTGTATCGATAAGGTTGAGCCTATAATTATTATAGGGAATACGAATCGCGCGCGATTTTATTGAGATACCTCTCTCTCGTTCAATATCCATGGAGTCCAACATTTGGTCATGAAGATCACGGTCGGAAATAATATTGGCCTGTTCGATAAGACGATCGGCAAGCGTGGATTTGCCATGATCAATATGCGCGATAATACAGAAATTACGAATATTCTGTTGCGAAAAATTATAGGTAATTGTTGTTTTCAAGCAGTGATCCAATGGTAATAGCGCTACCCACAAAACCGCGGGTTCGCTTACGCGCCGATATTTGCATAATTACGACTCTTGTCTCTAAATTGACTCTCCAATTAACCACCGAAAATTGATCGCCAACTTCGAGGCCAATATTAGATGCGATAGATCCCGGGTAAATCCTAGTTGTTCTATAGTTGGGGTATAATAATAGCTGGCTTAACGACTCTACCTCCATTCCAAATAGCGGCGCAAAGAGACGTTCGCGACTATCGACATTAAGAGATTCTTCGATTGGGCTAAATGGACGCGTCCGTATATCGACCAATGCCGATATTTCTTCTCCTTCGCGTTCAAGAGTTATTGTCGTCAATCGATCTGCGCCAAGATCTAACAGCATATCTTGGGCTTCGACAATTGTTGAGATGCGAGCGCCTTGAATAGACACGAGAATATCTCCCGTAACCACACCTATTTCATAGGCGGGGCTAAATGGAAAAACATAGATTACCTCTAAATTTCCCTCTTGCTCTCTTAACGCGACTCCGATCCATGGATGCTCCACTTCGCGATCCGTATAGAGGCTGAGTAATACCTTCTCGATCCAATAACTAGGAATGGCAAAATTGATTCCTTCAAATTGTTCAATTCCCGCAAAAATCACTCCAATAACCTCGCCCTCATCATTAACGAGCGCGCCGCCGGAATTCCCCGGATTTATGGGAGCGTCAATTTGCAAAGCTTCGCCCATTTGAAAAAAACGACGATTTGACGCTGATATAATCCCCGATGTTAACGTGTTGCCCAATCCCCCCGGCGAACCAAAGGCAAATACTGCGGAGCCGGGCTGATAGATATGTTGTGTAGAGAAATTAAAGACATATTTTGGCTCTATTTCTACCTTCAACAGCGCTAGATCGAATAATTGATCAAATCCAACTACTTTAGCGGGGACTCGCACATTAGGATCCGATTGGAGAATAATATAGAGTCGCGAATACCCTTCATACTCGGGATCGACTTCGCTTGAAATGACATGGTGGTTTGTCAAGAGATATCCCCGTTTATCGATAAAAAAACCGCTTCCATATACTATATCAACACTACCTAACCCATTTTCTATTTTGATACCGCGATCCACAACCACTGTCGCGGTGCCTTCCAATTGCTCATTGGGAGTAATATTGTCAATGGATGGAAGTTCATCTGTGATGCCGCTGATTGAATCGTCTAACACGGCGGAAATAATCTGTAAAAATTGCCCATCTTGCTGCTCGCGAGCAATATCGATATAGCGTTGGATAACTTCTTGATCCATTTGCGCAATATGGGCTACTTTGAGAAATAGGCGCAAAGCATTTGTTATCGCGCCTTGATCCAGCATTTGATCCGCCCACGAAAGGTAGAGTAGATCCAAAGACCAATCGACAATCTTTTCGGTTTGATTAAGCGTTTCAAGCGTAGCGTAATGTCTTATCGCGTCTCGATATTCTTCTTGGCTGATTGCCTCTTCGAATTGCGTTATAATGCCTTGAACCGATTGATCATATAGCCTCTCGACGCGCTGTAGATTGGAAATATCCGTCGAACGACGATAACGGTCTATATTTTGAATTGCCTGTCGGTAGTCGTCATTGTCAATTATTTGATTAATTTGCTCCAAATATAACGGCCCAAGCGCGGAGGGCGATACATAATCTTCGACGGGAGGCGAAGCGCAACGAGCGAAAAGAATAGAGACAGCCCCTTGTATTATAATTGCGCTGATATATCTCTTTGTGTTGGTTCTCTTTGTGTTGGTCGCCATCGTCTAATTATCTGGTCTATCGAAATACCCATCTTGATCGAGGTCAAGAAGGTAAAAAGGAGGTTGATCGGCTACATATCTATAGTTTGTACCACTGTCGCCGATCGCTAGTTCTATCAACGCCCCATCGTTATATTCCGCGAAAATTTCATGAATATTATCGTGATCCGCGTCGGTCCACTCTCGCCTGCGAAAAGCATCATCATACGCTGCGATATAATCGAAATATCCGCTACCATTCGTGTCATACAATTCAAAACGAGTGATGCCGCCTCTTACAATCTCTATCTTCTCCGGTATATTTGTCTGTATTGAACTAAAGTAGTCGATACGAGAAGCATTTTGACGCGCCCATTCTCTATCTAGCGAAATATCTGGTTCAATTAACTGGAATTGCATGAGGGCATCAGGGATTAGAGATGACAGCTCTCCTGGAAGTTGATTAATTCCCTGCCCTTGAACAACTCCTCGATCCTGAACGATTCTGTCCCTTGGAATAATTTCGTAATTTGTATCGCCGCCTGAATCGCCCCATGTCTGTGGAGAAGATATTTGGATAAGATCCAATTCAGTCCCCGCGGCAAAAAGAACGCGAGCAATCTGGCCATCTTCGGCGCGATAGATAGCCTGAGATAGGTAAGGATAGTTGGCGTATTCAAAACTTATTTGATTGTCGGAATCCGGCGCGACGATTAGCGCTGTCGCTTGTCTATCTATCATTGTAATACGATATGTATCGCGGTATTGTGAATTGGAAAAAATATCCCATGTGGATAGAGAGCCTTCTGATAATTGATATGATTGCTCGACGCGCTCGTCGTCAAGTCCAATTTGCCTAATTACTCCAGAAAATCCTCCATATCTCTGTTCTAATTGATCGCGAAGATCGTCAGCGAGGCTTTGATAATCGATTATTTCGGCTAACAACAATTCCGCGCTCCCGACCGAGTCATCTGTAGCTCCGACTGAAACGCCCGTACCTCCGACCGAGGCGTTCGCGCCTCCAACCGATACGTCCGCGGCTCCTACGGAAGAGCTCGCTATTTCTGTCGAGGGAGCATCTATTCTCGCCGCAGAATCTGTGGAGGCGGAGAAGATGTCATAGGATGGACCAATCTCTAACAGGTCGCTATCGACAGGGGATAAATATGCGTTCTCCTGAAACATTTCAGTTAATTCAATAAGGTATTCAATAATTTCGAGGTCGTCAATTGTCGGGAATATTTGGAGCAATTCAGGAACGTTTTCCGGCTCAATAAACAACAGCAATCGAGGATCGCGCCCTCCCCTAGATATATAGTTTTCTATTATCAAGGGACGGGCGCTCGGTGGCGTATTCTCTATATAGGATAGCGCTATAGATAAATAGGTCTCGTTATTAGAAATTTGTCGCTCAATATCCAAGATCGATGTATTTTCGAGAAATTGACGATCCTGCAAACGAATGCGCCAAAATCTGGCATCTTGAGGATACAGGACAATTCCTTGAGCGGCGGCGTTTTGAGCGTCCTGTGGGCGCGATGTCCGCAAAAGCGCGTTTGCGTAGACTGCTAGCATTTTTTGATCCAATTGAACCAATGCTCCATAAGGCAGTTCGAGCAATTCGACAACACGGCCATAATCTCCCCGCTCGGAATGGTAATCAGCCAGCGGCGCGATTGCGTCGCTTGGCATAAATAGCGTCCATCGGTTTCGCTCTAATGCTCCATTCCAATAGATAGCTTGCCGAGAAGCATCGGTAGATAGCAGAGCGCGAAGATGCCACCCGTCAGAATAGACATCCGAATAGGTAAATGACTTTTCCAGCAGACGAGCGGCAATATCTATCGTCCCTTTTTCATACAGCGCAAAAGCTGCCGAGATATGCCGATAGGCCAGTTCTTGGTCTATGTCTTGTCCTATATCGAAATCAGAATGCTGGGCATAGGAGCGATCACAGAGTGCTAACGACAAAAAAATAGTTCCCGCGGAAAAAATTATCCGCCACTTAGGGCTGATCACTGTTTCGCGTACGTGAATCGCTCTTGTCAATATTCAGTATGCGTTGGACATCGCTTGCGTCTAACGTTTCATGTTTCATAAGATTGTCGGCCAACGCGATAAGCTCTGTTCGATGTTCGGCTAAAATTCTTCTGCTGTCGTCAAGGCATTCGCTGATGATGCGGCTAATCTCTTCGTCAATTTTTTGAGCGGTCGACTCTGAGTAGCTTTTTGAGTGAGAGATATCTTTAGCCAAAAATATGGGGCCTTCATCGTGACCCATAGCGACAGGACCGAGATTGCTCATTCCCCATTCCGTCACCATTCGACGCGCCAATTCCGTAGCCTGTTGCAAATCGTTTTTGGTGCCTGTGGAGGTTTCATCATAAAACATCTCTTCGGCCGCAAATCCCCCATAAATAACCCGTATTCGATCCAGTACCCAATTTTTGCTGTGGCTATAGGTGTCTTTTTCTGGTAGCGAAATCGCCACGCCAAGCGCTCGGCCGCGCGGAACGATGGTAACTTTATGGAGAGGGTCGGAATGCGGACAATAATAATGCAATAACGCATGCCCGCTTTCGTGATACGCTGTTTTACGTCGCTCTTCTTCCGACATAACCTTTGATTGCCGAGCGACGCCCATAAGCAATTTATCGCGAGCATCCTCAAAGTCTTGCATCGCTATTTTGCTTTGGCGACGACGAACAGCATGTAAAGCCGCCTCATTACAGAGGTTCTCCAAATCGGCTCCCGAGTAACCAGGGGTGGCTCTGGCTATTCGTCTAATGTCCACATCAGAGGATATCGGCAATTTGTTAGAGTGTATTCTCAATATGGAGAGACGGTCTTCTAGATCAGGCATATCAATAACCACCTGTCGATCGAATCGTCCTGGACGCAATAAAGCGGGGTCGAGCACATCAGGGCGATTGGTCGCCGCCAGCATAATTACCCCATCTTTAACTTCAAAGCCATCCATTTCTACTAACATTTGATTCAGTGTCTGTTCGCGCTCGTCATGACCGCCTCCATACCCCGCTCCTCTTGTGCGACCGACAGCGTCTAATTCGTCTATAAAGATAATGCACGGAGCATTGCGACGACCTTGCTCAAATAGATCTCTTACTCGACTCGCGCCGACGCCGACAAACATTTCAACAAAGTCAGAACCAGACATGTGAAAAAAATTCACGCCCGCTTCGCCAGCGCATGCGCGCGCCATCAATGTCTTGCCCGTACCCGGCATCCCTACTAATAAAACGCCTTTTGGAATGCGAGCGCCTACTATTGTAAATGTCTCGGGATTCTTAAGAAACTCAACGACCTCTTGAAGCTCATATTTCGCCTCTTTCTGTCCCGCGACATCCTTAAATGTAACCTTCTTTTGATTATCGCTTACCTTGCGCGCCTTGCTTTTTCCAAATGAGAGCGCTCTGTTGCCGGTTCCTTGCATCTGACGAAACATAAACCAGACAAAAAATATCCCAATACCCCATGGGAGAATATTGAGAATGACCTGGAATGGCGAAACTGGACGAGGCGCCCCAGAAAAACGAACGCCGCGGTCCTGAAGCAATTGAACCAACCCCGCGTCAAAATAGGGAATATTTGTTATAAAGTTGCGGTTGCTTCCTCCGACCTCTTTGAGCACTCCCTCAATTTGATATTGATCTAAAATACGAATAGATTCGACCTGACCTTGGTTAAGATGCCCAAGAAATTGCGAATAGGGAATTTCATTTGCGCTCGACCGATTCCCAGAAAATATATAGACTAAAAATAGTGTCAATACCCCCATGAGAAAAAATAACGCGAGTCGATTATTGCGAAAACTAAACCCTGTATTACCTTGATCCCTATTCGATTTTTGCTGATTATTGTTATTCTGATTATTGTTATTATTGTTGTTGTTATTCTCTGTCATTTCGCTCCTTACTTCCCTTATCGTTTCGCCGCTTGGGGACATAATTATTGAAGCTGTATCGAACTCCTTGCCAGCCATCCGGAATTTCGCCGCAACGCCCTGAAACGTAAGATATCATTGGCTTGGAACAACCCAACGAACCCGACGCCAAGATAGAGCGACGATCTTCCAGCGACCATTTATTTCGATACTTACTCGAAGCAACACCGTGAAGCAATAGAGGAGGAACAACTCTTTGAAACAACACCCCAACACCATCGCCTATTTCTAATGCAACTTGGCCACCCGCGTTTATGAAACGATTAGATATTACCTTAGCATAATGTATTGTGTCGTTAGAAGCAAGTAAAACGTTCAATATTACCTCTTTTTGTCTCGCGATAATTTCAATGCCATACCCAGACGCGATTGTATAACAGGACAGTTGTCTGTCGTCGGCCAACGCAAGGGATATGAAGCGACGCGGTATCCTTGTAAGATCGCGGCGACGGCAATTGATCAAACGATAGAGAGAACGCTCCCTCGCCAATGACGCCGCGTTAAAAAATGAATCGCGGGAAGCGACATATCCCTCTGGAGTCGTTTGCCATTGAAGCGCATGTTCGCTCTGTTCTGCTATGAACGCGTCGGCCGCGGAGCAGAGCTTGGCGGATTGAACGACGCCGAAGCGATAACTAGGATAGGCCTTTCGCAACGCGGGAATTACCATTTTACGGATTCGATTGCGAAGGAATCGCGTGTCATTGTTGCTCTTGTCATAGTGGCATTGCAAATTGCGCCGTTCGAACCATTCGCCGATTGCCGATCTTGGAGCGGTCAGCAACGGGCGCGCGATCATATAGCGATAACCGCCGCCGCGCGCTCTCCAACTTCGCTCGTCCATACCCCCCAGTCCGGCAACGCCGCTTCCTTGTATCATACGCATGAGCGCCGTCTCGACCTGATCGTCCATGGTGTGCGCCACACAGATCAATCGTATGCCTAATCGACGCGACATCTGTTCAAAAAATCGATATCGCATTTCGCGAGCGGCCGCCTCTATTCCTATACCCTTCATCTTAGCCAGATGTTCTATCGCTCCGGGAGACGATCGCCCTATATGAAGGGGCAAATTATTGCGCGCCGCCCAAGATCGAAGCATTGCGGCGCACTTCGCGCGATCGGAAGAGGATTGCAGCCCATGATCATAGTGCAAAAGACTAATTCGCAGTTTGTAGGGAAGACACAATAGAATATCTGATAACGTAATGCTGTCCATTCCTCCGGAAACCGCCACGGCAATTCGAATAGACGACGGCGCTATTATAGCGGCGCGGCCATTTTGTAAATCGTCGTTATTATTGGCGTATCGAGCATATTCTTCGATAGCTTTCGATATCGAATCAGCGACGATTTGGGACAGTGACACGATCTTTTCGATTGTAACGATTTGTAAGCTCGTTCAACGCTATCCCCGAAAACCAGTCTTCCAACGCATCAACCGAGTCGTTTACGGCGAGCTCGATTAAATCTCGATCATGTTTTGGCGGAACGGACAATACATACCGTTGCGTGGCATTTTTGTGGCTGGGGCGACCGACGCCTATATAGAATCGTAAAAATAGATTCTCGGGAATGTGGCGCAATAATGATTTTAATCCGTTGTGCCCGGCCGAACCTCCGCCTATTTTTATACGAAGCGAGCCTGGCGGAAGATCAAGAGTATCAACGATCACCGCCATATTATCGGGCGCTATCCCAAAACGAGAAGCGAGCGAGGCATAAATCTGACCCGATTGGTTCATAAATGTTTGCGGCTTCACTAATGTGATCGCTCGACCTGATCGAGTCGCCGTCAGATACCGGTAGCCGCCCGATGAACGAAATCGTCCGCCGATTCGAATCCGCAACGCTTCCAGCGTCTGGAATCCAACATTATGTCGAGTATGGCGATAGAGCAATCCAGGGTTGCCCAACCCAATGATCGCGCGCGCCGCGAGAGGATTAGTTCTGTTCTTCGTCAGGAGACTCCAAACCTTCTTCATCCGCCTCCGCCTCTTCGATATCGGCCTGCGAAGAGGCAATCAACGCGATAACTTGCTCGGGATTGGTTAAAAACTTTACTCCTTCGGGGGGAGCGACATCGCGAACATGAATAGAGTCATGAATGTCTAAATGAGATATGTCGACATCTATAAATTCGGGGATATTGCGAGGTAAACACTCGACCTCTATATCATGGAGCTGAGTTTCTAAAATGCCGCCCAATCTAACTCCGGGCGAAGAGCCTGTGAGTTTAATCGGGGCATGGGCGCGCAAAATTTTGCCTTGCTCGATGGCATAAAAATCAATGTGCGTTACCGTTTCGGAAATAATATCGCGCTCATAATCTTTGAGAAGAACATCGTAATGTTCATCTCCAACTTGCAGGTCTAAGATCATACTCTCGCTGATGCTATCAAACACATGCATAAATTGGCGCGTGTCAAGTTCGATCATAATCCGCTTGCCGCCGCCGTAGATAATTGCGGGGATCTTCCCTGCTTTACGGAGGCGCTTAACAGCGGCTTTTCTACGAGCGGTACGAGCTTCTGCCTGAATCGTCATGGTATGTTTCATCTTCTGTCTCCTTGCGACTACGGTTTAGCTGGGACGGCAGGATTCGAACCTACGCATGCCGGGACCAAAACCCGGTGGCTTAACCGCTTGCCTACGTCCCATAGATAGTATTGAAAATAATAAAGAACAATTGATATGCAAATTGCGTTCGATTGTCAAGAGCGTAAATATTGGTCGGTCGCCGGCATGAAAATCAGCGCCGACAATTTGCGGAAATATGAAGGGATTGTATACCCTTTTGGGCGTTGCGGGCAGTTTGCGGGGCGATTTTCTTTTGGTGAGCGTTGCCCGCTGAGGGGGGGAGCGCAATAGCGCAGGGGCGCGCCCAGTGGAGCGCGAGCGAAACTGGATCAGCGCGCCCCGGTCAGCGCTATGGAGCGAGGGGGGAGACTTCCCCCAAAGGACGCGCTCGCTTGGAGAAATCGCCGAACGATTTACGAATATTTTTTTCGCAATTGAATATTGCTTGACAATTGGAAAAAATGATGCTATATATAATTGTGGATTTTTTGAGGAGGAAGCGGTTTGTTAATATTTTTTTTAATTGTTCTTCCTCTGATTGGTTTAATAATTGGATGGGTACTCAGAATACTGTATGCGAAATTTCAGCTGTCGTCTGTGGAGCAAAGTATAAAAAGAGCTCTCGAAGAAGCGGAACGTGATAGTTTCGCAAAGAAAAGAGAAGTCCTGCTTGAAGGAAGAGATCAACTACAGCAAGAGCGCAAAGACCAAGAACGCGAGATGCGGGAGCGCCGCAAGGAAGTAGAGACCTATTCGCAACGCTTGAATCAAAAAGAGATGTTGCTTGATGAAAAAAGCGCTTCTCTTGAAAAACAACAGCGAGCGCTTGCAGACCGTCGGAGAAGACTTGATATAGATGAGGAGAATGTGCGCGCTTCGTTGAATAAATGGCAGAGCGCGTTGGAGCGTGTGTCGAATCTATCGGCTAAAGAGGCTAAACAGCTTATTATCGAATCGATGCGCAATAAGGCGCAATCGGAGGCTCAAGGCAATACAAAGAAGATACTCTACGAGGCCAAGATTAATGCCGAACGCCAAGCGCAAGAGGTGTTGGTTTCGGTGATGCAGCGCGTCGCTTCAGATGTTAATACCGAGGCAACCGTCGCTTCGGTGCAGATACCGAATGATGATATGAAGGGTCGTATCATTGGACGCGAGGGGCGCAATATACGTTCGCTCGAAACTGTTTCGGGAGCGGATATAATTGTCGACGATACCCCAGACGCTGTTATTGTCTCATGTTTTGACCCTATCCGCAAAGAGGTTGCTCGGCGAGCGCTGGAGCGACTCATCGCGGATGGGAGAATTCATCCCACCAGAATTGAAGAGGTGGTGAATAAGGCGTCGAACGAGATTGGGCGCGTTATCTTTGAAAAGGGGCAAAAGGCGCTCTATGACTTAGATATCCATGCCATGTCGGTTGACGCCATCAAAACTATAGGAAAGATGTATTTCCGCACAAGCTATGGGCAGAATCTTTTGGGGCACAGCGTGGAGGTTGCTGTCCTTGCCGGCATGATCGCGTCGGAGGTCGGCGCGGATCGAGCCGTGTCGCGGCGCGGCGGCTTGCTCCACGACATAGGAAAGGCTATCGTTACAGATAGCGATCGAAACCATGTCGAACTTGGAGTCGATTTCGCGAAGCGCGCGGGCGAAGAGGCCAACATTATTAACTGCATCGCGGCGCACCATGGCGCTGTGCCGCATAGTTGCGTTGAATCTGTTATTGTACAGATCGCCGACGCGATTTCGGCGGCTCGTCCGGGCGCAAGGCACGAGGTTTTGGATAACTATCTTAAACGATTGGAGAATCTGGAACAGATCGCCGCGGCGTTTGAAGGGGTGCAAAATTCCTTCGCGATACAGGCGGGACGAGAGCTTCGCATTATGGTCAACAATAATTTGGTGAGCGATGAAGATGCCGAAAAATTGGCTCAGAAAATTGCTCGCGAAATAGAGCAAAAGTTGCGCTATCCGGGACGCATCAAAGTTACTCTTATTCGAGAGAAACGCATTACGGAGTATGCTTGCTAGGTTATAGCGCGCTGTGGCGTCAAAATTAATCAATATTCTCTTTATCGGCGATATCGTCGGCAAAAGCGGAATGATTTCTGTCGTCTCAATGATTGGGGCGCTGGCTAAGCGATACCATGCCGATTGTGTCATCGTCAATGGCGAGAACGCGCATGCTGGCTACGGGATAAATATCGACGAGGCCGGCAACCTCTTTGCCGCCGGTATTTCGGTCATCACCACCGGAAATCATGTCTGGCAACAGTCGAGCATATTTGAATACCCCGACGCTTCGAATAAAATTCTTCGCCCCGCCAACTACCCAAATGGCAATCCGGGAGAAGGGGCATGCATTGTCAACAGACGGGGTGTCGAGATTGCTGTTATTAATTTGCAGGGAAGGCGGCATTTGCCTGCTATCGATTGCCCTTTTCGCAAGGCAAAGGAGATCCTGCGCTCTCTTTCGCGCAATGTGTCGGCTATATTTATCGATTTTCATGCGGACGATCCGTCGGAAAAGGAGGCGCTCGCGCATTTTCTTGACGGATCGGTCAGCGCTCTCTGCGGAACGCATACGCATATTCAGACTACGGACGAGAAAATACTGCCGAACGGGACAGCATATATTACGGATGTGGGGGCATGTTGCCCTCAGACGAGCGTGATAGGATTTGATGCGCAGACAAGCGTCAAAAGGGCTTGCGAGCAAATTCCCTATAGATTTATCGCCGCGGAGGGGCCGGCGATGATCCATGGGGTGGCAATTTCAATTGATAGAGAGACGAAGCGAGCGAAGCAAATTAACCGGATACGGGAACAGTCGTCGGTGTAATTGGCGCTATCCTTTAACGCTTCCGGCTGATAGTCCGCCGACAAGAAATCGTTCAAAGAAGAAGAATAACATCATAACCGGCGCGGTAATAATCATTGCTCCTGCCATAAGAAACTGGCGGGGGACCTCCTGCGAGTTGAGCGCGGCTACGCCTCTCGATAACGTGTAGATATCAGGGCTATCCAGAAACATAAAAGCGAAAAGAAATTCGTTCCACGCGATCATAAATACGTAGAGGGCTACGGAGGCAATCGCAGGCATGCTGAGAGGAACGACAATGCGCCAGATAACGCCAATTCTGGAACATCCATCTATAATTCCCGCCTCTTCTATGTCGCGAGGCAACGTCTTAAAATACCCGCGCAACATGTAGAGCGCGACCGGAATGGTCATAGCGGGATAGACAATTAATAACCCTGCCAGCGTGTTGCGAAGTTGCAACTGGGTAAAAACGCTATAGAGCGGTATAACCAATACGATGGCGGGGAATAGATATATAAGAAGAATAGAGTTGGAAAGCAGTTGCCTTCCCCGAAATCGCAGCCGAGTGACTGCGTAGGCGCCAAGCGTCGAGGGTATAAGAGTAAGAAGAACGGTAAGCGATGAGACTAAAGAGCTGTTAAATACATAGCGGCCAAAATTAAAGGCGCTCCACACTTCGCGATATCCCAACGTAAGTTTTTCCCAACCATCTTGAAACGGAATGATCAGTCGGGTGGGATTTTGCAATATCGCGCTTCTTGGAGTTACGCTTGAGACCAGAAGAAAATAAAATGGAATAAAAACAAGCGAGATAAAGAAGAAAAATCCTATGCCGCGAAAAAGCCGAGCGATAATAATCCCATTCTGTGTTTTATCATCGTATGCGATTTTATGGTAGAGTCGCATGGTAGCGAGCTGGGATAAGAGTATGCTAACGGGCAACGCGACAATAAGCCATAGCGAAGGGCCGCTCGCTATCGTAGAAGGTCCTGACTCTGTGTTGCCCGAACTAATTGCGAGAAAACTGGCGACAACGGCAGTATGTATAATTACTACGATGGCGACGCTGGTAATACGATAGGATGAGTGTCGAAGGAGATAGCGCGACCAGCTAAAAAGCGCGCCCGAAACCGCGTATATAGCGACGACGCCGAATGGTATTGGGGCGTCTCCGCCTATCGTAAGCGAACTAACCGACCATAGCGTCCCAAAAAATGATGCGTAACATAACGCGCCCAATAGCAGACTGGGAAGCGTTGGCGGAATAAGGTTTCCGCGTATTGTAGGGCCTATTAGTCGCGAGCTACGCATCAGAACGATCTATCTTAGCGATTACCAGCCCGAGCAACAAGACCAGTATGACAAAAAGAACCACGGCGCTGGAGGCTCCCGTCCCAATATTCCCTAGACCTATCGCATTTTCATAGACTTGAATAGGGAGGGTTTGCGTGCCCGCCGCTCCGCCAGTGAGCAAAAAAATGTCGTCAAAACGATTGAATGTCCAAATAAATCGCAACGTAAAAATAGTAACAATAACCGTTTTTAAATGGGGCAACGTTATCGCGAAAAACTGTCTTATATTTCCCGCCCCGTCAATCTGCGCAGATTCATAGAGAGGTTTTGATATCGCCTGTAATCGCGATAGAATAAATAGATAGGCAAATGGAAAATAGCGCCATGCGTCAAAAAGGATGACCACGGGCATCGCCGAAGAGCGGCTGGTAAGAAATGGAATTGGTTCGTCGATAAGATTATATCGCAACAAAAGTTGATTAATAAATCCGCTAATTGGATCGAGTAAAAATACTATCGTAAAGGTGGCCGCGATTATGGGGGTGATATACGAAAATAGCAACAAGCCTCGAACCATTCCGCGTAACGGAAATGTTCTATTGACCAATAACGCGGCGAATAGCCCCAAAATAATGGCGCCAATTGAGCCTCCGAATGAGTAGAGTATCGTATTGAGAAGCGTGGGCGCAAAATTTCGATCGCTGATGACGACGCGGTAATTGTCAAGCGTGAATCTCAAATTAGTCAAAACATTGTCCGCTACGAAACGAAATTGCGGCTCGCTATTTTCCAATCGAGCGATGACGGCGTCTATATCGTTAATCGAAGACATCCCAAAATACAGTGTAAATGTTTTAGAATAGTTCGGTTCCCATTGATTAAAATCCGCGCGAATCGCCCCGCCCTCAACGCGAAATGGCTCCGGTATCGTTATGGGCGATAGCTGTTCGGGAAGAACATCTGTCAAAACAATATTATTTATCGCGCTAACAGCGCTGGTATTTCTCAGACGATAGCGAATGCTAACGGATGATTGACCATCTACATCGATCTGCCGCGCCTGTTCTCGGACTAATGGTCGCGGCGGGCGCAGATCGCCCAGCCGGACTGGTTTAAAACTTATCCAAAAATTCATCGCGACAGGAAAAATAACGATAGAAATCACAATGAAAAAAGCGGGCAGGAGCAACCAAAAAGCGAGACGCGCCTCTTGACGCTCAATAGATAAACGCGCCATATATATTCCCGATAAAGTATATAAACGTAGAGAGCTTCACCCTCTACGTTTATAACTACTTTCAAGAGTTACTGACTCTGCAGCGCCTCAATTTCACTCTGCGCTTCGTTTGCAATTTCGGCTACGCTCGCTTCTCCATCGATAAGTCTCCGAATCGCTTGAGAAAAGACCATAGTATCGTAGATTTTCGCTATGAGATCTCCATATCCCTTATCAAAGCCCCATCTGCTACCGCGATCAAGGCCTTCGACAACATTGTTGATAACCTCGGGAGCATAGAGATCGGACAATTTTGCCCTGCGATCAACCCCCACCTCTAGATTAGCCCATTCATCAACAAATCGACGAGGGTTATTTTGGTCTCCTCGACGCACAGGAAATTTTCCTTCGGGAGCGATTGCGAGAGTCTGCGTATATCCTTCGTTCAACGAAAATTCCACAAACGATTGAGCCGCGACTTCATCCGCATCCGCGGTAACGACGAGATATCGTATATCTGAGTATCCCGATCCATTGGGATTGTCCGGGCCGCTGATACGGGTAAGAAAATCTGTTCGCGATGCGAGTTCTCGGCTTTCTGGATCTTCGTCATAAGTTACCGGCGCGCTGTCTCGAAGCCCTGCGAGTTCGTCCATAATAAATGGCGACCATACAATCATCGCCGCGTTTCCAGCAAGATAGAGTTCGCGAGATTGTTGCCAGTAAAGATTGCCTGGGGGGCTCGCTTCAGCCAATATTGTATAGAAATCAAGCGCCGCGCGCATTTCTGGCGTATCCACCGAGATATTTCCGTTGTCATCGACAACGCTTGCGCCATTAGCTAACGAGAGGTGCTCAAATACCTGCATCATGTAAGCTTGGCTTGGATCGGTGGCGGCGACAAACCCATAAAGATTGGGCGGGTCATGCAGCACTTCGATGGCCCGTTCAATATCGGCGTAGGTACGAGGCGGACGCAAATTATTGGCGTCGAAAAGATCTTTGCGATAGACTAACAGCTGTGTCCATCCGTCTACAGGAACCGCGCCGTATCTTCCTCCAGGCTGTTCTATCAGTTCAAGGCTCCCCGAAGCGAATGTGTCCGCTCCAAGCGATTGTATCGCGTCGGTCGCGGCATCTATATTCGCAATACCGCTCGTAGCCCAGTTAACAGCATCTTTGAGGGGAGCATATATAACATCGGGCAGATCTCCCGCTCCAAATGCGGCGGTCGCGCGAGCGGCAAGATCATTTTCTTCCACTGGCACTACCTCTACCTCTATGCCGGTTTTTTCAAAAAAATCGGCCGCGATGCTCTCCTGCACTTCGATGCGCTCGGGTTGATTCTCCGTTGTCCAAAGCGTCAAGATTGCCTGATCTTTATCCATCATCTGTTCATCTTGTCCGCCCGAAAATAGCGGGCTGCTCAATGAAATAAACAGCAAAACTATAACTAATTCTCTCATAGATCCTCCTTAATATAAATTTAATAGTGTCCTAATATTATATCTAGCGCTATCTGCTGTCAAGACTCACCGCCTCTAACTCGGCTTGCAGTATTCGCAACGCTTCGTCGATATCGATATCTCCGTCAATATAACGGCGTATAGACTCGGCAAATATGCTTATGTTACTGTCGCCGGTTATTATATCGCCATATCCTTTGGAATAGCCCCACCTACTTCCGCTATTTAGCCCTTCCGCCACATTGTCGATAGCCTCGGGAGAATAGAGCTCCGCGAGCTTCGCTTTGCGATCTACTCCCATTTCTAGAGACGTCCATTCATCGATAAATCGGCGAGGATCATCACGATCTCCTCTCCTAGCCGGAAATTTTTCTTCGGGGGCGACCGAAAAAATTTGCGAATAGGCGTCCTCCATAGAAAACTCGACAAATTCGCGCGCCTCTCGTTCAGAAGCATCTATGGTTATGATAAAGTAGCGCGTATCCGAATATCCCGATCCCGCGGGATTGCTTGGCCCATTTATACGCGTAAGAAAATCGGTTCTTGCGGCCAATTCGCGGCTTGTTGGATCGCCGTCAAAAGTGACTGGAACGCTGTTTCTTAACCCTGCCAATTCATCCATAATAGATGGGTGCCAGACAATCATGGCCGCTCGTCCCGCAAGATATAGTTCGCGAGACTGTTGCCAGTAAAGATTTCCGGGAGGACTGACGCGCGCTAAATCGCTGTAAAATTCAAGCGTCTCGCGCATTTCTGGGGTATCGACGACGATCATCCCCGCGTTGTCGATAATATCCACCCCATTGGCCAGAGCGAAATGCTCGAATACTTGCGTCATATAGGCTTGATTAGGATCGGTCGCCGCGATAAATCCGTAGAGTAGCGGGGGGTTATGCAATACCTGGATCGCTCGGCGAATGTCGCTGTATGAGCGCGGAGGACGCAACCCATTACGATCGAATATGTCCTTGCGATAGACCAACAGTTGCGTCCACCCATCAACAGGAACGGCTCCATAGTCGCCGTTTTCCGTTTCTGCCAGCGCAAGCGCGGACGACGCAAATGTATGAGCGCCAAGGCGAAGAATGAGACTATGGGAAACGTCGGTATTTGCCACGCCCGATCGAATAAATCGGGCGGTATCTTTCAGCGGGGCGTAGATAACATCGGGCAACGATTGCTCTTCTCGAGCCATCGCGACGCGCGTCGCTATATCGCCATCCGCGATAGAAACCACCACCATTTTTGTTCCAAATTGATCAAAAAAATCATCCGCGATTTTTTGTTGCGTTTGTACATGATCAGGTTGCGTCTCTGTTGTCCATAATACAATTTCTTCGGCCCTGGAAGCGCACCCTTGGATGATGAGCAATGCGGAGCAACAGATGATCGTTATGAATCGAAGCGCCTGCTGTATCGATATTGAGTAGATCGCCAAACCAACGAAATAATATCTAACAATGTGAAAATATACAAGTCTGTTGACGATATATCCTTGTCTATTATAATTGAGAGCTATGGAGTTATTTCCCAACACATTGGCGAAGCGAGAGGAAGGCGGCGCGATCCATATGTTTCTTAACACTCCGCGGGGATTAAGCGACTGGTCTGTTGATACCCTTGGCAAACGACGAGAATTGCAGATTGCTTCGGCATATCAAAATTGGGGCGTCGTTTGTTGCGGAGATGTCTCGGAATCGCTAGCCATTAGACCATCAGAACAGCCGCGCGATTATTCAGAATACTCCTCGCGCCTGCCCGCTCAAACTCGTTCGAACGTCGCGAGACATCAGCACACTCTTCGCGGGGGCTTTATATTTTCATGCCGCGAAACCGGCGAAGCTCATTTTGACAGCCCATTTATCGGTGGATTCCGTCTTATTCGCCTGCTAAAAAAAGCTAACGATACGCCATATCAAAAAAATAGCGCTGATCGCGATCGCCTCGCTTCATCGCTATACTTCGCCACTTCTGACGCTCTTGTTTTCAGGCGCCGCTATGGCGATACCATGTATCAAGCTCATTTATACTGTTCTACCGCCGAAGCATTGTATAGCCGGGAAATTCTTCTTCGCTTTCCTCCGGGAGATCATCTCCTTTCGCTCACTATATCAATGATAGGAAATTGGCGCGAGCAAGATTTACAACCTATCGAACAAGAAGCGCCCAAATTGCTCAATCAAAATATCGCGTGTCGCTATCATGCGATGGCCGCGGAGATTCGAGATGTCGCGAGTACCCAGCTGGAAAGCATTGCCATGCTAGCGCGAAACGATTCGTTTTTGGCGGGCGCGCCGCGTTTTCTCAGCTACTTTGGGCGAGATACGTTGCTTTTTCTCTCCGCTTTATGCGGCATACTTTCAGACAAGGTTATTGAACGGGCTTTTTACTCGCTGTTGAGCCGCATTTCAGAAAATGGGCAAGTATCGCATGAGGAAATGATGGGCGAATTCGCGTCCTTATCTTCGACAAAATCGCGCCGCGCCGTCTCTCATGACTTCGGTAGGAACAACGAGCCGATTCAAGACTACACAATGGTAGACGACGATTTTCTGCTTCCCGCCGTCTTGTCGCAATGTCTCGACCAGCACAGGGCGCCCATCAGTCGGTTGCTGTCCAACACAATCGAAGCGAATGGGAAAACGGCAACGGGATTTGACCTGCTCGCCACCAACCTTCTCTATTGCCGTCGACAAATGCTCCGAGGGTTGGTCCCATACTGTAAACAATCGCCTGTGGGAGACTGGCGAGACTCTCTTTGCGAACAGCGTATTTGCTATAGCTACGAGGTTAATGTCGGACTCGCGCAGGCCGCGCAGGCGACAGAAAAGGCTTTATTTCGGCAATTCCCCTCGCTTATGGCGAGCATGGAGCGCATGTCCGCGGGACGCGGAGAGACCCGAGCGAACTTTCAATGGTCGACATCGCTCATAGATCGATTGAACGAACAGTTGGAAGCATTTTGCGTTTCTGAAACGCTTGCCAATGTTGATCAAAAGGTAGATCAGTGGCTACAAGAAGCAAATTTTAGCGACGTTGAACGAGAAATTCTTGTCTACCGGCTACGCGAGCATATTATGCCATTGTTGCCAAATACTTTGCGAGCAAATCGACAAGATTATTCATTTTATGCGTTAGCATTGCATCATGACTTTACCCCTCTAGAAATTCAACATAACGACGTAGCTTTTCGTCTTTTGTTCGGCGATCCTTCTCAAGAGGAATTAGATATGATCTTATTGCCATTGGAAACCTATTTTCCGTTGGGTCTGAGAACCGATGCTGGAATGCTGATATCCAACCCTCTTTTCTATCGCGATAGCCAATTTCGTTGCCATCTTGATAGAGAGCACTACCATGGATTGGTAATCTGGCCGCTGATGCATATATTGCTGATGCGCGGAATAGAACGACAGATTGATCGCCGCGATCTTGCCGCGGACTATAAACAAAGACTTCTGTCTCTGTATCGATGGTTAAACAACATAACGCTGAAAATACCGCAATTCGCGACCACCGAACTCTATACTTTTACCGTCTCCCCGAATGGCGAGCGACCATGCGCCTTTATTCGCAAAGGAGACCGCGTGCGTTCGAATCCCGCGCAACTCTGGAGTTGCTCAAGCTTTGCTGGATTTATCTCAGCAAGAGATGACATGCTGGCTCCGCGCGAATTGACCGCGGATCCAATTCGTAAAGGCGATATTACACCATTTCATTGACCGCCGCGTAGAGCGCAATTATAATAGAGAGCATGCGCCATAAGCGAAATGAATTGCCTCAAGAAGATGAAATCAAAAATATAACTGTCTCGCTTCCCTCTATTGCAGGTCTTACACCTCGGCAATACACGCCGGCTACGTTGTGCTTTTTCGCTCTGGTTCTCTTGTTTATTTTGTTGCTGTTGCCGGGTTTGATTAATTATGGGTCTGTTGTACTGTTCGAATCAGAACCTGAAGGCGCCGCTATTTATCTTAATGGCGAACGCATTGGTTCTACTACTCTAAAGAGATTTGTTGAAACAGGAGAACACCTGGTCGAATTTCGACGTCCTTACCACGAATCTGAAACGTTTCAAATAAATTTGGACGGGCGAAGATTTGGGTCTCTATTCTCTCCTAAAAAACATACTATCATAGCGAGACTCTCGCTATTGGATCCTTCAGGCGCGGCAGACGAAGCTTTTGAACATTTTGCCAGACAGGCGGTTATCGGAGAAGATACCGCAAATAATCAATTTGAACCTATCCTCTCCGTTGTCGGCAATGAGCTGGCGACTACGCATTCCGATACGTTAGCGACATTGCTTCGTCGATCTCTTCCCTATGCTGTTTCGCCGCCTATGGCGAAAGAATGGATTCGAACCGCGCTCATCTACGCAAATCGCGGGAGATCCGGTGGAACGCTCGCCCCGCTTTTGTTGCTAAGGGAGATTATTATTGGGTTCGCGGACAATAACAGATTGCTTGCGCTCGCCGGCGAGTCGTTGCCCGAAACCATTGCCGCATCGCTTCAGGAGCTTGCGCCTATTACGCTGGCCGCCGAAAGTATACCTGTTATCTCCGATCTACAGCCCGATCATCGTCGTTACGATGTGGTGGAAATTGCGGAGATTATATTTGTCGGTTTGCCTGGGGGGAGGTTTCTATTTGGAGCCTCTCCCGCTCAGGAAGATCCGCTGTTGCCTCCCTATCTTGTAGATATGCCCCCATTCTACATTATGCAGACTGAGACGACTCGTCGTCAATTCACCAATTACCTGTCCGCGACAGAGGATAACGCGACGCAGTGCTCATACCTAAACGCTCCTGATTGGTCGCAAAAACCCGAAGATGCCGCCGTCGCCATGGTAAACTGGGAAATGGCGACTCGCTTTGCCCAATGGATAGAGAAACAATTACCCGAGTATCTAAACGATCACCAAGTTCGATTGCCCTTTGAGCATGAATGGGAATGGGCGGCAAATCTAGCTGACGCCCCTTTCGCGGGAGGCCGCTTTCTTGAAGCGGAGCAAAACGGGCAATCGACGCCCGGATTATTGAACCCGTCTCTATCGTCGACAGGAGCGGCGCCGATAGTCGATCTTCTAGGAAATCTATGGGAATGGACCTATAATAGATATGCTCCGGGCGACTACATTGTACAGACACTTGCCCCAGTAAATTACGATGAATATATCGAGACGCGATCGAAAATCGATTCGGCTCCGATAATATCAGCGCGCGGCGGATCATGGGCAAATAGCAAGAACGAGATATCCATATCGACTCGAGCTGCTATACCTGGCGATTGGTGTACTCCATATCTGGGATTTCGTGTTGTCATCGTCCCTCGATCGGTAGAAGAAATCTAGCGCTTTGAACGCAAAGAATCTCTCGTCCGAGCAAAAATCAATTCTCATCTCTCGTAATCGCAAGGCATTTCACGAATTCTCTATTATCGAGCAAATTGAATGCGGCATCGTATTGACGGGAACCGAAGTCAAAGCTATCAAAGGAGGAGCTGTTTCGCTGAACGATGCGTACGCGAGGATAAAAAATGGCGAGTTATTTCTGTATGGGCTCCATGTTTCCCACTATAGTCACGGAAATATATTCAATCATACCCCGCGCCGCATTAAAAAATTGTTGGCCAATCGCCGCGAAATTCTCAGGATGTTTCGGCAGGCCACAGAACGAGGCAATACGCTCATTCCTTTATCGATTCGAAGCAATCGCGGACTCATAAAAATCGAATTGGGAATATGTCGAGGCAAACAGATGTATGATAAACGAGCTACTTTAAAGCAGCGGGACATCGCTAAGAAGCTGCGATCTATCGATGATTAGAGAAAACATGCCGTTTGATATCGCCCAGCTTCACAACTATCGCGATTTCGCGTTGCAAATAGCCATCAAGGCGGGCAAGATCGCAACACGCTATTTCAATAGCAATGTAGACATAGAATATAAATTAGATAATAGCCCTGTAACCAAGGCCGATCGACAAATAGAAGCGATGCTTCGCAAGGCTATCAATGATAAATATCCCTCCCATGATATTATAGGAGAAGAATTGGAGAACCATCCGCAAAATCTGCCCATGGATCAGCGAAAATTTTGCTGGTATCTCGACCCTATTGACGGCACGCAATCATACGCGCATGGCATTCCTCTCTACACAACGCTCATAGCGTTATTTTATCAATCTACCCCGCTTATTGGAATTATATACTGCCCGCAAACCGGCGAATGGGTAGAAGCAATAAGCGGCAATGGTTGCCACTATAACGGAAGGCATTGCGAGATTTCGTCCTGCCGCGATATTTCTCAAGCGCGACTGATGACCAGCGACGTTTCAGAACTGTTGCGTCGTTTACCATCAGCAATACCACTGCTTCGTTCGGTATCGATCGGACGCACTTGGGCAGATGGGTATGCGTACCTTATGCTGGCTAGCGGAAGGTGCGACATAGTCATCGATCCAATCCTCAATCCATGGGATATAGCGCCGCTCTATCCTATTGTCATGGAGTCGGGAGGCGCTATCACTTCTATTGCTGGAAAATATGAACCATTAGGCGCATCTGTTTTAGCGTGCGGCCGGTCGCTTCATGGCGCAGCGGCGGAATTATTGACGGAACATAATAAGAATAATGCAATGTATTAATAATTATTGTAATATTTGGACGCGTAGCTCAGTGGATAGAGCGTTGCCCTCCGGAGGCAAAAGTCGTGGGTTCGAATCCCGCCGCGTCCAATAACGCTCTTCTCGCTAATGAGCAAGCTCGATTCGATATTATTGCTATATTAGGCGCTTTGTCTATGTTTTTAGCAGTCATTGAGTATCTTATCCCTAAACCGATTCCATTTCTACGAATTGGACTGGCCAATCTTCCTATTTTGATAGCGTTGCGAATATTTCCATTTCATCAACTCATTCTTATTACAGCGCTCAAAACATTCGGACAAGCGTTGGTCAATGGAACATTGGCATCGTACGTTTTTCTTTTTTCTATAGCCGGATCATTCAGTAGTCTAGTTATTATGTTTTTCTTTAGCCGCATATTACGAAATGCTATAAGTCTTATTGGGGTGAGCGTAATGGGAGCGCTCGCATCGAATTTAGCTCAGTCCGCATTGGCAGCGATTTTTATTTTTGGGGAGCAAGCCTGGTTAATTATTCCGCCGTTGCTTATTGCCGGTAGCATAAGCGGAACTATCGTAGGAGGTTTGGGCAATCATTTTTGGCATCGTTCTCAGTGGATAGGAAAAATTAAACGATGTTGTCAATAATACGTCATCACTTCGCAAACAGAATTATTTTTGGGGCTCGCGCCCTTTTCTTTTCCGGAATATTTCTCTTTCCAGCCTTTGCTCTTCAGTCTAATTTAATCATACGAATAGCGCAGGTATTACTATTTGGTTTCCTTGCTCATTGCGCAAAAAAAAAGATCCAGTTGCTCTATTTTCTAATGTTGATAGTCATTGTCGCAATATGCAATACGATTGTTCCAAATGGAACCGTATTATGGCGATTCGGCCCAATTACAATTACTGAGCAGTCGCTTATTGGAGGATTGCATCGCGGTCTTGCTTTAACGGGAATGGTATTTATTTCGCTATTCACTGTTCGCTCTGACCTCCATCTTCCAGGACGTTTTGGACATTTGTTAGCTTTAATGTTTTTCTACTTTGAGCGCCTCGTCGCCCAACGCAATCGTGTCAGAATAGGCAGTTGGCGACAGGATATCGATGGCCTGCTCGAAACGCTGTCTCCACCGATTCGAACGCCATCTCTAAATCCAGTTCGCACTAATGCCTATGGGTGGGTATTGTTACTTATTCTACTTACCTGCAATTGGCTTCTTCTTATACTGGAAAAATGATATTTTTTACCATGCAAATTAATAAATAACCTATTCATAATAGTGCAATTATCATCAATAAATATTATATATTTATATTCAAACTATTTTTATGAAACTATTAGATGATATCAGATACTTAAAAATAATAGAATCTTTGCTATCCAACAGGAGGAATTATGCGTAGAAAGATTATATGGATCGGTTTAGTTGGGTTAATATTGTCTGGCGCGTTGTTAACGTTGCCGCCTTTGAGCGCGAGAGGAGGATCTTCTCGAGTTGAAGCAACCGAAGACGCTAGCGGCGCTCAATTAACCGAAACGCCTCGCAGGCCATCGCAGAATCTTGACATACTCTATGATTTGCAAGAGGCATTTGAGTCAGTTGCTGAAAACGTATTGCCAACAGTGGTAGAGGTTAATACACTTTCTAGCGTCCAAAGAAACAACGAGTTACGCTCCCCTTGGGAATTCTTTTTCCGCCAACAACCTCGTCAGGAAGAGTTTCAACTGCCCGGACTCGGCTCGGGAGTTATCGTTCGTCGAAATAGAAGATCGGTGTATGTTTTAACCAATAACCATGTTGTTGGAAATGCCGAAAATATCTCGGTACGCCTTAACGACGGCAGAGAATTTGAGGCTGAAGTAATCGGCACGGACGAGCGTATCGATTTGGCCCTTATCTCATTTGAAACTGCCGATGATGTTCCTGTTGCCGTACTAGGCGATTCCGACAAATTGCGCGTGGGAAATTGGGTGTTGGCTATCGGAAATCCGTTGGGTTTTGAATCGACAGTTACGGCCGGGATTGTCAGCGCTGTCCATCGCCAAGCAAATGGAAATAGTTCAATCTCTAGTCTTACCGATTATATCCAAACCGACGCCGCGATTAATCGCGGAAATTCAGGCGGAGCGCTTGTCAACCTTAGTGGAGAAATTGTGGGCATCAATACCTGGATAGCCTCTAATAACAGTGGAGGGAATATAGGACTGGGATTTTCTATTCCAATTAATACCGCCAAAGAAACTATAGACGACTTTATTAATGAAGGAGAGATTGTTTATGGCTGGCTGGGAGTTAATTTATTCGATGTCGACGACGCTCAAGACGCCGAGATATTCGCCAAAGAACTCGGCGTTGAGAATTTAATGGGAGCAATGATAAGCAGTGTGTTTCGAGGCTCTCCGGCCGAAAAGAGCGAAATACTCCCGGGTGATTTTATAACTCGCGTCAATGACGAGGCGATCAACGGACGTTCTCATTTGGCCCGCGTGGTTGGCAATATTGATCCAAAAAGCGAAGCGCAATTTGAATTAATCCGCGATGGGCGAACAGAGAGGATCTCCGCGTTGCTAGAGCGACGAAAACAATCCGATAATATTGATGAATCTGATAGTTGGCCAGGTATCATAGTTCTGCCGCTTACTGATGAATTGCGCGATAGATTAGAAATAAATTCCAATATTCGTGGAGTATTCGTTGCGGCCGTAAGAAGAGACACGCCCGCCGATGCCCGATTAGAAGTTGATGATATTATCACGGCCGTTGCCGATCGTTCTGTAAGAAACTTGCGTGAATTCTATCGTGAATTGAATAGAAATAGATCGGATGCTATGGAAATAACCGTTGAACGCACTGGGCGAACCGATAAAGTGCGATTGCCCGGTCTTTAATCCATGCGGCATACCAACAGATTAGCAAACAAGGTAGCCTTTATAACAGGTTCTAGTCGAGGTATTGGTCGCGAAACAGCTCGTTATTTGACAGCGCAAAAAGCATCTGTGATTATAAATGGCCGCAATGCAAGACAATTGGAACAAACGAGAAAACAATTAATTGCCGATGGGTCTTCTGTCGCCGCAGTTTGCGGCGACATCCTATCAGACCCGTTGGTTATTGCAAATAAAGCGATCGAGAAGTTTGGCAGAGTCGATATTTTGATTAATAACGCCGCTCTGTCAATGCGAGGATCATTTGAAGACACAGAATTGTCGGTATGGCGCAAAATACTTGAGAATAACATTCTTGGTTGCGTAGCGATTACTCATGCGTTGCTTACTGAGATACGCAATCGAAAAGGCGCCATTATGTTTATTGGAAGCATATCAGGATTATATGGCTTCTATCAGGCCGTTCCGTATAGCATAAGCAAAATGGCAATCACGGGAATAGCGCAGGCTCTGCGCATGGAATTGGCTAATAGCGGAACACATGTCGGTATCATCTATGTTGGATTTACCAAAAACGATCCGGACAAAGTAATTATGGGGTCCCATGGGGATCCCGTATCGCTACATCGATCAGCCCATTCTACTCAATATGACGTAGCTCGGAATATCGTCGAAGCTATAATACGAAAAAAAAAGCGAACTGTGCTCACACCGTTAGGCCATTATATATCATTCTTACAGCGTTTTTTTCCAAACTGGCTAGAATATCGTTATCGACTATACGCAAAGAAGCACTCCGAAGTATAATAGAATATTCAGTGAATTGCGATAACTAAACCATATATTTCGATCACTCCATGTCTGCGAAGTGTTATAGCGCATTCATTCAGAGTGGCTCCAGTAGTAAAAACATCGTCCAACAATACAACCTTACTTGGCAATTCTATATTTTGAGGACAAAATATCGCTCCGCGTAAATTACTTAACCGTTCATCTCTATTTAATTTCTTTTGCGATCGAGTCGAGCGACGACGCAAAGCGTTAAAATACTCTATATTATCCATATCTCGCCTCGCCCATTTTCGCATAGCTGATATTAAATCAATCCCCTGATCCCATCCGCGTTTACGCAAGTTTCTTGGATTTGCGGGGGCGGGAATCACAGGTAGCCCATGATAAAATTTTCGCCACAATCTATATAGCGCTCGCCCGAATATATTACGCAATGAACGTTCGCCGGCTATTTTGTATGTTTTTATTAACGTAGCAATATCGCGACGATATTCATAGGCAGGACGCACCGATGTAAAAGCGAATTCCTCTCTTCTACAACGCATACATTGCTGATATTCGGAAACTAATGAAATACCGCATAATTGACACGTTGGGGGAACAATTCTTGTAAGCCCATGAATGCAACGCGTACAGCATGCGGCGCCCAACGCGTTGTTGGCAAATAATGCCGCGTCACAAATAGCGCAACGACGAGGAAGCAACAAATCGACACCACCTCGGATTATCGAATTCAATTGAACTATGACCTTATTCCGCATGAAAATAGTTACCGATCTTATCTCGGCGCATTAAGAAATATAACTGATATTAAGCATAGAGAAATAAATTATATATTCACTAATATCAGCTTCCATGCTATAATTACCTCCAATTGTAAACTCATGGAGGGATGATGGCAACAATGGACAATTACGATCTTGCTATAATCGGATCTGGCCCCGGTGGATACGTATCCGCTATTCGCGCGAGTCAGCTTGGCATGAAAGTCGCTATAATAGAAAAAGACAGCCCTGGAGGTGTTTGCCTTAATATTGGCTGTATTCCTTCAAAATCGATTATTCATCAAGCGACTTTATTTATGGAGCTCAAAGAAATGAAAGCGTTCAGCGAGGCCTTTGATCCAACGAAATTCGACTATGCTAATGTCTATACGAAATCGCGAGATGCCGCGACAAGCCTTTCAAAAGGCGTAACATTTTTATTGCGAAAAAACAATGTCGATTATCTCAAGGGACATGCTCGTATTGCGGAAAAACACATAGTGCAAATCGATAACGGCGCAACAATACAGGCAAAAAATATTTTGATCGCAAGCGGAGCTCGCCCAAAATCAATACCCGGTTTTGAATTTGACGGACGCTTTTCACTCTCATCTACCGATCTTTTGATGCTCAAAAAATTACCTAAAAAACTGATTATTTTAGGAGCCGGTTATATAGGCATGGAGTTTGCGCATGTAATGAACGCTTTTGGAGTCGATGTAGCCGTTGTTGAGATGCTAGATCGCATTGTTCCAACCGCCGATATTGAGATCGCAAATATTTTAGCAAAAAGCATGACCAGACGCGGCGTAAAAATTCTAACAAGCCATCGCGCGACTCAATTAGTTAAGAAAAGCGATTCTGTCTCGCTGTCGCTGAGATCCGCCCATGATAAATCGCTTGTTATCGATGGCGACCAATTGCTTGTGGCAATTGGAAGAACGCCTAATAGCGAAGAATTAGGATTGGAAAATGTAGGAATTGTTACTGATCGAGGGTTCATTCCAACGCGGGATTACTATCAAACAAGCGTGGATAATATCTACGCAATTGGCGATGTTATTTCTTCTCCTATGCTAGCTCACGTAGCCTCGGGCGAAGGGGAGTTGGCTGTATCCCATATGGCGGGCGAGAGCCGAGAAGCGAAATTGGATCCAGACGAAATTCCCGGAGCAATCTTTACTCAGCCTGAAATGGCAAGTTTTGGGCCTACCGAAGAGCAACTCCAGAATAGTAGCATCAAATACAAAAAATCTACTTTCCCCTACCGCGGCGCGGGAAAATCAGTTGCGATAGGGCATCCTGACGGAATAATTAAGCTACTCTATCAACAAGAGACAAAAGAAATATTGGCGGCGCACATTATCGGGGTATCAGCAACCGAAATTATTCATGAGCTTTTATTGGCAAAACGTTGTGAACTGTTGCCTGAAAATATCGCCACTATGATTCATGCCCATCCAACTATATCTGAGACCATCATGGAGGTAGCTCGCGGAGCAGAAGGATGGATGATCCATTCTTGAAGCATTCTCCAAACACCTATGATAAAGGCACTATAAATTTTATAGGAAATGGCCGTGTTATAGCAATTAACGTTACTTTATTAACTGTTTTTGCTCTCGGAGTAGTTTTACGTCTTACAAGACAGATTTTTCTTCCGTTCTTTATCGCGCTGTTGCTTTCTTACGCTGTCGCTCCAATTATCGCATTCCTCACCAAACGCAAGGTTTCACATATCATTGCAATTATTGTGGTGTTGATATTACTTATGGTCATAAGCTTTCTAGTTAGCCTAATTCTTTTTTCCAGTATTCGATCATTAACGGCCAATTACGCATTCTATCAAGAGAGGTTTGTAACGCTTATTAGCAGTCTTATTCAACGCTATAATATACCCGATACCGCCGTGAACGATCTTATTAATTTCTTCGACCCCTCTATCATTGCCAATATCGTCCTTTCACTTTCTGGAAGCTTTGTAACCTTTGGGCAATATTTGATTCTCGTTATTTTGTTTATGTTCTTTCTCTTGCTTGAACACAAATATATCCGACGCAAATTGGCGCTTGCATTTAACCGCAAAACTAATCGTCAAATTAACAATGTATTAGTAGATATCAATCGGCAAATCGGCGCCTATTTATCGATAAAAATTGCGATCAGCTTAATGACAGGAATATTGGTCTATATAGTCTTTTTACTGATTGGAGTCGATTTCCCTTTTATATGGGGAACATTGGCATTTCTTTTTAACTTCATCCCTAGCGTAGGCTCTATTATTATTTCGTTGATATCTTCTTTATTTGTTATAATTCAGTTTTTACCCAACTGGCTTCCGATAATTGCGGCAATAACTTCTATTCTTGTTATTCAAATCATTATGGGCAATCTCATTGAGCCTCACCTGCTTGGCGAGCGGTTGAATATTAGCCCTGTTTTATTAATCATCTCTTTGCTCATTTGGGGGACCGTTTGGGGCTTCGCGGGCATGTTTCTCTCGGTTCCATTGGCGGTAGCCCTTAAAATTGTGCTACTCGGAATACCCGCTACTCGATTTTTAGGAATACTCATGGGAAGCAAACCAAATATTAAATCCTATACCAGGAAAACTAAAATTAGTACTCGGCAATCGGTTTGAAGCGCATTTTAACCGGCGATCGCCCTACTGGGCCTCTCCATATTGGTCATTATGTTGGATCATTAAGCAATCGAGTTCGCTTACAGCAACAGTACGAGTGTTTTTTTATCATTGCGGATCTTCATACGCTGACCACAAATCCCAATCCAGAAGAAATTAAGACTATAAAAAATAATGCATGCGAAATGACATTGGATTATCTATCCTGCGGAATTGATCCTGCGCGCTCAACCATTTTTCTTCAGTCTGCTGTTCCTGAAATATATGAACTTAATTTGCTGTTTGAGATGTTAGTCACTGTCCCTCGGTTGCAACGTCTTCCCAGTCTTAAAGAAATGAAAGACGCCGCTAATCTTAAAGAGATGCCATTTGGACTATTGGGCTATCCAGTGTTGCAAGCCGCCGATATTTTGCTGCCGCGCGCTCATCTAGTACCTGTCGGAAAAGATAATATAGCTCACGTCGAGCTATGTCGAGAAATCGCGCGTCGTTTTAATCGCGGCTATGGCGATGTATTTCCATTGCCCGACCCGATGATAGGCGAGGTCTCTACATTAATTGGAACTGATGGCAAAGCAAAAATGTCTAAATCGTTGGGGAATTTTATCTTGTTATCTGACGACTCCGCGACAGTGGATCGAAGAGTCATGCGGATGTTCACAGACCCAAATCGTATACATTCCAACACCCCGGGTCGGACACAAAACAATCCTGTCTTTATATATCATGACATATTCAATACCGATCGCGATCAAGTTGAGATGCTTAAAAAACGCTACCGCACCGGGAATGTTGGAGATGTGGAGGTCAAGCAAGCATTAGCCGCTACGTTAAATCGCTTTTTAGATCCTATACGAGAACGCAGAGCACAGTATCAAAAAGATACTGGCTATGTTGAAGAACTTATCTACAGCGGAACAATGAAAACCCGTGAGGAAGGGAAGAAAACACTATTGCTCGCTCGTAAAGCGCTCGGGCTGAGCGGTATATGGAATCGCATCTCCCGTAAAGCGGAAAAATGGAGAAAATCTAGGCAACCTGGATAGGCAAAACGTTGCGCGTCATTAGAGCAATAACGCATATTCCCTTAGCCTATAGTATTTCTACATAGCAATACGAGAAGCTATATGGAGAAAAACCATGCAATGAAAAAATGGCTAATAATATTATACGGAATAATAGTCACCTTCTTTGTCATAGGAATTCCAATTATCATACTCTTGCGATTGGATAGATCGCGCCAAATAGCAACTCAATCAGCAGAAAATAGTATTGCTTCTATCGTTGAAAGCATTGAGAAAACCTCATTCCAAGAAGAAGAATATTTCTCTGCCCAAATCGAAGATCTGTTATCTCCAATTAATATTGATGATCAGACATCATATCCAGCTATATTAAGAGAAATTTCAGTAATTGACACAAACGGAGCAATGATATACCGCTGGGGAGCATCTTCTCGCCGTGCCACATCATCGATAAATACCTTTCGATTATTGGACTACAATGCGTTTAGCGAAATTCGCCTTACTAAAATAGCACAATCGCAGGAATATGCTTTTACTATTGACTCTGTCTATCAAGTGCTCCCTCGCGCTGAAATTTACAGGATAATAAAAGAAATATTTCCATTCTCTGTTATTTTTGTCATCGCCATCGCAATTACGCTTATTATATCGGCTCGTTTCACCAGCGCTCGCGCAAATGCGCCTTCAAACTAACCGTACAAAAATAACTTATATCTATCCCTTCACAGCGCCAAATGTGAGCCCTTGAATAAACTGTTTTTGCATAATGAAGAAAACAACCACTGGAGGCAATGCCGCGACTACCGAACCTGCAGAAATAAGATGCCAAGAAGCGACCCACTGCCCTCGCAATGCCTGCAATCCAACAGTAACCGGTCGCACCGAGTCGCTCTGCACAAGAACTAACGACCAGAAAAAGTCGTTCCAGATAAATGTAAAAATGAGTACTGCTAAGGCTCCCAGAGCCGGTCGAATGAGTGGCAATATAATCTTCAGATAAATATGCCATTCGCCCGCGCCTTCTACGCGAGCCGATTCAATTAACGCAATTGGCAACTCAGCGATAAAATTACGTAGAAAAAATGTACAGAATCCCGATTGAAATGCTATATGAAATAAAATCAGCGCCCAGCGAGTATTATAGAGCGTATCGCCAAATATCCTCACTCTTATCATAATATTAACCACTGGAATCATGAGAATTTGAAAAGGGATAAAATTACCGGCGATAAACATGGCAAAGATAACAAATCGTAGTTTAAATCGATGTATCGCTAACGTAAAACCAGCCATTGAACTTATTAGAATAGCAAAAAATACTGCCGGAATCGTAATAGTAATACTATTAAGAATATACGTGAACATCTGCGTACTGGTAAATACTGTTGAGTAGTTTTCTACCAACGCAAATTCCGTAGGTACTCCCCAATAATTGCCCGCGGTAATATCCGCAAGCGATCGAACCGAAGTCAACATAACCGCGGCAAGGGGCAACAGCCATAACAGGAGCGTGATTGGCAACGCTATTTTATAAAGATATTGAAGGCCTTTAGGGGCTCGTTGAATTGGAGTTGGAAACATTCCGCTACCCTTTTTCGTTCCGCATTATTCGAGATAGAAAATATGCAATATAGATACTCATAATTAAAAATAGGACAACCGCAATAGTTGCTCCATAACCATAACGGTAATTGGTAATTGTCATTTCGTACATCTGGAATGCCAATACGTATGTTCTCCCGTACGGGCCGCCGTCGGTCATAATCGCTATAAGATCAAAACTACGCAGAGCGCCAATAATAGTTACCACAGTCGCGATAAACGTAGCGGGGCGCAACATTGGCAAAATAATATGCCACAGCATCATCAATCCCTTTGCCCCATCAATTCGTCCAGCCTCTATAACTTGATTATCGACACTCGAAAGACCAGTTATATACAGTATCATGCAATAAGCTGTCTGAGGCCATAGAGCCGCAACTATAATACCAAAAGTAGCAATGTTTTCATCGGCAAGGATTGGAATAGGCTTCAGTCCCACCATCTGGAACAAACGGCTCAATATACCAAAATCAGGATTGTAAAACCACGAAAATACCAATCCGACTACCACTAAATTGATAACAAATGGGAAAAAAAACAGCGATTTGATCGCGCGCATACCTGCGATGCGTTGGTTCAAAAAAAGCGCCAGAAACATCCCCGCCACAGGAGAAATAAGCATAAGAAGGAGCCACAATAAATTATTTTTGATAGATACAAAAAACCGAATATCGTTCGTAAAAAGATCGATAAAATTCTTTAGTCCGACCCATTCGGCTGTATCAAGAGCACCAACACCATTCCAGCGATAAAAACTCAACCAAATACTCTGAATTATCGGCCAAATAACAAATATGGAAAAAAATACTAGCGCGGGAGCCAAAAAAACAATCGGCGAAAGCTTAAGACGCAACTGCATCCAACGATATTTATTAACTACTGCCATAGTTATACATCCTCATCTTTTTGCTCCCCTTATTATCGATCGCGAAAATTACTTATACAAGAATAATTTGGGAGGCTTATACTCAAAGCCCCCCTTTTATGCCTGTTAAAATACTCCTAGTTGCCGAATATTCTTTTACGCTCGTCATCAAGTCTTTGTCTAATTTGAGACAAGCGATCAGGATTCGTCATAAATTCCTGAAAACCTTCCATGCCGATCTGAGCCATTTCAGGGTCTGTATCTCGATCATAGAATTGCGCCAAACCATCCGAAGCGGCAAGTAGTGTAGCGCCTGCTTGGAGAAATCGATCAGACGGCGCGGGAGCCTTATTATTTGGCGGGAGATTGCCAATGCCGGTAGCGATCATATTATTAATATCTGGACGCGCGATAAATGCCAGAAATTTCTTCGCATCCTCTTTATTTTTCGCCCCAGAAGGAATATGAATCGTGTCGGTGGGCGCATCTTCGTATGACCCCGCATTCGGGTTAATAACTGGGAATGGAAAAAATCCTATATTATCGACAATACCCGCATCCTCAAAAAATGGAACGATAAAATTACCGATAAGATACATTGCCGCTGTCCCTTGAATAACCGGAGCCTGCGCCTCTTGCCATGAATATGTGGCATGATTTTCAAGGAAGTACCCTGCGTCAAGAAGCTCCTGCCAATACTCAAAAACTTGATCCAATCTTGGGTCAAGATAAGAAATATCGCCGTCAGCAAGTCCCAAGTGAAAATCAAGCCCATTCACTCGTAAATTTAAATAGTCAAACCAGCCAGCAGCTGTCCACAAAAATTTTGTTCCTATGGAAATAGGCGTTATGCCTGCCGCGCTCAACTGAGAACAGGCCTCTAAAAATTCTTCCCACGTTGTCGGCACCGATGCCCCTACCTGTTCAAATAGATCGGAACGATAATAAACACCCCATTGATAATAGGCGTATGGCACTCCATACTGATTGCCATCGACACTTAAAGCCGAGTATGAAGACGCCATGTCTCTGTCTAAATTATTTTCGTTCCATACATCGCTTACATCTTCAAAAAGACCTTGATCTACAAAAAACTTCATTCTATTTCCCGCAAACCAAGTCGCTACATCTGGCGGCTCCGCTACCAAGAAATTACGAATATTGGTTTTATAGGCCTCATGGTCAAAAATAGTAAGCTGGGCGTCAATATCGGGATTCTCTTCATTGAACATTGCCACCGCCTGTTCAAAGAGCGCTTTTGGCGCAGGATCTGACGTATTCGCGCTGATTTGCAATACCCTTTTGCCATCATTCATCATCATCTCTTGTCCATCATCCATCATTTCTTCTTGCTCTCCTCCCGCAAATATTGCGCCGGGAACAAATAAAAGAATAATGACGAACAGTAATAAACTAGTTAGTTTCATAATACCTCCATAATTTTATCTCTATAGTTATAAATTTTGGTTTGAATTTTGTCAACCGATCGACTGTAAAAATGCCAATGAAAATTTTGGATGACAAATAATTTTTTAGATGGTAATTCGAGAAATTATGATATAACTATTCGAAGTAATGGCTAAGAGCACATTTGCGCATTTACGAAACCATACCGATTATAGCCTTCTAATGTCCACCATACGAATTCCCGAATTGGTTGACAAAACAAAAGCGTGCGGGATGGAACACGTTGCTATAACCGACGATGGCAATTTATTTGGCGCGCTTGAATTTTACCACTGCTGTCGCCAGCGCGGCATCAATCCAATTATCGGCGTTGATTTTTACTTATCGTCTAATTCTCGACATACCCGCGGCATAGAACATGACGGAAGAGGGCAGAACTATAATAGACTTGTATTGCTGGCGACAAGTAAGGAGGGATATCATAACCTTGTTCAGTTATGCTCTCGCGGATACCTAGAGGGATTTTACTATAAACCTCGCATTGATTATGATCTTTTAAAGCAATATAATGGTGGACTAATCGCGCTTGTCGGCGGGCAATTCGGCGACGTGGGCGCGCAACTCGTGATGAACAACGTCAAAGAGGCGCGGCGGCGATTGCGAATATATCGTTCTATATTTGACCAAAATCGCCTCTATCTAGAACTGCAAAGACACCGTATCCCCGCCGACGAAGTGGTAATCAATGGGTTGAGCGCTCTCGCCGACGAAATGTCGTTGCCGTTAGTAGCCACTAATAATTGCCATTATATCTCCACCGGAGACGCCGACGCCCATAGCGTGCTGATGAATATTGGGCTCAATCGTTCGCGCGGGAATCGACACTTTAAATTCCCCACCACAGAATTCTACTTCAAAGAATCCGACGAAATGGCGTCTCTTTTCAACGATTTTCCCGAAGCGATAGAAAATAGCCTTCGTATCGCCGAACGATGCAACATCAGGCTGGAACGGAGAAACATACGTTTTCCCGATATCTCGTTGCCAAAAAACTTTTCCACCGCCGATGATTGGTTGCGCCATCTCAGCGAGGTCGGTTGTTCTCGACGCTACCCCAATATTACTCAAGAGATCTCTGATCGCTTGAAATACGAATTAGATACCATAATCTCTATGGGCTACACAGGTTATTTTTTAGTGGTTTATGATTTTATATCATACGCCCATAAGCAAAATATTGGCGTAGGACCGGGACGAGGATCGGGAGCCGGTTCAATAGTAGCATACTGCTTGGGAATAACAAATATCGATCCGTTGAAATATGGACTATTATTTGAACGATTTTTAAACCCAGAACGAATATCTATGCCAGATTTCGACATCGATTTTTCTTATGAGCGACGCGGCGAGGTTGTGCGTTATGTTACAGAAAAATATGGCGCCGCTCGCGTAGGACAGATCATTACATTCGGTCGCCTAAAGGCAAAAGCGGTGATGAGAGATGTCGCGCGAGTACTTGAGATGCCGTTGAGTGAGATCAGCGCGATAGTCAAGCTAATTCCTAATACTATAGGAATTACACTTGCGGACGCCTTGGAAAAGGTTCCAGAGTTGAATGCAATTCGCTCGGGAAGCGACAAACATAAATCTCTTTTTGCTATAAGCTCAAAATTAGAGGGTCTATGTCGCCATATTTCCACTCACGCAGCAGGCGTAGTTATTGGATCAGAAGATCTTATCGAGATAATTCCGCTCTATCGAGATCCGAAGTCGGGGGCTCAAGTCACTCAATATGCTATGAACTATCTGGAAGAGCTGGGCTTGATCAAAATGGACTTCTTAGGCCTTAAAACCATCACGCTGGTAGAACATACTGTCTCGCTTATTCAAGAAAGCGGGAAACAAATAGCGCCGGAAACAATTCCTGAAAATGATCCCGAAACATTTCATATGCTTGCTCAAGGACATAGCGAAGCTGTATTTCAATTTGAAAATCAGGGAATGCGCAAGATGTTGATCGACGCAAAACCCAACTCATTTGAAGACCTGATCGCTCTAATTTCTCTCTATCGTCCCGGCCCGATGGAACACATTCCAAAATATATAGCGTCGAAACATGGAAAACAAAAGATCTCGTATCCTATTGACCAGTTACGCAATATTCTTGACGAAACATATGGTGTCATCGTCTACCAAGAACAGGTAATGGAGATAGCTCGTACCATCGCGGGATTCAGTCTTTCGCAAGCCGATATCATGCGGCGAGCGATGGGTAAAAAGAAGCAACAAGATATGGTTGAGATGCGAGAAAAATTTGTCGCGGGAGCGCTAGAAAATGGTATCGCAAAAAAAGATGCTGTAGCGGTCTTTGATCTTATGGCCCCGTTTGCGAAATATGGATTCAACAAATCCCATGCCGCAGCCTATTCAGTGCTATCCTATCAAACCGCCTATCTTAAATGCCATTACCCCCGCCAATTCATGGCGGCCAATCTTACCAATGAGCGCGATAATCCCGATAACTTTATCTGGTATCTTGAAACAACGCGTTCAATGGGCATCGCTATAGAAGCGCCACAAATAAATCGTTCCCAAAAAGGGTTTTCAGTTGTGAACGATAAAATTGTCTATGGATTTATCGCGATAAAAAATGTGGGCGAAAATGCGGTGGATGAGATATTGCGGGCGAGAAAGAAGGTGGGCTCGTTCGAAAGCTTCTCGGATTTTTTAGAAGTTGTCGAATCGAATGTCCTTAACCGCAAGATATTGGAGTCGCTCATTCAAGCAGGTTTATTTGAAGGATTGGGCCATAATCGAGCGACGCTTCTCCGCAATCTTGATATACTCTTGTCCAGCGCGAATGCCGCTAGAGAAAAAAGACAAACTGGACAAGGAGGGCTATTTGACGACGGCAAGATGCTCGCGGCCGACCTTGAAATCAATCCGGAGCTGGACGCCAACCAAATATGGCAGTATGAATACGAACTGTTAAGCTGTTATTTTTCGGGACATCCCCTAGATGCCTACCGAGAAAAGTGGGCCGCTATCATCGCGAGCGAACAATTGGATACACAACAAAACGGCGTCAAAATCCTAGGAATCGCTCGGAAAGTAAAAAAAATCAGCTCGTCCAGCGGGGATTTTTTGACGCTAACCGTAGAATGCGATCGTGGTTCTATAGAAGCCGTCGCCTATCATCAAGAAGCTGAACTGTATTCTCGCGCGCTCACGCCGGGAGCGATACTTGGATTGGTCGCAAGAATCAATAAATATCAAGAACGGACTCGACATATCATTATGCGAGTATACCCGCTCCAAGAGAAAAAAAGGATTATCAAAGAACTCCATATTTGCCTCGATGCGCCGCTCGTCGATCAGGCCAAGCTGCGAGAATTGAGCGCATATTTATTTGACCACAGGGGAGAATCGGCCGTCTATCTTCATATAGAAGAAAATAAACAGAAACGCGTCTTGCGCATTGAAGACAAGGTTAACTGTTCGGATGAAAGCGGGTTAATTGAGGCAATAGAACAACTGGAAGCCATTAATCGGGCTTGGATCGAAACGCGATAACTGGCGAGCTCCTCTCATTCAAAGTAGCTCATGCATGGGCTCGCCGAACAAAATAACAACTATTCCACCCCGATATTTCTCACTCTATAATCATAAATCTCCCAAGAATCTTGGCGACGATTAAGAAGATAGGTATACTCTTTTACCTCCGAGAACTGACCGTTGTCGAATCGCAACTCGGCGACAACGCTTCCCGAACGTTGCGTATAGCGCGTCTCAAGAATGGTAAAACCATCCGGAATGAGGCTGATCCCTTCGTCGGTCGCTTCGCTCCGCAAGAGCTGACGATATCGTTCTATTTCGGCCAATTGCTCGGATTCTGACAGGTTAAGAAATCGGCGTTCACGCGCGGGATCGCTACGCAAAAGACTGGGAATATCAAGATAAAGAAAAAAACGTTGCCATTGACGGCTTCTCCGCGCCCGTAGCGTATCCGCGACCACTCTATCGGGAGATATATCTTCTCGGCGCAACAGTTGCGCTATTTCTCCCTCCAATTGCCGTTCAATAGGATCGAGATTGCTATCTGTAGGACGAACGGCTATAGTCAATCGTTCGGCGCTACGCAAAACATCTCCCTCCGATTGAATCAATTCCGGATAAAATAGCCCGCCGACAGTATAGATTCCCGGGCTCTTAATATCGATATAATCGCGCAGATCTTCACTAAAGGAGTACTCGCTCCCTGGATCAATTATGATGTCACGATAAAAAATCCGATCGTTCGACGCCCGATTAAGCGAGAGGCTCGATGGAATCGCCAGCGGTTTAAAAAGTTCGTTTCTCGCTTCGAACGTTACATTGAAAATCCTTCTATCTGCCAGTTTAAAATGATAGGCGCGCGGAGAAGTATTGCGAATAGACGCTCGTATCAATATTGGGGTTTCGGGAGTATAGATACGCTGATCAAATAGCCGAATCGAAAACGATATATTCTGTTCATCATCAACAATAGATGGGTCGTTTTCCAAGTTGTCCAAATTTAATTGAGCAAATGCGATGCTTGTCGTCGACAGCAAGAGTATAAAAATAGCTATATTGTTGCGTGTAGTCGTCGTCATCTTATTTTCTATCGGCATGAATCGCCAAATAAATGAGATAGGCTACGCGATTGAAAAATGACCTATCGCGCGCAATTATAGACGAAACGCAGAGTAGCCGAAGCGTCTATCTATCGCTTCCAATATTGCGCCGGATAGAGAATAAATATATCATCCAATCAGTGGCTAACGATACGCTATTTTCCAAGGATCAAAGAATTGTATCTTTGGATATATTGAGAGGCTTTGCTCTTATGGGTATATTGGTAATGAATATACAATCGTTTTCTATGCCCGCGAGCGCATACCTTAACCCTCTGGCATATAGCAGTTCTGGAGATGGTATTTCATTTTTGGATCTTGCGACGCATTTCTTGACGCATCTATTCGCCGAACGGAAATTTATTTCTATATTTTCTCTGTTATTTGGGGCGGGGATGGCGATGTTATTTGAACGCAACGTTAGTCTACGCCGTCCGAAGAGAGCGATTCACTACCGAAGAGCGGTGTGGTTGTTGATCTTTGGCCTAATCCATGCATATCTATTTTGGTATGGCGACATCCTTACGGTATACGCCATCTGCGCGTTATTGCTCTACCCATTGATTAAAGCATCTCCCGTAACCACCTGTATCGCTGGTATTATTTTGTTCCTCATCTGGCCGCTTATCAATATATTTATAGCAATTATATGGCCATTTATACCGCTTGAGGCAATTCAAGAAATAGCGCAATCATGGGCGCCCCCTTTAGAGCGGATAGAGGCCGAAATAGCCGCCTATCGCGGCGGATGGATTGAGCAAATTCAATGGAGAGTCGTTCAAACATTTCAATCGCAATTCACCATTATGCCGCTTTTGATATCGCAAACAGGCGGACTCATGTTAATTGGCATGTCGCTCTATCGCTGGAAAATACTTGGAGCGGAACGTTCATCGAGCTTCTATTTTCGAATAATGCTAATTGGAGGAATTGTGGGCGCGGCTCTCGTTCTATTCGGTCTGCGAGGGCACTATCTCCGCGGATGGGAACCTGGATATGGACTATTATGGGGACGAAACTACAACTATCTCGGAAGCGTTGGATTGGCGTTAGCCTACATCGCCGCTATAATGCTCGCGGCGCGCCATAAAATATTCCCTCGAATACAGCAAGCGCTTGCAAACTACGGACGATTGGCATTCACCAACTATATCGGGCAAACAATATTGGCGTCGTTAATTTTCTATGCGCCTGGGCTAGGATTATTTGGACGAATCAATAGGCCATCGCAACAATTAATCGCCGCGGCGATAATCGTGTCGCAAATCATTGTTTCAAATATTTGGGTGAAATACTTTCGATGCGGACCTCTGGAATGGCTCTGGAGAGCGCTGACCTATCAAACAAAGGTACCATTTCGGAAATATCCCGCGTTGAACGGAGAACACCATACCCTTGACAGATAGCCCGACGCCCCGTTCTAACAAAACGGATCATAGCGAACCCACTCGTTGCCCTTGGTGTCGCCATCCCCTTGCTATCGACTATCATGACAGAGAGTGGGGAACTCCATGCTATGATGATCGCAAACTGTTTGAATATCTCTTTTTGGATGCGATGCAATCAGGGCTCAGCTGGAATCTCATGCTTATAAAACGAGAAAATTTTCGCCGAGCATTTGCCAATTTTGATCCAGAGGCTATCGCTCGCTTCGCCAATCGCGACATCGATCGTCTCATGGGCGATGCGACAATCATACGAAATCGCCGAAAAATAGCGGCGGCAATTGAAAACGCGCGGCAATTTTTAGCGATACAGGAAGAAAATGAAACGTTCGCTCGGTATTTATGGGATTTTGTTGATGGGAACCCCATCGATGACGCTTGGCAACACCATGAAGATATCCCCACCACTTCGAAGCTCTCTGGAAAATTATCTCGCGATCTTCGCCAACGGGGATTCCGTTTTGTTGGAAGCGTCACTATCTACGCCTACATGGAGGGAGCGGGACTCTATAATAATCACCTGCTTTCCTGTTTTAGACATAGCGAAGTCAAGCGATTAGGCGAAGCGCTCCCCTATTAAGAAGCGCTCCCCTATTAAATAAATCGCGCGCATGATATAATTGACAGCGAGAAATATTTTGTGTAACTTTTACTAAAATATCTTGATATAATGGTTAGTTATAGGTATAAATATTGTGTTTATGATAGATAATAGGAGAATTGATGATTGAAGTAGCGAATGCGCGTAAACGCTACGGGACATTCGAAGCCGTACGCGATATTACATTTGAAATTGGCAATGGAGAGGTTGTTGGGTTGCTCGGTCCAAATGGCGCGGGGAAAACAACAGTTATGAAAATGTTAACCTGCTATCATTACCCAACCAGCGGCTCTATACGCATCAATGGCAACAATATTTTTCAACAGCAGGTCGCGATAAAACGCGATATTGGATATCTTCCCGAAAATGCCCCCGTATATACCGATCTTACGGTCTGGGAGTATCTTCAATTTGTCGCGCAAGCGCGCGGCATACCGGCGGCGGAGCGCCCCGCGAAAATAGAACATACCATAGCGAGGTGCGGATTGGAAAGTGTTCGCCACTCTTCGATAGATGTTCTATCAAAAGGTTACAAACAGCGAGTTGGGTTGGCGCAGGCAATCATCCACAATCCTCCCATTTTAATCCTTGATGAGCCAACAAATGGACTTGATCCAAACCAAATTATAGAAATTCGCTCATTAATTCGGAATCTTGGAGAGGAGAAGACAGTCATCCTTTCCAGCCATATTCTTCAAGAAGTTGAGGCGGTGTGCGATCGTGTAATTATCCTCAACGAGGGGAAAATTGCGGCTATGGGAACCGCGGCTGAAATTGCCGCCGGTATGCGCGGCGGAGAGATGTATCGCGTAACGCTTAAAGGATCGGAGTCCACAGATTTTCAAACGCTATTCGATCAGCTGAAAACGCTGGAAAACATAGTCAATACAAAAGAGCGATCGAATACCGACACGCGTCGCGACATCTGGAGAGGCGAATTGATATTGCGTCCCGAAATTGAGGGAACGGGAGGAGAATTGATCTTTGACTGGGCGGTCGCCCGAAATCTCAAAATACTAGAGCTAGCAAAGCCTCGCGTAAAACTTGAAGACCTATTCACTCAACTTACTCAAGGGGAAGAAAGCGAATAATGATAAAGGGAATCGCTGTACTTGCAAAACGGGAATTGGCTTCCTATTTTAATTCGCCTATCGCCTATATTGTGGTGATTTTCTTCACCTCATTTTGTTCGATATGGTTTTTTTATGTCCAAGCATTTCTAACACAAAATGTCGCAAGCATGCGCGCATATTTTAATATCATTCCAATCGTATTCATCTTTATTATTCCCGCTATCACTATGCGATCATGGGCGGAAGAGCGAAAATTGGGAACCGCCGAGTTGCTATTAACTTTGCCTTATCAAGAGGGTGTCGCGGTGCTGGGGAAATTCTTTGGCGCCATTGGCCTCATATTAATTATGATGGCGCTCACTATTCCGGTGCCGCTCTCTATCGCGGCGCTCGGCAACTTTGAGATAGGCGAAATTGTTGGCCAATACCTGGGAATGTTCTTTCTGGCGGTCGCGGCGACGGCAATTGGACAGTTTATATCTTCCCTGTCGCGCAATCAGATATCCGCGTTCATATTCAGCGGCGTAATTCTTCTGGTTCTTATGCTTATTGGACAGATCAATTTCGCGCTCAATCCTCCGCGCGCCATTGCCGCGTTAATTCGTTGGATCTCTTTTAATCAACATTTTCAAAGTTTCGAAATTGGACTCGTCGATACACGCGATGTCGCCTATTATTTGATTTTGGCCATATTTTTTCTCTATCTTAATACTAAAATATTGATTTTACGGAAATGGAGTTGATCGATGAGAAAAAATGAAATTATCACTCTATTGCTTGTCGCCGGTATTCTTACTATGGCGGTATTAATCAGTTCGCTCCTATTTTATCGCTTTGACCTTACCGAAAACAAGATCTATACCGTTTCCCCCGTTTCACGATCAGTGGCTCGCGACATACCTGAGCGGCTCACTATATCGTATTATCTTTCCGATGAATTGCGCGACAGATTTGTCGAAACCCAACAAATTGCCGACCTTATCTACCAATATGCCGCCTATTCGCGCGGACGAATATCGGTGGAGGTCGTCGATCCAAATGTGGCCGGAGTAACAACCGACATAGAGATATTGGGCATCACGCCCCGTCAGATCCAGGTGATAGAAGAAAATCAACAGAGCGTCGCGGTAGTCTATAGCGGCGTCGTTATTTCCTACCTTGATAGAACGGAGATCATTCCCTTCGTTCTTACTCCGAGCGCCATAGAATATGAGGTGACTACCGCTATTCGCAATGTCGTCAGTCAGCGCGAAACCAATATAGGAATTGTGATTGGAAATAGCCAGCGAACAATCGAAAGAGATTATCAGCAGATTACGAGGTCCTTGCGACAGTCCTATTCAGTAGAGGTGATAGGAATTGGAGATAATATCCCCTCTAACATTGCGACATTGGTTGTGCTGGGCGCAGATTCGCTTGACGAATATTCCCTATTTCCAATAGACCAGCATATCATGCGAGGCGGGGGGGCGCTATTCGCCGTCGACGGAACAACTGTCAGTTTAGAGGCGGGGCTTGACGTGCAACCCATAGACGAAGATGCGCCAATTATACCACTGTTAGAAAACTACGGCGCGCGTCTTCGCAGAGCCCTTGCGCTGGATTCCAATCATCTTCGTATTCCTGTCCAACAACAGAGCGGCGGAGGATTTATAATTCAGCAATTCTATCCCTATCCATTCTGGGTTCAGGTTTTCGAAGATAGCGTCAATTCAACGCATCCCGTTACCGCGCGTTTTGCCGGCGCAGACTTTTACTGGGCGAGCCCGCTTGAGATACTCGACGAAGAGAGAGTAGAAACATTAATCTCCACCTCTCCAAACGGTTTTATTCAGATGCCTCCGTTCAACGTCGATCCGACAGTCGCCTCGACGTTGCCGATTACCGACACCTCTGAGCGGGGGTCATATCCACTGGTCATATCTATCAATCCGCCATTTGAGAGCTTCTATGACGAAATACCTACGCGTCCCGGAGAGGAGCCGATATGGACAGAGCTCGTCGAGTCTGGAGACAGCGGACGAGTCGTGGTGGTTGGCGACAGCGATATTGTAAGCTCTTTTGTTCAATTCTCCAACAGCGTCCAAAATTTTACTTTTGCCGAAAATTTGATCAGCTGGCTGGCAAATGACGAGGATCTCATCGATATCCGCACAAGATCGACGCGAAATCAACGCCTCTCCGCGATAGAAGATGAAGATCGGCGCAGTTTCATCGCTGGATTTGCCGCATTTATTAATATCTATTTTATCCCGTTGCTTGTTATTGGATATGGCATATTTCGCATGGCTCGAAAACGCCGTCTTAACAAACTAACGTTAGGAAGTAACGCAAAATGAACTATCGTAAGAAGATTACTATTTTATCATCGACCCTCGGTATTTTAATTATTGTTTATTTTCTATTGTTATTGCTATCGCCGAGGTCTCCCCGCCAGATAGACGAAAAACTTATCGGCAATCTATCTGTGGAAGATGTTGTCCGTATTGAATTGGATTTGGATGGGGACAGTCTTATTTCGCTGAGCGGGACCGAAGAGAATTGGACGATTGCCATCGGCGACGATTTTTTTCCCGCTCGTTACGATCGCATTTCGTCATTTCTCGAAAACATCGCCGCATTGCAAATAGAGCGCCGCGTAACCGATAATGTCGATGTAGCGGAAAACTTTGACCTGGATTCAGATTCCGCTAAAAAAATCACCTTGTATAACGCCGACAATAGCTCATTATTTTCGTTGCTCACGGGAAAATCGGCGCCGACGAACAATCGGCGATACGCCCAGTTAGACGAGGCATCCGATATACTGCTAGTCAGCGATGAAATTGGTTTCTATTTACAGCAATCGGAGAACTACTGGTCGGCGCTCGGAATCTATCCCGATTCGCTCGACGGGGAGCAGGTCGTCTCAATCTCTATCGACGCAAACAATCTTATATTGGCCGATGCGGAAAATCCGCTGTCTATTCAATACAGCATTAATAGAGAGGTGGACGCATGGACGGCGGGCGAAGAATATCTTGACGCTCTGTCGACCGACGACGCCGATAGCGATGCGACCCGGTCGCTCGATACCGAAAAAATTGACCGCGTGATCGACTCGTTGCTCAATCTTGACGGCGCTGAATTTGTCGTTACGGGTCTTACCGATTTGATAACTGAGCTCGACATGCCTGCCGCGACGATAGGATTTACGTTAGACAATGGTCAGCGCTACGGTCTTGAAATTGGCGCGCGGGATCCCGAAAATACCCAACGTTTTTTCGCGCGCCCCATCTACCCAAATGCTTCTCGGCAGTATAGCTATTATACAAGCGTTTGGAATTTGGAGAGGATTATGCAGCCGCTTGATGGGTTGCTGTCCGATGATGAATAGGGCGTCTCCCGCGGTGAACGCGGCGCGCGCCTTGAGGGCCATGAAGGGATTTTCGGATGGTTTGGGCGTTGCGGGCTATTTGCTGGGCGTTTGGAAATGCAAGAATTGCCGCCCGCTGAGGGGGGTAGCGTAATAGCGCGGAGCGCTATGGAGCGAGGGGGGAGACAGCGATGTTCTTACCGTTCTCCGGTAGATAATCCGCGCTCCAATGTGTTCGTATCGCGCATATGCGAGGCTTCGAGCATATGCGTTGGTCGCAATCGCCCTCCCCCCCCCCCACAACTTTATATTCTATCAATGGTATTTCATTGACATATCGGTCTATAGTGTCTACGTTTGTGTGTAGTATGCTAACAATAGCGGGGAGGCGCAATGAATAAAACTATTTTGGTTGTCGATGACGAACAGAGCAATGTTGAATTTTTCGAGGTGATGTTTCCGAAGATGGGATTCAATGTTTTAACGGCATCCAATGGCAAAGACGCGCTTGAGACTATCAACGATCACGATATCGATCTTGTGCTACTGGATAATGTGATGCCGATTATGTCGGGCAAAGAGATGCTTACGCATCTCAAGCAGTCGCCGCGATACGCGCATAAGGCTCGTATTCCGGTGATTATGTTTTCTGCGCTGCAGAGTCCCCATGACAAGGCGGAGGGGTATGATTTGGGCGTTGTCGATTATATTACCAAGCCGTTTAACCTTTCGGAGGTGTTGGCGCGAATCCATGCGGCGTTGCGGACGCAAGAGATGGCCGAACAACTTATCGCTCGAGAGCATAGAACCGCTCTATTCGATTCGCTGAATAAGCTTTTCGTCTACTTTACCAAACATCTTCGAGAATCTATTGACAAGCTTCGGGAATCTTCTAGCCAGATCGATATTACCGATAGCAAAGCGGTGCTTCGGTTGTTGGAAAATGTCAAGGCGGAAACAAACTCAATTATGGCGACTCTCGAGGGGCTGGAAGATGAGATTGCCAATTTTCAAGGCGATGGAGAGGCTATCAAAAAGAATGCGCTTACCTTGGCGGGGCTTGAGGAAAAGTATTCTCGCCACTACCGGCAGCATGCGCGGAATTAATGATGTGCATCTCTCCGGAAAAGCGACAGGTCTTGGATCTTTTTACCCAGGGAAGAAAGATGTATATCGAGCGAAAATTTGGCGAGGCGCTTGTTATGTTTAGAAAGGCGCTGTTGATCGATCCACATGACGGACCTTCAAGGGTCTATTATCGACGGTGCGCGGCATTCCAGAAAAATCCTCCGCCTCCTGAATGGAACGGGGTTTTTACGTTTAAAACGAAATGAACAAGCCTATCTTTTCTCATCACCATGCTCCTTCTTCCGCAATTGGCGCCAGCGATTCGCTTGTCGGCGAGCTCTCTTTTGATACTTCCCTTGTCATAACCGGCAAATTTAGCGGAAAGATCATCTCAAAGGGGCAGTTGATCATTGCGGATACCGCGGAGGTAGAGGGAGAGATCATTGTGGATACCATTGTTATCCATGGAACCGCGCGTGGTCTGCTTCGCGCAAAAAAGCGTCTTGAGGCCGCGGAAGCCGCTCGCATCTATGCGAAAATTTTTACTTCATCGTTGACGATAGCCGATGGGGCGCTATTTGAGGGTACGTGCGATATGTTTTCTGAAGATGGGCTTCTGGATAGCGCCGCGCCATCTTCATCGAGCGGCGCGATAGAGAAGAATAGCGCAGATCGCAAGCCGCCGCCCGCCTCTTCCAAAACGAACGAATCGGCTAACGTCGCAAAACCCGGCGCGTCCAGGAAAATAACGAAGGCAAAATTCGCCCCTTCGGCTTTGGACGACAAAAGCGACAAACCAAGCGAAAGAGGCTCGGCAGACAAAGACGGGTCAACGGACAAAGGCGTTTCGACGAAGGCGTTCAAACAAAATAAATCTCCTCCCTCAATGTAGATGGGCGATACTTCCCAGCCGATAATACGCCTCATTCTTATTGGCAGCGAATTAACTGAGGGTCGTCGAAGCGATCGGCATGCGCGCTACCTTGCCGCTCAGCTTGACGCTATGGGATGCGCTGTCGTCCAGATAACGTTGTTGCCCGACCATCGCGACTCTATGCGACAAGCGATGAGCGATGCCTTTGCTCGAAGCGACGCCGTAATTATAACCGGCGGGCTTGGGCCGACGAGCGACGATATCACACGCGATGTCATCTCCGAGGTTGTAGACGCTCCGCTGGAGTATAGTAATGAAATCTGGGAGGGCATATGCTCCTATCTAGGCGACAGGAATATCAATCAGACAAATCGCCGCCAAGCGATGGCGCCGAGATCGTTTGCCTATATTCAAAATATGAATGGCACGGCTCCGGGATTGATGGGCTCGTATGGGGCATGCTCCATTTTTGCGTTGCCCGGCCCTCCGCGCGAGTTGCGACCAATGTTTGAGCGATCTGTCGTTCCGGAATTGGAGCGATTATTTTCGCTCGCGAGGCCAAATAGATTGCATATGACCATATTCTTTACTCCCGAATCCGAGCTTGAGGAGGCGCTTCGCGAGCGCTCCGATGAATCCTTGCGATGGAGCACACAGTGCGGACGGTCGCGCATCGCGCTATTTCTCTATGGCGACGAGGATGCCGCCAATCATACCGCTGTCAGACTATTGCGACGACTTGGGCCGATTCGCGCGCAGTTTGGCGCATGCGACCCGGCTCGCCTGGCGTTTGAACAGTTAGAACGCCATCGCGCAATCGTATCGGTGGCCGAATCGTGCACCGGAGGCGGGGTTATGGCCGCGTTAACCGGAGTTGCCGGGTGCTCTCGCGTTCTATGGGGCGGAGGCGTAGTCTATCGCAACGATGCGAAAGAGCGGGTGGTCGGCGCGCGGCGCGATCGACTGGATCAATATGGGGCGGTATCGGAAGAGATCGCGCTTGATATGGCTCGCGGGGCGCTGGCGATGAGCGAACAGGCGACTCTTGCGATCGCCATCACTGGGTTGGCCGGACCCGAGGGGGCTACCGATAGCCTGCCTGTGGGGACGGTCTATATCGCCGTTGTCGATCGCGCCGGCAAAGTTTGCAACCAACGATTGCTATTTCGCGGCGATAGGAAATGCGTACAGAAGCGCGCGGTAATGGCGGCGCTATTTATGATCGCCCATTTTTGGGACGACCCCGCCCCTTCATTCGAGGCGCTCTCCGCGCGATAATTGTCCCCGCTCGATTATCGACTCGTGTTGCCGCGCCACTTGGCGATACTGATCCGCCCTTTCGCAGTTGCCGCGTTTCATTGCCCCGTTGGCATAGATATGACATTTTCGTATAAGCTCTTGGCGGGCAAGCTCCTGGTGGCAGGGATGCAACAGCGATTGCTCGACCAGCGGCCGAAGCGCCGCGATACGAAAATATTCGATGGGTCCATTCTGGGATAGTTGCGGCCAATCTCCCGATCGCTTGAGAGTCATTGGCTTATTCAAATATGCCACAGGGTATCGATCGGCTATTCGTATCCACAATTCATAATCTTCGGCCAGCGCGAGATCGTTTCGAAATCCTCTCATTTTTTCAAATAACGATCGCGTCATCATCACGGTAGAGGGGCCGATGACACATTTTTTAAGGCATGACGAAAACATCATTCCGCTCTTCGCATGAGTCGATTTTGGCTGGCCAATTATCGCCCCTCGGCGCCACCATCGCTCGGCCGTATGAGAAATTGGAGTGTCGGAACCTATGTGTAGCGCCACCTGCTCGCTCATTTTTTCGGGACTCCATAGATCGTCGTCGTCCAAAAACGCCAAGAGTTCGCCTTTCGCTGCGTCGACAGCCCTATTGCGAACGGCGCCCGGGCGCGCGGAGAGCGGCGAGCAGGGCGGCTCCTCGCCATCGGCTCTATGATAGCCCGCAGACAAATATCGAATGGGAAGATGGTATTGGCTTCTCGCTCGCTCTATCGCCTCTCTATTCGCTAGTCGATTGGCGCCGTTGCCGCTGTCGTCGATGACCACAATCTCGCGATTCGGCCATGTCTGGGTGGCCGCGGAACGCAACGCCTCTTCGAAGAGAGACGGCCTGTCTGATGTTGGAATAATAGCTGAGACGACTGGAGAGTCGAGGCTCATCATCGATCAAGTTCGATTCCTACAAGATCGTCGTCCGCCCCAATCGGCCGCCACAAAATGATCCCATCTTCGGCATTTGATAGGTCGATGACAGTGTATCGACGACCTTTGAAATTGAAATAGGTTGGTTGGGCTCCAGTCACTCCGCTATTTGCGCGATTATTCGGCGTATCTTCAATATCGACTCCTGCCCATATACGGTTGGATCGAGAGGAAGTGATGAGAATTGCCCGATAACCAAGGTGACGCAATAGGCTAACATAGAGCAGCGATAGGGAAGATGCCTCTCCCTCGCGCGCGATAAGCGACGAAACTGGCGCGGAGAATTCGATAGATCTATCCAATGGGCTATAATTAAATGATCGAAGCCAGCTGGCGAGCGTAAATGGCAGACGATCGCGCTTGGAGAATTTCTCTTGGTCGACGGCTTCGATAGCCGATGCAAGCTCTTGTAAGCGATGGTGATTGTCGCGATAGACAAGCCTGTAGTAACGCTCGATAGCCTGGGTAAATAGCGGGTCGCTTCGCTGCATGCGATCGACAATCCTCGCTTCGCGCGCGATAATCTGCTGGGCTCCCGCTATCTCGAGATCGTTAATCGCAATTTGTATCGCTTCGCCTTCTATCTCAAGTTCGAGGGAGCTCTCGTTTCCTCCATCAAGAGTTCCGATAAAATCGCTAATAGGACCGGGCGCAACCTTATCAAAAATAGAGGCGGAGAACGTATTGAGCGTTGATAATATATCGTCTTCATAGAAATGGTATTCGTTTTCCGGCGCGAATACAAGCGTAACAAATGCCTTCTTTTGATGGATTTGGTAGAGTCCATATCCTCGCACGCTATTTCGACCCGCGCGAAATTCTAAATTGCTGAGTATGACGTTATTCCCGCGATGCTCGAATTGCGCGTTTTCGCTCTTCGCGTTGAATCTTTCGGCGATAAATTGCGCGATAGATTCGTTGTCGATATATTGTTCGCCGTCGAGAACAAATATCTGCGCGACCGCCTTTTTGGAGGAATCGCTAAACGATATCGCGGCGCTCTCGCTATCATCCAACAGGGTCCAGCGCGACGGCGGGTAAATAGCATATCCATAGGCGCTATTAAAGACCTCGGTCGATGAAGCCGCAAATGGCATCATCAATAGCAAGATCGAAAACGCGAATACTCGAATCATACTGATAGGCATAGAAGGCATATTCCATTGTCGTCTTAAAAATATGGACATATTAACCCATATTGCTATCATTGGATTATGATCGCTATTATCGCCGCCTTGCGAGCCGAATTGACGGGGCTTATTCGCCGTTGTCGCGGCGAGATCGCTGGAATTCCCGTGACTTTTATTATCGCGGGAGTTGGATGTTCCAATGCGACCTGGCGCCGCTCATTGGCGCTCGCGCGACCGAAGGCAATACTCGTCGTAGGAATGGCCGGCGCGGTGGCTTGCGACATTCGAGCCGAATCGACGGTTATTGTAACGGAGGCGCTCGGGTATCGCGAGGGGCAAGAATGTCGCTCTCCAATCCCATGCGCCCCTTCGCTCATCAATATTTTCCGAACTGCCGCGCCAGACAGCGCCAGCGGGGCGCTCGCCACGGTAGACACTCCGGTCTTTGATCGGCGTCGGGCGAGGGAAATCGCTCGGAAAACCGGCGCGGCGGCTGTAGATATGGAGACTGATATCATCGCGGAGGTTGCTCAGTCGGCGCGCGTACCGTGGGGCGGAGTTCGCTGGATATCCGACACTTGCGATCGTCCGGTAACAGACATTGGCCCGCTGGCCAGAAAAGCGTCGGAGTCGCTTGCGGAAATTGTCGCCGCCGCGCTTCTCGATCGCCGGATTCGCGAAGTTCTTGGGGGGAAATAGCCTATCGCTCAAGGCGAGCGCGCTCCTTATTTTGAAAATGCCCCGATTTTTATTGGTCTGACTTCTCTATAATCTGCTCTAAACTTATATTCGGCTTGTTGCTCAATACAAGACCGTCGACACGTATAGCGGCCGGCCTTAAATACAACGCGCGAATGACGCGCTCGTTAATCTCCCGCTCTTCATAGGTCGCTTGATAGACTCGTGTATCGATCATAAGGCCGTTATCGTCGAAGAGCGTGATTTCCAACACTTCTTGGTCGATGCGATAGAAAACATAACTCCCTCGCAATTGGCGATCGGAATCGGAAATCGCCACGTTTGATCCATCGAAATAGAATTCCAGCCCATTTTCATTGGTATAGAGCCCTTGCGCAGAAATGGACGACGCAAACGCGACCGATCTACGAGGAATAGATTCCGATGTGTCCAAAGGAAAATAGACTCCGTCCCATTGATCTGTCTCTCGTATCGAAATACGCACGCCGCCATCTACGCTGGAAACGGTAACGTTCATTCTTACATTGGGAAGAACGCTATTTGCGGCGTTGATCAATAAAATAGGGCCGTCGCGGAGATAGAGCAACCGAGAACTATTCCAATTATAGATCTCTTGAAACGTCCCGCGCAGAAGATCGATGGAACGTTGCAGAGAATCGAAAAAAATTATTGCGCCCTCCCGCTCGTCCCCTCCCCCATCTATTTGGGCGCGCCATCGCCCCGATAAGAATTGCTCAAAAGTCTCTTTGGTAGCGTTTCTAAGATCGTTTAGCTGCTCCGCGCGAAGATCATTCTCCGTTATTTGTTGCGTCTCATGCTCGACAAACGCGCCGTCTGTTTCTTGCCATTGATATATCTGGCGCGTAAGAACAACTTGAAGGCCTTCAACATCGGGCTGTCGCTCATGGCGTTGGTAGGATACGACCGAAAAGGGTCTCCCGTTAAGCCCCAAATTATAGAGCCGTTCGCGCTCCGCTTGCTCGATTTCTTGCCCGCCATTTGATTGCAACTGCCCAATAGAAAGATAATTGATATTTCTAAGCAATTGATTGGTCGAGCGTTTAAATATATCCAGAGTATGTTGCCCCTCCGCAGAGACGCCAAAACAGGCGATTTCTATGCTGTGATCTCCGGTGATGTCCATAAATTCGATGGTGAACGCCCCGCTATTGCTTGCTTGAGTAACACCCTCCCAAACAAAGCGCATCTCGTTATAGTCGGGGTCGTAATCCGCAAAAAACAAACGAATGCGGTCATCGAGCGCCTGATCGCGTTTAAATACAACTATCTGCTCCTCTTCTTCGTCCTCGTCAAGATTGATGTCATACACATCGAGCGCGCTGTATTCCTCGGGAAATGCGGCAATACGGATCGACGCTTCGATAGATTGAGCGATTTCGTCATTTGAAGGCGCTATGCCATATGCCCCTAATAACATTGTATCTTCGCCCGCGATAGGAACGATATGAAGCGCGCCCGCAGAATTAATTTCGCTTTCGCGATTGCACGACGCGAACATCGCCAGCATAAGAAATATCCCTATCAATGCCTGGAAAACGTTAATTGGAGCCCGATAGGCAGGCGTTTCGAAAAATATAAAATATTGCGCCATCGATTATTATACCATATTGATTTATATGCAAAATAGATATACTATCGCGACATAATACCTACCCATTGTATTGATAGCAAGCGGGCGGAGAAAATTTATGGAGGAGATAATGAATCGTTCAAGTATAATTATATTTATTGCAATTTTTTTTGTCGCTTTTCCCCTTTTCGCTATTGACGTAAATCGCGATGAGCTTATTCAGGCTGAGGATATGACAATCGAGTTCGAAAACTACGCCGGTCCTCAAGATGTTATTTCTAGCGTCGAGGCAATTCGGGGAATAGGCGAAGGGTTAGGAGAAGAGGAAAATATCCCAGGCGCTCGCTATAGTTACGCTGGGCGATATGATATTATCCATGCGTCGGATCCCGATAACAAGACACTGCTTAACGCGGATATTTTAATCCTAGGCGAGGCGGCTCGCGTAGATCATATCGACAACCTGCGTCGCATTATTAGCGGATATATCGAAACGGCGTACGATTACCGACGAGGCGATGCCGATCTTCTCGCGACGCTTATAACGATATACAACGCCATCTATCGCGGACAATACGACTTTTTTTCGCAACGTTATAGTCAGTTGGTATTGGACAATATTAGCCCGGAACAGGTGGGATTGCCGCTCAGCTATCGAGAATGGCCGGGGCAATCGGAAATTGTCATCCCCTTGGCTCCCGGAGAGACTATCCCCGGATCGTTAAATACCGTCGACATACTACAACTCACCGATAAACAGGTGCGCGAGGATCTTAGCGCTCGCGAGGATAGAGCGATAACAGAGCGACAGGCGACGGTTGATCTTCTGGAACGATTGGTCGACGAGCTACAAGACGAGATTGATACCACGCAAAATAGGACAGTCGATCAAATAAGAACTCTTGACGAAGAGGAGCAGGCGATCGTCCAGCAGCTGAGTGACATCGAGCTTCTTCGCGAACAGCTGGAGAGCGACGGCGTAGACGAAGAGGAACTTCAACAGATCGAAGAGTTGCAGACGCAAGAAGAAGCGCTTAAATCGCAACAAGAGGAGGTCGTCGCCGAACGCGAACAGACAATTGAAGAACAGCAACAGAGAATAGCCGAACTAACCGCGGTCATTCGCGACGAGAGGAGCGAAATAGCCGAAGATCTCAGCGCGGATCCCGATCTAAGAGCGCCAACGATTCTATTTCCGAGAGTTGTTGTCGGCATTGATGGAAGAGAAACGACGTTGGTAAGAATTGACGCCGCGACAGGAGAGGTCATAAGACGATCAAGCAACCTCCGTATTATCAGCAGAGATTATACCATCTGGCAATCTGATATTATTGTGGCGTCGCTCAACGAAGATGGAACGAGGGTCAATCTCGTCGCGCTTGACCAAGAGACATTTGAGACGAGACGATTTTCGGACGCGGCGACACATCCCGACGGGATAATCGTTATAGCCGACGATAAACTATACACCGCCGTAGACATTGACGGGGAGTGGCACCTAGGCCTATTTGACAACCAACTGCGAATGATTGGTCAATCGTCCGTTACCATCGACCCCAACACAGCCATTCTACTCAACCTAGGAATTATCTACGTGCAGGCTATAGATGGACGCGTTATACTCCTTGATGCCGATAATCTAAGCAATGTCGGCGCGGCCGGCGGCGCATAGGCGCAGATCCTTGCCGCCCCGACAGCCAACTGCTTCATAAAAAACTCCAGCGCCCGCGCTTCGCCCGTAGATACAAAATCTTGGACGGAGCGCGGGCTTTTTTCAGATGAAGCCGCCGGTAAACTTATATATTATTTTGTATTATTCTAAAAGAGCTTCGTTGATTGGCTCTGAGATTGGCTCTGAAAGCCCAGAATTAGAAGGCTGAATTATTCTCGCCCTGCTAATAATAACCTCGTTGGAAGCCGGCGCTTCGGCATCAGACTCATCATCTGGCTCGTCGAGCTGTTCCGCGTTGTCGTCGACTACGGGGACGATCAGATTATCGGAAGCCCCCTCAATATCGGATAGAACGCCCAGTCCATCGGCAGGATCTCCGTAATCGACGACGCCCAGCCAATCGACGACGCCCAGTCCATCGGCAGAATCTCCGTAATCGACGACGCCCAGTCCATCGGCGGAATCTCCGTAATCGACGACGCCCAGTCCATCGGCAGGATCCCCGTAATCGACGACGCCCAGTCCATCGGCGGAATCCCCGTAATCGACGACGCCCAGTCCATCGGCAGGCTCCCCGTAATCGACGACGCCCAGTCCATCGGCGGAATCCCCGTAATCGACGACGCCCAGTCCATCGGCAGGATCTCCGTAATCGACGACGCCCAGTCCATCGGCGGAATCTCCGTAATCGACGACGCCCAGTCCATCGGCAGCCCAGTCCAATCTCCGTAATCGACGAATAATCGACGACGCCCAGCCCATCGGCAGGAATCCCCGTAATCGACGACGCCCAGTCCATCGGCAGGCCCGTAATCGACGACGCCCAGTCCATCGGCAGGAATCCCCGTAAATGGCGGGATCAGCGGCAAAATAGTTTGAGAGCCCAGTCCATCGGCTTTGCGTTTGCGCTTCCGCGTAAATGGCGATTTGCGCAAAATGCGTTTGCGCTTGCGCTTGCGTTTGCGCTTGCGTTTCGAGCGCCCCTTGCCGCTCGCCAGCGCCGACTATATCGTCCGATTCGCTAACTTCCTCGACCTCTTGGTCTCCGAGAAAAGACAACGCGGCAATATCTAGCTCCAATTCAACCGTCTGAAGATTGCTACTCAACCGCTTCACGAGGCCTTGCCGTCGCTCCTGTTCGAAACTATACAGCGTATCGTATTCGGTAGGCTCTGTATTCTCAATAAATACCTCGGTTCTTACCCCCAACTCATAGCTCGGTGGCGGCAACAGGCCCGTGCGAGTCGCAATTTCATTGTAGACAATACCTTCGGCCGGCGGCACAAACTCTCTGCGAGATAAATTCTTATGAATTTCACTCATATATTTTGCCCAGATAGGGCCTGCCGTTACGGCGCCCGTTTGATTTGTGCCCAACGAGTTGTTCCCTCCGCGATCAAATCCAATCCATACAGCCGTGGTGTAATAGGGAGAAAATCCCACAGTCCATGCGTCGCTCCAATTTTGGGTAGTGCCGGTTTTGCCAGCCACAGGAGAGGTAAACCCCCCGGCGATATTCTTAGCGTATCGCAACGTGCCAGAATTTACCGTCGACTGAAGAAGATCGGTCATAACATAGGCGGCTTGCGGACTAATAATCTGTCGCTCTTCAAGCGTCTGCTCTATCTCTTTTTGCCTCTGCTGTCGAAGATCGAGCACAATTTTGCCATTTTTATCCTCTATATAGAGAATGGCAAAGGGATCCACCAAAACGCCATTATTGGCAAATGTCGAGTATGCCTGCGCCATTTCGATGGGAGCCAATTCAACAATTCCAAGCCCCACCGGGTATCGACGCACCAAATTGCGGCTCAGCATATCCTCCGCGGGAATGCCAAGAAGACGGCGCGCTGTGGTAAGGGAATCGTCAAAACCCACCCGCTCGAGCACTCGCAAACTGGGCACATTCATCGAATTGGCCAACGCTTGACGCGCCAAAACCGGACCGTGCCAGACGCCTTTGTAGTTCTCGGGCGTGTAGGCGGTGCCGTCTTCGTTCCAAAACACAACCGGCGCGTCGTAGATCATCGTCGCGGGAGTAATAACGCGCTTATCGATCGCGGCGGCATAGTAGAGCGGCTTAAAGGACGAGCCCGGCTCCATCCTTCCGTCAATGGCTCGATTAAATTGGTTGCGCGATTCGAATTTGCTCCCGCCAATCATACTCAAGATATTGCCCGTCCCATTCTCCAATGTGACTAGCGCCCCCTCGACAATGGTTCGCTGCGCCTCGCGGCGATTGGCATCCAACGAGGCCTTGGTAATATCTCGAAGATCGCTCGATTCGCCGCGCGAGAACAGAAGAGAGATCATTTCCATCGCCGGCGCGATCTCCGTATTGTAATAGCGCTTGGCATCCCTGCGAATAGGAGCGTCCGCCGCGTAGATATCGGGGATATTAAACGCCAGCGCCAGCGCGTCGACCATGGCGATATATTCATCTCCCCCGCTCACTCTCCGATTATTATTTCGTTGGTAGATACGGTTGGCGTCTTTGAGCCCGTCGCTTATATGTCGCCGCGCCGCCTGTTGATATCCCAGATCGAGCGTTGTGCGCACCACAAACCCGCCGGTGTTGATATTATTATTGCCCAATAGATAGCGATTCTCCAAAAGATATCGCACATATTCGCTAAAATAGGGAGCCAAATCATCGCGCTCGAAAAATGCGGTCGAGGTATTGGCTCGCGTGAAATCATAGCTCCCCCAATATTCGTTAAACGACTGATCCGCCTCCGCTCTTGACGTGTAGCCCAATTCAACCATTTGGTCGAGCACCGTCCGCTGAATTTTGCGCGCGTTATTGGGATTGCGAATAGGGGAATAGATCGTGGGATTAGCCAGCTGGATAACCAGCATAACCGATTCGGCAAGGGTAAGATCGCGCGCGGAGTGGCCAAAAAAGAACTGAGACGCCGCCTCTATTCCATAGTTGCCGTGGCCAAAAAACATCGTATTGAGATACTTCTCCAGAATCTCGTATTTCGTCCAGTATCGCTCGACATGGTATGCCCACCAGAGCTCTTTTATCTTGCGCGAAATCGTAATTTCGCTACGATCGGCGTAGAGATGCCCCGCCAGTTGCTGTGTCAACGTGCTTCCGCCAGAAAAATAGCTATTGGTTATTTGATTCCAGATAGCGCGCGCCGTCCCGCGAACGCTAAATCCATTGTGTTGGAAAAATGTGCGATCCTCTCGAGTAATCAGCGCGTTGATCAGGTGGCGAGGGAGGCTGTCGATCGAAATAAGATCGCGCTTCTCTTCGGCGAAGAATTTGGTGATGAGCGCGCCGTGCCGATCGAGCACTTGGGTGGGAAGCGCCGCGGGCGTCGCCGCCAAAAGGTCGCTCTCGTCGATATTGTATACCGAGGCTATCCCAATGCCGGCGACACCGCCGATGCAGATCATCGCAAGCGCGCAGAGAATCCAGAGCAACGCCCTCCATTTAGATGCTACACTTCGCATAGCGCAATGCTTATCATCATCGCCCGCCCTTGTCAATGCAAAAGATCGGCCATTGTTAGACCAAATCTCCACAGCTCAAATAAAATATAAGGCCGCTCCGTTGGGAAGGGGGGAGATAGTCCGCAAGCGAGGCGTCTATCTCTATCGTTTCGCAGCCCGAATGCGTCGCGATGACCCGACAATCGCCGTCTCCCCCCTCGCTCCATAGCGCCTTCGCGCCGAACGGCGCGAACCGCGTCCGCCTCTTCGGGCTCCACTCGCGCTCCGCCCTGACGGCCGCTGGCGCTATTGCGCTACCCCCCTCGTCGGGCGAAACGACGAAATTATGCGCGCCGCGCCCTCCAAGCGTCGCCCGATAAGCCCATTACATGCGATCCAGCGGGCTAATATTAATCATATCCAGGCCATTGCATAAGACTATCCTCGTCGCGCGAGCCAACGCCAATCGAGCCGTTCGCAATTGACGATCGTCGGCGGTGGCGATAGGGTTGCTTTGATAGAAACGCGAAAAAGATCGCCCCAAATCGTAGAGATACCCAACAAGCGACGAAACATCCATGGCGATAGCCGACCGCTCCACTTGTTGGGGGAATTGGCCAAGAATATAACATAGTTCCCACTCATCGTCGGAGGCGAGCAGTTCGAAATCGCAGTCAAACGTTTCGCCCTCGTCGCCAGCCCGTCGCAGTATGCTGGCTATCCTCGCGCTGACATATTGAAGATATGGACCGGTGTCGCCGTTGAACGAAAGCGATCGTTTGGGATCAAATATTATATCGCTCGCGGGATTAAACTTAAGAAGATAGTAGTGCACCGCCGCCAGCGCAATCGCCTCCGCCGAGTCCAACGAATCGTCGGTCAATTGACGCGAGCGTATCTCTTCTTTAGCCAAATCGGTCAATGAATCGAGCAACCAATCGGCATCGACGACGACTCCCTCGCGCGATTTCATCTTGCCCTCGGGAAGATGCACCATCCCGTATGAGAGATGATGAAGATGATTTGCCCAAGAATAGCCTAGCATCTTCATAACATGGAAAAAAACCTGAAAATGGTAGCGTTGCTCCGACGCGACCACATAAATTAGCTTATCAAATGGCCAATCCTCGCGGCGACGAATGGCGGTTCCAATATCTTGCGTAAGATAGAGCGACGTCCCGTCGCCGCGAAGCAGTACCTTGCTATCGAGGCCAATATCGCCAAGATCGACCATAATAGCCCCGTCGTCGGATCGATAAAAACATCCCTTGCGAAGACCTTGCGACACGGCCTCCTTTCCCTCGCGATACGTATCGCTCTCCAAGTCGATCCTATCAAAAGATATGCCCGTGCGACGGTAGGTCTCTTCCATGCCTTTGATAGCCCATTCGTTCATTTTCTTCCACAGGGCTCGCACGGTGTCATCTCCGCGCTCCCACGCCCTTAGCATCTCGGATGCCTCGTGTTCGGCGCTTGGATATTCCTTGCTCCAGCGAGCAAATCGCATATACCACTCTCCAACGAAATGATCCGGCTTTTTGCGCGCCGTCTCGGGAGTCTCGCCATTGCCAAAACGGCGATAGGCGCTCATTGATTTGCATATATGGATGCCTCGATCGTTAATGAGATTGGCGGAGCGCGTTTCGGCCCCCGCCGCGCGCGAGACGCGCGCGAGACTTTCGCCGATAATGTTGTTGCGAAGGTGCCCAAGGTGAAGCGGCTTGTTGGTATTGGGGCTGGAAAATTCAATCATAATCTTCCGCCCTCGCAACGCGTCGCCATGGCCAAAACGCTCTCGTTCCGATTCGACCGCGCGAAGAAGACGGCCAATGTAGTTACGGCGCCCATAGCGAATGTTTAAATAGGGTCCAGCGCTTGTCGCGCCTCCCCATTCATCGTCGGGCAACAGTTTGATAAGAGCCTGCGCGATACTCTGGGGCGATTGACGAAGCGGCTTCGCGTAGGGATAGAGCGGGAATGAGAGATCGCCGAGCGATCTATTGGGAGGAGTTTCAGATGCTACGCCATCAAGCAAATCGATTTCCGGAGACAATTGACGCAACGCCTCTTTTACCCGGCGTTGCCAAAGATCAAGGAATTGCCGCATACAAGTCTTTCCGCGAGGGGACTAATTTACCTCGGGAAGATTATCCAACGCTTTATCTATCTCATCCTTGGGATAGGCGTATTTATGAAGCTTTCCCGCGTTAAAATCAAGGTATGCCCCCATATCGAAGTGCCCATGTCCGCAGAGATTAAAAAATATTGTTTTCGCTTTCCCGTCTCGTTTGCAAATCAGCGCCTCATTGATAGCTTGGGCGACCGCATGGTTTGCCTCGGGGGCGGGAATGATGCCCTCCGCGCGGGCAAACTGAATCCCCGCTTTGAATGTGGAGATTTGATCGATCGAGAGCGCTTCGATGAGCCCCAATTGAGCGATATGGCTTACCAATGGAGCCATGCCGTGGTAGCGCAACCCTCCGGCATGGAACGCGGGAGGAATAAATTGGCTCCCCAAAGTATACATTTTAAGCAATGGGGTTAGATGCCCGGTATCGCCAAAATCATACGCAAAGCGGCCTTTGGTGAGGGTGGGACATGCCGCGGGTTCCACCGCGATTATTCGCGTATCCTGTTCTCCGCGAAGTTTTTTGCCCAAAAATGGGAAGGCTGCTCCGGCAAAATTAGATCCGCCGCCGACGCACCCAATGACAATATCGGGATAGTCGTCAGCCATCGCAAACTGCTCTAGCGACTCGAGTCCGATGACGGTCTGGTGCAACAGGACATGGTTGAGCACGCTCCCCAACGCATAATTGGTATTGTCGCGTTGCGCGGCATATTCTACCGCTTCGGAAATTGCGATGCCGAGCGATCCCGTCGAATCGGGAGTCTGCTCTAAAATGGTCCGCCCTACCTGCGTCTCGTCGCTTGGGCTGGCGGACAGCTTGGCGCCGTATGATTCGATAAGCCCTCGACGATAGGGCTTCTGTTCAAAACTTACCTTAACCATAAATACCGAGCACTGAAGATCAAAAAATGCGCAGGCCATCGCGAGCGCCGATCCCCATTGCCCCGCGCCGGTTTCGGTAGAGAGGCCTGTAATTCCCGCCTCTTTGTTATAGAAGGCCTGAGCGACCGCGGTATTTGGTTTGTGGCTCCCGGCAGGACTCACTCCTTCGTATTTGTAGTAAATTTTGGCGGGCGTATCGAGCATTTTTTCCAATCGAACGGCCCTCTTAAGCGGCGACGGGCGCCAGATACGATAGATATCGCGAACAGGTTGCGGTATTTCGATTTCGCGCTCGGCGCTCATCTCCTGTTCAATCAACGCCATAGGGAATATCGCGCGCAAATCATCGGGGCCCGCCGGCTGTTTGGTCCCCGGATGAAGCGGCGGCGCCATTGGCTCGGGGAGGTCGGACTGTATATTATACCAAGCCTTCGGGACGGCGCCATTAGGCAATAGAAATGTAATATCTTCCATAGTTACATAATACCGTCGGATTCCCGCGAGGTCAAGCTGATAATTACGCATATCGTCAAGAAAGAGCGATAATCGCGCGCGTTATTTACTATAACGTCAACAGCAATAAGCTGCCATTTTACTTTTTTCGAAAAATAAATATACTACTATAATGCTATGTTGATACAGAAAATAGGCAAAACAATATTGTTCATTATTTTGCTGTTAGGGGCTGGTTATATATTCTTCGCCGGATGGATGCAACTTCGCGTCGGCCCGAATATGGCGGGAATCGCCCGCACCAAAACCGGTGGCTGGCATCGACGCCCAATAACGCCCGGAACATTTACATGGCTCTGGGAGGCTGCTATTCCCGGCAATCTTGCGCTCTATAATTATTCGCTGAACCCGCGCCAACCTATAATTGAGGTCGATGGATCGCTCCCGTCGGGAGATCTTTATAGTCTCTATCTCCCGGGCAACCCCCAATTTGCATATAGCGCCGCGATAGGCGTTCACTATCGCATTCGCATTGATAGAATCGCCCATCTGGCCGAAAATGAGGGTACGTTGCCCGACCAGCTGGAAAATTGGTATAGAATCAACGATCTACGGATAGAAGCGGCGCTTGTCGACGAGATACATAAACTATTTCGCGAGAACGGCGCGGCGCGCCATGGCGAAATTGAGCAACAGATCCTTGGAAGGATGGAAAACGAATTTATCGACATTGAGGTTGTATCGGTCTACGTGTTGCGTATGAACCTTCCCGATACCGATCTCTACAAGGTCGCGAAAGAATCCTATTTAGCTATCGCGCGGCAATCGGAACAGGGCCCGGAAGACAGCGCCTCAAACAATTCGTTTCAACAGACGCGACTCATCGCGCATATCAATACGCTCAAACAGCTTGGGGATATACTCAACGATAGCCCCGAAATCATTGAATATATCAAACTCGCTCAAGACAACCCCGAGCTATTTGATAATATCTTCCCCGATATAACAGAACAATAGCGAACTGCGACCATAACGCGTCGACTACGATTCGCCAAAATCTCGCGCCATAATGAGTTTTCCGGTTATCATAGCGATAGAAAGCGTATGACCTACCACTCTATTGCTTAACCCCGAGCCCTCTCCGGCTTCCCAGCTGATACCGTCCAATTCCCATTGAAGACCGCGGCTTTTCATCGAGCACCGTTCGCGGCCAACGGGAAAGAATGAGACAATGTTGCCGCGAAGGTCATGACGCTCGAGCTTGTCGTCAATCAGGGCTACCTCGCACCGATCGGTCCACCAAGACGACGGGGGATTGGGGCGATGAAATAGCGATAGCAACGCTACGATATGATCAAAACGACCGCCGCCGCCGCCGACGATGGTGATCGCTGTCGCGCCTTGACTCCGCGCCAAATCGATCGCCAATTCCGTATCGCTATGGTCTTTTTCCCGGGCATAGAGCAAAACCCGATCCTTGGAAATATCGTCAAGCAATGAACGGCGACGCAATGAGTCGCCATCGCCCACAAACCAATCGGCTTTCCAGCCGATCGCGCTCGCGGTATCGAGCCCTGAGTCGGCCGCTATAACAAGATCGCTGTCTCGATAGAGCCGGTCGACGATATCGCGTCGATTTGGAAACGCGCCGCCAACGGCAATTATACAGCGCATAGCGCTACCTTATCGCGCTTATTGAATATTGACAATTACCTACTCTTTGCCTTGCCGCAATAGCATCTTTGGTTTGGTATCGCAACGCGATTTGCGCGGGAAGAGGATGGAAATAGAAAATTGCGAGAGGCTATTGCGAAACTGGGCTTACTATGAGATGATAGCGATATGAAAGCTATATTTAAGAATTGCGTCATCGCTGAAAGCAATGCTACCATACGTTTGGAAAATAATGAATATTTCCCCCGAGAAAGCGTGCGATCGCAACACCTGCAAAAAAGCGAAACAACCTATCATTGCACTTGGAAAGGCGAGTGTGAATATTACAATGTCGCGATAGGAGACGAAGTGTTGCAAGACGGAGCATGGTCATATCTTAAGCCTGCTCCCGCCGCGGAAAATATCGCCGGCCATATCGCATTTGCTCGCGGAATAGATATATCCTCCTAATATTGATATATCCTCGCTACGTTTAACCGGCGTCATAATCATTCGCTACTCTACGTCGTCGCCGCTCAGGGGATAGTCGCGTTGCCGGATATTGCCTGCTTGCTCGTACGCTCTCCCGCTGATCGCCGCGGCGATGTTTGAGGCGTGGCGGTGACATGTGGTAATAAATACCCGATACCTACTCTGGTCTCCGGCGGTTGCGGTTCCAGCCACATAGAGACCGGGCGGCGAGCATTCCATCGTCTGCGGATTGAAGAGCGGACATCGATCGTCGCCGACAAGCGAGACGCCGAGCGAACGATAGATGCTCCAATCTGGATGATAGCCGGTCGCGAGAAATACAAAATCGACCCGTCGCGTTATGGTTCGTTGCCGCTTTGTGTCTCGCAAAAACGCTACGCCGTCGGCGATTCGCTCTACCTCTGTATTGGGAAGAAAGGCTATCTTGTTATGCCTCATCAACAGCTCGATCTCCAGTTTGTTGCGCGCCAATATTCCGTGATCGGGAAGTTGAGGCGCTCGATAGCTAACGGCAACATAGGCCCCTACGCGCCATGCCCTAATCGCGGCCTCCAGCGCGGAATTGCGTCCGCCGACAATGAGCAACTTTTGGCGAAAATATCGATGGGGATCGCCAAATTTATGTGAAACATAGTGGAGGTCTTCGCCCTCTATGCCGATTCGCCGCTCGATAACGTTGCCTCCGGTCGCCAAAATAAGATAGCGACATCGACATCGAAATTGGCCGCTTCTATTCGCTATCAATAGTTCGAAGCGATTGCCGTCGGCATCTTTGGGCTCTATCGCGCGCGCGTCGACAACGTTATGATAGAGCAACACGTCAAGCCTCAATATCTCCGTCACCTGTCTAAGATAGGCAAGATATTGTTCTCCGACGATACGTTGTTGGCTTTCGGTTTGGATAGGAATACCGCAAATAGCAAGCCATTCGGGAGAACTAAAAAAGAGCGTGTTGGGTGGATAGCGAAAAATAGTCTCTCCAATTTGCCCCGCTTCGACATGGAGATAGTCGACACTGTTAGCTGCCAGCGCCGCGGCAACCTCTATTCCTATAGGGCCGGCTCCAATAATGACAACCTCTTTCGATGCTGGAATCGACATAGCGAATTGCGCGGAGTTTTCCCTTAGGAGATTGCTCGCAATAGCGAGCGAATAGCCTTTCCTCTATGAGATAGGCGATCTTTTTGCTCGTCCAAGATCGTAGCGGCATGCATTTTTATTTCGGGAAGATAGAATAGAGGATCATAGCCAAAACCCCTCTCGCCTTCCATCGTTTCGGCGATAGCGCCTTCCCATGTCTCCTGCGCGACAAAGAACCGCTCTTCGCTAAAAATTAGCGCAACACAGCATACATACCAGGCGCGGCGATTCTCTATTCCTCGCATAGTCTCTAACAACAACCTCGAACGCCCCGCGTCGTCGAGCTTTTGATCGGGCGCCCCAAATCGAGCCGAGCGAACACCCGGTTTTCCGTCCAGCGCTTCGACGCATATTCCCGAGTCGTCGGCCATTGTAGGACGGCGCGTGATACGAAACAGCTCGAGGGCTTTGCCCATAGCATTTGCTAAAAACGTTTCGCCAACCTCCTCGTAGAAAAAATCGACGCCAACCTGCCGGGGCGTATGGAGCTCTATGGACGCGTCAGACAGAATGCGCCTAAATTCGCGGGCTTTATGGGAATTATTGGTCGCAAGAACTATATCGCGCGGTCGCCGCTCGCCACGTCCCGAACCGGCGTTGTTCATATTGGACGCGCCTCCCGCCGCTTCATTATCCAATGCGGCGGGCCTCCAGGTAGTAGCGCTTTTCGGCGGCGGATCCTAGCGAGAACATTTTTCGGGGCAACGGGCCGCTTCGAACGACGCGGCGAAATAGCCCTTCTGTTTCGATCGGCGGATAGAGAAGCCCTACGGAATCGGAATGCTCGCCCAACCGCGCCAATTCATCGTCTCCATGGATATAGTCGATTGTCGGACGCTCGCCAACTCTTTTTGACGTTACGAGCATTATAAGACGCTGCTCAAGATGTTCGGCGGGATAGCGATCGTCGTCGCTATCGATGGCAATCATCCCATTTAATGTTTTACTGATAAATCCGCAATAGCGTATCGATTCTCCCGAACGCCGCTTGGTTTCGTTTGCCTCTCGGCAGGCCGCTATCGCGTCGTTCGCGTCGTATAAGCGCTCGCCGCTCCAGCGAGGGTGTTCCCGCAATTGGTCCCAGAGCCGCTCGGGCGAGCAGGCAAATATGACGCGATGGATGGGCTCGATATGCAACGCGGGGTCGTATAGGTTAATCAATTCGACAAGCGCGTAGCGGCTTGGATGGGATAGATCGCCGCCGTAATCCTGCGACCAGATACGCCGCGCGGCCGCCAACGAGTGGTTCCCGTCGCCCGCCATATAGAGAGGAAGCGACTCTTCGCCTCCCGCGGCGCGCTGGGAAGCCGATAGTTCCTCTAGGCGATCGACAATATGGGCTTGGTCTTCTCGAGATGAGAGCGCGTAGCCGCTAACCGCTCCCCCGTCCGCCATAAGCTCGGTGTCGTAGAGTCTCTCAAGTCGATCGCGTCGATGCAAAAGCGGCGCGAATACCCGACGCTCTGAATCGTTAACCAACACGATGATATGCGGCATATCCAATAGCGCCCCGCGGCGTATGGAGACGCGGGCGGGAAGCCTCGACTCGATCGTCTCCTCGGTGGGCTGAATGAGCCCTCCAAGGTCCAAGTTATATCTACTGAGATCGACCGGCGCGAGCAAACCTATACGTCGCTTTCCGGAAGGCAACGTTCTATCGACCAATACCCAACAGGGGTCGCGCTCCTCCAGCGTTCCATCGGACAGGTAACGACGCGCCGTCGCCGTCACCTCGCTTCGTCTCGATTCCAATTGATCAAGGTAAATTTCGGGAACTATAAGACGCAACGTGGAGGGAGACGAACCTACAATCGCCTCGACTCTACTCCAATAGTCGGGATTTGCGGTGTGTTGATCGCAAGCGATCGTCGACCATCGTTTTAGATCGATGTCGGCTCGAGGAAGCAATATCGGCGCTAGTCCCAACCCCACACGTTCCATCCTTTGTATCATTGAACCGAATATTCCGCCGCGGCGCGGGGAAAACCTATATCGGAGAAAAAACTATCTCGGCGTTTATGAATAAAATTGAGCATATAATATTGTTTGCCGTCAAAAAATTGACGTTCCAACGCGGCGGCCAACTTCCCTATATAGCGATAATGCCAGCTTTCATAGATATATCCTGTCAAATGTTCCATTCCTGATGGATAGGAGAGCGAAAATCCATATGATGAGGCGTTGGCCTCTAACCAGCGAGACGCTTCGGTATCGGCAAATCCCAATGAGATAGAGCCAAAATCGATCGTGGTGCCCAACTGATGTTGCGACGCGCCCGGAAGCGCCACCTCTCTGCTTGCTTGTTCCAAGCCAATAAGACGAACTTCTCGGTCATAGATTTCCGCTTGATAGTCATAGGAGCGATAGGCCGACGCAATCTCTAAAACAATTCCCTCTTCCGCCGCCGCATCCGACATTTCCAACAAATCGGCAATCGCCGAACGGCTTATAAGCATATCAGGACGTAGCAATACCAGACGATCGCCATAATCGTCGATCGCGACGAGATCGCTTGGAACATATGTCGGCGAAAGCGGCGAGTGTCTGTCTACTAGCGCGACGAGGTCGGGGCGGTGCGATAAAACCGCTATAACATAGGCGTTGAATAGATCGGGACGTTCCAATATCGATTGTTGGATAGAGTCGGGCAACTCGCCCACAATTTCATCTAATTGATGGGAGTCGGCTACAGAGGCTATTCCAAATAGAAGCGATAGCGCAAGAAAGATAGCGATAGGGGGCGAATATTGCCCCGCGCGGCAATGCGACTCTATCGTTATTCGCTCGACCATATATTGAGAGCCCCTTCGACAGCGAGGGGTTCAATTTCGGCAAGCTCCTCCGGACTAATTTCGAGCCGTTTGAGCGCGGCGATATTTTCCGCGAGCTGTTCCGCGCGGCTTGCGCCGATCAGCGAAGAGGTGACGCGTTTGTCTCGCAACGTCCACACGATGGCCAACTGCGCGAGAGTCTGCCCCCTTTTCCGCGCGATGGCGTCGAGGGCCGATACCCTTCGCATGTTTTCTTCCCGAAGAAATTTCTTGCTAAAGAATTCCGGCGCCGTCTTTGCCCTCGCGTCTTCGGGGATGCCGCCGAGGTAACGGTTGGTAAGCAATCCCTGCGCAAGCGGAGAAAAGACGATGCATCCCATGCCCGATCGCTCAAGCTCATCCAAAAGCCCCTTCTCGATCCAGCGATTGAAAAGAGAATAGGATGGTTGATGAATGAGGCAGGGCGCTCCCATCTCGCGCAACAGGCGGGCGGCTCGCGCCGTCTCTTCGGGGGGATAGGAAGAAATTCCAACATAAAGAGCCTTGCCCTGCTTGACCGCGCTGGCTAACGCGCCCATTGTCTCTTCGAGCGGCGTTTTGGGATCAAATCGATGCGAGTAAAAAATATCCACATAGTCTAGGCCCATACGGCGAAGGCTCTGATCGAGGCTTGAGAGAAGATACTTTCGCGATCCCCACTCTCCATAGGGGCCGGGCCACATATAATATCCCGCTTTTGTCGATATAATGAGCTCGTCGCGATAGGGACGAAGATCAGAGGCCATAACGCGCCCAAAATTCTCTTCCGCCGACCCGGGCGGGGGGCCGTAATTGTTGGCCAAATCAAAATGGCAAATGCCATGGTCGAATGCCAAAAAGAGCATTTCGCGAATCGCGCTCATCGACTGCAGACCGCCAAAATTATTCCATAAGCCGAGCGATATTACCGGAAGTTGTATTCCGCTTTCGCCGCAACGGCGATAAACCATCTCAGAACTATAACGTTTTATATTTGGTAGATAAATCATACGGTATTGTATCATATTGGCGCGGTCGTCTCAATACAATTAGCGCGCGCTCTGCTCCGCGGCGAATGATATACGACCCAGTGACGGTATATCGCTCTATTGGCGGAGCGTTGCTTTGTAGAATGGGTTTGGGCGTTGCGGGCGTCGCGCTGATCGATCTACTATTGAGGGATGTCGCCCGCAGAGGGGGGAGCGCAATAGCGCAGGGGCGAGCCCAGCGGAGCGCGAGCGGAGCTGGATCAGCGCGCCCCGATCAGCGCTATGGAGCGCGGGGGGAGACTTCCCCCTTCTCTTTTTATGGGCGAAATAAATAATTTTACAATTATAGTTTATGAGAAATGCGCCGACATTTATAATGGCTGTCCTGTCGGCGCAGTTCCCCTCCCAGTTTCTGCGTCGGCAACCAGCCTTTTTTTGTTTTTTGCGCGGCTCCATTTGCCGGCGCCGCGATTATGGCAAATTATTGCGAAATATTCCGTTACTTGCTAGCATTAGCCGCTATGGCATTGGTAAACTATTGGCGGTGGGCGCGGCTTTCTGCCGAACAGCGGACGCGGCTTCTTCGCCGAGCGCAGGGCGATATCGATTCTATTATGTCGGAGGTGGCCGAGATTGTCGCTTCGGTCAAAAATGGGGGCGACCACGCGCTCTGCCGATATATCGCGAAGTTCGACCATATCGAGCTTCGCGGCGGGGAGCTTCGAGTCGCCGAAGATGAGATAGAGAACGCTGAAACCCTGTTGCCGCAAAGCATTCGCAAGGCGATCGATTTTTCGGTGGAGAACGCGTTTCGTTTTCACCGTCCGCAAAAACGCGAGAGCGATGCCCAAATGGAAATACGACCAGGCGTATTCGCGCGAGAACGCGTCGATCCCATATCGTCTGTCGGGCTCTATGTGCCGAGGGGTCGGGGGAGTTTTCCCTCTATGCTCTATATGATGGCGGTTCCCGCTCGAATAGCCGGGGCGCGTCGCGTCGTTGTAACCACCCCCGCGCTTCCCGATGGGAGCGTCGATCCCGCATGTCTCTACGCGGCGAAACTCTGCGGGGTCGCGGAGATATACCGGGCGGGCGGCGCGCACGCCATCGCCGCGCTGGCATATGGAACAGAATCTATCGAGGGTGTCGACGCCATTTTTGGGCCGGGGAGCGCCTGGGTGGCCGCGGCTAAACGCGTCGTGGCATCGGTTGTCAATGTGGGGTTGCCGGCCGGCCCCTCCGAAGCGATTATACTCGCCGATCGATCGGCGAACGCGAGAAATGCCGCGCTCGATCTTGCCATTGAGGCGGAGCATGGGGTAGATTCGTCGGCGTTGCTGATCACCGATTGCGAATCGATCGCGCTGGCGGTTCAAGGCTATGTCGACGAGGCGATAGAAGCGACACCATCCCCCCGCGGCGAGATACTTGCGCGGGTATTTGGCGAGGGCGGGTATGGCGGCATTATCCTCTGCGAGGATCAGCGGCAGGCGGTCGATCTTGTCAATCGCTTTGCCCCCGAGCATCTGCAGATTAGAACGGAGAATCCCGAAAAAACCGCGGAAGAGATTGTCAATAGCGGCGAAATTCTTCTGGGCGATTACGCCCCCTTTAGTCTGGCAAACTACGCCGTCGGAGCGAATGCGGTGTTGCCCACGGGGGGCGCCGCCAGAAGCTGGTCGGGGCTCTCTGTCCGCGATTTTCAGAAGTCGTCCGCAATTATTTCCATCAATAGAACGGGCTATCGTTCACTCCGCGATCATGTCATAGCGCTGGCCGATTACGAGGGATTTTTTCGCCACGCCGAAGCGCTGAGGCAGAGAGACGAAGACCATGGAGTTTAACGCTCCCGAAGATGGGTTCCGATGGTTCGAATCGCTTGTGAATCTGGAGCGCGCTCCATCGCGTCGCAGGTATCATCTTCAAAAGATGGAAAAAATGCTCGACGATTTTAACCACCCCGAGCGCGACATCGCTATCATCCATATCGCGGGTTCGAAGGGAAAGGGATCGACCGCGTCGTTCCTCGCTTCGGCGATAGCGAGCGGGGGCTATCGAGTCGGGAGGTATCTCTCTCCGCATGTCTCCTCCTATAGAGAGCGTATCGAATGCTTTCCCGACGCGCTGTCGTCTGACGCTATCGTGGAAACGATGCGGGAGATCTACAGCTATGTCGATCGTCAAGCGCCGCCTTCTAACGAGATGCCCACAACATTTGAGCTTCTGACGCTTTTGGCGTTTCTTCTGTTTCGCGCGACGCGGCGCGAGTGGGCGGTGGTGGAGACGGGGCTGGGCGGACGACTCGACGCTACCAATGTGGTATTGCCCCGCGCCTCTGTCATTACTCCTATCGAGCTGGAGCACCGAGAGTATTTGGGCGACACGCTGGAGGCGATCGCCACCGAAAAGGCGGGCATTATAAAGGAGCGAAGGCCGCTCTTTATAGGATATCAGCAACCGGACGCGATGAGCCCTATTATCAAGCGAGCCAACGCGCTTCGCGCCCCGACCTATCCGTTGGAGCGTCATCTTAAAGCCATAGAATGGAGGGGCGAACTGCGAGGCGGCAGGCTGGCGTCTTATGCGTCGATAGAATTTCGCGGCGCCGACAAGCCTATTCAGACGCATTTGCGTCTTGCGGCTCCTGTACAGGCCTATAACGCGGCGCTGGCGTTGTTGATCATAAATACATTGCCCGAATTATCGCGTATAACAAGCGACCGTGTTATCGACGGAATCAATAATGCCTTTGCTCCGGGGCGATTTGAGCTGTTAGAGCATAGTCCTCCATTTATTATCGACGGCGCCCATACGCCCGGGTCTATCGAAGCGACCATTGCCGCATATCGCGCCTATATCGATCGATCCGCGTATGGCAATGGCGGACTTATCTTTGGGGCGGCCGCGAAAAAGGATATCGCGGCGATGGCGAAATTGACGGCGCCCCATTTCTCATGGATCATCACAACTCGCCCCGATCATGTTCGGGCGGTCGACGCCGAATATCTTGCGAGCCTCTTTCGCCGATACCATCGCGATGTCGAATCGCGCGACAATATCGGCGACGCGCTTCGTAGAGCCCGCGAACGGGCGGGAAGAAGCAGCCCCATTTTAGCGACCGGCTCTTTCTATCTTATCGGCGCGTTGCGAAATGAGATTTCTTCCGCCCATAATTTATGAGAATTGATAAATAGGCGCTTGACACAATCGCCATTATATACGATCTTTGTTATTATCAATAATCATGATCATCAAGGAGCATATTGTTAGTGCCGTGTGGACGTAAGCGAAAACGCCAAAAGATATCTACGCATAAGCGAAAAAAAAAGCTACGCAAGAATCGCCATAAAAAGAAGGGCAAATAGGATAGACGCGCCGATTATGGTGTGTCGGCGCTCTTTCTGTAGACTGCGGCTGACGCTCTCTTTCTGATCGTTGCATAGATAATATGGCTCTTATAACATTGCGCGATGGCGCATCTATCGATACCTCTGTCAGAGCTCGCGTAATGGGCGTGGTTAATGCTACGCCCGACTCCTTTTACGCCCCGAGTCGCGTATCTCGCGATACGTTGGGGCGGGTAGACGCAATGATCGAGGCCGGCGTCGATATTATCGATGTGGGGGGCGAGTCGTCGCGTCCGGGGAGCGACTATGTCGAGTCCGAGATTGAAATTGCTCGCGTATTGCCAATTATCGACTACATACGACGACGGACCAATATTCCCATTTCGATAGATACCCGCAAAGCGGCTGTCGCTCAGCGGGCGCTTGACTCCGGCGCCGATATTGTCAACGATATCAGCGCGTTGCGCGACGATCCCGATCTTGCGCCGCTTGTCGCCCGTAAGAAGGTTCCCGTGGCGCTGACTCATATGCGGGGAACTCCCCTAACGATGCAGAACAATCCTCGGTATAACGACGCCGTCGCCGATATCGCAGACGAGCTTGCGCAGTGGGCCAAGCGCGCCGAAACATTTGGGATATCGCCAAATAATATTATTATCGACCCCGGAATAGGATTTGGCAAAAGGTTGGTCGACAATGTCGCTATTATCTCTCGTCTATCCCGTTTTCGAGAACTATCCTACCCTCTTATGATTGGGATATCGCGTAAATCGTTCATTGGAAAACTCCTTGACGACAGACATCCGCGAGATCCGGAAGAGAGACTCGCCGGAACCATCGCGTTGCAAACCATCGCGTTGCTCAATGGCGCCGATATAATTCGGGCGCACGACGTTGCGGAAGCAATGGACGCGGCGCGTGTCGTCAGCGCGATCGGGCGAATGGAGGCGACCGCATGATAAATTGGACGGCAGATATTCCTTTTCTGCGACAATATATTTTGCCGGTATTGGATATCGCCATTTTGGCTGTTCTTATCTATCAGGGCTATCGCATTCTTGTCCACACCCGCGCGGTGCAGTTAATTAAAGGGGCGGTATTCCTTGGGCTTCTCTATGTCGTGGCATTCATCTTCAATCTTAACACGTTGCTATGGATAATGAATCTATTGGCTCCCAGTTTGGTTATCGCGCTGGCTATCATATTCCAGCCGGAGCTGCGCAAAATATTTACCCGTATCGGACAGCGGCCCATCCTTGCAAAAACGGACAATATACGTCAATACATCGCCAACCTTACCGAAGCGTTGGAACAATTGTCCAAAAAAAAATGGGGGGCGCTCATAGTAATCGTTCGTTATATTGGAATCAAAAATATCGCCGAGAAGGCGGCGCGATTAGACGCGGAGATCTCTTCCGCGCTTCTGGTTTCCATTTTTAATCCCACTTCCCCTATCCATGATGGCGCCGCAATTATTGAAGATGGCCGCATTAGCGTTGCCGGGGCGTTTCTTCCGACGTCTGAACGAGACGATCTTCGCTCTGAGTTTGGCAGTCGTCATAGAGCGGCGTTGGGTTTAGCCGAAGAGAGCGACTCAGTTATACTTATTGTTTCAGAGGAACGAGGGACAATTTCTATGGGCTACGAAGCCAATATCCACTATGATATGCAACCAAAAGAGGTTAGAGATCGTCTAAACGAACTATTGGGACGCGCAAAGAAGTCAACTTCGCGTCGAGGATCGCCGCTTGCAAAAAAACGCTAGCCGCGGCTTTTTGTTCCGAGTCCTGAAAAATTGGCCGGAAAAAACATTATCTCTTGTCGCGGCTATCGGGTTGCTGGTCTTTTACAATATCAGTCGACTAGAGAGCCGATCTTTCGTTGTGCCGCTGAGAACGATACTATCGAACGAATTTTCGCTGTCGGTCGATCCGCCCGACGAGGCGCGAGTTACGGCGCGGGGGAGCCCCGAACAGCTGGCCGCGATAGAGGCGGGCGATATATTCGCGGTCGCCGATCTACGCTCTTCAAATAATCCAGGGGAGATAACGCAAACAATAGCGATAGAGCGAGAACGAGCCGCCGCCAACAACTCGCTGGAAATCGTCGTTGATCCCGTCGAGATAACATTTCATATTGATCGGCGAGTATCCCGATCGATAGAGGTGGTCGCGCAGTTTATCGGCGCGCCGTCGAGGGGATTTCAACGTATCGGTCATCAAATTTCGCCCCAAAACGTCTCTATAATCGGGCCGCAAACCATTTTAGAAGCGATACCAATGATTAAGACGGCAAATATCGATCTTACCGACCGCAACAACAGCTTCGACACAACCATTCCGCTCCTCATTCCAAATGATCTCCTGTCGTTCTCCAATATCGCCAGTGTCGAAGCGCGAATTCTCATTGAAGAGACATCGATATTGACCACATTTACGCCTATCGCAATTACGGCGTTAAATTTGGACAATCTATTAATTATCGCCTCGCCGTTGCCAAGCGGGTTAATTCGAGTGCAGGCGTTCAGTAGCACCCTAGACAGAATCGATATCGCGCAGGTGCAGCTCCTAATCGACGTCGGCGATATCGACGCGGCGGGAAGTTATGAAATCGCCGTGCAACCTCGTGTCCCGTCCGGACTTACCGTAGTTCGATACGAGCCGCGAACGGTAGATCTGGAGATTACGACAGTCCAAGATCGGTAGTAGATGATATACGGCATAGGAGTCGATATTGTAAAAATCGCTCGATTACAGCGCTGGATAAAGAACAGACGGTTGCTGGCGCGATTCTTTCATCCCAATGAGGTGCGCGGCGGAACGCTCCGCGCGCGCGACGCCGCCACATATTTCGCATCGCGTATTGCCGCTAAAGAGGCCTTTGGGAAGGCGCTGGGCACCGGAATGCGTTTTCTCTGTTTACGAGATATCGAAATTCGCTCCACTCAACTGGGCAAACCTATCATTACGCTCCATGGCGCGTCGCGATCGAGGGTATCGAGTCGCGACATCGCCGCTATTCACCTTTCGATAAGCCATGAGAGCGATAAAGCAATAGCGATGGTAGTGTTAGAGACGCCGTAATGCCAAAAATAAACAGCGCGACATTTTTCTCTAAAGAGAATATACAGTGTCCTGTATGTTCAACAAATTTTAAACGAGAAGAGATGCGAGTCGGCCGAGGCCGATTGATCGCAGGACGGCTGACCCCCGAGTTGCGACGTCTCTATGAACCCTCTCCAAAATATGGGCGATTTAATCCACTGATCTATTCCGCGACAATATGTCCCTCATGCTACTATGCGGCGCTGGCGCCCGATTTTATAAAGGCTTCCCAAAGCGTGATTGAGAAATTACAAAACGCTACCGATACTCGACATTCAGAACTGCAAGCAATATTTCCCGACCTTAATTTTCAAAGCAATCGACGATTGAGCGAAGGAATTGCCGCCTATTACGCCGCTATGAGTTGCTACGAACACTTTAGCGCGCAGCGCTCGATTGCCCATAAGCAGGCTATATGCTCGCTTCGGGCTGCTTGGTTATCGCACGATCTCCATATTGAACAACCGGACGAACATTTCGACTCGCTCGCGATTATATTCTATCGAAAGGCGGCATTTCTCTATAAACACTCGATCGAGAACGAACAGAATATCCAAAAAGAGATAGGCGGCGAGTTTTCCTATGGCCCCGATATCGACAAGAACTGGGGATTTGACGGAATGGTCTATGTTTCCACCATTCTTAATTATCAATATAATATGCCAAAGAATCCAATAGAACGATCGGCTGATTTGAGAGTGGCAAAGAAAAATCTCTCTTCCATATTCGGTATGGGACAAGCGAGTCGACTCAAACCGAGCGAACTTCTTGAAATGTCAAAAAATCTTTTCAATACGATTTCTGCTGAGATAAAGACCGAATCAGATGCGTAAAATTATGATCAAAGTCGCCTACGATGGAACGAGATTTTGCGGTTGGCAACGACAGACAAATGGAGATACTATTCAGAACACATTGGAAAATGCCCTCGCCGAAATTCAACAAAAACCCGTAACAATCTATGCCGCCGGACGCACCGATTCAGGGGTGCATGCGACGGGACAGGTGGCGCATTTTTCCTGCCATTGCTATGGGTTGCCTCCCGAACGCTATCGCGAAGCGTGCAATAGACTGTTGCCCGGCGATATTCGCGTGCTTTTGAGCCGCCAGGTATCCGATCGCTTCCATGCGCGATACGACGCGCTGTCCCGCTCGTATCTCTATCGAATTCGTGTCGGTCGATTCATCCCGCCTATGTGGCGATCGCATTGCTCGCTGATACAGCGGCGGCCAGATTTGGCGATGCTCAATCGAATAGCGTCGACGCTTGTCGGGGAATGGGATTTTGCTCCCTTCGCCCATGCCGTCGCGCCCGGAAGCAACACTATTCGTTCTGTCTATAGAGCCGCATTCTATCCCAAAGGAGAATTTATCCTATTCACAATAACGGCAAATGGATTTTTATGGCGCATGGTTCGATCCCTTGTGGGCACGATATTGGAATTGGAGCGCGCGGGAAATGGAGTGGAAAAAATGAAAGCCATACTGGATAATGGAACCCTTTGCTATGTGGGACCAACCATGGCGTCAAGCGGGCTCGCGCTTGTTAATGTGCGTTATGGGCGGCTCGATATCGACGGCGCCGCAGGATGAATCGCGACGCATCGCCTCGAGATCGCTTGCGCGAGCTCCTTGAAGATAGCCTCGATTGCGTCGCTACCGGGTATCGGCGTCCGCGCGAGGCAATACCGCGTCAAGAAGAAGAACATATCCCCGAAGAACGAGCGCATAGACTAGAACAGTTGGCGGAGACGATACGCGCCTGCAAAAAATGCCCGCTAAGCGCGGGTCGGCAACAGGCCGTTCCCGGCATCGGCGCGATCGATCCCCTTACGATGGTGATAGGGGAGGCTCCGGGCGCCGACGAAGATCGATTGGGCGAACCATTTGTCGGCAAATCAGGAAAATACCTAGACAAATGGCTTCATTCGATAGGACTCTCTCGGCAAAGCAATACCTATATCGCCAATATCGTTAAATGTCGTCCGCCAAATAATCGAGATCCAGAATCCATAGAAGTTGAGCGATGCGCGCCCTATCTGGACGAACAAATTAAGCTAATTCGCCCAAAAACAATTCTTCTGCTGGGGTTGGTAGCCGCTCATCGCCTGCTCAATTGCGGCGATCCGCTCAAAGCGCTCCGCTGTCGGGAACATCAATATCAAGGTATTCCGACGGTAGCAACCTATCACCCAAGCGCGGTGCTTCGCAATCCTCATTGGAGACAGCCGGTATGGGATGATTTGCGGAAACTGCGCGCGATAATCGATCGATAACAATCGCCATGCAATCCTCATCGACAGCCCTGTTTCATTTTCGCGAGGCGCGACTATAGATCGTTTCGCCGATATAGCATTTAATCTTCCTATAGATACCCTCTTCACCTACGCCATTCCGCCGGATAGCAAATGTTTCGTAGGTTCTATAGCGAAGGCGCCGCTTGGCAATCGATCGAAGATAGGCTATGTGGTGGCGACTCATAACAATAGCTACGATCGCAAAGCGAAAATACGAACAATTACTCGCATAATAGAGGAAGAGCCCCTATTTGATCGCGATGGTCTCGAACTGGCAAAATGGATGTCTCGTTCCTATTTTTGCAGCTTAGGCGAGAGCTTAAGCGCTATCGCGCCGAGATCGACGACCGCGAAAAAGGCGTCCGCGGACTCGGACGACGAAATAGCCCCCGACAATGAGCGCCATTCGGAATCCGGGTATATTCGGCGCTCCTCTATTTCGTCTCGGCTCACTTCCAGTCAAAGCGAGAGCCTGAAACATCTCAAAAACGCGCGGTCGGGACTGTTTTATCTCTACGGGAAACCGGGCTCGGGAAAAACAGAGGTATTTTTGCAATTTGCCCGCCATATTTTGGGCGACAACCGCGGCGTTATCTATCTTGTGCCCGAAATCGCGCTGACCTACCCCGTCGCCGATATGTTCTCGGAGCGATTTAGCTTTCCATTCGCGGTATTGCATTCAGGACTCTCCCCGGCGCGTCGTCTTCGCGAATGGCGCCGAATCCAACAGGGAACCGCGCAAATCGTTATAGGAACAAGAAGCGCGATATTTGCCCCGATACGCAATCTCGGCGCGATTATCATAGACGAAGAGCATGAAAGCGCCTACAAATCCGACCGAAAGCCCCGCTATCACGCCCGCCATATCGCGCAGAAACGGCGCGCGAATCGCCCTATACCGATCCTCTTTGGCAGCGCCACTCCTTCGGTCGAAGCATGGAAGTTGATGCATAGCGGCGCGCTTCGTCGACTCGACCTCCATGGATATCCGGCGGGAGGCGCGGCCGCGTCGATTTCCATCGTAGATATGACGCGGGTAAAGAACGATCTGCTATCGCCGCAGTTGGCAAAAAGAATACGCGAGGTAAAAAATAGATCTCGTCAGTCGCTACTTTTGCTGAATAGAAGAGGATTTGCCAACTGCCTCAACTGCAAGTCGTGCGGATATACCATGCAATGCGACAACTGCGCGGTCGCTATGACCTATCACAAATCGATCGACAGAATGATATGCCACTATTGCGATTACTCTACAATGCTGCCGGAAATATGTCCGGAATGCTCTTCGCTCGATCTTCGCTATAGCTTCCCGGGCACCGAACAGCTTGATGAAGAGATAGCGATGCGGTTCCCTGACATCTCGTTTCGTCGACTCGACGCCGATATCGCCAGAAAGCGCGATGCGTCAAGCGAAACGTTGCGACTATTCCGCAATGGCGAGCTGGATCTTTTGATGGGAACGCAGATGATAGCCAAGGGTCTCAATTTTCCCAAGCTACAGCTGGTGGGCGTAATCCAAGCGGACGCGGGGTTGCTGTTGCCGGATTTCCGAGCGCCGGAACGCCTATTCGCGCTCCTTACTCAGGTAGCCGGACGCGCCGGACGTTTCTTTGCCGACGGCGAAGTGATCATTCAAACATATCGCCCAAAAAATAGCGCGATCGTTCATGCGGCGACCGATAACGCCGAAGAATTTTACACTAAAGAGCTAGACGTCCGCAAAATGCTGTCGTTCCCCCCGTACACCCGCCTCATACGAATCGTCTTTCGAAGCGGCAACAACGATAGGGCGTACGAGACCGCGCGGCGTTTCGCAAAAGAAGTCAAACAATCAATTGAACGACACAGCAAATTAGCGGGTCCTGTTGAATGTCCTATAGGACTTATCGCCGGCAAACATAGATATCAAATATTGATTCGAACGCTCAAATTCGACGAAACGCATGCCATACTCTATCGCGCGGCGCGGCGATTTACTCTTCCGGCGTCGGTCTATCTTGAGGTCGACATCAACCCTATGTCGATGCTATAGCCTACTTCATAGTCTTGTATGGCCGACGCGATTGACATTGGACATATCGATTTCAATATGATAGCATTGCGCTCGAGGAGGGGAAATTATGAAGGCCGCTATAAAATTATGTGTAGCGTCGCTCTTACTATCGGCTTGCGCGACGACACAAACGAGCGATCAAATCCAAGACGCGCTTGCGAGCAACGAGCCAAAAACATTGGAAGCGACTGAACAGGATGCCGCTCCATCGAACATATCGCCTGATACCGCTGTCTCCGAGCCTGCTTTCATCTCTAGCGCGCCATTAGGAACAGAATCGCCGCCAATCTCGGCGATTCGATTACTCTCGCCGAAGCCGCGAGTACGCCAACTCGGCACCCGCGAAACCCTCGCCGAAGCGTTCCCGACAGAACGTCTCTCCGCAAATGGATGGACTCATTCGCTATCGACCACCATCGCGCGCCCGGCATCGCCAGAAATTATCGCGCCACTCGCCTCGCTGATCATAGCCGCGCCCAACTCGCCGACGATAGCGACGACAATACCGTCCGCTCCGACGACCGATCTATTCGAAACGACGATCGACGCCGCGCGAGGAGCCCAAGAAGCAGAAAACTTTGGCGAGATCTCTATCGAGTCTTCTTCAATGGAGCCCGCGACGATAGAGAATCCCTTTTTTTCGCGAAGCCCGATATTTCTCGCCGCCGCGCCATCCATCCCGCCAATAGATCAGCCCGCGATCGCATCAGACATGATCGCAGACAGAACCGCCGCCGCTCCTGCCGCCGCTCCTGCCGCCTCCCGTCGACCCTTCCGTCGTGATCGACGGACTCCTGACGCCGCCTCCGAGCGCCGATATTGAACGAATTAACGAACGCGTCTTTCTCCCTATCGGCAATCAACAGGTAGATCCAGCGGGATTGGACGCAATCGACCAGCTGGCGGAAGAGAACCAATTCGATCAATCGATAGAGCCCGACGCGACCCTTACCGCCGAGATAAAAGATGTCTTCGCCGTTAGCCTGGAGGGATTAAACTGGATTTTTCTCGGCTCCTCTTCCATATCCAATCGCCAGGTCGACCTCGTCTCCTCCGAATGCGACGATACAATATGCCGCTTTGAATTTCGCGCCAATGCAGAGGAAATCTATCAATTGCAATTCCAGTCCCAGTCATTGACCGTCGGAACGACCAACGACTATATCGTTCTCGCGACAATCGTCGAAGAAGGGGCGCTGATCGCCTCAGCTGGAACCCCCCTTGAAATAGGCAACGTCAGAAGCACTCAAATTGAACCTCTCAACCAATCGGCGTCGCAGACTACCCCGGCGCGAGAACAGGAAATGGCCGCCGAAAACAAGAGCGCCGAAATAAGCTCCGAAGCGGAGCTCATCGCGCTGGCAGATTCGGCGGCTATGGACAGAGATTTTGCCTCCGCCGCCTTTTATATCGACGACATCGTCAATCGCCAACTCGTTCCAACCTATTCCACAATCATCGATACCGCCTCCTGGCATAGCCAACGCGAACAACCCCATCGAGCGTTCGAATATCTCGACTATGCGAAAGACCAATATCCTCTTTCCGAGCATACCGACCAGCTATACTGGATGCTCGCCAATCTCCACGACATTCCCGGCGATCGCGTAGATTTAACTCAGGCCATCGATTTCTACAAAACCCTTATTGCCGAATATCCTCTAAGCGACTATTATCAAGATGCTCGCGAACGGGTAGAATATTTACAACGCAACTATTTTGATATACGATAGCGACATACCCTATGAAGACTAACAATATCGTCCCTGCTCCGGTAGCTCAGTTGGATAGAGCAACTGCCTCCTAAGCAGTAGGTCGCGCGTTCGAATCGCGCTCGGGGCATATTATGCGATCACACCAATTTGAATGGGCGCTCTCCGCAAGTAGCGAAGGGTCGGTAATTTTCCATAGCGATCGGCCATGGCTCTACCCTCTCCTTGACCTCGGCCAATTTTTGACCACATGGCGCGGAGACATCGCCGACATTCTCCTGCGCGACCGCATCATCGGGCGCGCCGCAGCGTTGCTTATCGCGAGACTGGGCATCTCTCGCCTCATCGCCTCTATTATGAGCGAATTGGCGATACCTGTCCTCGCCGACCATTCCATCCAATGGCGCGCGGAATCAATTGTCTCGACCATCGCCTGCGCAACCGAGCGACATCTGGCAAACGAAAAAAACCCGCAGCGCGCCTACCGCGCAATCACGTCGATCATATCCCGCGACAGCAAAACCGCGCCGCGCGATCGCGATGAATGACTCGCTGCGTCTATCGGCGCTGTCGGCGCTCTGTTGCTCGCTTATAATAGCGGGAAGCTACATCGCGCTCCCGATCGGCCCCGTGCCCATCGTTCTCGCCAATCTCTTCGTTATCATCTCAGGGCTTCTATTGGGCGCTCGATGGGCAGCGATAACGGTCGCGCTCTATCTCTTGCTGGGAATCGCGGGATTGCCAGTATTTAGCGCGGGGAGGGGCGGGCTCGCCCATATCGCGGGACCTACGGGAGGCTACCTCATCGGCTATCTCCCGGCGGCATTTGTCGCGGGCCTTATCGCGCGCCGCCGCGCCTCGTTCGCCCTCAACCTCTCTGCCGCCGCCGCAGCAGCAGCAATTATCTACCTCTTCGGAGTGGTATGGCTCAAAAGCGCGACCAACCTATCGTGGCCAGCCGCGATCTCTGCCGGACTACTCCCCTTCATCGTCGGCGACCTCCTCAAAATTGGCGCAGCCGCCATCGTCGCCACGCGAATGCGAACCATCGCCCCGTTTGCCACACTCCATGATAAGCCTCAAAACAATCAACCTCACCCATAGATTTCCCGACGGATCGCTTGGGCTGAACGACATCTCGCTATCGTTCCATCGCGACTCCTTCGCGCTGCTGCTTGGCGACAACGGGGCGGGCAAAACCCTGCTCGCAAAACATCTCGTGGGCTTGGAATCGCCCACCGGCGGCTCGGTAGAGCTGGACGGCATCGACATTCGAAAAACGCGAGCGAAAATACCCACACGAATAGGCTATGTCTTTCAGCATTCAGAACATCAAATTATAGGACAAACCGTTCGCTCTGACATAGCATTTGGCCCTCGAAACCTCTCGCTTCCCGTCGACGAACAGGCCCAAAGGGTCGACGACGCCCTAACCGCGATGAACCTCTCCCATCTCGCCGACCGCGACTCGCGCTCGCTATCAGGCGGCGAACAACGCAGGCTCGCCATCGCCGGAACTATCGCGATGGATTGTGAATTGATCATATTGGACGAACCATTCGCCAACCTCGACCGGCCAAGCAGAACAAAAACATTGCAATGCCTGGTCGCCCTATTCCGCTCCAAATGCGGACTTATCGTCTTAACCCATGACAGCGAGCACATCGAACCATACGCCAATCAACGCGTGACGCTCCAAAAGGGAACAGTGGCGGAGATCGCGACTCGCGATTCCTCCACAATGACGCGCTGGAAAATCGACACCCGCATCGACACCCGCAATGCGTCTATTTAATTGCCACCAATGCGGCGGCTGGATTGGCAACGCCGACCCTCGCCACAAACTCCTCGCCATCCTGCTCTCTCAGGCATCGATACTCTATGCCAACTCATGGGCGCTTCTACTCATCGGCGCGCTCATAACCGCATTCTACAGCCTCCTCAAACTTAAACTTCCGCTCGTCATCGCAAGCATGCGCCCATTGCTCGGCATCATCGCGATTACGATACTCTTGCGAATCGCCGGCGCCCTAACCGACTCGGGGACTATCGCCCACCCCTCCCCAAAATCGGCGCTTATCTCCGCAAGCCTTTGGGGATACAGGCTCCTCATCATCGCGCTCTACGCCCACTGCTACATTGCCATAACACCGGTCGAAGCGATCGTCGACACATTGCGATGGCTCTTTCGCCCCTTAGGCAAGCGAACCGCCGAACGCGCGGCGCTGATATCTGGATTGGCGCTCACCTTCTATCCCCTGGTAGCCCGCGACCTCCGAACCATCTCCGCCGCCGTCTCGCTCCGAAGCGGCGGACGCTCCCGCTGGAAATGGCTACCCCTTATCGGTTACAACGGCATGGTAGCCATCGCCCACCGCGCGACTCGGCTCGGAGACGCGCTATTTATGCGTTGCTACACAGACGACAGGGCGATAGCCCCATTTTGCCGCAGCCCCTTCGATTGGACGATAAGCCTCATTGGCATAGCGACTCTGGCCGCGTCGGTCATATCCAACCTCCCAAAAATATAACGCCATGCATGGGGGGGGGAAATTGCTCAAAATCGGAGCGCCGATCAAATACGTCGAACGCCCATCACCCGCGATACCATAGCCCTTTTCGTTGTCTCCCCCCTCGCTCCATAGCGCAGGCGCTATTACGCTACCCCCCTCCGCGGGCGCCCTCCCCCCAATTGTCCAGCCTCGTCGGCGCGTAGCGCGCCGACCTCCGCGCAAGGCCCGCGACGCCCAACCCCCAACCCCTCCTTACCCATCCCCCATCCTCCGCTCCCCACACCCAATTGGGCGTCCGCCAGTTCACACAATGACAAAGGTATTCTATGGGCGTATTTTGATTGACATTTATTTTCATTGTCATATATAATTTTTCCGATGGATGCCTCAACCAAATCGCCCATAGCAAACGTCTATGATAACCAGCGGCTTCATATTAAACGAGGCAAAGGCGACTATGTATGGGATATCAATAAAACACGCTACCTCGATTTTGGCGCCGGCATCGCGGTAAACGCGCTCGGGCATGCAAACCGCAAACTGTATCGAGCAGCCAATCGCCAAATGCGCAATATGACCCATGTATCCAACCTCTATACCACCACTCCAGCCATAGAATTGGCCTCTTTGATCGCCAACTATCGATCATCTATCCCAAAGCAATACTCCGCAGTCTATTTTGGCAACAGCGGCACCGAAGCCAACGAAGCCGCGCTCAAATTCGGACGTCTCTACGCAAAAATTGAAAAGGGACTAGGATGCGATAAAATAGTGGGATTTACCGATGGATTCCATGGCCGCACAATGGGATCGCTCTCAGTAACCCACAATAAGCTCTACAAACAGAATTTCGAACCCCTTATTCCCCATGTCATAACGCTCCCATATAACAATGTCGAAAAGCTATCAAAAGCGATTAACCACTCCACCGCCGCCGTAATTATCGAAGTAATCCAAGGGGAGGGCGGGCTCAAACAGATCGATACCCAATTTGCGGATAAATTGAATTCGCTCTGCGAAAAACACAATGTCATCCTGATCGCAGACGAGATTCAGACAGGCTTAGGTCGAACAGCGACTATGTACGCATCCGAATGGATAGGATTGGCGCCCGATATCATCACGCTGGCAAAACCGCTTGCGGGCGGGTTGCCGCTATCGGCGACAATCATTACCGAACGCGTCAATAGACTGCTCGCCCCCGGCATCCATGGCACCACATTTGGCGGCGGCCCCGTTACTACCGCCGTCGGGCTCGAAATCTGGAAAACGATCTCTTCGCCCGATTTCCTCAAGGAGGTTCGCGAAAAAAGCGTCTACTTCAAAGAACGTCTCCATACCCTGCGAGAGAAATTTAGCGCCATAATTTCTGTGCGCGGAGAGGGGCTGTTGCTCGGCATCGAACTGGGCTCCGACCCCGTTAACGGAAGGGCGATGGCGCAGAAAGCTCTGCATCTATGCATGCAAAAAAATCTTCTCGTATTGCGCTCCGGACCAAATATCGTGCGTCTCGCGCCTCCTCTCAACGTCAATCTGCGCCATATCGATCAGGCGGTTGATATCCTTGAGCAGGTGCTTCCATATATTTAATATTTAACAATGGGTAACTACACGCTATTTTTTGACGAGTCGCGTCGATGAAGAGGATTGCGCTAGCATATTCCGGAGGACTTGACACCTCCGTTATCGCCTCCTATTTGCAAGAAGAGAACCCCGGCGCGTCGATAATTGGCGTCTGCGTCAATGTGGGCCAACAGGAAGATTGGAACGTAGCGCGGAAAAGAGCGAAAAATTCCGGAATTGAAAAGCTCTACATCGTCGACGCCCGCGAACAATTTATTTGCGATTTTCTTTTTCCGATACTTCGCGCCGGAGCTCGCTACGAGCAACGCTATCTTCTGGGAACCGCCATTGCCCGTCCATTGCAGGCGGCGCATCAGGCGCGAATAGCGCTATCAGAGCAGGCCGACGCGCTGGCGCATGGATGCACAGGCAAAGGCAACGATCAAGTGCGTTTTGAATTAACCTATCGCGCGCTCGCTCCACATCTCGCCATTATCGCCCCCTGGAGGACATGGTCTATTCGTTCTCGTTTAGACGCCATCGAATACGCCCGTAAACGAGGGCTTGATCTTGGCGAAATCTCCGCGGAAAACATCTACTCCCGCGATTGGAATATATGGCATATGAGCCATGAAGGAGGCGACCTCGAAGCGTTAACCAATCGCCCCGACGAAAGCCTGTTTCGCCTAACCAATTCGCCGCAAAATGCCCCCGATCGCGAGCGCAAGGTTACAATAGATTTTGGCCATGGAACGCCGATCGCAATTGATGGAAAAGCAATGAGCGCGATTGATATGATGACGACGCTCAATAAAATAGCGGGCGAAAATGCGATCGGGCGAGCCGATATTGTAGAGACGCGAATCGTAGGAATGAAGAGCCGAGGAATCTACGAATCTCCGGGCGGCGAGCTTCTCTATCAAGCTTTGTCGGCCTTGGAAGAAATATGCCTCAGCCATGCGATGTTGAATACCAAAAAGATATTATCGCGCCAGTATGCGGATATCATCTACCAAGGACATTGGTTTTCTCCGCTTCGCGAATCTCTGGACGCATTTTTCGAATCTTCGTCAAAAGCGCTCTGCGGCAGCGTTACGCTTGCCCTATACAAAGGCAACGCGACGATCGTCTCCCGCAAGGCCGAGCGTTCGCTCTACAATCAAGAGATCGCCTCTTTCGACGCCGGATCGTACGATCATGCCGACGCCGGAGGATTTATTCGCCTCTATGGACTGGCGACCGACCTTTCCGCCAATGCCTACCCACAACAGCGCCTATCGGAAAATTTTACTGAGGAGTTATTTCACTATGCTTGAATACAACAATCTCGATTCGCGAGCCAGCTATCAATCGCTAGTACATTCGCTCGCAATTGACAAGGTCTCTTTGACACGCGATAGAATTATGAACTATCAAGCGCGAATGGCCGAAGGATTGGTTTTTAACTACGCCGCAAAATTGATCGACGGCCCCCGTATCGAACTACTCTGCGCGCTGGCGCGGGAACAACAGTGCGTCGAAAAATACTGCGCGGTATGCCGAGGGGAAATTATGAACCCCAGCGAACGGCGAATGGTGTTGCACCATCTTACTCGCGGGCCCGTGTTGGATATCTATCCATCGAACCATCGCGACTTCTATGACAAGCAACGGAGCGCTATGGCGCTATTCGCGAAGGCGGTACGCGACAAAGCAATCCTCGCCCCCAATGGCAAACCATTTCAGCATGTCGCGCAAATTGGAATCGGCGGCTCCCATCTAGGGCCGTGCTTCCTCTATAACGCCCTGCATGGATGGGCGCGACAAAAAAACATCGAACCTATGCTCAACGTCGACTTTATTTCCAATGTCGACCCCGATAACGCAGCGAGAGTATTGGAAAATATCGACGTAACAGCCACACTATTCATCGTCGTTTCAAAGAGCGGCTCCACCCAAGAAACCGCCGCTAACATGGATCTTATATCGTCCATACTAAAAGAATCGGGGATCGAGCGAACCAATGGGCATTTCGCCTTGGTAACCTCAAAGGGAAGCAAGCTCGACCGTAGCGGGGATTACCTCATTACATTGTATATCGACGAGCATGTGGGCGGACGTTATTCGTCAACCAGCGCCGTGGGCGGACTTCTTCTCAGTTTGGCGTTTGGTCCCGAAGTATTCGACGAAATACTCCAAGGCGCCCACCAATCCGACCTTGCGGCGCTGGAGCCAGATCCGTTGAAAAACGCCGCATTGTTGGACGCGTTAATCGGGGTGGACGAAATATGCGTCCGCCATTGTATCGGCTCGGCAATCCTTCCCTACAGCGACGCGCTGAGTATGTTTCCCGCGCACCTTCAGCAACTGGATATGGAGAGCAATGGCAAAAGCGTGAATCGATTTGAAGAACCGATCTCCTATCCTACTGGGACGCTTATTTTTGGAGCTTCGGGAACCAATGGACAGCATAGCTTCTATCAGCTGCTCCATCAGGGCAAGATCATTATCCCGTTGCAATTCATCGGTTTTCGCCTTGGACAAAGCGAGCGAGACCTCAAAATTTCGGGAAGTTCTGGCCAAGAAAAATTGCAGGCGAATTTGATAGCGCAAATTGTTGCGTTTGCCCATGGTCGCGACGAGAAGAACAAAAATATCCATTTCGCAGGCGGACGTCCAAGTAGCCTTATTTATGGAGACCAAGTGACCCCGCGATCGCTGGGAGCGTTATTGGCTCACTACGAAAACAAAGTGATGTTTCAAGGCTTCCTTTGGAATATAAATAGTTTTGATCAACCGGGCGTAGAGCTGGGCAAGACTATGGCAAACAAGCTGTTAACCGCTCGCGAAGATCAATCTATGGACTCTTATATCGCGCTATTGCGCGGCAATAACGCATAACGCGCAAACTATGATACCGCCTCCCCGCGCGCATAATTTCTCCGCAGGCCCCGCGGCGCTCCCTCTGCCTGTGCTGGAGCGCATAAAGCGGGAAATTGTCGACTCCGGCAACACGGGAATATCGCTACTGGAATCGAGCCATCGCGGCAAACTCTATGCGACGGCGCACAACGCCTCGATCGCGTCGACGCGCCGAGTTTTGGGCATTCCATCGAATTACGAAGTGATTGTTTTGGGCGGCGGCGCGACTCTACAATTCTGCATGGCGCCGCTCAATCTGTTATCTGGAGGAACCGCCGATATTGCAATCAGCGGCTCTTGGGCGAAAAAGGCCTATGCCGATATGATAAATAGCTCAGTTATTCCTCCCAATAGCGCCAGAATTATCTTCGATGGCAGCGATAAACAATTTTCGCATCTTCCCGAACCCCGCGAGCTCGATATTAATCCTCGCGCAGCCTATCTCCATATTACCAGCAACGAAACTATCAATGGATTGCAGTGGAAGAGTTTTCCAGAGATCGAACATGTTCCCATTGTCGCCGATATGTCCAGCGATATCGCAAGCCGCGTTATCGATATCAAAAAATTTGGGGCAATCTACGCAAGCGCGCAAAAAAATATCGGTCCATCTGGCGCGACATTGATAATCATACGTTCCGATCTCTTAAAACGATGCCCCGATACTCTCCCAAGCTATCTTAACTACCGCCGCCATGCAGATGCGAACTCTCTCTACAACACGCCGCCAATTTTCGCGGTAATCGCTCTTGGCATGGTTATGGAATGGATTGAAAACAGAGGCGGACTCGCCGCAATGGAAAAGACGAACAGCCAAAAGGCGGCAATACTTTATGGCGCGATCGACGAGAGCGGGGGGGTTTATCGCAATTCGATCGCGAAGCCTTTTCGCTCTATGATGAATGCGGTATTCCACATATCAGATGAACGACTTTACGCCCCGTTTCTGGACGAGGCGACCAAACAAGGATTCATAGGACTGCGCGGGCACAGAAGCGTCGGAGGATGCAGAGCTTCGCTCTATAACGCGGTTCCTCTATCGTCTGTAGAGCTTCTCGCGCAATTTATGCGTCAATTCGCTCGCGAACATGCATGACGGCGCGCGTTGGCAACCTTGAATGGCTACCAATCCCAACGATAGTATCTCATCTATATACTACTATTGTGGAGACAAAAAATAGTATCTATGGTAGTCTGATATTATGAAATTAGATCTCGCGCAAATACCTGTAGACACGGTATCGCAACAAACAATGTTTATAGAGGGCAACTATCTATTGCTTATTCCTCCCTCCGCTTTTACCCAAGCCATCGCCAGTCGGTTGGAAACATGGAAGATAGGTCAATTACATGTCGCGGATCATATGGACGAATCTAATGATGAAAATTCTCACCATCCATTGGAACATAGCCGAGAATATCGAGAAAAAGCTCTTCAAGCCTACCGTCTCTGTTTCGAAGCGGCGGAAGCGCTCAATGACGTTTTCGCTACATACAAAGAAAAGCTTGTTATTTCGCAAAACTCGCTTATGCCGATAGCGCATAAAATTCTTGATATAGTCAAACAATATGGGACATACGCGCTGAACCTTGACGCGCTCAACTTTGATTTAGACACGCCGCATGGAGACTTGGTCAGAAACTCTTTTATGGGCACATTATTGACAACCGCAATATCTATAGCAATGGGAATCCCCTCCCATCATCTTATTGAACTATGCGTCAGCGCTTTAGTCCATAAAATCGGCATGGTTCATTTGCCAAAAACCATTTACGCTTCTCTATCCCAACTAGACAATGAACAACGTCGAATCCTTCGAAGCCATCCGTTGATAGCATACAAAAGTCTTCAAAAAAATAACTTTAATCCCAGAATATGCGCCGCGGTTATTGAAGCGCATGAATTCCTCGATGGTAGCGGATATCCTCGCGGCATTAGCGGTTCCGAAATCTCTCGTTATGGACGCATATTATCTATGGTTCAACGATATATTGGATATATCGCCAAGCGGCCCTACAGAAGGATGGGAAATCGTAGCCATTACGCCATCGCGCACCTTCTCAAACATCGAGGAATTGTCTATGATGAAAAAGTCGTAACGATATTGGTTGAACTTCTTTCCCTCTACCCCATCGGCAATACCGTAGAATTAGCCAATGGCTTTATCGGAATAACGGTACAACCGCAAAAAGATGACCCTAAATCGCCGTTGGTCAAGCTTGTGCTGGATAATAATAATAACCGAATCGGGAATCGAGGAACGGTAGACACCGGCGAAGAGGAATATCGTATCGTACGGGTGATCGATAGCATGGATGATAATGAATAATTCTTTAGACAGCGCCCCATTGTAGTAATGCGATTACAAGATATCGGCTCGCTTGACCCGCTTATTTCACTTTGTAAAAGACGGGGCTTTATTTTTCAATCTTCTGAAATATATGGAGGATTGGCTTCTGCTTGGGACTACGGCCCATTGGGAGTAGAGTTAAAAAATCGCATTCAACATTTCTGGTGGCAAAATATGACGCAATTCCGAAACGATATTGTGGGTATCGACACCGCCATATTGATGCACCCCCGCGTATGGGAAGCCTCGGGACATCTTGCGGGATTTATCGATTTGATGGCCGAAGATACCGTAACCCATGAACGCTATCGTTGGGATCATCTCTCAGAAGAAAATAGGCAGTCGATGGTTAGTCCAAAGGGCAATAGGCTAAGCGAACCTCGCCCATTTAATTTGATGTTCCAGACTCATATTGGCTCGACTGAATCAAGCGAAGGAGTTACTTATTTACGCCCTGAGACAGCGCAAGGTATTTATGTAAATTTTCGAAACATCGTTCAAACAAGTCGAAAAAAAATTCCTTTTGGCATCGCTCAAGTGGGCAAGGCATTTCGCAATGAAATCGCCACAAAGAATTTTATTTTTCGCACATGCGAATTTGAACAAATGGAAATGCAGTTTTTTGTCTCTCCAGATGAGGATAAACAATGGTTTGACTATTGGAAGGACATGCGAATGGACTACTACCGCCAGCTGGGCATCAATGGGGACAATCTTCGCTTACATCGCCACGGTGCCGACGAATTGGCTCATTACGCAAAAGACGCTTTCGATATACAATATCGATTTCCATTTGGGTGGCAAGAACTGGAAGGCATTCATAATCGCGCCGATTTCGATCTCTCGCGACACATCGAATATTCCGGCAAAGACCTCCACTATGTCGATGAACAGACTAAAAAACGTTATATACCGCATATTATCGAAACATCGGCAGGATTGACCAGGAACGTTTTAATGGCGCTCTCCGACTCTTATGAAGAGGAAATTATAAGCGATGGCGACAAACGCGCGGTGCTCCATCTACACCCCTCTATTGCGCCGATTACAATAGGCGTATTTCCTCTAGTAAAAAAAGATGGGCTTAGCGAACGCGCGCAAAATATCGAAAAAAGGCTCCGCCGACACTTCACAACATTTTATGACCAAGGCGGAGCGATAGGCCGCCGCTACCGCAGACAAGACGAAATAGGAACGCCATTTTGCGTAACTATAGACTATGAGACTATGGAAAATAACACGGCAACTATCAGAGAACGCGACTCTATGCGCCAAACCCGTGTTTCGGTAGGACAAATCGAGACATGGATACGAGAAGCTATCGACAGCTGGGCACTACCGACAACTAGCTAAACAGAGACTAGCAAATTTGAAGCCACCATACTAGCAGGTAATACCCGCGACTGAATATAATCCTGCAAGCGCTGGTTTCGCGCGGAATATGTTTGCTATATTAATGCGCTTGCTCAATTAATGTATAAGGTCGACCATAAGGCCTGTTATTTCGTCTACCGCCTCTAATATTGAGATAGGTTTCTGTTGCGCGTTCATAAAATGTCGCACAAGTTTTTCCAATTGCTGATCGATTTCCTCGACAAGAGTAAAGCGTTTTTGATTTAGCACTTCGCGACTGGACACATCGCTTGAGATCTCAATACGCCGCATTACCGCCTGGAGAAATAGACGAACCGAAGATCGATAGGCTTTAAGCGATGACATCGTCTGTTCTCGCGCAAGAACGTCGCCAAATCGACCAGCCTGTTCAAGCAACTCTTCAAGCGAATGTTCGGATTTATTCTTCGAAAAGCCAACACCAGAAACATTATGTTCGGCATCTACCGAAGTTTCTAATATTGCGCGAAACTTTTTTCGTTCAGATTTTTCGTTATGCTTCGTTTTCTTCCTTGCTTGCAATTCCTGTTGTTGTGTAGCAAAAAAAATACCATTGTCTATTCTTTCCAACATTTTACCTATGCTATTCGTCTCGCACTGAAAATCGGCAATTGATACATGATCCTTCCTCAGCGACAAATCGTTTGGCCACAACAGAGCCACAAACCTTAGAGGTAGATAGCGCCTTTACTCGCTCGGAAGCAGTAATATCCCCGTCAAATACCCCGCCAATAACAACAGTTTTCGCAACAATGGAACATTCGGCCCGGCCCAACTTGCCAATTAGAACTTTACCTGTTGTCTTAATTGATCCGCTAAATGAACCGTCTATACGAAGAACTTTTACTCCAAAAAGTTCTCCGCGAACTCTTGAGCCTTCGCCAATAATAGTGTTGACAAACTCGTCATATGGTAGATACGAGCTTTTTCTACCCATACAGAATTACGGCAACTTATTATTACAGGCGATTCCCTTTCCAGCGTTCGAATCCCCCTCTCGATACGCTCAGAAAAAGAGATGGATCAATTACATCTGTGCCCAGTATAATTTGAAAATCCAAATGAGGACCAGTGGAAAGACCGGTATTCCCAAGCGATCCAATGACCGCCCCTTGACTAACCTCTTGCCCTTCATAAACATATATACTTTGCAAATGAGAATATCGAGTGCGAAAACCATATTTATGACGAATCAATACCGAATTTCCATGTCCAGTATTTGTATATCCGGCCTGAATCACCTTACCACTCGCGCTACTCAATACAGGAACCCCCAGAGATCCGGCAATATCGATACCTTTATGAAGATACCATTTATTGGTTACCGGATGCCGATTCGGCCCAAATTCCATTGTTACCGTCCCGTGATTATTTCGTATCGGCCAGATATTAGGAATGTCTGCCCAGAATGATCGCTGAGAACGCAATACATCGCTCAGAGTCGCCAATGGGCCAATTGAATCCCCAAGCATTTCCGCGAGATCGGCTAGCTCTTGCGTTTGGCGCGTTTGTCCGGCTTCGATCCGCTGTATATCAAGAAGAGACGAAAGATCCCCCGCGCTATTATTCGCGCCATTATCGGCTGTCGGCTGCGAAAAATCGGCTTGTTGCAATGTATCGTCCAATATAAAGCTAAATTCCTTCGCTACATCGGTAACTACCGAGAGCTGATCAAGAATGGCGTCCAAATTCGCCTGTGTCGCTTCAATTTGCTGTTCTTTATCTACTAACACACCCCGCGTGCCCGAAGCCGATGCTGAAAAAACAATAAATCCCGAAGTAACGGCAATAATGAATATCGCTCCAAATATGAGCAGTGGCACGCTAACCTGAAAATTCAACGTGTGTCTTTCTGAATGAGGTATAAGCATCACTGTATAGCGTTGCTTTAATAGAATCCGCAAAGAAACCAGCGCGGCGCCTATCTTTCGAAATCGCGCAGATAACGACATGCCGCGGCGTCTCCATCCGCTTCTCTTGAATTTACGTTTCATACTTTTCAATTATATCATAAGCGCCACTTAAATCAAGGCGCTGAATACGCTCATTTATATTATCGATGTAGATACCATATTCCTTGAGCGCTGTCACAAAAAACATCGTGGCAATACGACATGCAACGATCCATCATTCCAGCAGGCGATTGCCATTTTATGGTTATTATATACGAAAAATCACACACTTTTTTCTATGCGACTCTACAAATTTTTTTGCCGATCTACGTTAAATCGCAGTTGTTTCTGAGCTAATACTTCTTTATTAACAATATATCGCGGCAATATGCCTGCGGCAATATTAATTATATCTTCGACAATACTGCGCCGCATAGCCCAAAGGGCATCTTCGCTGTACCAAGCAAGATGCGGAGTGATAATAACATTTGGGTGAGTCCATAGAGGATGGCTCGGATGCAGGCGTCGCGGACCAATCGTATCAAGCGCTGCCCCCGACAAACGCCCTTCCAGCAACGCATCAGCCAACGCGTCAAGGTCTACAAGCGAGCCACGCGCGCAGTTAACCAAACAGGCCTGCTCGCGCATACTCCATAACTCCTTACGGCTTATCAATGGTTTGCCGTCAAAAAGCGCGGGCAAATGGAGCGAGACGCAGTCTGAATTGGCCAGCAACCAATCCCATGAAACCAACGTCGCGGGCGCGACATCGACATCTAATTTGGCCTGATCATAGATAGGATCGAAAGCCACAACACGACGAACGATGGGCGCAAATAGCTTAGCCGCTTCACGTCCCGTGCGACCCAATCCGACAACCCCAATAGTCGCCTTGTCCAGACGTGTTTGCGCGCCAAGCCTTCTATAAAAGCCCTGTTCAAGATTTTCTTCACGAATAAGAGACTGTTGCGTTCCAAGACCGCGCAACAGAGCGAGCGCCATAACAAATGCCTGGGTAGCCATTTCAGAGCTCCAGAAGCCCGGCCTATTACAGACAATAATACCCAGATCGGTCGCGGCTTCGCAGTCTACATTATCGTATCCGTCTCCATGCCGAATAATCGCTTGGCAACAAGGAAGCAAATTAAGCAACGCGACATTCACCTCTAGTCTATCGACCACTAGAACATCGGCGTGTTTGATCGCTCCGACAATAGTCGCCCGATCGGCCGAGCATAACTGATATGCGTTGAATTGTATGCCGCGACTTTGATAGATAGATTCTTCCCAGCCGAGATCGGCCTCGACATAGTCCGAGACCGCGCAACTTACCGATCTGCTCACCGAGAACGAAAATTCTCTAGCCGCTGTCTTACCTGATGAATAGAGCGATCTATCAATCCCCAGTCTCTATTTGCCAATGCTTTTTCTGGAGCAAGCCATGAACCGCCAACCCCTAGAACAAATTCGCTCGCTAGATAGCTACAGAAATTTTCGTTGGTTATGCCACCTAAAGGAATGAATAACGGTTCCACGCGCCGATATGGGGCAGCCATGGATTTTAGATAGGATATCCCGCCCAGAGCTTCGGCGGGAAAAAACTTTAATACGGTACATCCCAGATCGACAGCTAATTCTAATTCCGTTGGCGTGGCGATACCGGGCGAAAAATAGAGGCCATTTCTTTGAGCATGCTTTACAACAGTTGGATTTAGTCCCGGCGCGACACCAAAATAAGCCCCCGCGGAAACCACAGCATCGACGTCTTCCGGAGTAAGCACTGTGCCCGCTCCCACAAACATATCGGGAACTTCTCGTCGAATCGCATAAATAGAGTCCACCGCATTGGGTAAGCGCAGAGCGAGCTCGATAAATCTAATATGGTTGTCGCAAAGCCTTCGCGCCAATTCCACAGCGACAGAAGGATCATCTGTGACCACAACAGCAATAACGGGGTGTTCTCGCAAATGTTCGACAATAGGATTTAATGATGTTTGCGATGCAGATGAGTGATTATTCATGCTAATGATTGAGCCCCCGCCGTTCGTAGTTGCCGGAGCGAATTAACGCTTCGTAAAGCGGCGGTTATTTCAGCGCTGCTAGTCAGGACATTATCGCGACATGCCTCAAGTTTCTTAAGCGGCATGCGTATAGTCGCTCCCGTTACGCTTATCGCGCAGATGACCGATCCAGATTGATCATAAACCGGAACGGCAATACAGCTAATACCCGCTTCTGACTCCTCTTGATCATAACAATAGCCATTCTTCTTGATCGCCGGCAATACCTTCCGAAGCATAGAACGGCTAGAAATAGTATGTTGTGTAAAAATAGGCAACTCCTCTTCGGGATAAATTTGCTCTATATCTCGCCAAGGGAGTTGAGCCAGCAAAATTTTCCCTAATCCGGTGCTATGCGCGGGCATCATGCCTCCAACACTAGAATGCATGCGTAAAAGGTGCTGCGAGTCAATTTTGTCGAGATAGATAATCTCATTATGCCGCAACATAGCAAGATGCACCGTCTCTCCGCACTTATGAGCCAATCGATCGAGTATTGGTCGGTAAATCTCGTAGGGAATAATAATGTCCCGTCGCCGAACCCCCAACGAAAACATCTTGATAGTTAATCGATAACGTCCATTCTCATCATTCTTTGTAACAAATCCAATACCGCGCAGGGTAGAGAGAATACGGTATACGCCGCTCTTATCGGCGCCAATCAAAACTGCAATATCGACGAGTCTCAGCTCTCCGCGATCGGCAAGCAACTCCAATATAGCCATAGATTTGACAATACTATTCACATACATAGATATAACCTATGGCTATATTTAATATCCTATTCGGACATATCATGCAATAGGCGATGAAGCATCAAACATTTACTTGACAACTACTATTGCGCTTGACAACTATTATTGTTATAGATTACCTATAAATAATGTCCGATTCTAATACTAAAATTGATAGAGCTATCGCTATGGCTGATCGAATTCAATGGCTTAAAAAGCGGACAGGACGCGATTATCCACAATTTAAGCTCCCCGACCCCGCTCTCTATGAAGGGCTAGTCGAGCATCAAGTGGGCTATGTAGCGTTTCCTGTCTCTGTAATTGGACCTGTGCTTATTAAAGGCGAATTTGTCGACGGAGATATCTATGTTCCGCTCTGCGCATTAGAAGGAGCGCTTGCTCTTTCTATGAATCGAGGAGCCCTGTTAACAAGAATGTCGGGGGGAATCGTCTCTACCTATATAGAACAGCGAATCTCGCGAAGTCCATTGTTCGCCTTCCGCCAAGCGTTCCATGCGCTTGAATGTTCGCGCTGGATCTCCGCCAACTTTGACAAATTGCAAGCGGTTGCCGAAGAGACGACAAATCATGGCAAATTACTTCGTATTGAACATTACCCTATCAATAATAGGCTCATTCTTGACGCGCAATTTTCCACCGGCGAGGCCGCGGGGCAAAATATGATTACCTTCGCTATAGAGAAAGTGTGTCAATATATCAAACAAAACTACCCTAAGGCCGATAATATTCTCTATCATTTGATCGAGTCGAATTTTAGCGGCGACAAAAATGCCGCTTTTCGCAATATCATTTTGGGTCGCGGGCATTCCGTCATCGCCGAAACAATGCTCTCTCCTCGCCATGTGCGCAGACTTCTCAGAATCGAAGCCAAAAAATTATGCGCGAACGCTCACAACGACGCGTTATATGGCACATATATGTCGGGCACTCTGGGACTGAACACGCATACGATCAATGCGCTATCGGCAATATATCTAGCCACTGGGCAAGATATCGCCTGCGCGGCGGAGAATTGCGGCGGAATGCTCGCCTTCGAAATGATTGACGATCACCTGCGTGTGAGCATAACCATGAGATCGCTTACCGTAGGATCGATAGGTGGAGCAACACGGTTGCCGCAACAACGAGCGAATCTCGAATTGCTTGGTTGCGACGGACCCAACGCGTCCGGTAGGTTGGCGGAAATTGTGGCTTCTATGGTACTTTGTCTGGAGATCTCTCTGGCAGGCGCTGTATCAAGCGGCGAATTTGCCGACGCGCACCGAAATTACGGCCGCGTCAGCGCGTCTCGCGTCGCTAAATATGACGCGCTCGCCGATTCTGACGCCAATCATTAGCACCTCCGCATGATATACGATTCGATTACCAATAATAGCGCCAACCCAATGCGATGGTATGGTTGGGGATATGAGCATGAAAGATTCAACATTCAAGATCGCCCCTATCTTATGCCCTATATTTTGAAATATCTCCAAAACGATAAATTGCCCGAAACTCCTCCAATTGACTTTAACGAACTTGTCATCCCTCCCGCTCGTCGCAACCGCCTCTTCGAAAAATCTATAAATGGCTTAATAGACAAGGCCTCGATTCATTTTAGCGATCGCGAGCGGGTTGGACATGCCGCAGGACGCTCATACTACGATAGCTATCGACTACGCCGGGGAACAATCGACGCATTCCCCGACTACGTGATTTACGCCAAAAAGCAAAGCGATGTGGAAGCGGTAGTAACCTATGCTCTCCGCAACAATATGGCGGTGATCCCGTTTGGCGGCGGATCAAATGTAGCAGGCGCGTTGGAACCAATTGATAAACAGGGGCGCTCGATTATATCGCTTGATATAACGCCGCTCAATAAGTTGCTTACTATCGATTTGGTCTCTCTCACAGCACGCATGCAAGCCGGCGCTTTGGGCATTGTTATGGAGCGACAGCTTAGCAAACATGGCGTAACATTGGGACATTTTCCCGACTCATTTGAACATTCGACATTAGGCGGATGGATAGCGACGCGATCTTCGGGCATGCAAAGTGATCGATATGGTAATATCGAGGATATGGTTGTTTCATTGCGCATGGTTACTCCCTCTGGAACGATCGATATAAAGGAAGTACCTCGCGCGTCTCGCGGCCCTGATATCCTTCAGCTATGCATAGGAAGCGAAGGGACATACGGCGTTATCGTCGAAGCTGTAATACGCGTCCGTCCAATCGCTCGGCATAAAAAAATATACGGCTTTCTTTTTCCCTCATTTTACGACGGAATCGACGCCCTACGCTCTGTTCGACGTTCATCTCATTACCCGGTAATGACGAGGCTCAGCGACGCAGAACGAACGATGTTTTCCAACTCGCTTCGAAAAAAGGATACGCCATCTCGTCAATTGCGACGTAGGCTATTTAGCAAATATCTGACCCGTATCAAAGGCTATGCATCTGATGCATTGTCATTATGTCTGATAGCGCTCGAGAGCGAAAGCGCGAAGCAACTAAGAATCAACTACAGCAAAATCCATAATATTTACGCCAAATTTGGCGGGGTATCACTGGGAGAGTCGCCCGGTAAACATTTTTGGCGCGAGAAATATGCCTTCCCTCACCTACGCGATTTTACTATGGATCATGGCATATTGGCCGACATTAGCGAAACTGCTACTTCTTGGAGCAATCTCCGCAATCTCTATACAAAAAGTCGCGCGGCTATCGCTGATGCGCTCAACATATACGGCCCTGAATGGTGGATTGGATGCCATATTAGCCATAGCTATTCAGATGGGGCGAGCCTTTATTTCACTTTCGCATGTCGACAACATTTAGAAGCCGGCGCAGAACAATATTTTGCCATTAAACGCGCCGCCGAACAAGCGTTCGCAGATAACGGCGGAACGCTCTCCCATCATCATGCCGTAGGACTAGAGCATTCTCCATGGCTTGAGAGAGAGATATCGGCAACCGGGATATCCGCGTTGCTAGGCGCAAAACAGGCAATTGATCCATCTAACATTATGAATCCAGGAAAAATTTTCCGCCCTAGCCACTATTTTGACAATACGGAAACATTCCGATAGACAATACTGAAGCGCTCCGATATGTATAAATGGTATACTGATCAATCTCCAAAAAAGTGGCGACGGAATAGACTTGCGGCAGGATAGATTCGTCGCAGCATCTATTTTCGTTCATTTGGCCAAAATTAGTAGCTTCGCAAAATGAGCGCTCTCATTAAGACCAGTTACTTAACCGCTATTGAGTTAATCAGCTCCCTAGGGGGCTACCCGCACCGGAAAATCTCCTAATCCTGAAAATAACGCTATCGTTGTACCCGCCCCGAAGCGTCGCCGCCCATTAATAATTCCGCTTCAGAACAATCGGTCTTGTTCTCGTCGCCCTCAACACTATGCGCCAAACAGGAAGCAGCCGCAGAAAATCGCAACATATCGGCAAGAAGCTTATAACGTTTTGAAACCATAGAATATATAAGAGCCGCGGCAAATGCATCTCCGGCACCCACTCTATCGACAATTGCATGAATTTCATATGGTCTGTAGTCGCCCGACTCATCCAACGGCGCAAGTAACATCCTGCCACGCTCCACTTCGTACAGCATCGCCCCCCATCGATTATAGCTCGCTGAAACACTCTCTCGAAGAGTGGTGGCAACCCAGCGTATATTAGGATAACGAGCAACAATTTGTCGCGCCACATCTTCATATTCTTCAACGTTAATAATCGCTCTGACAATGTTATTTTTTTCTGATGAGATATTTAGCATGTCGCCTGCATCAGATTCGTTGCCGATAAGTAGATCAACATATGGCATCATCTCGGAAATTACCTCGCGGGCCAACAACTGCGACGCGACGCCATCCCTCCATTGCCATAATTTCGCGCGATAATTTAGGTCGATTGATGTACGGATACCCGCGTTCTTAGCAGATCGCAACGCCTCTATAGCAACAGCGGCGCTTGTCTCGGAAAGAGCGGGCGTTATACCAGTAATGTGAAACCATTCGGCATCTTTGAATATTGACTTGAAATCGTAATCGCCGGGAACTGACTGAGCAATGGCAGAAAAATCACGATCATAGACAATGCGGCTGGGACGCTGATTGGCGCCGCGCTCAGAATAAAAAATGCCTAACCGCGTTTTCGGTTTTATAACAATTTCGCTCGCGTCAATTCCTCTCGATATGATGTAGTCTCGGCAAATTTTGCCTACTGGATTATCAGGCAACGCTGAGATGAATCTCGCCGATCCTCCAAGCATCACAATAGAAGCCGCGACATTGAATTCGGCTCCGGCAAATCCAGCATGTATATTTCCAGGCAAAGACTGCATCAATCTATATCTTCCCGGAGGTTCGAGGCGCAACATTATTTCTCCTAAAGTTATCACTGTATTCATAATAAAAAAATTAAAATAGTATTTCATTATTGTCAACAAAATAGTTGCAAGTTATTTTTATATGCGCAATAATACTTATAAAAATTTTAGGAGGTATTTTATGAGAAAAAATCGTTTCTTATGTTTCAGTGCAATTGTTTTCTTGTTTATAGTGGTGTTGGCATCCCCTCTATTTGCAGGCGGCGAATCGGAAGGCGACATGGTCGCTTCGACAATACGCTACGCGGCGGCAGACCAACCACCTCATCTTGATCAACATGTGCTCACCTCGGATCTTAGCACAACTGTCGCGCAACATATTTTTGAAGGGCTCTTTACGTTTGACGCAAACTATGCGCCGGTCCCATTATTGGCATCTGACTATCAGATAGAACAAAATGGGCTGTATGTTCGCATATCCTTGCGTCAAGGAGTGCGATTTCATGATGGAAGCACATTTGACGCCGATGACGCAGTCGCGTCATTGGAACGTTGGGGAGAATTTGGGGTACGCGGACCTGTATTATTCAATAATATTAGTCTAGTAGAACGTATATCGCAATATGAAATAGGCTTACGGTTTAGAGCGCCATTTGCTCCATGGATTAATCTATTGGCCTTTATCAATGGCGGACCTACAATGTACCCGTCCGAAGTGGTAGCTGGCGCGGATGAGAATCCTATCCCGCAAAGTCAATATATTGGAACAGGGCCGTATCGATTTGAAGAATGGCAAGATGGACGGTTCATCAGACTGACTCGTTATGAAGACTACGTATCAGCTCCAGGCGAAGCAAATGGCTACGCGGGCGAGCGAGTCGCCAATGTGGAAGAATTGTTATTTATCCCGGTGCCCGATCCCAATACACGCATTAGCGGACTAAGAGCTGGAGATTACGACTATGCCGAGGATATTCCGGGGGATCTCTATACATCTTTGCAATCAGATCCAGAAGTTCGCGTCATTGTCAAGCAGGCTCCCAATCAAGGACTTTTATTCTTCAACTCTAATGGCGGCATTTTCCAAGACAATCCCTTGCTTCGTCAAGCGGTAAGATCGGCTATCGACTTTGAGGAGGTATTGCAAGCCGCTATTGGTCCCGATGGGCTATGGGACGCAAATGGCGCTATTATGCCTCGCCAAACAATCTGGTACAACGAGAGCGGGATTGTTGGATATCCCGAACAGGATATTGATCAGGCGCGTCAGTTAGCGCAACGAGCTGGTTATAATGGAGAGCCTATTCGCTACGTAACTTCGCATGCTTTCCAATGGCACTTAGATAGTAGTACCGTTATCGTTCGCCATTTGGAAGCGGCGGGCATCAACGTTGACCTGCAAGTCTATGACTGGCCCGGGCTGAGTTCCCGTAGAGGAGACCCTGAGCAATGGGACATATTCGTAACCCATCATGGTCCAATTCCCGATCCTATCCTCTATTCGTTCCTCAGCGAAACCTATCCAGGTTGGTGGGCAACTGATGAAATAACCGATCTCAAAGCCCAGTTTAGTTCAACAACCGATCAACAGCAACGTCTCGCAATTTGGGGAGAGATTCAACGTCTTGTCTACGAACAGACACCTGTCATCAAAACTGGCGATGTCTTTAGCTATAACATATACAGTCCTAATCTAACTGGCCTGGGAGACTCATCGCTTATTTGGCCCAACTTATGGGGAACGCAAATACGGTAGAACGTCTCGCTTAATAATGTGTCAAAAGAACATGATTATTGGGAATAATTGGTAGGAAATGGTAAAGTATCTAATTCGACGTGTAATTTCCATTCTCCCGTCATTGCTAATAGTCTCGTTCTTGGTATTTCTATTTATACGCCTAATCCCGGGAGATCCCGCCTATGTAATATTAGGAGATCTAGCCTCAGAGGAGCAGTTGGAGGCTCTTCGACAATCTCTGGGGCTAGATCGCCCTGTTCTATTCCAGTACATTATTTGGCTCGGCAACTTATTAACGGGAAATATTGGCGAATCAATCTTTTTGGGAATTCCGGTCACACAGGTACTGGCACAACGAGCCGAAACTAGCATTTTAGTTGCCTGCATATCAATGCTATTGATCGTAGGCATTGGAATACCCATCGGTATTATAGCCGCCTCAAAAGCCAATAGTTGGATTGATCACGTACTCTCTAGCACCAGTATGCTATTCGCTTCTGTGCCAACTTTTTGGTTGGGGCTTAATCTTGTATTACTCTTTGCTGTCTTTTTGCAATGGTTGCCTAGCTCAGGCTTCCCGTCAATCGTCCAGGGAGGGAGCATCGGCAATCTGCAATATCTTATCCTGCCTTGCATCACATTGGCGGCACCCAACTCCGCGCTGATTATTCGATTGACTCGATCAAGTATGTTAGATATATACAACGAACCTTACGTCCGTACTGCCAGAGCAAAAGGCTTACCAGAGTACCTAGTGATAATTAAACATGTATTTCGCAATTCTCTTGTCGCTGTTGTATCGGCGTTGGGCTTTACTTTTGTGGCGCTTATATCAAATACAGTAGTAACCGAAACAGTGTTCGCTCTTCCAGGAATTGGCCGATTGGTGGTCGAATCGCTTTCGCGACGCGATTACCCAATCATTCAAGGGATTATATTAGTTGTTGCTCTTCTCTATATGGGCATTAATCTTCTCATCGACATCATCTTCGCCTGGCTGGATCCTCGGATTCGCCTCGCCTAACTATGTATCCGAAATGATAAGTCTTCTTATTTCTCGCCCCCCCGCTCTCGTTGCGGCTATTTTCTTACTGCTGGTAATTATCGCCGCATTATTCGCTCCTATTATTGCTTCATATGACCCACTTGAAATCGATGCGAAAAATCGTCTTCAAAAACCAAATTTAACCTATTTATTTGGCACCGATAATTTTGGTCGAGACATTTTTAGCCGTATTTTGTATGGAACGCGGACAAGCTTAATTGGAGCGGTTGGAGTTGTTCTATTTGCTCTGTTATTTGGAGTATTGATCGGCATCATTGCCGCCTATTTTCGCAAAACCGAAGTGTTTATTATGCGTATTATCGACTCATTGTTAGCATTCCCGCCTCTTTTAATGGCATTAGTCTTGGTGGCAATATTAGGAAGAGGATTGCCCAATGTTATTGTAGCCGTAGGGATAAGCTATCTTGCTCGAACCACTCGTATCGTATTTGGATTGACGCTTAAAATAGCACAAGAAACCTATGTCGAAGCCATTGTAGCCGAAGGCGCATCGCCAATTCGTATTATTGGGCACCATTTGTTGCCTAATCTTATCTCTCCGATGATTGTACAAGCTACATTTATATTCGCTTTCTCGCTATTAGAAATGGCCGCCCTAGATTTTCTCGGATTAGGATTGCCTCCCGATGTCCCTAGTTGGGGCAACATGATCAATGGCGGAAAGGTATATATGACCGTCGCGCCTTGGCTCATTCTTTTTCCTGGAAGCTTCATCGTCGTAACATCCCTCTCTCTTAATGTCCTGGGCGATCTATTGCGAGACCATCTTGATCCTAGATTTCAAAGAAATGTCCAAGGACTCTAATGGTGAGTAAACCCGCCCAAAAATCCGAAAATAATCAACCATTATTGAATGTTAAAGGACTCACTGTTCAATTCCGTTCTGATCAGGGTCTAACAAAAGCGGTCGACGATTTTGGGATCAATATCTCGATAAAATCTTCATGGGGAATTGTCGGCGAATCTGGAAGCGGGAAAACAACCGCTATGCTATCGATAATGAGATTACTTGCTAGTCGCGAAGCAAAAATTACAGCGAATCGAATACACTTTGACGGACAAGATTTATCTCATTTGGGCGATAAGGTAGTGCGGCAACTTTGTGGAAATAAAATGGCGATGATTTTCCAAGAACCTCTCTCATCGCTGAATCCTGTTTATACCATTGGATATCAAATCGCCGAATCATTGTTTGCCCATAACATAGTCTCCGATCGCAAACTGGCTACGCAACGCTCCCTCGAGCTGATCAATCTCGTTGGAATACCTGATCCCTCCAGACGATTGCGTCAGTATCCGCACCAGCTTAGCGGAGGCATGCGGCAAAGGGCTATGATCGCGATAGCGCTCGCATGCGATCCAATTCTACTCATTGCAGACGAACCCACCACAGCTTTAGATGTAACTATTCAAGCTCAGATACTTGCGCTACTACGAAGCATTCGCGACAAAAGCAATATGTCCCTAATTATCATTAGTCACAATCTCGGAGTTATAGCCGAAACAACAGATAATGTTGTAGTAATGTATGCTGGCTCAATAGTAGAACAAGGAGTAACAGACAAGGTATTTGAGCATCCTTTGCATCCTTACACCCGTGGGTTGCTTGCTTCGCTTCCCGCAACCAGCGAACGCCGAGATAAACTATACGCTATTCCAGGCTCGCCGCCTTCCGCTGATCAAAAACGTTTACCAGGTTGTAAATTTAGCTCTCGCTGTCCTTTTGCGGTCGAGCGATGCAAGAACCAATCTCCTCCGCTTGTTGAAGTCTCTCCGGGACGTTGGTCTCGATGTTGGGAATATAAGCGGCTTATGGATAATAAGAAACAGTGACGTCAATGATTCCTCGCTCATCTTCGTCTATTCCTTCTGATAACTCTACAGCTGTAGACGCCAACAAAATGAGTCATGCTAGCGACAAGAAAACTCCCCTCCTCTCTGTTTGTAATCTTAAAACCTATTTCTCCCCGTCTCGGGGGTGGTCGAAACGGAATGAGCATCCTATAAAAGCGGTGGACGGAGTCTCTTTTTCTATTCAACAATGCGAGACGCTTGGTTTGGTAGGCGAATCGGGATGTGGAAAGTCAACCGTAGGTCGTTCTATTTTACGTCTAGCTAATCCTACTGATGGGACAATCGAATTTGACGGAGAATTCTTAACAAAACTCTCTTTCAACAAAATGCGCTCAATTCGCAAACGAATAAAGATGATATTCCAAGATCCTTATTCCTCTTTGAATCCAAGACAGAAAATTATCGATATAGTAAGCGAGCCGCTGAGAATACACACTATTGGAATGGACAATCGCGCAATCTATCGGCGAGCGCGAGAAGTAATATACTCGGCAGGCTTACAAGACGATCATCTTCTGCGCTTCCCTCATGAACTATCTGGAGGCGAACGGCAACGAGTTGGAATTGCTCGGGCTCTTGCGGTTCACCCCAAATTAATTATTGCAGATGAAGCGGTATCTGCGCTCGATGTTTCTATACAGGCCCAAATAATCAATCTATTGCAGGAGATAAAGCGAATTCATCATCTTACCTATCTATTTATCTCGCACGACCTCAGCGTAATACGCCATATTAGCGATAGAGTCGCGGTCATGTACCTTGGGATAATTGTAGAGATAGGAAGCAACGATGATATATTTACCCGTCCGTCGCATCCCTATACACTCGCGCTACTATCGGCATCGCCGATAGTTAAGCCGAAACAGCGCCGCAAACGAATCATCCTTGCGGGAGATATCCCTAGCGCGCAATATATTCCCAAAGGATGTCGATTTCATGATCGTTGCCCATGGGCACAGGAAATATGCAAAGTAAAAACACCGCCATTGCGTCAGTTAACCCAAAAACATTCGGTAGCCTGCCACTTTGCTGAAAAAATAAGCAAAATAGCGCTTGAATATTCTGGCTAACTCTTTTATTATTCACATACACTGGCTATCTACATTGGCTAAACACTAACCATATCCGAATACCTCATCACTCGCTCTGATAAGAATCGGTTATATTTTGACCCAGTATCATACTGACAGCAACGATAGCGCTACCAGCAACGACAGTTGCGTTGTTGAGCGCTGATAAGAACCAGTTATATTTGACTACTAGCCATATGCCGGCAACAATAGCGCTTTGCCCGCTCGCTGATAAGAACCAATTATAACTTACCATATACTTGCCAGCCACTATCATTATTTATACACTTTTTTTAAACAGTGTTCGCTATATCTATTGATCGTTTGCCTAACCGTTCTATTCTGACGTTCAACAGACTGGCAGTTAACGTTTAGCCTATATTATTCGCTCAAACAAACACCATACTGATTACTTTCCAAAATTACTTAATATATTCAGCGATCTCATCAAACGCGCGGCAAAAATCATAAGACACTCTTCAAAAAACTATCTAGCATTAGCCGAATATTATCAATGCCAAAACTATTCTCTATTATCAGCTGCCTGAGGCAATACTTGCTTTATTGATAATATTGATATACCCTGATTCACCATGCTTTTAGTAGTAGAATCGCATACTGAAAATAATAATTGAATACGATGTCAACCTCATACAAATACGATACAAAAACAAATACCAATAGTTCTAATCGTAGCGAACGGCTTCGCCCAAATAAAGTAGTAGTCGTTCTTTCCACTATCGGCGCGATATTGATTGGCATTTCAGCTATTCAGTTTGTCTCCGCAAACTGGTATAAAATGACCGATATAGTCAAAATGGCCTTGCTGAGTAGCGCGACTTTGACTGTGTATATAGCTGGCTATTGGTTTCGTTATATTAGAAATATTGCTCCTAGATTCGGAAGTTCATTAATCTTCCTAAGCCTACTACTATTCGGTGCCACTTTACTATTGGCATCGCAAATTTACAACACAAACGCAAATTCACACTGGTTGATGTTACTCTGGATTACCGGACTTGTTATTCCGCTCTACCTTTTTCGCTCTAAATCTATCGCTGCGCTAGGTGAGGTATTGTTTTTTATTTGGCTGGGACTATTTCTATTCAGAAATAATCGCTTTAGCGAGGTAATTATCCGCTCGCTTCCCGCGATTTATTGTATTATATCTTTATTGTTCATGGGCATCGCTCAATTGCATACGCTTTTATTCAAGGGCATGGCATCAATTGGGAGCATTTGGCGTGTTTTTACTATTCAAATCGCCACTATATCACTACTTCTTCTTACCTTCCCATTTTTCGCTGGAACAGAATATATTCATGAAGATATCAAAACACGTATCACTCTCCATGGGTTACCCGATAATTTGCAAAGTAGTTTAATAGTATGCGTCATAGCAGGATCAATCGCTCTCGCGATCCCATTGATTCAATATTGCTTCCGCAAAAATCTAACGAGAGATTATCGCATACTTAATATTGTCGCTCTAGTCCTGCTTCTTTTTACGTTTGTATTCTTTACTACCCCGATTTATTCAAACCTTTACACTGTCATATTCAATGTCATTTTTGTTTCCATAATGATTTTCAAAATTCTCATCGGCTATCGTGAACGAAACAGACTAATTTTTATCAGCGGAGCCATCTGGTTATCAATTTTTTTGATCATAAAATATACCGATTCGTTTTGGAATTCCTTGTCTCGCTCGCTATTCTTTCTAATAGGCGGAGCATTTTTACTTATCGGGAGTATTATTATAGAACGTAAAAGCAGAGCTATCAAAGAATCTTGGAAAGTGACGGGCGCTAAACAAGACACCATCTCCGACAATACAATATCGACTTCGGATAGCGCCGATTCCTCACATAACACAGATTCCTCGAATGATATCGCTTCCATAGAATTAAACGAACCGCAATAATGAACAGACAAGAAAAAACGCGCCCATAATGACATCGCTAGACAAAATGAATAAACCTATTGGCAAGACGCCAAGAAGAAATAACAACGAATGGGACACTGTTGCCTGCCAAAAGCAAATATCTCTGGGGCTTGACCGTAATAGCCACATGGGCGCTTATAATAGGCATATTCTCCATTACTCAAGAAATCACTCTAAGAAACGGAAAAATTGTACTGCTGAAGACTATACCAATTGATCCTGTCGATATATTTCGTGGAGAGTATGTCGCCCTAAGCTATAATATTAGCTTTGTAAATACATTAATATACGGAATAAATAGCGAAAGCCTAGAATATAATCAGCGGGTGTTTGTAATTCTAGATATAGACTCTTCTGGTAATGCCTCTATTACAGATATAAGCCTACAGCGACCTGATACCACTCTCTATATCGCAGGTAGATTTATAGGACGAAGATACATCGAAGAAACTGACAATACGCAGGCAACAATATCATATGGCATAGAAAACTGGTTTGTTGCTGAAGGACGGGGCAGAGCTCTGGAACGTTACCAGGGCGATGTCGTCGCCGAAGTGGCAATTGGAACGCGAGGCTCGGCAATAATACGAGCGTTACTATTAAATGGCGAGAGAATTGAGTAGAAAATCAGCACCGGGAATGCTTTCGCTTTTTTCCTATGCGCCCCATACGCTCAATCTTATCGATATATTCTGTCGCTAGAGGGACCTTGCAACTTGTCTGGCCAACATTGACTTGCACAACGCCAATATTTTCTGCAACTTCACGAGCCAACTTATGTAGCTCCACAATATAGCTACCAATCACAATAACAAAATTATTCATACCATAACGCACCCGATTTTTTTGCTGATGTATAGATATTTCGATTCTCTTCAGCAGTTGCTTTACCATCTCATAGTCGATTTCCGCATCAGCGCGAAACGATACCCAAGAAGATAGAGTCCCCCAGCCTGCCGCTTCGATCTGTTCATCATCAACATCAATCCATTCTAGACCAAGTTTCCACCCATACGGAGATTCTGCTGCCAAACTGGCCACAGATCCTTCGCTCAACATATACCAATAGGCACTTTTTACCCATTCTCGAAGTTCTTGTTCCGTTATCTGTTTTTCATCTCCGATGAGCCCGGCAAGATACATAGCATCGGAATTGCCGCTCTTCCAGAGTTGATTTGCGATCTTTTGATCTTTCCCGATTCTCTTAACCACCTTTTTTAGGTCGCCAATCTTTACCCCGTTAATTGGGTCGCGCGCTCCATGGCGACGATATATTTTTCTAGTTTGTTCGCTACCATGATTGGCTAAAAATTGCATTATCTCTTCATAGTTCATCATTTTTTCCACATTGTTAAATATAATATCGAATTCTCACGTAGTAGTCTATTACACTTCAATCGTTAATGACTCGAAGGAACTAGTCTAGTATATCTTGATGTTATCACGCACGCTAAAAATAACAGGCGCTCCATATCGCCGTCAGAATTAATTCACTCCAAAAACGTTTTCGCGTTTGTAATCGGCAATTTCAGATTACGGTTTATCGATCGGCAAGCAATATATTTTGATGTTACTGTATGGCTATTATTATATATATCGCTCTTGTTAAATGACCTGCTCTTATATTGTTAAATGACTTGCTCTTATATGTAGTTTCGTGTGTTATTTATTGCCGCCATAGGGAACAAATAGAGCAAACGACGTAGTAAAATGAGCTCTACCCTGAGTAGCGCTCCGAACTACGGTAGTATAACCAAATAAATGCCGTAATGGGACTAGGGCGTTAATTTGATCGTAACCTGTGTGGGATTCGACGCTGTCTATCTGGCCATTCCTTTTTGTGATGCTCGCAATTATTTCGCCGATAAATTCTGGCGGAACGTTAATAATAACTCGCATAAGTGGCTCCATCAATATCGGTGAGGCTTGCTTGCTAGCCAATTCAAAACATTGGGTAGCAGCGGCTTCTAATAACAAAAGATTGTCTGAAACCGAATCAAATTCTATCGCCGTTACTGTCGCTGCGATATTTACCATCGCATAGCCTTGCAAAACACCCGATGAAAGAGCCGTCTCAATACCACGCCTACAAGCGGCTATAATATCTTCTGATAAATCGTTGTTTAATTGAATGGCAGTGCTATTCCCATCCTTATTGGGCGCCACTGTCATTGTAACGCTAGCCCTAATATTTTTACCCGCTATAATACGCTCTAATACTTCATAATGGGTAGCGGTAGATACAATACTTTCGCGATAGGAAACTCGAGGCTGACCAACCCGCACATCCATATTGTAGTCATTGATTAGTCTGGTAACGATTACATCTAAATGCAATTCGCCCATACCAGAAATAATTATTTCAGCGGTCTCTTCGTCATCTCGCCAATGTAGAGTAGGATCTTCCTTGTTCATGATCGCGAGAATATGTTTAAGTTTGCCGCGTTCCGAAAATGCCCTCGGCTCTATTGTCTTACTAATTACCGGTTCTGGGAATGATATCCTTTCTAGCAAGGCTGACGATTTATTGACACCGATCGAATCTCCTGTCTGAGCTCGTTTAAATCCGATAATTGCGCCGATATCCCCCGCAATCAATTTATCGATACGTTCGCTACGGTCCGCATGCATCCTCAACAGACGCAGAACGCGCTCATGAGCATTCTTATTAACATTGTAAATATTTGAACCGCTTTTTAGCTCGCCAGAATAGACTCGGACGAAACAGAGTTCGCCTTTATTTGGATCATGCGCAATCTTAAAAATAAGCGCAGATAGCGAAGCATCTCTTACCCTAGCTACCACCATCTTCTTTCCATTATGAACATTATAGGCATTTATCGGGGGCAACTCATCGGGAGCGGGGAAAAAATCGACAACGGCATCAAGTAACGGTTGCACTCCAATATTACGAAGACTAGCCCCGCAATAGACAGGTGTAATTGTCGCAGAAATAGTCGCCATACGAATTGCCAGTTTCAACTCATCTACGGTAATTACTTTATCTTCTAGATACGCCTTTTCTATGTCGCTATTTATATTAGCAAGCGTCTCTACTAGTTCTGTTCGAGCATATTGAGCTTCTTCCGCCAAAGAAGCGGGAATATCGGAGCTAATGAAATTTAATCCAAATGTGTCTTCATCCCACTTCAACATTTTCATCGATAGCAGATCAATGATTCCATCAAATGATGTTCCCAATCCAACTGGCATCATTAATGGAAGCGGTTCGGTTGACAATTTGCTACGTATATCCTTGATAGTTTGTTGCCAATCTGCCCCCACTCGATCCATTTTGTTGATATAGGCAATACGAGCAACCCCATATTTATTCGATTGTTTCCATACCATTTCGGACTGCGGCTCGACCCCGGCAACCACATCAAAAATGGTAATTGAACCATCAAGCACCCGCAATGCTCGCTCTACTTCGGCCGTAAAATCAACATGTCCTGGCGTGTCAATTATATTGATATGATGATCGCGCCAGTAACAGGTTGTAACGGCACTCGTAATAGTAATACCCCTATCTTGCTCTTGCCGCATCCAATCCATTGTAGCCGATCCATCATCGACTTCGCCAATACGATGGTTTTTACCGGTATAATAGAGGATGCGCTCTGTAGTAGTCGTCTTACCAGCGTCTATGTGGGCTATAATTCCAATATTTCGTAGTTTGATAGCAAATTATAGACAATTGAAAGACCAATTGCAATCAAGAAAATAAGGAGCGCCGATACCCACACATTTTTTAAAGGCACTTCAACATGATAAACAGTTCTTTATTATAAAATAAACAGTTCCTTGCTAAAACATATACAAGTTCGCATGTGTAGCGCAAAAGATGCTATGCAAGCTATTAGAACATCATTATTTATCAAAAAATATCGTGACAGTTATGAGACAACTAAATATATAGATTTATAGTGCATCCTATTGTCGATAAATAACATTGTACTCAAACGCGTCGCTCACAATATAAGTAGCCGATATTTGGAAGCATGGAAAATAGCATTGTACATATTTTATATGTGAGAATTTCGCTCCTTTCCAAGATGGCATGAGAAAATAGTCATCTCCCCTTCCGCTTCAGTTGTGAAATAGACCATCGTAACTCTAGATAGCAAAGAGCTCTACTAATCCTAATTAGTCAATTACCTATGGTATTTTCTTTGCCCATAAGCGACCGTTTTGATGAGATTATCTCAAGACAGAGATCAGTAAAGACAGGATAATAATAGCACTCGCTTCTATGCAACCAGCCGCTTGCGAACGCACAACACTTTTGCTATTGTATTCTAAATCTATCAAGCCATCCATTATTGGCACATATATATGCTATTACTTTATAATACTTTGATCAACCGCCCCAATAGATTAGGAATACTCCTTTTTTATCTATCGATGGTCGCTATTACGATATCTATACGTTCACCCGAATATCTAATCGCACCTCTTCTGACTGAAAGACAATACTATATATTCTTATCTTGTTTCGGTATCTACAAAAAACTAGAATCAAAGCAAATGCCTATCATTTTATAGCTCTTATACGCCAAAACGCAATAAACGTATTATACTCATATATAAAAAGAATACCCCTATACGCGACGTTGCCCACCACCAATAGAGAGCATTTATTTTTTTACCGCTGGCCTGGAATTAGCTCTCCGCAGAGCTCTGATCCAGGCCAAGATCCTTGAGAGCAACTAAAAATGGAACCCGCTTCATCATAATCGGCATATCGTAGCGCGGGAGTTTGGTTGGAAGAGCCAAAATCCCAAATATCTTGCGACCAACGATCTGATGCGGTAGTAGATGAGTTGCTGTATGTCAATTCCTCGGCTACCCGTGGACCACGATACGTATCGTATGAACGATCTATACTACCGAAATATAATCTATACCCTTCTGGATCGCGATGCTCCTCTTCAGAGAGATAAGAGGGGAGATAATAAGATAATGTACCCTCATCTAACAATCCGGTTCTATTAAGAACTATATCGTAAAACCCTCCGCTAGAAGTATCGTTATCTCTATCTAGCCTACCAAAACCCCAACCTGCCAGAATCCTAAAATCGCGAATCACGTTACCAACAAGACGACCCGCTGTCGATCCTGAAACATGGCCTTCAGCATATACATTAACAACTCCGGCAAGCATCCCTCTGCCTATCAATCCTCCAGCGGCAATTCTCGGATTTGTTTTGCTCTGGTAGCCTCTTCGATGATGATAAACATTTCCTTTGGCATAGCTATCAGCTATAATACCTCGGCCATTCTCAAATTTAACAATATGCAAATTTCCACGAGTAAATGGCAGGGTACTATCTCGATTTTGTGTAGTTACACTCTGACCGACCAGGCCGCCAAGATTAATAGATACGTTATCGAGTCGCATATTGGTTACATTGTGAATTTCCACGTCTGCATAGCTAGCGACTATCCTTCCGCCTACTAACGCCCCGACTAATCCGCCAACAATCGCAGGTCCTCGCTTGCCGGTTAACGCTACACCACCAGTAGCATATGAAGCAACTATAGTGCCCTTATTTATCGCAGCTAACGAGCCAACATGGTGAGAAAAATATACCGTATAACCTGAATTAACGGACATCGGATAACTTTGAGCATCTCCCCCATAAACTCTTCCATCAATAATTCCAAGATTGCGAACGACAGCAGCATAGTCTAGCATAGAAAATAGCGCGCTAATCCCTCCCCGACGAACATAAAGGTTGCTTATAGTATGTCCATTACCATCAAATATCGAACGGAATCCGAAAGGGGGCAACCAATCATTTACTCCGTTTATCTCCTCAATATCAGGCGATAAACCAATAGGCAACCAACCTGAATTTGAAGCGATATCCGGATTTGAGCTATTGGGCACCCACTCTGAATTAACTACGTTATCGGCATAACTATCCGGAGAAGCAAAATCTAGACTTCTTGTTAATTCGTAGCCACGACAGGGCATCGTGCCATCTAATCCGCATAGCAAGCCCACATCTTCTTTGCTCGTTTTATAAGCGCTACCGTCAAGACTATATCGAATATTGAACAATTGCTCTAAATTATTAATGTCTATGAGGCCGTCATTATCTTGATCTATAAGAGAAATAACAGAAACTCGCGAGGATTGAGGCTCTTGAGAAGGAGTTGGCAAACCCGCGAATTCATCAACGGCAACCACACGGTAAAGAGAAAAATCTGATATGTCGCTATCTACATAAGAAGGCTCTGTTGTAATAGCGATGAGGCGATAGTGATGAGCGGGGGAGGTGTTGGGCGAAACAGAATTGCTACTCTTATATACTCGATATGTCTGAGCTCCTGGAACAACGTTCCAATCCAAAATATGATTTTGACCTCGCGACGATACTCGAAAATTTAACGGCGCATTTAATGCTTGCTGACGTTCATAAAGATCTCGCCATCCCATACGGTCAGTCAGGGGCTCATAACAATTATGCCCATAGGGGAGCAGCGCTTGATCACAATAGTACTGACCATTATCATAACTAGTAATGAGCCTTGGCGTGGGATATTGACGTTCGTCGCCAAAATCCCAGAGTGTAGCTGACCATCTTTTTACATCGGAGATCCCGTTATCAGGATCTAATAGGGCGGGAGTTACAACCGCTGAATCAGCAATATCGCTGTATATATTACGAAGATACTGCGGGAAAATCGGCGTTCCACGTTGAGTATATAGCCCAAAGCCATAGCTATTCGATACTGAACCGCCGTCATCATACGCTAATAGATCCGATCTTTCGGTATAATGCGTAAATGCTTCATCATCACCGCCATCCATTATGGATACCGCAAAACTATCATAGACTTCGCCCCAGTTTAAACCTACCAACCCAGCAATAGTATCTCCTTCGCCTCCTCCGCCATTAATATCAGCCGCGGCGTAACTAGCGACTATTAAACCTGCGTTATGCCCCGCTAGTCCTCCTACCGAATCGGCTTCGCCATGGTCGCCCATAACAAAAGCACGCGCATACGAAGTCGCAATTTCTCCTAAATCGTTGCTACCAACAAGCCCGCCAACATAATCTTCGTCTCCTTCTCCTCCATTAACGATTACAGACACCGCCGAACTAGATATTATTTGCCCAGATCGGTTATAACCAACCAGCCCTCCAATATAGTCATAATCTCCAGAACCGCCATTAATAATGCCTTGATAGACCATACTATTAACAATCTTGCCTCTATTTAAACCAACCAAAGACCCGACCGTTCCTTCTGATTCTGCGCTTCCCTCAACATAGATCGACACTATTCCAACATTCCTAATTATAGCCGAGGACGAGGTTGCTCCAAAAAGACCCGCGGGCTTATAACTCTGATTGGCATAGGCTACTTCTCTAATATCGATGTATAGCCCTCGAATGGAATATCCATTACCTTCAAAGATAGCGCTAAATCTTAGTCCATCTTTATCTTGCGCTCCAATCGGTTGCCAAACTACTTCATTTGCTTGACTACTATCAATGATGTCTAACTCGACGCGGCTACCATCAGAGAAAATGAGATCGCTCGTTAATTCATAACCAATACAATCAACTCGTTCGTCACCATTAGAGCAACGTATTCCTTCACTATCAACGCCATCTTTATAGCTCGTAGCGCTTAAATTATAGCGCATGTTGCTAAGCTGCTGAATGGAAGATATCTCTATCAGAAGATCGCCATCAGTATCAATAGTAGCATCTGTAATTGAACTTGGATCGTAGTTATCGCTTGCGGGAGCCGGAGGCTGGCCGCTTGTCGCGGGAGCCGGAGGCTGGCCGCCTGTCGCGGGAGCCGGAGGCTGGCCGCCTGTCGCGGGAGCCGGAGGCTGGCCGCCTGTCGCGGGAGCCGGAGGCTGGCCGCCTGTCGCGGGAGCCGGAGGCTGGCCGCCTGTCGCGGGAGCCGGAGGCTGGCCGCCTGTCGCGGGAGCCGGAGGCTGGCCGCCTGTCGCGGGAGCCGGAGGCTGGCCGATTGTCGCGGGAGCCGGAGGCTGACCGCCTGTTGGAATACTTGTCGAACTAGAATCGCCATCTTTCAGGCCATTTATCGCATCAAAAATATCACACCCTGACACCATAATCCCCACGATCACAGGGAAAAACCACTTCGCCACTCTTATCATAATTCTGCTGACCTCCATACATCTTCCAACTAACTATACACCACAATACTAACCGATCAATGAAAATGTAGTACTCTATTACTTATAGTCAATCTATTATTGGAATTTTTATCTACTATTTTTATCTACTAATTGATCGCCTATTAATAATCGCACTAAGAATTTCAAGAAATTCGCGCGTGGGCAACAATACCTTCCTAGCAATGATAAATTCTCAATTGAACCCCCTATCTCCATTAGGGCGACGTATTGCTAGCATGCAAAGCAACAATGAACAGAAAACGCCAGTAAGAAATTGAAAATAGGCACTGACGCTATCGGCACAATTACCTGTTATGGAAGCACTGCCAAGAAACAACAAAATAGATGTCGCGCATCTCGTTGGCAATAATGAGACGTTTGATTGTCGACACAACAATATTGTCATCAACGCGAATATTTTTACTGTTTACTTTGCTGTAATCACCTAGTTATTTGATCTATTGACAAGCATTGGGATTGGTTCTAGCATTCATATAATGAATACACCATCCCATTTTTTGATAACCGCGGCTCTTGCAAAAATACCTCCGATACGTCGTATAGCTCCCGCATCGGCACTGTTATATGGATCAATTGCTCCAGATGTTCCACTTTATTTGCTTACAATAGGAACCGTGATCACTTCGCTAATATTTGGGAAGGTATCTGTCGAAACTACTCTTAACCAAATATTCGATGTATTCTATTTTAATAATATATTTTGGATATCGTCTCACAATCTTTTGCACGCGCCGATTCCTCTTATCGCTGGAGGCGCAATTCTCTATTGCGTTGCGTTGCTCACGAGAAATGCGATTAGCGCAACAAGGAGAAAGCTGGAATATCGCTATAACCCAACGAGAATCGGAGGATCAATCTCCTGCTCTATACGTTGGTTAGGCGCGTTTTTATCCTCGTGCGGTTTGCATGCGACGATAGACATACTTACTCATCACGATGACGGGCCATTATTATTATTTCCCTTTGAATTTACCACGCGTTTCATCAGTCCGATTAGCTATTGGGATCCGCGCCATGGAGGCGAGGTATTCACCATCTTTGAATTTACTCTTGATACGCTTATTATCATATTCTTAATCGTGCTTAAAATAAAAAATCGCGACAATAAACCCCCGAAAACTACCGTACAATCGATTTGAGCTCGCACTTAGACGCCGACGTTATTATAATCGGTAGTGGACACAATGGCCTAGTATGCGCCGCCTATTTAGCCCAATGGGGATATAAAACTTTGGTATTGGAACGTCGAAACACTATCGGCGGAGCCGTATGCACCGAAGAAATGTTCGGCGGCTTTAAAATGGATGTTGGCGGTTCTCTCCATTGCATGATTCGCATGACTCCTATCGTGTCGGATCTATCGCTTGTAAACTACGGCTTGGAATATATTCCGCTCGATCCAATTATGAGCGCCCCTTTCGACGACGGTACAGTTATTAGCTTTTATCGCGATCTGGAACAGACTTGCAAATCAATAGCTCAGGTCTCGGAACGCGACGCCGATATGTATCGTTCATTTGTAGAAGAATGGCGACCTCTGAATCAGGCGATCTTTGATCTATTTCTTCATCCGCCAAAAGCGGGTAATTTCATTTCTAAATTGTTGTTGCGGAAAAATTTGTCGAAAAAATCTGGTCGCTTAGAAATGTTTCGCCGCCTATTGCAAAGTTATGGAAGAGTAACCGAGGATTGCTTTACCAACGAGAAAGTCCGCGCAACGTTGTCTTGGTGGGCGGCGCAAAGCGGCCCTCCGCCAAACGAAGCTGCATCATCGGAATTTCTCGGGTGGCAATCTTTGTTGCATGATATCTCTCCAGCGCGACCCAAAGGCGGATCGGGAATGTTAACCACGGCGCTGGGAAGATTTATTGAGGCACATGGCGGAACAATTGCTCCAAATACCGAGGTCACCAAAATTATAACCCGCGAAGGAAGGGCTCGAGGCGTCCGAACCAAAGAAGGGAGACAATATAGCGCTAAAGCGGTAGTATCAAACGCGCACGTGCTGCTCACCTTCTGTGAATTATTACGCGATTGGACGCCAACAGAGTTGCGTTCTCGAGTGAACCAAATTCGGGTGGGCAATGGATTTGGGATGGCGTTGCGTTGCGCGGTAGACAGCCTTCCTCGCTATAGCAATATAAGTGCTCCGCGGCAAGACGAAATCGTTAAAGGATTGCAACTTATATGTCCTTCGCGTCAATATTTAATGGATGCCTATGCCGATTTCTTACGCGGTGAACCGGCTCGTCGACCTGCCTTGATCGCCATGACATTCAGCGCGATCGATCAAACGCTAGCGCCTCCGGGCAAACATATACTATTTCTATGGGGACAATATTATCCCTATCAACTTCGCAATGGATTAAGCTGGATCAATTTAGAAAAACAGTGCGCTGATACCATGCTCAAAACACTGGAGCAATTCGCTCCCGGAATAATTCGAAATGTTATCGATACCTATGTTCAGACGCCTGTTGAGATAGAACGAAAACATGCAATGCCCAACGCTAACGTTATGCATGTAGACATGTCGATAGATCAGATGTTTTCGTTTCGCCCTCTGCCTGAATTATCAAAATATACAACTCCATTGCCCGGACTGTATCTTGCGAGCGCTAGCGCTCATCCGGGCGGAGGTATATTCGGAGCGGCAGGATACAACTGTAGCAAAATAGTAAGAACTATGCTACGCAAACGATAGGCGATACTATCGATATAACAACGTCGCCTATCGTATTATTAGTATTTACCGATACTCGCTAATGTTACTGAAAAATATCTCGCCCAAATCGTTCCCAAGCAGAATCGGCGTCTTTCCGCCGCAACAATTTTTTACTCGGTTTGCTCTGCCGACTAGTACCGTATCGCTCGCGATCATGCTCTCTGCTTGCTCCTTGCTTCTGATCAGGATAGTCCTCAATTGTAGAAGACGACTGTGTTTTTTCCACATAAGCTCCGGAGTTATTACCGCGACGCGGAGCGACTAAAGCGCGATAATCTTTTCTTACGCTCTGCGTAATAGATTGACCGAATTTCTCAAAAAAATCGAATATCCTATCGCGTTCTCCGAGCAAATAGAGAAATATTCGTTCTAGAAGCGAAAGAGATCGATAGCTACGTTTCGCTATACGCAAAAGGCGAATATCCATAAGATCAATTGGCGATTTTATTCTTCCTGTTGTTGGATGAAAAAAATATGCGATTCGCTGATTTAATAGACGTTCTTTCTCTTCTAAGTCGGTTGCTTTCACGCTGACGGCAATCAAAGCTTTCAGTATTTTTTCATTGGCAAGCAACATGTAAAGCAACGAGCTTCTAGCCTTTAATCGTTCGCGAGCGTCTTCCTCCAATCCGCGCCATGAAGAAAAATGCGGAATTGACGTCCATTTGCGCTTAACCATGGCGGCTCTTAACTCTTCTGTGTATTCAGCGTCTATTTGCGAAGACACTTTAATAATCATCCCTAGAAAATAGTCGTATAACCTACTTCGATGTATTACCCCTTCTGGAGCGAAAATAAGTTGCCCCAACTTGCTTGTCGATTCGGGATCATGTCCGTAGACTTTGCGTATTTGCCTAATGATTAGGTCGTAGTGCTTTCCCCAGCGCCCTTGAAAACGCTTAAAGAACTCTAGATAGGTTGGCATAAGGACTAACGCCGAGGGATAATTTTGCACCAATCTAATTATTTCGCCAATATCACGCTGTACTTGACGTTGCCTTTCGAGTACCTCCATATCTCGAATCATTTTTTGTTTCGAAATATTCTGAATAATTACTGCCGAATAAATTAACGATTCATCTGGAGACAAAATAGTGCCTTTTACTATATCTTGGTTGTTAATTAATAGCTCGCAAATTTTTTTCCAACAGAATGCTTGATCTTTATTTATCCCTTCCAATAGTTGCAACGAGGATATATCAGGATTATTTTCTTCAATTGCCTGAAAAATTTTACCATTAGACAGGTAAAAATTTATCTTTCTTTTTGCTATCGAAATAAATAATGAAAGCGCGCTATCGGAAAGCAAAATAGCTGTGTGCTCATCTACATTGATCCTGTAAATATTTGGCTCGGAGACTCGCAACCCATGCGAATAGGCAAATAGTTGCTCGTAATCAAGATAGTCAGAATATTCTAATTGGAATCCCTGTTCCAACAGGTCTGTCAATAGAGGAAATTGTTGCCGTAATTTGGCAGAACAATGGTCATACATATCCTCCAAAAGATGATAGTAAAATGCTTTGCCGCTTTGTTCGCAAAGGTATATAGATGTCGGTGTTCTTCTATTTTCTATGGATTTCCATCGCATCAACCCAATACGATATTGACGCAACTTATCCATAAGCGACTCGAGGGTTCTCTTTTCGCTATTACTCCATACTCCTCGAAAACTAACCACTTTATCGTAAGAGATTTCGGGTAGCCATTTCTGACATAGCTGATAGAACAGCCCGAGCTCTCGTTCCGAGAATTCTCCCGTTCCACTGAGAAAATTGGCTATCTGCTGTCCGTCTAGAGAGAGATATGATGGTCTCCGGGTAAGAAAACTATCTGATGTTTCCAAGGCTATATTCGCATGCAAGCTATACGCGCTCGACGTATTTACACCTACCCATATACTTTAATATACTTATTGGCATGGAGTTGATCAATTGTTTCATATAAAAATCCCTTCCACTAATCTAATCGCTCGCAAGATCTAAATCAATGCTGGCTTGTTCTTTTTCGTTAGACAACACCCCGCGGTTACTTTCTTCAGAATACGGTTTCTTTATACTCCGCCTCTTTTTTATGAGAAGCGTCGCAAAAACGATGCCCGCAATGATAACAGCAATTACCCGAAAAATGGAGCGATAATCTACATTTCGCTCGCTCAGAATAAATATCGTTCCCGGACTGACTTCGCTAGACTGGGCGCCATATCCTGATAAAAGAACCACCCGCTCATTGGAACGCCAATATCCAATAGACCGCGCTTCTACAAGAATTCGCCGAGGATCGCCCCGTAAAACTCGCGCTTCGCTACTCATGCGATCGCCAATTTTTTGCATATCGCTAATTGACTGACGTAGTTGCTCAGCCTGTTCAAGCGCTTTGCTGTAAGCAATGATGCCCGTCGAGCCAAAAAAAAGCTGGAGGACAAGATAAATAAGCACCCCGGAAAAAAAAGCGATATATAGAACGCGCACATGTTTATTACGACATATCTACTCTTTTTCTGTATCGATTCATCTCTTATGATATAGGGAATATAACGATCTTTTATAGAAATCAAACAAAAAATAAATATTGTTCTCGTCATCTTAACAACAGATGCCACCATAAATGGGAGGGGAATGATTTGACTTTTTCTCCCTGTATTTATATCATTATGTTGATGGTGGAAAATTTTTTTCTATTCGAGCATATGATTATTGGATGGAGCCGAGTAATTGCGTCTTAAAACCATTCTTCGACATTTTGATTATAGAGGGGCAACAGATCGTTGTTATAGATACTTGCTAATACGCCCCGAATTTTATATTGGCAAATTTGTCTATTGAACATATTTCGATATATGACGCGGTTAGTTGCATCCCATTAACCGCAACCTTATGATAACAGATAGATGTCGCGTAATGGATTGGTATCGTATGCGCATTGATGGCAATTGCAATTGCCATATCAGCATATTGCTCCTATTATTTGGAATTCGATCGAGGAACTTCAACGCGTCATGAGAAGGCGCCAAACTATCGCTATAGCTGGTGGCGGCACTGCTGGACATGTGTTTCCCGCGCTCTCGGTATTGGAAAAAATTGGAGGCGCTACTAAATATCAGGCAATATGGATAGGCTCGCTATTCGGAATGGAACGCAAGATTATTCGCAACTGGGGGCTTCGTTATATCGCAATTCCTTGCGGCAAAATGCGCCGCAATTTTTCATTTCGCAATATTTTCGATATATGGATGACCGTAGCCGGCATTGTTTTCGCCTTTTTGGCTCTGCTACGGACGCGGCCAAAAGTCATATTTTCTAAAGGAGGCTATGTAAGCGTCCCGACAGTAATCGCTGGGCATCTCCTTAGAATACCAACAATAAGCCATGAATCGGATTTTGATCCTGGTCTTGCGACAAAAATAAATAGTCGATTCTCATCGACTATTTTGATCTCTTATCCCGAAAGTCGAGTATTTTTTCGCCATCTCCCGAAAGAACGCGTAGTCGTTTCTGGAAACCCAGTGCGTCAATCGATATTTAACGCGTCCGCCAATCGAGGGCGAACGTTGTTGGGGGCTTCTGATGAGCGTCCGTTGCTTTTTTTTATGGGAGGGAGTCTCGGCGCAAAAGAAATAAATCATCTACTTGAGCCAATCCTTCCGATGTTGAGCACAAAATTTGATATCGCGCATCAATGCGGCGAGCACTACGCGAAGACACCGCTACCGGATAATATCGGCCCAGGGCGCTACATTCGTAAAGACTTTTTCGCGGATAACTTTCCGCATATTTTAGCGGCGAGCTCGTTAGTGGTGTGTCGCGCGGGATCAAGCACAATATGGGAATTGGCCGCTCTGCGGAAGCCGGCCATACTCATTCCATTGCGAGGCGCGGGGACAAGAGGAGATCAAATTCGCAACGCGCAATTCTATAGCGGCATCGGCGCGGCGGCGATACTCCAATTAGCGACGTCGAGCGAATTGATGTTTGCAATTGAAATTATCATGGAAAATCATAGTATGAGGGATAGTATGAAACAAGCAACAGAAAAACTCCCGGCAATAGACGCTTCTAGCAACGCCGCGCAGGCTATCGAACGTCATCTCTCCAAAAATCGACTTACATTGTCGCAAAAGTAACAAAGTGGCGGCAATCGATATCGTATTTATAATTTTGATCGCTCTTTTTAGCTTGCGAGGCTTTATACGAGGATTTTTGAGCGAAACGTTCTCAATTGGAGCAATCATAGCCGGGGTGGCCAGCGCTGCGTTGCTATTTCATCCTGTATCAGAGTTCATCAGAAATCGCTGGATAGAACATATGATTATAAGCCAAGTAGTAGCTTTTATCGCTATTTTCGCGATTGTTTTTTTACTTGTTAAGATATTGCACAAGATATTGAGCGATCTTGAGCGTGGACTAAAATTAGAGTCTCTCGGCAAAGTCTTGGGGTTGCTTGTAGGATTCGGCAAAGGGGTATTATTGTCGGCAATTGTTATTTTTGTTATGGTGGAGCAACCTATTTTTGATCAACAATCTATCGTGCCGCTGTTACGGTCAAGCTTTATCGCGCAGACGCTCCAACCATTTATGCCATCGCTTCAGGATCTATTGTCCTCAGAGATTATGCTGTCCCCTTTGAATCTGTAAGATTACAAGAAATGCCCCTAGATACCGTCAAGAGATGCCTATAGCGATCGCTTCAAACTCCTCCGTTATCGGCATCTTGCGCCGCGATTGGCAAGAGGGACGTCTCCCGCCTGCGTTGCTGTTGCATGGAAACGACGAAGAGATGGCTATCGAGATTGCGTTTGAATTGGGAAGGGTTATTTCGTGCGAGATCAGTCCATCGTCACCAGGGTGTTCTTGCCCCGCGTGTCAATCTCATCGTCTACTCGCCTACCCTAATCAATTGCTTATCGGCGATCGCGTCCCAGGTGTCGTTATTACCAACGGCGCCGAACGCGCGAACAATTCTCCCGCGGCGATCTACCCATTTATAAGGCTTATACGGTCTATTATTGCGCGATTTCATCCCGATTTGTTGCGGGGCATTGAAAAACAAGCCGCTGGAGCTGGCGCTCTTATCGAAACGTTAGAAGAACGCGTCGCCGCAATTGCGCCGTTTATTTATCAAGATCGCGCCGATGATTTTGCGAAGGAGCCCAATTCGTCAAAGGTTATCGATATGATCTCGAAAGATGCCCACAAGCTTGCCGCCCTATTGCCGACGGTTTCAGTACAGATGATCCGCAATATCGGCAGGTGGATTCATATCGCGCGCAACGCTCCAAAGATTGTTATTATCGAACAGGCGGAGCGTATTCGCGAACAATCTGCAAATGCTCTTCTCAAAATGCTGGAAGAGCCTCCGGACGATATCTATTTTATTCTTATAACTACGCAAAAGTCTTCTATACTTGCCACAATTCTCTCTCGAACGCGTGAATACACTATATCGCAATCGTCGGAATACACGGAAGAAAACCGGCAATTAGATCATAACGGTCCTTTTAGTTCATCGATCAAACTTTTCTTTGACGCTCTAGAAAATCCTTCGCTTGATAACGCCATGATTAAAGAGGTGAGCGAAATATTGAAAAAACGCGAAGAAATGACATTACGGCCATTCTTATCGAACTTGGCGGAGGCTATCGCAGAGAATTTTCGCCGAGCGACGCGCGATCGATTAGACCCTATTCGCCTGCTTGATACGCAAATTCAGTACCGCCATATTGCCGCGGCGCAACAAAATCACGAATTTTTCAATCTTAACCAGGCGAGTCTGCTTAGCAATTTGCTCGCCGCTATACGAAACGATCGTGCAAAACTTTATTCGACGCGCTATTGAAAAACTTCCGAAGATTGATACCGAAAATCTTCGGGCGATTATCGAGAAGCTTGCCGAAGAGCAGGAGCGAATGGCAACGGCTTTCGATTCTCTTCATGAAGGGGTGCTTGTCGCCGATCTTAATCATATTTTGCTCTTTCGCAATAGAATGGCGCAACGTCTGCTTGGTGTATCTTCTGGAGACGCCTTTATCCCGGTCTGGGAGTCTATCTCCAACGCCGCCGTCGCGGAGTTTGTGGCCACCGCCCTGCAGCGGCAAGAACCGTTGCAACAGAAACGCTTTACTCTTGCCGACAGCGATAGAACTAGGCATCTTGCATGCGCCATCCGTCCGTTGACTCGAGATGGCGCGGTTGAGGGCTCTATCCTTACTGTAGAGGATATTACGGAGCAATTACGCAACGAAACTCGTCTTCGTCGCGCCGAACACCTGGCGTCGCTGACCACACTGGCAGCTACTGTCGCCCATGAAATAAAAAATCCCCTCGGCTCAATTAGCATTCAAACACAGCTTATACAAAGAAATCTGCAATCTCGCTCCAAGGGATGGAGAACATTGCTTGAGACGAAATCGCAGATCATCATGGATGAGGTAGATCGACTCAACGAAATAGTGAGCTCATTTCTTTTTGCCGCTCGTCCTGTCGATATAGCGCCTCGCAGGGCGGATCTCAACGCGACGATTATCGCGTTGCTGGAATTTGTGGGCAACGAGTTGCGGCAACGCAATATTCAATACGCCCTTTCGCTTGGCGATGCGCTTCCCCTGATCGATTTTGACGAGCAGCATATTAAACAGGCGCTTTTGAATGTTATCAAAAATGCGATCGAGGCGATGCCGAACGGCGGAAAGATTGCGATTGCCACTCGCCGAGACGGAAATATGGTGGTCGCTCGTATCGACGATAATGGTCCGGGGATCGCTCCGGAGATTCGCGATCGTATTTTCGAGCCCTATTTTAGCACCAAAATAACTGGGTCGGGTATCGGTCTTATGATCGCCGACAAGATCATCAAGGCGCATGGCGGCGATATTGTCGCAAGCAATATTGCAACCGGCGGGTGTCGATTTGCTATTATGTTGCCTATTCCTCAGTCGAGGCTTATGTTGCCCGACGATGTCTGCCAGCGAGCGGGAATTTGATTGACAGGCGATCGGGCGTCGCGGGCCTGTGGGGGGAGGTTTGACAGGGACTGGGCGGCGCCCGCGGAGGGGGGAGCGCAATAGCGCCAGTCGGACGCCAGGGCGGAGCGCGAGCGGAGCCCGAAAAGGCGGGAGCGGTTCGCGTCTTGACGCGAAGGCGCTATGGAGCGCGGGGGGAGACTTCCCCCTCCTGATTGGTATGCCGTTTTGTGAGAGGCGGTTGTATGAGGTTTAATATCCTTATCGTCGACGATGAGAAAAATATCCGAGAGGGGCTTGCGGGGGCTGTCGAAATAGACGGGTATCGAGCTTATGTCGCCAACAATGGGCGAGAGGCGTTGAGGATACTTGAGATGGTGGAGGTTGATCTGGTGATTAGCGATTTGCGGATGCCGGTGATGGATGGAGAGCGCCTCCTGAAATGGCTCGCGGCGTCGAAGCCCGGCATTCCGGCTGTTATTTTGACCGGGCATGGGACAGTAGAGAGCGCTGTGCGGGCAATGCATTCGGGCGCGTACGATTTTTTAACGAAGCCGGTGAATTTGAACCATCTCTCGCTGGTGATTAAACGCGCGTTGGCGAATCGCGAGCTCGCTCGGCAATATCGCGAGTTGCGGCTGGAGGTGACAAAGCGGCATGGGACGTCCAATATTGTCGCGAGAAGCGGCGCGATGATCAAACTGAGGGAGGTGGTCGCGCAGGTCGCCCCTACTCGCGTCGCCGTGCTGATTACCGGAGAAAGCGGCGTCGGGAAGGAGTTAATTGTGGACGCGTTGCATCGGCTTTCAAATAGACATGATCAGCCGCTCATCAAGGTGAACTGCGCGGCGCTCTCGCCTACGTTGCTGGAGAGCGAACTCTTCGGTCATGAGAAGGGCGCGTTTACGGGGGCGGCCGGTCGCAAACGGGGGAGGTTTGAGCTGGCGGATAGGGGGACCATTTTTCTGGATGAGATCGGCGAGATCGATCAAATCGCTCAGGTGAAGATTTTACGGGTATTGCAAGAGAAGCAGTTTGAGCGCGTCGGTGGCGAAGAGACATTAGAGGTGGATACTAGGATTATATCGGCTACCAATCGAAATCTTCACGAGGCGGTCGCGACGGGGAAATTTCGCGAGGATCTCTTCTATCGATTGAACGCGCTCAATCTTCATGTGCCTCCGCTTCGGGAGCGAAAGGAGGATATTTTGCCGATGGCGGCGGCATTCATCGAGGAATTCTCTCGGGAAAACAATAAGAAGATCGAGGGCATTAGTCCAGATGCGTTGGCGTTGCTCAACGGGCATGACTGGCCGGGCAACGCGAGAGAGCTTCGCAACACGATCGAGAGCGCCGTCGCGCTGTCTAGGGGGAAATTGATTGAACGCGGCGATTTGAGCGGGGCGATTTTGCGGCGTCGAAATAAAGAGAGTGTTCAATTGATGGCGGGCATTACGCTGGAGGATGCTGAAAAGAAGCTTATCAAGCTTACGCTTCGAGAAAATGGCGGCAATAGGGGGAAAAGTTCGGAAATGCTGGGTATCGATCGAAAGACGTTGCGAAGAAAAATTGAGCGCTACGGAATAACGCCATGATCACTGTATTCGATGTGGTTTCGAGTAGTCGCGCGGCCTATCGTTTATTGCGCAATCGGGTGGCATGGATCAATCGTTCCAATGTGGCGGGGAAGCCTCGATTCGATAATCGCATCGTCTGTCCGCCCGGACCGCTCTACAGCCTTCTGGAGCGATCGGGGGTTCCGTTGGTTCGATTTCGTTTTGAACGTTCCGTGCGGCCGTTTCGCACGCTATTGGAATGTTGGCGATTCTATCGCCTCTTAACTCGCTATCGCCCCGATCTTTTGCATAGCCATAATTCCAAGGCGGGCGCGGTATGTCGGTTGGTGGCCGCAATCTACAATTGCGCGCATAAAAGGAAAATAATCGTAATTCATCAAGCGCATGGATTTTTCTTCATGCATCGGAAGGGATTGATCCGCGCCATATTTGTGGCAATTGAGCTTTTGCTGGCGAAATGCGTCTCGATGCTGTTGTTGCAAAATAGGCGAGAATATCGCTATGCTCGCAGGATTTTCGCCCCTTCGGCGAATGCGACGTTGCTTGGCAACGGGATAGATTTAGAGGCGGTATCGCGGCATTTGAAGAGGAGAAATGGGGGCGTACTTGAGGGCGAGGGAGAGACGGGCGGCAATAGGCAGACGATCAATATTGTATGCGTCGCGCGTATCGAGCCGGTGAAAAATTTGCCGTTCTTAATTCGAGCGCTGGCGGCGCTGTCGGAATCGCTGCCCGCCGAGCGGCGTGTCGTCTTGACGATTATCGGGGAGGGAGATCCGTCTCCGCTTCGGCAATTGGCCGATAGGCTAGGCGTCGATCAGGGTATGATTCGCTACGCGGGAGAGATGGAGCATGACGAGGCGCTCGCTCTGGTGGCAGACGCAGATATCGCGGCGCTGACTTCGGTCGGCGAGAGCATGCCGAGAGCGTTAATCGAGGCGCAATGCTTGGGGTTGCCGTGCGTGGCGACTATTGCGACCGGCGGAGTGAGCGAGGTGGTTGTCAATGGCGAAACGGGATTTTTGACCGCCAACGACGATCCGGGGCATTTCGCGCGGGAATTACTAAAGCTTGTTGTCGATAGGCAATTGAGGGCGAATATGGGCGCGGCGGCGAGGACGCATGTGATTCGCTCTTTTGACGAGCGCGTCGTCGCGGAGCGTCTGATTCGACATTATTACGACCTGGCTACGGAGGATTGAGAGCGATGAAAGGATTGGTGACTATTGTGGGGGGAGCGGGTTTTATCGGCGAACGGTTGGCAGGAAGGTTATTGCGCGATGACTGGCTTGTCCGCGTCGTCGATATGCATCCTAGCCGCTTATATCCCCATCTTTCGTTGGTTGCGGATATTCGCGTTTTTGACGAATTGGTCGCGGCGCTGCGAGGGAGCGATAGCGTGATAAATTTGGCGGCGATTCATCATGACAACGAGCGGCCGGTTCAGCGCTATTACGATACCAATTCGGGCGGGATGGCTACGCTCTGCAAGGCGCTTGACGCATTACAAATCAATACGCTTGTCTTTGCGAGCAGCGTTGCCGTATATCGTCCATCCAACGAGGTTGTCAACGAGGAGACGGCATGCGCTCCTATGAACCATTATGGAAAATCAAAATTGCGAGCGGAGGAGATATGTCGTCGCTGGCAATCGGAATCGGTCGAACGGAGTTTGATTATTATTCGGCCTTCGGTGGTATTTGGCGAGGGAAATCGCGGCAATATCTACCGGCTCTGGCGACAAATTGAGAGCGGGAGGTTCGCGATGGTGGGAAGAGGCGACAATCGCAAATCGATGGCCTATGTGGAAAATGCCGCGGGCGCTTTGCAGTGGGCTCTCGATTTGCCGGCGGGCGCGCATATATTTAACTATGCCGATAGACCCGACCTGCGTATGGACGAATTATCGACGATATTTTGGAAGGCTAGCCCCAATGGAGGTCGAGCGTTGCCGCGCATTCCTTATTGGATCGGGCTCGTCGTCGGAATCTGTTGCGATTTGGCGTCGGCCATAATAAGAAGGCCGTTGCCTATTAGCGCGGTTCGTATACGCAAATTTTGTTCCGAGTCGCGGGTAGACGCCAGTAAAATAGCGGACGCGGGCTATCAAGCGCCGGTAGAGATGCGGGCGGCGCTCGATCAAACAATCGCCAATCGATTTGAGTAGATATGTGCTCGATCATTGACGCAGTAACGGCAAAATTTTATACTAGACGATGCGCGCGATATTTATGCTTGCGATGGCGTTATCGGTTGTGTCGCTCTATTCTCAGACCGACGATCGTTTGTCCATTGTGGAGCGAGAGGATGGACGCAGAGATTTATTCTTCGATAACCGCGAAAATGTGCCTGTCTATGTCTGCATCGATCTAACCGGGAGCCGCAATATCATAACCGATGTCCCGTTGCCAGCATGTGCCCGTATTGAGCCTCGACAGCGGCAACAGGCATTATCGACGGCGGTGGTCGACACTGGTCAATCGTCCGCTCTGCGAGTACGCTTTGGAACGCTCTATGGCGATCCCGCAGAGGTTAATCCCGATTTCGATCATCTCTACCATATGCCTTTTCAACATGGAACAAAACAGCGCGTCGATCAGGGCTACAACGGAAGTTTTACCCATCGCGGCGTCTATGCGCTGGACTTTCCTTTAGAGATTGGCGATCCCATCTACGCGGCGCGCGAGGGGATGGTGGTCGCAATAAAAGAAGATTCGCGAAGCGGCGGGGCGAGCGCTCGATACAACGACGATGCGAACTTTGCGCTAATAAAGCATTCCGATAACACATTCGCGCTCTACGCCCATCTTGATTTTAACGGAGTCTTGGTTGAGCCGGGCGAATTGGTGTCGCTGGGAGCGATTATCGGCTACAGCGGTAATACAGGGTATAGTTCCGGCCCGCATCTCCATTTTGAGGTGCAGACGCCCCGATTCGACGGGACGATGAAGTCTATTAAAACCCGTTTTCGCGATCATTTGGGCAATCCGATCAATCCTGTGGAGGGGGATTATATCTATGCCTCTTTTCCCGGGGGAGCTCCATTTGAAGCGGTGTTTGGTAGTTCGCTGACTGGAGAGGATTTTGAGAATTATCGCGCCGATGTCAAACAAAACGGCATGCTCTCTTTTCGTTCTGATAGAGTTGATGATCGCATGATAACTTACTTCGCCAATGGGTACGATTACGATATAAGCATCGCTCCCTCTTATTCGTTGCGGGGCGTAACGCGTGACAACGATAATCTCCCGGAAACGCTGGAGATTCCCGCGCTGACCGAAGTATTTGCCGGGCTTTATTCGATAGCGCCGGGAGCGAGGAGTATCGCTATTAGCCCGCAGTATCAAATATCTCGAGTCGGCGCGATCGACGATGCCGCGTTAAATAGTCTGGCTCAATTTTCAGGAGTCGCGAGAGACGCCGGACAAGTTGGGTTTCGCATTGAGGATATCGGCGGCGCCTATGCGAGTTTCGTGTCCAACGGATTTCCCTATAATATTCAGGTCAAGGTCAGCTATACGGTAATAGGGGCGCGTCCAGACGAGAATGTCCCCGATCTACTAGATGTTCCGGCGAGAACGGAAATATTTTCCGGCCTCTTCTATCCTACGCCTGGAAGCAATGGTGTCCGTATCTCGCCTCGCTACTCTATCACTCGCCAATAGACGGCGCTAACCGGAAAGAGCGGCGACGGCGGTCATTTGATCCGCGTTGAGCGCTCCAAATTGCAACGCTCCCGCATTTGCTTCGACTTGTGACGGGGTTCGGCATCCGGGGATAGGTATCGTTTTCTCGCTCCTTGCCCATAGCCAAGCAAGCGCTCCCTGCGCCATGCTTCTTCCTTCGCTCGTCAAAATCTCTTTCATCGCTTCCGCACGTCGCAATAGTTCACTATTAGGTTTACCTTTGCGGAAATATTTCATCCAATCGGGACTATTCGCGCCGCGGACATCGTCGTCTGGGAGCGTCGCGTCAAGATTATATTTGCCGGTCAACAGCCCCATGGCCAGCGGGCCGCGGTTTATAGAGGCCATATTATGTTCTTCGCAGAGCGCTATCATTTCCGGCGCGTCGTCAAGCGCGTTGATTTGGTGTTGGAAGGCAACGCAGCGATCGCCCTCGGCGAACACTCTAGCACGCGCGGGCGAATCTGTGCTCCAAGCATAGTAGCGAATTTTGCCCTGTTCCGCGAGCCGCTCTAGTTGGTCTCGAACATCGGCCGCCTTATCTATTGGATATTCGTTGATATGAAATTGATAAAGATCGATAACGTCTACCCCAAGACGTCGCAACGAACCCTCGCATGCCGCTACAATATTGTCTTTTTCGGCGCTCATGCCGACGACGGTGCGGCTCGTTTCGTCGAATTCAAATCCAAATTTAGTTGCGATGGTCACTCGACTCCGCTGCTCCGCAAGCGCTTGACCCAAAATACGCTCGCTATGTCCGCAACCGTAAATGTTTGCCGTGTCGAAAAAGTCGATGCCTACATCAAGCGCCCGATGTATTGCCCTTATAGACTCGCGGTCATCGACAACGCCCCACCCCAGGGCATCTTTGGCCCCATTTTCCATAATTGCCCAATAGGGCCCACCTATCGCCCAGCCACCAAATCCCAGCGGTGTAACGGCGATATCCGAATTACCAATTTTTCGTTTGTCCATTGGCTAATTTACCAAAAAAAGAACCTATTCGTCAAGAAAAAGCTCGAATAGGCCAATTGCGATGATCTAGTTTTGGGGATTCTCCCAGTAGATCTCCCACCATAGCGGACTTTCGCGTTTCACTAAACGATTGAGCGGTTCGCTCCATGTCGCGACACGTTCGGTAAATGATCCCGTCGAAACGCGGGTGATCGAGTCGGGCGCTCGAAATGAAAAGGAGAGTTGGCTATCGCCAAGAAGCCTATCGGCCAATGCTTCAAATTGGTAGGTTTGAGGGCGCGGCGAAGGAGGCGCTGGAATAATCGCCTGCCCGCCGATAGCGTTGTCAAATATGAGTTGCCGATACCTGGAGTCTTCTATCTTTATGCTCGAGCTATAGGGCGCGTAAAATTGCGCTAACGCTTCGCCGCTTTCAAAATTTAGGCGGTACGAGACGATGCTTTGCTCTTCGTCCTCGGTCAATCGATAGTTCATCAATGTTAATCCGTCTATCGAACGCGCGACACGTTCGATATCCGGTTTCGCGATAGGAATAATAGGCGTCGAGGATATGGAATCGAAACCGCCGATACGAAATAGCTCTGTATCTAGCGTGTAACGAACTTCGATATTTCCGCTATGATCATCATTGAGAACGATGTCTACCGCAATATCTATACATCCAAAAAGCGAAAACGAGATTGCGACAATAAGAACGAGCAATATCATAAAACGAGCCATATTGATGTAATATAGCGCAGTATTGGCTATACTGCAATTGATCGCGCGGCGAGAAGAGAAGACTCTTCTTTATGTCTACTATCAATGCTTATAGACATTATAGGTATTTTAACTACTATTATCATATGGTTCATTCCCGTTCATTGCCCTCCGATCTATCTAAAACTCTTATTATTGTTATTGCCACCCTGTCTATCTCTTGTTATTGGCATATTCAAAATTCGCCGATCGCCGCCATACTCGATCGTCTGTTTTAAAGGAAGCGCCTTCAGCGGCGATGCGAATAGCTATTCCAGCCGATTTCCTCCCGCCGCCATTTTTATACAAGTTATTCCTTCCGCAATGGTCCATTTCGGACATCCCGCCGTAGAGACATTTTGATATGGTGGTTGCATGGAGTCGCCGGCATAACACAAGACTTGATTATCATAGCAACTTAAGTATCATACAGGAATAGATTCTGGAAAAAAGTGGCGCTATGCGCCGCAAGAGAGGCCCGTTCACGAACAAAAAACGACAACCTTTCATACACTTCGGATTCATAAACCATCTTGGTTCCCACCACTCCGGGATATATTTGCGAAATAATTATCGATGTATTCCCGCCTCGCATATCATGTTCGCAATTCAGCCCGGGAATAAAATGATCAAGCGCTGTTTTACTTGCCGCGTAGAGATTTTGGAATGGGAAAATATTGCCCGCCGACATGGAATTAATTAATAGCATTCCTCCTTCCCCTCGTTTTTGGAAATACTCATGAAATAGCAACGTAAGATGTATCGGGGCAACATAATTTACCATTTCTATATTGTAAAAATTATCAAACTGTTCGCTCTTCGATTCCCCATGGTAGTTCAGCCCCGCGCAATAGAATACCGCTGATATATCGCGCCGACGAGTCGCCTCTTTGAAAAACAAAACGCGAGAGCGCTTATCCAAAAGATTAAGTTCATATGTCAGAATTTCCCTTCCTTCGGATTTTTCGCGCGAAGTATGAGGTTGGCAGAACTATTCGCTCGCAACCACGAACATATAGCCGACCCCATGCCTCCAAGAACGCCGATAATTATAACCCAACGATTGTCAAAATTCATTTTACAGATACTATTGCCAATGCGACAAATAGCAATATCTCACGAGCAATTTTACTCAATAACCTATTGGCATTATATTAAACAACCAGAGTAACTACGTTCGCGCATTTCTTTCGAGCGGCGCTTTTCGTATTGATTACGCTATGAGCGCATGGTATAATCTCCCGCGTATTATTGACTTTTTTTTAACTGGAAGAATCGTTATTATATATTTATTGTCTCTATCAAGTCGCTCCGTCGGCGGATTAACTGATTCGATTTCGATTAGAAAGGTCGTTATCAAAAAAATTGATAGCGACTGGCTATAGGTGACTACACTAGCTCTATGAAATCTATTCGTTATCGTTTAGCGTTGTCAGTCCTTCTGCTATTCTCTGCAATACTGGCAATCCAATTTGCTAACCTTATGCTGTTTGCCGGCGATAGATCGATACCCGCCAATGCCAAATGGCTAGAGCGCGGGGCGATTCTAGATCGTAATGGAAGAACATTGGCTATTCAAACGCAAATAGAGAATGCCGCCGCTTGGAAACCAGATATAATAGATCCTGCCGAAACCGCGCGCATTCTTTCGCCAATTCTCAATCAATCGGAGCGAGCTATTTATGAACGCCTCATTAGTAATAGCAGTTTTGCCTTTCTTAAACGAGGGCTTTCTGAAAAAGAGATAGCCGCAATTGAACAAGAAAAAAGCCGAGGCGCTCTTAGGGGAATATCGTTGCAATCAAGCGCGGGGAGAATTTATCCCGAGCGATCGTTGGCGGCTGCATTGATTGGATATATCGGCGTCGATAGAGTGGGACTCGCCGGAATAGAATATACGTTTGAAAATAGCCTGTCACCCCGAGAAGAAGATGGTAATTATCTTTTTGGCAATCATATATTCTTGACTATCGATATCAATATTCAGCATATTATCGAGTCGATCGGGATGGAAACGTTGCAAAATTATCAGGCCGAATCGGTTTCGATCATTGTGTTGGATGCTCGAAACGGCGAATTGTTAGGAGGCGCTTCGTTACCTAGCTTCGATCCCAATCACTTCACTCAGTATACCGACGAGCAGAGACGCAATCTTCTTATCTCATCGATATACGAACCCGGCTCGGTATTCAAAGTATTCTCGATCGCCAGTTTTTTACAACTGGGAGGCATTTCACCCGATCATTACTTCGACACCTCTTCAAGTTATCGATTGGGACACAATGACTTTGTAATTCGAGATTTAGGAAACTATGGCGCGTTAAATCCGGCGGGAATTATTAAATATTCCAGCAACGTTGGCGCCGCCTTCGCTTCCGAAACAGTGTCTCCCGAAGATTTTTATCAACTTATCAAGCTTTTTGGTTTTGGAGAGGAAACTAATATTGATCTTGCTGGAGAAGAACAGGCGCTCCTTCGCCATCCATCTCGTTGGTCAGCCCGAAGCGCGCAAACTATCGCAATTGGGCAGGAAATTGCCGTGACGCCCATCCAAATCGTTTCGGCGGCGACAGTTTTCAGCAATAACGGCATTCTTTTGCGCCCCCAAATTATTCATAAAATCGTCTCTCCATCTGGAATAACGCTTCAGCAAGCGCGACGTCATTCTGTTCGCAAAGTGCTCTCTCCGCAGATTGCCGAGCTAATGTTGCGTATGATGCGCGGCGCTACCGAAGGAGACGGGACAGCTCGCCGAGCGGCCGTCGAGGGAATAAATGTCTCCGCGAAAACGGGAACGGCGGAAATTTACGACCAAAATTTGAAGCGCTACTCGGAAACAGACTTTTTAGCCTCATGCTTGGTCATCGCTCCAACCGAAGATCCAGCGATAATAATCTATGTAGCCATTAACAAACCAAAAGGAGAGAATTTTTACGGAGGAAGGATCGCGGCTCCTGTTGTAAGCGAAATAATCACTTCGATCGCTCATCTTACGGGAATAAGACAGTCGAGCGATCAAACTATCGTTCATAGCGGGCGAATTGTTGTCGAAGAGGCAAAATTGCCTCCTTTTAATCAAACCATCCCTGATTTAATCGGTTTACCAAAGCGCGTGTTGCTTCCGTTGCTACGTCAGGAATCGCTCTCGGTGCAAATAATTGGCAATGGACGAGTGGCTCGTCAATCGTTGTCTCCTGGAACCGCTATCGTTCCCGGTATGTCGCTTAAACTTGAACTTGAGTGAGTCTGCTACAAGATAATTTATCCGCATTATCTTTAGCGAATCCAACGCTCGCAAGGAAATTGCTAACCCTCAAACCCTCCGATAATCTATTGTTTGACGATCGATCGTCAACGATGCCTACCGCTCTATTTGGAGGCAGGCTGCTCCATAGCCGGTACAATCCCCGCAAAGAGGCGTTCACGGCGATGCGTCGTTGCGTCGGCGATGGCGCTCCTTGGATTATCCTATTTGGATTTGGATTGGGATATTATGTAGAGGCCTACGTCGGCCTCCGTAGATCAGAACGACTCGTTGTTATTGTGGCAAACATCGCTCGTTTCCTGCAAGCGATCTCGAATCGCGACCTCCGCTCAGTATTGCGCTTACCCGATATCACCTGGTTATGCGAAGAACCTCAGTCGCAATTGCTTCGTTGGGCGCATTCTATAGGAATAGATCGTTTTTCAATTTGCTCTCCTCAAGCGCTGATGGACGCTGATCGCGCATATCTCGCGATGGCGAGGGATACGATTGTCGATTTCTCCCGCCGCCGACAGATCAATATGGACACTCTGCGGCGATTTGGACGACGATGGGTAAAAAATATCGCGAAGAATATTCCTTTGATAATTCAAAGCGGCAGTGTAAATATATTGCGAGATAAATTTAAAGGAGCTCCCGCGTTGGTGATAGGAGCCGGACCCGGTTTCGATAGAATTCTCCCGCTATTGGCGATGATACGATTTCATGCGTTGCTTATCGCTGTTGATACTGTCTTTGCTCGTCTCGTTAAGGAAGAAATCTCTCCCGATCTATTGATAGTATCCGATCCGCAATACTGGAATAGTCGATTGCTTGATAGAACAAAGTTAGGAAATACTATCCTAATAGCCGATCCTGCCGCGCATCCTCGATCTCTGCTATCGTTACAAGGGCGTCGTTTTTTTTGCGACTCGTTGTTTCCATTGGGCCGACTTGTAGAAACCGCGGTTGGAGAACAGGGCTGGTTGGGCTCGGGAGGATCGGTAGCGACGAGCGCTTGGGGATTGGCTAAATTATGCGGGACGGATCATATCTGGTTGGCGGGAATCGACCTCGGATTTCCCGATCGACGCACCCATTTTCGAGGCTCTTGGATTGAAGAACGGCTATTATCGCTGTCAAAACGCCTAGAAACAGCCGAAACACAGCTTTTTCGTTACCTTTACGAAGCCGGCGCAACCTACGCGCGTTCCAACGACGGCGGGCTCATTTTAAGCGACAGGCGAATGGCTCTCTATCGCAATTGGTTTGCTCATCATATCTCTCGATATAACCGCCCAACCTATTCTCTTGATGAAAAAGGCGCGGTTATTGACGGAGCGATCGCAAAATCGCCGCGGGATTTGTTAGCATTGCCTCGCAAACGCAATTTGATAGACGATCGCGTCGCGGAATTGGCAAGTAAAACATCTAATTCTTCGACGACAAAGAGAGAAAAATTGCGAATAATAATCCATAAACTGAAAGATGATCTTAAAAAGATGCTCTTAGTCGCCTCTCAAGGATGCGAAATACTTGATCGTAGCGAACTAAAGAGCGCAGACAAAAAGACGCGCGATCGATTCGCGAGCATTGATCGAAAATTGGCGCTGTGCCCTCATCGCGATATTGTCGACTTTCTCATTCCTTCGGCATATTTGGGCGGGCAAAACTCTATAGCCGATTCATCAGATGATCTATCGAACAAAAAACGTTATTATCGCGAGGTTATCGATTCAATTCACTACCATTTGGAAATACTCGACGAACAGTAATCGCATCTTGATCTACCTATCTATTATGGCGATTCCTCGGTTCGGCGCAATTGACACCGATACACCAACCGACTACCATTGGCGAGGTATTGTATGCTGAAAAATGGTAATAAGCGCGTTTATCAAGGGCAATCTGGCAATTCGCCCGCTTTTGATATCCGTCAATTCCTCTCTCTATTTGATGCTGTCATGGAACGATGCCCGCAGGTTGAGAAATTAAAACAGGCAATTGACAAGCGGCAGTTTCCCGTTCATCTCCACGGGTTGCGTGGAGGAATCATGCCCTGTTTAACAAGGCGACTCGCCCATCAATCCGATTCGGGACTATTTGTGGTGGTCGCGACAGAAGAAGAGGAGAGGAAGATATATGACGATCTTCGTACTCTGGAATGCCCGACGATACGGATGCCTGGATGGGGAATTGCGACTCTTGAACCGCTGGCGCCTAATTCGCCAATATTCGCGCAACGCGCTCAAGCCCTAGCCTCTATAGCAATTAGCCAGCGTCCGATAGTGATCACAACGTTGCGAACATTGCTTTCGCCCGTGCCTCCTCGAGCGGCGATCGATGAGATAACGATTACGTTGCGAATAGGTGACGATGTGGGCGGTCCCATCGAATTGGGACAAAAATTGGCTCAGCGCGGATATATTAGAACGCCCCGAATTTCGCTTCATGACGAATATGCGATACGCGGCGAAGTGCTGGATTTTTTTCCTGCCGGTAGCGAAACAGCCGCGCGTATCCTATTTGAGTATGACTTGATCGAGGACATTAGGGCCATCGATCCTGTTAGTCAGCTTTCTACAGGCAGTCTTGACCAAGTTTCCATTATACCGCGCAGGGAAGTTATCTGGAGCGAGCGCCATCTCGATTCGCTTGCGCGAAACTGCCGCCTTTTGGATATCCCGAACTATACCGCGTTGGTCGACCATTTGCGTGATCACAGCAACTCCATGGACGATCATTTTTGGTACCCGCTAGCGTTCGACAATCTCTGCTGGTTCTCTGACTGGTTGCCGGAAAAGGCGATGTTCCTCTTTATCGACAACGAGCATATCTCGTCGGCCGCACATAGCATACGACAAGAATTTGAAATGGAGCGCAAAAATACCTCTGGCCACAATAACGTTACAAAGGGCGAGGGCGCTCATAAAAAACACGACCTCGACACTATCGACTGGCTGTCTATTTCGCCTCCACCAGCAAGCATACGCTATCAATATTTTGAAACATTGCTTGGCGGCGTCAACCGGAGAACGCATTTTCATACTTTAAGCGGGGACAACGAATCATATGCTATTCATAGCAAAGGCGGTCGATCATTTTTCGGTAATATCGATTTTTTTCATTCCGAAATGGCGGAGCTCCTCAAAAAAGATTACCAGATCATCATTATGGCAAGTTCCATTGCGCAGGCGCCTCGTTTAGCGCGGCTATTGCCAGAAGCATTAGTGATAGATAGCGCTATTGGCAACGGATTCGCCTTGCCTGATCAAAAATTATGCGTTGTTACAGAAAATGAAATTTTTGGACGCCGACGCGCCGCTCCCGTTTCGCTCGAAAAAACGCGCAGCTCCCCTATAGATAGCTTCGTAGAATTAAACATCGGCGACTATGTCGTGCACATCAACTATGGAATCGGCTGTTATAAGGGAATTCAGCGTATGAAAGCCGGAGGATATGAACGGGACTACATTAAAGTAGAGTATGCCGGAGAAGAACATATCTATTTGCCTATCGAACAGATAAATCTTATTCAACGATATGTCGGCTCCGGAAGCGGCGCCCCCCGTCTAGATATTCTCGGCGGCAGCTCTTGGCAACGTCGCAAGGCGAACGCAAAACGGCATGTCGTCGATATGGCCGACCGCCTTATCAGGCTCTATTCAACACGAAAGCTTGTCAATGGCTTTTCCTTTCCGGAAGATAGCGAATGGCAGAATAAATTTGAAGAAAGTTTTCCACATCGCGAGACCGACGATCAATTGCGCGCCGTAGCCGAAATAAAAATGGATATGGCAGCGCGGCGTCCTATGGATCGCCTGCTATGCGGCGATGTGAGCTTCGGCAAAACCGAAGTCGCGCTACGCGCCGCGTTCAAGGCGATCATGGCTAATAAGCAAGTAGCTTTCCTCGCCCCCACAACTATTTTGACCGAGCAACATTATAATACGATAATCGAACGCATGCGCGATTTTCCAGTTGTAATTACCATGTTATCGCGTTTTGTCAATCGAACCGAGCAACGTAAGGCAATTGAAGGAATGGCCTCGGGAAAAGTCAATATTGTTGTCGGAACGCACCGTCTCTTGCAACGCGATATTGTATTTCGCGATCTCGGCCTGATTATCGTGGACGAAGAGCAACGATTTGGAGTGCGCCATAAAGAACGACTAAAGGAGTTAAAACATTCTGTCGACTGCCTCTCAATGACCGCTACGCCAATTCCGCGAACTCTTCACATGTCGCTGCTCAGCATCCGAGACATATCATTGCTGACAACTCCGCCGCATAATCGAAAACCTATCCACACAGTGGTGGAGGCATTTACCCCAGAACGCGTCGAATCCGCAATTAGAGCCGAGATAGATCGAGGCGGACAAGTATTCTACCTCCATAATAGAATCGATACCTTAGAACGAATTGTCAATTTTCTCCAAAAATTGCTTCCCGACGTTCGTTTCGCGAGCGCGCATGGGCAGATGAACTCCTCCGATCTTGAGGAGGTGATGGGGCGCTTTGTGCATGGAGGGGTAGAGGTGCTGGTCGCCACCACAATTATTGAAAATGGAATTGATATTCCCAACGTCAATACCATCATCATAGAACGCGCAGACACCTACGGAATCTCTCAGCTCTACCAGCTACGCGGGCGAGTCGGGCGTTCGGATCGAGCGGCGAAAGCCTATCTCCTCTATCCGGGGAGAAATGAACTATCGGAACGGGCCATGAAGCGGTTAGAAATTATCTCCGACTTGACTGAGTTAGGATCTGGCTTTAAGGTGGCGATGAAAGACTTGGAGGCGCGAGGCGCCGGCAATCTTCTGGGACACCAGCAGAGTGGAGATATCGGCGCGATTGGATTCGATCTCTATATACGCATGTTGGATGAGGCGATTCGCGCGCTTGAGAACGACTCCAGTATGATGGCCGCAGATCCAGAAATACAATTAGAGTTAGAATATAATGGTTTTATCGCCGACGATTATGTTTCCGACACCACCGAGAAGATAGATCTCTACAGGAAGATCGCCACCGCTAGCGACGAAAATGCCCTTCAATCGCTTCGTGACGAATTGAACGACCGATTTGGCCCGCCGCCGCCGGAGACCGAAAATTTGCTACAGATCAGTCAAGTTCGTCTGCTCTGCAGGCAGTTTCATATTGCCACATTGGTCGAACGTCGAGGAACAATTGAGATCGGCTTCGCTTCCTCGGCAAACCTGGATACAAACCAATTGACGCGCATGTTGCAATTACGCGCGGCGCGAGTGCGTCCTGAACGCCCAAATATACTACTGCTCGATCTCGATAATTCCTCTCCCGAGCATAAGGCAGATACAATACGCAACCGTGTCTCTAAGCTATTTCAATCTATCAATGCCGAAACTTCCAAAGTATGAACGATACGGGTATTCGCAGCTATACGATACGTTCATCTCATGCGACACCCTCTCAAGCCCGCGCCTACCAAAATACGCTTCCCCGCTATAGCATCCCTATATCTTCCTATCCCATAGATTTGCGCTCTTTTTTTCCTCACGCGCCCTATCGACGTAATTTGATCGCCGAAATTGGTAGCGGAATGGGCGACGCTACGATAGAACTTGCGGTCAATCGCCCAAACCTAGCAATAGTGGCGATTGAAGTGCATATTCCGGGCCTCGGCAAATTAGCTCGACTCGCCGAGAAGCAAAATATTGAAAATATTCGCGTGATTCAATACGACGCGATATCTGTTTTCAAAATGATGATCGCGCCGCAAACGCTTGATGGAATCCATATATTTTTCCCCGATCCGTGGCCTAAGAAACGACATCGTAAACGTCGCTTGCTCCAGAAAGAATTTCTTTTGCTAGCCACCCAAGCTACAACCGTCGGCGGGTATTGTTATATTGTCACCGATTGGCAGGATTACGCAGAACAAGTTCTGGAAATCGTTGGAGATATAGCGGATCTACGCAATCCTTATTCGCTCTACGCCCCGCGAAAGACGTGGCGTCCCGAGACCAATTTTGAACGCAAGGCGATTACAGCAAGCCGTTCAATCTATGAAATATGGTTAGAAAGAATATAGCGTTCCCAGCCACTCAATCGATAGAGAACGCCGGCAGTAGATGCAATATAACGAATGACTTCTCCAAAAAATAATATTGCATAGTTGAATATAATACATTACATTACATATTATATTACATTTTTAACGCATTATATTCTTCTTTAGGGAGGTATTGCAATTATGGATTATAGCAATATTACAAAACAGAAAGAACCGGTAAGATTATTTAAGTCGAATTTTTTGGAATCCTTTAGCCACATTAGCCCAAAGCTTGTCGCAATTATATTTATCCCGGTTATTTTGCTTTCTCTTATTTGGTCGATACGAGATTTTATTATAACAGAATCGTCTTGGTTTTTTTTCCCGCTGGCATTGGTAGGAGGGTGGTTTATATGGACATTTGTCGAATATTTTATGCACCGTTTCATTTTTCATTACCACCCGAAAACAGAAAAATTGAAAAAAATATTTTTCACGTTCCATGGAGTGCATCACCACCAACCTATGTGCAAAACGCGTCTGGTTATGCCTCCTGCGATAAGCCTACCGTTAGGAGTCGTATTCTATCTCATTTTTAGACTCTTGTGCATCACTCTCTTGAATCGTCCGGAGATGCTTTATGTAGCGTACGCCGGTTTTGGAATAGGCTATTTTGCCTATGATATGATCCATTATACGTTGCACCATGCGAAAATCAAAGATGGATATCTCGCTATGTGCCGTCGACAACACATGCGCCACCATTTTAATTGCCCAAATATGCGCTTTGGCGTGTCGATACCCATTTGGGACTATCTATTTGGAACCATGCCAAAAAGCGGCTTGCGGAAAAACCTTGCTAAACATTCCGATACACCGCGCAATAAACAGAACGACGATTCCAATAATAACGATTCTATACCAGTTAGATAGCAATCGTTCGAAAATCGTCTCAACAAAGCTAGCTTCTTATGATTGAGCGTCGGCTTAACTCATTCCGAGGGGTTTTCGTACCTTCATTTGAAGCGATATTGGGGGCGGTGCTCTTCCTTGTCCTCCCTCTATTAGTCAGTTCGGTTGGTTTGGCGAGTATAATTGTCATTGTATTGTTGGCAAATAGTGTTACTATCGCCACCGCATTCTCGATCGCCGACACCGCGACCAATCTTCGACATATTGGCTCGGGAGGTATGTATGCCATCGCTAAACGCTCCTTGGGACTTGCTCTCGGCGGATCTATAGGCCTTCAACTCTACTTGGCGCAGGCAATTTCGATAGGGTTCTATTGCGCGGGATTCGCAGAATCTCTCGCCTCGCTCTTAGAACAATCGCAAACCATAAAAATAGCCTACTTTGACAATTTATCATTTCTTCAGCAACGTCAGATAATCGCCTCGGTAATCGGTCTGCTTATTTTTATCCTGAGCGTCACAGGATCTAATGTTGTCGCTCGCATTCAGTTGGCCATTTTTATCATTCTCGCTATAGCCTCCATCGCGATACTCATCTCTCCGTTATTTTCGCCAACGAATGGAGGCGAACCGGTCTTTACCGCAAAACCAATCGCGCCTGTTGCTCCCAGCCTCGGTTTTTGGGTGGCATTCGCAATCTTTTTCCCTGCCGTAACCGGAATAGACGCGGGAGTCGGAATGAGCGGTCTATTGAAGAACGCCCGACTGTCTCTGCCCCGCGGCACATTCACGGCCATTATCGCGACGCTATTAATCTATATTGGATGCGCCGCAATATATAGCTATGTAAGACCGGACATCCTGTATTCCGGGTCGAACGGCGTTCCATCCGTTCTGACTATTTTTCGCGATTCCCCTCTACTCTACTCTATTCTTATAGTTGGCATTATAACAGCTACCGGATCGTCGGCGTTAGGCTATTTTATTACCGCTCCGCGCACACTTCAAGCATTGGCCCAAGACGGCCTTTTGCCCTCCTTTCTCTTATTTCTCGGGCGCGATTGGAGGGTAAAAGGAACCGAACCGCGTTGGGCGGCGCTCTTTACCCTGGGTATCGTTATGGGCATCATTTGGGCTGGCGATCTTGCTTTTGCCTCACTTTTGGTGGGAATTTCATTCTTAATGGTCTATGGGTGGGTTAATTTATCCGCATTTTTGGAGCGAATTAGCGGCAATCCAAGCTTCCGTCCCGCCTCTCGAGGACACTGGGCTATATCGTTATACGGCTTTGCGATCTCTATGTTGGGCATTTCTCTATTCAGCGTCTATGTTGGAATAGCGGTTATATTGTTCCAACTAATCGTTTTTTGGCTATTGCTTCGATATCGGCAAGGAAATCATATCGAAGGAGTGTGGTGGGGCGTTTTATTTGCCCTTGTCAAATGGATACTGGAGCGCTTAAATCGTATAGCGCGCGGCGGCAAGAATTGGCGACCTATCGTAACCGCATTCCTTTTTCGAGATAGAGAGATCGAAACAGCCGATACCATCAAGATGCTTAGCTTAATTGGCGATTATAAGGGACTTACCATGGTCAACTATATCGATAATCAATATAGCGCCGAAACAATTGTCGCCGTCGCCGATAGTCGGCTTCCGGGCGATCTTATCGCAAATACGATTCTTCTGCCTGCCGATTCGCGACTCGATCTTGGAACTATCGTCGCCGAACTCGCGACAAAAAATCGCAATATCCTCCTCTACAGGCACGGCGCGACGCATGCCGCCGATATCAAACGTATCGATGTGTGGTGGAAAGGCGAACGAAACGGCAATCTTATGGCGTTGCTCGCGCATATTATACGGACGAGCGACGAACGCGATTACCGAGGAGAGACAAAACATATTAGAATTCTTCGTCAATTGCCCGCTGGCAATGATATCGAAGCCGCCCATCGGCAACTCGACGAATTACTTATCGGCGCTCGGTTAGAGGGAGAAAGCGCGATCATTCCGGCGGACGAAGGTCATATAGAACAGGTAGTCCGAAAATATAGCGGCGACGCCCAGCTTATTCTTATGGGTATGCCGGGACAAATATCGAGGAGGCATTCCCGTCTTATCTACCTTGATACGTTCAAACTTATTCGTCAAATAGAAAAATACGCCGATATGCCGCCCATACTATTTGTAAAAGCGGCAGCGAGCGTCAATCTTCTGGAATAATTGAGAGTGGAATAACTGTTATGGCTCTATTTTATCGATGGTATAACGAACAATTGGATAGCGTCCCGCCGTTGGTAATCCTCCATGGATTGCTCGGTTCGGGAAGCAACTGGGGCTTTATCGCAAGACATCTTCCTATAGCGACGCTGTGCCCAGATATGACCAACCATGGACAATCTCATCATACGCCGATAATGGATTACCATTCAATGGCCAATGACTTGATAGAGTTGCTTGATCATCTGCATATTCCGCGTTGCATGCTTCTTGGCCACTCAATGGGCGCAAAAATAGCGATGAATCTCGCGCTCCGATACCCCAATCGAGTAGAACGTTTAGCAGCAGTTGATATGGCTCCAAAACCCTATTACCATTCCCATCGCGAAACATTTGAAGCCATGCGGGCGGTATCTCGCGCCGCTGTTTCAAAGAGACGAGAGGCAAGGGCGCTCCTTAAACGAGCAATTCCCGAGCAGTCAATTGTCGCCTATATTCTTACCAATCTAGTCGATTCGCCCGGTAGCGATGACAATACTATGATATGGCGTTGCAACCTAGAAGGAATAGCCGCCTCCGATCGCAATATTGTGGATTGGCCGCATATTGACGCCATATACGACAAGCCCGTTTTAGCCATTGGCGGCGGTCTCTCCGATCGTTTGTCGTCAAACGATCTCGATATAATTTATAAATATTTTCCCAATTCGACGCTAGAAATATTTGAAAACGCCGGACATTGGGTGCATTCCGACGAACCGCAAAGAACCATCGCAACGTTGACCAAATTTTTCGTCGATCGCAATTAGCGAGCATGGCTAACGACGCAGTCGTTTATAGTAGAATTCGCGGAGTCCCTCAACCATATGCCAGGAATTGGCGACGATACGGCGGTAGCTATATTCCCACAGCCCAAGGCGAGTTACGATATCTCCACCAAATCCTGTCTTAAAACGATATAGTCCTGTTAATAGACTACGGGAGGCCTTATTAAAGGGAATGCCAAAAAGGTCGTAGTATTTTGCTCCCCAGCTTCGCGCTTGCTTGATTGCCTCCCATTGCAACGCGTATGAAGGCATATAGTTGCGTTTCTTATTTGCCGACGCGCCGTAGAGATAGGTCGAGCAGTCGCCCCAACGCGCAACCACAATTCCCGCCAACACCTCGTCATTATGCTCCGCGAAAAGCAATGATAGCGCCGTTTCATCGCCTCGCGATTTCGCTATATCAAATAGCGCGCGGTAATATTCATACGAATGGATCGCGATATGATCGCGTTTTGCGGTTTCAACGTAGATATCATACCATACAGCAAGTTCATCGCTCGCGGCCGATCGGACAACCACCCCCTTGCGCTCAGCCAGCCGTATGTTATAGCGAGTTTTGGGTTTCATCGCCGCAATTATTGCGTCCGGCTCTTGCGTAATATCAAGTAACACGGTGACTGGGGGTTGAATAGGAACGGCATTTTTAACAAGTCTACGGCTGCGACTGAGACTCGCGGTCAAATGGTCGGCGGCAATCCAAGGAAGGTCAAATCGTACGGCAAATGTATCGGGCGGCAACCATTTTCGCAGATTCTCCGCAAGCTCGCAGAGCCAGTTCCCCGCGTCGCCGATTCGAGACGGCGACTCAAACGCGTTCGGCGCCTCGCCGAACGCGGGGCCGTGCGGCACGTAGGCCAGACACCCGACCATTGGGAAGCGCCGCGATAATATCAAAAGAGGATAGGTGTCTTGTCTCCGCTCTACGATAAAATACCAAGGTTGCCAGCCAAATTGAGACTTGAAATTCGCCCACAGGCTCGATTGCAAGAAATTGGCCGCGCATGGGTAATCTCGTTCTTCTACGGGAGATAGCGAGATAGCGGGCACAACGAAAAAAGTATGTCGCTATCCGACAGATCCGTCTGAAACACGCTGACTACAAACAGGCTTACCAGCGCATTCAAGCGAAATCAACCCGACATAGACGGTATTAGTCCGCGCCTCGATTGGAATATCGGCGAACCGATTCTTTTTAAGCTGCCGATAGGTTCTTTCTCCAGAATCTGAATCTCCCTTCAGCGCGACTCGGCTTCCCGGCGAGGCATGGTCGACAAACAGCACATCGACGACATCGTCTTTCTCGGCGGCAAGCAACATCCCTTCGCTTCGTATGCCGCGAAGGTTTGCGGGCTTTAAATTGTCAACCAATATTATAGTGCGCCCTTTCAATTCCTCTTCGCTGTAGTGATCGGCAAGCCCAGAGACAATCCTGCGATCCTGCCCGCGCCCGTCGTCTAAATCCAAAAGATAAAGCATGTCCGCGTTGGGGTGGCGCGACACTGAGAGCACCTTTGCGGCGATCAGCGAGACCGATTGCTTGAACATCTCTTCGATCGATTGGCGGTCGGAATCCTCATTGCCCGAGGATACCTGTTTGCCGGCAAACTTACGACCCAACTTATGGATATAATCGGCGTCGAGAGGAGTAAAGAGAATCTCGGAAGGCGCTACGCTGGTAATGCCCTCTTTTTTCCCCAACATATTCCAGTCAAGACCTTCATCGATTTTGAGTAGCGACGCTATACGTTTTGAGGTTTCCGGAAGATAGGGCGCAATAACTATAGCAAGATCGCGAACCAAATAGATAAGATTGGCCAGCAATACCCCAACCTCGTCGGGATTCGATGCAAAGCGTTTCCACGGCTCTCCCTCTTGAAATACCCGATTGCCTAGCGAGGCGAGAAAGAATATCTCGCGAAACGCCCGACGAATATCACATCGCGTTAAATAATCCTCAACATTCTTTTCATGCTCTGCGATACGTCCCCATAGCTCTTGCCAATAGTCGGAAACGTCGCCAATAGCGGCAACATATCCATTACAATAACGATTGATAAATGCAACCGTTCGATTAATCAGGTTGCCAAAATTGCCAATAAGTTCGCAATTCACCTGCTGCCGAAAATTGGCGCACGAAAAATTGAAATCCGATGTGTCTGGACGATTATAGAGCATATAGAAACGCCAAATATCGGCGGGAATGCCGGTCGCTCGCGCGTCGTCGCCAAAAACGCCAACGCCGCGCGTCTTAGAAAATTGTCGCCCTTCGTAGTTAAGATACTCGGTTGAAGACATGTGATGCAGCATTGTCCAGCGCTCGCCGCTACCGAGCAACGACGAGGGAAATACCACCGTATGAAATGGAATATTATCTTTACCGATAAATTGAAAAAGCTCCACTTCGTCGGGATTTTGCCACCAATCGCGCCAATCTTTGGTATGGCTAGCGGTGATAGAAATATAGCCAATTGGAGCATCGAACCAGACATAAAATACCTTGTCTTGAAAGCCTTCAAGAGGAACTGGGATGCCCCATTTGAGATCACGGGTGATAGCTCGCTCTCGTAGACCATCGCGAAGCCACGCCTCTGTCATAGATATAGCGTTTCGAGCCCAGCCGCCGCGTTGCGAAGCCTCGCGCATCCAAGGCAACAGCTTTTCCTTCATTTTTGGCAAATCGATATAGAGATGTTTTGTTTTTCGCGCTATCGGGCGAGAATCATCGATTGCGCTGATAGGGTTAATCAATTCGGTAGATTCTAATAGCTTGCCGCAGGATTCGCATTGATCGCCACGAGCCTGATCATAGTTACAATGGGGACATGTGCCCAGAATATAGCGATCCGGCAAAAACATGCGCGACTTTTCCGAATAGAGCTGTTCTATTTCGCGTTCGAAAATATATCCATTACGATAGAGCTGAAGAAATATCTTTTGCGTAATCTCGGTATGTTCGGGAGTAGATGTTCTGCCAAATTTATCGAACGAAATGTTAAACCATTTGTAGATATCGCTGTGAATCTTGTAATAGCGATCGCATAACGCTCTCGGCTCGATGCCTTCGGCAAGCGCGCGAGTCGCGGTCGCGGTTCCATATTCATCGGATCCGCAAATATAGAGCGTCTCAAACCCCCGCAATCGACAAAATCGAGCAAAAACATCCGCCGATAATACCTGAATAAGATTGCCGAGATGGGGAATATTGTTCACATACGGCAATGCCGAAGTAATGAGTTTACGCTTAGATGTACTCACAATAGTTCATGTATAGCATGCGATCCGCATTGGAGTCTATGATCGAACAATGATCAACAGGAGGCGGAAGGAAGAATATCGACCTTGCGGCCGGCCAAATTATAGAGCGCTTCGTCGATCCGCCGCTTTTCGCAGTCTACCATACGCGATTCTAGCTCCAAGCGATCAACCAATGCGTCGCAGGACAGATTGCCGGGAGATCCGGTAGATGATCGCTTGGCGATAGCGGCGTCAAGGTCGCCAAGCTCCACGCTCTCCAACGAAGACGAAACATCGCGATAGGCGTCGCGAAATGGCTTGCCTCGCGCCGCATGCTCCAACGCAAGATCGGTGGCAAATATCGCGGGCGTCGCCGCCTTGCGCATAGCCTCGGGAAATATTTCGATATGAGACAACACAAGCCTCATAATAGAGAGTAGCTCATAACCGCTATCGCACCCCCGCATAAAAAAACCCTTCGCCTCCTGCGAATCTCTATTATATCCCGAAGGCAATCCCCGCGTAATATCGGCCGTCTGCTTGGCATATCCAGAAAGCGCGGCGCACTTCGCGCGGGAAAGTTCAAGGAGATCGGGATTGCGTTTTTGCGGCATAACGCTGCTTCCAGTGCAAAAATTCGCGGGGAGACGCATATACCCAATTTCGGGCAACGAAAAAAATAGTATATCCTGCGCTAAACGAGAAATCGTTATTCCCGCCTGCTCAAATGCCAACAGGCAATGGAGCTCGCTGCGTCCGCGCGAATTTGCTGCCGCCAATACGACATGATGGATATGGGTAAAGCCCAATAAAGCAGCCGTCATCTCTCTATCCAGAGGCAATGGCGCGCCAAAACCAGCCACCGATCCAAGTGGAGAGCGATCCAATAATTTGAGCGCCGACGCAAAATAGACAGCGTCATCGAGCAGTTGCTCGGCGTAACTCGACGCCCAGACACCTAACGTAGAAGGCATTGCGGGTTGCATGTGCGTCCGCCCAACCATAAACACCCGCTCATGTTCCAAAGCTAAATCGAGCAACCGCGATGTAAGCTCAAAGAGCTCTTTTGCAGCGCGAAGCATCGCCGCCCTGCCATAAACGCGGATCGCGGTCAACGACTGATCGTTTCGAGAACGTCCGGTATGAATCTTCTTTCCCGCTTCGCCGCATCTCGCAATTAATCGGTTCTCAATTGCGGTGTGCCCATCCTCTTCGCTTGCGTCGATAGTAAATCTCCCCGCCTCATGTTCGCCCACAATATACAAAAGACCATTTTGCAATGTATTAAGCTCATCATCGGTAATCGCCCCTATCTTTGCAAGCATGCGAGCGTGCGCGATACTTCCCAGACAATCGGCGGGTATCAACCGCCAATCCAACCGCCAATCATCGCCTACCGTAAAACGCATAACTCGCTCGTCAAGAAGCGGTTGCGTTTTATTCTGCCATAATCTCTCCATCGATACAGCCTATTTCTACGAAAATTTTCCAGCGGGTTTAGGGCTCGCGACGTCGCCAAACCAGTTCGTTATCGCGTCGGCAACAATTTCGCGATCCTCGTCAACGGTGACAACATGCCCGCCATTTTCCAATATAAGCGATTGACAGCGCTCCATCGCCCCGCGTCGCATAACATGGT
>CBDCPJ010000054.1:522500-834327 GCA_965220165.1 Spirochaetia bacterium
CGCGTCCGGCTCGGCCGGTTTCTTGGTAGTAGCCTTCTATGCTTTTTGGGAGGTCGCCATGGATAACATATCGTATATTGCTCTTATTTATGCCCATTCCAAATGCCGTGGTCGCGCAGATTACGTCCGCTTCGTCATTATTAAAAAGCTCCTGATTTCTGGTTCGCTCTTCTTTTGATAGCCCCGCGTGGTAATAGAGCGCGTTGATTCCGCGTTGTTTCAAATGGGCGGCTGTGTTCTCTACATCTTTTCTGCTGACGCGGTATACAATGCCCGATTCATCGGGGTGGTTCTTAATAAAGGCGGATATTTGAGAGAGCACTTCTGTTTTTGCGCGCACTTGGTAATTGAGCTCTTTTCTGTCGAAGGATGCGCGGACTATAAGCGGGTTTTTAAGCCGCAGAATACGAATTATGTCGGCTTGAACCTTATGGGTCGCCGTCGCCGTGAAAGCGGCCATGGGGACGTCTGGAAAGGAGTCGCGAATGCGCGCGAGACAGAGGTAGGCGGGGCGGAAGTCGTGTCCCCACTCGGAAAGGCAGTGGGCTTCGTCTATGGCAAAGAAGGAGACTTTGAAATCGCGAAGTTTCTCTATGTAGCTTTCAATTGCCAGTCTTTCGGGGGAGAGATAGAGGAGTTTTATGGTATTTCTGTAGAGGCGGGTGTAGATTTCGGATATCGAGGCTCTGTCGAGGGCGCTGTTGAGAAAAGCGGCTGGTATGCCTTTGGATATCGCTTCGTCCACCTGATCTTTCATAAGGGCGATCAGGGGGCTAATGACAACGGTTAGGCCGTCGAACATCAATCCGGGGATTTGGTAACAGAGGCTTTTGCCTCCGCCTGTCGGCATGGCGGTAAATACATCTTTTCCAGAGATGATGGAGGCTATCACATTTTCTTGATTTTCTCTGAAGGTGTCATATCCAAATATGGATGTAAGTATTTTTTTTGCCTCTATGTTTGCCTGCATGTGTCTATCACCAGACTGTCTCCTCCAAAATAATAGGGTTTCTTACAATGCGCCGCTTTTCTATTGTATCATAGTATCAAAAAATGTTTCTATTTTTTATGAGCCGTTGGCGCGCGGGGAGACGATTGGGAGGCGCGCTTGCCGCTTTTTGCTATGGTTAAGCGGCGCGACCATAGCAGGGGAGCGGCGATGCGGCGGCGGGCCAGAAGGTTATCCAGCGCCGTTGTTATGTCCTCTACTTCCCAATGTCGCAGAATCCCCCACCCGCGCTTTCGATGCAATACAAGATGCCTGGACAATTGAGAGCGGGAGCCGTTAAGCATCTGGACGGCAAGCGATTTTTCGTATCGACGGGGCGATTTTGCCAGCCATTGGAGGATGGCCGTCTCTTCGCGCATCGCCTCTGGGAGGGCGCCGTCGCACCAATCGCATCCCGAGCATCCTTCGCTTTCGACGCCGAGAAGCGAGAGGAGATATTTGCGAAGGCATCCGCGATGTGTGGTATAGGCGACCATATTGAGGTATCGCTCTTTTGCCGTTGCGTCTTTCCATTCGCGCGATTCGCTGCCTTCTTGTCCGTCGACCAGCAAAATTGCGTCGGCGACGGAGCGATCTCGACCGCCGCGTCCCGCCTCTTGAAGATAGCTTTCTACGGAGGCGGGGAGGTCGTAGTGAATGACGGCGCGAATATTTTGCTTGTCGACGCCCATGCCATAGGCGCAGGTGGAGCAGAGGATGCCGTCGTTGGATGTGAAAAACCATTCTTCGATCCTCTGCTTCTCCTCTCGTTCCATTCCCGCGTGGTAGAAATGAATTCGATCGTCGCTCAGCCGCATGCGGAGCGTTCGGGCGATGTTCTCGGCTCTGGCTCTTCCGCCGCAGAATATGATCGCCGGCCTGCCATATCGCGCGAGAGATGCTTGAGAGGAGTCTCTATTGCCTGCCAAAAGATGGACAATACTCTGTATTTTGCAGATTGTGGGTTCGATGTGGTAATGGATATTTTCCCTATCGGGGTTGCCCATAATAAGATGCGCGGGGTGGTCGCCGAAGAGGTATTTCTGTATTTTTTGTAGCACTTGGGGAGATGCGGTGGCGGTAAATGCGGTAATCGCGCCGAATTCGCATGAATCGATCAATTTGCCAATGTTGAGGTAGGCTGGGCGAAATGTCTCGCCCCATTCGGAGATACAGTGCGCCTCGTCGATAACGAGATGCGCGCATGAGACCGACGAGAGGTCGCGCAGCATAGATTCGGCGGTAATTGTTTCGGGATTGGAGAGTATGACTTTTATTGTTCCTTGTCGCGCTTTTTGGAATATCTTTTTTCTCTCCTCTTTTGGGGTTGAGCCTGTAAGCGTCGCGATTTCGATTCCGCTGCTTTGCATTCTTCGATGTTGATCGGAGATAAGCGCCAGCAGCGGGAATAATACGACGGTAAGTCCCGGCAATTCGAACGCGGGAAGTTGGAAGCACAGGCTTTTGCCGGCTCCCGTCGGCAAAATAACGATTTGATGGTGGTAGAGGTCGTCGCCGTTTTGTGTCGCCGCCTCAAATATGTTTCCTATTACCAGTCTTTGGTAGGGAAATAGATATTCTACGCCGAAATGGCGGCGCGCCATCTCCATTATGGGATCGTTGGATTCGACATTGGTAACCATATATCGTTTATACTTGCCTAACCGCTTGGATATGTAAAAATATATCTATTTGGGAGATTTTCGCTGTCGGTCGATGCCTAACAAGACGCCCGCCGATATCTTGCCGCTCTATCGCCGGCCTGCGGCGTTAACTGGTGATTGCGCCGAGGCTTGCCGAGGAGACCGTTTTTGCGTACTTTGCCAGCGCGCCGCGCAGATAACGCGGGGCAGGAGGCTTCCACATCGATCGGCGAGAGATCAGTTCATCTTCGGCGATTTCGATCTCTATTTTTCGCCTTCGGCTGTCGATAGAGATGATGTCGCCGTTTTGGACCATCGCGATCGCGCCGCCGTCTTGGGCTTCGGGAGAGATGTGCCCCACCACGATTCCGTGGCTCCCTCCGGAAAAGCGGCCGTCCGTTACAAGGGCGACATCGCGTTGCAGGCCGGCTCCGGCGATCGCCGCTGTAGGAGCGAGCATTTCGCGCATGCCGGGGCCTCCTCGCGGCCCTTCGTAGCGGATCACCACCACGTCGCCTTTGACAATTTTGCCGTTGAGAATGGCGCGCAATGCCGCTTCTTCGTTTTCGTAGACTTTTGCCGGGCCGCGATGGTCAACCGAACTCAGTCCGCAGGTTTTGAGAACGGCTCCGTCTGGAGCAAAATTGCCGCGAAGAATTACAATCGGGCCGTCGGGTTTTACCGGCGATTGTATGGGATGCGCCACATCTTGCCCTTCGAGCGTTGCGTCGACTGAAGCGAGATTCTCCGCGAGGCTTTTCCCCGTTACGGTCAGGCAATCGCCATGAAGAAGCCCTTCGTTTAATAGCAATTTCATCACCAATTGAATGCCGCCGACCTTGTAGAGATCTTCCATAACATATCGTCCTGCCGGTTTCATATCGCATATAATAGGAGTGGTCTCTGAAAAATGGTTAAAATCGTCGATGACAAGCGGCACGTCAACGCAACGCGCCATCGCCAAAAGATGTAACACCGCGTTGGTAGATCCTCCGACGGCCATGACCACCCGTATCGCATTTTCGAATGCTTTTCGCGTCATAATGTCGCGCGGGCATATATTGCGTTTCGCCAGCGCCGCAAGGGCGTCGGCGCTCGCGCGCATTACCTCTGCCCTCTCTGTGGAGACGGCGGGCGTAGACGAGCTCCCGGGAATCGACATGCCCAGCGCTTCAACCGCCGCGGCCATCGTGTTGGCGGTATACATGCCTCCGCAGGCGCCGTATCCGGGGCAGGCTGAGCATTCGATGGCATATCGTTCATTCTCGTCTATCGCGCCGGAGCCATACGCGCCGACGGCTTCGAACGCCGATACGATGTCCACCGGTTTGCCATTATGTCTTCCGGGTTTTATTGTGCCTCCATAGACAAAGACGCTTGGAACATCCGCCAGCGAGAGTCCCATGACCGTTCCGGGAATCGTTTTGTCGCAGCCGCCTATTCCTATCAACGCGTCCATCTGATGCCCTCGCGCCGAAAGTTCGATTACATCGGCAATCGTATCTCGGCTTATTAGAGAGCATTTCATCCCTTCATGTCCCATCGCCTCGCCATCTGATACCACAAATGAGTGGAACGAGACCGGTTTCGTTCCCAGCTCTTGCAACCGTTTTTTGGCCTGAGCGGCAAGCTCTCCGAGATGCGCGTTGCAGGGAGTTATGTCGCTATCCGCGCTTACAACGCCGATGATAGCCTTTTCGAAGTCTTCGTCTTTGAATCCCACCGCTCGCAACATGGCTCGATTTGGAGTTCTCTCCACGCCGGCGGTCATAATAAAACTGTGTCGATTGGCGCGAGTGTCGCTCATACTATCGCAACCTTTGGCGAGTGAAGTTGTCTATATAGGGTAATTTATTTGCGGTATCTCGTATTTTGTCGAGATTTTCCAACAGCGAAAAGGTGGAATCCCATGTTCCGGCAATCAACGAGTTTCGATAGGACGCAGGCATGGAAAAGCCATAGTCGCCGCCGCTGGTCTTTATAGTGTTATCGACTAGGTTTATGGATATTTGCTCCTGCGGATTGTTGGATGCCCAGTCCATTATTTTCGCGATGTCTTGCTTTGACAGCACTACCGCCGGCAAGCCCATCGCGGCGCAGTTTCCGGCGAAAATTTCGGCGAACGATTCGCCGATAATTGCGTCGATGCCATATCTCATAATCGATTGCGGCGCATGTTCGCGGGATGATCCGCACCCAAAATTACGCCCGACGATGAGAATATTGGCGCCCTTATAGCGTTTATCGTTCAGAGGGTGCGCCTGATCTGGAGCGCCGTCGTTATCAAAACGCTCGTCGTAGAAAAGATACTCCCCCATATGCTCGAATGTGACCTCGCGGAGATATCGCGCCGGGATGACTCTATCGGTATCAATGTCATCGCCCGGCAACGGGACTCCTCTGCCCGTCACTAATTTGATTGATTTAAACTGACCGTTCATACAAACTCCCTAATATCTGTTATTTCGCCGTTCACTGCCGCCGCCGCCACCATCGCGGGGCTCATAAGGATGGTTCGTCCTGTTTTAGAGCCCTGCCGGCCGATAAAATTTCGATTCGACGAACTGGCGCATATCTCGCGGCCGTTTAATTTATCGGGATTCATCGCGAGGCACATAGAGCAACCCGCTCCGCGCCACTGAAATCCGGCGTCGCTGAAAATTTGAGGAAGCCCCTCGTCGACACACTGCTTAGCCACTTGTTGCGACCCGGGCACAACAAACGCGCGCACTCGCGAATTGACATGTTTGCCTTTGACAACGCGAGCCGCCTCGCGAAGATCGCTGATACGCGAATTGGTGCAGGAGCCTATGAAAGCGACATCTATATGCGTGCCGGCGATCGGCCTTCCCGGTTCGAAATCCATGTGCCGATAGGCCGCCTGAGCCACTTCCCGACGCTCGGGCTGAAGCTCGGAGAGTTGCGGAATCGCTTGAGAGACACCAATAGCCTGGCCGGGATTGATTCCCCAAGTGACCATCGGTTCAAGGGTGTCGCCATCTAATAGAAACTGGTCGTCATATTCGGCTTCCGAATCGCTGGCGATGCTTTTCCAATACTCGAGAGCCTGATCGAACGCCACTCCCTTTGGCGCAAACTGACGCCCTTTTATATATTCGAATGTGGTCTCGTCAGGATTGATGTAGCCAACACGAGCGCCCCCTTCGATGCTCATATTGCATATAGTCATCCGCCCGTCCATAGAAAGCGCTTCGATCGCTTCGCCGGCATATTCATAGGCATATCCGATGCCTCCATTTACGCCTAAATCGGCGATAATGCGAAGTATGATATCCTTTGCGTAGACGCCTTTTTTCAATTTCCCCGATACCAATATCCTGCGCGTTTTTGGTCGGCTAATTGCCATACATTGAGTCGCCAGCACATCGCGAATTTGAGATGTCCCAATTCCAAAGCCTATCGCGCCGAGCGCGCCGTGGGTCGATGTGTGCGAATCGCCGCACGCTACGGTCATTCCAGGTTGCGTAAGTCCCAATTCGGGGCCGATAATATGCACAATTCCCTGTCTTTTAGACGAAAAATCGAAAAATTGAATGCCATGTCGTTTGGTATTGCGTTCCAGCGTTTTCATCATTGTCTCCGCCAACGGATCGTCAAATGGACGGTGTTGGTCGGCCGTGGGAACGATATGATCAACCGTGGCAAACGATCGATTTGGATAGAGCATGGATAGACCCCGCTCCTCTAGCATTTGAAAAGCTTGGGGCGAAGTTACCTCATGCAATAGATGAAGACCAATAAAAAGCTGATCTTGACCACTCTCCAACGCGCATACTTTATGTAAATCCCACACTTTATCAAACAAATTTGTAGCCATAGAGAATAGTGTATACTATTTTTCGTAGACAATCAATAAAAATAGCTTATGATGATAACATTCTACTATTTTTACGGCGATTTTGTAATTTGACGGTTACGGTATATTATGAAAACAATAGTCTCTATCGCCGTATATTTCGCAATGCTATTTTCACAGCTTGCCTGCGTTCCTCTGCAAAGAATATCTTTCCATGAACAAGATATTACTCCGCCCGTTTTGCTTGACGCAAAGATGACAGACGAAAATACCATCGCGATAGCGTTTGACGAATCGGCAACCATAATTGAAATAGCGATTTCGCCAGATGTCGTTATCGCGTCGATGATCGATAGACAACCGAATATCGAGGTACAGTTAGAGGAGTCGATTATCGCCGGAGAATACTATCAGATGCATGCCGTGGCCGAGGATACTTACGGCAATTCGATAGATTTTTTGGTCGATCTCTATGGTGTGAATACCAATATTCCCGACCTCATTATTAATGAATTCACAACGCAAGGATCCAAAACTCGTCCCGATCGTATCGAACTTTTCGCGCGTCTTGGCGGAAATCTCGCGGGAGTCTCGCTCTATGTAGGAACACCCGAAACATGGGAAGCTCGGCTTATTATGCCCAGCATTTCGGTAGAGGCGGGGGAATATATTGTTGCGCATGCCAAGGCGCCAGAAGGCGCGAAAAGCGAATTAGACAATAAAAACGAACTAACCATCGCCGGAGCGGTTGAGGAAACGCTAGACCTTATAATACCCGAAGGAAAAGGGCTATCGGGAAATAACGGAGTGATCGTTTTAACCGCGCGCCCAGAGGGCGACTGGTTGGACGCGGCGATCTATAGCAACCGGTCATCTGAATCGGATGATCGGTATCGAGGATTTGGCAACAAAAAAATGCTTGAACGAGCTGAGCAGGCGGTCGCGAATTCGGCATGGAAAACCGACGCATCGCAGATAGCGCCCGAGGACGCTATTCCATCAAATTGGACCACAAGCACTCGCTCTATCTCAAGATCAAGCGACTCATACGACAGCGATAGCCGAGAAGATTGGCACACAACGCCCACGTCTGGATCGTCATTTGGAGCGCCCAATGAAAACAGTGTCTATATGCCAAAATAACACCGCCGAAAATCCTTATAGGAAAAGATGCGCGAGCGGTATCTGGTATCTATAATACCGCGTGGTTATCGCGCGCAATCAATCAATATAACTTTCGAGGAATGCATCAATCTTCTGGCGAGAAACCGCGCCCACCAATTGATCTTTTTTTTCTCCGCCTTTGAATAGAATAAGCGTCGGAATGCTAACGATACTAAAACGTTGCGCCAGTTCGGCCTGATCGTCCACATTAACCTTGCCTACTTTCAATTGTCCGTCAAAATGATGGGCGACTTCCTTGAGCACAGGATCCATCAATTTGCATGGCCCGCACCAAGACGCCCAGAAGTCAACCAATATAGGAACAGACGATTGTTCGACCTCTGAAGTGAAATTATCCGAATTAAGAACTATTTCCATTTCACAACTCCTCTTTATTAAAAATATTATATTAATATACTATAATATTCTTGTAATAGCAAGATTTATTATTCGATCGGGAAATGACTGTCAATATTCATCATCAAACTCAACATTTGCTTGACTGTAAACGCCGTGAACAATAGCATAGTGTAGATGCTCTATCGTATTGTCATTGTTGGCTCCGGATATGTGGGACAGATTAGCGCCGCGGGATTCGCGCATTTGGGTCACCGCGTCTCGGGATTGGATATCGATCCAATTACCGTCGAATCGCTTAACAACGGTCGATCGCCCATTTACGAGCCCAATCTGGAGCGCTATTTGCAAGACGGCATCAATTCTAAACGCTTGTCATTTACCACCGACGCGGAGGTTGCCATGCGCGACGCCGACGCGGTATTTTTTGCCGTCGGAACGCCATCTCTGCCAAACGGAGCGCCCGATAAAACAGCTCTTGTCGCGGCTATAGATTCGATCGTATCAAGGATTAAAAAGTACACCGCGATAATAATAAAATCGACGGTTCCTGTTGGCACCAGCCTTTGGGTTGAAAGCTACATCAATGAACGCCATGGCATATCTTCGGACATGATCGATGTGATAGCCAACCCTGAATTTCTTCGGGAGGGCAATGCCATATACGATTTTTTTCACCCCAATATGATCGTCATTGGATCTATGGATAAGGCGGAGCGCGCGCGCGCTGTGCTTAGAGATATATACCGACCTTTTGAAGAAGAGGGCATTTCGTTGCTCTGGAGCAACCTGCCAACGGCGGAGCTTATAAAATATTCGTGCAATGTATCATTGGCCACCTCGATTACCCTGATCAATCAAATCGCCAATTTATCTGAAAAGACAGGCGCGGATATATCGGCTATTTCGGACGCGTTGCGCCTATTGTATAGAGATAGGACAATGCGTCCTGGTCCGGGATATGGCGGAAGTTGCCTTCCCAAAGATATGCGCGCGCTGATCAATTCCGCGGATCGGCATGGCGTCGATTTAGGTCTACTGCGCGCCGTTTCGCATGCCAACCTTCAGCAAAAAGAGCGAGTGGCGAGGAATATCGCTATGACACTAGGTTCGTTGCAAAACAAAAAAATCGCGGTACTGGGTATAGAATTCAAAGAAAATACCGATGATACTCGCGAATCTTCGGCTATCCATATTGTGGAACGTCTGTTGCTTGAAGGCGGCAACGTAGCTGTCCATGGCTATCGAGGACAATCGAATTTTCAAGCGACTATGCGCTCGCGACTTCCATGGGGCTCCAATATCATCTATAGCGATACTCCGCGCGATGCTTTTCAGGACGCCGACGCGACCGTTATTCTCTGCGACTGGCCTGGATATCGGCAACTTGATCTCAATGAGATGCGCGCCGCGATGAGAGGAAATCTTCTTGTCGACCCTCGTAATATATTTGCATCAAAAAAAGATGCCCTTGTTGGTTTTAACTACCAAGGAGCCGGAAAATAGCTTGCGCGGCAGACATGATGTCGATGCGACTCGACAGAAACTACGCAAAATCTTCGAGGCCGCATGTCGTAGCGTCGATCCATATCAATTGCTACGGCGATCCATTTCATTGCGCGACAACATATTGGCGGTAGAGACTGAAAGAGAATCGGCTACATACGATCTTAACTCATTTCGCAAGATTGCGCTCGTCGCTGTCGGAAAGGCCTCCACTCCCATGGCCGCTCCTGTTATCGAATTGCTTCGCGATCGCATCGATACGATAATTGTAGGAGTCAAACATGGGTGGAAGAATGAAATGCGCGCGTCTTCTTTAATTGATCCTAATTCTTCGCATAGACCTATATTGCCATCAAATACGCCGATCATCGAAGCTGGCCACCCTCTTCCCGATCGCGGCAGCGTCGATCTTGGCAAAGCGATAATAACAATGGCGGATAACGCGGATGAGCATACGCTTATTGTCAATCTCATCTCCGGCGGAGCCTCCGCGCTCTGTTGCGCTCCCTATAGACCAAGCTCGGTTGCTCTCGAAGATATTATTACAATGAATCGCCTAATGATTTATCAAGATATGAATATCGAAGAGATCAATACCGTTCGCAAACATCTATCAGCGCTTAAAGGCGGGCGATATATCGAGCGATCGTATCCCGCGACCTCGCTAAATCTAATACTTTCTGACGTAGCCGGAGACAATATTAGCGCTATCGGTTCGGGGTTGACCGCCCCCGATCCAACTACCTATCGCGATGCCCTCAATTCGCTCGATCGTCATAATATTGCGAATAAAACGCCTCGCGCTGTCATCGCCTTGCTACAAAAGGGCGCGGATGGCGCGCTTCCCGAAACTATCAAGTCACATGCCCCGGCATTTTCTCGCTCCCGTTCTATAATTATAGGCAGTAATCGTTTGGCATTGCAGGCGGCGAATGAAAAGGCGCGTCGATTAGGATATCATACGCTTCCTCTCTCATCGACACTGCAGGGAGATACGGAAAATGCCGCGCTATTTCTCCATAGTATTGCGGCCAATATCGCCGAATATGGACAACCAATCGGCACTCCGGCGCTTGTCTTAACAGGAGGAGAGACGACGCTAAAAATACGAGGCTCGGGGAAGGGCGGCCGCAACCAACAAATGTCGCTCGCATTCCTTCGCCGCCTAGAGCAAAAACGGATCGGCGCCGTTTTTTTATCGGCCGCTACCGACGGGAACGACGGTCCTACAGACGCGGCGGGGGCATTTGCCGATGCCATTACGCTCGAACAGGCCCATCAACGTCGGTTATCCATCGACCACTATCTCAACGATAACAACGCGTACATCTTTTTTGAACTATGCGGCGGGCTCTATAAAACGGGCCCAACATTAACCAATGTGTGCGATCTACACCTAACAGCGGTAGAATAGGAAATAGCTCGATAATGGAACGTTCGCTTACAAAATGGCGCCTTATATCTACCATTGCGACATTTACGTTTACTCTGCTTGGGCTATTGGGAGAGATATTCAGCATACCTGCGCTGAATCTATCCTATATTTTAGCCTATTGTTCCGGGAGCGTGTTGGGACTGAGGGCCGGATTCGATTCGTTGCGACAAAGAAAAATCGACATCGACCTCCTTATGGTTCTTGCCGCTATTGGAGCGGCAATTGTGGGCGAATACTTTGAAGGGTCGTTGCTGTTATTTCTCTTTTCTCTCTCCAACCTCCTGCAAGATATGGTGCTGGAAAAGACAAACCTGGCAATGCAAAAAATTATGGATCTGGCTCCGGCTACCGCGGAAGTTATGATCGACAACTCTCCTACCAAAATGAACGTAGACGATATTGCGCTCGATTCAGTAATAATGATTCGTCCGGGGACGAGGATAGCCCTCGACTGCGTTGTGATCTCGGGAAGTAGCTCGGTGGATCAGAGCATTATTACCGGAGAATCGATACCGAAAAAAAAGCGGAAAGGCGATATGCTTTTTGCCGGAACAATTAACGGCAGCGGGAGTCTAATGGCGAAAACGATAAGCACGAGCGAAAATGCGACATTAGCCGAAACCACTCGCTTGGTGGAACAGGCGCGAAAGAAAAAAACGCATACTCAAGTATTTCTCGATAAATACGAACAGCTCTACGCCTCGCTTGTTATCGTTGCCACCGCTCTGCTCGCTATAATAATGATTCTATTGGACTATTCGTTTAGCGACTCCATTTATCGGGCAATGACCCTGTTGGTTGCGACCTCTCCCTGCGCGCTTATCATAAGCACCCCTATTACCGCATGGGCCGCGATTAACGCAGGAGCTAAACAGGGAGTGATCTTCAAAAGCGGCCGCGTCCTGGAACAACTTGCTTCGATAAAAACTATCGCATTTGATAAGACCGGCACAGTAACCGAGAATAGCTTTCAAATATCGGATATCGAACCTGTTCCCGCTTCATGGAATAATTTGGATGATGCGACAACGCCTTCTAAAGATGAAATATTGACGCTGATCGCATCGGCAGAACAGCATAGCGAACATTTGTTAGCCCGAGCCGCTTTGGAAGAAGCTCGAAAAAAAGAGCTCGCGCTGGGCGAACTTGTTCTCTTCGAATCGATCGCGGGAAGCGGAATTATTGCGACAGTCGGTCGACGATCGTTTCGTTATGGAAACATCGACCTTTTTTCAGCCGATACGACTCCCGCGTATAATAGGGTTATTCCTATCGCGCGTCGACTGCAAAATGAAAACAAAACCGTCGTGATGCTGGGCGAAACATTGCCGACAGGAAAGACGGTTCTTCTGGGAGTAGTCGCGTATAGCGCAAAAATACGTCCCGAAGCCCGGCGAGTTGCCGATGCGCTTCATACAATTGGGAGATATCGATTAGTATTGATAAGCGGAGATAACAAAGATAGCGTTCAAGAGATTGCGTCGCTACTTCATATAGATGAATTTTACGCCAATATGCTCCCGAAGGATAAATTAGAAATAATAGAGCGGTTAGAAAAACAGAGGGGCGGAATCGCTATGATTGGCGACGGGGTGAATGACGCGCCCGCTTTGGCCAGATCGACAGTCGGCATCGCGATGGGAGCGATCGGCACCGATGTGGCTCGCGAAACAGCCGATGTGGTGCTGATATCCGATGACCTTAACGCGCTCCCGTTCGTCTTTGGAATGGGAAAACGCGTCCGTCGCACACTGTTGTTTAATCTTATTTTCGCGACAGGCGTTATTGTGACAATGGCGCTAGCGTTGATGAGTGTTGGAATCGCCTTGCCGCTAGCGGTAATAGGGCATGAGGGAAGCACGGTGCTGGTGTCTCTTAATGGAGCGCGGCTCCTATTCGCAAAATCGCGTCGCAATAAAAAATAGATTGGTACTATTGAGTATAAAACTACGGAGGAGAACTAGTGGATATTGAAAAAGTACGGGACTTTGGCAAACAAATTGACTTTGGTCGAGCAGCCCAAGATTATATTCGTCACCGAATTGGATTTCCGGAGCGCTTCTTTGAAACACTGTCGCGGCTCGGCATCGGTATAAAGAATCAACGCATTTTGGATTTAGGAACCGGCACTGGCACTATCGCATTGGGGTTGGCTCGTGCGGGAGCAAATGTTATCGGACTCGATACATCTGAAAAACTATTGAACGAAGCTCGCAATGCCGCGGCGGAAAAAGAATTGGAAATTAATTTTATTGCCGGCGATGCCACCTCTCTTCAATTTGAGCCAGAGACCTTCGATGTGGTCACCGCGGGACAATGTTGGCACTGGTTTAATCGCCCGGTGGTAGCGCAAGAAGTTTTGAGAGTTCTTAAATGCCGCGGGCATATCGTTATCGCCCATTTTGACTGGCTACCCTATCGCGGGACGGTCGTTGCCCATACCGAAGAGTTGATTAAGCGCTATAATCCCATGTGGACGCTTGGGGGACGAACAGGAATCTATCCAGAATGGCTTGCTGATCTTGCTATGAGCGGCTTTATCGACATTGAAACTTTTTCTTTTGATCATACCGTGCCCTATACACATGATGGATGGCGAGGTCGGATGCGAGCAAGTTCCGGTATTAGGGCGTCGCTCTCCGAAGAGCTCGTGGGGCGATTCGATCAGGATCTTTCACTTCTTCTAAAACGAAATTTTCCTTCCGAAAACTTGCTCATACCCCACCGGGTCTGGGCGGTAATTGGCATAAAACCCCATAGAAAAACTGGCCAATAATGAAAGGCGGCGCTATCGATTTGATTAAAATCAATTCTAGAAAACGTAATATTGACAAATGGATTTGCCTTGCTTATTATACTCCTCAGTATGGAAAATAATGATATCGTTCCTGGCTTTGATGATGAATCTGATGAAAACTTATCCATTCGTCTCGCGCGATGTCCTGATATTAGTAGTTGTCTAACTATATCACTTAACGGATATATTGATACCTATAATTCCGCTTCGTTTCAGAAACGAATATTAAAGGCTATATCGAGCGGTTTTTTACGTATCATATTTGATTGTAACAGTCTCAACTATGTATCCAGCACAGGAATAGGATCTTTTACCACATTTCTTAAAATGGTCACTCCAAGGGGAGGTGACATCATCATGCTAAATGTGCAACCAAAAATATCCGAAGTCTTTCAGATACTTGGGTTTTCGCAATTCTTCAATCTTAAACACAATCTTGAAGACGCGCTCAATTTCTTTAAAAGTGGCAAAAATAAGATTCAGTCTCACATATTTCCTAAAATATTCGGATGCCCTATTTGCTCCTCTAAGCTAAAAGCTGTCAAAGCGGGACGTTTCCGGTGTTCACAGTGTAAAACGATTTTGCTTGTCGACAACTCCGGCCAAGTATTGCTAGGATAATTCTACCGATCGACAATGCTCTATGCTGGACTAGTCATTTTCATGGTGAATATCGCTCGTTACTGACTTCGATCAAAGGAGTGTATGGCATTTTATAGCGGTCGTCGTTATCGTTATTCATCTATCCACCTTATTACCGAAGATGATATGTTGTATTTTTCGGCATATAGCTCTATTTTGTCTCAGTTGGGAAGAAATGTTACTCGATCAAACAATATAATCGTTAGACAAGACTCTTCGGTAGCGTTGCCTCGCTTTACCGGATTATTAGTGTTGCCAGCGATGACATTTTTCGACTACTTTGAAGATGAGCCATTGCCTCCTATCTCTATAATAGCATACGGAAAAGAGGTTTTTTTACCGAGTTGCTTGGCCGCGGGATGCAGAGACTACATTTGCGCCCCATTAAAAATACCTGAGCTGGTAGCGAGATTGAAGAGAGCGCTTGATTGGGAGACGTTATTTTTGACCAGCGCTCGTATTGGAATAAGCCCCAATCATATCTATTCTTCCACGTGTTCTTACCGTATATCTACAGCCGAGTATCGTCTACTTTCTATCATTGCCCGAAACTACGGATCTGTTGTATCGCGCGATGCGATATATCAAGAAATTTGGGGCATCGAGCCAGCAGATTCAAGAGCCGTCGATGTATATATTTCGCGAATTCGTAAATTATTTAAGCGAGTATGCGTAAAAAGTAAATTTATCCCCGTGATTCAATCGGTATATAAAAAGGGTTATAAACTATTATTAGCGCCCGTTAAATATCCAAGAAATTACAAGAAGCAGCTAGAGAACAATAAAGAATGAAAATTGCTATCGCGCAGATAAACTCAATGATAGCCGACTTTGAGCGCAACCTCGAAAATATCCTGCATTTCATTGATCAAGCGAGAACCGACGAGGCATCGCTTGTCGTATTCCCCGAACTTGCTATATCGGGATATCCCCCTCAGGACCTTCTTAATGACGAAGCATTTATTCTTAAAGAACAACAAACGCTTTCCGCCTTGCAAAAAAGCATGCCCGACGATATTGCGGTAGCTATTGGACATGTCGCGAGTAATACTCCACAACATTCCAACCGGCATCTGCATAATGCGATAAGCGTCTATCTCAATGGAACATTGCTTCATTACCAGGCAAAGACTCTCCTCCCTACCTACGACGTATTTGATGAAAAACGTTATTTTGATCCCTCGACGAGCCATACTATTTTTACATATCAGGACATTCGATTCGGCATCGCTATCTGCGAAGATATTTGGAATCGCCGTATCGAACCCGATATCCCCGGCGCAATAGATTACAGCGTCAATCCAATAGAGCTTTTATTACATCAAATGGCTGACATTATTCTCATACCTTCAGCCTCTCCATACGAAGATCACAAGCCAACTATCCGTAGACACCTCCTTAAACGAATCAGCGAAAAGAACGGCGTGGCAGTTATTTATATCAATGCTATCGGCGCAAACGACAGCCTGATTTTCGACGGTCGTTCGATGATATTTGATCGTTATGGACAACTAATTGAACAAGGGGAAGCTTTTAAGCAACAATTACTTATAATTGAAGCGGAAGATATAATAGGAAAAAATAAAAAATATGTTGCTATCGAGCGCGCGCTTGAGCCTATTAACCGACGACTACTTGCTGAGGATTATGAAGATATCGAATCCGCGCTGACTTTGGGCATAGCCGATTATATTCGCAAAAATGGATTTCGACAGGTTATATTGGGGCTTTCCGGAGGAATTGATTCGGCCATTGTGGCGGTCATTGCGTCCCGAGCGCTGGGCGCGGAGAATGTTTGCGCGCTTATCATGCCTTCTTGCTATTCGTCGATTGATAGCGTCACTGACGCTCGCGATCTAGCTAAGCGGCTTGGCATTCGAGCGATTGTCGTGTCAATCGAACGACTGCGCGTCGTAGTCGAGGAAGAACTCGCTCCGCTATTTGATTTATCTAATGAACAAATGGAAAATACCGCGTCGCAATCCAACCTCACCGCTGAAAATATACAGGCCCGTTTACGGGGGCTAATACTCATGGCCTATTCTAATCGATATAATCAATTGTTGCTCAATACCGGAAATAAATCTGAACTTGCCGTAGGTTATTCTACTCTCTATGGAGATCTGTGTGGCTCTTTAAGCGTCATAGGCGATCTATTCAAAACAGAAGTCTATCGATTGGCGCGGCATTTTAATCGAGAGCAAATATGTATCCCGCCGTCCATTATCGACAAACACCCATCCGCCGAATTGCGCTTCGATCAAAAAGATGCGGATAGTCTCCCGCCATACCATATACTCGATAAGATTCTCGCTCTCCATCTTTTAGAGAATAGATCGGTAGACTATATAGCAGACACCGGAATCGATAGGCAACTAGTAAAATCTATATTAAATATGACTCAAACTGCCGAATTTAAGCGCCGTCAAGCACCCCCTATATTAAAAGTATCTCGTCGGGCGTTCGGCGATGGAAGAAGGATTCCCATAACTCGCGCTCGATATGACGGTGAAAAATGCGATTCATCAAAACGCTGATGGCCTGCGCTCTCCATTCGCGCGCGGCGAGTGTTTCTAGTTCTTAGCGAAAGAACTGAAAAAACACTATGACAAATAGTAATACGGTCGAATTCTATCCAACTATTATGGACATCCCGTCTATAGAATGGAATAGATTGGCGAGTGCCGTCAATAATCCTTTTTTGGAATGGGAATGGCTTTATCTGTTAGAAGCTTCGAAAAGCGTCTGCGCGCAAACGGCATGGCAACCGGCTCATATCTGCGTGCGGGCAAACGGACGTTTAGTAGGAGCCGCTCCGCTATATATACGTCAACACAGCATAGGTGAATTTGTATTTGACTTCGGCTGGGCGGAATTGGCGCATCAGTTGGGAATTGCTTACTACCCGAAAATTGTTGGAATGGTCCCCTTCACACCAGTTTCAGGGTATCGTTTTTTACTCGCGGAAGAGGGAGATAGAGAAAAGATAACACATATTATTCTTTCGGCTATTCAAGTGCTCGCTTCTCACTTGGGAATTAAAAGTTGCAACCTTAACTATATCGATACTGCTTGGAAATCTGTATTTAAGCCCTATGGGTATCATTTATGGAAACATGAAAATTTTATCTGGTATAATGAACAGTATCGCTCATTTGACGATTATCAAAATCGCTTCAATAAAAATCAACGACGCAACATACGTCGCGAGCGACAGGCCATGAAAGATTGCGATATCGATATTATAGTAAAACATGCTGAGGATGTTCCCGTAAATTGGTTTGATCTTATGATCCGTTATTATAACAATACGAACGATCAATTCGGCGGTTGGGCGGCACGGTATCTTACCCCAGATTTTTTTATGGGGTTACGCGAAAAATTCCGTCACCGCATCCTTTTCTGCGGCGCTTTAGAAAAGAACGGATCCAAAACGCCAATTGCCCTCTCATTATTATTCCATAAAGGCCAAAATCTCTTTGGTCGCTACTGGGGCGCCCAAAGACCGATTCCTATGTTGCATTTTAATATTTGTTACTACGGACCTATCGAATGGGCGATTGAACGCCAGATGGCAAGCTTCGACGGTGGAATTGGCTCTCCTCACAAACTTCGGCGAGGATTTCGGGCGGTTGCCAATTATAGCGCGCATCGATTTTTTGATGCCCAAATGCAGGCTATTTTTGCTAACAATATAGGTCGTATCAATATCCAGCAACAAAAAATACTTGATGAAAACAACGATAATCGCCCAATAAAACAATGAACTCATCGCAAATCGGCATTCTCATAATTGGCGACGAGATTCTATCGCGCGCGGTGCCCGAAATTAATGCGGCCTATATGATAGATGGTTTACGCTCTATTGGTTATTTGGCCGGTGAAATACGAATAGTGGGCGACAATGTGGAGGCTATTGAAGAGGCCTGCGAAGGTATGAGCGGCAAATGGGAATATCTCTTTACCTCTGGCGGAGTTGGCCCTACACACGACGACGTTACGTTCGAGGGCGTGGCGCGAGGGCTGCATCTCCCAATGGTAAAACACCAGGAGATGCTGACATTTTTATATAACAATCATCTTCCTGCCTCCCATAGCGCGGTGACACGAATGGGAATATTGCCAAAGGGCGCGGAGGTATTATTTCTTCCAGACACATTCCCACTTATCAAGGTATCGAATTGCTTTATCTTGCCGGGTTTGCCACACGCCCTGCAATCAAAAATCGACGCGCTATTGGATATATTGCCAAAAAAAATGGCGCCCGTTAGCTTACTGATACATACAAACTTAGCAGAAATAGATTTGGCTGAGTCGCTGAATGCTATACAAAAAAGCGACCATGTCGTTGCCATCGGTTCATATCCAGCAACACAATCTAGTTCTTGGAATACGCAGATTAGGCTAACCGCGCGTGATGAACACGCCTTATCCAATACGGCGGAACAAATACAGCAATCGATCGCGACATTGGGGGGCCGATATTGGTAACATATGGAACACTGATATAACTCATATTCTCATTATAAAACCTTGTTAATTTAAGGAAAATTCCCTAAGCTCGCTTCTTATATTATAGCCGGACTTAAGACCCCATCGCTCTAATGTATCCATGAATTCAAGTTGCGCGATAGTCGAAGGAATGAAACATCCATCTGAAGCGGCATTGTTATAATCTTCAACCATATCCTCCGTTCTATTGGCATGCAATAACCATCTGCCGCCGCCTATTCGATCGTTGCGTCCAAATTCATCAATATAATCCCCGCTTAATAAGCGAGCGTTATTTATTACCAGCGCGCCGCCAACATATTGAGATTCTGCGCCAACTTTCATCCATAATTCTCCGGGGGCAATTGTATTGCCCTGTATAGTTCCATACTTATCGCTCTCAACCTCTTGATTTCGATCCACACCGTTGCTATCGACGCGATCGTATATGTCTACCGTTTGGAGATTTTGCATAACATGCCGTTCGATAAGCCCTCCGTCCAAGCCTCTTTTCTCGGCCACAAGAAAATCAAGCCGTTGATTATCCAGATCGCCATATCGCCCCAGATAGCTGTCCTCATTACGATAAATTGAAGATGTTACAGCGAAGCGTTCATACTCGTCGCCCACCAATGTATCAGAAATATATATCTGACCTTTTATATCTTGATCAGACATAGAAAATGCCACTCCTTCGCCATTTTTCCAACTGCCATCCCAGACCATCCCGCTATCCTTCATAATGGCCTCGCCCGCCATTTTTTGACGCTGGTCACTCGTGAATAACGTATCAAAATCTACTCCCATTTGAATCAACGAGTCCCATATTGCCCTTCCATATCCGGTAACATCCACCAGCGTCTGTTCGTCGTACAGGCTAAGTTCATCCAACTCGATCCCTAATATTTCCGCCGCTCTTTCGCTGCCGATTGCCTTGATCAATGACTGGCTAAACGAACCGGTAGTATCTTCCACCAATATATTATCGTTCCAGTCTGTTATATCTAACTTTCCATCCCATTCAAGATTACCATCTTCGGTAAGACGCCAATAATCTCCCCGAGAGTCATAATCTCCTAATACCGCCGCCACAAAGCTCGATAGAGACCCATCGCTTCGCGCGGCCTCGAGCAATTCGACCTCGTCCCTTACCCATTCATTGAGACTATCAGAACCATAATTCAATGCAACTTGTTGCGCCACCAGCGTATGTCCCAGCACTGCCGATAGTGTTTCTACCTGTTGTTCTTTTCGATTTTTGACAATGCCATCGCGATGCGCTTCATGCGCTAGAACTATACCTGCATGTAATCGGGCATTTTTATCATTGATATCTCCAAGCGATGATATCCTTACAGTTCGCTGATCACCATGGATAGAGGTCTCGGCCTCTCCCAATCCATTTCCCACCACTAATCGATCATTTCCATCTAAGAATCGCCGATATTGCTCGGCAATTGACTGATCATGCCGCGCCGCAGAATAATTTACTCTTAGAGCCGCTGTGGCATCCTTGCCACCTTGGTAATCTGGCAGAAAGTCTACGTTATTTGCGCTGAAGTCGATAATTTCAAGATTATCTTTCCACACCTCAATGCCGTCTATAGCATCAATAATCCTGGACGCCCCTATATTCGTCCCGCCGCTGCCAAACGACAATTGAGCGCCCTCTTCTCCGCCAATAGTTAGCTCTAACAGACCGGTCCCGGGGACGTCAATAGTATCGTCAAAAATATTGGCGATATCGTTACTATTCAATATATTAAGATGAAGTTTGCCACTGATAGCGCCGGTAATGCCCGCGCCAATCGTTCCACCAGCAAAGTTGGTGAAATTATCGAGCCTTCTGCGATCGGTAAGAGAAAATCCTAATTCTCCTCCTGTTAGGGCTCCTTTGACAAAATTCCCTCCAACACCTCCCGCCAATGACGCTAATGCATCTTGCCCAATAATCTTATCGGTAAAAATATCGTCGTCAAAATACAACGCGCCGTCCTCATCAAACTGGAACGAATTAACAAAACCGCCAGTGATATTATTCGCGAATCCTTCTATTCCGGCGATCGCTCCTTCACCAACTGCCAATCCCAAGCCTGTCAACGAGCTAAGATCAATATGCGAGAAAACCTCGCCAATCCCTTGGCCAATAAGGGCAGATGCGATCCCTTTGCCAATATTAAACGCAATTGTTTCCGCGTCCTTGCCATTGGCAATATCGGCAATGCCAAATAACGCTTCACTAATAAGTCCCCCCACTCCTGGAGGCAATCCTACCGCGGATGATAGAACGGATATAGCTAAAGAACCGAGCGAACGTATTGACGGCGCCGCGATAAGACCGTCGCTCTTCCCGTCGTTGTTAAGATCATCATCCCATAACGGAAGTTCGTAGGGTAGTGTCTTCAAATCGACAAATCCGCGCGCCTCTCTGGCTTGATTACGAAAAAATAGAGTCAATATTCTTCCTAATTCTCCTGAACCGGGATCGGATACTTCCTCTGGATTTTCTTGCCGCATTTCGGGAGCTTCGCCAATATGAATCGCCAATAGGCCGTCTCTATCGGCAAATATCGAATTATAGTATTGTTCTATTTTCTGCCCTATAGCTATCAAGTCTCTTCGGACGGCGATTAAGTTGCTATAGCTACTGTTTGACGGCCAATTAACAGTTTCAAATGTAACAGGGATATACCGCCTATAGCCTTCGATAAATTGATTTTCGAACTCGTTGCCCTTAAATAGTGTTTTATCGATAAGAATATCGCGGCGATAATTCCTCCCGTTTCGTCTATATCCACCGCCATCCAAAATATCGTTCATGCTATTTTCTACATCGTCGTTGCTCTTCTCAACTTGCTCGCTTATCAATTGAAGTCTCTCCTCGAGCGATTGTTCCATTTGCAACGACGCGATACGGGCAGTATGATCCGCTATTTCTTCAATTACACTCTCCGTGTACTGATCAGCGCCGCGGAGCACCGAAATTGCAACTTGAGAGCGCTCTAGCGGCATGTCGTCTATCAAAGCCAGGTCGGCGCCCGTATTGGCCAGTCGCTCCGCATGACTCATCAGCGATAACATCTTCTCTTCGTCAAATGTTTCAGCAATCAATTCCTCGACTTGCGCTCTATCTGGATCGGAGACAAGCGGCAACAAGGGAATAGACAAATGAGCCACATCAAGACCAACATTTTCCAATAGATTATGAGACTCCTCTTGTAAGGCGCGTTGTTGAGCCGTAACAAGCCAATTTGCTCGTCTGACAAGCAGATTATCGTAGCTCTCTTTCCAGCGAGACGCTCCGGATATGTATTGATCGGAGAAATCATCGCGCCATTGAGCGCGTCGCTGATCGGCATCTACCTTCACCCGTTCCCATTCCTCGTTCCCGGTAGAGAATAGCAACTGAGCCCTTGCAATCCAAGCAGCGCTTTGCGCCATTAGCTGTTCGCCTTGCAAAGAATGCTTCTCGCGTTGCCAATCAATTTGTTGCGAATGAGACATATCAAACATCATATGTATTATATTTTCTCTAATTTGTTGTTTAACGCCGATACTATTATGATCATAGGCGATGATATCTTCGGCATATTGCATTTCCAACGCTAACATATCATCTAAGCCAAACGCTTTGTCCCCAAATAGAGCGCCAATTTCCCGCTTCAACGTTATAGTGTCGTATGCCTCTTGGCTAAGCATATCTCGATAGTTGTTATATTTGCCCTGCCATGACGCGATAATCTCGTTAAACACATCGCCGACCGATGTATCTATAGCCTCCAATTGCTTGACAACAGTATCAATAAGATGAAAATTATCGGTCGACAAATCATCTGTTTCAATATTGTTCCACAAATTTTGCAGACGAGATTGTATCTCGGACGTTATTTGATAATTGCCGTCTTGTGCGATGGAAACAAATGTATCGCTGTCCAAATAGCGCAATTGATTAGCCTCGCTAGCCGCATTTCGCAACTCTTCAATAGATTCCAGAGACGGATTTAGTAACTCTAACGTTTGCTGTTTTATGTTTTCATAATCATATTCTGGGAGATTTTGGGCCATTGTAATTTCAGCGGTAACATCCGGTCGCCACGTAAAAATAAAAGCAACTCTAGCGTCTAGTATCCTGTCGATGTACCAGGCTTCAAAAAGGTGACTGATCTCTTTATTCACAACGCTATCAAAATAACTAGCATTAAATTTCCCGCGCCTATTCGCAATAACAGCTTCAAAAAAATCGTATAGCCTCATTTGATTATCATCAAGGAACAGAGGGATATGCTGGGCACTTCCGGCAACTTGCGCGGTAATATCATCAATTCTATCTTCTAGATTATGATCGAATAGATAATAATCCATCCTTTCTTGCATAGGCTCTAGATTCGCTCTATCCTTAACTGTTACATTTATACGATGATAATTTTCTGATGGGTCAAATTGTTGTTGCCTATAAAAGTAATAGCGCCCAAAAACACTCAATAGACCGGTAATTTTTGTTGGCGTATCGGCGCCTATTATTTCCAACGCCGCTATAAATAACATCGCGTCTTTTTGAAAACGGGATTCAACAACCTCTTCTTCGCCAATATAATACTCATCATAACTTTTACCAGAGAGCAACGAGACGATATCGTCAAGATTATCCGGAATATGCGCCTCTTCAGAATCAAGCACGCGTAGCGGCCCATTAAACACAAATATATTTTCCGCTTTTCGAGCATAGTTATCGAACGCCTTCTTCCATTTATCATCAGCGATATTTTTCCGACGCTTAAATTCGTCATATGTCGCGGAAAGCACTCCATACAGTGAACGCAACGTTAATTGCTCCTCTTTATTGGAAATATATTCCAGTTTTTTTGCATTATCGCCAATACCCGATTCAGCTTTTTCAAGATGAGCAAGAATTTCCTGTTGTCGGTTATATTCTCGTTGATACGTCTCAAGTAAATCTTTAGGATCCCAATTTGGTTGGGCGTATTCTCCTTGCTCCACAACAGCTCGCGCTACTCGAGCATTCTGATAGGAATTAAAATAGTTGTCATAGTCTTGTAACATTTGATTATAGACGCCTTCATATTCTTGATTTGCTGTCTCAAAAGATTGGAGCGACTGGAGATAATCCACACGCCTATTCTCGATTTCTTCTTGCGCGGCGCGCATTTTATCGCGAATCGCAGCGCTGTCATCGGTTAACTCGCCATCCGTATCAACCTCTTGTCCTTCGCTTCTTATATCCGCGTAATTATTTCGCGCGTTTAATAACTGCTGATAGGAAAGCGCTATATTTTCACGAGCGTTATCTACCGCTGTAAGCCTATCGGCTAAAAGCGTTTTTCGGTCACTATAAACATTGAGCAATCGAGATTCTTCGCCTCTAGCCGCATCGCTCGCTGCAATCGCTTGATCATACTTGTCCTCATTATCGCTCTCATAATAGTCTACCAACGCCTGCGCCACTGAAACCAAATGACCTCGATGGCTCACCTTGGCGCGAATACGTTCAATTTCTTGGTCATGATATGATTGAAGGGCAAATTCATTTTGCATTTGTTGAATATATCCGTCGATCGCCGCAAGCTGTCCTTCGCTATCCTCTATCATTTGACGCCAAAATGCTATTTCGCCCTCGATAATATTGTATTGTCCGGAATTGGGAGATTGATCGGCGCCATCATCATACCGATCAAGTTGAATCATCAGCGCATTTTCGTATTTTTTCGCCGTTTCTATAGTATCTATTGATAATTTTCTTATACTGGAAAAATGATTTAAATTGGCGGTTAGAACATCTCTGTTTATTTTGACATTCTCGTCGAACTGCCCCTCCATAGTTTCATATCGAAGCGCAAAATCGTTCAATGCCCCTTCCCATTCTGCCATTCCTTGATTTATAAAGTCTGTAACGTCGCTATTCCAAGCCTCTTGTTGGGAAGAGAGAGATTGTAGTGCTCTTGACCATTCCTCTTCGCTATTAAGGTAGTTATCGCGCGCGCGTTTATCCCATTCATCCCATGCGGATGCGGTGCGTTCTTCCGCTTGCGCCCACTGCCGCATGCCGTCAACCAGATCTTCGATGCCGCCCATCGTAAGAACACTATCCAAATTAGAGTAACGGGCGGAAATAAGTTCGGGAGCATCTTCGTTATGGATATCTGAATCGAGCGCCGGAGTTGAGGCGATAGTAACCATAGTTCGTTCTATTTCTCTTTTTTTCTCCTCATCTCTCCATCGATTCTCTTGCAAAATCACTATACGTTTCAACTCAGTAGCTATTTGTCTTTTATATAAATCGACTATCTCATTCAGCCATACTGAAACAACTGGACGGTCATCGTCATCTACCAATTTTAAGGCATCACCCATTACTTGCTCAGCATGTTGCAGCCATCGCATTTCTTCTTCTTCGACCATTTGCGAGACCGATTCTTCCCACAATAAAAGTTCTTCATTATTACCGTTTATTAAATTGAGTCTAAGATCTGTGATCGAATTTGAAATATTTGATCCATCAAATTGTGCCATACGATACTCAAATTGATCTATAAGATTGCCATAGCTACTCTCAAGAACAGGCAATTGCGCGGCAACCGAAAAAGTAATAACGCAAAATATCGCAAATATAGTACTAATCGCTTTCAATTATCCCTCCGTTAAACCATGTGATTACATGGTATTACCAAGCGATTATTCGCGTGTTATGAGAAATATATATATTTTTTTATTTGGCAACCCAAAGCAATTTCGCGTCATTGCGCGCGTATATCAGCGACGATGCGCTATAGATTTGCTGTTGGTTTAAGTAGCAGTTTCTTTATTGAGGGAATGATCTTCATTGTAAAAAAGCCGAAGTTGCAAAAGCGACATCAAAGATTACCAAAAACTACTTCTATCTAAATATTCAAGAAATAATGGTAATCATTAATACTAACTAGATTTAGCGGTATCTATATTATAAATAAATAATAGAATATTATTTTGTATTGCTTGGCTGGGCGGTCGCGCCTTAATATGCAACCTTGAAACTTTTTTCTCTTGGAAATATTTAGCGGTGATCACCGTCCCTCGCATTACAACCTTATTATCCTGCAATAACACCTGTAATTTTACAGCGGCGCCGACTTTGCACGAGCCGCCGATAATCACGGCCGCCCCGCCTTCTGATATATCTACGAATCGACATCGATATCCTTCGGTTTCTGAGTAGGCCTCGTCTATATCCGATATATTCCTGTGAATCGATAGGCGTCCGGAAACAGACAGATCTTTTCGCAAAGAGGCTCGCCTTCGGGCCTTGCGTAATTTATCAGCATGCGCAATATGCAGAATATGAAAATTTTTCTCAAAATAATCGCCTAAAACTTGGCTTTGAAATACATAACCAAAATTCTTTTCGCTCCAAAATGTTACCACTATATTCGCATTTTGCCATGAAACGTTCTTAAGCACATCTTTATTATCGGGATAGGCGATTGCCAAATAACGACGCAGATTTTCAACGACATGAGAATTGTAAACGCCGCTATCTTCATGAGCGACGCTAATTTTTTGACCGCTTACAATCGCCCGACTATTGCGAAGTGTATGGGTATTAGTAGATTTTTGGTCAACATCTCGACGAATGCTAAGCAATTGCCCCAATCTAGCCGCTCCTTTTTGAGTCTCCAGAGTATTGTTACGTTTTAAATCATTATACGTATGTAAAATCGCAATTTTCAGCGCTTCTTTAGACCAGAATATCGACATGGGATCCTGCAGTTTGCTTTCAACGACAACGCGACGAAGGAAATTTATCTTTTGAAAACTAAATCCGCTGTCCTTCCCCTGAATATAGAACTGCACCCAAGGAAATGAAAATAGACGATTTCTTAGAATCACCATTCCTAATATAAGCATGCCTCCAAGCACGCTGACAAGAATGTATACGAAATTAACCATATAGTAATCTGGTCGACATATTTAAATAATATATATAGCAATCACGCTAAATTTTTTTGCTAATAATTCGACCATCCAGTACACAATATTGCTATCAAATCAATTTCACCCATACGCGCGACATTGATTCATTTGCTATAGAGACTCTTCTATGCATCGCCTTGCTATATACCTTGAAAGCTCAACCAACCAGCAACGGCGCCGACAATATTAACTTGCCCGCTTAGTTGCAACAAGCTCATAATAAATAACGCGACAACAATAGCGGACGCAAAAATCAAAGCGCCCAGTTTTTCACCCAGTCGTATTCTTTTAATTAGCTTGATCGATACAATAGTAGCTAACAATAAGCTGGAAATCAGCAGTATAACAAATGGAACTATTCTTGCAACGACAGGAGCCTGTTCGCTCCAACGAGCCAGAGTGTATCCGCTTGAAATCAATCCCGCATTTATTATTCTAAACCGATCAAATATCATAAGTATGCCTATTAAGACGAGAAATATTCCGCTCGCAATTCGTATTGCCGGGATATATCGAACTATTCTGGGAGCAATCCTCTGGAACGCTCCGAGAAATATTCCCGCTAAAATAAATGGAAGCCCTAGCCCAATTGAGTATGCAATAAGCAATGCCGTAGCTTCGATAGTTCGAGACGATTGGCCGGCCAAAAAGAGAATGGTGGTCAATATTGGACCAATACATGGCGACCATCCCGCGCCGAACGCCATGCCTGCGATCATTGCGCCCGCATATCCTTTTGTTTTATTCTTAATATGGAATCGCCGCTCAAAATTAAGCAATCGCAAAAAATCAAAAATGATATTAAATCCAAATATTACCACGATAGATCCGGCAATCAACGATATCCAGCGAGTAGGAATAAATGAACCTACTCTGTTAAAAATAATTCCCAATAGGGAAAATAGCAGTGAGAATCCAATTACAAACCATATTGAGCGAAACACAAGCGTCACTCTTTGGCGTCGATCTAATTCTTGGATTATCGCCCCGCCGCCTATGACGCTAATATAGGATGGGACTAGCGGAAAAACGCATGGAGAAAGAAATGACGCCAAGCCAGCAAAAAACGAGATGACCAGGCCGGGAAAGCCATTCATTGTTCTTCTATGATATGCGCCACGAGATTGGACAATTCGTCGCTATTCCAGTCCAGAATACCCAGTTTTCTAGCAAATACAGCGCCATCGCGATCAAATAAAAATGTAACCGGCAGACCGCGAACCCCTAAATTAGACGATCCAGCGCCATCGCGATCAAAGCCTATTGGAATATCTAGCAATTGATGCTCCACAAGGAAACTCGCGACTGTTTCGGGCGTCTCCTGAATGTTGATCGCGATAAACTGCAAGCCAGCATCCGCATGTCGCTCATACAACGCCAATAATGACGGAAGCTCTTCTACGCAGGGAGCGCACCATGTTGCCCAAAAATTTACCACCGCGATCGATCCCCGATATAAATCAAGCGAAAAAGGACGCCCTGACGCATCATGAAAAATACCCGCCACAATAGACTTGGGTGGTTCTACGGGATTGATTCCAACAGCAAGTAACTCATCATAAAAAGGATTGGTTTGGACATCCTCCAAAGCCCTACTCCCGAATGCCGCAACAGATAATTGGATCAAAAATAGACCGCCTAATAATAATACAAATCGCCACATGCTACGACTCTCTTTACACACCTATATATAATAGTATAATTCTATCGATTAGTCTATATAAGCCTATTGAGAACTCCGGCGATTCTTTTCGGCAATGAGGCTGAGAACAATGTGTCTGAATTGATCGCCACGATCGTACTCGTGTCGAAACATACCGAAAGATGCGCACCCGGGCGACAGAAGAATAATATCGCCCGCTTGAGCCAGACCGCGAGCCTCGAGCACTGCTTTGGATAAGCTATCAAATGGGCGAGGAGCGTTGCGCCCGCTTTTGCGAAGAGCCGCTTCTATCTTATTGGTAGCCGTCCCAGAGAGCAAAATCATATGCTTCACCGTGTCAAATATATGCGGAAATAGTGTCATATCGCCGTTTTTATCGCTACCTCCCGCTATGAGAATAATATCGCCATCGCTACACAGACTTTCAACAGCATTCATAGTAGCCTGCGGAACGGTAGAAGCCGAATCGTTATAAAACGATATTTGTCGCTCTGCCCCCAGCCATTCCAGACGATGCGGCAATGATCGAAAGCCGCGAAGGGCCGATCCAATCTTTTCGGCTGACAATCCCCATTTGGCTAACGCCATCGAAGCGATACGCATATTATACCCAAAACAGCGTCCCAACGATCCGCCAGAATTGGGCGAGATATGTCCTTCCAGTTCGCCGTCGCTAAAAGAAGATACCTCGGGAATGGTTACTGCTTGCCCTTTAAAGCCCGCGACATCAAATTTCTCGGGACATATCAACCAACCATTCGTTGATTGACGATAATATATTTGCCGTTTATCGTTCGCATATTCTTCAAATGAGGGGTAACGATCGAGATGGTCGGGGAATAGATTCGTAATTACCGCGACGCGCGGCCATGGACGAACTAGTCGATAGCTTTCGCACAGCGGCAAATCCCCTAATTGAAACGAAGACAACTCCAATACAATAGGCTCGTCTCCGCGCAATTGATCCAAAAACGTAAGCGGCGATGTTCCAATGTTGCCTCCCAATAACGTTCGCCGATTATAGGTATGCAGTACAGTATAAATAGCGCTCGCCACGGTCGATTTTCCCTTTGTTCCGGTAACGGCGATAATTGGATTGCGGCTATATGCCAAAAAAAGAGATATGTCTGTCTCGATCCGGCGAGCACCCTTAAGATATGGCGATTCGCGAGGCACGGCCGGATTTTTGACCACGATGTCGGCATCGACGAAATCTTGCGTATTATGATACCCGATCGCCCTCTTGGTTAGCGGAATACCCTCTAACTTATCAAGGGCGGGCCGTAATATTTCAGACGAACGAAGATCGGTAACGGTGACGTTGGCGCCTTGATTGACAAGCCATCGGACAGTCTCGAGCCCTCCGCCGTGAAGCCCAAGACCGGCAAGCGTGATAGAGAGATTATGGAGCGAGCGATTCACCGTTCAATGGCAACGATTTGTCGCTGGTAGAGGCGAGTGAGATCGGCAATGCTCCAATCGTTTCCCTCCATTTTCATAAGCAATCTATCGCGTTGTTCAAATGCGACGCTATTGCCATACCCTTCAAGATGATCCTCTCCATCAAATACCGGTCGCCATTTGCGATAATTTGCCTCAATCTCAATAGCATTTTCATTCGCGCGTATAACAGAAATGGCAAGATTTTCTACTCCATAGAGCGCCGCATCGCCCAGATCGGGTTCTCCTCTATTGCGCCACACCCTAGGATCGATCAGACCAACATAGTTTTCGACGGCGAGTCGCACCCGAGAAATAACATAGAGATTGGATACCTCGTCGATATCGCCCTTCCCGACTCTGCCCGCAACACAGTCGCGCATCGTTTCGTGATCCAATCTATTTTGAGAGAGATAAAATAACCGGACAACCTCTACCGAAGAGAGTCCGGCCGTCGCTCGCTGACGAGATAGATTGCCGATAATGGTAACGGTAAAAAACGCGACAATAAAACAGGCTATGCCGGCTAACCATATCATCTTCGATCGCCGCCTCCAAAAATTACGGCGGTCGAACGCGCGACGATTGCGCTCGGTAATCGCCGCGCCTCGTCGCCGCGCCTCATCCATTTCGCTTGCGGAAAATTCTTGACACACGCCCTGCCGCAACCATTGCTGAAAATAGCTTGTCCAACGATTTAGAGAAATATCGCAACGTTTGGGATTGAGCAACACGGGCTCTATGACTTCGGCAACCGACGCGCGAATATCGGGAGACGTCTCCAATATCGAGCGCATTACGCCATGACGCATATGCTCGCGAATCATCATCCATTCAAGATTTTCGTCAAACGGCAACGATCCGCTACATGTTGCGTAAGATAATACCGCGAGGGCGTAGGATAGATTTTGTCGATGATTGAGATCGGGGTGGCGACATAATTGGAAATAGCGATATCGTCTCTCCTCCGGAATATGTCGTATAAAGATTTCGGCAACCGATTGGGCGGGAATCAATACGCTTCCATCAACCAAAAACAGGATATGGTATGGGGCGATAATAGGATATTCATAGCCGTCTTTCTCGAGCGTAAGCAACGCTCGAGAAAGACGGCTAGCATAAGGAAGCAACCCTTGCGCCCGCTGTTCCAATATTTCGGCCAACGGCGCGCCATCGAGGTAGGGGCCATATATGACCATTTCGTTTTCATGTTGCAATATTCCCGCGACATTCCATTTCATCACATACTCTTCTCGCACGATATACCAATCGCCGGTAAGTCGCGAAGAGATCGCTCCCATTATCTTGGACTCGGCCGCGATACCTGTTCGCAGTCCCAGAAAACTCTCCGCCGTTTTATCGGGCAAAGTAATTTGGAGCATGCAGTCGCCGATATGGGCGATATTCATTTGTCGATCATTGCCGATCGGGCGCGTAAATCAACCAACCGTCGTTCGTCCAATGTTATACTTAGATGCTTCTCTCGAATAGGCTGTATAACTCCCAGCTTGCCTTTCTTAGGCCTGCGGAGATATTTTACCGGAGTGTAGCATACTTCGCCCTCGCCGTGTTTCCTCGCTTTGCTATAGAACAGCGCTAGATTTGCCGCGTCCAATAGCGTATCCAACGGCGCGCTCTTGCCGCGCCTCGATTTTATAAAGATATATCCGCCGGCGTGGCCTTTAATATGCAACCATATATCATTTCCTCGCGCGTTTCGCCTCAGCAGTTGGTCGTTTTCCCGCGCGTTTCGCCCCACCAGAATATGATATCCCTGCGAATGAAATCGCAATCCAAGGATTTTTTCGGTCCGCTGATGCGTTTCTTCATAATTCCCTACCAATCGCCGCAACGCTCGACTGTCCATAGAATCGATCGCTTGCAGTTGGCAATTGGCTTGATCAATATTATCGTCGAGCGTCTTTCTATATATCTCGTTTCGTTGAATGGCGGTCCGTATTTTTTTCGCTCGAAGAAAGCGGTGTTCGGCATTTTGAATGGCGGTATACTCGGGGTTAATTGGTATCGTTTGAGTCTCTCCGCGAATCTGCGCAGTTACCTGTCGATCGCCGGACTTAATGGCATGGCTATTGGCCAGAATGGCCTGACCCATTTCTATTTCTCTCTGCCAGTCTCCTTGACGACGATTCGTTATCAACGACTGCAATCGCGATATTTTTTGCGTCAATCTTTTTGTCGCGCGCTGCCGCAATAAAAGCATTGTACGATTCTGCTCGCGTTCGAAATACCATTGGTCGATATAGTCATTGAATCTCATGGCAACCGGGTATTCTCGCATAACATACTTGTCGGAGGGGCTGTCATTGGCCGAAGATGTCGGCGGCTCAAATCGCTCTCCATGCATCTCCTTTCGTTGCGGCCTTCGATAAAATGCCTCCAGAATGTTGCGGCTGCAATCGGCGGCGATAATATTGGCGACGCCAGACCACAAACGAATCCAAAGCGACAACGCCTCATCGCCGCCCCCAACGGTAAGCTCAACGATGCGATCTTGCCCATGCTGTTTAACCATTGTAATACGTCTGTTGCGAATTCGAGCGCGAAGAAACTCCATAAATCGCGGAGGGACGCTTGGTTTTGCATAGCGATGAGATGTTATGTGCAAGCGACATTCTCCGGATCGAAGGCCTATAAATAGATTGAAATTTTCGCCCGGTCGATAGCATTCCAAAATGAGCTCATAATAGGTTGGCTGGATAATGTCTCGGATAATGGCTCCCGCTATATCGATCTCGAATAATATTTGATCAATCTCTCTCCAATTCAGCGACATACTATTGATTAGATTTCGACTCAATTGGCTCGCGCGCCATCAAAATTATTCCGCGGCAACCTCAATTTTTTCTCCAATAGCAAATGACATAACAAATGGCGTCGAATGTTCCAGATTGGAAACGGTAATGGTCTCGGCATGGGTGTCTTTTGCCAACACCTGTATCTTGCTATTTGGAATTATGCCGTGCCGCTTCATCATCTGCAGGAAATCAACATCGTCGCTTTGAAAACATGAAATAACTACCTTCTGGCTAGGTTTACAGTTAATAAGCGGCATAAGCGATCGATTAGCGACAATCCCGCTCTCCGATGGGATAGGATCGCCATGCGGGTCAAAATTGGGAAATCCAAGATATTTGTCGAGTCTCTCGATAAATTGATCGGAAATCGCATGTTCTAGCTCTTCCGCCTCTTGATGTATTTCTGACCAGTCATATTTGAGCGCGGAAACTAGAAACGTCTCGATAAGTCGATGCCGCCGAATCATTTTGAGCGCGAGCGACCGTCCCGCTTCGGTCAACGACACTCCGACACGGGGCTTGTAGTTGATGAGTCCGCTTTGATAGATGTTTTTGAGCATTTGCGTCACTGTCCCCGGCGTAACGCCCATCGCGACGGCCAGCTGTTTCATATGCAGTTTATTGTGCCCGAGACGCTGTTGCTCGTTATAAATGGTTTTGATGTACTGTTCTACCGTTCTACTATGATTCATGTATCACCGTATCTATCACGATGCGGCCCGACTATTCCCACTCGAATTGGGTAGGACGTTCGGACAGTTCCACTGTGGTCTGCATCTTTGTTGCCCCGCGATAAAAGACAACTTCGACTCGGTCTCCGGGATTGGTGCCTTCCAACGCTTCGTAGAGATTTGCGATAGTATCGGTCGCGATGCCGTTAACCGATGTGATAATATCACCCCCTAGATTGATGTAGGTACGGCCATACCGGACCCTTCTGGAACTGCTGCCGCCCATCAATCCTGCTTTTTCGGCATTGCCGCCCGATACTGTCTGAGAAATGAGTATGCCGCGGCGAACCGGCAAATTGGCATATTGCGCCAGCTGCGAAAATATTTGACGCGGGATAATTTCTATCCATCCTCGTCGCACAATGCCATAACGAATAAGGTCGGGGACCACTCGGCGCGCGGTGTTGATAGGAACGGCGAATCCAATGCCGACGGAGCCGCCGGAGGGCGAGAAAATTGCGGTGTTCACCCCGATAATGTTGCCGCGGATATCGAGTAACGGGCCGCCCGAATTGCCCGGGTTAATAGCGGCGTCGGTCTGAATCATATTGCTTACCACTAAATTGCTGGAGACGCGCACCGGCCGACCCAATCCGCTGATAATCCCTGTGGTAAGGGTGCGAGATAGACCAAAGGGGTTGCCGATAGCCAATACCTTGATCCCCACTTTAAGATTATCCGATCGTCCCATTGGGATGGTTGTCAGCGCGGTATCTCCAGGATAGAATCGAATAACGGCCAGGTCATTTTCGGTATCGGAACCCACAACATCGCCCTCAAAACGATTGCCGTTTGCCAACGTTACAAATACCCGCCGCGCTCCCTCGACCACATGGCCGTTGGTAAGGACATAGCCGTCTTCGTCGATAATCGAACCCGATCCGCTATTCCCGCGTTGCGGCAGAGGCTCCAAAAACCAGTTATAGGCGATGGTTTCGGTGGTTATATTGACAACTCCTTCATTGAACCGGTCATATATTGAGATATTCTCTAACTCCTCCGCGCTATAGCTATTTTCGGTTTGCACGGCGACCGATAACGATGGAACGCCGTCTAACGGAGGAATGTCGTCTAATGGATATCGCGAGGCGAGGGGATCCGCAGAGCCATCTTCGAACGGGGATTGACGCGTCGCAGAATTCGCGGCGCCATTTCGTTGAATCGCAGTCGCAACGCGTTCGCCGATCACATCGACGACCTCCAATCCTATGACTAAGACAGCCGCTCCGCACAACGCCGCCAAAAGCAACGATCGAAATGGAACCATATGTCTATAATAGCGAATTTATCGCTCGCCGTCAAGAATATCCATGCCTTCAATTCACGGGTAGACGGGGGTAGCATAGGTCGCGCGGGAGAATATATACCGAGGGGGGTAGCGTAAGAGCGCGAGCTCCCGATAGGGCGGAGCGCGAGTGGAGCCCGTTAAGGCGGGGGCGGTCCGCGAAGCGGACGCGGTCTGGAGCGAGGGGGGAGGCGGCGAGCGCGGGGCGTTGTCGCGGTGTATGCCTATCTATCGCCTTATGTTGGCATCCGCAAGAGAGGCGTTTCCCCCCTATTATGTTTCCCCCTATTATATTATATTATGAGCCCTTTTCCGATGGGAGCGAAGCGGTTTTTTGCGCGTAGACTTCGAAGGTGTCGCCCATGCCAAATATGCGGCTTATGAGGGAGATAATCGGGAGGAGCGGGGGGATTTGGGCGAAGCGGCCGAAGCGTTCCGGGTGGTGGCCGGTGGAGATGATTGCCAGGGGGCGAAAGCCAAAACGGGGCAATATTTTACGGACGCTCCGCGGGGTAAGCACTGTCGCATGGTCTTTTGGGGAGGCGCGGAGATAGTCGCGAAGCGATCGGATAGCCGAAATGCCCGAGCCATTGGGGGTCGAAAAGGCAAACAACCCGCCGATCGGCAGTAGGGAGGCTATTTTTTTAAGCTGTTTGGCGATGTCGACGCTGTGTTCGATGACATACCACATCGTAACGATTTCAAAACGGGCCTGGCCAAAGGCGTCGGCGGGGTTGAACGCGAGAAGAGACGAATGACGCGCCGGAATGCCAAGCTTTTGTTCCACATATTTGACGGCGCTTGGCGCGATGTCGATGCCGTAGGGGGTTAGGTTTCGCTCGCGCGCGGCGGCCAGAAATGGGCCGTAGGCACATCCTATATCCAGTAGGGCGACGCTGGGCTTTGGCGAGTCTGATCGACGGGGGAGCCGCAATCGAGCGAGGCGTTCAATCATTCGCAAGCGGCGGTGTCCGTTGCGTCGAATATGATCAAAATCCTGTAGGTATGTCCTTCCATACTGCGCCGCATAGTCTTGGAAGAAATAGTCTCGATCGTAGCAGATCTCCGATTCGGCGGCGGCGACGCGATAGATGATGTGGCAGCGTTCGCAACGAAAAAACGACTCTGTTTCGAAGCGCGCGATCGCTCGATTCTCTTGCGGGCCGCAGATTGGGCAGATGGCGGCGCGGGCTGCGTCCGACGAGGCGACGGCCAGGTTGACGAGGAGGCGGGGGAGGTCGTATTTCGGAGCCGACGGGCGACGGGTGGCGGAGAGGGGGATTTGGCTCCGCTCCGCCAGCGCGGGGGCGCCCTTAAGATAGCGGGCGAGCCTGCGGAGGTGTCGGACGGCTATCTGTCCGCGCGCTACCCCTAGGGAGGGAAAGCCTGCCATGTCGCTCAGCCGCTGGTGGTAGCGCGAAGGGTTGAGCAGGAGAACGGCGCACCCCGCCGCCGCCGCCTCGTAGGCTGTTAGTCCAAAGGAGGTGATCACAAGGTCCCAGCCTGCCAGGAGCTCGCGAATATTTGGCGGCGAGACGAGCGTTGCTATGTCCGGCGGGAGCAGGCGGTCATAGTTGGCGAATGGGCCTTGCGCCACCGTTATGCTGTCGGGCGAAAATATTGCGGAGGCTATCAGCGCGTTCGCCAGTTGGGGGGCAAGGTTGCGGCGGTCTTCGCTGCCGAATGAGAGCAATATGCTTGCGATGGCAGTCGGCGGTCTCCTGCGGTGGCGGGGGAGCGCGATAAAATCGCGGCTTTCCACATTTGGTCGCGGGCCGCGGCCGAGACGTGGAAGCGTGTCGATAAGCCAGTCGCAGTAGGGTCGACCCGGACCGCCGAGGTCGAGCCCTGCCACTTGGCCGTATCGCGACCAGCGACATAGCTCGTCTCGATCTATCCTAGGGCGATCGACCACCACCAGGTCGTAGCGCGGAGAGACTGGCCGCCAATTGCCGCCGGTCGCCACCTCTACCGCAACCGCGGGGTCGGATGCGTCGCCGTCGGAAGATAGCTCTTCGACCATCTTTGCAATTTCGGCGCAACGGATGCGATGTCCTCCGCCCATACCCGTTTGCTGTTCGGGAAGTAGCAATATGGAGCGACTGGCCACTGGCGTTAGCGCTTCTCGTTTGGGCCGACGGGACGCAGGCCTAGCCATGCGGCGATTTCGGGAATCTCCAGACGCCTATCATATCCGAAATTGTCAAAAATTCGTTTGAGGAACTGATAATCGGCCTTGGTATCCAGCGTGATTCTGAGCCCTGGGTATCGGTATTCGCGGGGAGCGAAGGGGCGGCTAATTCGATAGTCTTTGGGGCGCCTTAGTATATAGGGCGTTACATGCTCTCGGTCGTATCGCGTCGTATACCTCGCTTCTATCGCGAGCAACGAAGCGGCGTTGATGATTTCGACGCATGCGCCTGTCGGCGCTCCGACATATCCGAAATAATCGGGCTCTTCTCTGCCGGCCTGCTCCAAGGCGGCGCATGCGAGCGAGACGGAGACAAGAGGATTGTCGGCGGTCGCGCGGATTACCGTTTTCGCTCCCGTCGCGCGAATGGCGTCGCGGTAACGCGACAACAGGTCGTTGTCCGCGCCCTCCATGCAGTCAAATCCTTCGCTCTCCGCGATCGACTCTAGCCTCGACATGCTATGCTTGTCGGTAAGCGCGATGTAGTAATCGGCGGGAATCGCCCGAAGAGCCCGCAGAACGATGGCAAATACCGTCGCGCCGCCTAATGGAAGGCATACCTTTTCAGGCAAACGACGCGATCCTATCCGCGCTTGGACAAAGAGACCGACCGATTTTAGCGAATTTTCCACGTTTCAGTGACTCTATTCGCCTCGCGAACAAATCGCTGACGATGTTCGTTTGCCCATACTCTAATTTCGCGAACCATACGCATACCGTCTAGAACACTTCCGCTTTGAAATAGCGCCGCGCGAAGAGCGGTAGAAGCGGGAATGGATATTTTCTTCCTATCAATCCGCAATCCAAAACTTTTTAAGTAGAACCGCGCATATGAATCGTCGAGACTTTCATCATTGGGAGGATATTCAGTGAGTTGCCGAACAGAGAGCTGACGGGTCGCCCATATAGGAGCGCCCCACATCCACGAGCGAACCCCAAATTCGATACGTTGCCAATATTCATTGGCAATTTTATCGTCATATCCTCCAAGTCGCAGAAATCGCTCGCGATTATAGAGACCGATATAATAATAGGGAAAAAGCGTCGACGTAAGCCCCATTTTCATCTCGGCGGGTTGCAGTATAAGACGACGGCGATCGCTGCTGGGCATGTGGAGCGTGGGCAAAAGATTGCCTTTTATGTCAAATATCTGCGGCGTAAGACAGAGCGCTTTGTCATGTTTCATGTCGGCTAACGGTAATGTGGCCAAACTGGGGGGATAGGCAATATTCCAGATAACATAGACCCATTTCGCCTGCGTCTCTCGCATCGCGATATTAATTTGCGCTCCTCGATTCATCCCGCCAGCCAAAAATAGAAACCGGACGCGCGGAAAGCGCGCGATCATATCGCTGAAACTTCGCGATGATTGCGCCGACTCTATTGAAATTATTTCATGAATTCCTATCCTGCGAAGATCTTCTAGAAGGGTATCGCGCGAAAATGCCATACCTCTATTCAGCATTATGAAGGAGATAGGATTGGATCTATTATTGTAGTTCTGGCCTCTCGCTATAACGTATGGCGACGATATGGCGTCAATTGTTGTATGTGTAATATTCATCGCATTTGGAGCAAAGATCGGGATATTGCTTGGCGATGTGGCCATTAAAATAGACGGCGCCCCGTTGCCATATCGCGTCTATATCTTCGTCGAATATATTGCCTAATTTATGCTCCGCCGCAAGGTCTTCGCGACATAACGGAGTCGTTCCGTCGATGAGAATCGTCATATCGCGCTGTAGATGCCAGCAGGGATGTCGTTCAATTGGGGTAATATCCGCAACTTTTCTATCGGGCAATCTTCCGCACAAGTGGTCATATTTTTGAATAATGATATTATTGGCGCGTTCTTTCCACGATCGATAGATCTCGATAAGATTCGATTCATTCTCCTTCATACGCACCGCTTGCAAATAGCATCGCTCGGGACAATTGGCAAGCAACATATCGACAAATTTTCGCGCCTCTTCAAACCCCTCTCCTCGCAGACTGCGATATTGCTCGGCGTTGTCGCAATCCATGGCGACAATCCAGGTGATACGATTGAGCGTTTCGGAGACGATGCGCGACAGGTCGTCCGCGCGCCACCCCACCCCGGATGTCTCTACCAATGGCCGCAGGGTCGGATGGTCGTTGAAAAGCGAGAGAAGTTCTCCCGGCGCGCTATGCAAGGCTATTTCTCCCCACAATGACAGGTGCACCATCGATTGCGGCGCGTAATCTTCTATTTTGTCGAGAATGGCGGCGAAATTGGCGATCGACATCTCTGTCGGCATGTCGGCGTTCGCGACGGAGCGCGCCGCGGGCGAAACCAATTCGGGCGGCGCATAGAGCGGGCGTTGATTATGGCGGGAGGTAACTTCGATGGAGAAATAGGCGGGAAGGGAGCGAAGGAGATCACCCCGATTGCTTACTATATCCAGCAACGTCTTTTCATCGCGAACCCCCGCTTCTAGCAAGCGCTTACAGATTAGCCAATTGCGGCGGCTATCGCACGCAAGGTTGAGCCGTAAATGCCGAAGATCCCATGGAGCAAGTTCGGTCTCGATATCAAAGGAGTTGATATCCCGCTGAATAATGGTAAAGAGCGTATCGATCGTTATGGGTTCGGGCTTGCAGAGCCTATGCAGACGGCGGGGAAGCGACGCGGCGAAAATCTCGATGGCAACTCCCCGAGGATACCCGTCGGCGAAGGTGTACTCGGCGCGGTATTGTTGATGGAGTCGCATCATGCGATCGATGAGCTCCCGATCGACAAAGGGAGCGTCGGCCTGAAGATAGAGCGCATGATCATACCCTTTTGCCGTGTCGTCTAGCGCCTCGACCAATATCTTTTGATTCCATTCATCGCGAATCTCGCGCCGCCATGACGATGGCAGTTCTACCGATAGATTGGCGGCAACAAACGCCACGATTTCCGCGTCCAGCCGCTTTGCGAGATCGGCGACAATATCGATCGCGCTTTCCCCTTGATGCAAAGCCAAAGCGGCATACTCGGAAATGTTGATTGCGTTTATACAGATGATCTTACGCATTATTAAGAGCGGCGGCGCAAGCATGCGAATAGTCGGCATCGCTATCAAAAAACGCCCGCGCGCCAGGGTAGCGAAGGCGTTTTTCGGCCAATCTTTGGGAAAAAATACGATAGACGCAATGCGCTCTGCTGAGAATATCGGCAGAATCATAGTAGAGATTTGCGACAACAGACGCCTCTTTTCTGTCTTTAGATTCGATAGAGGCGCTAATAGTTATGGTATTGTCTGTTATATGAAGCGGTTTTAGGTATTCCATCTCGATGCTCTTTGTCACTCCGGCGGTGTGGAGAATAGCGAATATAGCCCAGCTGGCGGCCTCGTCCGCCAGCGTCGCTTGAATGCCCCCATGCACGATGTCGCCATACCCTTGATACTCTTGTCGAGGCTTCCACCTGCATAGTATTCGATTGCCGTCTAGATAGAATCGTAGCCGCAACCCAACCGAATTGCTCGGAGCGCAGGCGAAGCAGTTATAATCAGAGAGCCCGTCAAAAGGGTTGCGAAGCAAAATCATCACCTATCGCATGGCGCGCCGGGATCGTCCAGCGCGGGGATCTGTTCAAACATAAAGAAGCCGATGCTATCCATAGGAGGAATAAATCCAAGTTGGGCATTGCCTTCGAGCCGTTTGATCGGTTCATGGGGCGTTATGTCTCTATTGCCGGAGGTGTAGAGCGGGCCGCTATCGGTGCCCGAATCGTAGACATAGAGATCGATTCGCTTCTCGGCCGCCCATCCCGTATCCAGCAACAAATTCTCCCCATGCGCTCCTATAAACCAGTCGGGACTTGGCGCAACCATAGTAACCGCGGAAAAAAGCGGATATTCGGCGCGAAGATTGAGGTCAAATGTTCTTTTTCCTGTCGGAGACGGACTGCTTGCTGTTTTAATTTTCCAGACATTCCCTTCCGATTCGGCCTGATTCGCTTCGCTCCGCAATGTTGCAAGCCCGCCAGTCTCCGCCATGATTTCTATTCCATCGCTGGCTATTTCGCCCGGCGCCCACATCGTATAGTCTGAATTATGCGCCACATGAAAAAATGACGAGTAGTGCGCGCCGCTTGGATAGGCTGTTCCTCCGGTGGTCTCCGGGCTCCAGTTTGATTGGAAGGTAAAGCGATATCTCATGCGAGTCTCGTGATGGGTGATCGCCGCGCTGCGACCGATCTCCATACCTTGATCATCGACAGCGGAAACCGAATAAAAACACCTTTGCCCGTCGAGTATATCGGAATCGGTATAGGAAAAAACTTCGCTATTTGGAACGACGTCGACAGAAGCAAGATCGGAAGCGGTCGCCGCCTCGTCGGTGGGGTGTCGATAGATAACATACTTGGCGGCGCCTTCAACAGCGTTCCACCTCAAATCAATCATCTCGTCGTTAATGGAAGCCTCGACTTCTAACTTGTTGCATGGCGCGCCGGGATCGTCCAGCGCGGGGATCTGTTTAAACATAAAGAAGCCGCTGCTATCCATAGGAGGAATAAATCCAAGTTGGGCATTGCCTTCGAGCCGTTTGATCGGTTCATGGGGCGTTATGTCTCTATTGCCGGAGGTGTAGAGCGGGCCGCTATCGGTGCCCGAATCGTAGACATAGAGATCGACTCGCCTCTCGGCCGCCCATCCCGTATCCAGCAACAAGTTCTCCCCATGCGCTCCTATAAACCAGTCGGGACTTGGCGCGATCATAGTAACCGCGGAAAAAAGCGGGTATTCGGCGCGGAGCTCGATATCAAACTCTGTTTTTCCTGTCGGCGACGGACTGCTTACTTGTCTAGTTCTCCAAACGTTCCCCTCCGCTTCGGCCTGATCCGCTTCGCTCTGCAATGTTGCAAGCCTGCCAGTTTCCGCCATTCGTTCTACTCCATCGCTGGCTATTTCGCCCGGCGCCCACATCGTATAGTCTGAATTATGCGCCGCATGCAAAAATAACGAGTAGTGCGCGCCGCTTGGATAGGCTGTTCCTCCGGTGGTCTCCGGGCTCCAGTTTGATTGGAAGGTAAAGCGATATCTCATGCGAGTCTCGTGATGGGTGATCGCCGCGCTGCGACCGATCTCCATACCTTGATCATCGACAGCGGAAACCGAATAAAAACACCTTTGCCCATCGAGTATATCGGAATCGGTGTAGGAAAAAACTTCGCTATTTGAACCGGCGGCGACAGAAGCAAATCCGGAGGCAGTCGCCGCGTCGTCGGTGGAGTGTCGATAGATAACATACTTGGCGGCGCCTTCAACGGCGTTCCACTTCAAATCAATCATCTCGTCGTTAATGGAAACCTCAAACCCCGCGCTCATACCTGCCATATCATTCCCCGGCGTCGCTCCAGGATTTGTCGCGCCAGGAGTCATCGTTCCCGGCATCATCGTCCCCGGCGTCGCTCCAGAATTTGTCGCGCCAGGAGTCATCGTCCCCGGCATCATCGTCCCCGGCGTCGCTCCAGGGTTTGTCGCGCCAGGAGTCATCGTCCCCGGCATCATCTCGTCCGGATTCGTCGTATCATTCATTCGCGAAGAATCAGGAGGCTCAGGGGGATCGACAGAAACCAGAGAACAAGAAACGGCGAGACAGGCGCCGGTAGTAATCAAAATGATGACGCCGATTCGCTTGATCATCGATTTGCCTCATCGATTTTTGACAAACATTCATAGACACTGTCGGAAAAGGCGTCGGTCATACCGGCAATATAGTCGCAGACGATACGCGCTTTATCGGGCGTCGCGGAATAATAGCCGATCGATTTATACTCTTTCGAACTAATACGAAAAGAATCCAACCGCTTTATTTGACGCAACAGCGGAAAGTTTCCCCAACACGCATCGTCGCCATTTGACGAATCCATCATATAATTAAAAATATCGCCCAACTGTTTGCGCTTCTTCTCTCTGCTTTTCTGCCTTTTCTCTTCATAGATAAATTTACTGTGAGCCATTTTTTGCAGTCGCTTCATCAATTGATCGACGCTCTCCAAATGAACGCATGAATAACGTAAAAACATATGTTCAAACTCCTCCCCATTAACCGCTCGTTGCTCCTCGATAGAGCAACTATTAACAAATAGGTGCACCAGCTTGGCGATAAGCTGCCGCCTTCTCCATCCTCTGATAAATAATCCCTCAAATTCCTCTTTCTTCGGGACGAGCTCCTCGAGCGTATCGCGAGAAAAGAAACAGGGAAATCGAGTGTTAATCTCGTCGACCATTTTCTCGCGAAGACTGCTGTAGCCGCGCATCGTATCCCAAAAATGCTCCTCGCCCAGCGCGCCATGCACTACGGCATCCTCCAAATCATGGGTGCTATATGCAATATCGTCGGCCATATTCATAATCGAAGCCTCTATAGCGCGAGGCCACTTATCCTTATCTTCGGGAATATCCCATAACCTTTTGCAATCCGAATCGGAAAATATTTGCATCGCCCACCTCACAATCTCATGCTCGCTCTGGTAATAACACTTAGGCGCCTTGGTCATATTGCTATCGCGCCAATCATCGCTATTTATATAGAGATCGGACGATACCGGATATTTTAACACCGAAAGCAACGTCCGCCGAGTAAGATTGAGCCCGCCCATCGAATGGTACGGCTCCAGCGACCCGATACAGCGAAGCGTTTGGGCGTTGCCTTCAAAAATCTGACCGCGCTCCCGCATACGACAATGCAGTTTATCCTCGCCCTCATGCCCATATGGAGGATGCCCGATATCATGGGCATAGCAGGCAGCCTCGATCACCTCGCTTGGCGGCCGGCACAAACCGAGCTCATGTTCCTCTTCAAGCGAATCAAAGAGATGGGCGCTTAAGCTGCGGCCAATATGGGCAACCTCGAGCGAATGGGTAAGCCGCGTGCGGGAAAAATCCCCAATATTCTTTTCGCTTCTGCTGACTATCTGGGTCTTATCCTGCAACCTGCGAAACGCGAACGAATGAATGATCCGCGAAACATCGCGCGCGTATTCGCTGCGGCTATCGCCCGGCCTCGCCGCCTCTGGATAGCGCCGGGCCATAAGATCGCGCTCCAATTCCCGAATAGCATCCTTCGCGTCGCTTGAATATTTGCCCATTACTATATAATAGCAAAAATAAGAAGCAATGGCAACTCTCTAGTAGCTATAGCAATAAAAGAGGCTCCGTCGCCCCATCGCGCGCCGCTATTCCGACCGAACCGTATACGCCTCGCCCGCGCCGATCGCTACGACGCCCGCCTCGGTATCGACCAGCAACCCGCCATCTTCGGCAAGACCCTTCAATATCCCGCGAACCGACGACCCGCTCCGCTTCGGCGACGCAAACTTTACCGCCACCGTATGCCCGCGATAGCATAGACGATCAGAAACCGCCTCCCGCCAATTCGGCCGATCCAAAGCATCCCTAACCTCGCGAAGCGCGCGCGGCAACAGGCAACGCGGAGCCACCCGTTCGCCGGTCGCCTGATAGAGCGAGCAGGCGCGATCTGCCAACGACGCGGGAAAACGTCGCTGGAGACAGTTGATCCCTATTCCCGCAAAAACCCGCCCCTCTCTCCACCGACACAATATCCCCGCCAGTTTCCTCCCCTCAAAAATGATATCGTTCGGCCATTTTAGACAGCACCGTAGACCAAAACGCCGCTCCATAAGCGTTAGAAGAGCCCATCCAAAGAGCATCGGCATAGGACACCTCGTCGCGATATCAATAGCGGAACATTCCAACATAACCGCGAAAAGCAACCCTTGCCCGGGAGGCGCTATCCATCGACGCCCCGCCCTTCGCCCCATTCCGCCAAACTGCCAATCGGCGACCAAAACGGATCCATTGGGAGCGCCGCGCCGCGCCAGCCTATCGATATCGATCATCGCGCTTCGAGTAATCGGGCGGCGATAAATGGGCGCGCCGAATAGCGGATTAGCGCGAGTCAATCGTTACGACAGAAACCTGTCGACCGCTTGAATCGACAGCCCCGTCGGTATTATAGGGATCGAGCGTCCGTCGTCCATCGATAAGAAAATAGTAATAATGTCTCCCCGGAGCCAACCGCATCCGCAAGCTATATCTCGTTGGATCGCGACGATCGGCGCGAAGGCGATGGATAAACGGATCCCACCCGTTAAATGAGCCAGCGACTGTTACCTCTAAATCGTCTAGGCGATCAAAAAAGATCGAAACTCCCTGGGTCGATGAGATACGCGGCATAGCATCGCCATCAACCCAGAAAAAAAACTCTATAGACCCGTCGGAATGCTTGATGGGAGCGGCGGTATAAATCGGCGACACCGGCGCCGCCACCCGAGAAATCACAACGCCGTATCGATCGTCGACGCTCCAGTCGTTATATGGATCGGCTATCCAGATTCCATCGACCACATAGCGATAATCGAGAAACTCAAGATTGGCCTCCTCCAAATTTTCGAGAGGAAACAAAAAAAAGTAGACCCCATTAGTATTTCGCGACATACTATAGATAGTCTGGTAGCGCTCGTAAGCAAACGAAACCCCCGCCGCGCGAGTCGAAGCGGTCCCTTGATAGGTAAAAAGCATATAGTCGCCGAAATCGCTAGGAGCCGCGGCGCTAACAAGCCCGTGAATATAGGCGAACATCGCTATCGATCGCGTCTCTTGCCCCTGCGCCCTCTCCCCAATAGAAAGATGCATCAAAAACGCAACCGCGCCAATAATCGAAAGCCGCCGAATAAAGCCTACAACCATCAATTCTATTCATCGGAACAGATTCAAGCAACATTAAGCGAACAACGCGCAATTAAAAAAATGAACCCCATCGTCAATTTTTTTCAAAGAGCATAAGAAAAGGGGGGAGTCATCCCTCGCGCAGAAGCCAAATGAACCACGATAGGCCCATCCAAGCTACAAGAGACGCCCCGCAGTCGCCGTCTCCCCCCTCGCTCCAGACCGCGTCCGCTTCGCGGACCGCCCCCGACTTAACGGGCTCCACTCGCGCTCCGCCCTATCGGGAGCTCGCGCTCTTACGCTACCCCCCTCGTCATATTCACGGTATGCGCCGATTCGCCAAAAACCTTTTGCATGGCCAATTACTATGAAGCCCCCCGTATCGCAAACGAAATCGCCGAATACGGCAGGCCTTCCGCGCATTATTTTCCTCAATTTTATTGAGGCGAAATAAGACAATAGCGTTGACAATATTTTATCGAGAGGTTATCATCAAAACCAATGCGCGGGTCTATTCAAAAAATTGCCATAATCGCCATGTCTATCGCTATTATGAGCGGAAAAGCCGGCGCTCAGTCGATCGTAACGGCGGAAGATTTTTTCGACTCGGTCGCGACTCATTACGGCGCCATAAACGACTATCTCGCCTCGGCGCGTATTCAGCAAGACGGCGTCATTATGGAAGGGCGTCTATCCTATCGAGCGCCAGACCAAATTAGAATTGATTTCGATCAACCAGAAGATCAGACGCTTGTTTCAAATGGAAGCGAACTATTGGTCTATCTTCCAGACCGCAACCTCACCCTTCGGCAAGAGCTCTCCGGAAAAAGCAAAACCACCGATGGCGCGGGACTTGCGACCGGCGACGGATTAAAATTACTGCGCCAATTCTACGGCATCGCCTACCTGGACGGCCCCGAAAAACAGCGCCTCGACGAAATACATGGCAACCAATTGGTTACCCAGTTGCGTCTTGATTGGCGCTACACGAGCGAAGGATTTCGCCAAATTCTCCTCTTCGTCGACGAGGAGCTCTTTATTCGCAGAATTGTGGGCACCACAGTCAATTTTACCGAAATTCAGTTTGATTTTTACGATATCGCTATAAATCAGGGAATTCCCGCCAACCGTTTTGAATATTCCCCCCCGTCGAGCGCCAACACATATGACGGTTTTCTATTTGAGTGACTAGCTAATAGATGAAATCAATAGGCGCGGACCTGCGCGACGCCCGCATAATTAAAGCGTTATCCATTAACGACGCAAGCAGAATGACCCGCATCTCACAGGTGTGGTTGGGCAAAATGGAGAGCGAGGATTTCGAGGATTTCCCCGGAGAGACCTATCTTATAGGCTTTCTCCGTCGCTATGCCGAATTCCTTGGACTTTCCGGCGAAGAAATGGTCAACCGCTATCATAGAATGCGTCTAGCGGAACAGCCCGCTCCTATCGCCGAGCTATTGAAACCCGACCGCTCCATAGCTGTTCGCCGCGCCCTCGCCATCATCGTCGCGATTATTATTGTTATCGGCGGAGGCGGCTACGCGATATTCCGTTTTGTTCCTATCGACCTCTCTGCCATCGCGGCGCTCGTTAGATCAGCGCCATCCCCTCAAACAGAAGATGCCCCAACAACAGAGACGCCTGCCAACATCATTGACGCGCCGCCTCCCGACCCTTTGCCCAATCAATACCGATTAGAGGGCGAACCATTAGAGCAATCGTTTAGAGAGGGCGACATAATACTCGCGCCGCTCGAAGATAGCGAATATCAAATACGATTGGCGGAAATAGGTCGTCGCATCGCTTTTCTAACGCCCGCCGGCATCGTCTATATGTCGGAAGGAGAGCGAACCGAAATTGATTTCAACAGCGATGCCGTCTATGATCTCGCTATCACCGCAACCCTATTTCGGCGCGAACTATCGCCCCCCACCGCCATGCTCCTATTTGAGAGGCTCGATATTGCCGTTGAACCCGAAGGAGTCGCGGCATCGGGCGCATCCGGTTCTATCGCCTCCGAAGCTACGATCGGCGTAGACGCTTCCAATCAATTCAATCAAATCGCTCAGACGGTCGCAACCGCGCCTTCTCGCCCATCCGCTCCGCTCCAACCATCGGCGCCGACCCAACAACCATCGACGCCCCAACCATCGACGCCGCCAACAATCGAACAGATAAGCGCCGCTATTCCTCCCGCCGTTGAACCTTTGACGCAATCTTTCGACAATGTGCCGCCCACTCCGCCAAATAGCTCGCTCGCCTCCATCGAAACTCCGCCCTCTAGCCCAATATTGCCTACATCCCCCGTCTCGATAGCGCCTACAACCCCCGCCGAAAATATTTCTCAGACGCCGCCATCAGAAGCCCTTCCCGCCGCGGCTCTCCCCGAAATTCCCGTCCCCGGCAGTCTATTCGATGTCGATATTCCCAGCCAAATACCGATCGCTCCACTCGCCGAGTCGATCGCCGACTCGTCGTCGGTCCCTTTATTGCCGCGGTCATCTTCTCTCGCCGCGGAGCAATCCTCCCAGACTCCATCCAACCTATCATCGCAAATCGACCAATATACCATAACCGAGTTTCCCGGCGACTCGTCTTTTCCTGTAACCATTACCATTCAAGACGCGACTCTGGTGCATTATCAGTTAGACGGCGGTCCGCAACGAGAGCTATTTTATGACGAGAATCAGGTGGTTACTCTTAACCCTCAAAACGAGATACGGATATGGACGCCAAACGCCGGAGCGATTGATGTGCGTATCCTCGACCAAACTATCTACATCGCCGAAGATGGCGAGGTAGCGGCGGCGCTTATTCGCAAACAGAATCGCGACAATAGACAATATCTGGAATTTGTAACGCTTTACTAACAACCCCTTGTCAATAGATCGACACATAGCGACACTCAACCCATATCAACGGGAGGCGGTTTTGCACCGTGACAATCCTTTGCTTATCTTGGCTGGAGCGGGATCAGGCAAAACGAGAGTGATTACCGTAAAAATAGCCTATCAAATCGAAGAACTTCAAGTCGACCCTCATCGAATATTAGCCGTCACATTTACAAACAAAGCGGCAAATGAGATGCGGGAAAGAGCGGTGGCGATAAATCCCGCGACACAAAAATCTCGTATTAAAACATTTCACTCCTTCGGAGCCTATTTGCTCCGCAAATATGGCAACGTCATAGGGCTCAAGCAAGATTTTGGAATCTATGACACCGACGATAGCATCGCGCTTTTGAAAACGCTCTATCCCGACCAAACACGTTCGGAACTCGGCAAGCTTGTCTCTATTATATCTCGCGCCAAAGATATGGGCATAGCGGTCGACGACGACTTTACGTCGCTCCAGTCAACTATTCGCTCCTACAAAAACGAACGTCTCATACGGACCATCTACACAAACTACCAAGAGCGATTGCAGGCCATCGGCAATGTCGATTTCGGCGATCTCTTGCTCAAATCCATCCAATTATTGCGAAGCGATGCCGATCTGCTGACGCGCATTCAAAATAGCATCGACACAATTCTAGTAGACGAATATCAAGATTCCAATTCCGCGCAATTCCAGCTATTATCATTGCTTAAAGGGGAAAAAACCTATATATGCGTTGTTGGCGACGATGATCAATCTATCTATCGTTTCCGCGGCGCCGATGTGCATAATATACTATCATTTCCAGATAGATTTCCTCGAACAGATATTATCCGTCTAGAGCAAAACTACCGATCGACAGGAAATATAATCGCCTTGGCAAGCTCGATTATCAATCGAAACAGAGGCCGCCTCGGCAAAAAACTATGGACAGAATCCTCTCGCGGAGCCATGCCGCAATTTGCGTTGCTGGGCGACGAACAAATGGAGGCCATCTATTGCGCAAACATCATCGCAAAAGAGACATCGCTTCAAACAGCAATTCTATACCGCACAAACGCGCAGTCGCGAGCATTTGAGCATGCCCTATTATCCGCAAATATCCCCTATCGAATATTCGGGGGATTGCGATTCTACGACCGCGAGGAGATCAAAAACAGCATCGCCCTTATGCGTTTCATACTCAATCCCAAAGACGAGATAGGCTTTCGACGAATTGTGAACCGCCCCTCGCGAGGAATAGGCGCGGTAACTATTGCCAACGCGCTCAATCTACTCCCCGATTACGAAAATGATATCCTAGAAGCCTGTCGTCAACTCGCCAAACTGGGCAACACTCGAGTACAAAAATCGCTCGCCTCTTTCATCGCTATGATTGAAAAGGCGCGTCAAGAAATCGAATGTCCGTCTGACGAAACGTTGCCGCTGGGACAATTTATCGAACGCCAGGTAAAAATTTCCGGATTGTGGGAAAGCTATCAATCGATGGATCCCGTTGTGGCAAATCAAAAAATGCAAAATCTAGAGGAACTCATAAATGCCGCGACATTATTTGAAACCAACCTATCCGGACTATCTCAATTTTTGGAAACGGTCGAACTCGACAGCTCAATAAACAGCGAAAGCGGCGGCAACAATGTCACTCTCATCACCATTCATAACACGAAAGGACTGGAATTTGATCGTGTTATCATAACCGGACTCGAAGAGAATCTCTTTCCCAATATTTGGAACGAGCAAGAAAATGAACGTTTAGCGCAACTCGAAGAGGAACGCCGCCTCTTCTACGTCGCAACCACAAGAGCTCGCAAAGAGCTATTTTTAACCAGCTGCTTAAGACGATCGCTGCATGGAAGAATTACGCGCAACAAATTATCCCGTTTTGTAGAGGAAATTCCACCCGGCATGATACAGAAAGCCTCGCATTATTTCCTTCAACAAGATATACCAAGCAACGATCGAACAAATTACCAAGCGTCAAATTCGCCTTCCAATGACACTCCTCTCTATCCAGTAGGAACCAGAGTAAAACATTATGAATATGGCGTCGGCGCGATAGTAAAAAATTGGCATAACGGGCGCTATTTTGTGGTGCTCGCTCAATTCGAGGATGGGCGTAACGCTCGTTTTATCGAGCGTTACGCAAACCTCAGCATTATTGAAAGCGACGAATGATCTCCAATGCGTTTAGCGACCATAATCTCTGGAAACTTATCCCTATTATCAATAGAGCTCGCGACTGCTGGATCTACACGGCCGATGGCGAACGCATCTTAGATTGCTGGTTGCAAAACGGGCATGCGCTTTTGGGACATCGCCCTCGTTCATTGGCCAACTCGGTAAAACAGCAAATAGAAAAGGGCCTATGGGGCAGTTTCCCCGCGAAATATTTTCGCCAACTACGACAAGTATTGGCGCTCGCCTGGCCAAAGACGCCATTGGTCGCCTGCTACATCAGCAGAGAGCGGGCGCTCCGAGCGATAGAACATGCTATAGCCACCGCAGAATCTGGCAACTTTACTCCAATTACGATCTTTGACCCCGCCTATATCGATAGCGATCACGAACTATCGCGCCCGCATATCGCCGCGTTGCTAAGACCGTTATTGCCTACTCCCGCGGCCCAATTTTTGTTGCCGGTTCTTCCATTTCCTCTCTTACATTCATCGGCGCAACCAATATGCTCCGCCTACGATATTGCCAACCAGCTCCCCCACTCCGACCCGCTCTCTCCCATCATTCTTCGCGCTATGACAAGAGCCGCGGCTAACCTTTTACAAAAGCCGCTTCTCCCCTCGAAAAAATCGACCACGCGAGGAGATTTGGTTGATACGCTCTCATTGATACGACAAAACGACGGTATCTCAAAAAAATTGAGCATGTCATGGAAGAGACGGGAATGCTACCTTCAACCCATTTGCTCCAAAAACCAGTATCCCGATCTATTTCGACGTTTTCTGGCCGGAAATATTCTAATATCGCCCTATTTTTCCGCGCCAACTATTCTGCCATTACGATGTTCTCGCGGAGATATCGCGCGATTTATCGCCTATAGCGAACAAAAATAGCCTCTATCCCTAAGTCCATCCGCCTGTGAACGTAGCGTCTCATTTAATTTACGCTTCAAAATAGTAACCACTTGCATAGTTCAATAGTTTTCGATAGATTATTTTATAGATAGACAAAACTTTTAATTGGATGCTTGGATAGATTTTTGTAAGGAGATTATTTTGGCAAACATAGAAACATATAAACGAGATTTTTTACTCGCGCTATTGCGCGATATGGTTCGTATACGACAATTTGAAAATATCGCCGCGCAGATGTATCGACAGCGAAAAATCGGAGGATTCTGCCATCTATATGATGGTCAAGAAGCTGTAGCCGTTGGTTCTATCGCCGCGCTCGATATGACTAAAGATTATGTGCTCACCTCGTACCGAGACCATGGGCATGCGATGGCGTGCGGCATGTCTGCCAAATCGATCATGAGCGAACTATTCGGAAAAATAGATGGTTGCTCCCGAGGCAAAGGCGGTTCGATGCACCTCTTTGACGCGGAACGTCATATGTTTGGCGGCAATGGCATTGTGGGAGCGCAGATTCCCGTAGCCAGCGGAGTCGCTTTCGCCGCAAAATATCGCAAAAGCGACGGCGTTGTCCTCTGTTATTTAGGCGACGGCGCGGTGCATCAAGGAGCATTTCATGAAACTATGAACCTGGCGAGCATCTGGAAGTTGCCCATGGTATTCATAGTGGAGAACAATCAGTATGGTATGGGAACAAGCGTAGAGCGAGTATCTGGGGTGCGAGATTTTGATATAAAGGCAAAAGGATACGGATTAAAAGGCAAAGCGGTCAATGGCATGTCGGTATTGACTGTTTACGAAGAGATAAAAAAAGTAGTAAAATTAGCTCGCAAAGGCGAACCTATCTTATTAGACGTAAAAACATACCGATATAAAGGCCATTCAATGAGCGACCCCGGCAAATATCGCACAAGAGAGGATCTGCAACGCCATAAAGAAGAAGACCCCATTTTGCTCCTAAAGACCGCTATGATAGCGGCAAAAATGCTTACCGATAAAGAATACGAAAAAATTCATGAAGAAGCGGAACTGGAAGCGAATAAGGCGGTAGAATTTGCCGACGCTAGTCCCGAACCCGCGCTGGAGACAATGTATGAGGACATTTACGCGTAATCGCGTTTGAATTATGGCTGAAATTACTGTAAGAGAAGCGTTAAGACAGGCTCTTGACGAAGAGATGTCTCGCGATGATCGCGTGTTTATTCTGGGTGAAGAGGTAGCCGAATACGACGGCGCCTACAAAGTAACAAAGGGTTTGCTGGCAAAATATGGCGATCGGCGAGTATTAGACACGCCGATTACTGAACTGGGATTTACCGGTCTTGGCGTTGGAGCGGCGCTCGCTGGGCTACGGCCTGTCGTGGAATGGATGACATTCAATTTCTCAATGCTCGCGCTTGACCAGGTGGTCAGCAACGCCGCTAAGATGCGCCATATGTCTGGAGGGCAACTCTCTTGCCCAATTGTATTTAGAGGTCCCAACGGACCTGCGGAATATCTTTCATCGCAACACTCCCAAGCCTTGCAGTCCTTTTATGCTCATGTTCCGGGCCTAAAAGTTGTCGCTCCTGCCACTGCCTACGATTATAAAGGTTTGCTAAAGAGCGCGATTCGCGATCCTAATCCCGTTGTAATGTTGGAGTCTGAAATGGCCTATGGCTGGAAAGGGGATGTGCCAAATGATGAATATTTGGTGCCAATCGGCAAAGGCGATATTAAACGACAAGGTTCCGATATTACTATCATAACCTACTCTAAACCTTTACGAATGGCGCTAGAAGCGGCCGAACAATTGCGACAAGAAGGCATTGACGCTGAAATCGTCGACCTGCGAAGCCTACGCCCGCTTGATGAGGATTTAATCTATCAATCGGTCCGCAAAACCAATCGCGCAGTTATTGTAGAAGAATCGTGGCCGGTTGCCAGTGTTGGATCGTATGTAGCTTGGCTCATTTCGCGAAACTGCTTCGATCATCTCGACGCGCCTGTCGAGCTGGTCGCCAGCGAAGATGTTCCGCTACCTTATAATCATACGCTTGAACTTGCGGCTCAACCAACAATAGAAAAAATCACCGCCGCGGTTCGCAGGATCATATAGCATGCCGATAAAAGGAGAGTACAGTGGCTGAGCATATTCTTATGACCGCCCTCTCGCCAACTATGGAAGAGGGCACGATTGTATCTTGGCTGATTGCCGAAAATAGTCCTGTAAAAATAGGAGATATCCTTTGCGAGGTAGAGACCGATAAGGCAACGATGGACTATGAAGCCGATCAACAGGGCATCCTGCTCAAAATACTTAAAGAATCTGGATCAAAAACCTCTGTTGGACAGCCGATAGCCATCATTGGCAATGCGGGCGACAATATCGACGATCTTCTCTATACAGACGCGCCGACACCTGAATCGCAAAAAACCGACCCAATTGCTCCTAACGCGCCGGTAGATACTCAATCTCCCGCGCGGGCTATCCCCGAAAACTCTCTTGCCCCCGAAGCATTATCGACCATGCGCATAAAGGCGTCGCCGTTGGCTCGCAACATAGCAAAAATGCGCAATATAGATCTTCGTAGTGTTGTAGGAAGCGGACCTGGCGGCCGCATCGTTAAACGAGATGTTGAAGCCGCGATCTCTAATCAGGGCACAGCTATGCAGACGCCTATTCAACGTAGTCTTGAAGATAAAAAAATACCGGTTTCCGGAGCCAAATCTATCGTCGCCAGTCGACTATCCGAATCCAAATTCAGCGCGCCCCATTTTTATCTTAAATTATCTGTTGACGCTAGCGCGATTATTGCCAGCCGCGAAGCGCTCAATGCAACGCAGAAAGAAAAGGTGTCATTCAACGCCTTTCTCATTAAATTTGTTGCCGAGGCATTGCGGCGAAACCCTGAAATCAACGCTTCATGGCAAAGCGACTCAATTATTCAATTTGGCGCGATCGATATCGGATTGGCGGTCGATCAAGGAAACGGATTATTGACTCCAATTGTTCGCGACTGCGCAAATAAAGGCATTATAGATATCGACCAAGAGTTGCGAGTGTTGATTGAAAAGGCGAGCGCTGGCCGACTAAAACCTGAAGAATATACAGGAGCGACATTTACAATAAGTAGCCTGGGGGCATTTGGCATAGAGGAATTCACGGCTATCATTAATCCCCCCGGATCGGCTATTCTCGCGGTCGGGAAGATAATCAACACGCCGGTGGTCGACAAAGAAGGCGCTATTGTTATAAGCCCTATTATGAAGCTTACGTTATCTTGCGATCATAGAGTCATAGACGGCTTAACCGGGGCTTGTTTTCTCAACGATTTAAAACAGATGTTAGAAAGCCCTATCCATGCTCTCTATTGATCGGTAGATTTTGCTATAGAAGAGCGATTTGCGCGATAAAATAAGCAATCTCTGTATATTAATCGGCGTAGCCTGTTGGATATCGTTCCTTTCCAATTGTGATAGCTCTGATCCCTATTATCTGGTCGGAGACAATTCTCAACGCTCCGAACTCACCGATCTTTTGCAAGGTCAGTTAGAAGACCGTCAGGATTTGCAATCTGTCGCTAACCTCCAAATCGCGCAGCAACTTGTGCTAGCAGACCTGTTGCCGCGAATGAGGGTTTTTCTTACAACGCATGTCGTCAACAATCCAGATGATCCTCGCAACGCCTATTGGCTGTTTTTGGTCGCCAGCAGCTATAAAGAATCTGCCCCCGCCACGCGCTATTATCGGCGAATCGTTTGGAATACCGATGACGTAGAATTAGATAACGTATCTATACATTTTATGGCCATTCAAAAGCTTATTGTTATTGATAGCGATATTTCGCTTATTCCATCCTACTACCAAGAGCTTTTGGATCGTTTCTCCGATCGCATAAGCGTAACCGAAACACTATATCGTCTTGCGCAGAGCTATGAAACAGTACGCGAATGGGAGGCGGCCTACGACGCCTACAGCGATTTCTTAGCCGCTTGCGAACAGCGGCGAAATCGCTGTCAAGACTCGGTCGACGGGCGCGCGAACCTTTATGAAACTATACAGGCCCAAACCCGCTTCTACTACTCAAACAAAAACTGGACTGTGGAAAATTTAGAGAGCTTAGTCGCAAGTATCAAAATCGCCTTGGCAAATAGGAGTATCACCCGATTGTTGCGCTCTCAAGCAAAGACAAATTTCTTTTCCCGGTCGTGGACTCAGGACGAATTTGATTTTAATAGCCAAATAAACTTTGATATAGGCACATTTTTGTCGCGATCAAATGTGCGCTTTGCCGATACGATAGATATTAACTCCAATGAGCAAGAGGCCTATCTCCGCACATGGGGGTGGTCTCATCGAATTGATACATGGTATCTCTATTTTCGCAGAATAGATTTCCCTAGCGATCCTGATATACATCGCAACTGGGAATGGGGGGGCATATTTTTTGGCGAACGTCTGTAGCCATTTTTATGACGGCGACACTGGCTATTTTACTGACAGCGGCCGCAAGCATCGCTAACTCGCAATCTGTACTCGACTCCTCGGCAGACGCTATCATAAATAGCTCCGCAGACAGCCTTAATATGCCGCAACCTATACCCGACACATCGGTAGACGCGGTAGTCAATTGGCAAGATAGCGCGGTAATCGTAACAATTGATACCTCGATAAACATTGACGCGCTAAATCGCGCCGCAGCTCTTACTCATGCCGAAATTGCCGTAAATTCAAGACTCGCGCTAATTTTACCTCCTATTATTCAAAATATTAGATTCAATTCGCTCCTAACGATCGGGCAGTTCCTAGAACAGGATCCCGCAAAATGGGGTTCAATTATCAATCTTATCGAAGGGAAAAGCCCCATCTCTATCAGACCTTCCAATAGCTCTAGAACAGTATCTCTTGTTTATCGTATCAATTTATATCCCGATCTTATCGCCCCGTTTATCGACAATTCCAATCCTAGCCCCATCCCTTACTCAATTGGATGGACCCCTAGCCAGAATTTTAGCGGAGCGGTTATTTACGCGGCCGAGCCATTGCCTGCCTACGGACAAGATATAGTCGTATCGCTTCAACCCGCCCTGTTGCCAGATATTTACGATGAAAATCTCAATGATGTGTTGCTGTCTGAAATGGTGGATCAAAATGCGATAATTCAACGAGGGGTGGTGGGCTATACCAATAGCGTAAATCCAGATGATTGGAGAGAACGCGTAGGCGACTACCCCATCCTTATTGTTGCTGTGGCTATATGGGGCGAGCGCAATTCTGATATTCTTATTCCTAAACTCGACGCAGATCGCCTGCTATCTAGGACAGCCAATCGCAATCTTCTACAGGAGGGAAAAGTATTGGTAATCATTGGAAATGCCGGCATTGAATCTTTAAACAACAGCTAACTAATTTATCATTGACTTTGACATCGCAATTTTGATATAAGAGCTATATGAATATATTACGATGTTTATTTGCATTTTCGATGATACTCATTATCTCTACGAGTGCGGTTTTTGCCGCTGGAGATCAAGAAACTGACGGATTCACCGCCGGTATGGTAACTGATACGGGAGGTTTGGGCGACCAATCTTTCAATGACGGAGTCTACGCTGGACTTGAGAGAGCAGAAATTAACAACTCTGTGTCGATACGCATTGCGGAATCTCGCCAACAAAGCGATTATATTCCTAATCTCACCGGAATGGCAGATGATGGCACCAATATTGTATTTGCCGTGGGATTTCTTATGGCCGAAGCGGTTGTTGCTACCGCAAATGATTACCCTGACACGCTATTCGCTGGGATAGACATCTTCGTCGATGAAACCACAGCCCCAGATAATTTGATAGGCATCCTATTCAAAGAGCATGAATCGGGCTATCTGGCAGGGGTATTGGCAGGTCTATTAACAAAGGAATATGCCGATGCTAGCCCCAAATTAAACGACGCAAATGTCGTGGGCACAGTGTTAGGGTTATTGGTCCCTCCTGTTGAACGTTTTGAAGTGGGCTATAGGGCGGGAGTAAAAAAGTATAACCCCGATGCGCGGGTTATTAGTATAGTAGCCGGCTCATTTACTGACGCCACAAAAGGCAAAGAGGCTGCGATCGCAATGATAGAGCAAGGCGCGGATATTATCTTTCAGATAGCCGGAGGAACGGGAATCGGCGCGATAAATGCAGCGCGCGAAGCAGGCGTATTGGCAATAGGCGTGGATATAGACCAAAATAATATAGCGCCAGACACAGTTATAACCTCTGCGATTAAAAAGCTAACTTCAGCGACCTATTTAACAGTCCAATCTGCGCTAAACAACTCCTTTGAAGGGGGAAAAAGCGTATCTCTGGGTATCGCTGAAGACGCTACTGGACTGGCCCCATTCCATAGCTTCGAGGATGTTGTCCCCCAAGAAATCAAAGATATTCTTGCGCGGGAAATAGAAGATATGAAAGCTGGTCGAACAAACATACCCACTACCCGCGCAGAAGCGGAAGCAATGGGAGTATAGCAACTAGCTATATTTTTTGAGCGCCGAAAGTTTGAGCAACGAAGAGAGCGCGGCTCTCTTCGTTGCGAACTTTCCACCAAATGCTGACTATTGGTTGTTGCAAAAAGCTACTATCCAATGTCGCGTCCCCTAGCAAAACAAATAGACAACCAAAAATAGCGCCGGTATCACATTTCGGCGTTTCGCATTTATCTACTATGAATTTTATCTACTGCGATCAGGATTATTTTTCATGCGCGACAACATCACAATTTATCGACTGAAAACAATCTATCGACTAAAATTGTCGACTGAACAAAACCGCGCTATTGCAAACCGACTGTGCCGCTTATTCGATAGCATCCTTAGCGTATAAGTACTATTATAAGAACGTTTTATATATTAAAGTGCCGCGGTATCTACATATTAGAGCGTCGCGATATCTACAACGGCGCCCAATACATCTTGACAAAAGAGCCGTTTTGACAACTGATCGTTATGCTGGCAATGTCGCTAAGTAGCGATCGGCCTCTAACGCTGCCATACAGCCTGTTCCAGCAGCCACTACGGCCTGCCGATAGACAGAATCTTGAACATCGCCAGCGGCAAATACACCCGGCACCGAGGTAGCTGTTGAGTCGGAAGCGGTCACGATGCATCCATTTTCAGCTATTTCCAGTTGCCCTTGCAGAAATTGCGTACATGGAATATGCCCCACCGCGTAAAAGAGCCCGCGGGCATTAATGACTTTTTTCTCTCCGCTCTTTACATTTTCAACTTCTATTGCGTTTAGCAAGTCGCCATCTCCTATTGCCCGCCTTACGACACTGTTCCAGATAATTTCTATTCCATTGTTATTTCGAACCCTTTGTTGCACAACCTTTGAAGCCCTCATCACATCTCTGCGAACAACCATAAACACCGAGTTGCTAAAATTAGTGAGATGAATGGCTTCTTCGCATGCTGAATCGCCCCCGCCAATAACAACAAGCGGCTGATTTCGAAACAATGGCAACGCGCCATCGCAAATCGCGCAGGTAGATATGCCCCGTTGCCAATATTTCTCTTCGCCCGGGATATTGAGACGCTTAGCGATAGCGCCGGTGGCAATAATTAATGACAAACATTTAAACTCGCTTCCCGCCTCTGTTGTTACCGTAAATGGGGATCTTGAAATATCAGCAGAAGCTATTGTCTCGGTAATAATTTTTGTACCATGACGCTCAGACTGCTCGCGCATGTTATACATAAGATCGGGACCAAGAACGCCGTCTGGAAAACCGGGATAATTCTCTACCATAGTAGTGATTGTGAGTTGTCCCCCCGCTCCGATTCCTCCAACGACAAATCCTTCAAACATCAAAGGATGCAGTTCGGCTCGAGCGCTGTAGATAGCCGCAGTATGAGCGGCTGGACCAGAACCTACAATTATAACTTTATGAATCATGCTTTAATTGTAACAAAATATTTAAGATATTCAACCACATGTCCAATCAATAAGATAAATTTAATCAAAGTAACTAAATCGACTGTGATATACTATCGTAAGAGACTATCCTCTTCTAACCAATCGACTGCGATATATATACATATTGATAGAGTAATCGCTCTATACAAAATCAATCACCCTTTATATATAACTATTGTTTTTCGTTGCTCTTCATGCCACCTGCTTTACTACTCTAGCCCATCATTTCAACGTGCCATACCGACCGGCTTTGCTACTCTAGATAATTATTACCATCTTTCCAACGATATCGGACATACTGTTGACAATAACAATAAGCTACAATATTCTACTAGAATAGATGATTGGGCATAGGAAAATATTTATTATTTGTATTGCTGTTTCTATGGCTATCGTGTTAATCAGCGGGTTGCTCGTTGGTTCGCCTATATCGGTAATACTTCCGCGCTTATTACTCGCCGGTGCGATAGGAGGAGGTTGTTGCTTAGGCATTAGGCTGTTGATAAAAAAAACGTTGCCTCAATTAATGGATTTGCGCAGTGTATTAGCAACTGATAGACTCGCAGATGAAGAGAGCTTAAATAAAGAACCTTTAAGTAAGGAGACAGAAGATTTGTATCGTGAGACATATACTTCCGATTCAAGCAACTTCACCGCTACGGATAATCCACCGACAACAGAGTCCGATACAGACGAAATCTCATCTCATAGTGTCGCTAGCAAAAACTATGCTGAAACGACGGAAAAATATAGCAACCAACCTTTCGATAAAAAAAGTATATCTCCAACATCCCACTCTGCGTCATCATCTGATCTTGATCTCGCTACTGATGATATATCTAAGGTCGCGAGTGTGGTACGCGCGGTCCTCGCAGAAGATACCAATGAAAGCGGACATTGACCGCAACATCACCTATCGTGCAGGATGAACGAAATCTTTGGCGGCAGTACCGTGCTACCGGAGATAAATCAATACATGATCGATTAGTAAAGCAGTATGCTCCGTTAGTAAAATATGTCGCTGGCAAGATGGCAATGTCTATATCGTCCAATGTCGATTTCGATGACTTAGTCAGCTATGGAGTTTTCGGCCTCTTTGACGCCATTCAAAAATACGACCCCGAAAAACCAACTAAATTTAAGACATACGCGGTAACGCGCATTCGGGGAGCAATCTATGACGGATTACGTTCTATCGATTGGGTGCCTCGTTCAATACGACAGAAGGCAAGAGAGGTTGATAACGTCATACGAGACCTTGAAGCCTCATTAGGACGCCCCTGCACTAATCAAGAAATCGCCGATCGCATGGATGTAACTCTACAAGAATTGGAAAAGATAAAGTTCAAAATAAGCGGCACTTCGATGCTTTCGCTCAACGATGTTTGGAATACAGGCGACGAAAGCGATAATATAGCGACTATCGATAATATTGAGTCTCCCGCATCAATGAATCCAGATGCGATCATAGAAAAAGAAGAAATTAAAAAATTTATCGTGGCAGCTATCGAAGAACTTTCAGACCGCGAAAAGAAAGTGTTGGTTCTCTACTACTATGAAGACTTAACTCTCAAAGAAATAGGAAAAATATTGGAAGTCACCGAATCTCGGATCTCTCAATTGCATACTAAGGCTATCCGCCGTTTACGAGAAAAGGTACACAACATCAAAAAAGGATTGTTATAACTATTGTATACTCTTGCTAAAATCCAAGAAGAAATGCGACGCACCCTACATAAAGACAGGGCGCGTCCTCAGATGCATGCAAGCGGGAGTACAATAGATGAAGCATTAGAAGTCGCTTCGGTAGGATTATCATTGCCCAAGAATAAAATCCAATATGAAATATTAGCTCGAAGTTCCGCCGGCCTGTTAGGCCTTGGAAAGCGATCTGTTGTGATTATCGCCTCTCCAATCGAGGATGCGATGCAATTGCAACCGGATCTTAAAGAAATAACAGAGCTTGCTGTAAAGAAGAAATCTCCAAAAAATGGCGAGGCTTTTGTGCGTCTTACCCCCAATGGAATTATGCTAAAAGTTACGTCGCCTGATAAGGGAATGCGATCGGCAACTGTCGACGAAGCAATATCAAAAATTCGTAGTCGAACCAGCGCGGAGATCAATCGCCTTATCGTTGAACATGTGGTTCGTATCAAAGATGGCTCATATGTGAAAATTGGGGAGTATAACCACAATATCAGCGCCGATCCCGTCATATCGGTAAGTATTCAAGACAGCGAAATGAAAGCCTATATAAGCGTAGCGCCTCAAAACGAAGGCGGCGCCGATATTAGCGCCGATGATATTGTGGCTCATTTAGCAGAACATGAAATTACTACAGGAATAAAGCATGACGTGTTACGTCGTTTTGAAGACGATCCGCAATTTAACGAGTCAATCTTGGTAGCCGAAGGCACTAAAGCTGATAAAGGAAAAGACGCCAAAATTATTTTCAACTTCGAAAATCAACCAAACTATGCGCCCACTATAACAACTGGCGATCGGGTAGACTTTAAGAATATTAACCTAATTCGTAATGTCATCGAAGGACAGATACTCGCCAGAAAATCTCCTCCCGAAAATGGAAAAAACGGTATCACCGTAACTGGCAAAGAGATTCAGACTACTAACGGCAAAGATATTCCTATATTGATAGGAGAACACGTCCGCCTTTCAGAGGATGGCCTGACAGCATATGCCTCAATCAACGGGCATGTAACAACCCATCAAGGAAAAATCTCGGTTCATCCGCTCTATATCGTATCAGGAGATGTAAATCTTAAAACAGGAAATGTCACATTTTTGGGCACTGTTATAGTAAAAGGAAACATTGACGACGGTTTTAGCGTCGAAGCGACAAAAATGATAGAAGTATACGGATTTGTCGGCAAAGCTCGACTACACTCCGACGGCAATATAGTCGTACACCGAGGTATCGCAGGAAAAGGAGAAGCAACTATTGAATGTGGAGGCAATCTATGGTCAAAATTCATTGAAAATACCACCGTAGATGCTCAAGGCCTTGTTGTAGTCAGCGATGGAATTATCAATTCATTAATCTCTACCCGCAAAAAAGTGATCTGTCGAGGAAAACGCGCAAATATTGTGGGCGGAGTAACTCGCGCCATCCAGGGTGTTGATGCCAATTCTATAGGATCTATCGCAAGTAGCGAAACAATTATAGAGGTTGGCTTTGATCCTCGCTTGCGCGAATCCATTATCGCAATGAATAACGAGTCTAAAAAGGCGCAACTTGAGCTAGAAACTATTAGAAAAAATGTCGAAATTTACCAAAACCTTCAAAAAGCAAAGAAAAGGATCCCCCCTAATCGTCTGGAATTCTTTACTAATCAAATACAAAAACAAGACGAACTCAATACAATAATAGCAACCAACGCAGAAAAACTAGAAAAGACGCAGGAACTTCTTAATCATTCTAGCCATAACGCCATGGTAAGCGCTTCGCAGAAGGTCTATCCCGGTGTTAGAATTACTATCAAACATGCCATTCTTGAAACGCGCAATGAATTTAAGGCGTCTACATTTGTTCTTGAAAATAACACGATCAAAGTAACTGCCTATGAACAGTCCAAAGATAACATTGATATAAACACTAGCTAAATGCCAATACAGCCTATTGATATACAAAATCTTTTGCTGAGATTAGAGCAAATCAACAAAACACAGGCAAATTATCAAAGCAATATAGCGCACCAGCAAACTGTAGCCGGAGATCGTATTGCGAGCCATAGCTCTCGCGCCGATCATCGAGTTAGCGAAACCGACATAACAGATGAGGGTCCCGATCCTCTTAAAACTGATGATAATGATCGTCGACAATCCAGCGAAGACAGCCCAAAGAATAGTGATAAAAAAGATGATCCTGAAATATTCCGCGATCCAGATATAGGCAATACTATCAATTTAGAGGGATAGGGATGTCAATATTTTTCATTCTTTTACTAAATTTTGCCGTTGCCATATTGATTTATATATTCCTTAGAATATTTATAGTTAAATACCTCAATAATCATGGATTCTTGCGCGAGACACAGCAAAAATTAGAGACAATTATCGCGGAAATGAACGGCGCTACCGAACGTAATGTAAATCTCATTGAAGATAAGATTAAGACGGCAAAAGCCCTCCTAGAAAGCGCTGAACAGACAATAACCCGCATAAACCAAGCAGTGACCGACGCGCGCCTTCAGCTTTCTCAACTGAACCACGCAATGACCGATCCGCGTCTTCAGCTTTCTCAATCGCCATCTCCTACGCAAATGGCTACGTCGCAAACCGACGCCCCTACTCAACCAACAGGCGTCAATCAATTGGGCGCGTCAACATTTTATAAGAAGGCTACGGAGAATAATGAAGAGGCTGAACAACAAATCGACAACATCGCTACCGCGCATTCCCATTCACCTCCACCTATAGAAACCATATCGCAACGCATTATTGCTTTGCACCGCGAAGGACTTGCCAACACTCTTATAGCAAAACGTCTGGGCATCGCAATTAGCGAAGTGGAAATGGTTACTTCGCTTATATAGTCAAAAACGTGCCTGTATATAAAAAAACGGTATGTCTGGACATTAAAAACATACCGTTATATAAGGGAAGTCTCCCTCAGTTATAAAACTATCGGAATAATGCCTACAAAACTATATAGTAACCTATGCTAAGAAATTAATTGTGAACTATCGTTATTGCGACTTGGATATGGAGGTGTTATATGTTTAATTCGAGAGCAAAAAAACTAGTATGAGACAGGTCGATCCCACGCTTGAAACAATGCGGCGCGCTCGCTTGTTCAAACGACCTGCGCATTTTCCAACGACTGTCGCGGCGCTTCTGTTGCTTCTGCCGTTTTTTGCATGCGGCGCGAACCCTCCCAGAATTGTCACAGCGGAACTGCGGATAAATTATGCCCGCGGAACAGCAAATAATAATAGCCAAAAGATGCAAATGTCCGCCATTGTTCAAGATAATGATGGTATGGACGACTTAGAAATGCTCTATATATTACATGACGATTCCGATCTCTATTGGACCGTCGCTCAACAGCAGTGGGCAATTGTTGATTTTCGCGGCGATCAATGGATAGGCGTCTCAGATTTAGCAATGCCGAAATCCGAATCGTTTCCTGAAGGAATGTACCGTATTCAAATATACGATGCCGGAGGAGAAAACGATGAGCTTCTTATACAATTGCGCTTGCCGGAGCAGTTTGATCCGATAATTCCTACCCTTACTATCGCAGATCCTCCATCTTCGGCGCTGGTTCTTAATAGCGTCTATCAAAATAATCTAATCGTCGCCTTTGATGGCGGCAATACGCGATTGGGCGACTATGGCGCCAACCCGGGAATTATCGACACCGATGCCCTAACAGACATATTTGGCTCGCCTATTGAGCAATTAATACTGTATGTCTTTTCCTTTCCGCCCGATAGCGACGCATTGATCGTTACTGGCGGGCCATTTCGCAACCTCTAGCCTTTTTAATCTAAATGGGAAAGCCAGATAGGCGACGCCGAGAACATGGTCGCCGAAGCTTTTCATCTATTGCGATTTTTTCGCTTGCGTTTGAGGAGGCGCAAATAGTCAATAGCCGCGTCCTTGATAGGATAGGCGCAATTATATTGTTGTTTTAGTTCATGCCAATGGCGCGTCAGCCATAAATAATGATCGTCGGTTATCTTTTTGGTAAAATTAGAGCGAGTCCGCTCTGATCGCAACGCCTCAATCACTGGACTAAATACATTTTGAAACCATGATATGGTCGCTTCAGAAAAATCAATCTCGCTATCATAGTCTAAATTAATGAAATATTTATGCCCTTCAATATGCTCAAGCGTCTCATCGTATCTACCGGGCTCATGATACTGAATGCTGTAATCAGTAATAAGTTTAGGAAAATTGGTTCTATCTTCAAAAGCCTTTTTCTCGTATTGAATAACGGCCTTCTTCAGATTGGCGCGATTCAATGGAGGAGCCAACGTAATTTCTGAGTCTATCTTTGTAACTTCCGCGTCTATGGAAATCATGCCCAACGATCGAGCTACCGAGACTCTATGATTGCCATCGCGAACAAAATAGAGTCCGGCTAGCTCATAGAGACGCACAGGAGGCAAAATGATGTCGTGACTGTGAGCTTGATCAATGCTTGCCCATCGTTCTCGCATATGTTCTCGACGAGGAAGAAAATTGCGATCGAAATCTTGATGCCTCCCCTCGCTCCCCACAATTCGCGTTAGTAATACCGATTGTATTCCTTGATAATGCTCTCCCGAAGAACGAACAACTTTGCGCATATCTTCAAGGGAAAGCAGTTGTTGACTATGCGGAGAAAGCACATGAAATATACGCCAGAATATCTCTCTCATCCGCATGCGAGAGAATCTTTCATTGGCATTTTGAGAATAGAAATCCATAAGTATTATTATGTCTCTTTTTTCTCTATCTCTAAATTATAGCTCCGAAAAACATTTATTACTTGAGTGCCTCGATATCGATAGACTCGCCGCGCATTGGAATCATACAGATGAACGTGCCCATGAATAAGGAATCGAGGACGAAATATCTTCATAAACCAAACAAAACAGCGAAACCCTCTATGACATCGATCGGCGCAATCTCCTATTTTTAGCGGGGGAGAATGAGTAAGCAGAATATCAATATAGCGGCCTCTGCGTATTCTATTCCAGAGCAATTTTGGCACCAGTTGCAAAATACGACATACCATCTGATATTCTTTGAATTGATTACGGCCATGATTATAACAGCGGCTCCCGCCTAATCCCGCTATCAATATTCCTTTGTATATAACGCACTTTGAGTCAATATAGGTTGAACCAAAATGATTAGTCACTTCGCCATTTGTGATCCAGTCCTTCGGACTATTATCCTCAAATTGGCGCAAATACTTTAGATCGTGATTGCCAAATACAAAAAATAACCGCTTATTCAGGCTCCCCGTGATGTATCCAAGATAGCGCATAGGCAAATCGCCTGCCCCTAATACTAAATCAACGTCGTACAATCTTTCCTTGATCCTCGCGCTATGAATTAGGTTATCCACCTCATCGGCGACGCAGAGTATCTTAACTGTCGACTGGCATGCGTCTCGGTTTTTTCTCGATTGCTTGACTATTCCCAATATACTATATAATGTAATTTTGTTCATGATTGCTGTCAAATATTTATTTATCTTTTCATTTGCAATTCTATCGCTATTTATACTATATTCGCTCCCCGCTCAATCGTTACCCGATCAAATTACTGTTTCGTTGCTTAACAATCGCGCGATTGAAGCCAAATCTCTTCTTAACCAAGCGGTAATTGAAGACCCGAAAAATCCAATGATCTATTTGCATCTCGGGCTGGTCAATGAACAACTTGGGCTCTATCAAGAAGCCATATTGGCGCTTACAAAGGGGTTGCCATATGCCGAAGAGCATCTGGGTCTTTTCTACCTCAACATCGGCAATAATAGAATACGGCTTCGAGAATGGGGCGCTGCGGAAGAGAGTTATAATCGCGCTATCGCTTTCTCTCCTCGACTTGGCGGCGCCTATATCAATCGCGCCAATCTTTTGGTTCGTTTGGAACAATATAGAGCGGCCATACTTGACTATCGCTCCTACCTCGACATCGCTTTAGACACTCCAAAACGAGAAGAAGTAAAAAAAATGATCGCGCTATTGGAGCGAAAAGAACAGGAAGCGGAAGAAATTCGCTTGGCGGAAGAAATGCGCCAGCAAGCCCTTTTGGATGCCGCGCTGAATTCGCTCGATAATCTTTCCGATAGTGTTCGCGAACACAGGGCAGATCCCGAGGATATTGCCGACATTCCCGATATTCCCGATATAGCGGAATAATATGCCCGCCAGAAAAAAAATAATCATCGCTGTCATAGCGTTGCTAATAGTTATCGCCATTTCATCTACGGCTTTTTTTATTGTTAGCGGCATCAATGCCAGAACAAATACGCTACTGTTAGCTCTGTCGTACATTAAAAGCGGAGAATATGATCGAGCTCTCGATCTTATCGATAGATTATTGTTGCAAAATCCCGATCATGCGATCGCCAATCGTCTTCGCGAGATTATAGTATCTGTAAAACAGGGAGAGTTGCTTCCAATAGACGAGCTAAATCGTTTATTCCCAGATATGACAGACGTTTCCGAGGAGGCGGCTCGCGCGGCGGAAGCAGAACGGGCTCGCGCGGCGGAAGCAGAACGGGCTCGCGCGGCGGAAGCAGAACGGACTCGCGCGGCGGCGGCAGAACGGGCTCGCGCGGCGGAAGCAGAACGGACTCGCGCGGCGGAGACGGAACGGGCTCGCGCGGCGGAAGCAGAACGGGCTCGCGCGGCGGCGGCGGAACGGGCTCGCGCGGAAGCGGCCGCAGAAAAGGCTCGCGTGGCAGAGGAGGAAGCGCGTAAGCGCGATACGCTCATTTCCCTGTTAGATCAAGGGCAACAACTGTTGGACCAACAACAATACTCATCCGCTCGCCAAACGCTTAGCCAAGCGACAGAAATTGATCTTCGTGATACTGACGAAAATAATCGATTGCATTCCCTCGCGCTGGCTCGAACCGCCAAAAGCTATCTTGACGAGTCGCCAGAAAACCAGAGCGTCATGGCGCAGGCCAAACGATTGGCCTCCGAGGCGCTCTCTCTTGATCCCGATAACTGGGAGGCATACGCCACGCGGGGACTGGTGGCAATTGAACAGGAGGAATATCAGCAAGCGGAGCGCGATCTTACCGAAGCGACCGATCGCTTTGGCGATGATCCCAATCTTTGGTATCAACTGGGCAATACGCGATTTCGTCTTCAATCATTTATGGAAGCGGCCAACGCCTATAGTCGTTGCGTGGATATAGCTCCGACATTTCAATACGCCTATCATAATCTTGGCATCGCCTACTTGCGAATCCAGCAGAGCGGGAATGCGCTTGACGCTTTCCGTTTGGCGATTCGATTTATCCCCGAAGATGGACGCGCTTACTATCAGGCAGGGTCCATACTGCTGGAGCGGGAGCAATATATCGAATCGCTGGAATTGCTACAACAAGCAGTGTCTCTGCATCCCGATCGTCCGCTCTATATCGGCAGACTGGGGACGGCATATTATCGCTCGGGAGCAATCTTAGATGCCGACGCCCAATTTCAGCGGGCGATCAACCTTAATGATACCAACCCGCTCTTTTTTTACAATAGAGCGCTTACTCGCAATGAATTGGGAGACTATCAACAGGCGTTGCAACTAATAAATCGCGCTATCGAGATCGATTCTGACAACGCCGCCTACTATTTTACTCGCGGGCAAATTATGGAGGAGCTTGATGACGATACGCAGGCCATTGCAAACTACATTTCTGCTTTGCGTATCGATGAACGTTACGCCAAGGCGATGGGCGAGCTTGGAAGGCTATTGTACGAGACCGGCGATGAACAACAGGCAAAATCGCTATTACAGGCAGCGTATGGATTGACTCCAGAATCGCTGAGTGTAAATAATACATTAGGCGAAATATATCTTGACAGTGAAGATTATAGCGAGAGTATTCGCCATTTTCGTCTTGCCGTCCAGCATCCCGAATCCGATATCGGCGCTCGTTACAATTTAGCGTTGGCCTATATAGGGGCAGAGCTATTTGACGAAGCGCAGCAGATTCTCGTCGAAATTATCAATGACAATATCGGCTATTGGGAGGCATACCACCGCCTCGGAGATGTCTATATCGCGCAGGGAGATAATTCGCGCGCCGAAGTAACTTTAAAACGGCTGCTTGACGGGAATCCAAGCTATGCTCATCGTGATCAAATAGAAAAACTGCTCGCCAATCTGTAGAACTGTTCTACATGATCAAGCGATAATATGTCTCAATATCTATGGTTGCTATTGCCTCCCTCCCGCGCTCATAGTGGATAAAAACAACACTATAAGCTTATTGCAATATCATTTTCTATAACAAATTATGTGTGTATGAAAGAAATAGCTATATGCGCGGTGCTAGCTCAAAATATTAAACGTGTTCGTAAGCACATTCGAATTTCGCAAATGGAATTAGCTCAGCGTTGCTCTCTTTCTGCAAGTTATATTGGCGAGATAGAGTTGGGGCGCAAATATCCTTCCGCCAAAGCCATCGGTCGTATCGCGCAGCAGCTTGGCGTCCGTCCATATCAGCTTTTTATGGACGAAGAGATATGGCAAGTAAGCGAGCAGTTTGAGGCCGCGACACATATGTATCTCTATCTTAAGCAAAAAATAGATGCCGTTTTTGAGGAGGCTTCCCATCATTATGGCAATCCCGATAAGAAATAGATCGCTCCCGCGTTGTAGGTTGTAGATTGTGGCCGTTGGGCGTTGCGGGCCAATTAGGAGAAGCTTTGGGAATTGGGGCGGCGGCGCCCGCTGAGGGGGGAGCGCAATAGCGCAGGGGAGCGCCCAGTGGAGCGCGAGCGAAACTGGATAAGCGCGCGCCGATCAGCGCTATGGAGCGTGGGGGGAGACTTCCCCCTCCGTAAGCTTGACTTTTATCCTATGTCTAATCTAATATTGCGGTAATGTCTCTTTTATACTCTCCTCGCCGCGGGTCGGTATAGATGCCCGGATTTTATCGAAGGGTTGAGGGGAGTCGTCTGCTTGTGCGTTGCGCGGTATTCGAAAACCCCAAGTTACCCGCGAAGGCAAAGATTGACGCGCGAATGAAGCTCCCCGGAATATCCTACTGCGGCATTCTGGATACGGGTTCGGTAGGCAGCGCTATTAGCAAAAAGGTAATTACGCAACTCAACCTTACCGAGCGGGTCGTCCGCGGGGCGGGTTCCGATCATAGTCAAGAGCGTAAATGCTACGATGTTATGATTATCATTCCGCTATTCACCAAGGAGCCTATCGTAAAGGGAGAGAGGATAGAATTTCAAGAGATATTTCGAATAGTTGGTCAATACAGAAATATTGAAGCGCGCGAATGCTCCAGTTCGGAACATTTTGATGTGATCATTGGAATGGATATTTTGAAACGATGTTCGCTCTACCTGCAGGGCGATCAATTTAGTTTGAGCCTGTAGAGTCGAGATGAACGCGCTTGATCTTGCCGGAGATTGGCGACTTTTCGGGGATATGCCCGGCAATGAACGCAAAATAGACTGCGCGATCGCGATACCGGGCGATACCGCAAGCGCGTTGATGGGCGCTGGGTTGTTAGATGATCCCTATTGGGGGTTCAATGAGATTCGCGCTCGCTGGATAGAGGAGACGCGGTGGGTGTTGACTCGGAATTTCTGGGTGTCGGAGGATTTTCTTGACCATCCTCGCCATATTTTGTCTATCACTCGCTTGGACACGGTCGCGAAAATTATGATCAACGGGCATTGCGTTGCCCATGGCGACAATATGTTTGTCGGCATCCACGCTTGCCTAGAGCGCGGCGTATTGAAGGCGGGGGAGAATCATATTGAGGTTCTCTTTGTTCCCACGCGCGATTATACTTTGGGCGAGGCCAAAAAGCTTCCCTACCCCGTTCCCTGCGTCTCTTTTCCAGAGCAGTCGCCGCATCGCAATTTGATGCGCAAAGCGCAGTGCCATGGCGGATGGGATTGGGGGCCGCGTCTTATGGTGAATGGGATATATGGTTCATGCCTCATTAGCGCGGAGGGCTCCGTCTCTTTGCGGGAGGCTAGCGTTTCGGTCTCTTCGGACGATATGACGGTATGGAATATTGAGATAGCCCTTCAGATCTATAGCGAGGAGGCTCGCGATCTTCGCTTGGATTTGCGTTTGGCGAAGCTTATGCCTTCTGCCAATTTGTCGCTTGAACCGAGCGTTCTAGAGGGGTCGTCGGAGGATACCTGTATGACTATTGCCGTCTTGGAAGGCGAAAACTCCATCGACGTTGCGTGGAAGACGGACAATAAGGAGCTATGGTATCCCAACGGGATGGGCGATCAGAATCTCTATCGACTCGCCATTTCGCTTGGTGGCAGGACGATCGTCCGCGATATTGGATTTCGCTCTATCGAGATTGTTTTTGAGGACGACCAGCGCGGTCGTTCGTTTTTCGCTCGAGTCAATGGCCGAGATATATTTTGCAAGGGGACCAACTGGATTCCCGTAGACGCTCGCCCCTCTTTGCATACTGAGTCGACATATGTTCAATTACTTTCGGATGCCGCCGGCGCAAATATGAATATGGCGCGCATGTGGGGCGGCGGCCAGTATGAAATAGATCTATTTTATAGTCTGTGCGATCGATTGGGCTTGATGGTGTGGCAAGATTTTATGTTCTCCTGTTCGCTCTACCCCGCGAGTGATGAATTTCTACGCAATGTTTCGCGAGAGGCTTCATATCAGATTAAAAGGCTTCGTCATCATGCCTGCATAGCGCTGTGGTGCGGAAACAACGAAAATTTAGGCGCGCTCAATTGGTTTGATGTGTCCAAAAAACATCGCGATCGCTACCTGTTAGATTATGATCGCCTCAACGAGGCAACGCTAGGAAAAATAACGGCAAAACTTGACCCGCGGCGCCTCTTTTGGCCGAGTTCGCCTTCTGGAGGCCCCGGAGACTACTCGGATAATTGGCATAACGATAGCCGCGGGGATATGCATTACTGGAGCGTTTGGCATGAGGGAGCGGCATTTGAATCGTACTATAAAATTACGCCGCGTTTCTGCTCCGAATTTGGGTTTCAATCATTCCCTTCGTTGGATGGGATTAAATGTTACACTCCTGAATCTCAACTCAATATTACCAGTCCTATTATGGAACATCACCAACGAAGCGAAAACGGAAATAAAACGATTATCGAAACGATGGCGCGTTATTTTCGTTTTCCCAATGGTTTGCGGAATCAGCTCTATATTAGCCAAACGCAACAGGCTTGGGCGATTCAAACCGCTATAGAATATTGGCGCAGCCAGCGTCCAATATGCATGGGGGCGCTCTATTGGCAACTCAACGATCTGTGGCCGTGTCCGTCCTGGTCGTCGATAGAGTATGGCGGTAAATGGAAGATGCTCCATTACGCCGCGCGGCGTTTCTTCGCTCCCCTGCTGATTGCCGCGCATCGCAATATATCAAGCCCTGATCTTATCGATATTTACCTATGCAGCGATTTGGCTTCGACGATAACGGGGACTGTTTCGGCGCGGTTGATGCGATTCGACGGCTCTATCTATTGGCAGCGCCAATTTAACGCGGCATGCGAATCGGATGAGTCGCGTCGCGTCGCGTCGATCGACCTTGCGGCCGAGCGATGCGACGCTTCTCAATGCTACCTCTCTGTAGACTTTCGCGGCATCGATGGAGCGGGCAAAGAAATTATCGCGACCAACTGGCGCTTTCTCGACGCGCCAAAACGGTGCGATCTAATGGAGCCGGAGCTTGAGATAGAGATAGTCAAAAGCGATAGGTATCGTTGCGATGTTAGGCTATCGTCGCGGTATCCGCTGTTTTGGGCAATGCTTGATACCGATGGTCTGGCGGGAAGATTTAGCGATAACTTTTTGTTACTATCGCCCAATCAACCTGTCAACGTTGTATTTACCGCTCAAGAATCTGTTTCAGACTTAGTTGCCGCGTTGCGTTCGTCGCTCCATATATATCATCTCTATGCAAGCTATCAATATGATCGATAGGCCATTCGCCGAGCGGACGCTCGTAAGTCAATACAATCCTTACAATCAAAGTGATGTGGAGGAGATACTCTATCGCACCGGTTTTATTGGCGATGATCTAACAGAAAAAGATATGTTTATCGATCCTCATCTCTTTTCCTATTTATTTGCCCGTCACTATCTTACGACCGAGCCCCAACACTGCTTTGTCTGCTGGGTCGACAAGAAGGCGGCGGGCTACATTCTCGCCTCTTCCGACAGCGAGCGGCAGATAAAACACTACATGCAATCGGTCTATCCACTGGCATTGCGGCGATTAGAGACTATTAAGCATGCCAACACCAGACTATTGGCGAAACGCGCGCTAGAAGGTTATCGACGACTATCGCTCTCTCGAATCCCAAATCCTATCTACCGAGATTATCCCGCGCATCTCCACATGAATGTTTTGCATGAATACCAAAGACAGGGCATTGGGTCTCAATTATTGCTCTGCCTGCTTGAAAGGCTTGAGATGGAAGGGGTAAAGGGCATACATTTGGTTACCGCAAATCATAATAACAAAGCGGTGCGGTTTTATCGCAAACATGGGTTTCATCTGTTGCTTGAAAAAGCAGGAAATTTTTGGCCGGGGGTGTCCAACTGCGTGGGTATGACCTTTGCTAAACGTCTGTCTCCATAGTCATTTGACGCCGCAGTAATAGCATTGGGTCAATCTTAAAGCGATAGATAGGGCATGCTTTGATGGTGTCGACGGCAAGCGCGTAACGATAGGCGCCATATTGCCATTCAGTTATTGTATAGTGAGAAGAGTTAATCGCCTGGCGGATCGCGGCGGGAAATATTCCCTGTATATGCAACGGTTGCTCGGCAGTAGGGAGCAGTGCCTCGCCAACCATTTCAACAATGGATCCTCCCGCCAATTTTATCAACGACTCTCTGCGCGCCCAGCTTGCAATAAATCTCTTGCCGCTATTGATAGATTGGTGAACAGGGTAGATTTCGGCAAATTTTGTTACGCTGTGAAGGTGTTTGAGCATGCGCATTTTCTCTACATCGACACCCACGTCAATATTTACTCCAACGGCCAAAACGCTGCAAATGTCGCTGTGCGATATATTGAAAGCGATATTTTGAGAAGAGGGCGGCGCGGCGCAGTAGGGTTTGCCTCGCGCTCCATACTTTATCGCTATATCCTGGGCGCCGCATTGAAACCATGATGCCAATAAAACGCGAACCACCGCACGGTCAAATAGGAATCTTCGCCCAAGCTCCTCCCGAGAAAAAAGCGCGCTCCTTTCTTGGTCGTTATTTGAAACAAGCGCCCTCAGCGCGCCATAACATCTCTTCGCATTTCTCGGAAAGCTCCACATAGCCGCCATGACAAATCGCCGATTGCGCCTCGAAATTGTGGATCGAGCATAATATTGACTCATAGGAGAAAAATAAATTGACACTAGCCCATAATAAACATTATTATAAATTTGTGAACATAAATGGCCATAGGCGTGTCGTCGTCACAGGGCTCGGAACGTTTAATCCCCTCGGAAAAAACGTCTCTAATTATTGGAACTCGCTTATACAAGGAAAGAGCGGTATCCGTCAAATCAAAAATTATCCCATCGATCAAGACTATCCAGTCCAAATAGGCGGCGAAGTCGATGTTGACCCCGAAGATATCGTCTGTTTTAAGAGAAAAAAAGATGCCGAGAGGCTCGATCCATACATTGTAATTGGCTACATCGCGGCAATAGAGGCATTTGCCGATTCGCATCTTGATGTGGATAAGGCGCCCGATCGTTATGGCTCATTGATTGGATGCGGCGGAGGCGGAGTACACGCCCATTGGAAAAACGTAAGTAAAATTAACAGACAAAACATGTCCGGCGCCCATCTATATTATGTTTCTTCGGCAATTAATAGCACATTGTCGGGATACGTATCCCAAGCAATCCATACTAGCGGGCCATGTTTCGCCGTCAGTTCCGCCTGCGCCTCTAGCAATCATTCATTTGGAACTGCCGCTATGATGATCAAAAATGGCATGGCGGACGCTATGTTCGCCGGCGGCTCCGAAGCGGCATTGACCCCAAACGGGCTCGCCTCATTTGGAAATATCCGCGCCCTTACAACCCGAAACGACTCTCCAGAAACAGCTTCGCGGCCTTTTGACACAGATCGAGATGGATTTGTTATGTCTAACGGCGCGGGTGTTGTTTTGCTAGAGGAATTGGAACACGCAAAAAAACGCGGCGCCGTTATATATTGCGAAATGACTGGATTTGGTTTTACGTGCGACGCATACGACCTTTTCGCGCCTCATCCAGAGGGAATTGGGGCAAGCAAAGCTATCAATATGGCCCTGGAACAGGCTCGACTGCTTCCGGAGGATATCGACTTAATAAACGCTCATGCCACTTCGACGCAGGTCGGCGATATGGCCGAGACGATGGCAATCCGTCGCTCGTTCAAACAATATGCCCTTACGGTGCCGGTGCAGAGCACAAAATCGATGACGGGACATACACTTGGAGCCGCCGGAGGATTGGAAGCGATAGCTGTGGCGCAAACCTTTAAAAATAACATCGCGCACCATACTATTAATCAATTTAACCAGGATCCCGATATACCTCTCAACGTGATTAAAAACGAACCCATGCAAATGTCTCCAAAGCATATTTTATCCAATACATTTGGCTTTGGCGGACAAAATGCTTGCGTGATCTTCTCGCGCTTTGACGGCTAATTGGAGCCATACGAACTAGCGCGACAGCCTAGACGAACTAGCGCGGCTCACGCCGCGCAAATTAATTAAAAAGTCGTTATTATTTTTTTGCCTTTTTCAGGCCTTTCGCCACTACATCTTCAATGATATTCAATGCGCGGTCCATTTGATCTTTGGTTAATTGCGCTGAGACCGATATGCGAAAACGCAATTGATCTGATGGAACTGCGGGAAATAACACCGGTTGAAGAAAAAGTCCCCTTTTTTGCATCTCCTCCGCCATATTAAATAACAATTCGCCGGCAGATCCTATTATAATTGGGATAATTTGAGATTCGGCGCTGCCCAGATCAAGACCGAGATTGGAGAGATTCTTATGCAAATATCGAGTGTTCTCCCACATTTTGTCACGCAACACAGAATCTCTTGTGGCAACTTCCAACGCTTTCATCAATCCTCCTATAACCACTGGAGAAGATGAACACGAAAATGCCCATGGATTTGCGTAAGGTTTGAGATAGCGAAGCAACCGTTCGGTGGAACAGACAAAACCGCCGACTCCGCCAAATGACTTGCTTAATGTCCCAAATGTAATGTCTATTTTATCTTCCAATCCAAAATGCTCTCCGACTCCTCGCCCATTGGCTCCAAACATAAGCGTCGAATGGGCTTCGTCAACGTAGAGAGGAGCGTTGTAATGCTGACATAATTCGACAATTTCCGGGAGTCGCGCCATATCGCCATCCATAGAGTAGACACCCTCTACCGCGACAACGCGACGACGTCCATTGCTCTTTTCCAATGCCTTTTCGAGGGAATCGGAATTATTATGTTCAAAAAACACCTGCTTTGCTCCCGCAAGCGTTCCTCCATCGATAATACTTTGATGCGCTTTGGAATCCATAATAAGCATATCATTTTTACGCAACAACGCTTGAATGGTGCCCATATTGCCGGCATTGCCCGAAGAATATGAAAGACACGCTTCATATCCTTTGAATTCGGCCAATCGGCGTTCAAATTCTAAGTGAAGATCAAAGGTACCCGAGAGCAGAGGCGCGCCAGAGGCGCTAAGCCCATATTGATCGGCCGCCTCTTTGGTTGCCTGAATAACCTCTGGATGAGTAGAAAGACCCAAATAGTTATATGAAGTAAGATTAATAATCTCGCGTTCTTTTCCATCGACACCGCTTAGTATTCTGCTTTCGCTTTTTGGCGCGGCCAATAGCGGCTGAGCAAAAAGATTAAGCATCCTTTTGACCGAAGGATGCTCTATCCATCTCTCAAAATCTTCTGGCGGAACACGAACATCATCGGTATAAGACCAGAAGAAATCGCCTAACTCGTACTTTAAGATATCATCATCTCGCATATATTTTCTCCTATAAGGCGATCATATATGTCGCCAATATTTATAATAGATAAGCACGAGCCGGCAATATACAAAATTTTTGCTAACTTATCCTGACTCGTTTGTCTCTGTATCGCCGCCCTCGGCGCTTTCTTGCTCTTCGTTGGCGTATTTATAGAACCGATCAGCCAATTCGTCAATACATTTAATATCGGCCAATTCGGTGCGAGGCACTCTGATATTAAGTTCGCGCATCGCGCAAGAAATGATTTCTAAAACATCGAGACTGCCGGCGCCATAACTCAACAGAGACTTATGAATAGAGATATCTTCCATCGAAATATCTTCAAGATTATCAACCATTTGACGTTTGATAACATCAATAATATGCTCTTTGTCTACTTTTCCCATTTGAAAACCTCCTTTATTGTTTATATTCTATTTCTATTTCTATCTATATGATATATTTGCAAATAGATTATTGCAAGTCTTTGCCAATATTTTCCTATTGCGCGATATATCTATTGACATAACACTTTTTAATTGAGATTATACAGCAATTAGCTCAGTGGGGGTGTGGTGAAGTTGGTTATCACGCCGGCCTGTCAAGCCGGAGACCGCGGGTTCAAGCCCCGTCACTCCCGTTCGCTGCGGGCTGTAGCGCAGAGGCTAGCGCGCTCGGTTCGGGGCCGAGAGGTCGGCGGTTCAAATCCGCCCAGCCCGAACATCCCCGCCTGCTTCAAACCGCGCAATGGCAAAAGAAGATTTTTTTTCTACCGTGTATTTATCAAAACAGTTTGACCACATGGCATGTTGACATGTCGATATCAATTGATATAATTTGTCTATTCACTAATGTGAAAAAAATTAGCAAGAGAGGTATATATATGTTTAAAAATCGGTGGCGAATTGTCCTATTGTTGTTATTTGCTTTATTAGCCACAGTAGCCTATTCGCAAGTCTCGCCGAATGGAGTGGCGTTGCGCTCATTTGTGCTAGACGATTTTGATCAACTGGCGTCTGATTGGCTTTTACGGTATAGTCGAGGAGCTAAATCGTCCTATTTTTCTGCCAGCTTAGATGCTAACGGCGAGGCGCTTCGAGAGGTGCCGGCGTTACCAGTTGGAGCCGCAGGGCCAGAAGCCCTGTATAGTTATGAAGAAAAGCAGAACAAAAGCGTATTGGGTATTCGCGGCGGCTTTGATCTTCGAGGATACAACTTTATCGAGATACTGCCTCCCACTCGAGTCATTCAATTGCAATCGCAAACTTCCGAAAATGGCGATAGTCTTATTCGAAAACGCTCGTTGCCTATCCCGGGGATAGCTCAAACCATAGAACTGTGGGTGTGGAGCGATAATCGCAATTACTCTATCGAGGCTCATTTTGAGGATTATCGGGGATTTACTTCAGTGTTGCCGCTTGGAAATATCGGACATCGGGGATGGAACAAAATTTCGGCGCGCATTCCAAACTGGATTCCTCAGCGAACTTTGCTATCTCGAAGGACGCCGACGGCTGATGAGCTAGCGTTAATTGAAACATCAGGCAACCCGCTTCCCGATGTATTAGCAAATCAATACTACTCTTTGGAATTGGAGAGATTGATTCTATGGACAAATCCCGGAGAACGGGTGGATGAATTTTTTGTCTACTTAGATGAACTTATCGTTATTTCAGATATTTACCGCACAAGATTTGATGGACAGGATTTAGCCGATCCTTCCAGAATTCAAGAAATATGGGGAGGACAATAAAATTGAAAAATCCAAAAATATGCAATAGAATTTTGATGTCAGCAGCATTGATCGCATTGTGGATATCTCTTCCGACGGCTCTCTTTGGACAGTCCGTATATGGCAGCGGAGCAGATGCTCCCAGTTGCGCCAATGAGACCACACGATCGCAATTGCAAGAGATATCCGTTACCCGTTTTGAAGACCCTCGTTATTGGAGCGTCTATGCGCCAATAGAAAACGCGAATACTGTCCATACAAGACTTGCCGACGTAGCGAACGATGAGATTGATCAACTTCAATCAGCCGAAGAGGGCGGATTTCTTGCCTATCAACCTACCGATGAATATGTTTTAGGAATTCGCGCCGATTTTATGCGACGAGGATTTTTAGATATCGAAATTGATCTATCTCGTCCAATAGCAATACCCGGCATAACATGTCAAATTAGCGTTTGGGTTGCCGGTCGAAACTGGCGCCATGATCTCTTTTTAGTCATTAAAGATGTCCATGGAGAGCGCAAGGAGCTTCGAGTTGGCACAATGCGCTTTAGAGGCTGGCGAAAGATGGCGGTGGATATCCCGCCATACGAAGAAAATAGAGATCAAGGATTGGTGAGAGGAGTACGTCAACACGATCCTCACTTCCCCTATCAGACAGGTATTGAAATAGTCGGCTTTATTATTCGCCCCTATTTTGTCGAGACTATCGGATCTTACTATGTATATTTTGACGATATGCGCGCTCTTACCGATCTGGCTGTGATAACGACTGAAAATATAACCGACGATGGTCCAAACGATCTTATCTGGTAGAATAATAATACTGGCTATATATAACACGCTATGGATATCGAGCCATTTTCTCTCTCGATAGCTCTCTACTAAACGGACGAGCTACGGCAGTTGGTTTCTGCCGTAGCGTTCGTCATTATTTGTATATTCTGTGGTACAATTAGACAAAAATCTTTTCCGTCATAGCCTCTTTTTTACCTCGCTGAGTTACCAAGATATTGATTTATTGGTGAGCGCCGCGAAAGAAAAGACATTTGCGCCCGGGACGGTGATATTTCATGAAAACACTGTAGGCGATTGCTTATACCTTCTTACCAAAGGACGCGTGGAAATTTGGCGGAATTGGGAAGAACATGATGCGGAGATGTTAATTACCCGCCGCAAAGGAAGCATTTTTGGCGAAGTATCTCTTCTGGATGACAAGCTTCGTAGCGCGACGGCGGTAGCGACCAATGATGTAGAAGCGCTATGCATCTCCAAAGAGGTATTTCATACAATAATAGAGTCAAACCCCCGATGCGCGCTGGGCATCATTCGTAGTATGGCCTCAATTATACGGCGAACCAATATGGTTAATATGCGCAAGATACGAATACGCAATCTCGAACTACAACAAGCGCTCGATAATCTAGAAAAAACGCAACATAGCCTGCTCCGCGCCGAACGCCTTACCAGCTTGGGTCGTTTTTCCTCAATGATTTTGCACGACATTCGCAACCCTCTCTCTATGATTCGCGCATACATTGAAATGATGTCGCGGAGCGATGTTAACAGATCAGAAGTGGCGTCGATATCTTCTTCCGCGCTAAAAGAGGTCGACCATCTCAATATGATAGCCGGCGAGTTATTAGATTATTCCCGAGGAGCTATTGCGCTCAATATTACGCCCGTAAATATCAACGATGTGTTTGAACAAGTTTCCAATTATATGAAACGATATCGACACATAGGAATTCAATTAATTCTCGAATCGTCGGTAAATCAGCCGGTATTTCTTGATCAACCTCGCATATCTCGCGTTCTTACCAATCTAGCCCAAAATGCTATCCAGGCCATGCCCAATGGAGGACAATTGACTCTATCGGCATCGCTGGAAAAAGACATACTACAAATAGCGGTAAAAGACACTGGAATCGGCATCGAACCCGAAATACGCTCTCAAATATTTGAACCTTTCTACACCTCGGGAACACATAGAGGCGCCGGTTTGGGCATGGCAATTGCTAAGAATATAATCACCGCGCATCGAGGCGTAATTACCGTCGAGAGCGAGCTAGGAAAAGGAACGACCATTACCTGCATATTGCCGCTCTCAATGTAATGCGAATTTAGTATTAGATATGCCGTTTATCGGCGGCAGGCAACAATCTTCGGAAATTTTCGCAGAGTTGTCGTCCAAGCGCTTGGGGCTCTTCGTTTCGAGCCTCGGCGAGACAGCGAACAATTGGCCCGGTATATCCCGGATGGTTGCATGATCCGCGATATTCCCTCGGCGCGAGAAACGGCGCGTCGGTCTCTACAAGCAATTGGTCATTGGGAACGATGGCCGCGACTTTTCGCATTTCGTCATTTTTTTTATAGGTAATATTGCCGGCAAACGAAAGAATAGCGCCCAATTCAAGAAATCGACTCGCCCAGTCGAGATTCGAGCTAAAGCAATGCATTATTATAGGAACGGTAAGTCCTATTTTCCGCAGGGTATCGTAGCAGTTTTGATTGGCCTCTCGATTGTGGATAGCTATAGGAAGCCGCAGTTCTTCGGCGAGCAACGCCACCGCCTCAAATATCTCCTGCTGATGGCGTCGATTTTGACTATCGTCCTCGCGAAAGTAATCCAACCCTATCTCTCCAATAGCGACAACTCTTGAATGGCCGGCACGTTCGCGAATAGCGTCGACAGCATTTTCGACCGTCCATTTATGCGCAGAGGTAGGATGAACGCCAATAGCAAACCAGACATTGGGATGCTCGCTACCCAGCCGCAAACGCTCTTCCAGATCGTCAGCCTCTAGCCCAATATCCAGAAACGCCTCCATTCCCATGGAACAGCACCGGCGAATAATGGTATCGATATCCAATCCGCGACTCTTCATCAGCGCCAAGTGGAGATGACTGTCTACGGAGGGCGCGATCACGTCTATAGGTTCTTCCATAATGCCGAAGACGGGACTTGAACCCGTACAATCCTTCCGGATCGGTGGATTTTAAGTCCACTGTGTCTACCTATTCCACCACTTCGGCTCTATTCGAATTAATCGTAAACCTAATTATAACCTATTATTATTGACATTATAACCATTTTTGCACTATTATATTATAGTGAATTATATAGATTGTGTATTCTTTTCTCAATATCTTATAAAAGTTGCCGTCGATGGCTAAAACTCCTTGGGCGGCTCGCGCCGAAGAGTCGCTTGAATCTAAAAAAGCCGGAGGAGGTCCGGATCGCGTCGCCGCGCAGCGAGACAAAGGCAAATTCACCGCTTCCGAACGCCTTGATATACTGGTCGATAAAGGCTCATTTGTCGAGCAGAATAGCTACGTACAAGGGCGATCGGACGCATTTGGCCTAGCGGATAAAAAATATTACGGCGATGGGGTTATTAGCGGCTCGGCCTTGATCAACCATCGCCAAATTGCGGTGTGCTCGCAAGATTTTACTGTTCTCGGCGGTTCTTTGGGCGAGATGCAGGCAATTCGAATCGCCGACGCGCAGCAATTTGCTATAAACAACAGATGTCCGTTCATTCAAATAAATGATTCTGGCGGCGCTCGTATTCAGGAGGGAGTGCTCTCACTTAACGGATACGCGACAATATTTCGTAACAATACCCTCGCCTCTGGAGTGATTCCGCAATTCTCGGTCATTCTTGGGCCGTGCGCCGGCGGAGCAGTCTACTCGCCCGCGATTACCGATTTTATATTGATGGTGGACAATATAAGCAATATGTATATCACTGGGCCTGAGGTTATCAAAACCGTTACCGGAGAAAAAATAAGCCATGCCGAACTCGGAGGAGCCGGAGCGCACAGCGAAAAGAGCGGGGTGGCGCATTTTCGTTTCCCCGATGAAGAGAGTTGCCTCTCATTTCTTCGTTGCCTCCTCGGCTATCTACCGAGCGACAACAGCAAGCTTCCTCCTATTGTCGAAACCGACGACGATGCCAACCGACGCGTCGACACATTGGAATCGCTTATTCCCGAGGATGATCGTAAGGCATACGATATCCGCGATATAATCGCCGTACTATTCGATCGCGACTCGTTCATAGAGATACAACGCGACTGGGCGCAAAATGTTGTTATAGGATTTGCTCGGCTGGCTGGAAGAACGGTTGGCATATTTGCCAATCAACCAAAAATCTACGCGGCTACGTTAGACATAAACGCCTCCGATAAGGCCGCCAGATTCCTGCGTTTTTGCGACTCATTCAACATTCCTATCGTCTCATTGGTCGACGTGCCCGGCTTCTTACCGGGAACCGCCCAAGAGCATGGCGGCATTATTAGACACGGAGCGAAGGTTCTCTACGCCATCGCCGAGGCCACCGTTCCAAAAATAGCCTTAATTTTGCGCAAAGCCTACGGCGGAGCATTTATCTCGATGGCGTCAAAGGGTCTGGGGTATGACAGGGTATTGGCTCTACCCACCACGCAATTAGCGGTTATGGGGGCAGATGGAGCCGCAAATATCATTTTTCGCCGCGAAATAGCGTCGGCGGAAAATCCAGACGACCATCGCTCCAAAAAAATTGCGGAGTTCCGAGAAACCGTTATGAACCCCTTTATCGCCGCTGGCTACGGATATATAGACGATGTAATCGATCCTAGCCTTGCCAGAATAGAATTGGTACGGTCTATCGAAGTATATCGCAATAAACGCGAATATCGACCATCAAAGAAACATGGAAATATCCCGCTATAGGGACGCATATCACGATGGATACCAGCTCTATTAGATTTGTCCTAACCGCTACAATAGTAGGAATGGGGACGGTTTTTCTTTTTCTCTCTTTTCTTTCGGTATTGATGGTTATCATTCAAAAACTATGTTCCCCTCGTCAATCGGCTCCGCAAAAAAAACGAAGAACCGCCGACCCAACCTCTGTGTCTAGCCATGGCAATGAGGCAAAGCTCCCCGACAACATAATCGTCGCGGCAGCCGCGGCATATCTCTTCCTAGAAGCAGACGATAGCGAGAAAGACGCTAATTTATGGAAAACAACTCGCCCACACCACATTAGCTGGAGAAACGATGCTAAGATACAATATGACGAACATAGCTTGGCGCAATAAATGAAAAGAGAAATATCAATTACATACAAGGGAACGAACTATTCTCTCTCGTTAGATCGCCAAGGATCATCGGTAATTGTCACCCATGGCGGCAAGGAATACCATGTCGCGATCCCGAGCGAGCTAGCGTCCCCTCCAACGCCAATACAGAAAGCGTCTCAATCTTCGAGCCATTCGGTTGGCGCGAGTAGCCCATCGACCACGTCATTGACAAATGCCGGATCGCCGTCTTCCGATTCAACGACAGTCGCCGCGCCGATGGCGGGAACAATCAAAGAGATCGTCGCGAAGCCCAATACCGCCGTCTCTATAGGTGATGTGATCATCATTATGGAGGCTATGAAGATGGAGGTTACCATATCCTCTAAAAATGATGGGAATATAAAAAAAATCTTGGTCGCGATTGGCGACAATGTATCGCAAGGGCAACCGCTTGCCGAAATGGAGTAGCTCAAAAATATGCTAACAATTATTCGGCGACTATTCGAATCGACGGCTTTCAGCGCCATTGGATGGGGACAGATCGCAATGATCGGCATAAGTTTGATATTGCTCTATCTCGCCATAGTAAAAAAATATGAACCGCTTCTACTCTTGCCGATAGGATTTGGCGCATTGCTCGCCAACATTCCTCTCACCGGAATATTAGAGGAGGGCGGACTACTCAATTACTTCTACTTTGGCGTAAAAAGCGGCATATTCCCGCCGCTTATCTTCTTAGGAATAGGAGCGTTAACCGATTTTGGGCCTCTTCTTTCTCGACCGAGCACGTTTCTCCTTGGCGCCGCGGCCCAATTTGGCATATTTGGCACCTTAATTGGAGCCAGACTATTGGGGTTCGATTTTAACGAAGCGTCGTCGGTGGCGATAATTGGCGGAGCGGACGGACCTACCGCGATCTATCTCACCTCCAGATTGGCGCCGCGCCTTCTTGGCCCAATAGCGGTAGCGGCCTACTCCTATATGTCCTTGGTGCCAATTATTCAGCCTCCAATTATGCGCCTGCTTACCACACAAAAGGAGCGCGAAACCGTCATGCCTCCGCTCAAAACGGTATCCAAACGAGTAAAAATCATATTTCCTATCGCGACAACGCTGATATCGGTTCTTATTATCCCTGCTTCGACCCCGTTAATTGGCATGTTGATGCTGGGAAATCTTCTTAGAGAGGCAGGAGTCGTGGATCGCCTATCAAAAACCGCGCAAAACGAAATTATCAATATCGTTACGATATTTCTGGCGATATCGGTTGGCTCGCGAATGTCCGCCGATCAGTTTCTCACATTGAATACGCTCCTTATTATTCTACTGGGGCTTATCGCTTTTTCGATTGGCACGGCGACCGGGGTTCTATTTGGAAAATTGATGTATCTCATCTCGGGAAAAACAGTCAACCCTCTTATCGGCGCGGCTGGCGTATCGGCCGTTCCTATGGCCGCAAGGGTGGCGCAGACAGAGGGACAGCGCGCCAATCCATCCAACTTCCTGCTTATGAATGCTATGGGACCGAATGTGGCAGGCGTTATCGGGTCTGCTATCGCGGCGGGCGTGTTGCTTTCTCTCGCCAACTAAATCCCGCGCTTTTGGCGCTATCCCCTATTCGGCGACGCTCGGTACCTCGGCATCCTTGCGACAACATCCAGTCCCCAGTCAGACCTGTCTCCGCGACGAAGATAGCAAAAACCGACGCCCGCTACCATTGCCGCATTATCGGTACATAGCAATTGAGAGGGAAACATGACGTTTGCCTGTTTTAGACCCGCCAATTCCTGTCTTAGCAGGCTATTAGAAGCGACTCCGCCGCCAACCGCTATTCGCTTAAGACCAAAATCGGCGCTCGCGCGAACGACGCGATCCACCAGCATACCAATCGCCGCTCGCTGAAAGGCCGCCGCGATGTTCTCGTTGTTGCGAGGATAGCAACTATCCCAGAATCGATCGATTTGATGAATTACCGCCGTCTTCAATCCCGAATAGGAAAAATCATACTTTCCCGCGATCGACTGCGACAATGGAAAATCCGCCGCCAATCCATCGCCGCTCCGAGCCAGAGCATCGATGCGCGCGCCTCCGGGATATCCAAGCCCAAGATGCCTTGCCACTTTGTCAAAAGCCTCGCCGCAGGCATCATCCACAGTAGCGCCAAGCACCGTTACCCTGTCGAAATCATCCACCTTCGCTATCAATGTATGCCCTCCGGAAGCAAGAAGCCCAAGATAGGGATAGTCGATCTTCGCCTCTAGCCGCGGCGCGTATAGATGCGCCAGAATATGATCGACTCCGACATACGGAATATCGAGGCTATAGGCCAGCCCCTTTGCAAATGCAAGCCCAACAGCCAAAGAACCCGAAAGACCGGGACAATAGGTAACCGCGATGCCGTCGATATCGCCCTCAGAGCAACCCGCCTGCGTTATCGCCGATCGATAGCAACTCAAAATATGCTCTACATGAGCTCTAGAAGCCAATTCGGGAACAACGCCGCTATATTTACGGTGAACCTCGGTCTGTTCGTTCATCGCATGAGAAAGAACGCGACAGCCATCCTCTACAATTGAGACACAGCACTCATCGCACGATGTCTCAATCCCGACCACGAGCATCGAAAATTAGTTATCGGCCATAGCGATACGCTCGGCATTCATCTCGGATATAAGGTAGAATCGGGCACCTTGCCGCATCAACATTTCTTTCTGTTCCGCCAATATTTCGGGTAGCAACGGAACGGTGGCATGCCCAATAATGATCGCCTCGCCATCTCTTCGCGCAATTTTCATAGCTTTTTCAAGCGACTCGATAATAAACTCTTGCGTGGGCTCATGATCGAGGAATACGTCGCGTTCAAAAAATGCGATCGGCATTTGAGAAGCAACCTCGCTTGCCACAGAAAAATGCGAAGTACGCGAATCTAAAAAATAGAGCCGTTTCGCATGCAACATACCTAAAAATATCTTCATAATTTGGGAATCGGATGTAATCAGCGAACCCATATGGTTATTGACTCCGCTTACACTCGGCACCGCGCTGAGATTGCTCTCTAAAAGAGAGGCCACCTCTTCTTCAGTGGCGCCGGCCATAATCGCGCCGCGCCCAGGATCATGCGCTCCAAACGGCTCCATAGGCTGATGAAGCATCACCTCCATTCCAGCAGCCACAACCATTTCCGCAGCCTGAGACGAGTAATCCAAATGGGGAAGGACAGAAAATGTCATTGCGATATCAAGCTCAAGCAATCGCTCGACGCTCTCTATATCGTGTCCCACATCATCGATAACAACAAAAAGCCGCGCTATTTCGGGGCTATCGCTGCCCGCAACGCCTTCGACCCCAGAAGCCTCGCCTTCGGAAACGCCCTCGCCCGCAACGCCTTCGACCCCAGAAGCCTCGCCTTCGGAAACGCCCCCGCCCGCAACGCCTTCGACCCCAGAAACCTCGCCTTCGGAAACGCCCCCGCCCGCAACGCCTTCGAGCCTCGCCTTCGGAAACGCCCCCGCCCCAGAAGAAACCTCGCCTTCGGAAACGCCCTCGCCCGCAACGCCTTCGACCCCAGAAGCCTCGCCTTCGGAAACGCCCTCGCCCGCAACGCCTTCGAAACCTCGCCTCGCCTTCGGAAACGCCCTCGCCCGCAACGCCTTCGACCCCAGAAACCTCGCCTTCGGAAACGCCCTCGCCCGCAACGCCTTCGACCCCAGAAGCCTCGCCTTCGGAAACGCCCCCGCCCGCAACGCCTTCGACCCCAGAAGCCTCGCCTTCGGAAAAACGCCTTCGACCCCAGAAACCTCGCCTTCGGAAACGCCCTCGCCCGCAACGCCTTCGACCCCGCCTTCGACCCGCAGAAGAAACCTCGCCTTCGGAAACGCCCTCGCCCGCAACGCCTTCGACCCCAGAAGCCTCGCCTTCGGAAACGCCCTCGCCCGCAACGCCTTCGAAACCTCGCCTTCGGAAACGCCCCCGCCCGCAACGCCTTCGACCCCGGAAAAACCGTATTGTTGCGGCGATAGTTCGTAATCTGGCGACGAACTATTCAAAAATAGGCCGATAATAAAGAGCGGAAGCGAGTAGATCAAGGTTGTAAGCGCGCCAAGTAAACGAAGCAATTTCGACCGGGCGCGGCGATGATAGTATCTATTGCGACATTTGCCGCTTTTGTCGTTGGAGCGCATGCGATAGTTTCGGAAAATATCGTCAATAACTGGACTCGCGACATTTGCCATATGGAATTCTTCTCTGTAGTATAGCAGAGGCGCGGCGGACGATTAGTCTATAGGAATCTTTTTACGCAATTTTTTCAAACTGCGAATCTCAATCTGTCGGACCGTCTCTGGCGAAATGCCCATCTCTTCGGCAATCTCTGACAATGTATGGCGACGCCCAAAAAATGCAAAACGTTTTTGCAACACCTCGCGCTCTTTTTCGTCTAAATTTTTCATCTCTTCGCGCACCAATCGTTTCATATCGTTTTTCAACATATCCGCATCGGGACGAAAGCGAGTATCTACGGTAACATCATAGCGCGTAGACGAATCGTCCATCTCCTCGTCCATAGAGAGAACGGGCTCGGCGCGCTGAAGAAGATCGTTGATTTTGGCGCTGTCGATCCCCAATTTTTGAGATATCTCGTCCACAGTAGGAAGGCGATGCAACGATTGAGTCAACTGCGTATAGGCGCGATGAACATGTCGCAACATATTGAGCTTTCTATTTGGAATTCGCACCTGATGGCGAGTCGACGTCAAAGAGGACAAAATAGCCTGACGAATAAGAAAAGAGGCGTAGGTGCTAAAACGAACCTTATAACGAGACTCGTATTTTACCGTCGCCCGCAACAACCCAAGATTCCCCTCCTGAATTAAATCGAGGAGGTGCGACTCATCTTTGGAATATGCGCGGGCAATCTGCGCCACCAGCAATAGATTTGACTTGATCATTCGCTGACGCGCCGCGTCGTCGCCCCGATGAATGCGATCGGCAAGCTCTATCTCTTCTTCTGCGGTTAGCAATCGATAATTCTTAATTTGACTAATATATAGTTGCAGTTCGCTTATTTCCGCCGATTCGCTAGGGACCATACCCTATATTAACCAGATTGCAAAACAAAGGCAATAACTAACCCCATAGCATTCGCGCCCCGCCGAGCCACATAACCATACCCCCCTTCGAAAACATATACCGACGATACACGCAATATCAAGAAAAATAACAAAAGAAAATAAATAAAAAATATAAAAGGGGGAAGGGCGAGCTGTATAGCGCAGACGCGCCGAACCCGATGAGCGTCCAACAAATCAATACCGCCCAGTCATCGTTGCTTCCCCCTCGTTCCAGAGATCATTCCGCGCAGAGCGCGGAACCGCGTCCGCCTGACCGGGCTCGCTCCGCTCCGCCCTGGCGGACTCTTGATCTCTTCCACTACCCCCTCATTTGTCATTCTCCTTCGCGATATGACCGTGGAAGTGTGCCAATATGTATAATGAATTAAAAAAATATATCCCGTTACTTGACAAATGAAAAATACTCAATATACTTACTTCTAATAAAAACGTTAGGAGGAGGTAATATGAGAAAATACTTATTACTTGTATTTGCATTTTTTTTGATTGGGTCGCTCGCATTTGGAGAGGCGACAATTGGAGGATTAATATCTTACGAGTTTGGTATCGGCGACCATGAAGTTGGCGCTGAAGGCAATAATGTATTCACGGATGCGGAGATCGAAAGATCCGAGGGAGTAACGGCGGAGAGTGCCGACTATGTCTTTCAGGGCGCTCCTGGCGGTATTGAAATTGATCTAACCTTGTCCGCCGACGATCATAACAGCGGCTACATTAATCTTAGGACCAGCGGGACAAGTATTGTAGTCGACGAAACGGCGTTTACCACGAAAATAGGGGGTTGGTTGCTTGAGCCTCTTGGCATTGGTTCAGACATTCTTACCCTTGATCTTAAAACGGGATATTACACGCCCGAGGTAAATACCGCAGGCGGATCCACCGACATTGAAACTGAGGACGTAAGTGGCATAGACGTCGGAGAAAAACAGGTTGGAAACTTCGATGTAACGCTTGGTATCGCGGGCATTGTAAAACTTAAAACGGGATTTAAATTTGGCCCCGCGATTACTTTTAACGCCGACGACCCCGCCACCGCTCTGCAGTCCGCATTTGACGCTATAGGAAGCGATGGAGAGCGAATTAACGCGCTTATTAGACAAGGTACCCTAACTGATACCGAAAGAAGCGAACTTATTTCGTTGATCCGCGCGAATCAAGGCGCTCTTGTCGATAGACTGGATGATGGGCTTGTTGCTGGAGTAACAACCGACCCGACCGTTGGCGGTCAAACCAACTGGTTTGTTGGCGCCGACGCGGAAATTCCTCTTGGCGAAGGGGTCGGCAATCTAAAGGCGCACGCCTATTTTGGCGACAATAACCGTTTCTATGGAGCCGATCGCGGCACAATTGGGGCGGGAGTAAAGTTTGATGGCGGCTTTAGCGATGATTTCGATATCAACGCGGACGCCCAATTTGAGTTCCGTCTAAAAGATGAGGCGGTAGCCTTCGGTATTGGCACGCAGGCTAAGTTCCTCGGCACCATAGCGCTGGGTGTAGGTTTTAGATTTGAACAAAAATATGGATTTGTGCCGGCGTCTCTCAGCACGTTGCTAGGAACCGCGGCAGACGCAGCTTTGAACACTACTACAGGCACAGCCCTCCCGCGGACGAGGCACTCCTACGGTCACCGCAGCCGATAGAGCTGCCGCTTTTAACGAAGCATTCGTTGGCGACCTTCCATTCGGCGACACTTTAGAGAACGATATAGGATTGGGTATCAATCTCAATGTCCATACGCCTCAAAGCTTTGCCGGCATAGATTTTGGAGTGGTTCTCGCTTTTGATGTGGCCGCCGCGCCGCTTGACGACAATAACGCGAAGGTCTTTAGCACTCTCGACCTTATTGATGTATCCGCTTGGGTAGATCCGGGTCCGGTCGTTTTCCGCGTAGGATTTATAGCGGCTCCGGAAAATGGCGCGAATCTTACCACTGGATATAAGCATTCTATCGACGGCGGAGGAACATCTGCGGTCTACTTTGAATCAGAATTAAGCTTCTAATTTTCTAATCTGTTTCAATCGCTTTTACGCCCCGCTTACGCGGGGCTTTTTTTTTCTTGCATTCTAATAGATAGTTACGCTATAGTAATCTATGATACATATAGAAGAGCCTATGATGGCGAAATATAGTGCGCTTATCGCGTTAATTGCGACTCTAGCGCTTTTTGGGGGCGTAGTAGGGGCAATGCCTCCGCCGCCTTCGGTAGACGAGTATGCGGACGCGGGCGACTCAATTGATACTCATCGCCTAATCGATGCCGAAATAGTGGCAAATACACGCGGCAGCGATGATAACACGGTGCTCAAAGGATACGATGTTGTTGCCTATTTTACCCAGAATAGCGCCGTCCAAGGATCGGCGCAATACGCCCTGGAATGGGGCGGCTATCGATGGCTTTTCTCGAGCGACGAACATCGAGAGCTATTCAAGGCAAACCCGCTCGATTATCAGCCTCAATATGGGGGATATTGCGCTTACGCCGCCTCCCGAAACTATATCTACCCCGTAAACCCCGCGGCCTTTGAGGTAACGAACGGGAAACTCTACCTTAACGCCTCGTTTGGCGTACAGCGTCAATGGCAGAGCGCTCGAAATACCAATATCGTTCAGGGCGATAATAATTGGCCCGGATTGCGCGCAAGACTAACAAATTAGTCCAGTAGCCTGGGCAATCTATGGAATTACCCGAGCGCGCGGTCAAAGATTTTCAGCGCATTATTTGGCGGCATTGGCAACCTAGTCGGCCAACGTTGCCATGGTGCGAAACTCAAGATCCTTACGCTATTTTTGTCTCTGAGGTAATGTTGCAACAGACCCAAGTGGCTCGGGTAATTCCCAAATACCGGCAATTCCTTGAACGTTTCCCCACTCCTCTCGAGCTGGCTTCCGCCGACTTTGTCGAAATTTTGCGATTGTGGAGCGGGCTTGGCTACAATAGAAGGGCAAAGTATCTCTATACCGCGGCGCTTGCCGTTATGGAGCGACATAACGGAAAATTTCCATCTAATCGCGCCGACCTTTTGACGCTTCCGGGCATCGGCGCCTACACATCCGGCGCGATTATGGCCTTTGCTTTTAATCAGCCGGTCGCCTTTATGGATACCAACATTCGCCGCGTCTATCTCCATCACTTTTTTGCCGAGGAGAACGGAATAACCGATCGCGTACTGTTGGGGTATGTCGCCGCGACGGTGGATCGTCGGCAACCGCGTCAGTGGTATTGGGCGCTGATGAGCTACGGAAGGACGCTGTTCAAACGGGGCGAAAACGCCAATAAGCGCAGCGCGCATTATTCAAAACAGACTCCTTTCCTTGGATCGAATCGGCAGTTTCGCGGCGCGATCCTTCGCTCTCTTATCGAGCGTGGATCGCTTTGCAGACAACGGCTGGCGAGCGCGACCGGCTTTTCGGAGAAGAATATAGAGCGCGCCATCGAGGGACTGGTTTCCGACGGGATGATTGTCTGCGAAAACGAAAATATCTATCTCGCGCGTCGATAATCGCATTGATGAGCGAATGTCTGTATTTCTGCGGAGGGGGGTAGCGGAAGAGCGCAAGCGCCCGTCAGGGCAAAGCGTAGCGGAGCCCGATCAGGCGGGCGCGGTTCCGACGCGAAGCGGCGGAATGCGCTCTGCAGCGAGGGGGGAGACCACAAATCGCGGGACGCTTTATGAGTAGCGGATCGAAAACCATTGCTATGGCAGGCTCTCGCCTCGCTGGCAATCTCCCCCCCCAATGCCGGGTAAAAATCTATTTCTATAGATTGAATTATTGCGCTTTCAACGATAAGATATAGGCTATATGCATAATCAAGATATCCTCGATCGTATTACACTACCCGATGATGTTCGCGATATCATCACTTCTGGCGAACCTATCTTTCCAACCAGCAGAGAGCATCTTCTCGATCTCTCATTTGATTGCAAACGTTGCGATCTATACGAGGTTCGATATGAGCTTCCGGGCGGAAGCAATGTGCTGGAAGCGACTGTGACGCGTTGCAAAAATGGGGTCGCGATTAACTATCCCGATACATATATGAGAAGGCGCGATCCACAGGCAATGGTCATCGCCGATGATTTGCCCACCGATCAACCTCGATTTTCCAAGCGTTTCAATATGTCGTTCGATGATTTGCGTTCCGATACATTCGATTGGCTCAAAAGACAGAAGCGCCTTATTGTTATGCCTTTTCTTTCGGGAGACGCGGTAAATGGATATCCAAGTCTGTTAATCGGCCCCGCGAATATTGGATTTTTCGCCACGGCGTTGGCGGATATTCAGGGGTTTATCCCTCCCGACAGGTTCCCCAAAACATTTCGGCCAATGGCAATCATCTATGTGGCTCCTCCATTTCGCCATACCCATTTCGACGGAAAACAGGTTGTGGTGCATAATCGAATGCCGGATACGCATGAGCTATTCGCCTACAATCTCTACCCCGGTCCAAGCGCGAAAAAGGGTGTCTACGGGGTGCTTCTGCAACGCGGCGAGGATGAGGGGTGGCTGACGCTCCATTGTTCTACAGTGCGCCTAACCACTCCCTACGACAACGAATTTGTAATTATGCATGAGGGCGCTTCCGGAAGTGGCAAAAGCGAAATGACGCAGGCTATCCATCGCGAGGTCGACGGGCGTATTCTTGTTGGCGAAAATATCGTTACGAAGCAAAAGCTCTATATCGACCTTGCCGATACCTGTCGATTAGAACCGATTACGGACGATATGGCGTTAGCGCCGCCCTATCTGCAGAATAAACGTCGCCGTTTGGTCGTCGAGGATGCCGAAGAGGCTTGGTTTATGCGTGTTGACCACCTTAAAGAATATGGCACCGAACCAACATTAGAAAAATTGTGTATTTCTCCTCCAGAACCGCTGGTGTTTATAAATATTGACGCTCAGCCGGGGTCAACCTGTATTTTATGGGAACATATCGAGGACGAGCCGGGGAAGCCTTGTCCAAATCCCCGGGTGATTATGCCTCGCCGACTCTATCCCAATGTGCTCAACTCGCCCGCGGCCGTGGATGTCCGTAGCTTTGGGGTGCGTACTCCGCCATGCGTTCGAGATAATCCAACATATGGCATTATCGGTATGTTGCATATTTTGCCGCCGGCTTTGGCATGGATTTGGAGGCTGGTCTCGCCTCGCGGCCATTCCAATCCCAGTATCGTCGACTCCGGGGGGCTGAGCAGCGAGGGGGTGGGTTCTTACTGGCCTTTTGCGACGGGGTGTATGATTAGACATGCCAATCTTCTCCTCGAAATGATTCGAGCAACACCATATACTCAATTCGTTCTTATTCCCAATCAGCATATTGGCGCCTATAAGGTTGGTTTTAAGCCTGAGTGGATAGCGCGCGAATATCTTGCGCGACGCGGGAATTTGCGGTTCCGTCCGGGACAACTAGTAGCTTCTCGTTGCCCATTGCTTGGATATCCCATTCCTCAACTTCGCGTCAACGGCCAGGAGATCCTTGGAGGGTTGTTGCGAGTCGATGAGCAGTTAGAGGTGGGCGTCGAAGGATTCGATAGAGGCGCCGTTCTTTTGAATAAATTTTTCAAGCAAGAGGTCGATAAATTCTATACAAAGGATCTTCATCCTAGGGGAAGAAAGATCATCGATCTTGTGATGAATGAAGGGAGCGTGAGCGATTATGCCGCCCTCTTTTCTAATAGATATAAATAAAAATATATCGCTAATTTGTTGTTAATTGCGTCTGCTAATGACTTGATAAATTTCGAGAAGTGTATACTTTATAATTATGAGAACTGTTATTGCTGTTGTGGTGTTATTTATGGTGTTAGTTTCTATGGGGTTCGCGGCTACCGAAGAGGGCCCAGAGGATTCGAGTCGGCGGGTGTTGTTAGCTACGGAACATTCTCGATATAAGGCTCAGTTATTTGCAACCATACGAGAACAGTTGCTTGATGGCGAAACATTCGTCAGAAGCGTTGATCATAGAATTGGAGAGCTTGATGAGGAAGACCCCGACGATTACTCGGTGGTGGTGATAACCAGCCCTGGCATTCACGATACATTGCGCCCTTGGATCAATAATTGGTTGGCGACACATGATACAGCCGAAAATATAATTGTCTATTCCACATGGGGCAACGTTACATTTAAGCCTGATCTTCCAGAATTAGTCGATTCTGTGACATCTGCTTCGGGCTTCACCCAAATCGACGACGTCGCGGATGATTTAGTCGAGCGTATCCAAGCTCGATTGGATCAATAACGACAGCCTACAATATATAGGCGTCGCGCTACTCAATGAGCTTATAGAGATTATATTTTTAGGAGGTGTAGACAGGATAGTATGAGATTTATTTGGCCGTTACTTTTTATCCTTTCTCCACTTCCTTCTATAATTATATACCTTAGAGATAGCTTAGCATACCTTAATAAAGATACATGGCAAGCTATTCTTGATCCATCCTTTTTTGCCATTATTTTTGGTCTATGCGGCTATACCTGGCTATTGCTTCAATTTGTAAACAGCGCCAGGATTAAATACTTTGATCGAATATATGGCATGGATAGGATTATTGTATTCCATTCTCGTATGGCCTTCTTGGCAATTGCGGCTACCATTATCCATGGGCAACTCCATGAAATGGTATTCGTCCGGGAAGGTTTGCAGCTAGAGCTTGGCGAAATATCTCTCTATCTCTTCCTGCTTATAACGTTGATTACTCTTCTTTTTATGACCGCGCGGCCGTTTGGAGCGATACAGGCTATAAAGAATCTTCGCGTCTGGTTGCTTCGCCGTCTAGGAATTCAGTACCAGCACTATTTGATTATACACAATCTTATGGTCATCGCAATGTTGCTGGGACTCGCGCATGTGATCCTTTCCGCTTCGACTCGCTATTCGCCGCCCAATCTAGCAATTGTGATTGGCTGGTACGTAATCGCCATGCTTTGCTGGATCAATCATAAATTTATTCGACCGTGGAGAAATAACCGTCATCCTTTCAAAGTGGCAAAAGTTACTCGCGAAAACGACGAGATAGTTAAAATTGAATTTGATAAGCCCGTAGATCGCGCATTTGATTATCATGCGGGTCAATTTGCCTACTTTCGTTTTTTAGATCATAAAATTGGGTGGGAGGAGCATCCCTTGACCATCTCCAGCGCCCCCCATAACAAGCGGTTGTCGGTTGTGGTTCACCAGCTGGGGGATTGGTCCCGGAATATAAGCAACGCGGAGATTGGCGATCGCGTCGCGGTAGACGGGCCGTATGGAACGTTCTCGCTATCGAATTTGCCAAGAACCATGCATAAACAGGGCAAACATATCATTATGATTGCAGGTGGCATTGGTATCGCGCCATTTCTTAGCATGCTCGACGATGCGGCTCAGCAGAAAGAGCATCCACATGCTTTCCATCTTCTCTGGGCCGCGAAACATGAGCGCGATTTTTTCGCCGCCTCTGAATTGACGGACGCCGTAAAAAATATTCCCCAATTTAGCTATACCCCGCTTATTGGCGACACTATCGACTTAGATAATTTATGGAAAATTATTAGCGATATAGAGCGGTGGGATAATGCCCAGTTCTTTATCTGCGGGCCTCCGCAAATGCTCAATGTCGTAAAGAAGTCGCTACGCGATCGCGGGGTTTCTTCCAAGTCGATTCATTATGATCGATTCGACGTATAATTTTAATATGATTAGATTTATTAGTACGTTATTTCTATTTTTCTTAGTCGCCACTATGGCATTTGCCGCCTCAAATAGAGGCGCCGAAAATGCGACTAGACGCGTGCTATTGGCAACGGAACAGACTCGATTTAAGACTCGGCTAATTGAAGAGGTCATCGAGCTATTGTTGGATGGAGACACGTTTATTCGCATTGTTGATCATAGCATGGGAGAGCTTGACAAAGAGAATCCGGAAGATTATTCGGTTGTCTTAATTTCCAATTCGGGAGTGGGATCGAGAGTTCGTCCTTGGGTAACTTCATGGATCAATAGCCATACTCAAGCAGACAATATTATCGTTCATACCACGTGGCGCGACCTTGGTTGGTCGCCGCGGTTGCCCGAATCGGTCGATTCGGTAACATCTCCCTCTAACTATGGCGAAGTTGTCGCTATCGCCGAGGATTTAGCATCGCGTGTTGGCGAATACTTCGCGGCGGATATGTCGCCTGTTTCAGCGCCCCCTGAAGTTCTAGACGCTCCAGACGCTCCAGACGGTCCCGTGGAAGGATCTGACACTACAGCGAATTGATTGCGCCTCCGTCGATTCGGCCGCTATGAGAGCGATCCAGCGAATTTTCTGGCCAATTCTCTATATCCTCGCTCCTCTTCCCGCGGTGTTGATCTATTTCCAAGATAGCTGGTACGCGCTATCCGATCCCTATTCGTTGGCCGCGCTCTTTGGCCTTTGCGGGTACACTTGGTTGTTGCTTCAATTCGTCAACAGCTCCAGAATCGTCTATTTCGACCGTCTCTACGGATTGGATTCCGTTATCGCATTTCACTCTCGTATGGCTATGCTGGCGATTATAACGGTTATTATTCATAGCCGACTGCGCGACCAAGCGCATCTAGAAGAAGACCTTCAGATACGATTAGGCAAGCTTGCTCTTATACTATTCCTGATCATTACGCTTGTCACTCTATTATTTATGACCGCGCGGCCGTTTGGAATGATGGGAGCGGTAAAACGGCTACGGAGGTGGCTGCTATCTCGCCTTAAAATACAATATCAGCATTTCTTGATCGTCCATAACTTGATGGCGGCCGCTATGCTTCTTGCGTTGTTGCATGTAGTGTTGGCTTCTTCAACTCAGACTTCCATTTATCAACTAGCATTTATTATTGGCTGGTATGCCATCGCTTTCATTTTTTGGCTCAATCATAAGTTTATCAGGCCGCTAAGAAATCGCGCGCGCGCCTTCACGATAGCCTCAATAACCCATGAAACCAAAGATGTCATCACGATATCATTGAATAGACATCCGCGCCGTTCATTTCATCATCGCTCGGGACAATTTGCCTACTTTCGTTTTCTAGACAGAGATATTGGTTGGGAGGAACACCCTCTTACCATCTCCAGCGCCCCGCATAGCGAGATGATAACAATAACGGCGCGGCAATTGGGTGATTGGACTAAACGGCTGGACAACGCGGTAGTCGGCGATCGTGTGGCGGTAGACGGGCCTTTTGGAAACTTCTCTTTGGCAAAGTTGCCGCGCGCTACTCATACGCGCCCCTGCGACGTTATTATGATCGCTGGAGGAATAGGCATTACCCCGTTCCTAAGCATGTTGGAAGACGCGGCTCGGAAACCCGATCCAACGCGCGCCTTCCATCTTTTATGGGCGGTCAAAGATAAGAGCGATCTATTCGCCGCCGATAGAATAATGGATATCGAGCGGCGCCTCCCTAATTCTACCTATAGCCCAATTATTGGACGAGCTATCAATACGGACTCGCTATGGAGCATTATCAAGGACAAAGGCATAGAGAGGATAGACGCGGCGCGCTTTTTTATGTGCGGGCCTCCGCCAATGATGCGAATTGTCCAAAAAATGTTGCGGGAAAAGGGTATCTCGCCGAGCTCACTGTACTATGAGAGCTTCGCGCTATGATAGATCTTCTCTAAAGGTCTACAATGCTACTTTAAGCGATTGCCCTAGCGTGTTAATAAGACGAATCCTATTTCTATAGAGCGTCTCGATGGTTTTATCCAAACGCATCGAGACGCCGGGATTATTCTTGACAAATGTGGTGGCATCTTGGCGGCTAATGAACAGCATCTCAACGTCTCCATGATGTTTGTAACTATATTGCGAAACCGCATTTTGCTGATATTGATAAAAACGACCCATCACCTCGCCTCTTTCCAATCGAAAGTAATCCTTTCCGTCTTTAGAGCAGGTTACCTCGCCTTCTAGCAAAATATATATCCCCGGAAGGGTATCGCCTTCCAATAAGAGATCGCCATCTCCGGAGTATTTCTCAATCAACAGCACCGATTCAAGCCACATACGCTGATAATCGGTAAGAACGCTGAAAAATGGACTCCCCGCCAATATATTCCATACACGCTGATTTCTATTTTGTATGAGCCTATGCAGGAGGCGTTCAAATTCGGTCCCCGATATAAAATTGAGGAATTGACTGCGGGTAATCGTGTAGATGGTGGCATCCGTTTCGGCGAAAATATTGGCGGTTCGTTTTGCTCCAGTCAATAGGGCAACTTCGCCAAAATATTCATATGATCCCATATACTTGCTACGCACAAGATATTTCGCGTCAATTCTGACGCTACCCGAATGAATAATAAAGAACTCATTACCGACCGTGCCCTCTTCTATGATTTTGTCCCCTCGCTTAAATTTCTTCTTCTGCACAATGCAGATAAACTCCTGCACTTTAGATGGCGCTAATAGCGAGAAGAAATCTAAATGCTTAAGCACGTCTATAACGCGATAGGTTTCCTCGTAACCGGCTCTGATAGTATCGAAATACAGCGTATTTTCAATGCCAAATGTCGCATGCGTTAGACGGGTTTCTGATGGCGCTGGAAAGTCTTTCCGCGCGATATGATAGACTACCGTCTTTTTTTGGATTTCCTCGGAGAGAGAGTTAAGGTAGCCAACCGGAGTATGCAACGGGGCGATGCCGGCCTCGTGATATATCACATCGCTATTCCAAGGGAAGTTGCGCAACTGGTCGTAGCGCTCTTGAGTGATAAATCCCTGCTCTAACATGGTTTTTTGCACCTCGGGATCGCCTTGGTGATCGGAAGAATAGACAAAGTTCCTATTCTGAAATACCAATCGAAAGCCCATAGTGGGAATTGAGTGAACCGAATAAAAAATATTGAACTCGCCGCCATGAAGGTAGAATGGATATCCCATATAGACTGGGCGAAATGTAAATAGTTTGCGCAAAAAGGATATCGATTCTCCTGAAAATGCGGCGTATTTACGAAGAAAACTATCCATTATTGTGCGAGTTGTATAGATTGTGACCCTTACCTCTTCTAGTATCTTCTGGAATGTTCCGGCGTCGTGATCCGCGTGGCAGTGAGTCAAAATAATACTATCAATAAATTTAGGATTCACATTTGATCGAACAAGCCATTCTGTGGAATTGACCGGTGGATCGATCATAATTCCATTACCATTGAGCCAAACAATAAATCCGGAGGTATTATCTTTAGGATCAAATCCATGGCTGGGACCAAGACAGGTAACCGCAAAACGCGGAGGAATAAAAGGCTCTGGCAGGCGCTCTCCGATGACGCTTCTATCAGAGTAATCAACCGTTCCCGGAATGCGCGCAATTTCGATATCATTATCAAATACTTGAAAATATCCATCCGCGCCAATATGTATTCTTACATCTTGATAGATAAGGTTTCCGTTTTCAAACAATTTGATATTGAATAGATCGTTTAGATTTAACTTGCCTCTGAAATAACTCAGCTCGCCAGTGATATCGGGAACATAGACAGATTCGCCCGCTGTTGGATAGACATCTTGCTGAAGGTCGAGTTTCTTAGGTCCAAATACCGCTTCCCTCATTGCTACAATAAGTCTTTGAGCCTGTTCTCGCGTGCAAAATATAATGACTTTTTTCTTGCAGAGAAAGAAGTTAAAGTAAATAGGAAACTCCATATCGGCCACATTGATTCCTTTGCGCCAATGGAATAATTCAGTAGGCAAAACAAAAATATTGGGAACGCCATCCTCTGTTGGAATAGTGTCTTTTATCGTTTCGGGCGGGACGCCAAACTGCATATTTCCAGCCGAGGTCTTTACTATACAACCACCCCGCGCTAATTTTACAATTGTATTATTACTTGCCATTTTTTACTCCATTTATCATAGATACTATTATATTGGTATATCGGCGTTTTTCAACAATAGCTGTATGATTTTCCTCTATATTCGTTGACATCGCATTGCGTAACGGTACAATTACGCAGTGAGAGATTCTCTGTATATATCTTCTTCAGAATTAGAACGGCGACTGCGTATCGTTGTCGGACGAATAACGGAGGCATTCGAACTTTGGGGCTACGCGCCTATTAGCGTGCCGCGAGTCGATTACGCCGACCTCTATAATGGCCTATTGCCCAATGCGGTGAAAGAGCGGGCATATCAAACGATCGACCGCAATGGCGACGTTATGTTGCTATGTCCCGACGCGACGCTATTTGTCGCGCGGCAAATAGCGCTGATGCTCGATCAACAGAGCCCATTGCCGCTTCGTCTATTTTACTGCGATGCTATCATGCATCGTCGCACCGATCGCGATTTTGACCAATTTGATTCGGTCCAATGCGGAGTAGAGCTTATTGGTAGTTCAGAAATGGACGCCGAACTAGAGCCTCTGTTGCTACTCCAAGAAATACTGGATACCACTGACGCGAGCGACTGGCATTGCCATATAGGATCGCGCGCGTTGCTAGACGAAATAGCAAAAGAAGAACGCATGTCCCTGCCAGTAGAAACGTTGCGTAGAATAATCTTTCAACGGGATTGGGAAAAATTATATCGAATTCTCGTCGACAATGGCGCCCATACAGATCGCGCAGAGACCATTATTGCCCTCTTTTCCTATATTGGCGACGATAGAGAGTTGGTTGCTCTTTTCGATCGGCGCAAAAAATATATCTCCGACAGAGAGCAAGAAATTGTTCATCTCTTGATCGATTGCTATCAAAAGCTACAGACCGCCGGAATGTCCCGCATACGGTTAGACCTCTCCGAAATTGGCGCGCAGAGCTACTATAGCGGAATCGCATTTGAAGTCTACACGCGTTCTTGCCCATGCCCGATAGCAAGCGGCGGGCGCTATGATAATCTTTTATCGCAATTTAAGGAGATCAACCGTCCAATATCGGCCATTGGTTTCACGCTTTTCCTCCGGACAATAGAGGGCGTTATTGACGGCCCGCCACCGAATGCGCCGATTAAACAGGCAGATGGCAATGACATAATCGAACGATACCGCAATGCGTCCGCCGAAAGAAAAAAAGGTCTCCCCACTGTATTATGAATACCCGCAAGCGATCGCAAATGACCATAGCCATTCCCAAAGGGAGGCTATTGGCTCCAATACAGCAGAGCTTCGCGCGTAGCGGGATTCCCTGTCATTTTGTCGATAGGGAGCTTATTTCATACCTCCCCGATCGATCGATTCGATTTATCTTGGTAAAGCACAGCGATTTAGCCACCTATGTTACTCATGGCATCGCGGGATTGGGAATCTGCGGGGCAGATCTTCTTATGGAGGGGGACTACCATTTACCCCGACTGATGAGTTTTGGATTTGGAAAAATACGCCTCTCCCTCATCAGCAGTCAAAAAGATGCCGGAAAAGCTATTGGAAATAGCGTTCTTGTCGCCACAAAATTTCCCCGCCTCGCTCGGCAATATTTTCATCGCCGCGGTATCCATGTCAATATTATCTATCTAAATGGATCGCTGGAACTTGCTCCATCTCTTCGGCTAGCGCCGCTTTTGGTCGATCTGGTCGAAACGGGAGCGACCTTGCGAGATAACAACCTGGTGGAACGGGAGGTTATTCGGCATATATCAACCCATTTGGTCGCCAATCCAGCATTCTATAAATCCCGCTATCAAGAAGTAGACGATTTTGTCAACAAAATAAGAGAGAACCTATGAATAGTTCATACACCGCGTCAAATAGACGATCAACAAAAGAGACAGATATCTCCTTGTCAATTTCTATTGGCGGCGCGGGCGGCGCGGCCATTAACACAGGCATCCCCTTTTTTGATCACATGCTAACCAGCATGAGTTTCCATGGAAATATCGGCTTAACCATAGAAGCCACCGGCGATTACGAGGTAGATCATCATCATATTGTCGAAGATGTGGGGCTGGTTATGGGCAACACGCTCTCTCAGCTACAAGATAAAATAGGCAATGTAAAGAGATTTGGGTATGCCATAACGCCGATGGACGACGCGCTTGTCGAGGTAGTGTGCGATCTCTCTAAACGACCCTATATCATCTACAATGTCGATTATCCTCAATCGATGGCCGGTAATTTTGATTTATCGCTGATTCGCGAATTCTGTTACGCATTGGGTCATGCTTCACGCTCCAATTTGCATTTCACTTCTCATTACGGAGAAAATGGGCATCACATCGCCGAAGCATTGTTCAAATCGTTGGGACGGGCGTTGTTTCAAGCGCTATTCCCTTCGGAACATTCTGGAATTCCTTCGACAAAGGGAACGCTATAAAATTATGAAACCGCTTTGATGCTACGAACCGCGCGGCGGCATCAAAAGAACCAATGACTTCGCCGCGCAATCGATATAATGACCATATATATTTGCATTATATGGCATACTGTATATCATAGTCGCTATTGGAGGAATAAAAATGATGACAAATGATGTAAATAGCGGAGTCGATTCGCAAAATATTTCTGAGCTATCGCAAGAGGGATATCAATACTTGCGGCTCAATATGCTGAACGAGGCCGAACAGCGATTCGAAAATATCCTTTCGACCGAGCCTCTTAATAACTACGCGCTAGTCGGCATGGGCGATATAGAACGAAGGCGCGGCAACTTTAATAAGGCCGAACAATACTATAGAAAATGTCTTGATGGCAACCCCGATAATAACTATGCGCTCTTTGGTCTGGCAGAATGCTATAAAGCGTTGAATCGTCACGAAGAAGCGGCTCATATATGGGAGCGCTACCTTAGCCATGATAGCCGCAACTTAGCCGTTTTAACGCGCGTAGCCGAATCCCATCGTAAAAATCGAAACTACACCAGATCTTTAGAGCTCTATCGACGCGTGTTAGATATTGATCCCGATAATCCATATGCGCTAGTAGGCGCGGGAAGATTACATTATGACTTCAACGAATATAGCCACGCGCTTGATTATTGGGAAAAAATGATTGAAATTGGCGGAGATAGAATAGATATCCGCATGCTTACTTCTATTGGCAATTGTCTGCGAAGAATGAAAGATTTTAGACGAGGATTAGAATATTTCAAGCGAGCGGTTACAATTGAAGCAAACAATTTTTACGCCCTATTTGGCATTGCCGACTGCTACCGAGGTATAGGCGAACCTGAGCAAGCGTTAGAGTATTTGGAAAAGATTTTGGAGTTTGACCCTCGCAATAAAGTTATTCTAACCCGCGTCGGCGATATATATCATAAAATTGGAATGAACGATAAGGCGGAGCATTTCTATCAAGCGGCTCTCGACGTGGAATTTGACAGCTATGCTATTTTGGGTTTGGCGATGTTGCGAAAGCATAGCGGAGAATATCAAAAGGCAATAGATCTAGCCACGCAAATTATCGCCCAAGGACATAAGATACCTCGCGCCTATATTGTAATGGCTGAATCGTACGAAAGAATGCATGAACCTGAAAAAGCGCTTGGTATTCTTAACAAATACGTCTCCTCAATGGATGCTCCCAATTCCTATATTAATGGAATACGCGATCGTATCAAAAAAAATATGCAAAAGCCTTTCTAATGCCGTAACGTAGGCTCAAGCACCGCCTTGATACGTCGCACTCCCTTCGAAGACGATTGTTCTTTTACAATATGAAATCGTCCTATTTCGGAGGTATTGCGCACATGCGGGCCGCCGCACACTTCAAACGAATATTCGCCCATTCGGTAAGTGCTAACGACCTCTTGATATTTATCTGAAAATAGCGCAATCGCTCCCTGACGGCGCGCCTCTTTTAAAGGCATCATTGTATTGACAACGGGAAGCCCGTTTTGTATTTGTAGGTTAACTATTCGCTCAACGCGTTCAATCTGTTCTTTAGTCATTTTCTCGCCATGCGAAAAATCAAACCTAAGTCTATCGGCGGTAATATTGCTCCCTTTCTGCGCGATATGCGAACCTAGAACATCGCGTAACGCCTGATGCAAAAGATGGGTAGCGCTGTGGAGGCGGGTGGTCGCTTCGGAATGATCGGCCAGCCCCCCCTTAAAAACATTTGCGTCGCTCGAGCGAGAGATCTCTTGGTGAGCCTGAAAACACCGCTGAAAACCATCGATATCTACATTTATCCCCCGTTCCTCGGCAAGATCTAATGTTAATTCAATTGGAAAGCCAAACGTATCATAGAGTCGAAATGCAATCTCTCCAGATATCTTTTGGCCGTTCTCCATAACGGCAATTATTTTATCAAACTCTCGCTCGCCTTTTTTTAGGGTTTGAATAAATTGTCGCTCCTCAGTTTCTATCTCTTTGACTATATGATCTCGATGCTCCGATAAGAGAGGATAATAGTCTCGATAGATTGCAATAATAGGATCCACCAGACAACAAAGCGAAAAGTCGCGTTGCGATAATTTGCGCGCATGACGGACACCTCGTCGAATCAATCTTCGCAATATATAACCCGCTCCTACATTGGAGGGAGAGATGCTTTGCTCATCTCCGAGGATGAAAACCGCTGCTTTGATATGATCGCTTATAATACGAATTGAACTATCGATATCAACATTTTTTCCATATATCTTCCCAGTATTCTCTTTTATATGAGCGATGATCGGCTGAAATAGATCAGTATCATATGCCGATCTTTTGCCCTGAAGAATAGCGACGGTGCGTTCCAGCCCCATGCCTGTATCTACGCAATGTCTTGCCAATGGAGCATATGTTCCATCGTCCATCTTATTATACTGCAAGAACACGTCGTTCCAGATTTCAACATATTTACCGTCAGGATAGCCCGGACGACTTTTTGAGGACCCAGCTATCCCGGTATCGATAAACATCTCGCTATCAGGCCCGCATGGACCTGTCTTGCCCGCGGGACCCCACCAGTTGTCATGCCTGCCAAGATAGAAGATTCTATCGCTGGCAACTCCTAAAGAGCGCCAAATACGCGCGGTTTCATCGTCGCGAGGGGCATGTTCATCGCCGGCAAAAACAGATACCGAGAGCCTATCTGGATCTATTCCCAGCCACGCCTTATCGGTTAAAAACTCCCAGCTAAAGCGAAGCGCCTTTTCCTTGAAATAGTCGCCAATAGACCAGTTGCCAAGCATTTCAAAAAATGTCAGATGGTCATTATCGCCCACTTCGTCAATGTCGCCAGTACGAATACACTTTTGCCAATTCACTAGACGATTGCCCGATGGATGATCTTTGCCAAGAAGATATGGCACCAGTGGGTGCATGCCGGCTGTGGTAAAAAGAACGGTGGGATCGTTGTCCGGAATTAATGATTTCCCGGAAATAGCGGTATGCCCATTCCTTTCAAAATACCGAATAAATTTTTCGCGTAGCTCTTTAGAATTCACATTCAAATTCTATTAATCATCCAATGGTATGTCAACGATATATCATCGGCGCATTTTAAGAAGCCATAGCGATGCGACGAGACGCTTTGACGAATAGAACGCGATCGAGGTATTTCTCTCATTAACCCTATTCGCCAAGCGCCTCTTGGCGCATTAAAAATTGGGGGCCGCTACATCCACCCTATCGCTACAAGCAATAACATTACCTTCCGTGGTTATCGCCGATATCGCGTAAGAATATTTGGCTCCATCGAACGCTCTCTTATCCACATATCGATTATTGAACACCAAGTCATAAGAGACAAACATATTGGAAACACTTCCAACACTACGATAGACTAAATAACAGACCGCTCTGTCGATATCATCCCACTCTAATAATACCTCGCCATTTGATTGAGGCATCGCCGCTAGAGATCCCCTCAATATGTTAAGAAAGATAATTATGGAATCGCTATACAAACTTTCAACGGTCGAATTGACAGCCTTAATACGATAGTAGTATCGCCTCTCCGCCTCCAAATCATGCGCGATATAGCTTGTATCGCTCCCGACATATTCCACCGTAAAATTAGACATATCGCTATTGGTCGACCGCTCGATACGATAGCTTGTAGCGCCCTCCACAGCATTCCAACTGAGAAAAGCGGTACCTTCGTCGACATATAACGGATAGCTCAACGCGGGCGTCGATAACTCATCCGCAACGATAGACGACGTCTCCTCATTATCGCCCGCGAGTTTGCTCTCGACGACGTCGCCTATTACGCCGTCGGTATCGTCGGACATTTCGTTCTCATCCGCGGCATCTTTGAGAACACATCCAATCCTATAGCTTGCGACGCGCCCTATCATATCCCACGGAATATCGGGCAAAATCTTGTCCTGCCGCGAATCGTCGCGTCCGCTATCCATAGCATCGCAATTATAAGACGCGTCGCAACGCCAGTCGCCATTGGGAAGCAATAATGTACGAATGTCTGTATCGCTATAAGTATCGAAACTGCCACGCTCATATTTCACGTAGCATGGGATCGAATCGTCAAACAATGACGAATCTGCTATGCGATAGACGCCGCAATTGAGCCCCCCACATATCTCAGACTCAGCAAATGACAGAGCAAATAGAGATTGCATATCTTCCTTTAGATATTCTAGATCGAACACACCGCGCGGCGCTACATACGATAGCGTCGCCGAACCATCGCTATCAATCGAATATATTTTCGTGGAGAATCGACACATATAGGTTATTATCAATAGCCCCGAATCTCCCGATCGATTCGCTAATCGCCATAGTCTCGCGCATATTTCACTTTCTGGTAATCTATTAGAATTAATTGCCAACACCGCTGGAGAAAACTCCAACGAAAGATTGCAATCACACGTCGAGCGACTGTGAGCAACCCCATGAGTGAGTAGCATCATATCTAACCTCCGTATGCTATAATATATAAGCCCAATTAGAGAAAAATCATATTTTTTTCTCGCATTTGAGCAAAATTTCTAAATACGAAGGTTCCGCGTCTACTCTATACGCGCTATTTATCGACGATATGTTGTAAAATTAATTCTTTTGTCCTTTGCGGATCGGCGCGTCCGGATGTTTGTCGCATCACTTCGCCCATTAAATACCCCACGGCGCGATGATTACCGGATCGAATATCGTCTACTGCCTGCGGAGCCTCGCGAATAGCCTCCGCGACGGCGAGCTCTAAATCTCCATCTTCCAACGGACGATCCCAACCGCGTTGCCGCAGTATCTCGGCAGGCTCTCTATCTTCGGCAAATACCGCCGCCAATACCTGCTTCGCCATTTTTCCATGGATGCGATTCTCCGACAACATAGCCAGAATATCGGCCAGCCGTTTCGGGGTCAGCGGGCTATTCGAAAGCGACATATTATGTCGACGCAACATTTTCCGCGCGTCTCCAGTTAGCCACGTGGCAACCATAATTGGAGACGCTCCCAAATGAATGCATCGCTCAAAAAAATCCGCCACCGATCGCTCTTCGCATAGAAACGAGACATGCTCATCCCCTACGCCAAAGTCCCGCTTAAAGCGAACGAAACGCTCATGCGGCAACTCAACCATCGACTGTTCGACCGTAGCTAAAAACTGTTCGCTCGCTCGGAATGGAGGAAGGTCTGGTTCGGGAAAATAGCGATAGTCCGCGCTGCCCTCTTTAGCCCGCATCGATTCGGTAGTATCGCGATTCTCATTCCATAGACGCGTCTCTTGCGCAACTGTTTTCCCGTCAGAGAGCGTCGCGGTTTGACGAATGATCTCATAGTCAATAGCGAGTCGCACAAAACGAGAAGAGTTCATATTTTTTATTTCTACTTTGCTTCCCAACTGCGCCGAATCTTCGCTCACACTTACATTGGCGTCGCATCGCAACGCGCCCTCTTCCATATTGCCGCTTCCCGCGCCAAGATAGCGAACTATCCGTCGAAGCTGCAATAATAGCGTCTCGGCATCGCTCCCAGAAGCTATCGTCGGCTCGGTAACTATCTCCAAAAGAGGCGATCCCGCGCGATTATAGTCCAAAAGCGAGCTATCGCCTATATGAATCATCTTGCCGGCATCCTCTTCCAAGTGTATATCTCGAATTGCAATAGACCGCAATTGATCGTTGTGAATAAATTCGATTCTCCCATTCTTCCCTATTGGGGCGTTAAACTGGCTAATCTGATAGTTTTTTGGGAGGTCTGGATAAAAGTAGTTCTTACGATCAAAGCGGGTCTCTGCGGCCAATTCGCAATTCAACGCCCTCGCGATAACATAGGCCAATGTAATTGCGCGTTCATTGAGCGCCGGCAATGTTCCGGGAAGCCCCGTACAGACAGGACAAATATGACTATTGGGCTCATCGCCAGGATGGGCGGCGCAATCGCAAAATATTTTAGAGCGTGTGAGCAACTGGACATGGATCTCGAGCCCTATATGCGCAAAATATCGATTCATGCGAAATTAGGGTCGAATTGAGGTGGAGCGGGCGATTCAAAATATGCCCGATATTCGTCGGCAAGCGAGAATAATCGCTCTTCATTATGAAGCGGCGCCATAATCTGTAAGCCTACAGGAAGATTCGAATGGAGCCCCGCAGGAAATGAGAGCGCCGGAATCGCCGTCATATTGGCGATAACGGTAAAAATATCGCCCAGTTTTTGCTGATGCGCGTCCGGAGAGTCGTCGCCAATAGGAAACGCTACCGTCGGGGCGACAGGCAGAAGCAATACGCCCACTCTCTTGAATAGATCGGACAGAGCGTTGCAGATAGCCGTCCGTATACGCTGCGCATGATGATAATACCGCTCTTGAAACCCCTCCCTCAGCACATAGGCGCCCGCCAATATACGCAACTTTGTCTCGCGGCCAAACCCTTTGCCGCGAAGCGCCGAGATATTGCCGTCGGAGAGCCCATACCGCACTCCATCGTATCGCTCTAGATTGGAGCTCGCCTCCGCGCTCGCAATTGTGTAGTAGGCGGGAAGAAGATACTCCAGCAGCGGCAATTCGACGACCTCGACGCGATGCCCGAGCGCCCTAAAGTTTTCGCCGCTTTGATGATAGGTGGCCAGAACGGACGGATCGACGCCGGAAAGATCGCGCAACACGCCAATTGAACAGCGCTCGCTACCATATCCGCTTTCCCTATTCTCTACGCGCCGGGGAATAGTTGTCTGATCGCGCGAATCGACCCCGCTCATACAGAAAAAGGCCGACCGCAAATGAGCAAGCGAACGCGACATTACCCCTATAGCCTCAAGCGAAGAGGCGTATGCCACTAAACCGTAGCGCGAAACAACGCCATAGGTCGGCTTTAGCCCGTAAATTCCGCAAAAAGCGGCCGGTTGACGAACCGATCCCCCAGTATCGCTCCCTAAGCCAAATGGCGCCATGCCGGCGGCGACTGCGGCCGCCGTCCCGCCGCTCGATCCGCCAGGCGCGCGAGTCGCGTCCCAAGGATTGACCGTCCGCGCCAATGCCGATGTTTCAGTCGAAGAACCCATCCCAAACTCATCAAGATTGGCCTTGCCGACCACACGAGCGCCGGCGGCCTGCAGACGAGCTACAGCCGTAGCGGTATATGGAGGAGACCAGTCGGCCAATATCTTAGAGGCGCAGGTAAGAAGAAATCCGCGAACTGCGATATTATCTTTCACAACAAACGGCATATCGCGAAGCGACGCAGCCTCCTCCGGCAACGCGAACCCCTCCCATGCATCGCGGGAGCGCTCGCCCATCGTATCGGCGCTATGGACTGGCGCGCCTGTATCGCGCGTCGGGTCAAATTCCAACAGCGCGCCTATCTTACCGTTAGCCTGTTCTACATAGCGACAATATCGCTCGCGAAGCTGGGAATCGGAAAAAATCCTCGCCCATTGACGATCATCTATCATACCTGCGGCCGCCTACCCGCGCAAAAGACGCAATCGCGGCGCCCGCAATCGCTCAAGAACCCGCAAAACTACAACACATTGGGAATAACAAAAAATTGGTCTTCCACTTCAGAAGCCTGTTTCAACAAAACGTCGGTATACTCCGAAGACTCGCCGCTCGCTCTATCGGGACGCAAGCGATTGCCAACAAGCGAAGCATGTGTTGTTAGCGGAAGATCGCCGACATCAATCTTCGACATCGTCTTAAAATACCCGATCATCTCCTCGACCGCTCCGGCAAAATAGTCGATATCTTGCTCCGTCAACTCGAGGCGAACCTGCGCGGCAAGGGCGACAATCTCTTCTCTATTCATAAAACAATATACTACGAGGCAACCGCCCTCCTGTCAAGCCTATCCCTGCATATCGATGAGAAGAAAATAAAATACTCATGGAGGAGGGGGGCGCGCCCAGATAGGGCGAGAGGACGGGCTGTGTCAACCTATACAACAGGCTATCCCGTCGAAATCGCCCGTTACTTCCCCCCTAGCTCCAGAGCGCATTCCGCCAAAGGCGGAACCGCGAACCGCCTTAATCGGGCTCCACTCGCGCTCCGCCCTGACGGATCGCTTGCGCTCTTACGCTACCCCCCAAACGACAATCCCATTCCCCCTCAACCCCACTATCCGCGCGGCGGCATGCCCTCGCATGGATCACGCCTCGTGGCCGATATGCGGGAATCTACTGTTTGACGCGATTACGCAACCACAGCTCCAACTGCCGCCGTCGCTCATCGTCGGTTAATTGCCAATGGATAGCGCTCTCTCGTAACCTTTCGCCCAACTGAGACAGCATAATCGCCGCGGAAACAGAAATATTAAAACTCTCGACAAATCCCGCCATAGGAATAGATAACAGTTCGTCCGAGTGATGAATAGCCAATTGCGAAAGCCCCTCTAACTCGTTGCCGAACAATAAGGCGGCCTTTCCGGCGTCTAGATCAAACGAAGCGGGAACACTGGTCGGTTTTGTCGCTAGATTGGCATGCGGAGTGGTGGCGATAATACGGTATCCATTGGCGCGCAGCCGACTCATAACCTCTTCTGTCGATTGAGAAGCATATCGATAGAGGGTCAACCATCGCGCCGACCCAAGCTCGACATCGGGATTTATTCGATAGCGATTGCGGGTTTCGATAATATGCGCATCTTGGATGCCGCATGCGTCGCACGTTCGCAGTACCGCGCTAGCATTATGGGGCTGATAGATATTCTCCAACACCACGGTAAGATACCGAGTGCGCCGAGAGAGCACCGTTCGCATACGCTCTAATCGACGAGGAGTTACCAACCGCGCGAGACGCTCGAAAGAAAGCAAATGGGGCGAATTCAATACCTATACGATCGCCGAGCTTCAATAGAGATCATAGAGCTGGCGAAGTCTCTGCGCGCTATCTTGCAATCCCCCCGGCCGAGCGTTGCGATTCCAGCAGGCTTCATACCAATTGATGATTTTGCCCAGTTCATCGCGCAACAGCCTTTTAGTGGAAGGCTCAATAGCGGCGATACCTCCCGCGGCGCAGAAATGGGCGGATAATTTCGCCGCATACCGTAAAAAATGGCAACTAAAATGGATCTCGTCTCGCCATGGAGAGGGTTTCGACGCAGAATTGGCGCCCACCTTCGAACCTATTCTGCCCAGCTCTTCATCAAGAGGATGCCAATCATAATCTTGCAACCGAGAATATGTTTCGCGGTAGTAGGGAAAAATGTTATCCAATAAAATAGCGAATGGGAGCGACGCATTGGGAACCTCTAAATTATATCTCCGCGTGATGTGTCCAAGGTCTAACAACGCTCGGGCGGAAGCCGTATCATCCGACAAATTGCCGCTATTAAGGGGATAGAGCGCAAGCCAGAGAGAAATAGCGTCATCGCTCTGCTCTATTGATTGGTCGCGGTAATAACCATTATTCCATGAAAACGCCGCTCCCGCGGCTATGCCCGGCCAACCAATAGGCGATTGCTGAAGATTGCCCACATCGCCCCATTCAGTCACTATAAAACCGTTGGCCGCATGTCGCAGTCCATTGACCGTAGCGTTGCGGATATTTTCATAGGCATTATCCCATCGCCCTCCAAGCGAATTCCACGCCGATGTGCCCGCGCAGACATAGTAACATAGATTGGCAGCCTCGTATTGCGCGCAACGTTCGGCAAAGGGATGATCATGCTCATAGCCCCATTCTAACAGATCAATATCGCGCGGCAATTGATCTACCAACTCGGGATGTCCAGCGATAATATCGCCCCACATCTGCATCGATTTACCAAAATCGCCGGCCAAATCCCGCAACTTGAGCATAAATTGCAGGTAGACCTTGCCGGAGCCAAGCCGCGCCGCATAATCGACGCTTCTACCTTTGCAGTGTTCCCATGGCTCATCGCCGCCCACGTTGACCTTAGACGTCTTAAAAAGAGGGAGGTATTGCGAATAGATATCGCGGATAAGGTCGATGCTTTCTGGAAGCTGCGGATTGAGCGTGGAGGGCTCCGCGCGGAACACGCCCCAAGGATCGACAAAGCCATCCGGACATTCGGCAAGATGTCGATATCGCTTGTGTTTTAACCATCGCTCCATATGCCCGTAGGAATTTTGATTGGGAACAACCTCGATGCCGTATCGATGCGCGTAATCGATAATCGCGAGAATATCGTCGGCGGTGTAGGGCGTCGCGTCGCGCCACACCTCTTCGTGCCCCTTGTAGGCGAAAGCATGCTCGGTATAGAGCTGGAGATGATTATATTTGAGCGACGCCAATAGATCGATAGTCGCATAGAGCGACTCAAGCTTAGGTATCTTATCTCTGGAGATATCAAGCATATAGCCGCGTTTCGCAAAATCGGGAGCATCGTCTATTTGCTTTATATTGGTATGTCGGCGACCAAGACAGACCGCCGCTCGCGCCATTTGCGCCAACGTCGCCTTAGCGGATATTTTCCCATTTTTTGAGCGACTATAGGCCGTAATTCTATTGGCATCAAAAATAATACGATACCCATCCTCCGATTCGCTGGCGGCGGGATCATCTATAAAATGCGTATTCTCGGCGTTCCAGCGCTCGTCGGAAGAGTCTATATTGATATCGCCTTTAGGAAGCAACAGCGAGTCGCCGCAGATCTCTATTCGCTTTGGACGAGGCAATAACGCCTCAACAAGGGGATCGCTGTATGTATTTGTGTTTACAGTTGACATGTTATATTTCCTAGATGCTCAGTCAATTTCTTATTCTCGTCATAGTCGACGGGAACCACTATTAAACTGGGGCCCGGTTCGTTAAAGGATTCGTCCAAAACGGCTGCGAAGTCGCGGCTACGGGTTGCCAAGCGCCCCGACCAGCCAAATGAATCGGCAAGCTTTAGCCAATCGGGATTGCCAAAAGAGAGCGGGGTATGGCGACCAAATCGCATCTCCTGCTTCCAGGCGATGAGTCCGAACGAGCAGTCCTCCCAGATCATAACGACTATATTTGCATTGATCCTTTTTGCGGTCTCCATCTCTTGCGCGTTCATCAAAAATCCGCCATCACCGGTGATCGCTAATATACGGCGTTCCGGATAGACAAGATGCGCGGCGATAGCTCCCGGCAACGCAAAGCCCATAGAACAGAATCCATTGGGAATAATACAGGTATTTGGCTCATGGCATTGATAATATCGAGCGATCCACATTTTATGAGCTCCCACATCGGAGAGCAAAATATCGCGCGCGCCCATCGCCCTTCGCGTATCCCACAGAATTTTTTGCGGTCGTATCGATCCATCGGTGTCGTCATCGGCGTGGCGCGAAAACTCTTGCTCCATGCTGGCTCGCATAGCGCGTTGGAACGATAAATCATATTTGGGCAATGGAGTGACGCGTTGACGTTCATTGAGCATCCACATAGTATGGGCGAGGTCTCCCACCAATTCGATCTCGGGGTTATAGTTCCGATCTGTTTCTGCAGGAAGAAAGTCGCAATGGATAATTTGCTTGTCTCCATTGGGATTCCATAAGCGGGGAGGATATTCCACCATATCAAAGCCAAGCGCCACTATTAAATCGGCCTGATCGATGACCAACGAAGGAAGGTCTTTGGCGCCTAGACCTATAGTGAACATGCTATAGTCGGCATCCCGGTCGACAGCCCCCTTTGCCATAAATGTATTGAGCGCGCCGATACCTGTCGCGGCGCAGAAAATGCGCAGTTGCTTGCTCGCTCTGCGCCTTATGGCGCCATTTCCAGCCAGTATAACGGGATTTTTTGCCTTCGCAAGAAGATCGTAGGCTCGATCTACTATCTTGTCATCCGCGCATGCGCGACGGAGTCGATGGGGCTCTAGAGGCTGATCATCGGTATCAAACTTGGCGACATCTTCCGGAAGCTCAATGTGAACCGCTCCCGGTTTTTCATTCGTTGCTATGCGAAAGGCTTTGCGGACAATTTCGGGAATTGCCCCCGCATGATATACGCTGGTCGCCCATTTTGTTACCGGGCGGAACATACTTACAACATCCATCATTTGGTGAGATTCTTTATGAAGACGATAAGTGCCTCCTTGACCGGTCAACACGATAAGCGGAGCTCGATCCATATTTGCATCGGCCACTCCGGTAATAAGATTTGACGCGCCCGGTCCCAATGTGCCAAGGCACGCGGCGGGTTTGCCCGTCAATCTTCCATACACCTCGGCCATAAAAGCGGCTCCCTGTTCATGACGAGTTAGAATGAATTCAATTGCTTTAGATTCGGAAAGCGATAGGATAAAATCGGCATTTTCTTCGCCCGGAATGCCAAAAATATATCGCAATCCCTCTTTTTCTAAACATTTGACCAGCAACGTCGAGGCTTTCATGGATGTGTCGCAATAATTATGTCGAAATACTACCTTCTACGACCCAATAAACGCAATAGAAAAATAAATAGATTGACAAAATCGAGATAGAGCTTGAGCGCGCCGATTATAGAGACGCGGATATAATCTATCTCGCGAGGATTGTCGCCCATTTTCGCGCACATACTCGCTATCCTTTGCGTATCATACGCAGTCAATCCTAAGAACAGAACCACTCCAATCAATGAAATAATCCAATATAATCCATCGCTACGTAGAAAAATATTGACTATCGACGCGACAACAATCCCTATCAGACCAAAGAAGAGATATTGCCCCCATGATGATAGGTCCCGCTTAGTTACCATCGCCCAAATTGACATCGTCGCAAATGAACCGGCGCAGATAAATAATGTTGAAGCAATACTGGTTCCTTCATAAAAAAAGAAAATAGGAGCAAGCATAACGCCGGTCAATACCGCATAGGCGCCGAAGGCGAGCGTAGCCGCTTGTATAGTCATAGTATAAATGCGTGTTGATAGATAAATCACTAACCCTATTTGCGCTACGATAATAACGATAAAGATAATTGGATTACCGGTAATAGCCCTGATTATCGCGTCATTAGAAGAAATGGCAAAGGCGACGACCCCAGTCAAAGTTAAACCGACAGTCATCCATCGGTAGACATTTCGCATGACTCTATTGACGCGAAGAACACCCTGCGCTATACTGTGTGCAACTGTATTATTCATAGGCAATTTTATATTGTTTTCTATGAATAAGTCAATTATTCTTGGTCTAAGATGCAAGGAGTATGCCTATTATGCTTATTATTCCAGCCATAGATATATTAGGGGGACGATGCGCGCGTCTTACTCAGGGCGATTATTCACAAACGAAATATTACGATATCGATCCCGCTCATGCCGCGCGCGATTTTGAACAGGCCGGAGCCCGCCGTATCCATATCGTCGATCTCGACGCCGCTGTCGATGGGCGGCAGACCAATCTAAAAATCATACGAAAGATTCGGCGCGCGGTTTCGTGTCGATTGCAAGTTGGAGGGGGCGTGCGCCAAGATGAAGATGTCGATAGTCTGTTGGAAATTGGTGTCGACCGAATTGTCGTGGGAACGGTATTTGCGCTTCACCCTGAACTTATGCATAGTTGGTCGTCCCATTATGGCGATATATTTCTTGGCGGAGTCGACGCAAAAGATGGCAACACCTATGTTCGAGGATGGGAACAAGAGACGCGGAATACCGATGTAATGCTGGCCAAACAGGCTAGCAAGTATGGCGCTGTCGGCATAGTATACACCAGCATTTCTCGAGACGGCATGCTTGAAGGCCCCGATATTGATCGCACTAATGCGGTAGCCACCGTTTCAAGCGTTCCGGTAATTCTTTCCGGAGGAGTAAGTGGCTTACCCGACCTCGATATGATCAAAAATAACGCGCATCATAATATTGTAGGCGTAATTGTCGGAAAAGCAGTCTTTGAACAGAAAATAGACTTAAAACAGGCCATCGAGCAATATGACGATGCTACCGATATAATCTAATTATGGAAAACAAACCAGTTCTTGAACAGTTGGCCGTAATTATCGCAAATCGCATGCGAAATCGCCCAGACGGCTCCTACACCGCGAAACTTATGGCGTCCGGCGCAAATCGAATTCGACAAAAAATTGGAGAAGAGGCTGTTGAGCTTTCGCTCGCAAAGACTCGCGATGAGATTGTGGCCGAATCGTCCGATCTTCTCTATCACTGGCTGGTATTGCTCGAATATAATCATATCCCTCTACAATCGGTATTTGACGAGCTTCAACGCCGTATGAATCCATGATACAATGGCCAATTAGATGAGTGTTAATATCGCCGCTATCTTATCGATTTCGATACTGGTTGCCCTTATAATAATACGAATCGCCATTGGCTTGTTGCAAATAAGGCGGTTTAATAACGCTGTGTTGGCTATGCGTCGGAAAGACGCATTCACAGCGGTAGGAAAGGTTTCGGGTCTTTTCACAAGAACAATATATGGGGCGTTGGTAGTTGACGCCGATCATAGACAAGTTATCAATGCCTCTGTCTTACGGGGTTGGAAGCTCATCGCCTCCCTTAAGCCTCATGAAGAACTTATCGGGATGTCGGTCTACGAGGTACAAGGAAGTAGTCCTCCCGATTACGTAACGATGAGGAAGAAGATGTGGGAATCTTTTTGCAAGGCGGCCAGCTACATTATCGCAGAACTCCCGATAGATATCGAAGAGGACGACCTGCCCGATAAGCCGGTAGATACGGCGGACGATGTCCAGAGCGATAGTCCTCTATACCAACCCGACGCTGAAGCGAACCATGACGAGATAGCGTCGCGCGATATCTATCAAACTGCTAATGACGATGGCGAATCTCCCGATGAAAAAGATTCGCTATCGCAAAACGATACCGGTCTATAGCATTACTGCGCGCCTATTTTCGCGGCTACGGGAGTATGCCTAATTGGCGGACGCGGCTTTATGGGTTTGCGGCGCGCGCGAGGATACGGGCGCGAGTCGGGCGTCGCGGGCGACGGGGGCGCGTTTAGTGAATTTTGGGGCGCTCCCGCGGAGGGGGGTATCCGCAAGACCGCCCGAGCCCGCCGCTATGAGCGTGAGCGAATAGCGAATCATGCGGGTGAGGAATAGCGGGCTGGAGGTAGGGGGGAGGCAACGCGTAGTGAGCGGCGACCGCTCTCTTGCCACATCGCCATTGATGTGGACGGCCTTTGATTGCCGCGATATCTCCCCCCTCATGCCCCTCTTCTATTGTGATAGGCGGCCGTTTTTATGATCGGTGGTCGCCGGGCGGCATGGTTAGTCGCCGATCAGCGCGTTGAGGCGGGCAATCGTTTCGATCCACGAGCGCCGCAGGGCAAGGGCGGGTTTGATCGCAAGCGGGCTCCCCTGAATGTGAATCGCGAGCGGCGCAAGAGTTTCGGCGGTAAGCGAGGCCGTATGGCACTCTAGCTCTCCCGCTTTCTCCATGCGAAGCAAATCATCACGGTATCGCTCCAATAACGGTCGCCATTTGATCGTTTGGGGCAGTGTCAATGGCGGATCGGGCGGAAGGGGCGCGGTATCGATTTGGACCGGAGGGGGCTCGGGGTGGAAGCGAATAGTCGCGCCGGCGCGTTGAGCGATATGATGCCGCAGCTGCGCGTTGTAATGGTCTAGTAGTCCTACGCGATAGTCTTGGGGCGCCTGTTCCGATCGATAGAGGCCTTTGGAATCAAACATAAAGGCGACGAGCGCGCCTTCGGCCGGATGACACCGATGCGCGAGGTTGAGCGCGTGGCGATGTATGGCGCTCTCTTTGCAATAGGGGAGGCCGCCGCGATAACAGAAGTCGACGCCGAATATCTCTATCTCCCTCGCGCCTCGCGTGATGGCATAGGATAGCGCGGTATGGGCGACGTTGCCGGCGGATAGAGAGAGGTGCGGGAATGGGCCGATTTTTTGCCGGAAATAGATCGCTAACGGGTGGCGAGAGGCGCAAAAATGGATCGACGATGAGCGGCTCGCTATCGCCGGCGGCGATCCCAGTTCAAGCGCCGAAGTGACGCGAGGAGATAGTCCATTTATAAAATGACGATAGCCAATATGTTGGCAATCTATCGAAACAACAACATCGGGCGTAATTCCAGACGATTGTAGCAGCGGCAACGATGTGTCGGTAGCGATCAGCGCGAATTGAGGGAGGAGCGCCGCAATTTTGTCCAGGTATTTGTCAAGCGAGGGGCCCGCCCCCGTTATGATCGCGCGGCTGGAACGGAGGCGGGGGAGAGGATGGCGTGTTTCGGTGTAATAGCGGGCGTTAAGAAGAATGTTGCGGAGCCACTGCCTTCCAAATCGCGCCTGAATAGCGTAATCTCTGTTTCGCGCGGCTATTATTTCCGCTATCGTCCGCCACACCGCCGTGAAAATATCGGGCATCATATCCAATCGAGCCGATAGGGGCAAAATGTAGCTGTTTCCGTGCCAAAATGGGTAATAATCGATCGCTTTGTCCCAGTAGTTCGCGCTTGCCATATCTCCGTCGTCATCGAGCGCCAACAGCGCGACTCGCTTGTCAGTCAATAGAGAACGCATATCGCGAAATGATAGCATCGCTCGCAATAGCGCGATGTCTCCCTCTACGATAATCGCCCGCGCAATCTCTTTTTTCGCGAGCGCCTCCTCTATGTGGTACCCTAAGCCCAGCCCAAGAAATATAAGATATTCCGCGGGCGGGATAGCGCTCGCTATCGTTTTTGCTTCGCGGATAGGGTCGTAGCGCGAATGTATCCAACGAGACGGGCTATGGCGGCTACGCAATGTCGGCGTTCCGCGACGGCTCATTTCGAGCGCGAGCATTTCCGATGGCGTTGCCGCCTCTAATGATCGCGCGAGGCTCGGCCAACGTTTGGCCACTATTTTAAGATTATCGCTATACTTTGAGGTCATCGTATGCGAGAAGAAATTGATCCAAAAATTTGTCGATGTCTTTGAGCAGAGTCTCGCGCAGTTCAGCCTGTTTACTGGTGTTTGACTCGGAGCGAGAGAGGCGTAGCCATACGGGCATATTGAGCGCCATAGCCATGTCGCGAATGGTCGCGTCGCGGCGAAGTCTTGTTCCCGAGGCGCTGTATCGTCCGCGGCAGTGTTCGGCGATATTGCGGAGGAGCGTCAATCGCTTTTCGAGTGGCGGCGCCGCGCGCCATTCTGCGGCGGCGCGCGGCGCGCTGGGTAGGCGCGCGGCGGGCGACGATATTGGAGAGGCGCGTTTGGACGCGCGCGTGATAGATGCCGCATCGGATATGGTTATCGGTCGGGCGCCGATGTCAACGGAAGAGGGGTGAAGGCGATATACGGGAACGGGGCTATGGGCAATTGCTGTTTTGAACCACTGCGCATATTGTCCCAATCGGCTCCGGGTCTCCGATTTTTTGAAGAGAAATCGCTCTGTCTCTTGAGGATGGAGGTGATCTTCGCCATCCCAACCGTAGCGATCAAATGCATGCGGCCGGGCATGGGTAGCGGCGCTATCGATAGATAGGTCGAGGCCAGCATAGATGATTGCCGGAGCAGAAAGCGAGATGGCCAGGTGGAACGCGACGCCTGCAACAGTGCCGTTTGCGGGAAGGTTCGCGCAATGCGATGAGAGAAATCGCGCCATTGTCTGTTCAATACCAAAGTTTTGATCTAGCAGGACTATCGGCCATCGCCACAGCCCTGTTATCGCGGTAAGCGGCGCGGCCACGGGGATGGTTCGGCCGCGCGCCGCGTTCAAGTGCTCCCGGGCATAGTAGCCGCCTTCCGTTATAATAATCAAATCCGGCCATATATCTCGATGCGCGAAAGCGGAAAGCGCTGAAGAAGTCGCCCATAGTTCAAAGCAATGGCGGTGTCGCGCGATACCTTGCAAGCTATCTTCCAAACTAGGTCCTGCGGCGGCAATACAAACGGGACGAGATAGCTTGCGATATTCGGCTATCCTATCGATCGTGAGAAAGTTGCTGACGCTATTTCTTAGCCATCGTTTGCCAAACATACCAATTGTGGTAATATTGGATACCGACTGGCGTAAAAATAGGGCGACTTTTCGCTTTGCGTCAGATATTCTGGCGTGAATAAATGTGGCGACGATTACAGAAACCACCGTCGGGTCGGCTGTGCCAACAACGCGATGTAGAAAATGCTCTACGCTCTCGCCTGCGGAGGGGCGCCAGTTGTGTTCGGCGCGATAGAGCGCCGCTTGGTAGATTTGGTCGTCGAGAAATATCGCCGCGACGATACCCTCAGGACACTTACGACGAATATAGTCGACAGTGTAGCCGAGCCCCGGCGCGATGATTATAAATATTTGGGGACGCGTCGTTCCAATTGCGCGATCGACAATTCGCTCCGCTTCTTGCCGCGGCGAGTAGCGCGAGTGCACAAGAACAGAGTCGTAGGCGGCGGTTATATCTCCGGAGCGAGCGAGAAATGTCCGTAGCATAAGAACTCTAGCTGATTTATTTATAGCGTGTTCCGAAACGCAAGAGACGCTCCGGAGCGATTAGTCAGGACAATCCCAGTTCGGAAAACAATTTTCGATAGATGGAGAATTGTTGCGAGTGGGCAAATTCATTGACCCTTTCTTCGGGAACATCTTGCAATAGCTGATCCATGTAGGTGACCATCGAACGAAGTTCCGATTTGCCAATTGCTAGTTGATAACTATTCTCTCCTTCAGGAGATCTCTGCATGTCGACTGACGATTGGCGCGATACCGATGAGGCCGTTTCCATTTCTTCTTGGCCGCTCTTGCCCGAGCCCATCAAAATATTGTCTAGCTCATTTGGCATTAGCGCAATCGTATCGTCATCGAATGCTTCAGAAGGCAAATCGCCTTTCGAAGAATCTTGCGCGACGGTGCCCGAAGGCTCTTCGTCACTTGGAGTCTGCTGTTTACGAATGTTGCCCAGGCTTTCGCGAAGCGCGTGCAATTCATCTCGAATAGAGGATAATTCGCGTTGTATGCTTTCTTTGATCGACGATTCGCTGTCCTGTGTCTCTTCATGGCTATCGTGAGAGCCGGCTAGCAAAGAGTCATGCTTTAGCGATTTCGCTAGTTCCGCAATTTCGCCGCTATTTACAAATACCCTATCCCCGTCGCCCTCTTTGGTTCCGTCATCATAGGATTCGCCATCCAAATTTGGGGTCTTATCAATATCTTCGGCTACCGACTCATCTATGTTGGGTATCTCTGCTTCCGTTGTGTTGTCAACCTGCGTTATTTCGACATTATTCTCGTCTGAAGATTTATCCAACAAGGATTCGGTCGTTTCTACGCCAGTTTCATCGCCTTCTACAGGAATTGGCGCAGTTGCTTCAATTTCGCGGTCTGGTACGGCAATGGCGGCATCATCATCGTCGCCTTCATTCGATAAGAATATAGATATATCTTCCGCTTCGGAATCGATATCAGATGTCTCTTCAACAAGAAGCTCCTCGGCAACGGAATCGACATCATCATTAGAAGCGCTAACAACTTCTTTGGAAGATTGCAAATCTTCGCTATCCAAGATCACATCTTCACCCGACAAGACGGTTTCGCGATCGAGTTCGCTCTTTATCAAACTATCGTTCGATTCAGATGCCGTATCGTCGTCGGAATCGTTATCAACACTAACCTCCCCTATTTCTTGCTCCAATTCGGATATCTCGATGTCCGCTTCATCAGTCGGCAATAATATGGACATTGCATTCCTGTCGTCTTTATCTTCTATCTCTTCGCTCAACAAGGCAACGTCTTCGTCTTTGCGTTGCTTGTCAGCTTCGCGATTTTTTTCATCTAAAGATTTCTCATTGACCGCATCGTTCGCCGGAGTAAGAGACAAATCATCATCTTTCATAATGTCATCCGCCTCTGATAAAATAGAGCGGGTGCTATAGGATAAATCATCGTCGAATAAGGGCATCTCGCCGATAGGGGTGTTCAATAGGTCTATGCTATTACCATTGTTGCTGTTGTCTATCTCTTCGCTAATATCTCCCAGTAATAAATCATCGTCGTTTGCCAATTCAAGCGCATCGTCGATAGAGCTCGAAATTTCATTAGAATCATCGTCTATTTCCGATATTTCGATAAGAGTATCAAATGACAACTCGCCATCCTCATCGCCCTCTGTCTCTAATGATAAAAATTCGCTGAAATTATCTTCGGAAGTAAAATCCTCTTCGCTATCCAAATCGTAGAGAGCCGGAGCATCTTCAATACCGCTATTAGAGTCGTTCGCAATCTCCACACTATTGTCGTTGCTTGTATGAGATATATCTTTACCGCCCACGTCCAACAAGCTTTCGTCATTGCCTATTTTACTATCAGGCGCATTATCAAACGTAGACTGAATGTCTACCGTGGAAGAAGAATCATTGGATGCCTTCAGCAATTCGTCGGTGGAAGGCATATCTTGTACCTGTTCGTCTATCGAGTCCTCTTCTAATTCCAACACTGCGGGTTCATCAGCGTCTGGAAGCATATCTTGCGCCTGTTCGTCTATCGAGTCCTCTTCTAATTCCAACACTGCGGGTTCATCAGCGTCTGGAAGCATATCCTGCGCCTGTTCGTCTATCGAGTCCTCGAAGTCTTGATCGAGCTCTTCTATGACGTCACTTTCACTCGGTGGATTTAATTCATCCGAAGAGTCCGATTGAGAAGCGCTTTTTCCTGTATCGCCTTCTCCGCCATCTAACAGAAATGGTGAAATATCTTCATCATACCAATTTTCGTTGGTGGGCGCCATTTCGACATTTTTTTTACCCGATAGATTGGCTCCCTTATCGACCAGCGGTAATGAGGCATTTGATTTTATTCTAAAGCCAACAGAAGAATTCATGCTACCCAATTGAAATCACTGAACAATTGTTATTTCTACTCTTCTATTCTGTCGTCTTCCCTCTTCGGTATCGTTGCTCGCCAGAGGAACGGTATCTCCAAGGCCGCGGACGATAACCTGCGAAGGAAGTAACGCTCCGTTTTCTATGAGCGCATCTGCTACTGCGGTCGCTCTGGCGCCAGAGAGAGGACGACGATCATCAACCGCTCCCGCCGCGGCGGTATGGCCTGTAAATAATACCCGTATGTCAGTCCCCAACGATGCCAAGAGGTCGCTTATTTGAATAAGCTTCCTTCGTTCGCCCGCGAGAATAATCGCTGAGTCGGCGGCGAATCCTATATCGGGAATGTTGATGCTAATTCCTAGAACATCCTGAGTGACTTCGTATTGCTCGCCAACGCTCCGATCTATTCGTTCAAACAATTGTTGCTGCAATGCCAGCTGTTCTGGACTCACCACCAAATCGGTCCATCTAGTCTCTATTATACTTTCGGAACGCAATTCTCTATCCCCAGGAAGAAAAAAAGTGAATTGCGTCTCCTCGTCCAAAAGATAGGGGCGGCCTAAGCTACTATCCCAAAAAAGAACCTGTTGAGAACTACCTTCAACACTGATAGGGACAAGAGGCGCAGTATATGAATCGACAACAATATGATTAAAATCATAGCTAATTAGAAATGCGGGCCAGCTCTGGCCGTCTCGATCGCGAGATTCAACATGTTCGTATTGAACCTCTATGTCTATAACAAATGGACTCGTTATTCCAAAAAAATCGCTGAGATCAAGAACTATTTTCGCGTTATCTTGCCATGTATCGCCCACTTCGATTTCATTATCGGGAAATACCGGAATATTCCTGACAGTTGGTCGCAAAGCCATATCATCAACAAATAATTCACCTTTTTTATTGCGTTGGAACGACACTCGATCGCGAGACGCTCCCTCTGGATCTATCCTTCCATCGTTATCGATAGCGCCGGTGAGATAGGCTTCGGCCAAGAATGCCGTATCGTCAACAAGATCAAGCGTAATAATCGTTACCTCTTCGCCAGCCGAGACATTGTTTCTGAGCTCATCGTCAAGATATATCTTCGTTTCAATTACCGATGTCTTTGTATAGCGCTCATCTAACGTGTGCGAAAATTCATAGCGTTCTTCGGCGCCCGCTCCAATAACTAGCCCCGCTCCAATAACTAGCATGAACATCAAAATTAAAATAAAATTCGTTCTTATATTAACCATATTAATTTCTCCCTAAAAATATACCAAGATCATTTTTCCGACAAATTATAAACACCATCCCATGATTCTTCAGGCTCGTTATCCATATATGAATTACAGCGTTCTATATACAATCTGCTTACTTGATCATCGGGCGCTATCTCTTCAGCTCCATGAAAATGCTTCAGGGCATCTTTCCAATTGCGCTCTAGAAAGAGATCCAGACCTTTATGGTATTCTTCAAGCATATCATACGATTTTTCATTCACTAACTGCTTCTCGTCGACAATGGTAAATAATTGCACAGGCGTACTGATACCTACAACGCGGACACGATCTAATCGACGATAAACAAATTCGTCTCCGGCTGATTGCCGAACATCTTCGCTAATCAAAATCCATGTATTATAACGTTTATTTACACCCTCTAGGCGAGCGGCAAGATTGACTGAATTACCCATAATTGTGTAATTCATTTTTCTATCCGTACCCATATTTCCCACAACCATCTCTCCAGTATTAATTCCTATGCGTGTATGGAGATTTTGCGCGCCATATTTTGTGCCTTGGAGGGCTCTATTGAGGGCCTCTTCAGCTTTCTTCATCAATATAGCTGAACGACATGCATGCGCGGCATGCTCTTCAAGAGAAACCGGCGCCCCGAAAAAAGCGATAATCGCATCGCCTTCGTACTTATCAATGGTGCCTCTCTGGTCTAAAATAATGTCGCTCATTGTGGTAAGATAGCGATTAAGCAATTCTACAAGTTCTGTCGGGTCAAGACGTTCGGATATTGTGGAGAATCCTTTAATATCAGTGAATATAGCCGTTAACTCGCGTTTCTGTCCTCCAAGTTGCAACTTATTTGGATCTCCCAATAACTCTTCTACCACTTCGTTGGAAAGATAATATCCAAAAGCTTGGCGAATAAATGCCCGTTCATGGGTAGCTCTGGCCAGCTTGATAAAGCTAATAACGATGAATGCCAGGAATTGGGATAATATCGGCGTGACTAATGGGACATAAATTCCTGTCTGGATGAATATAAGAATGATTACAATCGACACAAAAATAATAGCGCTTATGCCAAAAAGAACCGTATATAAGGGACGAGAATTTTTGATTATAATTGCTAGGAAGAACACCAAAATTACCGAGATAACGAGAGACACCCATGGCGATAGCTGATCAAGAAAATCTTCTTGAATAATCGTATTGATAACCGAAGCATGCGTGCCGACGTTCTTGAATTCACGATCGTATGGATTGATGCCAATATCTGTTGTCCCGGTTCCTGTATACCCAATCAGCACGTGTGATCCGGGGATATTTTCCTGCAATGTTTTTCGAACATTGCTGTAGTGCTCGAATATGTCCCTCGTGCGCTCAAATACAGGAGAAACATCATTTCGAATAAGCCTGTATTGTTCCTTTATATTTTCTGATTCTGCATCGTTAACCAACGCGTCTATTTCGGCCAGAAGATCTTGCTCAACTCCTCCGCTAAGCAAAGTATCGATATTTTCCACCCATATGTTTTTTATTTGACGATATCCAGACAAAATATTCTCGTTTCGTCCGCTATCAAGCATACCTCTCATAGCGCGATCAGCCTGATCGTATATTGTAACAAGATCGACGTTGCTTTGATATAACTGAAGATATCCCGCATCGCTCATAATGCGAATGTTCTCCGCTAGACGGTTCTCTAATTCTGTATATATAACAAGGTTATAGAATGAGTGCTGATTGAAGGTTTCTTCAAATCTTCCTTTGGCCCAATTGACTAGAAAATCGCCTTTGGATGAAAGCGGAATTTCAATATCATGCCGTTCTGAAGAAATATTGCTTATTCCATTGCGAAGTATTACTCTATTACGAAAAATATCAATTCGCTCTGGATCTATGGCTGAAAGAGCGGAGCTAAAAGCCAATTGAGCGAATATGTCGTCTTCGTATAATGAAAAAAGCCTCACTTTTCTCCGTACTCCATCTGCGTCTATCTGAGCGTTGGTGAATCCCAAACCATTTCCATGCTGAATAATTGGTTTGACGGAGGGAGTAATTCCGCCGGCCAGCAGAAGATATCCGATATCGGTATAGCTGTTATTTAAACCGCTTTTATCAACATTCGACAAGGAAAATTCTTCGGTGGCAAACTCTATAAGTTCATCAGAAACCGCCGGATCTTCTTCGTTAAGCATACGAACGGCAAAATGCACATTGCCATGAACCCTCGCGGCGCGCCCAAAGTAATCATCGTTATCGATGATCACGCCATCGAGCGAATCGATTAATCTCTGCTCAATAGAATCTGTTACATTCTCTATCGTTGAATTAAAAACAGAAAATGGCGACTGAGCTTGATAAAGACTATCAATAGCAACCTCCGCATTGGCAAGTTCACGCTGTATCGTGCGAGGAAGATTTTGGTTCAAATAGAGAAGGTCAACACCTTGCTGGCCAATTTCTGAATACTCAACGTCAATCATAATCGAACGAGCGTCAAATTCGCTCATTACCAGTATGCCGTTTGCGACAACATCTCGACCCCATGGCCAGACGCCTACATTACCAATAGCAACGTCGTCTATATTGAGCAAGAGGATTTTCTCATCCTCTTCCGTAGCGGGTTTGAGATGGAGTAGTCCATCATACAGGCGCCAGTCCAAGATCTCATATATAGGTATCAACGTTAATATTGAAAACAATATTGACGTAGCGACGGCAAAAAGCAAACCGTATATTATCTTATTCACTTCTATTGTTATTCTATCAATTTAAGATAATTTTGCAATACTAAACAACCTTTATCGTAATTTGGAGCCAGCTAAATATAGGCGTCGCAAGATAGCATTCTTAGGTTAATAGTCGAATTGCCACAAAATCTCAAAACGTTGCCCCGATAAAAAAGGCTGTTCAAAATCCAGCAAATCAACTAACCAGCGAAGATGAAATAGAGGAGAATCGAGTTCAAGAATCACCTCGGCAGATACGCTCAATGGTTCGCTAGTCAAAGGGTTCGAAGAAAAAATATCGTCGGCGTCCAGTCGTAATAATAATTCAAAAAAAAGATCGGGAGTAAGATACTTTCCGGCTAATAAACTAGTATTATTCAAATAGCTTTCCAGCGACAATGGCGCGGCAAAATTGTTTCCTCCGATAATTCCTCCATTGTTAAAAAAGCGATCAAAGACAATATTCTGGAGAATCTGAGTGCGAAATGTAAAGATATCAAGATCCAATATATCTCGGACTTGTCCCTCTAATTCCCTCAATAACGTAATCCTAGAGAGTATGTCGCTACTGGCAAGCAAAATTGAAGCGAGCCCATCCTGTTGCGAGCCATCGACGTTATCATAAATATTATTGCCCAATATTCTAGCGATTTCAGCCGCGGGAAGCGACGGGGTAGAGTCTAATCGCGGAGATATATTGGAAATACGATCATTCTCGGCAATAAGGAATAGTCGAACAGGGCCTTCGTCTGTATATTCCTGAATTTCGGCGCGAATATCAATTAGCGGGTCAATCCTCTGGTTGCCCTCTTCGAAATTAATATTCCCCTCGCGAATCAAAAAGCTTCTATCGAAGTAGAGAAATTCTCCACTACGTATCCCTACATCCCCTATCACTCGAAAGTCGGTATAGAAGTCCCCGCTTTTTACGAAGAGAGTCTGTTCGGGTTGCAACACCGCTTGCACAACAGGAAACTCAAGAGAAGGAAAAATAAATTCGACTCCCGACCCGGTATCTATCTCAAAGTCCAATGTAATAGGCACCGACCCTGCGCTCCTTCTCAATTGGGAGGCAGAACTTGGCGCGGAAAGAACAATATTGCCATCTTCTGCGCGCAGGCGTCCGGTTAATTGCGTCACGCTGTGATCTAAGAATATGTCCATCACACCTGTTGCCGATAAATCAATCGGCACCCTTCCAAATGTCGCTAATAATCTAACCGGGGTCTCTTCCTTCGTCGCAATTTCAATATTAACTTTGAAAGGACGCAACACTATATCTACATTAATGTTCGCCTCGCCGCCATCGCTCGTTCGAGCCTGAAAGGGATAGATACGTATGCGATTACCTTGCAAAACAATAAATCCCTCGCTTGTCACCTCTATAGTACCGGGAATAAAGGACGACAATTCTCCTGTCGTCTCGGAAACAAAAAGCGTGCCAAATACCTCTACATCTTCTGAAGAACCGACTATGCGAAGCGATCCTCGCACTTTGCCAGTATTGATACGAAGGAGATGGAAATAGAATAGATGCGGAAAACTCGCCACATTAATATCGATATCAGCTATATCAACCTCAACTATTCCCTCTCGAAACTGTCCATTTAATACAAAACGATAGGGCAACGGCGAGCGCGCAGAAATACCGAAGCTCCCGTCGTCGCGAACAAATCCTCGAAACCCCTCTCCTGGGCCTCCACGTATATTATAGATGCCATCCTCTCTGCGAGCCGTGAAATCCCAACGTTCGCGCCCATTTTGCGTCCGCGCGCCATCCACAACAATATCCAAAAGATCCGGGAATCGAATGAAGTCGTCTTCTGGTTTTAGATCAGCCTCTATGGTAATGGAGAGGTCCATATTTTGCACAGGTAATTCGCCATCTCGTATCTCAAATGGAGTATCGTTATCCCTCTGACCCGTTCGAGCTAACGTTATTTGATCTCGCGATAGCATTACCGGACTATTTTGCTCAATATCAAGCACCGCGTATAAATTCCCGGCGATAAGATCAAATTCAACCTCTTTTGAGCTAACTGTTGTGTCATAGGAATCGAAATAGCGTATGATAAAATGCTCTAACGATACAACATTGTCTTCCAGTCTGGCCGCCCCGTTCGCACTCAATACAAAATCGCCCACAATTGCGTTTTCAAGAATAAAATCTGCCTTTCCTGATATCTCGGTGAGAATATTTTCAATTTCTACGCTGCCATTTAGGCTTCCTTGATTGATCCCGCCAAATAGTTTGACGATAGGAACATTGCTATACTCTGCTTGTATGTCGAGATCTCCGTCCAAATATATCGCTGTCATTTGATATTCTTCGATATTTGTTTTATCGAAGAGATAGATGTCGGCAAAAACAGGTTGCTCGGCATCCAACGACGATGAGGGAAGCGAGATGACAACTCCTCCCGATAGATCAAAATCTCCCGCCTCGAAAGATATGTCTTTAATCGCCACTTGACTGGCTCTTTCGGTATTGAATAACGGATTCAATCGTTGCGCGGGCATCGAAAACGAAACAACGTTATCATCGATGGAATTGTATAAACGAAATGACAGCAATTCAACATCAACATTCCATTGGTTTCGATTGTTGAATGTCCCCGATGTATTCAACGAAATACTCGCTTCGCTATCTCCCAAAGGAACAACAAAATCATCTAACAAAATATGGTAATTCGTGCTTTCGCCGCCATTAAGCGCGACATTGATAGAAACGTTATCGTTAATAGTCGCCGATATAAGTTGATCAGGTATATATTCGGCAGTCATTTTATATACTCTAGACGAATTTCCCGCTTCCGCTCGGAATGTTATAGCTTTTTCATCTCGCTTGAGCGAAGCCGAACCGCGCCATGTGTTATCGCCCAACGATGTTACAAAATGGGGAACATTCAGGACAACGCCCTCCCCCCCTATCGAACCCTTTAGATCAAACGCAAATCGATCGGCCGAATTGTCGAGAGCGACAATCTCAATCAATTCGCTATAGAGGCCGATATGTCCATTTGCAATAGCGGCGCTCGCAGAACCCGATAAGGAGAGGCTTCCCTGTTTTAACCATTGCGGCGCGTTTATAGAACGAGGCGTAACTTGCGTGTATAGAGCGATAGGATCGATGTTATCTAGTGATACGAAGATCTCTCCGAACATCGAGCGTATCGAACGCGTATTTTGGAGGGACGTCGTAAATGATAGCCGTCCGTCGCTATGCTCGCCCAAAAATAATATTCCATCGCCCAATATGGACTGGTTTTCTATATTTGTCGTAATTCGCATTGTATTGATAATCAATGGATCGCTATTGCCATACAGCAATCGATCGGAGTTGATTGACAATTCTCCCGCGCCTTCTCTACTCATTTCAATAGTTCCCGTTAAGAGTCCCAGGTCTCGATAGCCAAAATTGTCAAATCGCAACCGCCCTTCGGGAATAAGAGGGTTAATATTCACGACGCCATGAAATTGAGCCGATCCGAGAACGGTTGTCGCTACAAATTCAGAAATCCGCAAATGTCTATTGTCGCCATTAACCATAACAGCAACGCCCATGCGATCGTATTCATCGTTTAAAAATAGGGTGCCCTGAATCGTGGCTTCGTATTCGGCGCTTGCCGATGGAATATGATATCGTAGCGCAATATCACCGGTAATATTGCTATCGAGCGCTGAAGAGAAACGTTTGAAAGGGCCTCGCAACGATAACGTCGACGATGGATTAAATTCTACCATAGCGATATTTAGGGCGATATTTTTCTGTTCGCGATGATAATGGACAGTAATATCTATCTGCTCTTGCGCGCTTGTTTTATAAATGGAGATGCGTTCTTGGGATAGTCGCAATCGAAACGATTGATCGATTATCTCGGCAGATGGAATGCGAAGCCGCTCAATTGCCGCGACGCCGGCAATATCGTCGAAAGAGAGCGACGATGTTGCCGAAAGAGAAAATTTTGCGGAAACTATAGGTTCATTTTCGGCGCCGTCGTACCTCCGGCTCGCCAATATGTCGCTATTGATATTGACCGCTATTCTTCGATCGAATACCTCTCCGTTAATAAATAGCCCCGATATTTGATAGCGATAATCCTCGTTGGTATAGAAAAAAGACATGTTTTCAACTTTTATCGCGCAACTATCGGGCAAATTGGCAACGATGCTATTATCAAACTCTTCTTGCGATATATCGCGGAAACGAGCTATAAGATTTTCTATTCTATCGCTATCTATTGATTCATCCAAAGATATCGCGGCATTTCTAATATATATCTCGGTTATCGCGCCTATTCCGCCCCCTCTCATCAGTTCGATAAATCGATACCCTATGCGAATCTGATCAACGCGCAAAACTCGCCTATCTTCATCGAATAGAGCGACATCGTCCATCACAATACCCCGCAGTATAGATGGGTAGATACGAGCATAATCGACTCGATATGCGGTAATCTTTTCCACGTCAGCTATAAATTGATCGCGAAACGTTAGAAGCAACCGATCAAGCTGTTGTTGCAACGGAACGATGGCAAGAAAAGCAATTCCAATAACACCAACCAAAAGGGCGATATGAGGAATCCGACGTCTCGAAAAATGCTTCCGCTCCATTACAGTATATTTACGCTTTTATGCCACACTCCTTCAAGATCGTAAAATTTCCGAGCGCTTTCAAGCATAATATTGATAACAATAAATCCGCAATCAAGCAAAAGCCAATCTGTACCGGTCTGTCTATTGCGTCCACTCCGAGGATAAATACCATTCTCGGCTAGAAATCTTGATAAATTGGCGCTTACTCCGGTAATGCGCGCTTGGCTTGTAGCCTCGGCGATAATCAAATAATCTGCGAAGCTACTCTGTTTGCCAATGTCTAGCAAACAGACATCATCGCATTTTTGATCTATAAGAAATGCCGCGACGCCGCGCGCCAACGCTTCGGGATGGGCGCTATCGACGTCGCTATCGTACATAATCTCCATTAAAATCCGCTCCTAATACCAACGTTACATGTTGCCCGCTGTTGTTGCCTACAATATTCTCGCTCACAATATTTACCGCCTTTATTATTTCGGCGATTCGAATAGCATAGACGCCATTTCCCGTATGATCGATAACCAAAGTTTTTTCTATGTCGTTTTGCTCAGCGTTCCCGATTGCCACCACATCAACATTATACCGGCTATAGAGCGCGCTGGTGCGCCTCGCTAGCCCTCCTGTATCTGTGCCGTTCAAGATGGCCAATCGCACAGTGGTATTTTGATCCACCGACAACTGCTCGCCCGACAACAGTTTTTGAACTCGAGCAACCGTCTCTTGTAACCACTTTCCGTCAAAATGAAGAAAAAATAACGCATGTTCGACGCCCTCAACAGTGACGTAGCGTATTTCGCCGACTGGCTGATGGATAACAATATCGTTCCACTCAAAACGAGATAATTCCGCGATCATCGCAGATAATGCCTCTTGATCCAAATTAGTCTCTATGTTTTGCTGAAATAACTCAAGGCCATCGGATGTGTTAATTTGAGGAGATTGGCTCTGAATAGTCGCGAGCAATCGAACAATTAATCGTTGCCAGTAGGTAGTTTGATCTTCTCGATCCAACGTTGCGGCAAGAGATAGAAGATGCGAAACATATTGCTTCATTTTATACCCATCCAATAATGCCATTCCTAACGGTAGATATTGATCCGACGAGGTTGATTCGAATAGCTCCTCTTCGATAAATATTTCTACTCCACCCATTATATCGACAATTGGTTCGATATTATCTAAGTCGATAATCATCCAAAATGGTATCTGGATATTCAATATATTTTCGACAATAGCGCGATACTGATCGAAATATTGATCGTTATAGAGGCGGGAAATACGATCGATGCTCCCGTATTGCGGAAGAAGATCGCCAAGATTAGTGGGCACATCGACGATCGCTCCTTTTTTTGTAGTTGGATGGTAGAGAAATGCCTGGGCGACAACCAGCTGGTCGTCCTGTTCAAGGATAAAAAACATGTTAATGCTCTGTTTTTGCTGAATCTGTATTTCTATTTCGTTATAACGAACATCAAGATAGGTTATGATCGTAACCACGCAGACAATCCCCGCGATAATAACAAGCAATATTATGCCCGCGCTTATTTTATGCGTTGGCATGAATTTCCCTTTGCACCGCTTCGTATAGTTCTTGAGTAGGTTTGCTTATCTTGCGATTTTTAATTGTGCAATCTAACACCTTTGCGACAAGATGATTAATATCCGGTTGTTTAAAACACGATAAAAGAAGCTCCGGAGTTGCCCTTTTACGGTCTCTCGAAATTCTGTCGGCACAATAGATAATTTTTTCAAGAGCCCCCATATTTGGGTCTCCACGGGTATGATGACGAATTGCACGCAAAATTTCTTCGTCGCTCGTCGCAAAATCTCGACTGATAACGACGGCCGCGGCGCGTCCATGCAACAGCATTGGATACCGCAACTCGTCGTCGTCGATAGCCGCGCCGTCGATAGCGGCAATCTCCAGTAGCTTTTCTCTGTCCCATTCACGAGCAAGATCATGGGCAAGCCCTGCCAAACGCGATTTATCGACGGGAAGATCAAAAAGTCTAGCAAGCTCCCCTGCGCGATCGGCCACCGCATGGCTATGGCGGTAACGTTTAGGCGAAAGCGTATCCTGTAGCAAATTATCGACGCGTCGCTCAACCTCGGCCCAATGTGACTTTTGATCACACTTACTCATAGAGATGACGCTCCAGAATATATCGATCCACTTCGGAAGGAACGAGAGAATCGATAGGTTGGCGTCTCGCTCTTCGTTCGCGAATATGAGACGACGAAATCGACATCGTCTCATTGTCTATCGACACAATGCGCGCTTTCTTTTCTTTTGCTATATCCGCAATTGAATCGTTTGATTGGAGAGACGGCAAATTGTTCGTTCGCCGCGCGATAATTAACACAACCATCGACAGCAAATCTTCGACTCTTTTCCAGAGATTTAGGCTCTCGATCAAATCGTCTCCAATAATTAGCCCTACACATTCTTCGCCTTCGCGATGATAGTATCGCTCAATTAGGTCGATGGTATAGCTTTGCTCTGGACGATCAAGCAACCGCCGATCAATCGTCTGCCCCGACTGATTTCGCAACGCCAATCGCAACATTTCGTATCGCTCTTCGGGCAACGCATAAGGAGCCTCGTCGCTAAGAGGGGAGCGCCACGAAGGCGCAAAAATAATATGGCTATATTCAGTCATCTCGAGCACTTTTTGCGCCACAAAAAGATGCCCATTATGAACAGGATCGAAGCTTCCGCCAAAAATCGCCATATTCATCGCGCGGCTTTCGCAATTGCGACTATAGCGTTTTTTACCTCGTCCAAACCGCGACGAGTATAGTTTGAGAACGCAATTGTGGTTTCATGCGATAGCGCGTGCCTCGCCTTGCGCAAGATTGCCGACGAGCTATCGTCATCATATTTTGAGAGCAACACAAGACGAGGTTTTTGTAGCAACTCGCTATCATAACGTTCCATTTCGTCTATCAACGATTGGTAGGTCGCTATAGGATCGCCGTCGAGCAATGAGACCACAATTGCGATGGCGCTTGAGCGGCTGATGTGTCTTAGGAAACGCAGGCCGAGACCGGCGCCGCTTGCCGCCCCTTCAATGATGCCCGGCATGTCGGCCAAAACGACCGCGCGATCGTACTCATCGATAACGCCGAGATGAGGATGAGTCGTGGTAAAGGCGAAATTGCCCACTCGAGCGCATGAAGCGGTCAACGAGCGTAACAGGCTCGATTTGCCGGCATTTGGGGCGCCGACCATTCCGACGTCGGCGGAAAGTCTCAGTTCGACGCGCATTTGCCTCCTTTCGCCTTCGAAACCGTTGGTCGCGATACGAGGAGAACGACGAACTGAGGAACGGAAGTGCCAGTTGCCTTTGCCGCCATCGCCGCCGCGAAGAAATATCCAGGGCGATTCGTCGTTGGCAAAGTCATGCAATATGACATCGCTGTCGATCGGACGCAGTATGGTATTTGGCGGAACGGGAATATCTACCGAGGACCCATTGCGACCATGACGGCGTCTTCCCGCCCCCGGCATGCCATTTTGAGCACGATAGGTTCGTCTATGCGCAAGGTGTCTCAGTGTCGCGAGATTGTGAGCGGGAACGAAAATGACATCGCCGCCTTTACCGCCATCGCCGCCATCGGGGCCGCCCCGAGGAATGTATTTCTCGCGTCTAAAAGAAACGCATCCATTGCCCCCATTTCCGGATTGGACGACAATGATCGCCTCGTCGACGAAGGAACGCAATATTAATTGGCGGAGACGATGGAAATTATTTTCTTGCCTCGGCGGAAGCCAAATTTGACTATGCCGCTCTGTAGCGCGTAGAGCGTATCGTCTCTACCGCGGCCGACTAATTCGCCCGGATGGAAGCGAGTTCCTCGTTGCCGAACCAGTATCTCCCCCGCATTTACTCTATTTCCGCCGTAACGTTTTACTCCCAACCGTTGCGATTGGGAATCGCGACCATTCTTAGAACTACCGCCACCTTTTTTATGTGCCATATTCTATCTCCTTCATTTCTTCCACAATCAGCTGCATTTGTCGAGGATACACCGTGGCGATATCGCTCAATCCAGCAATTACCATATCGGTTATGCCTCTTAAATAATCTATGTTTTCCGAAGTTACCGCCATAATTTTTATGTCCAATCGACCAGATTCAGCGGCGTTGCCTATCGCTCGAACCCTGTCGGAATTCGCCAATAATCTTGCTCCGGTCCGAACCAACGCCGTAACTGCCGAGCAAATGGTGCTGGAACCCTTCGCGCTATCTGAAGCATGCCCTCGCGAAGAGAGCGAGCGCAAGCATCCATAGCGGTCGCGAACTATTCGCGCTCGAATCATTCCGCCTCTTTTTTATGCTCGATACGATCGATCGAAATGATCGCAACATATTGCCGATGACCTTGCTTGCGATGGTATCCTTTACGTCGCTTATATTTATAGACTACAATCTTTTTCTGTCGCTCTACTCGAACCATTGTCGCCGATACCGTAACGTTGTTCAAATATGGCGATCCAATATAACATTGATCTCCGTCTCGAACCATCAAAACAGAATTGAAAACAAGCGAAGAATTAGGCTCCGCGGAGAGTTTTGGCACTTCTATTCGGGAGCCATCCTCGACTTTGTACTGACTTCCCGCTATATCAACAATTGCATACATAGTTTGGTATTCTATTCGATAGCGAAAATAGTGTCAATAAATTTATCTATGCGCAATTCTTTTGAATATTTCGCTTGTCGGCAGTCGAAAATCGAATTAGTATGTGTTGATGGTGAATAATATATTAGCAAACTGCGATCTTGAAATAGCCCGGCTCATTGATCAGGAACAGGCGCGACAAACCAATAAACTGGAGCTTATCGCCTCTGAGAATTTTGTCAGCGAGGCTGTGTTGACGGCTGCAGGTTCAATTCTGACCAACAAATACGCCGAGGGCTATCCCGGCAAGCGTTATTACGGCGGTTGCGAGGTGGTGGACAAGATTGAAGAACTAGCCTGCTCTCGTCTGCGGCAACTCTTCAATGCCGAATATGCCAACGTGCAACCGCATTCGGGTAGTTCGGCAAATATGTCGGTCTACCTTGCCCTGCTTGAACCTGGCGATACCATTTTAAGCATGGATCTCTCTCATGGCGGGCATCTTACCCACGGTTCGCCGGTCAGTTTTTCTGGCAAGCTCTATAATGCCTGTTTTTATGGTGTATCGCAGCTAACCGAACGACTCGATTACGACGAAATCGATCGAATCGCGGAAAAATGTCGCCCAAAATTAATTATATGCGGCTATTCGGCATATCCTCGGCAGATAGATTTCGTTCGTATGCGCGAGATAGCCGATAATGTCGGGGCGTTGTTAATGGCCGATATGGCGCATATCTCCGGATTGGTCGCCGCCGAACTCCACCCTACGCCGATTCCCTACGCCCATGTTACCACGACGACAACGCATAAGACGTTGCGAGGGCCAAGAGGCGGGGCTATTTTAGTCGGCCGCGACGGCGAAAATCTACCGGGGATCCGCGCGAAAAAATCGGGACGCGTCAAACGCTATTCCGAGCTTTTAGACGCGGCGGTAATGCCGGGAATACAGGGCGGGCCGCTAATACACATTATCGCCGCCAAAGCGGTCGCTTTCAAAGAGGCGTTGGATGATTCGTTTGTCGAATATCAGCGACAGATCTTAATCAACGCCCATACGCTAGCCGATTCGTTGATGAAAGGCGGCGCGCGATTGGTCTCGGGCGGCACCGATAACCATCTTATGTTGGTCGATGTAACGCCATTTGGCATTACCGGACGAATGGCCGAGGAGACGCTTGATAAAGCAAATATCACCGTAAACAAGAACACCATCCCGTTTGATAGCAATGGACCTATGACAACATCCGGTATTAGATTGGGCGTTCCCGCGCTTACCTCGAGAGGAATGCGCGAAGATGAGATGCGAAAGATCGCTTCATTTATACTCAAAACACTCCAAAGCCGTGGAGATAGCAGAGTCATCGAAACAGTTTCGAACGAGGTCACAGAGCTTACCTGCAACTTCTCTCTACCAGGTGTTCGATAGAAGATCGCGACGCTGAAAAATGCCCTTGCGCGTTCTCCACATTGCCGGCGTTTCTTGCTATATGGCGACAAAAATAGCGAGCGTCGTCAAAAAAGGCGCGGCGAAGATAGCCTCCGCAATACTCGACGCTCTTCGCGCGGAAAGGGCCGGTCATTCTCTCTTGCTGTTATCGGCAACATTGATCGCCTGCTCTTCCCCGAAGGCGAACCCCATCTCCTTCTTTCCAAATGGATCGCCGGAACAGATGCGGCTAGAGGAAGTCGATCTCGAGGCGATTGAGATTTTTCCCACGCGTGAATTAGACGAGACATCGAGCTATCTGGCATTTTACCTCGATAGTCCAATGGTTGTCCGTGGCGCGGCGCTATTTTTTCGTTATCGCCCCGGCGCGACTACCGCGACCGCCTTGGCGTTACTGGGCGAGCCAAGCGAAGGAGAGAGCCCAATTCACAGCCAATCGCCGCGGGCGCGGCTTCGCGAGTCGCGCAATATCGCGCCGTTTTTTGACGGCAATCGCCCCGCGACGTCGCCAGATGCCGAGCAATGGGCGGAGGTCCGCATTCCGTTGCCCGACGACTCTACGTTGCGGGGGTTCGCGATCGTCCCGGCCGAGCAGTCGGACGAAATCGCTATGTTGCCCGAGGTTATCGCCGCCGGGTTGGCAGAATCGATCGATGGCATGCGACATGTTTTTGTCGACCAATCTTTCACAGACGATCGGCCATCTCTTGCAAGCGGCATTGTTTATGACAGACGTATCGCCGCAAAAATCCATCGCGCCGCGCATGGAAAAGAGATTGAATACGACATTGGCGCGCTATGGCCGACAGCGCCCATAAAACAGGGTTATACGACGATCGGCTATCGCTACGAGAAATCAACCGCAAGCAAATCCGCCGGCGATTTCGAAGATCAAGCGCTATTGACACTTATCGGGCGCGATCGTTTCGATAGCCACCGAGAATCAAGCCATACCATTCGTCTAAAACCGGGAAGCAACGATATATTTTTCTACCCCAATCAATTATCATTTACTCCCCGGTATATCATCATCTCGCCGCCAACCGCGGCCTATTTCGCTATAGAAAAGATATCGGTCAAATCACCGCGAGATTTTGAACCGCTCCCTATCGATATGGGTATGTTGCTTCATCAGCGACCCGCCCAGCTCTGGAGAAATCCCGATTACGAGGTATTTTCATGGAATCTCTATCCCGAAACGCTGATCATCGATAGCGCCAATTATGCGATTCAATCTCATTTTTTTAAGCGCCTTGCATTTTTTGTGGAGAAACGGGGATATCGCTCTACCTTACTTACCGATGAGGAGCTGGCAACTCGCTTTGGCTGGAACGCGCATGACTTTCGCGCCGAAGACCTCGCCCATTTCTATCAAACGGCGGCCGACCAGAAAATATCGCTCAATAACCGCGAATTGACGCTCCAACAGATACTTATCGATCACGGCATTATCTCGCTCGACAATAGGGGCAATTTTCTCCCCGGCAAAGGATCGGTATTGGGAATATCGCAAGAATCCTATCCCGCCCTCCGCGATCTTCTTTTAACCCACGAGGCAATGCATGGACTATTTTTCACAAATACCGCCTATCGCGAAGCGGTTACATCCTTTTGGAATCGTATCAGCGAAGATGAACGAGAGCTTTGGCGTTTATTGTTAGCCGATCTTAGCTATGATCCATCATACGAATACCTCATCGTCAATGAATTCCAGGCCTATCTTATGCAACAGCATCGCGACCGAGCGTCGATCTACCTTCGCAACGTCGTCATACCGCGCTTTCTCGCTCGAAATGGCGATAAGCAAGGCTACATCGCCGACATGTCTCGACGTTTCCCAACCATGTTCAAAGACGCCGCAAAGGAAATAGACCGTATCGCAAGAGAGACTGCGGGCGTATCCGGCGGCGGTGTCTCATGCGTTTCGCCCAGCCTATAGACAATAGAACGGTATAGCGCGCGTTTGGCCGGCTTCTGCGTCAATCTTCGCTATCGTCGCGCGGCGGCGAGATTAAATAACCCGCTACCATACCAAAGAATTGCCGCCATGCTCTAAACGACAGCGCCTTTTTCGCCGCCCATCCAACGCTCGACCAAAAAAACCATACCCTATTTTTTATCGATCTATCCGCATGTCTTCGATATATGGAAATTCTATTCCTCGCCTCGCTCAATCCAATAATGAATTGACGAGGTCTTCCCCCGTCGACATGATAATGGCGAAGCCGCGCTTCGGGGACATAGTAGCCATAGTAACCAGCGCGCTTCGCGCGGAGACCCAGTTCTACCTCCTCCAACGTAGAGATGCGCGGAAACTGCAATTGACGCAATAATTTTGTTCGATACGAGCACACGCCGCCATGCAGAAAATAGGCCTTTTCGATCCTATCTACCGCTTCGTCCCATGTTTGATAGCCGACATCGGTAACATCCCACGCAGTCGAGGATTTTAATCCAAAAAATCGCATAAAAAGATGTTCTGCCGCCGACTGGTTGCGATTATTGACTATCTTACCCCCGACAGCAAAAAGATTGGGATCGTCCCCATATCGCTTCCACACCTCCATAAGACGAAGAAAATAGTCAGATTCCAACGAAACGTCGTCATCTAAGCAACAAATTATAGGCTCTTCTACCCATTGTATGGCAATATTTTTTGATGAGGCCTGCCCGCGAGGCTCAACGCTATGATCCTTTTTATGGTAACGAAAATCGGCGCCCGCATCCTTGCAACGCCCTCCCCATTCATCTATGAACGCGTCGCTTAACTCGCCGTCGTCAATTATAATAATTTTGGTCGGAATAAGCGTACCGCGCAATATAGATTCAATCGTTCCCGCAAGCGGCGCGGGACGCTGATAGGTCGGAATCATCAACGCGAACGATTCTACGGACACGATCGCTACGCGAAGAGAGCGGCGTACTGCTCGGGACGATAGCGAATAATAGGACGGTAGGCAAAATATTCCGCGCGTTCGCTATCGCGAATATTGTCTACTATCGCTTTGATCTGTAGCTGAGAGCGATACATAGCGATAGCGTCCAACTTTCGTTGAAAGTGATCGGGAGAGCCAGAGAGGCGTAGATCGGGATTGCCCGTCAACTTGCAGTAAGAGGGCATTTCATAGAGATGGGGAATCCATTCCAGCGGCTCGCCGAGCTCGGGCCACAGCGACCCGGCCGCATGAAGCAACGAAATGACAAGCTGTTGATAGGTTATCATATGGTCGGGATGATAATCATTCGACGACATGGTAAATACGCGAGTGGGACGAACATGCCGAAGGTGGTAAACATAGCTGTTCTGTAGGCCTGTATAGCCCTCTATTGGGTCAATCGATCCCGCTATCGCCCGTCTCCGTCCGCAATAAATGGGTAGATCATTGTCGGGAAATTCCAGTCGTGTCACATTGTCTACGCCTAGCAAGGCAAACGAATCCCGGCACTCTTGGCGACGACGCTCTACAATAGTAGGACGGTCGTCAAGCGAGCAATAGCCTTGCCGCCCGTCGGTGGTAATAACGCACCGGAACCTGACGCCCTGTTCATGAGCCATTTGCAACAGCATACCGCCGCCGATGACGATATCGTCGTCATGGGGCACGACAAATAGCCACATTTCATCGCCCCCCCTCCAATCGCTTAAAACCTCATGGAAATTGCCCTTTGGAACGCCGCCAATTCGCTGAATAGTTATGGCCGAGCTATCCATCGATATCGTTGCCAATCTTCCTTGTGCGAACCGGACGATCGAGGTCGACTCCAGCGCGAAGTCCTATTTCGACAAGGAGATTCCAACCCGCCGCCATTCGAATATATTCTCTTCCTTCATTCAAATCGGGAATAACAATTGTAGGAAATGGCGTAGGAGCGCTTGCAATGGCGACCACAGGGATGCCGATGGCCTGCCGCAACAACCTATCATACTTATCCACGACACTTTCGAAGGGTTCAATAAGAATAATCGCCTCATCGGGACGCATAGTCTCCTCAATACCGTGCAAAGCATAGGTGCCCTCAAGATACTCGGATTTGCGCCGCGTAATTTCATTTGTTTTAAGCGTAAGCTCCTCCGCGACACCATCGTTGCGACCGGAAAAATAGAGCGTCGAGGCAGAGCAAGTCGCCTCTAATATTTCGCTAGAAATCGGCATAGTCAATGTATGTTCGATAGAATCCGCCAATTTTTCCAGATTAATAGACGCTTTCCCGTTACGAGATCGAAGCAATATGTCGTAAAAAAGCGCCTGCTCCATTACCGATTTTGTCGCCGCAACCGCCTGTTCAGCGCCGCAATTCAAAAGATATGTCTTGGCGGCGGCGCGCGTCGCGGGCGTATCGCGATACGCGACAATTGCCGTCGTCGCGCTATGTCCCTTCGCTTGCAGATCGTCCAGCAAGCGGACGACTTCGGCAGTCCGCCCCGAATTAGAAGCGGCGAACACAGCGTAGTCATCTAAACGATACTCCCGAGCCTGCTCGCTCGATTCGGTCGCGATAGTCTGTTTATACCCCTCGCGAAGCGCCTCCGCAATCACCCTTTTTGCGGGAAAAATACGCGACGATCCCTCTCCGGTAAGAAACAGACGATCGGTCGATAGAGGCCAACTGGCTATGCGCTCTTGGTCGATAGCGCGTATCGTCGAAGGCGTAGACAGCATCTCTTCAATAAGCGCAAATTGCCCATATCGAGAATCCCGTTTATCCATTGCCCCTAACCGTCAAGCGACAAAATAAATTTTTCCAAATACACCAATGATTGCTCTTCATCTTCGCCCTCGCAACGCAATAGTATCTCATGCCCTTTGCTAATGCCCAATTTAAGCAACTTAATCAAGCTTTTCGCATTTGCCGATTTATCGCCGCGAACAACGGTAATATCGCATTTCTGTTTTTGCGCCTCCGCGACAAAGAGACGTCCAGGTCGCATATGCAATCCATTAGCGTTTGTAACAACAATTTTCTTTTCAATCATTCGTCCAATTCCGTAAAATCAACCGATTTAAGTATATCGATCATTTGTTCCACCGTCATAGCAGTCATCATATGTCGAACTCGCGTGTCATCTTCAAATAGCACCACTGCTTGAGCCAGCGACTCTTCCACTTGAGCGTTCGCGTCTGTAGCGGTAAATGTAAGCAAAATACTAACAGGATCATTTTCGACATTCCCAAAATTGACCGGCGAACTGAGCGTGAGAAGCGAGAACCCCGTAGCAAGAGCACCCTGTTCTGGACGAGCATGGGGCAACGCCACTCCCGGCATTAAGAGAAAATAGGGCCCATTTTTCCGCGCGGTCTCGACAATCGCGTTGTAATATTCCCATGTCGCTTTTTTTGCCTGCACAAGACACCCCACCCCCTGCTGAATAGCATCTTTCCAATCCGATGCGTATCGTTGGACACGTATAGCGTTATCATTCAATAGATGGTCTACTAAATTCATAGTCTCCCCCTTAGTGTATTAAAGAATTCGCGGCAGACTCATCATCTGCCGCGAAGTATCGATCAAGATAGTTACTGTTCTATTTTGCCGACTTAAGTTGCTCGACAATTTGATCATACTCGGGAGCGTTGACCAAATTGGTTACAGTAACAATTTGCGCATTTGGCGCCGCGGCGCGTTCTACGCGAGCCTTAAGATTAACCTGAGTTACAACAATCTGCGCATCCTGCGGAACATCGTCGACCGGGCTGTGAACAACGGAAATATTGCTCAATCCAGCCGCCTTTATCAATCTTTTGAGCTTGTTTGCGCCCATTGCGCTGGTGCCCATACCCGCATCGCAGGCAAATACAATCTTAGTAACAGCGCCCACATGCTTTAGTTCTTGCATCTGCTGCTGCGCTTGCTCTAAGCTATCTCCGCCGGCCAATGCGTCAGCCGCTCTACGAACAAACGGAATCGCAACCAATAGCGATACCGCGGTACTGGCTATCATTCCTCCATATATGCCCAAATAGACTCCAAAACTCTGCCCCGGCGGCGTTACCGCAAAATAGGCAAAAATGCTTCCGGGTGATGGCGTAGCGATAAGACCGGCGCCAAAAATCTGGAAAATAAGCACACCCGTCGCGCCGCCCGCGATAACCGCCAATACCAAAATTGGACGCATAAGAACATATGGAAAATATATCTCATGAATACCGCCAAGAAAGTGAATAACCATCGCGCCGGGAGCGGAATCTTTCACCACGCCTTTGCCAGCGATAAAATAGGCCAGTAGAATGCCAAGCCCGGGACCTGGATTGGTCTCAAGCATAAATAACACCGAGCGTCCCATTTCTTGGACTTGCTGAACCCCAATAGGAGCCAAAACTCCATGATTGATCGCGTTATTCAAAAACAAAATCTTTGCCGGTTCGACAAATAGCGACGAGAGAAAGAGTAATCGAGCGTTAACCAACGCTTCAACCGCTCCGCCGAGCAGATTCGATATCGCCGTGATAATAGGAGCAAAAAGCCAAAAGGCTAGAATTGCTAGAACTCCTCCAATAATTCCGGCGGAAAAGTTGTTGGTAAGCATTTCAAAACCAACAGGAATCTTGTCCTGAACCGCTCGGTCGAACGCCTTGATTGCCGCGCCGCCAATTGGGCCAACAATCATCGCGCCAAGAAACATTGGAATTTCAGTGCCTACAATGATGCCGGCCGTTACAATAGCGCCTACGACTCCCCCTCTAACTCCCCATACCATTTTACCACCCGTGTACCCGATGAGCAATGGGAGCAAATAGGTGATCATTGGACCAACAAGTTTCGCGAGCGCCTCGCTCGGAATCCAACCCGTTGGAATAAAAAACGCAGTGATAAGTCCCCACGCGATGAACGCGCCGATATTTGGCATAATCATGCCACTCAAAAAACGGCCAAAGCGCTGAATATGCGCTTGGGCATTCCTAGACTGTGTTGCCATAGTATCCTCCTTTATTATATTTCTGGTAACAGATTAATTGTCTCATTCGTTTTATAATCTCCGCTTCGTCGGCATCGTCTGACGACAACAATGAAATCGTATTGACCGCATATGATATCCCGCTCCACAAAATATCGCGATGAAATGCTTCATCCGCGGCATACATATCCCCTCGATCGGAATAAGCGCGAAAAGAGAGCGCGGCGGCATAGAGATCTATATGGTGTTCGATGGGCAAATTATGTCGATGGGTCAGCAATAGCGAACCGACTATACGCTCGCCTCTCCCCAATTTGCGGGCAATATCTCGACCAACTCGCCATATCGAATCGCGAATCGACGGGTTAGCGATGCGTTTCAGCGCGCCGTCGCGATAATCGACAAGAGCGTCGGCATCAAATTCCCGAGGGTATTCGAGAGCCAACGCCCGCGCGACACTATCGGTTATCGCGAGCGTCTGTTCATAGACCGCCGGTATCTTCATCGCTTGGTGAATATCTTTTATTGCGGGATCGGCGCGATAGCCCAAATAAGCGAACGCGCAATGGGCGAGGTTATGAATAAATAGCTTGCGTTTCACATATGCATCGATGGAATCGGTAAGATAGAGCTCTGGAAACAGCGGGGGATCGTTTCGCCAGCCGATTTTTGAGACAATAAGCGTATTGTATGAATCGGCATGAACAACAAGAGGATCCCTCTCAAGCTCCTCGGCCGGGACATCCGGCGCTGTCTTTCCCACGCTCGCCGCGATCATTCCGGGACATTCTTCATCAGAGAGACCGGCATCGGAAAAACAGGCGCGTGCGATCGACACCGCATCGGGAATATTCTCAGCCATAATAACATCAAACAGCGGCAAGTTGTCGGCAACGCGTTTACGAGACGCTTTGGCCAGCGTGCCGCAGACAGCCGGCAATGCCCTTGCCCCTACAGATGTTGCGACCAACGAACCCTGCGACAGCGCCCGAAGGCAGGCGTCTTGATCGCGCCCGTCGACCGCCTCGATTCCATCGACCCAGTAGTCGTCGCGGGAGCCGTCATTATGCAACGTCGCGACACAATAGCGTTTTGCCTCGTTAAGCTGGCGAATTAAACGGCTGTCGGTGTCGACATATACCACCCGATATCCATTGCGGAAAAAAATCTGTCCAATAAAAGAACGCCCTATTTTACCGGCGCCAAATATTATGATCGATTTGGAACCTATAACCACATACCGCCTCGTCCAACCATCTAAGATCAAATCCTATACCATCCTCGAAACAATTGCAAGCGCTTTCACTATCGCCGTGGATATGTCGACAGTACAAGGGGGGGGGAAGTCTCCCCCTACGCTCCATAGCTCCTCCGCGCCGAGAATATCTCGGCGCGGAGGAGCTATTGCGCTACCCCCTCTGCGGGCGCCGCCCCTCCAATTGCCCATCGCCCATAAACAGGCCCGCAACGCCCAACAACCCAGATTAAGAACCGATCAAAATAGCAAAAGCGACGCGGGGAGTAGCGAAGCGCGACGGAACCGTTGGCGCGCGCCAAGAAAGTAGCAACGAAAGGATAATAAAATGGCGGGATATTTAGCCGGTTGCCGTTGAAGACGGAGGATCAACCGCCCCGGTCATAATTGCCACCACGTCAGACATGGAATGCTCTTTTGGATCAACAACCGCGATCCTTTTTCCCAACCGTTGAATATGAACGCGATCGGCCAACTCAAATACTTGGGGCATATTGTGGCTAATAAGCACAATGGAGAGCCCATGATTTTTAACTTCGGCAATGAGATCGAGCACTTTCCGCGCCTCTTTGACTCCTAACGCGGCGGTTGGCTCGTCCATAATGACCACTTTGCTGCTGAATATAGCCGATCGAGCCACTGCGATAGCTTGTCGTTGCCCGCCTGAAAGACTTTCAACCGGCTGATTGATATTTTGAATTGTAAGAAGTCCCAGTTTATTGAGGTGATGCCGAGCTATGCGTCGCATCTCCTTGCGATCAAGTTTTCCAAGAAATCGCCACCATGATTTTTCCCGTATCTCTCGGCCAAGAAAAATATTGTCCGTGATACTCATCGCCGGCGCCAACGCCAAATCCTGGTAGACAGTTTCGATGCCGGCGATACGCGCCTCCAAAGACGATCGAAAATGAATCTTCTTGCCATCCAATTCAATTACGCCCTTATCGGGAACCATTGCCCCGCAGAGCACCTTGATCAGCGAAGTCTTCCCGGCGCCGTTATCGCCAATTACCGCGAGAATCTCGCCCGACCGAAGCTCAAAATCGCTCCCGTCTAACGCAACAACCTTTCCAAAATGTTTTACTAGACCTTGGGCAGATAATACAACAGACATAGGCTATTTTTTTATTTACCGACCCTCCTAATCCATTGATCGACCGATACCGACACGACGATCAGCACCCCTATGGCAAATAGTTGCCATAGCACATCAACGCCCGCAAGCGCCAACATATTACGGAACATGCCTACAATAAACGCGCCAAGCATCGTTCCGACGATCGCGCCGCGACCTCCAAAGAGGCTTATCCCGCCTATGACAACCGCGGTTATACTATCGATGTTGGCGGTCATTCCCGCCTGCGGGCTTACCGAGCCGATACGACCGATAAGCACCCATCCTGTCAACCCGCAGATAAGACCGGCAAGTGTATAGACGGATATCAACACGCGATCGGCGCGGATGCCGACCAGTCGGGCCGCTTCGATACTGTTGCCGATAGCGTAGATATGACGTCCAAACGCTGTCCATCGCAATACATAGGCGCCGATCATAAACAGCGCGATCATAAACAGCGCGCCGTATGTAAGCTGCGCGCCCATAAAACTAAAGCGTGTCCCCATAAATTGCAATAATGGGGCGACCATTTCGATATCTTGAGAGCGTATCGATTCGCTTTTTGAATACCAGAGATTGAGCGCGAAAAAGACATTCCATGTGCCAAGCGTCGCGATAAATGGCGGAATCTTTACCTTAACCACCAATAGCCCGTTAATGAGTCCGCACAGCGCGCCGACCGCCAATCCGGCGGCAAAGGCTATCGGCGCTGGAAGCCCTACCAACACGCCGAGTCTTCCCATCACCACCGAAGAAAATACCATAATCGCCCCTACCGAAAGGTCGATGCCGGCGGTAAGAATCACAAGGGATTGCGCAATCCCCAGCATACCGATAACCGTTACCTGTTGAATGATGAGCGATAGATTAAATGGATGGAGAAAGCGCGGACCAACGATAGCGCCAAAAATAATGACGCAAAAAATTACCACCAACAACGGCGATAAAAACGGAAAGGTATGCAGAAGATCATGAAGCCGGTCGAATAGAGACCCGGTATTCTTAAAATCTTTGGCTACATCGCCTACGGCGTTATTTTTTGTACTCATCGATCCGCGCCTATAATCCTAATACCGAATTACGTTATTACGCGAGGAATTAGCCCCAGCAACGCTCCAGACCTTCGGAAGAATCGATCGAATCGAGTCCGGAAACTGGTTCGTCGGTGATAAGTTCGACTCCGGTATTGAAGAAATCAAGCCCCTGGGTCGGTCGCGGAATAGCTCCAGTCGCCGCGTATTCTGCGATCGCTTCGATACCCAGCGACGCCATAAGCAACGGAAACTGCATCGAGGTCGCGCCGATAACTCCGTCGCGTATATTCTTGACTCCGGGACATCCGCCGTCGACAGAGACAATCAAAACGTCGTCCTCGCGCCCAAACGCCTTAAGCGCTTCGTAGGCGCCGGCGGCCGCAGGCTCATTGATCGTGTAGACCAAATTGATTTCGGGATCGCGTTGCAATAGATTTTCCATCGCTCGTCGTCCGCCTTCCTCTGAACCATCGGTATAGTCGTTACCGACAATACGAGGATCTTCCTCGTCTCCTATATCGTTGGGATCATTGACGTCGATGCCAAATCCCGTCAAAAAACCTTGATCGCGAAGCACATCGACAGTTACCTCGCTGGCGTTGAGATCAAGCAATCCTATGCGAGCATTCGCGGCCTCGGCTCCCAATTTTGCAAGCGCCCATTTTCCAATGAGTTCGCCCGCCTTAAAGTTATCTGTCGCAAACGTCGCATCGGCTTCGTCCGCGGGATCAAGCGGAGTGTCTAATGCAATAACCAATATGCCGGCTTCGCGAGCCCGTCGTATCGCTGGAACGATCGCTCGAGTGTCGCTCGGCGTAATTAAAATACCCTGAGCGCCGACGGCGATAAGAGTTTCGATCGCCTCTACCTGAGTTTCGTTGTCGCCGTCGATCTCTCCGGCAAAGGTTCGGAGATCAATACCAAGCTCGTTCGCTTTTGCCGTAGCCCCCTCCCTCATTTTTACAAAAAAGGGATTAGTATTAGTTTTCGTAATCAACCCCGCAATAATCTGCCCATCCTGCTCTCCGGCGGAAAACACCATTCCCCCAAAAAGAAGACCTATTCCGACAACCATCATAATAACTCTACCCATACAATACCTCCTAAAATAATATTTTTTCCCCTTACCTACTTTCTATCGTTAGACCATATAAGCTCTCTATCGCCGTCGTCGCGATCAGATTGATCGGGAACGGCGTTAGCGCGGCACTCTCGTATCGCCTGTTTAATTGCCGGAATTCGATCGGAGGCGAGACTAAAACGGCGCAACCCCAACCCAATAAGCTTCGATACCGCCTTCTCGTCGCTACCCAACGCCCCGCAAAGAGAGAGCGGGACATTGTATCGCCGCGCCGATGAAATAGCCAATTTGAACGCCTGAATAAGGGCCGGATGCATCGGGTCATAGAGATGGGCAATCGCCTCATTTCCTCGATCGACCGCCAGAATATATTGAGTCAGGTCGTTCGTGCCCAAACTCAGAAAATCGGCGTGCTTAGCAAACTGATCACAGAGGAGAATAGAGGATGGAGTTTCGAGCATCGCCCCAATTTTATATTTTCCAACAGCTTTTTTCTCCATTGCCAATTGTTCCGCGATGCCCGCGACTCGCGCGCGGAATTGAACTATCTCGTTCGGCGAGATTGCCATGGGAAGCATTATGCCGATGTTATCGCATGTCGTGGCGCGCAATATCGCGCGAAGTTGAACATTAATAAGCCTTTTGCATCGAACATAGAGACGCAACGCGCGCTGGCCAAGAAATGGATTTTGCTCGACGGGAAGATTGAGGTAGGGTATAAACTTATCGCCTCCAATATCCAACGAGCGAATGTAGACAGGCGCGGGAGCGAATGCTTTAGCGACGGCATAATAGGCTTCGTATTGCTCCTCTTCGGTTGGCTCTTGTTCGCGCATAAAGAAAAATTCGGTGCGAAAGAGTCCAACTCCTTCCGCGCCGTTTTCGATTGCCGCCTTCGTCTCTTGGTGGCTGCCTATATTGGAAGATATAGAGATCACCTCTCCGTCGTTTGTAACGGCTGGCACCTTCGCGGTCGCTTTAAGCATGTCGCGTTGCTTGCGATACTCATCCAATAATAATCGGTAATGCTCTATAGTCGGCTTTTCGGGCGAGAAAATAACTTGGCCTTCGACGGCGTCAATGATAGCCGACGATGCCTCGCTGGCCAATTGACAGCAATTCTTTGCTCCGACAAGAGCCGGCAATCCGGCGCTTTTCGCGACAAAAGCCACATGAGAAGTGGCGCCGCCCCGCTCGGTAACAAATCCCAACACGCGAGACAGATCAAGACGAAGCGTAGTGGAGGGAAACAGCTCCGCCGCCACCACAATTGAAGGCTGTTCAATTTCTATCGCTCGCGATTGATCGCGATTAAGCAGTAGATTGATCAGCTGACGACTAATATCGTTGACATCGTCGGCCCGTTCGCGAAAATATTGGTCCAATTCCGACATCTCGGCGGCAAATACTTCGGCATACTCATGCGTCGCTTGCTCGGCGCTACTACATCTATTTTTAATTGCGGAGATGATCGACTCGATAAAGTCTTCGTCGGAGAGAAGCATGCGATGCCCCTCGAGTAGTTCGACTCTAAGGGTCGAATTGGTTTGCTTACTTTCAGCGATATTCTCGCTGAATCGTCTCATAAGTTCGGCATGCGCCGCATGAAATCTCTGTGTCTCATTCTCAATTTGCGAGGAATCAATGTGCTGCGTCCATTCGGCGCGATCTTCCCCCAATAAAAATAATGGCCCAATAGCATAGGATGGCGATGCTATTTCACCTCTTATTGATCGCTCCATGATTTATATCATTTCATAAAATTCCGATTATGTCAAGCGCTCTACGAAAACTGACCGCTATTAAGAGCAAATTTGGGCGTAGCGGGCCAATTGGGGGTATCGCCGCGCGTAATCGCGCGGCGATACAATCTCGCAATTCATCGATCGGCGCCCGCTGAGGGGGGTAGCGCAATAGCGCAGGGGCGAGCCCAGCGGAGCGCGAGCGGAGCTGGAATAGCGCGCCCCGATCAGCGCTATGAAGCGAGGGGGGAGACTTCCCCCCTTATGTAGACCGATCGTTCAATGAACATCGTGTTGTTCGCATGGTCTTGATTTTTTCTCTTATCGATAGTATCCATTGCATATGCTCTCTTGTTATCATCGTCCGCCTCGCGAAGGAAGCGGCAACGAAAAAGCTGTTATGCTTCTGCACGGCTATGGAGCCAACGCGCGCGATCTCTACGATTTGGCGGCGTTTATCGATCCATCAAACGATTACACTTGGTATTTTCCTCAGGCGCCCCACCCGTTGCCTGCCTATTTTGGGGACGCGGCCGGCGTAAGCGCCAATTCCGATAGCTACGCTTGGTTTCCCGAGGACGAAGAAGATAGACGCCTTTCGATGACCGGGCACTATTTCGACGCGATTGAGGTGCTGGACGATAGCGGGCTCCCGAGCAGCGCCTATCTGGTCATCGATATGATCGAGCGATTATATCTCCGCCATACAAAGATTGTGATTGGCGGATTTAGCCAAGGAGCGATAGTAAGTTGCGAGATACTGTTGCAGATGTGGTCGAATAATATGCGTTTGCCTGTCGGAATATCTATCCTATCGGGCGTTTTGACCGCTTCGATGCGTTGGAAACATCTTATCGATAAACATCGAGAGACCAAAGCGGCGTTGCCCGATCATTGGCAGTCTCATGGGCGACACGATACCACGCTCGATATTCAGGGCGCGCGCAATCTGCATAATTTTTTGATTTCGGCGGGGTCGGACGGGACACTCGTGGAATTCGACGGCGGACATAGTGTGCCCGATACAGTTATTGGGAAGCTGTCGTCTCGCCTGAAGAGCTGGCTGGGGTAGTCGCTCGAGTGGCGGGCGGCTACGGCGCTCGGCGGGCGATAAAACGATCGCCTGCCGGACGTCTCTTTGTCTGTTTGCCGACCTGCTGGAAAAATCGCTCTTGACAGTTGATTCTTTTTTGCCCGCGAGTGGGTCTAATCGCTCTATATTTTCCCGAGCTTAGCATCTCGTAGGCGCAACTGTTATCGGCAAAAATAGTCTCCAGTATCGTTCGTAATCGTCGCCGCAACGACGGCGCTTCGATTGGAACCAATAGTTCTGCCCGATGATCGAAGTTTCGCATCATTATGTCGGCGCTTCCGCAATATACTTCTTCTTCTCCGCCATTCAAAAAATAGAAGATGCGCGCATGTTCCAACAGCATACCAACAATGCTAACTACCCGTATATTCTCGCTCAACCCTTTTTCACCCGGAATAAGTAGGCATATCCCGCGTACATTGAGAAGAATCGAGACGCCGGCTTGCGATGCGTCATAGAGCGCGGCGATTGTCGCTTGGTCGGCAATCGCGTTGCATTTGATCATAATAAGAGCGCGTTCTCCCGAGCGGGCGCGATGTTCCTCTCGTCTAATCTTGCGAAGAAGCAATTGACGGGCATTAATAGGAGCCATGGCGATTTTTTGCACCATGGGCAAACTGGAGGTTCCGGTAAGCGCGTTAAAAAATAGCCCCACTTCGTAGGTTATAATTGGGTCGGAAGAAAAATAGCTAATGTCGGTATAGACAAGGGCGGTTTTCTCATTGTAGTTGCCGGTGCCGATATGAACGTAGCGCCGAGCGCTCTTCCGCTCTTGTCTCGTGATAATGAGGGCCTTAGCATGCACCTTATAGGAGACAATTCCGTAAATGACAATCGCGCCTGCCTGTTTAAGGCGATTTGCCCATTTGATATTTCGGCGTTCGTTAAATCGGGCGCGTAGCTCTAGCAACGCGATAACCTGTTTGCCTCGTTCCGCGGCGCGGATCAACGAATCTAAAATGGGAGAATCGCCGCTTGTTCGATAGAGCGTTATCTTAATGCTAATAACCGCTTCATCTTCTGCCGCGTTGTCGATAAGCCATATGATAGGTTCGAACGATTCGTATGGGTGGTGGAGCAATATTTCGTTTTGCCGTATCTGCGCCCATGGCGAGCGCTGATAATCAATGCTTACCGGCCATATCGGGCGAGATGTTGGCAAGCGAAGATTGTCATAGCCTCTTAGCTTGGCGATGAGCTTAAGTTGCCCTAGGTCTAATGGGTTTGATTGCAATGCGAAAATTTCGGTGTCTAAAGGAAGGTGTCGCTTCATATACTCTTGAGCGACGTCGCTGCATTGCGTCGCAATCATCGAGATGAAATTTGCTCCCGCTCGCTGTTTAAGGGCGAGCTCCATTGTATCGATAAATTCCATGTCTTGCCGCTCGCCTACCGTAAGCTCGGAATCTCGAATAAGTTTAACCAATATGCGTTCTATGATTTGATATCCGGGAAACAGCTCGTCGCTCCAGCGTAATATGACGCTTTCTAAAAACGTAAGCGATATCTGCTTTTCGCGACCAGATATGTTGATAAGCTGTTCGATCCTTGTCGGTATTGGAACAATGGCGGCGATTGGGCTACTATGGCGCGGCGATTGAAGAAGAAAAAATCCCATGCGCGCGGGATTTCCGGAAAAGCTTAGCGCTTCGGATCTTTCAAACACCAGCGGAGTAAGCGCGGGAAGCACGTTTTTTCTAGCTATTCGACCAATGGCAAGTTCGTCTGACTGGCTTAACGTATCGGACAATATGAGCCTAATTCCCTTTTGCTCCAGCTGACCAATTATATCGCCGCGCAAAATGCGGTGTTGCTCGTCGATGTGTTTGATAACGCTCCGGCGAACGGCCGAGAACTGCGAAGATAGCGTAGCGCCGGAGAGATCGCGTTCGTTTGATCCTCTTTGAATCTTATGCCAAAGAATGGCCACTCGCGTCATAATGAATTCGTCCAAAATATCGGAGGCGATTCCCAGCATATTTACCCGCTCCAATAATGGATAGGCGCTATCTTGCGCTAATGCGAGCACGCGGCTATGGAATTCCAGCCAGCTCAATTCGCGGTTAAGAAAACGTTTCACGTTTCAAATAGCACATTGTAGCCGTAGACATCGCTAAAGAGGTCGCATTTGCGGCTTATATTCGGTTGCTCCACTATCTGCGTGTCGTCGCGTTCCAACCCGATGATAAAATTGTCGCCGGTAATACGAAAATGAAAATCCCGCGCGGGATGGCGATATTTTCGAGCGATGCCCTCGGCAATACGTAGCAACGAGGCCAGTTTCATAACAATTATGCGTTCATCGCGGCGCAACTGTCTAAAACCAACATGCGCCATAGAGGGTTTCGCTTTTCTATGATAACGGACTATATTAGAGATGATCGCTATATCCGACCGCGTAAAGCCAAAAATATATGAATTGTCGATAATATATTGGCCATGTTTGTGATGCCCCGAACCTCGTATAAAATTGCCGATGTCATGCAGTATCGCGGCGGCCTCTAATAGAACGCGATGATGTTTATTAAGACAGTGTTCTTTGATGAGACAATCAAATAAATCAAGCGAAAGATTGACGACATGCGCCGCATGCGTTCGATCGATATGGTATTTGTTGCCGAGCGTCATTGTGGCTTCAATCGCATGGCGTTCGATAACATTTTTACGCTTTCTATTTTGATAGTTTGTTAAATCGAGCAGCACACCTTCGCGAATACCGATGTTAGGAACAATTAAGCTCTGCGCGGCGGTCGCGGCAAGAAATCCATTCGCGACGGCGAGCGAAACCATAAGGGACTCGGCGGCTTGATACGAAATACCAAGTTTTTCGACCATTTCGTCGTTGGAATATTTTTGATGTGTAGAGAAAAATGTTTCAAACTTCTCGCGCTCTATCACAGAGAACCCGCTGTTGTGGCTATTGGCCAAATGTTCGCTCGCCAGACTCATGCTCTCTCCAATGACGACGAAATAGATTATTTGACTGAGATCCATTTCCAACGTAAGCAACGAAATAAATGAGGCAATTGTGTCGTTAAGATATTCGCCGATCTCTTCGCGACGACCAATCGTGTTCAACGCGCCGCGCTCTAAACGGGTCGATCCCACATTTAATGTATGGGCAGAAATCATCTTGCCTCGATGCAAAAGCATCAAGTCGGTATACCCGCCCCCCGATTCAACAATAAGCGTGCCTGCCTGTTTAAATTTCCTCATATCAGACCGCAACGCGTCTCGAACCGCCAAGTAGGTTAGATGATTCTCCTCTATTCCCTCTATAATTTCCACACTGAAGCCGACGCGAACAAGGACGCGATCTAAAAAAATATCGCAATTGCTCGCGACACGCACGGCGCTCGTCGCAATGACGCGAATATGATTGGGCGGCACGGCAAAACCTTCGATGACCTCTTTGAACCCTCGTAGGATATCTATGACATCGCGCATCGTTTTCGTGGCTATACGTCCCGTTTCAAAAACATCTCGGCCCAAATTTACCGGACGATTGCCATGGTCGAGGCGTTGCCAATGGTGGTCACGCTGTTGGGCGACTACCATTCTAATCGCGCTGGAGCCTATATCGATAACCGCCGACGGGCCGGCGGTATTATTATTCATAGATTCTCTTTCAATAGAGCGACCGCGCCGAAAGCAACCGCGTCGTCCCCGAGCGTTCCTTTGACCACAGTAACTCGTTCTGCGAGAGCGGGCAAGGCATGCGCGCGCATTGAACTTTCGGCCTTGGGTATATACCAATCGCCCAACTTTTCTATCAATCCTCCTCCAAGCACGATCAATTCGGGATTGAATATGCTTATACAGTTTGCCAATCCTATTCCTAGATAGTGCGCGGAATGCTCCACTATTTCAATTGTCGCCCGTTCGCCAGCCTGTATCGCCGCCAAAATCACTCCGCTTTTCACTTTGCGTATATCGGTGCCTGATATGTTCAGTATTGTCTGCGCTTTTCCCATAGCGGCGAGCGAGATTAACTCCTTGGCTATCGCCCTTCGAGCCACAAATGCCTCTAGGCAACCATATTTACCGCAACTGCACCGAGGTCCGTGGGGATGAACAACCATATGCCCTATCTCGGCGGCGCATCCACTCGATCCAACATAGAGACGCCCATCGACAATAATTCCTCCGCCAACACCGGTTCCAATAAATACCCCTATAACATTTTGATATCCTTGCGCTACTCCATGAATGAATTCGCCATAAATTCCAGCATTGGCGTCATTTTCTAACAGCACTGGGACATCGAATTCTCTCTTGAGCATGTCGCGAAGATTGAGATTAGCCAAATTGAGATTTGGAGTGAATTCAATCGAGCCCTTGGCTATATCGACAATTCCCGCGGATGCGCACCCAATACCGGCAAGTTGCTTTCGATCTACATTGGCGTTATGCAAACTAGTATTGATGCATTCAACAATAGATTGAGAGATCACGTCGTTGTCGCGTTTGGAGGCTATTATTTGCTTATGCCGTCCAATAACATGCATGTCTTTATCCAACACAAGGCTCAGCAACTTTGTGCCTCCCATATCAAAACCGATCCAATACCGTCCTATTTTTCCCATATATAACCATATCATAAAAAAGGCGATTGATAAATGTATGCATGGGGGACCCATTAAAATCGCTCGCTAGATGGCGAAAGCTTGTATGCCTTCTTTCCGTTGCCATTTCGTTGCCATTTATACAAAACATTCTATAATACTACTATGAATCGATTATACTTGATGGTAGCGTCTGGATTATTGGTACCGGCCGCGTTGCTATTTCCTCATGAAAAGGCCGCTTCAATTGACTCGGCGACTACTCGGAGCGAGGAAACTCACGAAGCAAAAACGATTTCGCCCGAAGACTACGCCGCAATTATCGACACGCCTTTCCATATCCATGCGGATCTTTTGGTATTGCTTAACGGCAATCCTCTTGATTTAACCCTCGATCGATACCAATCCACAGAAAATAATATTCTTTCGCTAGAAGTACATCTTCATGATAACAAAGGCAATGTTATCCACGTTCATTCCGAAGGGGTAACGTTGGGAAGATTCTTTGAAACACTGGGCATGCGGCTTACCGCAAATTGTTTAGCCCTAGATACCGGAGCAAGATTCTGCGACGCTCAAATATCGGCTGAAGATTCTCAAGGTCTACGTTTTGCGGTATTAGTAAATGGCGAAAAGATCGTTGAACCGGAAACATATATTATAGACGATCTGGATAGAATTCTTATCTATTTGGGTGAAGACGACGATCGTATTATCGCCTCCGCAATGTCTATGGTAAGTGACGAGGCATGTATTCAATCATTGCAATGCCCCGATCGAGGAATCCCCTCGGGAGAAGAGAGTTGCGCGGGAACAACATGCTTGCCCCCGTGGCTTGTTGAATAATATAACGCGCGTTGTAACGGCGCGATGCCTATTAGTATTGGTTTAACTAGTGGAGAGACCTGTCTGCCGACATTGACAGTCGCCGCCGCATGAGCACTGCCCATCCTCGGCGCAACCGCATGCGCCTTCGCAACAGCGCTGATCGGATGCTCCACCTTTTTCAGGATACTGATAACGTTGCTCTTCTTGACCCATTCTTTCTTTCATATAGTCTATAGTAGCAAATACTCGATTATCCGTCAACAATATAACAATATTCGCAAAAATTAGTATCGCCATTTCCGACAACCTCGTTATTGCTCTTCTTTGCGCTTCTTTTCTATAAAATGCTAGATTTTATCTTGAATATATATATAATCTCTCTATGGCAAGTCTCAGTCTTACAAATATTGGTGATCTTGAGATATTCTTTATTGGTTCCGGCAATTCGTTTTCTCGAGAGAACTATCACAATAACATTATTATTATCAAGGGCGACACTCACCTTGTGGTAGACTTTGGAACCTGCGCGCCGCAAGCTATCAATTACCTAGGGGTTGATATCTCCAGCCTAAAGAATTTCCATATTACCCACCTCCATTCTGACCATATCGGAGGATTGGAAGAGGCCGCGTTAATTCACCGCTATGTCGCAAAAACAAAACCCAACCTCTATATTTCACAACAGTTGGCGCCAATGCTATGGGAGCATTCATTGCGCGGCGGTCTCGAATGTAATGAATGTAATAATGGAAAATGGTTAAAATTGGACGATTATTTTAATATCGTCTCTCCGCAACCTTCTTCCGATCTCTTTCGAGAAGGCAATCGATTTGATATAGGCGCATTCTCAATTCAAACATTTAGAACATGCCACTTTCCAAGCGATATTTTTGATTGGAAGTCAAGCGCATATAGCACAGGCTTGTTAATCGACGACCGTATTCTGTTCACTGGAGATAGTAAATTTGATCCTGATATGATCGAATACTTTGAAAATCGTTACTCTATCGAGGCGATTTTTCATGACGTGCAATTTGGCGAAGGGGGGCTTCATGCAACGCTAGGCGATCTTATAAGCCTTCCAAAAGAGGTAACAAATAAAATTTATTTGATGCATCTCGCCGACAATTGGCATGATTTTGCTGGCAGAGTCGAAAAGGCTGGAATGCAGTTCGCTCATAAGTGGGCGTCCTACCTGTTCTAATCTCGCGAGCTATTTTTTGTTTCTGAAGTCTATCGAATTGTTTGGCTTCAAGTCCTTCGCTCGCCGGACAATTTTGCCATTGGATCGTAGCATTTCTGCATTAGTTGGACCAAATGGTTGCGGAAAAAGCAACATTTTAGACGCGATACGATGGGCATTGGGCGAGCAAAGCCTCCAAGGAATACGCGCCAAAAATTCAGAACACCTTATTTTTTCTGGGACAGAACATAGAGGGCAACTTAATATTGCGGAGGTCGCCTTGACCTTTGATAATCAAGATAGGACATTGGATTTTGACGCCGCTGAAATAGAAGTGCTTCGTCGTTTGCATCGTTCGGGCGAAAATGAATATTTTCTCAATCGTCAATCGGCCAAGTTAAAAGAGATAGGCGCACTATTCCGCGATACTGGGGTAGGAATAATTGCCTATTCTATATTGCATCAAGGGAAAATAGACCAAGTGCTCTCTCATAATCCCGCTCGGCGGCGCGAATTTTTTGAGGAGGCCGCATCGATAAGCAAAACTAAGCTTGAGATGCGCCAGGCTGAACAGAATCTAAAAAAGACCTCGGAGAATATTGTTCAGGCGCGGCAAATATTCGCGGAGGTCGCGCAGTCGGACCGGCATCTTGCGGAACAGGCTAAAAAAGCCGAACAATATCGCGTTTTACGAAAAGAACTCGCTCAGTTAGAAATAGACGCTAAATTATTACAGCTTGCGAAATTGGCGCAAGATCTGAGTAGTCGCCGGCAAAAATTTGATGAACTATCTACCATTCGAGACACTCAAAATCGCGATATGGCAACGTTAAATAGGCAACAGGAAACCATCCAAAAGACAACTCGCAAACAAAATCATGAGCACGTAACGCGGCAACAGGAATTAACCGCTATAGAAATTGAATTAGAACGCCTCAACAGCACAAAACGTTCCAATACAGCGCAAATTGCTGAAATCGACGGGCAAATAGCAAGAGAAACAATGCTTATGAATGGCTATAAAGAACGGACAACTGTTCTTATAGAAGAAATTGCGGAGCGTAAAGAGACAATTGCGCAAACAAATCAACGCATCTCCGATTTACATCGCGAGCAAGCCTCTTATCGAAAAACAATTGAGGCAAGGCGCCTGAAACTCCAAGAGAACAAGGCCGCTATCACTTCGCTTCAAAAACAGATACGAGCCGATGAGCACAAACAACGCAAACAACGAGCGACACTAATTACCCTTACAGACAACATTGGGACTCTTGTTGATCAAAGGCTTCGAGAATCGGAATACTCGGCGGCAAAGCATCGCGGAATAGAGTCAAAAATAGGCGCCGCGATCGATATACTCGATAAAACAATTCGCGCAAAGCGACAGATCACTATAGACGCTACGGCAATAAACGACCTCAACAGCGCCCTACAGACATGTCAGACATTGAGAGATGAATTTGACGAAGATATCGAGAAGGTTAAGCGACTAAAACTGCTATTTGAAGAGTACAAAAAGTTACTGCCGCTATTTTTAAATGAATTTATTTCGCCAGATGGAAGCATCACACGCAAAAGAACCATTGAGCATAATATCGCCGAGCGCGACCTGGCAATAACGCGAACCATTGAAGATGTTGCGAGAATAACCAAAGACAATGAATCCATCGTTCAAGAGATCGATAATCAACGCGCTCTAATTGCTACGTTGGAAATTGACCAATCCCGAATGGCTATACAGCTTAAGCACTTACGGCAGACGGATGCTCGAACGGAACAAGAGATTGCTCGCTACAAAAATCAATCCGCCGAGGTCGAGCGACATATCGATCATAGCAAACAGCGAGCGATAGCATTGCGCGTTAGCAATGAAACTATCGATAAACAGACGCGTGATCTGTTAACCACGAAGCGCCAAAAGAAGAACGATATTGAAAATTATAGAGATTCCCTTAAAAAACAGCATTCAGATTTATCGTTGTTAGAAGATACTATAGCGTCGCTACGGGGTGAGATGAATCGGCTACAACCAACGTTTGAAACAGCTCGTCGCGAAATAGACCGCTTGGAAAGTCGCCTCGAAATGCATAGAAATGATTTTGAAGCGCGTTTCTCTCGCGCTCCCGATTGCTCAGAAGAAAATATCACTCGTATTCGAAAAAAATCAAGCAATATTCACCAGGCTATTGCCAAATATAATAAAAATCTAGAGGAGCTTGGACAAATTAATCTTATGGCAACACAAGATTATAAAAACATTCATAAACGATATCTTTTTCTTAAGGAACAAATAAGCGATCTGGAACATGCTCGGCAGAATTTACACAAGATGTCCAAAGATATCATAACGCTCTCATCGGAAAAATTTAAAAAAACATTTGACCAAATAAATAAGCATTACAACATCATCTTTCGCCGTCTTTTTGGCGGCGGACATGCCGAATTGCGGTTGACTGATAGCGATGAGGTCCTCTCATCGGGAATAGAAATATTTATTCGTCCTCCAGGAAAGAAGAATAGGACTATCGAACTGCTCTCGGGAGGAGAAAGAACTCTGGCGGCAGTCGCGCTTTTATTCGCCGCATACCGAGTGCATCCATCCCCCTTTTGTATTTTAGACGAAGTAGACGCCGCTCTGGACGATAGCAACATTGAAAAATTTACCAATCTCCTGCAAGAATTCACAAAAAAGAGCCAGTTTATCTTAATTACCCACAACAAAAATACAATTGCGACAGCTAATAGATTATTCGGTATTACAATGGAAGAACCTGGCATTTCTAAAGCTGTGGGAGTGCGCATTACTCAAGATGTTCTTGAACATTCAAGCTATGACGACGAATAGAGGAGATAGGATACAATATAACACATTTGGACATGTATGCGACCATACCAGTTCACCAAATGAATATAAGAAAGAATATAGTAAATCGATTCTTCGCGGAATCATCATAGCTATTTGTGTATTAGCAATTAATATGCCGCTCTTCGCGAATGAACACAATAAGCCAGATCAATCTTTTCGACTGCTTGTCTATATGCCCTCTATTCTAGCCGATAGCGCACTAGAAGAGTCGATCATTCGCGGCGCTCGTCGAGCGGTAGCAGGGAAACGGTGGGCTCAATACGATCTAACCTATGGCGGCAATGACGAAACGTTGTGGCAAAATGAGCTAATTACAATTATCACAAACGACCGCTATGACCTTATTGTCTCAATTGGTCAAGCGATAGCGGATATTTTTGCCTCGCTGTCGCGAGATTATCCTCATCAACGTTTCTTGGCGCTCGATGCAACACTCACCGACGATAGCTATGGGCAATCAGCGAGCTTTGACCGTAATAAGCAACTATTCGTAAGCGGCTACTTGGCTGGACTAATTCTAAATAGTGGCTTGCCGCATATTGAATCGGATCGTCAAAGCGCGTTGCTCTTTGATGCCCGCTTACATCCGGAAGAGCTAATACGGTATACGCGATTAGGATTTGAAAGTGTCAATCCTACCCACCAATTGCTTACCTATGCGATAGAAAATAGCGAACAAAAAGCAATGACCGACTTATTGAGGAAAATATACGAAAGCGATGTAGATGTGGTCATAGTATTAGCAATACCATATCAACAGACGCCTGATTGGAACGACTATTTGAGCGATATATATCGCATAGACATCGACCAACGTCAGTCTAACCAAGGACTGCCAATTGCCAATTATCGAACGATATTTGAGCGCGCTATGGAACAAAATATTGAACAAATAATGCGCGAGCTACGTCCCAGTCAAATTATTAATAAGCAAGCAAGCGTCATCGATATATCAACCGACTATAGCATTGCCAAGAATATCCGAGAGAATATGCTACTGGCAATGGAAATGGACCATTTAATACAACGATTGCGAACCGGATCGCTAATCTTGCCGCCGTTATCTATATACCGATAACGCAAAAATCGTGTGCCATCCCTTTTCATAAAAACCCCGCGTAAACCCCGCCAAAACAGCCGCTATTGATATAGCGGCTCTAAATCGCCGTAGTTGTTGATCGGCTTATACAACCGAATATAATCCAACGCAGCCGTTCGATCAATCACTTTCGCGCTTCCGTTCTCAAACCTTGCTTGAGTGAAAAAAGCCTCCCATGACCTTTGTGTGTCAGGGTAATGAGAATGAAAAATTGGGGCCGCTGATCGCACAGAAATCGGTACGTGCGGGATTCCGCATGGAATTACGGAGACACCGTTGATATTCCTCACCGAGCATCTCGATCTGTATAGACCACTCACAGTGGGTTGGAATTTCGACCTTGGATCTGCAGGCCAGGTCTCTCCATCGCTTTGATACCATATGGCATATCCTCGAGGAGTGAATTCTATTCCTATTGTATACGGACTCCGAGTGGTTGGCAAACTGATAGTATAGTGCGGATTGGTCGTTCTACCATTACCATCGCCCGCATGGAAATGGTTTACTGTCCAAAATATTGGCGATGGGCGACCGCTCCATTTATTAACTATCTCTGTAATTTGAAATTCTGTCCCGTGATATCTAAGATTATCTGCAACTGTAGCAGTGGGGGCTAATTCTCCACGAATTTTCCCACGCCCCGGCTTCGAGCCATCCGGTGTAACTGCATATCTGTTCCAGCGCTGGATTCCAACTGGTCCTCGAAACTGGTCCATTCCGGTCGCCCAAAGAAAATAGCCTACGCCCGACCGTCTCGTCGGAAGCCTGCTATACCTTATTTCTAAATATCCGTACCGAAAATAAACACCTGTCGAAATTCCTGATCCATGATTCCCCGATGTTATGCAACGAGTGACATCAAATGCTTTATAGACTTGGTTCGCAGGCCATTTATCAGGATTACAATAATCTTTATCTTCCGCATTTTTGGGAATGAGCGGAATGCCAATAAGTAGATCTCCATCTTTTAACGCAAACGTATTGTCATAATCGTTATTTGGCGTGTCGGCTGGCACACCATCGTCTCTCGCATGGAAATAATTGTCATTCAAATCCTGAAACGATAGCGTATCAAACTCCTCCGCCCATACCACGCGATAATCATTACGATCGTAAACCATCTTGGGCGGCAACTCGTCAATATAGTACTGTGTGGTATTTGGCCATTTTTCCAGAGGAGGCAATACCTCGGAAAGATAGGCCATTCTATAGCATTTGCGTTGATCTTCTATAGGAAGGTTGAGAAAGGAGGGATCGCCGTTGACCGGCGAGCCGTCTTCCCTAACTATAGTAACAACATAATCGTGCGGAATCGATCCTCCCGAGCTAGACGCTTCATGGTATAGTTGATAGTCGTCAGAATCTTTAACTGTGGGAACGCATCGCGATTCGTCCAGCGTGGGATTCTCTTCGATAACCTTAATTGGATTCCCCAAAGAGACGGCGTCGTATCGACGGAAATCATCGGGAATGCTATCGAGCGGAAGACGAGCGGCTCGATATTCTCCGCCGGTCTGTTCAATGACCAACACTGTGGAGCCCGCGGCTAAATAGAACCGGCTTATATCGACGGGATTAATTTTGAACCTCTCAATTGGAATATTGACGTAGCGACGAAACAGCCAGCTTAACGATGAATGCGGCAGAACTTCTATCGCGAGACGTTCCGCATTGCCTCCGCCTTCAATATTCACGTAATATGCCCGCGCTTCTCGTTCGGCAGCAGGGTCTGCCCAATAGAGCTCGCCGTTATCCGCGCGAAACTCATCCGCGTCCTCGCCTGTCAATGTTATCACAGGAGCGTCGACATCAAAATAGGCGACTGGCGTCGGCGCGTCCGCTACATAGGCGTGTGCGACCCATTCATGCGAGCGTAGAGGAGAAAAATCCACTTGCCGAAATGACTCGATATCCTGAGATAGCGATTCGGAATCGTCCGATACCGCGCATCCCCCGATAATCGCGACACTCAAAATTGCGACGATTGCAACCGCGAAACCGCGCAATTTCAACACATAACTCATACAATACTCCTTGATACGTTTGTAGAACATTTAAATTATCATTTATCAGCAATATAAATCTACTTATATTATTCTTGATCGTCAATTATAAAATACTTTTTATTCTCTTTCGCGATTATATCAACGCGACCGCCTTTTCGAAAGCCCCCTCTATTGATAAGCGCATTTACTTTTCAATGCGCGCGTCGATAGATACGCAACCGCCGTTATCTATATACCGATAACGAAACAATCGTGTGCCATCCCTTTTCATAAAAGCCCGCGTGCCTCACAGCCGCTATTGATATAGCGGCTCCAAATCTTCGTAGTTGTTGATCGGCTTATACAACCGAATATAATCCAACGCAGCCGTTCGATCAATCACTCTCGCGCTTCCGTTCGCAAACCTTGCTCGAGTGAAAAAAATCTGCAGTGACTCTCGTACTTCGGGGTAAGCAGAGTGAACAATTGGGGCCGATGATCGCACAGAAATCGGGACGTGCGGGATTCCGCATGGAATTACGAAAACCCCGTTGAGAGCTTGCACCCTACATCTCGCTCTTCGCTCACCCAGCGGTCCTTTAGATATTGCAGGCTGTGCTTTTGACCTTGGATTTGCGGGCCAGGTCTCTCCATCGCTTTGATACCATATGGCATATCCTCGAGGAGTGAATTCTATTCCTATTGTATACGGACTTCGAGTGGTTGGCAAATTGATAGTATAGTGCGGGTTGGTCGTGTTACCATTACCATCGCCCGCATGGAAATGGTTTACTGTCCAAAATAGTTTCAGGCCATCCCAATAGTTAAAGATTTCTGTAATTTGAAATTCCGTCCCATGATATCTGAGATTATCTGCAACTGTAGCAGTGGGGGCTAATTCTCTACGAATTCTCCCACGCGACGGCTTTGTGCCGCCCGGTGTATCTTGATCGGTGTAATTCATATCTGTTCCAGCGCTGGATTCCAACTGGTCCTCGAAACTGATCCATTCCGGTCGCCCAAAGAAAATAGCTTACGCCCGACTGTCTCGTCGGAAGCCTGCTATACCTTATTTCTAAATATCCGTACCGAAAATAAACGCCTGTCGAAATTCCTGCTCCATGATTCCCCTCTGTTATGCAACGAGTGACATCAAATGCTTTATAGACTTGGTTTACAGGCCATTTATCAGGATTACAATAATCTTTATCTTCCGCATTTTTGGGAATGAGCGGAATGCCCATAAGTAGATCTCCATCTTTTAACGCAAACGTATTATCATAATCGTTATTTGGCGTGTCGGCTGGCACACCATCGTCTCTCGCATGGAAATAATTGTCATTCAAATCCTGAAACGATAGCGTATCAAACTCCTCCGCCCATACCACGCGATAATCATTACGATCGTAAACCATCTTGGGCGGCAACTCGTCAATATAGTACTGTGTGGTATTTGGCCATTTTTCCAGAGGAGGCAATACCTCGGAAAGATAGGCCATTCTATAGCATTTGCGTTGATCTTCTATAGGAAGGTTGAGAAAGGAGGGATCGCCGTTGACCGGCGAGCCGTCTTCCCTAACTATAGTAACAACATAATCGTGCGGAATCGATCCTCCCGAGCTAGACGCTTCATGGTATAGTTGATAGTCGTCAGAATCTTTAACTGTGGGAACACATCGCGATTCGTCCAGCGTGGGATTCTCTTCGATAACCTTAATTGGATTCCCCAAAGAGACGGCGTCGTATCGACGGAAATCATCGGGAATGCTATCGAGCGGAAGACGAGCGGCTCGATATTCTCCGCCGGTCTGTTCAATGACCAACACTGTGGAGCCCGCGGCTAAATAGAACCGGCTTATATCGACGGGGTTAATTTTGAACCTCTCAATTGAACTATTGACATAGCGACGAAACAGCCAGCTTAACGATGCATGCGGCAGAACTTCTATCGCGAGACGTTCCGTATTGCCGCCGCCTTCAATATTCACATAATATGCCCGCGCTTCTCGTTCGGCAACAGGGTCTGCCCAATAGAGCTCGCCGTTATCCGCTCGAAACTCGCCCGCGTCCTCGCCTGTCAATATTATCACAGGAGCGTCGACATCAAAATAGGCGACCGGCGTCGGCGCGTCCGCCGCGTAGGCGCTCGCAACCCATCTATACGCGCGTAAAGAAGGAAAGTCCACTTGCCGAAATGACTCGATATCCTGAGATAGCGATTCGGAATCGTCCGATACCGCGCATCCCCCGATAATCGCGACACTCAAAATTGCGACGATTGCAACCGCGAAACCGCGCAATTTCAACACATAACTCATACAATACTCCTTGATACGTTTGTAGAACATTTAAATTATCATTTATCGGCAATATAAATCTACTTATATTATTCTGACGTCAATTATAAAATACTTTTTATTTCTTTCGATTTTATCAACGCGAAAAGCCCCCTCGCGCGTCGATAGATACGCGACCGCCGTTATCTATATACCGATAACGAAACAATCGTGTGCCATCCCTTTTCATAAAAGCTCGCGTACCACACAGCCGCTATCGATATAGCGGATTTAAATCTTCGTAGTTGTTGATCGGCTTATATAGCCGCACATAATCCAACGCGATCGTTCGATCAATTACTCTCGCGCTTCCGTTCGCAAACCTTGCTCGAGTGAAAAACAAATCCCACGACTCTCTCGGTTTGGGGAAATTCCTGTGGAGAACTGGAGCCGATGATTGCACAGAAATCGGAACATGCGGGATTCCGCATGGAATTACGGAAACACCGTTAACATCAGCTTTCACCCTACATGTCTCTCTTCGCTCCTGAGTCCCTTTACTTAATCGAAACCGCTGTTTTGTCATTGGATCCGCAGGCCAGGTTGCTCCATCATCTTGATACCATATAGCATACCCTCGAGGAGTGAATTCTATTCCTATTGTGTACGGGCTCCGAGTGGTTGGCAAATCGATAGTATAGTGCGGGTTGGTCGAGTTACCATTACCATCGCCCGAGTGGAAATGGTTTACTGTCCAAAATAGTTTTAGGCCCTCCCAATGGTTAACTATCTCTGTAATTTGAAATTCCGTCCCGTGATATATAAGATTGTCTTTAACTGTCCAACTGGGGGCCAACTCTTTACGAATTTTCCCGCGAGGCGGCTTTTTGCCCTGATATTCTTGATCCGTTTCATATTTGTTCCAGCGCTGAATTCCAATTGTGCCTCGAAACTGGTCCTTTCCGGTCGCCCAAAGATAAATGGATACGCCCGAATCTCGCGTCGGAAGCCTGCTATACCTTACTTCTAGATATCCGTACTGAAAATAAACACCTGTCGCAATTCCCTGGCCATGACTTCTATCTATTGTGCAACGCTCGCGGTCAAATGCCTTATAAACCTTATTCACAGGCCATTTATCAGGATTACAATAGTCTTTATCCTCTGCGTTGTTGGGAATGAGCGGTACACCAATAAGTAGATCTCCATCTTTTAACGCAAACGTATTGTCATACTCGTTATTTGGCGTATCGGCTGGCGCGCCACTGTCTCTCGCATAGAAATAATTGTCATTCAAATCCTGAAACGATAGCGTATCAAACTCCTCCGCCCATACCACGCGATAATCATTACGATCGTAAACCATCTTGGGCGGCAACTCGTCAATATAGTACTGTGTGGTATCCGGCCATTTTTCCAGAGGAGGCAATACCTCGGAAAGATAGGCCATTCTATAGCATTTACGTTGATCTTCTATAGGAAGGTTGAGAAAGGAGGGATCGCCGTTGACCGGCGAGCCGTCTTCCCTAACTATAGTAACAATATAATCGTGCGGAATCGATCTTCCCACGTCAAACGATTCATGGTATATTCGATAGTCTTCGGAATCTTTAACTATGGGAACGCATCGCGATTCGTCCAGCGTGGGTTTCTCTTCGATAACCTTAATTGGATGCCCCAAAGAGACGGCATCGTATCGACGAAAATCATCGGGAATGCTATCGAGCGGAAGACGAGCGGCTCGATATTCTCCGCCGGTCTGTTCAATGACCAACACTGTGGAGCCCGCGGCTAAATAGAACCGGCTTATATCGACGGGATTAATTTTGAACCTCTCAATTGGAATATTGACGTAGCGACGAAACAGCCAGCTTAACGATGAATGCGGCAGAACTTCTATCGCGAGACGTTCCGCATTGCCTCCGCCTTCAATATTCACGTAATATGCCCGCGCTTCTCGTTCGGCAGCAGGGTCTGCCCAATAGAGCTCGCCGTTATCCGCGCGAAACTCATCCGCGTCCTCGCCTGTCAATGTTATCACAGAGTCATCGACATCAAAATAGGCGACTGGCGTCTGCGCATCCGCTACATAGGCGTGTGCGACCCATTCATGCGAGCGTAGAGGAGAAAAATCCACTTGCCGAAATGACTCGATATCCTGAGATAGCGATTCGGAATCGTCCGATACCGCGCATCCCCCGATAATCGCGACACTCAAAATTGCGACGATTGCAACCGCGAAACCGCGCAATTTCAACACATAACTCATACAGTACTCCTTGATACGTTTGTAGAACATTTAAATTATCATTTATCGGCAATATTAAATCTACTTATATTATTCTCGATCGTCAATTATAAAATATTTTTTATTCTCTTTCGCGATTATATCAACGCGACCGCCTTTTCGAAAATCCCCTCCATTGATAATGCATTTGCTGCTTCAATACGCACGTCGACAAATTTTCCTATAAGAGAAAGATTATTGGAGGGGAACCGCACAATAAGCCGCCCCTCTGTGCGGGCAGATAGGAATCCCTCTTTGCGATCGCGATCAACAACTAACATCCTCGCCGTTTTTCCCACCATACGACGATTATATTCCAATGAACTGCTCGCCAATTCGCGTGATAATTCCTGTAGCCGTCGTTTTTTTTCATCAATGGGAACATCATCTTCCCAACGAGCGCTTGCGGCTCCGGAACGCGGCGAATAAATTGCAATATAAGCCATGTTGTAGCAAAATTCGCGCATTGCCTCTCTCGTATTTTCGAATTGCTCTACAGTTTCGCCGCTAAATCCAACGATAATATCGGTAAACAACGTGGCTTGAGGAAGAATCTGACGAAATCGTTTGACAAGAATGCGATATTGATCGGATCGATAATTACGATTCATGCGAATAAGCACCTTATCATCTCCCGATTGAATAGGCAGATGTATATGATTTGCTAGACAGCGATATTGAGCGATAATTTTAAATATATCTTCGCTCATATCCCGAGGATGCGGAGAGGTAAAATAGACCCAGAAACGTCTACGACTACGTTCGCCAATTTCGCCAATCTCTTTTAACAACTCTGCGAAAGATATCTCGCTCTTACGCCGATCGAGACCATATGAATTAACATTCTGTCCCAATAGCGTGATCGATTTATATCCGCGTTCCACCAACATAGAGACTTCTTCCAAAACTTCCCGAGAAGGACGCGAAACTTCTCGACCTCTAGTATAAGGAACAGCACAAAAGGAACAAAACTTATCGCAACCATTCTGAATTGGAACGAACGCCTCGAAATTAGAACTATAATTGGGAGCAACATGCCAATAGCCCATAGCTGGATCATTATGACTAGTCTCAGGAACAGCAGAGTTAGGTGCGCTCGCGAATGGAGTCACGACACCGTACTGACGAATCATGTCGGGCAACCGAGGCAACTCTTGCATGGTAAATAACAGATCAAACCGTTTCAAAAGTTTTTCTCGGTCAGCAGGCAATATGCACCCGGAAGCAAACGTAAGGACATTGCGAGAATTTTTCCAACGATTCCACGTATGTATTTTGGTATAGACTTTATCTATCGCTTTCTGCCGAACTGAACAGGCTACAATACCTAATACGTCCGCCTGCCCTTCTTCCGCAGCAACTTGATATCCCATACCCTCTAGCACTGCGCGAATACGTTCCGCATCAGATTGATTCATTTGACACCCAAGATGCAAAAGATAATATTTCATCGTTTCTAGAAATAGACCTCGGCAAAAAGCTGGTCGGACGGCACGCCTTTTTCTTGCAATAGATCAAATGCCTCATATATCATATCGCAATTTCCGCATAAATAATACAGTGCTTTGATGGACGTCTGGTTTTCTCGCAACCAATCCGTAACGCGTCCACGGTAATCGCCATCATCCCGCGAAGAACATATAATATAACGATCGCGAGCAAATGAAGTCTTCGCATGGTATACAGCTTCATCGCAATATCTTACGCCATGTAATACTCGATAATCAAGAGAAGGGTATGACTGCGCGAAACAGTGAAATGGAGATATTCCTGTGCCTGTTGCAATAAACACCAACTCTTTATTCTCTCTAGCGTTGGCATCTATAGTGAAAAACCCGAAAGGGCCATCAACTCTCACAGTATCGCCGCTTTTCATTGCGCTGAGTTGCCGAGAAACTGAACCGTTACTTACCTTTTTGATAAGCACTTCAAAATAACCCGCTGAAAGCGGAGAATATATTGAATATTCGCGCATATCGATTCTACCAACCGCACCTACTGCAAGATATTGGCCGGGCTCGAATGGACGTCCGTTGCGCTCGAATCTCAACAGGTAGGTCTCTCCCGCAAGCCGTTTCACACTATTCACGAAACCAGTGGATTCTTGAGGAGACAAAAAAACCATATCTATTCATATAGCAAATGACCCAATGCGACAATACCTTTTATTTGCTATCTTCTCAACATAGGTACTATTGAGCGCAATAGTCAAATATTTGCGCGTATTATTACTTCGCTCGCCCCCTATACGCTAATCGCTCCAAAAATGCTCATCAGTCATTCGGATTTATCCGCCGAAACGGACGGACCATCGCCGACGCCGCTTCATCAATAGTTGAGTAGCGGCCTAACCCCACAAATCCGCATGCCGCTCCGCCAATAAGCTCCGCATGGACGTGCTCCATTTCTATCACAGACACTCTGCCTGCATTGGCTTTCATGCGATTCCAGTTTGAGCTGCTAGCTTGCCCGCCACACATACGTATAGAATCTATTTGGCATCCAGCGCGCCGAAGATTGTCGACGCTCTCTCCAAATTTGTTCGCTATCTCGCACAATTTAATCCATACTTGGTCCAATTTACTTTTTTTAATTGGCAAACTCTTATTGTCATAATATGATAATGACTTCCTATGTTCGCCGCGTATTATGATGTTATCCAGCGCTAAAAATTTTTGCCGAAATGGATCTAGCGCCTCAAGAAGATGAAAGCCACTCATATCTACCGTTGCAGATATATTATAGCAATGATCCAATAGGTGCGGTTGGCAACGAATCCCTGCTCCAGTTAACTGACGAGAGGAGCAATAGTTGATACCTTCTGATGTTCCCGCGCAATCGCAAATTCTTCCGGGAATCAGCGTGTCTGTGCCAATAAGACTCATGGCGTAATCCAATCCAGCTCCGTAGATAGGAATGTTCGCGGAAATACCAAACCGAAGCGCCGCAATCTTGCTAACACTTCCTATCTGTCGACCAATTACAACATGAGGGGCAAATAGAGCGGCAGGCAGTCGGTACACTTTCAAGGATTCATCGTCCCAGTAATATGGACAGTAAGCGGAAGATGGCAAAACAGTGGCAGGACTAGCTCCAAATATCGTGGAAATATATTCAGAAACGGGCATAATAACTGCTACTCGTTTAAATAGCTTTGGGTATTGGCGACGAAAATAGGATACTTTGGGCAAAAAATACGATCGTTGTCCGTCAATTCGCTGTTCAGACCTATCCGTCCATAACAGCGGCGAAGAAACAATTTTCATATCTTGATCAATAGCAACCATCGTGGGCCCTTGCCCGCTAACAACCAACGCGGATGGCGATATCTGTCGAGGTCGCTTCTTAAACAAATCGATAATCATATCAATCCATCGCCTCTCTATTTCGTCGGCTTTGCATGCTTGCTGTCTCGAAAGACGTCCGATATCCATCCATATAATTTTACCTGTCGAAGAAATTTGCGCGATCTTGATTGAACTTGTACCAATATCGATTGCTAAGACGTTTTCCATTAGCCACAGTATAGCAGACTACGATTAAATATGTGATCATTTGTATCGGCTCGATAGAGTTTTATACTAAAAAATTGCCGAAGCCCCTATAAATAACCCCTTCAAGATATTGACACACATGACGGACATTCTTGCATGGAATATGGCCTATGAAATCAATTAATATATGGTTGCGACAGTCAAAAATAATAATAATGAAAAGCATTATGCAATTACTTATTATTGGCCGCAAAAGCATCGACAACCTTGTCGATCTATGTATGATGATATTATCATGTCTTATAAAATATATGTTGGATTAATAGAAGTTATTTTGCGGTATTCCCTATAGCCATGCGAAGGACAGATACTGTCGTTAAAATATTATCTGGGGAACGATATACTCCTTATGGATTAGCGACGAAGCTGGACGCGTTCGCTCTATTAGAATCTTCTTCGTTCATTAAGGGGCGTGAACGATATTCGCTTATTTTAACTCGCAAAGCACTTAGTGTTGTTGAGACGGAGAATTCGCTCCATATGGTTATCGACGGAAAACATGTCGGTTTTTCACAACCAGCCAGAGATATTCTCGACGCTTTGGCATACTTCGCCGACCAACATGATATAGCCGAGCATGAATATCCTTTTCCTGCGGGAGGCGTTGGGTATATCTCATTTGAATTCGCACGCCGTTGTGATACAATACATTTCCGCAACAAACCTGACCCACTACAATTGCCGTTGGCGCTATTTATGTTGGGGCATATTATAGTAATTTGCGATCACTATACCGATCGCGTCGTTATAGTAGGCATTAACTATCATGAACGAGAAATAGATCTAAATACCGCGGTAGAAAAAACTATTGCGCGAATTGAAGACCATGATTTCAACTGGTTGCGCTCTGATAATCGCCGATATACGTTCCAACGAATTGGCAATGGCAACGCTCAAAATTACCATGCAATGGTTTCGCGAGTGCGGGATGAAATCATCGAGGGCAATTTATTGCAAGGCGTTCCATCTCGCCGCATAGAGGCACAAACAGAAATCCCCGCTATCGAAGCCTATCGAAGGCTGAGAAGTATTAGTCCATCGCCCTACCTTTTCTATCTTAATTTCGGTAAATGGCAATTATTCGGAGCATCACCAGAAATGCACATTCGCGTAAAGAACGGAGAGGTTCAACTTCGCCCCATCGCAGGCACTAGACGACGAGGAAATACTACAACAGAAGATCTAGCATTAGCCGACGAACTAATTAATGATGAAAAGGAACGAGCTGAGCATCTGATGCTTGTTGATCTAGGACGCAATGATTTGGGACGCGTTTGCGCGCCAGGAAGTATCAATGTGCGTCAGTACCTTGCCGTAGAACGCTATAGCCACGTTATGCACCTTGTATCGGAAATAGTCGGCGTTTTAGAAAATGGACTCAGCGGAATAGATGCTATTAGAGCAACATTTCCTGCAGGAACAATATGTGGAGCTCCAAAAATTCGCGCTATAGAAACAATTGATCGATTGGAACCTATCTGTCGAAGGTTCTACTCGGGCATAGTAGGATATTTAGAACCTGGCAACAATTTGGACAGCTGTATTGCCATTCGGAGCGCTGTAAAAATGGGTAACAAACTAATTACACAAGCGGGCGGAGGTGTTGTATTCGAATCCACTCCCGAGCGCGAATATCAAGAAACAGAAGAAAAATTAAGCGCTATGTTGACCGCAATAACAATGGAGATCAACGCATGATCTTTGTAATTGATAACTACGATTCATTCACTCATAATATTGTTCACGCCCTCCGCCTTGAAACCGATGAAGCGATTAAGGTAGCGCGCAACGACTGCTGTTCATTGGATGAAATCGCTCAACTCGCGCCTACTCGATTGATTATATCGCCAGGACCGGGGCGTCCAGAACATGCCGGTATTTCTATCCCTGCAATAAAAAAATTCGGCAAGACCATTCCTATACTAGGCATATGCCTAGGCCATCAAGCTATCGCCGTAGCGTTTGGAGCGAAAATTATCTCGGCAAAAGAAATTATCCACGGGAAATTGAGCCCCGTCGCAACAGACAAACGGGGACTATTTCGTTCTATACCTTCTCCAGCAAAATTTACCAGATATCACTCGCTAGCGGTCGATCCAAATACACTCCCATCAGATTTCGAGATAACTGCTACAACCGATGACGGCGAAATAATGGGCATACGTCATAAAAAATTGCTTATTGAAGGCGTTCAATTTCATCCCGAATCTATCGCTTCTCACTATGGACGCAAATTACTGCGAAATTTTCTCAATTATCGCCGAGAATCGTTCTCGTTATCCAGTATATTCACTCAAATAATAGCCAAGGAAAATCTTTCAATACAACAAGCTCGCAGATGTATGGAAGAATTGACAGACGGAAATCTAACTGATGGTCAAATAGGCGCTCTCCTTTTAGGACTTGGAGCTAAAGGAATCTCGGCAAACGAGGTCGCGGGATGCGCATCGGTATTGATCGATAAACAAATCTCGTTGCCGCAATGTCGTGATACACTCGATACTTGTGGAACAGGAGGAGATCATCTTGGAACTTTCAATATTTCCTCGCTATCCGCAATCGTCGCAGTAGCTTGCGGTTCTCGAGTAGCTAAGCATGGCAATAGCGCTATTAGCTCAAAGAGCGGAAGCGCCGATTTTTACAGCGCGCTCTCTATTCCTGTTAATCTCAACCCTGAACAGGCCCGCCAGTTGTTACTTGAAACAAATTTCACTTTTCTTTTTGCGCCTCTATATCATAGCGCTATGCGTCACGCCGCTTCAGTCCGTCGTCAATTAGGAACGCAGACAATAATCAATTTGCTTGGGCCATTAGTAAATCCAGCTCGAGCTCGTCATCGACTCATTGGCGTATTTAGTCATTCTTTAGGAGCAATTATGGCAAGGGCAGCAAAGAAGTTAGGGATTGAAAGGACGCTTATCGCTCATGGACATGATGGATTAGACGAAATATCGATAACCGGGCCGACAACAATCATCTTCGGCGATCAACACAGCACAATCACGCCCGGCGATTTCGGACTGCCAACATACTCCATTGAAGAGCTACGTGGAGGAGAGGCTGACGAAAATGCTACTATGGCTAGACGAATACTTGACGGAACAGGCTCGCCGGCGCTACGAGACGCAGTTATCCTCAATACCGCCGCCGCTCTATATGTAGATAAAATAGCCCCGACCATCGCAAACGGTGTTGTAACAGCTAGAACAGCACTAGCAACAGGAAAAGCGGAAGAAAAATACTTTCAAATTGTCCATCAAGCAACAAAGATCGCGTCACAATAGTAACGAGGTTCACAACACACAATAGGGCTGAAGAGCAAGTTGCTTCACTTGCTCTTCAGCCCTATTATTGCATTTCTGTTTTTATTTTGCGACGTCTATTTTTTATAGAGCCTATTTGCCACTTCCCCCGTGATGTGGTCGTTTATAATTTGATCGCTTGGAACACGCGTCGACGCAATAATTGATGGTTCAAAATCTACCTTTGCCGCATTTCTTTTCTGATCAAAATAGACAAGACCCAAACCAAACAAACGACATAGCGATTCAATTTGCTCGCCTCGAAGAGCTTTCGAAACAACCAAATATACTTTGTGCGAAAAAAGACAATAGGAGCACGCTTGCCCAAATCCCTGTATAAAATCGGGATCTGATACAATACGGATCGAAACAATTTCGCTGGAAGGAACATTGGATTGAGACGAAGATCCAGCACGAAACATTCCGATAACGTCCGGATTGCCCCACTTACCGCCAACAATAAGATCCATAAGCGAAAAAGCTCTTGTGCACACCCCAATTTTTTGAAAATATTCAGCAATTTGACGATGAAAGATCTCAGAGTGTTTTGATTTAACTTGACTCGCACTAATCTTGCTCTTGATTTTGGCTTTTTGACGAACAGAAGCCGCGTTTTTTCGAATAGACGCTGAACTATTCTTGGCCTGTAGTTGCGATGTTTTCTGTGTTGCGGACACAGCAGATTGGCTATTTGCACTAACAGTTGCACTTTTTTTCTGAACTTTTCTTCCAATTGCTCGCTTTTTGTTATTAGCGCTACCACTAACCTGCTTGTTCTGATCCGCCGCATTTTTCATTTTCGACGGTCTATTCTTTGCTTCCGTAGACGTATTCCCTTTCTTACTACTTGTTTTAGTAGATTTTTTGAAGAAATAGGTTACCGTGTTGCCCTCTTTTTTCTTGGAAAATTCATTTGGACGTTCGCGACACACCTTCGCAAAAATCGATACTACACTTTTATCGCTTGAAAATTTTCCATGTGGCGCCATAGCGTTGATTTTGTCTAGCAACGGACGTCCTTTAAGCCCTTCAGGATATTTAGCCAATATCTTTTCCATACATGATATAACGTCAGATTTTAAACTCATTTCTATTATCTTTTCATCCAAAATTAGGATGATTATTTTCCGCTCCTTTTTTCCTATTTTTTTCCAACTCTTTTAGATACAATATTTTAGTAAGATTTTCTAATAATAAAAGTGCAAAAAGCATGTGATCCTATACCTATTCCCCACCCTATTATCGGCCATATTGCCCAGAAATATCCGCGATTGCTAATCAAATTAATTATCACTAATACTGAACATACCATAACATAGATGAGAAGATGTTTATAGAATTCCACTAAATTCTCAGCCCTTTCTCTCGCTTTCTTGTATATTAAGTCTTGATTTTCTGTTTTTAAACTCATTTCTATTATCTTTTCATCCAAAATTAGGATGATTATTTTCCGCTCCTTTTTTCCTATTTTTTTCCAACTCTTTTAGATACAATATTTTAGTAAGATTTTCTAAACTAATAAAAGTGCAAAAAGCATGTGATCCTATACCTATTCCCCACCCTATTATCGGCCATATTGCCCAGAAATATCCGCGATTGCTAATCAAATTAATTATCACTAATACTGAACATACCATAACATAGATGAGAAGATGTTTATAGAATTCCACTAAATTCTCAGCCCTTTCTCTCGCTTTCTTGTATATTAAGTCTTGATTTTCTGTTATAGGCTTTTCCCTTTCAGTAATTATTTCTTTCTCCTATCAAACTAAAATACTCTACGATGTTTAAAACATATATTATATAATAAAATTTTACAATATTAATGACATAAATTATATGTTATATTGCAATTAAAATTTCACATGTCATATTGAAATCTAAATAACCATATAAGTAAGTTATTGACAGCTCGCAAACAGGCATTATAAGTTATTGATTATGCTAATGCATGCGCTGGATCTTCATATTCGCCAACTTCTAGCTATTGATGAAATGCGGCAGATTGATAAAGCTATTAATGGATTGCAAGTAGGACGTCGCAATAAGGAAATAAATAAATTGGCAGTTGCGGTTGACGCATGCCAAGAAACGATTCAGAGAGCCATAGATTGGAATGCCGACGTTTTATTCACTCACCACGGATTATTCTGGGGCGAAAATAGTCCTATTACAGATAGATTATATAACCTTATCAGTATGCTAATTAAGAATGACGTATGCCTCTATGCTGTGCATTTGCCACTTGATCGTAGCGATCTATTTGGCAATAATATTTCTATCGCCCAACACCTAAGGCTTTCTGATATCAAACCCTTTGGTCTTTATCGCGGCATTTATATTGGATATAGCGGGAAATTTACAGAGCCAAAATTGCTCCCAGATATTATAGATCAATTATTTGAGGAACAAGCCCATCCTATTGCGACACTTCCATTTGGACCAGAACAAATCACCAAAGTAGCAATTATATCAGGAGGGGCTCCTTTTGAACTTGAACAAGCTATAGAAATTGGAGCGGATCTCTATATTACCGGCGACGCTTCTCATTTATGCTATCATACCGCTATGGAAGCAAAAATAAATGTCGTGTTTGGAGGACATTATAATACAGAAACGTGGGGTGTATCGGCAATTGGAAAACATCTCAATCAAGAATACAATATTGATACTACATTTATTGATGTACCAACAGGCCTATGATAGATATAAAAGTAAGTACGCATATTATGACCTCGAGCGCTCATTCAAAAAAACGCAACTATATTTTTCCGTTAATTTTATCGTTAGTATTGGTAGGACTAGATCAGATCACTAAATTTTTTGTATTGCGCTATATGGCCGATATTCGCTTCGGTGGAGCTCCTATAGAGATTATCGGCGATTTTCTGCGATTGATTCGTACACATAATACCGGTGCCGCATTTAGCCTTGGGAGAGGCATTCTTTCTCCCGATCTCTTGCGTATCCTCTTGTTAATTGTAACCGGTATACTGTTGGTCTCATTAGTAATATACCTAATTCGTTCGCGTACGATTCATACCCTACAACGTTGGGCACTATCAATGGTTGTGGGCGGAGGATTTGGCAATTTTATCGATAGACTGCTACATAATGACGGCGTAGTAGATTTTATTGATGTGAAATTTTATGGCCTGTTAGGATTTGAACGATGGCCAACATTCAACCTTGCCGACACCTTTGTTGTGGTAGGAGGAGTTATGCTAATTATTGCCACATTTATGCGTCATGATAACAACAAACGCTTATCGCCTGCCGAACAAAAAGACGCGGATGATCTATCATCAAAAACAACATTGAATGGGAAGGCCTTAAATGGCAAATAAACGTTTCAACACGATACTTTTTCTCTTAGTTGCTACTGTAGTCAACATTATTCTGATTGGAGCGATTTTTTTGCTATTTATTCTTATCTATGGACGTGTCGCTCAATCTTTTAATTTGGCGCTGAATGGATCCGTCGTTGTTTTCACACTATTTATTTTGACGTCTATTTGTACCTACATCATCTATCGAAAGCTAGTACATTATGTCGCGAAAAGAATTGATATAGAGAAAAATTTCGAACCTATTTTTCGGCCGCGATCGCATCGATAACTATTATCGATAGCTATTTTATTACCTATTTATTATCTATCGCAATATAGATAGTCGCAATATAAAAGATATTGGATCAAATAGGTTAAATAGGTGCCGTTTTCCGTCTAAGCCATGCCCTTTCTGAAGATGAGAGGTGTGCGCTCAATGCCGCGTAAACTCTTCGATGATATCTATTTAACCATTTAACTTCCTCATCTTGGAGAAGCGATCTGTCGACAAGAGAGATATCGATGGGAGCAAGAGATATCGTATGGAGGCGGCAAAAATTGGCGCTTTCTTCTTCTACCACAACGATATTTTCAATTCTTATCCCCCACTCTCCCTGAAAATAACATCCCGGTTCATTTGAGAATACCATACCAGGTTCTATTTTCGATTCGTTCTCAATATTGCCAATCTTTGGAGGAAATTCGTGAACATTAAGAAAAAAGCCGACCCCATGGCCGGTAGAATGTCCATAATTGTAGCCTAATTGCCTCATCTCGTTACGCGCGACTCTATCCAATACTCCGCTCAATGTGCCGACCGGAAATGTGAAGCGCGCTAACGCCATGTGCGCTTTCAGTACTGCGGTTGCCGCCGCTAGCATTTTTTTGTTAGGAGTACCGAGCGCAATAGTACGAGTAATATCTGTAGTTCCATTACGATAATGTCCGCCGGAATCGATAAGCAATAACGACCTTGAACGTAAATTCGCATTGCTGAATTGGTCGGCATGGTAATGAACTATTGCTGAATGTTCGCCGCAACCAATAATAGGCGCGAAACTTTCCATAACAAATAAAGGCATTGCTTGCCGAGCCTTTGTAAGCATATTAGCTATATCTATTTCGGTTAGCTTGCTATAATCTGATTGTTCAATACAATATAAAACCTTAGTTATAGCTATCCCGTCAGCCACCATAGAATCCTGAAGATGGGCGATTTCGGTTCTATTTTTTATAAATCGACACGGTCTAATTGGGCGATCAGCCTTGTTATCGCCAAAAATATTTTTTCTTTGGGAAAGTATATTAGCTACTTTCATCGGAACGGCTACTGCATCGAATCCTACAGATTCTATTTGAGGTAGCTGCTCAAGGAATGTATAGATTTCTTGATAAGGAGCTAGTTCCACACTGTCAGAATTGAGCTCCATTCGATCGCCGCCCGATAATTTTTCGAGATCGATAAATAATTTAGCGCCATCGCACTCTTTTTCTCCTACAAGCAACCACATGTATGGAACCGGCTGATAAGGAATATCGCTACCACGTATGTTTAATAACCACGCTATGTCATCTAAAAGACAAATTAAATACCATGAAACCCGCATACAAACAACTTGTTTGCGGAAATTGGCCAATTTCGATCGCCGACTTTTGCCAACATCTTTTTCTGTTATAAGATATGCAGATTTGTTGGGCAACGCTGGCGCTTCGGGATAAATGCGCTCTGCAAATCCATTCAATGCTATAACGTCAATTCCCAACGGTTTTAGGGCACGCGTTAACGTTCCGAACTCTTTAAAAGAAATACGTTCGCTATCAACGCCAACTATTCCTTTTGCAGGCAACTGCTCGCCCAACCATTGATCAACACTTGGCGTTGAATCTAATCCAACTTTGAATAACGCAATAGGACCGTTTTCGCATACCGCTTGCGCGGCAAGATGGTAGCGAGAGTCTGTCCACAATCCAGCTGAATCAGCGGTAACAACAAGAACCCCATCGCTACCATAGAAACCGCTAGCCCAACTACGCAATCTAAAACGGTCAGCCGAAAATTCACCTAAATGCGGATCATTATCGGTAAGAATAGACGCATCTACACCCAATTCGCGCATTTGTGACCGTATCCGTCGCAAATGTTCCACCTGTATCGTTATTATAGTTCTATTACTCGTAATATAATTATAATTATTTGAGCGGCGCTGTCAATATTGCACTTAAGAGCTGATTATAATGGCTAAATAAACAACCTTATTGTAATATCCCAATGTGCGAATTGCGGTACAAAAATAGGCTGGATATTGTATCGTATTGTTGAATAACAAATATGAAACATAGTATGCTACATATAAATCTAATATGAGAATGGTATAATTATATCTTATTTTTAATAGACTAATATTGGCAACATATTCTCTTGTATCTTTCTAAATTTTAAATAACCCATCGAAAATATTCATGTTGAGTTTGCCATATAGGTTGATATACCTATCAATCTATAGTATAGATTATTATATATGCTTTTCGAACAATGTGGGGTTCACCCTGAAATCTTATCTGGAATTCAAGCGGCTGGATTTATTCGTTGCACAGAGGTCCAAGAACAAACATTTCGTCACACACTCATTGGTAACGACGTTGCCGTACAATCTCAAACAGGAACAGGAAAATCAGCAGCGTTTCTCATTTCTATTCTCCACCTATTTTCTAGCCAATCCCGATTTGATGATCGTATCGCTTTGATTATCGCGCCTACCCGCGAGCTTGTTACACAAATCGAACAAGAGGCAAAAATCCTAAGTAGCGCGACTACTTTCCAGACTGCGGCAATCATAGGCGGCGTTGAATATCGTCCCCAGCTTCAGGCTCTTAAACAAGCAAAAATAATTGTAGGAACCCCCGGGCGCCTGATTGATCTTGCTAATAGCAAAGCATATCGACTTTCCGATGTCGCAATTTTAGTCATAGACGAAGCTGATCGTATGTTTGACATGGGGTTTTATCCAGATATTCGGAGGATATTACATAGTGTTTTACCTCGTAAGCAACGGGTAACTATGCTATTCAGTGCGACGTTAGGGCTTCGTGCTCGCAATTTAGCTTGGCAATCTATGAATAATCCTATCGAAATTAGCATCAATCCTGAACAAGTAGCCGTAGAGAGTGTGACGCAATCGCTATACCATCTTAGCAAAGATGAGAAATTATCTTTTTTAATCGGCTATCTTCGTAGGCATAATCCAACAAGTACTATTATTTTTGCCAATACCAAACGCGCTGTGGAGCTTATTTCCCGTACTCTCAATGCAAATGGATTTTCAAGCCAATTCATCATTGGAGACCTGTCGCAAAAGAAACGGCTCGATGTCATCAATAAACTTAAAAAAGGAATTTCTTCTATTCTCGTAGCCACCGATATAGCTGCTCGGGGTTTGCATATCAACGACCTAGAATTGGTAGTAAACTATGATTTGCCCGAAGATGCCGAAAACTATGTTCACCGCATCGGTCGCACCGGAAGAATTGGCAAACAAGGCGTAGCCATCTCGCTGGCCTGCGAACGTTTTGTTTACGGTCTAGAAGCTATTGAGCGTTATATTAGCGCTAAAATTAAATTAGCCAAAGTAGAGAGCGATATGCTTGTTAAAGTAAGAAAAGCCTCTTCGCATAGTAAAAACGCCATGAATAGTTCCAATCAAGATTCAACAGCTTCTCAAAAATCTTCCCATAATCGCAAAAATCGTCCCAAAGCTAACAACAGTCCTGTCGCTCATGATCAATCTCCGGTCATTGACAATAAACAGAAAAAATCACCTCGCATTTTTTCGGCGACTCCGACGGACATATCATCAGACAATAATGTTCGCAAACCTACTCGAGAACAACCACCATCCAAAAGAGTTGTTGGAAAACATTCGACCGTACAAAAAGAAAATAATACCGGCAAAAAAAACAATCTAGATACCAAAATTGCGGCTTCGAATCTGCCCTCGCAAAAACGAAACGACGAATCGCGACTAGAATACTATCGTCGTAAATACGGCGAAAAATTCATCGCTGTCTCGTCATCCAAAATAGACAATCAACGCGCTAAAAATAAAACACCGCGAGAAGACGGCAGTGCCTTGTCTCAGTCAAAAGATTCGCTAAAAGAGTATCCAGCGCCTATCTCTTCTATACGATCACCTACTCCAACAAACATAATAAAAAGAATTGTAGACTTTATACCGCGTATTTTCAGTAAGAAACGCATCAAATAATCGCAACTTATGGGCTCCCTGCGATAACTACATTCGGCCGATAACTACATGCAAATAGCTATTGCCTAACGGAATATATGGAGCATATATTATCTTTCTGCGGGGATTAATAAAGATTTGCGCATTATTATTTCAGTAATCTATAGGCATTTACTATAGACTAAATGGTCGTTTGATAGATATTTTTTACCTGTTCCTCCTGCTTCCTTTTCTTCCCTGCCCCAATAGGATTTGTAGCTCACAAGAATTACGACTAACAGATCCATCTCAATCAGCTAGCTATATCAGACTGACAGTAAGAACTAAAGATAACAAGCAAACGTCGCTCTCGCCGCTGCAACAATCGTGTAATACAGGGATCGAATCCAATACAATATCTAGATGAAGGGAGCCGTATAACACTACAATCTTATAGAAATTACCCGGAACAAATAAATCGCCCTCTTATGTGCGCGCAATACTACGTAAGGTTGACCACAACTACGCAGCCACCAAACGATATATATGTCGCCGCTAATTAACCGACGACGCGACTAAAAATAGAATATTACTTTTTAATCAACTCTACCGGATCCAGAGTATGTATGCGATCGGTCTCTATCACATCCATAATTTCATATCCACAGGAAGATTCAATAGTAAATTTTCTTGTATATCGCTTATAATCAGTATGCGCTATCTCAATCTGGGCATGATGTTCGCTATTGCTGTCCGATGAGCGAATCCAAGACGGCCAGAAGCTAAAATACCCTTTAGTATAGCTAGCTGTGGTAAATGGATTAAGCCATGCCGCCGACATCGGAGGAGCGAGTCGATTATCAAGATATAAAATAACTGTTGCGCCAATAACTGGATTATGAGTCTGCTGATCAATCACTTGACCAACAATTTGCGGAAAATTATGGGTATTTTTAATCTGTTCTTCGACATCAAGTACATGACGGCTATGATACTCGGCTGAAGGCCGCCGTTTCTGAAAGAGCTCTATTGCCCTCTCAATCAAGATAATTAGCGTAATTGCTTCTGTCGAACTATTCTGATTGGAATCTAATTGGAGATGATCTAAAGCAAAGCGGGTGAACCCTCGTTCACTAAGAATATACCGAGGAGAAATACGATTTAACACATAGGCAGCAATATCGTTAACCGCCATTTCGTTATCTAACAATTGTGGGTTGCGCCCTTCAAGAAATGTTCTTATAGCTTGCAATACAATATCTTCTTGATAATTTTTAAGTTTCACTGTGCCTCCAAATCAAATGCGTTCCATGAGAACCAGAAATGCTGAACTGTTGGCAAAGCGACGAGTCTCATATCTTGCAGAGGTCCGTCCAACGCAACGCCCCCGACACTCCAGCTACTATCAGTTTGATCATCTTTAATAATCTCATTGTGTTGTGTAAATGTCAAATTTGGATAGCCCGGCAAACTAGCCAAAAATATATTGGCTGTGCCAACATCGCGGCCAGTGCCTACATTGCTACTATCTAGCGGGGAAGCAACTCCCGATTGCCAAAAAATTGTCACTGAGTCGCCGCCAATATTATCATTGATAGGGCTATTCTCTCGTAAAAGATCGTAAGGATATGGACGACTTTCATTATTATGAAAGAGTGCGACAACTCTTGATAGTGAATTATATTGAGGGTCTATGCTAGGACCTCGATAAAGAAATGGACTGGGCGATGTATCATATCCATTGTAGGGATTGCGTCCGTACGTGCGGCTATGTCCTGTATCGCGAGACAAAACCATAGCATCGGGCCAATTACGTTTTACTTCCCGCCAAGAAACAGAAAGCATCGGCAACAATAGCAATCCCCCGCCCGCATATCGACCAGCTATTCCTTTGCCTGTCGCTTGTTGCCACCAAGTCTCAGTCTGACGATCATACATAATCATATTACTATATCGTAATCGTCCTGATACGCCAAAATCAAGCAAATAACCGTCAAAATTACGAAGAAATGCGGCGCCTGTATTGCAAAGCGGGCAATAGGTGATCGTTACGGGAAGCGATCCAACCATATCATTGACTATCTCATGCCAGATTAAAATTTGCACAGGATATACGTGAGTAACTGGAGGATCATCTTGGGAATTGGTTACTACAAATACCGATTCAGCCGGCATAATCCAATTATCAGCCTCTTCCACAGAAACAAAAACGCCCTGATCGATGGATGGAATACCATCTTTTGGAGGCCCTCCCGCAATAACATCTCCATAATTTATAGTAGCTCGAGAGAAATCGGTAGAAAATTCCCTTTGCGAGCCAATAGGTGGAGACTGATTCTGAAACTTCAAGTCTAAACTTTTAGCGACAAAAGTCGGTCCTTCCCATATCGTTTCATTAACCGCACTCTGACCTTGGGCAGTTTCGATAACCTCTCTCGGCGACATCGAAATCTCGGCTAGGAATAAAAAGGAATCTGTTTTGCTAGAATCGGCATTAGAAATGGTTGCACTCGACAATATAAAAACCATTGATACAAAAGAAACCAAAACCTTGCTGAGCATGTTCATCCTTTTTTTCTATAGATTACCAGATGAAGCCCGCTCACAATCAATCCCAATCCAGAGAACCAGTTTGATATTCAGTAACTCGGGTTTCAAAGAAATTCTTTTCTTTAGCTAAATCGGTAGATTGACTCATCCACGGGAAAGGATTAGAAACGCCATAAACCTCGGGCAATCCAATACGTTCCAGACGACGATCGGCAATATGACGCACATAATTTCCAAATTCTTCGGCTTTAACCCCAACAATACCTTCAGGGCAAGCTTCTTGAGCATAGATCAACTCATATTCAACTCCACGCTTAATGAGATCAGTCAACTTATTTTGGAATTCGTTCGACCATACCTCGGGTTGTTCCTCTTTAAGCGTGTTGATTACTTGGCATCCAAAAGATAGATGCATACTTTCATCACGCATAATAAATTCAAACTGCTCACCTATACCCACCATTTTATTTTTGCGTTTTAGCGCCAACATCATAGCGAAGCCAGCATAGAAAAAGATCCCCTCCATAATAACATAAAACCCCACTAGGTCATTGATAAAGCGACGCAAACTATCTAAATCTACAATGGAAAAATTAGGATCAAGCACCGCTTGGGTCAGCTCTACAACAAATGCATCTTTCTCTTTGATCGAAGGAATGGTTTCGTACATACCATAAATTTCGTCAGGATCAATCGCGAGGGTGTCGCAACAATAGACAAATGTATCGGTATGAATCGCTTCCTCGTAGGCTTGACGCAACATATATTGACGACATTCAGGATTTGTAATGTGTCGATAAAGAGCTAGTACAATATTATTGGCAGTAAGCGACTCGGCAGTAGAGAAAAACCCTAAATTATATAGAATAAGCTTTCTCTCAGCTTTAGAGAGTACATGGTCAGATCTCCATTGCTCGACATCATCCTGCATAGGAATCTCTTCGGGAACCCAATTGTTAGCAACACTCTCCTTATAGTGCTTTCGAGCCCACTGATGGGTCATCGGTAAAATCTTATTAGGATCTACGCTTGATCGATCTATTATACTCACGAATACTTTGCCAAATCCACAATGTGTTGAAATATATTATAGACAAAAAATTATGTCAAGCAATCTATTGGCAGGCTTCGCATTCAGGATCGTGTATTTTGCAGGCCTTTGATGGATCTAAATTGAACTCGTTTTTATCGGACTCCTCATAACGGCCGTTCTTCCTGTTGGCATCATTAGATTCTGGTGGTGAAACATCTAAATCGGAAACTTTGCTCGTTGCCGCCAGATTCTCTTCTTTGGAAGCGATTACTTGTTCATTCATTGACACCGAAGATAAATCATTATGTTGCCTGCTTTGAGTATATCCGTATACCTTTGTGGAAAGAGTCGATTTTTCGATCTGCGAAGCACCCATCGATCTGAGATAATAGGTAGTTTTTAAACCCATTTCCCAAGCATACATATACGTTTCGGATAGCACTTTTCCAGACGTGCTTTGAATAAAAATAGTATACGCTTGACTTTGGTCAATCCATTTGCCTCGACGAGATGCGATATCAATGAGGTGACGCGGAGAAATTTCAAATACTTCCCGATAAAGCTCTCTTATTTCCTTGGGAATTTCTGCAATCCTGCTGATATTTCCGTCATAATATTTGATTTGTTCGCGGATATGGTCATTCCATAACCCATGCTTTTTGAGATCGTTAACCAAATACTCGTTGACAATAGTAAATTCTCCGCTCATATTGGATTTAACATAAATATTCTTATAGATAGGTTCTACACATGGGAAGCAGTGAGCAATGTTAGCAATGGTCGCGGTAGGAGCAATTGCTAATATGTTAGAATTGCGAATTCCGCACTTTTTGACCAGCTCGCGAATCGGACGCCAATCCATTTTACCTTTTCTGGGAACAGGAATAGGAATTCCTCGCTCCTGTTCAAGAAGATCAAGCGTGTCAACTGGAAATATGCCGCGATCCCACTTAGAATTTCGATAACTTGGATACGGGCCGCGCTCTGCGGCTAATTCAGCTGAAGAGGAGATAGCGCAATAGGAAACAAATTCCATCATCGTATCGGAAAATTCTATCGCATTGGAACTATCAAATGGTATACGTTGGATGAATAAAGAATCTTGAAGCCCCATGACACCCATTCCAATGGGACGGTGTTTCATATTGGCATTTTTAGCCTCGGGAATGGGATAATAGTTAATATCGATAACATTATCCAGCATCCTAATCGCCGAACGAATTGTTTTTCGCAGGCGATTCTTATCAATACCATCAGCTGTAGTATGTCGGGCCAAATTGATCGACCCGAGATTACAAACCGCAGTCTCTTCAGGAGACGTATTGAGCGTAATTTCTGTGCAGAGATTGGAATTATGAATTATACCGCAATGATCCTGAGGAGAACGTATATTGCAAGGATCTTTGAATGTGAGCCAAGGGTGCCCCGTTTCAAATAATCGTGTCAGCATTTTTCGCCAAAGACGCGTAGCCGAAATAGTTCTCGCGCTCTTTATTCTTCCCGCAAGGGCTTCTCGTTCATAAAAAATGTAACGTTTATAAAACGCCTGGCCATAGAGATCATGGAGGTCGGGGACTTCGTCGGGAGAAAATAATGTCCATGTCTCATCTTTCTGCACTCGCTCCATAAATAGATCGGGGATCCAATTCGCTGTATTCATATCGTGAGTACGACGACGATCATCTCCCGTGTTACGTCGAAGATCTAGAAAATCTTCAATTTCGGCATGCCATACCTCTAAATAGGCGCAGGTTGCGCCGCGTCGCTTACCGCTACGGTTAATTGCGACCGTAACATCGTTTGCTATTTTAAGAAATGGAATAACCCCTTGGCTTTCGACAAGAGTGCTTTTGATCGGAGCGCCAATAGCTCTAATCGATGTCCAATCATTCCCTATGCCTCCAGACCATTTCGATAGTTGAGCATTGTCGCCCAACACTTTAAAAATGTGTCGGAGGTCGTCTTGAATCATGCTGAGGTAACATGAACTCAGTTGGGGATGCGAAAGCCCAGAGTGGAACAATGTAGGTGTAGAACAAATGAAATAAAGATTCGAAAGCGTGTTGTAGAACTCTATCGCTCGCTTATCGCAATCTTGCTCTTGCACCGATAGCCCCATAGCAACACGCATCCAGAATGCTTGAGGAGTCTCTATGCATCGACTACCAACCCTGACAAAATATCGCTCATATAGCGTTTGCGATCCAATTAGACTAAGGAGATCATCGCTCTCTAATACCAGAGATTTCGAAAGATACGAAAGATCGAAATTTGCCAATTCAGAAGAAAATATCTTATTTTCTATACCAACATTTATATTGCGGATAAAATTATCTCGATATAACTGCTCAAATGACTGATCGTCAACGGACGTCCCAAACACTTCGCGGTAGATCTGTTGACGAACTAATCTTGACGACAGCTTATCATACGCTGGATCTCTCTCGATAAAAGCGATAGTGGAAAGCGTCATAGCTTGTTCCAGCTCTTTTGTCGTGATACTGTCATGAGCATTTCGCGATAGTTCAACCAACAGCTCAGAAAAAGATATATCGCGTTCCATCCCTTTGGCGGCGCGCATTAATGTACCTCTCACTTTATCGAGAGAAAAGGGAACGCGTTGGCCGTTTCGTTTAACCACATCAACGAGACCGCTAAGAGCTCGTCGAGAACGTTCTCTCTTTTTTTCCGCTCGAAACTCTCGATGCTTCTCTCGATAGATAATATATCGCCTGCCCGCGGCAAAGAGTTCGTCTCTAGCCATAAGGCATTGCTCAACAATATCCTGCACTTGCTCTACATGAGGATATGAATCGGTAAATTTGCGGCAAATATTTACTATTACTTGATCTACAACATCTTCTAGTAGCTGACCGGTAGAGACCCCCGCGGCAATAAAAGATTTCTCGATCGCTTCTCTAATACGATCTCTACTGAAATCTACCGCGATGCCATTGCGTTTAATTATTCTAATGGGACGCCGCCTTAACTATTCACCTTGCGACTATTAGACGTCTATAAAAAGTTAATATGGCTTTTGATTGTATATTCTGATTCGCGCAAAATTTTATAGATTGTTCATAGTTTTGTTGCATAGACTTCTCTGATATTATCGCGCAAAATCCCATCTATGACAACATGTACTATAATAAACATTCTGAGCAATTCAGCTGTCGAGATTGCTCTTGAAGCCATTCATGGATTCTTGCGTAATATCTCGCGGTTTCGAGCGATTAATTATCTACCCATTTTAAATTCCATGCCTATGGAATTTGTGATCGACACGAAATATCGGCTCGCAATTTTTCGATGACGGTTTTGATTTAGCGAACGCTATAAATCTTCCTGTGTTAAATTGCTTGTCGAAATATTGGTTGTAATCGCTATCTGAAAATTGATGGAAATATTTATTTTCATTATTATGGAAATAGCGTATATTTACATATGATTACTAAAACAGCCTATTGGCGGGGCGGTATCATATATCAGATTTATCCTCGCTCATTCTATGATGGCAATAACGATGGCGTTGGCGACCTTATCGGAATTTTAAGCCATCTCGACTACGTTGCCTCACTAGGAATCGACGCAATTTGGATATCTCCCTTTTTTACATCGCCAATGAAGGATTTCGGATATGATATTAGCGACTATCAAAGCATAGATCCTATATTTGGCCAATTATCCGATTTCGATGCGGTGGTTAAAAAGGCGCATAGTCTTGACATAAAGATTTTTATCGATCAAGTAATCAGCCATACGTCCGATCAACATAAATGGTTTCAGGAAAGCCGCGAGAATCGTTCAAATCCCAAAGCAAATTGGTATGTATGGCATGATCCTCGCCCTGATGGCAGTCCTCCCAACAATTGGTTGTCGGTATTTGGAGGATCGGCATGGCAGTGGGAATCTCGACGTAGTCAATATTACCTTAAAAATTTTCTCATCAGTCAACCCGATCTAAATTATTATAATCCGGAGATGCGCGCGGCTATTTTAGATTCGGTAGAATTTTGGCTAAAACGCGGCGTAGATGGATTTAGAATGGATGCATGCAATTTCTACTATCACGACGCTCAACTGCGCGATAATCCTCAATCAAATATTTCGCCCGGTAATATTGAAAATCCTCTGCAACTACAGAAATGTATCTATAATATTTCGCGCCCCGAGACAGTCGATTTCCTTGAGTATGAATTGCGCCCTCTAGCGGATAAATACGGCGCGGCGCTACTGGGAGAGATCGGCGCCGGAAAAGAGGGATTGCCGCTAATGAGGGACTATACTCAACCAAATCGCCTCCATTTTGCTTATAGCTTTGCGCTCTTGAATATCTCAATGAACGCGGATGTTATTCGCGACACTGCAAGCGAATTTGAGCGAATCGCTCCTGATGGATGGCCATGCTGGTCGTTCTGCAATCATGATTCGACGCGCCATGTATCAAAATGGATGACCGCGGAAGAAAATCGCGAGGCCGCGGCAAAAGTTGCAATTTCGCTATTGGTAACGTTGCGAGGGTCTATCTGTATATATCAAGGAGAAGAACTTGGGATGACTGAAGCGAATCTCCCATACGAGGTTCTGCAAGATCCTGTAGGAGTTGAATTTTGGCCTAAAAACAAAGGTAGAGATGGATGTCGCACTCCTATTCCATGGGACGCCTCGCTTGATCATGCGGGATTTAGCCGCGCTGAAAAAACTTGGTTGCCGATTCCGCCCGAACACTACGCGCTTGCGGTATCAGAACAAGAATCAAAACAAGAATCGGTATTGAATCATTACCGCCGATTGTTTCTCTGGCGCAAACAACATCAAGCTTTAATCACTGGAAGTGTACACTTTCGTAAATCGCCTTCCGAAATCCTAATTATAGAACGATCATTGAAAAACGAGACAATTGTTGGGTGTTTCAATCTTTCCGATCAAGAACGCACAATCGAAATAGCATTACAATTATGCGAAGATGCTCCTAATCATGCAAACTACGACGGAGCTTCGCTGCGCCTTCCCCCTTTCGGCCACTGCTTTGGCCTTGATCCGGCAATAAAACCATGAAGCCTTCCGCTAACATTGTCATCGCCCTGCTGGTTGGATTGCTCGGAGGCCTGGGAATTGCGGTGCAAGCAACAATAAGCGGAGTTTTGTCGCGCCGTTTTGGTTCGATACCCGCGGGAATGATGGTCGGGACCGCTGGCGGAACCATGTCGCTCATATTATTGATCGTATTTTGGAAAATGCTAAAAGTCGGCCCATTATCGGGAGTTGTGTCTACGCTTCCCTTACTTTCTATTGCCGGTATATTTGGTATGACTATTGTGGTTTCGGTATCTGTGGTTGTATTTCGACTAGGTGTCGCGGCTGGTCTAACCACCGTAATAGGCTCTCAATTACTTTTTGGCTTGGTATTTGACGCGTTGGGACTTACCGGGCAAGCTATTGCCATTACCCCCATCCGTGTTATTGGCATGGGGAGCGTTATCATGGGCACTTTTCTTATGACGCGCTGATACAGTTCGCGCGGCGAGCATATGAAGAAGAGCGTACATTAACACAAAGGAGCCGCCGTGATGCAACGCCACTCGAATTGTCGAGCTATCGTGCTACAGAGTCGCAAGGTGGGAGAATCTCATCGTTCTCTTACTTTGCTAACTAAAGATCGGGGAATTATTCGCCCGATGGCATACGGCGCAAATTCTTCCAAGGGAAATCTATCTGTCTTAAGTAGACAGTTTTGTCTCGGCGATTGCTGGTTCTACACCACATCCAAGGGCACTAAAGTTAGCGATTTCAAATTAGAACATGCATTTATCGGGCTCTCAGAAAATGTTGACAAGTTTTTTACAGCGACGCTATGGACCGAATTGCTTATATATTCATTTGGAGGAGGCGGCGATTATCAGCTTACATTTGATCTTTTCGAAAGTGCCTTGCGTCATCTGGAAATGTGCGAATCGAAACAAATCCGTCCTATTTCCGCGCTATTTCTTTGGCGTTATCTCGACGACAATGGAATGGAAGAACAAAATAATAGAATCAAAGAAGAGCCTATTGCGGCGAAGCGTTGTTTAGAATCCCTTATCCAAAACAGTCAGCGGCATATATGGAGCTTTCCGCCAGAAATTGACGACAAGACCATTTCCGCGTTATTGGACCATGCACATCAAGCCGCCCAACATATGATCGAACGACCGCTTATTGCCCTTCGAATGATGGCAAAGCTTCCGCGATAAATCGAGTTTATCAACGCCGATTTCGCATACATAGCCGACGCGGACTACACCGCAGAACTATCGATTATCCGCGGCGGTTATTGCGTTGCTCTATTTCTGCGCCTCGCCGCTATAATATTTGGTATATTAAATAGAAATGCCCATAGCAATCCGTTAGCTATAAATAGCGCAAACCTTGCCACACCGGGGATATGACCAATTGCGGTCCCAAATATCAGCGGAATCACAAAAATCAATATACCGGAAATCATGGAAATTATTTGGGCGGGAATCCCAATTACCAGCGGGCCGTTGAGCGCAGGTCCTAACAATAATATGGGAAATATTCCAAATGCCCCTCCCGCTATTGTCGTCCAAACGATACGACGTTTACTTAATATCTTCATAATATCAACATAATACTAAAATCTATTATCGTCTATCTTTATTTTCGCACTACATTCGTCGCGATAGATTGGATAAGTATTGCGCCGTCTTGTCAAAAAATAAATCCTCGTAGTCGAAATTATTAAGTTAAGAATCTAGCTATGCTCTCAATAAAGATCTATACTATTTTGTAAGATACTGTTAAATTTCGTAATTATTGATCTAATATGACTAAAGATAGCAAGCGGAGAGCGATTCTATTTGATCTTGACGGCACGCTGATTGATACGTTGACCGATTTAGGAAACGCTATGAACGAAACATTGCGAAACAGAGGCGCGAAACCGCTAGAGATAGCTAGCTATCGACAACGAATTGGACATGGATTAGAGCATATCGCTCGCCTCGCGAAAGAGGAATCTCAATGCGATGGCGAATTATCCGAATTAGTGGCTGAATTTCGACAGAACTATGCTAACGCGCTCATAGTCGAATCGCGTCCATACCCTGGGATACTGCAATTGATTGAAAATCTTCGCGACACCCCAACGAAATTGGCAGTGCTCTCTAATAAATCGAACCATTTAACGATTCGAATAGCGACTCATTTTTTCGGAGGCGACACATTTGACCGTGTTATTGGCTCGCATCCGAGCAGGCCGCGTAAGCCCGATCCATCCGCGGCGCTTGACATCGCGCGCTATTTTGACGAGCCCCCCAATCAGTGCCTGCTGATCGGCGATAGCGCTACCGATGCAGAAACCGCGAGACGCGCGGGCATGCAATTTATCGGAGTGTCATGGGGATTTAAGCACCCCGAAGAAATGCGAAAACACGGCGCCGACACTATCGTCGACACAGTAGAAGACCTCCGACATCTTATAGATCGTTGGATTGATCGACACTCTATAGAATACAATACCTTCATCAAAAGGAGTTCATAATGAATACTAAAGAAATTGTCTCGCGCGCCCGCGACTACATAGCGCTGGAACGGGACGAAACATTTCGAAACGAAATTGCCGAGTTGCTGGCGGAAGGGCAAAACGACGAGCTTCGCGATCGCTTTTATACCAATCTGGAATTTGGAACCGCGGGATTGCGCGGCGTTATCGGCGGCGGATCCAATAGAATGAACAGCTTTGTTGTGGAAAGAGTAACCCAAGGACTGACTAACTATCTCAAACGAACTGTCGGAAGCAATATTAACGCGGTCATTTCATACGACTCGCGGAAATATTCGAAGCGCTTTGCTAAAATTGCCGCCCTTGTTTTGGCCGCGAATGAGATTACGGTCTATTTATTCGACCAATTGCATCCAACGCCTATGTTATCGTTCGCGGTTCGAGAGCTGCAATGCGCTGTTGGCATTATGATCACGGCGAGTCATAATCCTCCCGATTATAACGGGTACAAGGTGTTCTGGAGCAATGGAGCGCAGATTATCGCTCCGCATGATCGAGGTATTATCGACGCGGTAAATAACGTCGGAGCAAATATTAGCCGTATCGAAGAAGAGGCGGCGCGGAGCAAAGGAGTACTGCGCTCTACGCCTGTCGAAATTGATAATCGCTATGTGGCTATGGTAAAGAACATGTCGTTGCAACCAAATTTGTTGCGACAGCATGGCGCTGAATTGCGTGTCGCTTACACACCGCTCCATGGAACAGGCGCTCCATGGGTAGAACGTATACTTGGCGAGCTGGGAATAACGGTAGATACAGAACCTTCGCAACGCGAACCCGATGGAACATTTCCCACAGTCGAATTTCCCAACCCCGAAGAGAGAGCGGCATTGAAAAAGGTTATTGAATTGGGGCAACGTATCGACGCGGATTTAATAATCGCAAATGATCCGGACGCCGATCGTATCGGCGCGGCAGTTCCCAATAATGCGGGCGAGATTATTACGATCACCGGCAATCAGCTAGGGGCGTTGTTTTTTGACTACGTCCTCGGCCAAAGACAGGTGTCGGGAAATATGCCACACCGTCCAATGGTTGTAAAAACAATTGTAACCACAGAACTACAACGCAAAATCGCGCTTCATTATAATGCCGAGTGCTACGATACGCTGACAGGATTTAATAATATCGCCGCGATGATCGCTTCGCATGAAGAGAACCCTGACAAACCAACATTTTTAATCGGCGGCGAAGAAAGCTATGGACATATGTATGGGCTTTCGGTACGAGACAAAGACGGTATTTCCGCCGCGACGCTTTGTTCCGAAATGGTCTTGCATTTCCGCAAACAGGGCATTGGATTGCTTGAACGCCTTGAACAACTCTACCAACAATTTGGCTACTACCAAGAAGAGACGATATCGCGCTATTTTCCCGGAGAGTCTGGACGCGAAACTATGGCGCTGTTGATGAAACAATTGAGGGAAAATTCTCCGCAGACCATTGGCGATGTAGCGGTAAGAACAATACGAGATATGCAATATAATCGTATCATTGAGCTCCCAAGCGGCGCGGAAAAACCGGGATTGAATTTGCCTCGATCCAATGTATTACAATTCTTTCTAGAGAATGAGAGCGTGGTCAGCGCTCGCCCTTCTGGAACAGAGCCAAAAATTAAATTTTACATTTCTTGTTGCGGCCAGCCAAATGACGATCTCGCCAAAGCCCGCGAACAGGTTGGAAACGCCATTCGTAAGATTCTGCGCGATGTGGATCGCTGGAGTACTATCGATTAAGTAACCGTTGCCGGCAAAAGATCGCGTTGCCTAGACACGCGACCTGATCGCGCGCGGGCGACTATATAGCGTTACGGCGGGCAATCATATAATGTTACGGCTAGAGCGTTGTTCCGTCGGGGACCACCGCATTTTTTGGAATAATAATGATGCCGTCTCTAATTGAGTAAAATGCTCCGTCCACATCGCGGCGTTTGATGTTGGCGTCTATTCCTAGTCGGCAGTTTTTTCCTATCCTCGCATTTTTGTCGATGATCGCCGTTTTAATTTTGCTATTTTTACCAATTCCGGCCGACGGGCGTTGATTATAATTGGCAGATGACCGATCTTGCGAAAAATCGTAGTAATCGGCGCCCATACAGATTACACTATCAAGCTCGACCTCTTGCTCAATTACTGAGCGAATACCGATAATTGAATGGGCGATCGAAGCGCCTCGTATTTTTACGCCATTGCCTATCATTGAACGCGATATAGAAGCGGAAACTATTTTGCTCGCCGGCAAGGATACAAGATCGGTATAAATCGGCCAATCTGGATCGAAAAAGGTAAAATATGATTGTGGATTTACCAGACTCAGACTCGTTTGATAGAAATTGGGAATAGAACCTACATCAATCCAAAAATCATTATAGACATAGGCGGAACAATGAACTTGGCGCACGAGATCGGGAAGCATCTCGCGGCCAAAATCGCTTGCGTCGCCGCGAAGAGCTTGCTCTAATATCTCGGCGTTAAAACAATACATCCCCATTGACGCGAGAAAGAGATCGCCGCCCGCGGATGATCGGTAGCTCTGCATATCGGTTTCGGGCGATGGTTTTTCCAGAAAATTCTCTATCCTATCGTCCGCGCCGACGAGCACGACGCCGTAGCTTGCCGTAGATACCCTAGGAACGGGAGTTACGGCAAGCGTTACATCGGCTTGTCTACTGATATGGCATTGGAAAAGATGCGCGAGATTAATTTTGCAGAGCTGATCGCTGGGAAGAATAAAATAGTGAGATGGCGATTGCCTGCGAAGGTGGTCGAGATTCTTGCGAACGGCATCGGCGGTTCCTTGGTACCATTCCGATCGATTGGGAGTCTGTTGCGCCGCTAGAATTTCTACGTAGCCCGATGAAAATCGGTCGAAACGATAACAGCGGGCTATATGCTGATTCAATGATATAGAATTGAATTGCGTAAGCACCGATATTTGGGAATATCCTGAATTGATGCAGTTAGAAAGCGCGATATCAATGAGCCGATGTTGGGAGCCAAATGGCACAGCGGCCTTTGAACGTTCGGCAGTCAGAGGATACAGGCGCTCTCCTTTGCCGCCGCCTAGTATGACGGCGACTGGATTGCGAACCATACGAACGATCTAATCGGCGATGGGGTCGACGCCCCAAAATTTAACACTGTTGGCATAGAGCGCATCGGCCAGCTCTTCGACAGGCATTCCGCGAATCTCAGCGATGCTTTTGATCACTTCGGTAATATAGATGGGGCGATTGCGGCGACCGCGATAGCATGAAGGCACAATAAACGGGCTTTCCGACTCGACAAGAATGCGATCAAGCGGCGCGTTACGAACTGCCTCGTGAAGATCGCGCGTATTTCGGTAGGTGATATTGCCAGAAAACGATAGATAGAGCGGGAATTGCAACATCTTTTTGGCGAACGCCCAATCCTCTGAATAACAGTGCAATACGCCCCCTCGCTCTGGAAGTCGATTCGTAACTATTTGGAAAATGTCATCGCTCGCTTGGCGGTTGTGAATGATCACCGGTTTGTCGATGCGCGCCGCTAAATCAAGCTGACGGACAAATAGGTCAATTTGGGAGTCCCGACTCCCAAATTTTCGATAGTAATCGAGCCCTATTTCGCCAATGGCTAAAACATTGGGAAGTTTTAGACCTCTTTCGATAGTAGCGTCTAAATTGGAAATATTATTATTTACCTCCGATGGAGCCGCCCCTATAGCATAGTAGACGTTGTCGGCCATCTTAAGATTATCATAGAGCGAAAAGAAATCGTCCGCATTATTGCAGATATTCATTATTGCCACGACGCCCGCCTGCTTGGCTTCATTGGCTACAATGAGCTGCTCTATAGGATCGCTGTGCACTAAGCCAATGTGCGCATGTGAGTCAAATATTTTCATATGTGTTCATGATACACGAGAACGCCTTTATGTACAGTAAAATCGCATATATCTATATAGTAGATAATTGTTAATTTGAGTCTATCCGCGCCTACTGTCTATTACTCGCGATACTTGCCAATAAGCGAAGCGCAATTGATCCCGCCGAACCCAAATGCGTTTTTAATCATTATGTTGATTTGGTGGTCAATCGCATGGTTGGCGCAAACATCGAGATCGATTTCGGGATCAAGGGTATCGATATTGATCGTGGGATGAATTTTGCCATGGTTCATTTGCAGTATCGCCCCTATTGTCTCTACAATTGGAGCCGACCAGCAGGCATGTCCCAACATGGATTTTGGCGCGTTTAATTTTAGATTATAGGCCTGATCTCCAAACGCCTGTTTGATCGCCTGAATTTCCGCGATATCTCCGATGCGGCTACCGGTAGCATGGCAGTTGATATAATCTACTTGGCTTTTTTCAACATTTGCGAACGATAACAGATTTTCGATAGTTTTAGCCTGCATTTCGACATTCGGGACGGGAAGATGCTCGGCATTGGAGGTCGCCGCCACGCCAAGAAGTTCGGCATACGGACGCGCGCCCCGACGCAACGCGACATCCAGATCTTCGAGCACCAGCGCTCCCACGCCATGCGAGTAGACAAATCCCGTTCGATCGATATCGAAGGGTCGCGAGGCTTGCTCGGGATGTTCATAGTATTTGGAGTCGGTAACAACGGCTGAGATTACTTCGGCCGCGCGGATTTCGAGAGGGCTGAAATCAAACAGCGGGCCTACTACGAGCGATCGTTCGCACTCGCCAGTGGCAATATCCAAATAGCCATTGCGTATGGCTAAATTGCCGCTTGCGCTGGCGCCGCCGACAGTGAGAGACGGCCCAGTGAGTTGCAACACTTCGGTAATATGTCCGGGAAGGCTGGTATCTACGCCTTCAACGCTCATCAATACATCGATAAAGAGCGGGTCTTTGAGAAATTGGCGCATATTTTTATAAAAATACCCCGAATGGAAATTATGTCCGGCGACAACCACGCTGGTCAAATAGGGATCAATAGTATGAGGAAAAAGGTTGGCGTCTTTCCATGCGCCGCAGGAAATAATCACGGCGCTTTTTGAAGAGAGCGCCGCCGAACGAAAGAGTTTGCGAATGTGTCGATAGCGACGCGCGTCAAAATCGTCTTGGTATTGCGATAGGCGCTCGATATAGTCGTAATCGCCGATGTCTCCCCCTATTTTACTTTGAAATGTAGAACTGTCCAGCGATCTCCAGCGAGTTATCCCCGAACGACCGGCGATAAGATTGTCATAATAGCTTTGGAGATCGTCGCCGAGAGGGTTAATCGTATCCATGCCGGTAATTACAACGCGACGCCCCGATCGCGCGCCTCGATTCGATTGCGCGCGAGAATCATTTATTGCACTCATTTTTTTTGAATCGTATAGTAATTGAGATGAGCCGTCAATATGGCGCTACAATGCGACAAACAGTTATACAAAATCGACAATGTGAAGGTCTTTTGTTTGCTGAACAATTGGGCGTTGCGGGCATGGCGCGGGGACGTTTGGGATTTGGAGAGGCGACGCCAGCAGAGGGGGTAGCGCAATAGCGCAAGCCGGAGCCAGCGCGGAGCGTTAGCGGAGCGCGAAGAGGCGGAGGCGGTTGTCGCGAAGCGACAATGCGCTATGGAGCGAGGGGGAGACTTCCCCCTTTGGCATATTTTCGGTCAATTTTTGCGACGCTTGCCTTAATGGTGTGAATATGATAGATTATTTATATGGTTAGCAAGGTTGATTGTATCGAATCGCTTCGCAAAGTGGTCGATCCAGAGATTGGAATCAATATTGTCGATGTGGGGCTTATCTATCGTATCAATGTGCAAGAGGAAAAGATAGAGGTGGATTTTACGCTCACGTCTCCTGGATGTCCGCTGGCAGATGTCATTGAGCAGGATATCGTCAAGGCGCTTCGTGAAGATACGAAGATAGAGAATATTGAGACGACGCTGGTCTGGTCGCCGCCGTGGAATATTGATTTTATGAGCGAAGAGGCTCGGTTGGAACTTGGTTTTCCAATTTGAAGGAGTACTTATGATATTAACGATTAGTGGTTTGAAGGCGTCTATAGGCAATAAGCCTATTCTTAAGGGCGTCGATTTAACATTGCGTTCGGGCGAGACGCATGCGTTGATGGGGCCGAATGGTTCGGGCAAAAGCACGCTGAGCAATGTTTTGATGGGGCATCCGTCATACGAGGTTACCGATGGGGTCGCTATGCTTGGCGATGTCAATATCTTGGAGCTGGAGCCGCATGAGAGGGCGCGTCTGGGTCTCTATATGGCGTTTCAATATCCTGTGGAGATTCCGGGTGTCACCGTCGGCCGTTTTCTTCGCCGCGCGAAAGAGATTCGGCAGGGGGAGGAGACGTTCAAAACCAGAGAATTTATCAAACTGTTGCGGAGCGAGATGGATTTTATGGGCATCGATCATCAATTCATCAATCGCTACCTCAACGAGGGGTTTTCCGGCGGCGAGAAAAAGCGTATGGAGATTTTACAGATGCTGTTGCTGGAGCCTTCGTTCGCTATTTTAGACGAGACCGATTCGGGGCTCGATATCGACGCGCTCAAAATTGTGGCGCGGGGGGTGTCGAGATTGCGAGGATCAAATTTTTGCTCGCTTATTATTACTCACTATCAGCGAATTTTAACCCATATTAAGCCTGATTTTGTCCATATTATGTACGATGGAAGAATTGTTACTTCGGGCGGCGGCGAACTGGTCGAGTCGCTTGAGAAAAATGGCTACGAATGGGTGAAGGAGCGCTTTGTGACGGATTCCGCTACGCGATAATGGGCTGGTTTGGCAAGGTAGTCGGCGGTTCGTGGGGGCTGATGTTTGGCGGCCCGATCGGAGCGATCTTGGGCGGCGCGATTGGCCATTTGCTTTTCGACCGCCGCAGTTCGGCAAAGAAGCAAGGCGGCGCGCAAAACGCCGAATATGGCGGCGAGGGTCAATACGGCTATCAACGCTATAATCAAGAGCAGATCCAGGCCGCTTTTTTTGTCGCTATTTTCTCGATGATGGGCAAGGTGGCCAAGGCAGACGGCGTCGTTTCCGAGCAAGAGCGGAGATTGGTCTCGCGATTGGCCGATGAGAACAATCTTCGCGGGAGGGAGCGAGAACTTGCGATGCGCGCGTTTGAGGAGTCGCAGAGCAGCGCCTACTCTACTCGCGATTTTGCGCGGCAGATGGCCGAGATGACGCGAGGTCGAGAGGAGCTACGCAGTACCCTTATCGAGATGCTCTGCCGTCTGGCGGCGAGCGATTCGTTTGTCAGCCGCGAGGAGATCGAGGCGATTAAGGAGGCTGCGAGTGAATTTAGAATCGCTGATAGCGCGGTCGATTCGATGCTCTCTCGCTATGGCGCCAACGCCGGAAGCGATAAAGACTACCAGATTTTGGGATGCTCGCCCTCAAGTAGCGATGCCGAGATAAAGGCGGCATATAAAAAAATGGCTTCCGATTATCATCCCGATCGCATCATTTCGCGGGGGTTGCCCGAGGAGTTTACGAAATTCGCCACACAACGTTTTCAAGAGATACAGAGCGCCTACGATTCGATCAAAAAGGCGCGGGGGATGCGGTAAGCGACCGATCGACACGGTAGGCGCGAGGCGAGGCAATTGAACCGACCCACAATCGACCAATCGATTGTTATGGGCGGCTTCTTGCTATTATTGAGAGCGAGTCGTCGCGTTCCATTTCGGCTATAATACCGGTTATAGAGCCCTTCGCATATCTCTTCTCCCGTTCCTTTCCAGAATGAGTGGCATAGCAGGCCTTGCGAGGAGAGCGTAGCGCTCTGCCGTCGAAGCGACGCGCGGAGTTCTGCTATGCGAAGGTGTTGCAACGTTTTGTTGGAGTAGATGCAGTCGAAGCGTCGTTCGATTTGTAGCGTGATGGCGTCCAATAACAATAGATCGGCGTCGGGATTGTTGCGGCGATAGCGTTCCAGAAATATGGCGGAGAGGTCGGAGCCGACGGCGTTCCATTTTTGAGAGAGCATCGCTAAGTCAACGCCCGGGCCAATGCCCAATTCAAGAACCGACTTTCCCGGCGCAAGATAGCGCGTCAGGCGTTCTATCAGTATCTTGCCGTCGTAGCGTAGCCTTTTGCCGCATCAATATACTGTTCTACGTTTCGTTCGTTGTCGTAGTAGCCCATATATATGACTGTCATTGATACAACTCCTTGACAAATTGCGTCGACTGCCCTATATAATAGTGTGTGCTTGCTCAGGAGGGATGGCCGAGCGGTTTAAGGCGCACGCTTGGAAAGCGTGTGTGTTCTAACAGGGCACCGGGGGTTCGAATCCCCCTCCCTCCGCAATTATATGCCGCAGAGGCATGTTTTAAATACAATCATCGCGAGACTATCAGCGATAGAAAAGACACAAGTGTATTTGATACTTTGATAGGTGGGATGGTATGCAAGGGCAATTCATAGATTTATTTTGCGGTGTTGGGGGTTTTCGGGTAGCGCTGGAACGATGCGGCTATGAGTGCGTATTTAGTAGCGACATAGACCGCAAGGCACAAGAGGCATATAGGGCAAACTTTAGGGAGACCCCTGCAGGTGATATTACAAAGGTAAATGAGAATACCATACCTCCACATGATATACTATGCGCTGGATTCCCGTGTCAGCCGTTTAGCATATCGGGAAAACACAAAGGGGTTAGCGATGCGCGAGGCCGTTTATTCTATGATATTATCCGCATAGCACAAAAGCGCAAGCCACGTATTATGCTACTGGAGAATGTAAAGAACATATTGACGATTGACGGCAACCGAGTAATTGAGATGATAAAAGGGAAAATAGACGAGGCGGGGTATGATATTCATTACCATGTATTTAATTCATCACACTATGGGATACCGCAGAAACGGGAACGGGTTTATTTTGTATGCTTGCGGAAGGGTGAGGGGTTGCGATACTCTCCGCCAGAAGCAGAGAACAAGAAAATTTACCTTGAAAAAATTGTTATAGATAACGAATTATGCAAGCATTTGATTGTAGAAAGGGACGATATGGAATGCGACACAAGCGAAAAGGAACGCCAATTAAAACCAATCCGCATTGGGTACGTGAACAAGGCGAATCAAGGCGAGAGGATTTACTCTATACGCGGGCATAGCGTGACTATAGCCGCTACTACTGGTGGCGCGGGGGCAAATACAGGTTTGTACCTTGTGGATGGGAAGGTTAGACGCCTGCATGTAGAGGAGTGCAAGAAACTCATGGGATTTCCAGAGAGTCACAAATTGAGCAATGGCAGAGAGGCATATAAGCAATTGGGCAATGCTGTTATGCCTCCAATGATCAAAATGGTTCACGATGGGATATTAAAATGACGAATGAAACAAACGCATTTGCAGGGCGGAACATTAAAACACTATTTTGGAACAGCATTGACGATCACGCAGAAATTATCGACGATATCAAAAAGGCATTGGGAATTGACGAAAAGGCAAAGTTTGTAAGAGCAGATAGGATAGAGAATGAGAAGGGCAAGGCAGATGTTGCCATCCTGTTTAGTGGTAATCGCGCAGTGTACGCCAATATAAAGTCATACGCTGCAGGATTTAACCAAGCAACACGCATGTCGCTGCATAAGTTTATTAATGTGTTTGCGCTGGGTAATGAGGTTGCAGACATGTTACATGATCGAATATTGGCAAAGGCAAAAGACATAGCGACGCCATTTATATCAGAGGAAGTACAAAGGAAACCCTGAAAGCGCTGATGCAATATTTGCAAGAGAAAGTGATATATTTGTAGCTGAAGAATTAAACGTACACTGGGTAGAATTAAGATCAAAAAATGGCTATATGAAGTTTGGAGAAGTGTTAACTAAACTGGGTATTCCTCATTCAAAAAAGTTGAAAATATTGATTCAAAATTAGAAACGGTGTTGGAAAATATATTTAATAAGGGGCTTTGAAAAAAGCTTGCCTAAATCTTCTATGCCATATATATTGTTTGTATGAATAGATTAAATATGGTTATCTCATCGTCATTCGTTTTGCTATTTTTCGCATTGGCTGTTAGCGGATGCGAATTTTTAGATTCCCTTGGCAACAGTGACGCCGCTTGTCCTACTATCAACGGAAAATCTCACGTCAGCAGAACGTCATTGATAATTGCGGTGGACTGCGGATATCAATTCACAGATACGCAACAATGCCCTGACGCTCCCGCCAATTCGGAATTTTGCCTTAGCGTGAATGGACAAAACTGCGACCCTAATAAAAATGGCTGTGGTTGTTCGTATACGAATTCGTCCACTCTATGCCAACAATAGCCGAGCGCCTCTTATAAATAACCCGCGATACAATACTATGACGCAAAAGGGGGGAAGTCTCCCCCCTACCTCCAGCGCGCTGATCCGCCCCCGCTGATTCGCTATTCGGCATAGCCTCATAGCGGCGGGGGCGGGCGCGCTTCCGGCTACCCCTCTCAGCGGGCGCCAATCTGGCAATTGGATATCGACCCAGACGCGGCCCGCAACGCCCAATAGACACAAATACCCATCCATTCGCCGATAGAGCGCGAAGACGTCGTCAATTTTGAGCCCCACTGTTGTTTTTCTGCCCTTTTTATAATAGAATAATTGTATGATTCAACAATATACAGTGGATACAGCGGGCAACAAGCTCAAAACATTCCGAGAAATCGTCGGCGCCTCGCTTGATGCTATTCGGCAAAGAATAGCCGGTCGCTCCGTCAGGCGCGGGAGGGCGTAGTTTGTATGTCATCGCAAAAAATTGCGCCGCATCTGTGGCTGAAGAACAATGCGGGAGAGGTTGCTCAATTTTACACCTCGGTGTTTCCAAATTCCAAGGTCATCTCCAAAACAGCGATGCGCGATCGCAGTTATGGCGATTACGATAGCGTCGCCTTTTCGATAATGGGATACGAGGTTAGGGCTTTGAGCCCGATTCGCGACGGTATCGCAATCAATCCCTCTATTTCGCTTATGGTGAACTTTGATCCCTCGCAAGATGAACGCGCTCGAGAGCGCATCGACGAGGTATGGGAAAAGTTGTCGCCGGGAGGGAAGGTGCTCATGCCGATTGGGAGCTATCCATTTAGCGAGCGTTTCGGATGGATAGAGGATAAGTACGGGTTTTCGTGGCAACTCATTTATACAGAGCCCGAAGGAGACGAACGTCCGCTTATCATTCCGGCGTTTCTTTTTGTCGGCGATCTCTGCGGGAAGGCCGAGGAGGCGTCGGAATATTACCTCTCGCTGTTTAGGGGCGCGAAACGGGGAGCTGTCGCGCGTTTCCCCGCGGGATCGGAGCCGGAGAGGGAGGGCACCACTATGTTTGCCGATTTTACGCTAGAGGGGCAATGGTTTGCGGTGATGGATAGCGCGCAGTATAGCGGATTTGGCTTCAACGACGCAGTTTCGTTCATCATCGGCTGTGGCAATCAACGGGAGATAGACTATTACTGGGATCGCCTGTTGGCGACGCCGGGGAGCGGACAATGCGGTTGGCTCAAGGACAAATATGGGGTTTCGTGGCAGATTGTTCCCGAGAATATGGATGATCTTATGTCGAAGAATCGCGATGCGACGACAAAGGCGATGCTCGCGATGAAGAAGATCGTCATCGCCGATCTTGAGCGCGCGGGACAGGAATAGCGGGCGCGCGGGAGAGGGGCGATTGATAGATATAGGGGGTGTCGCGCTAGGAGCTGGGCGTTGCCGTCGGGGCGTTGGGCGTTGCGGGCCTTGACGGGGGTTGACGCGCGCGTCAACGTTTTTGTCGGATGTGGGGGCGGCGCCCGCTGAGGGGGGTAGGCGCAATAGCGCTGGCGCTATGGAGCTAGGGGGGAGGCGACAGTTGGCGGGATGTCGCTTTCGTTGCGGAGCGCTCGCTATATAGTTGCTCGCGATCCGGCATCGGGAGGCATCCCCCCTCCCCTTCGGAGATTTTTTGAATCCTGCTTGCGATTCTATCGCTGTAATTGTATTATGACTGATGCGTTATACAATTGAGCGTTACGTTCGAGGGGGAACGAGATGAAAGAGTATATTCTTGCGCTTGATCAAGGAACATCAAGTTCGCGGGCGTTCGTCTACAACGAGGCGGGCGGCATCGCGTCAAGCGCGCGGGAGGAGTTTCGCCAGATTTATCCTCAGCCGGGTTGGGTGGAGCACGATCCTAACGATATTTGGGATAGCCAGCTTCGAGTAGCCCAGCAGGCTTTGAAAACGGGCAGAATAGCGCCGCGGAATATTGTTGCGGTTGGCATCGCCAATCAACGGGAGACTACCATAATTTGGGAGCGCAATAGCGGTATGCCGCTCCATAACGCTATCGTCTGGCAAGATCGAAGAACTGCCGATATTTGCGAGCGTCTGAAAAAAGATGGTTTAAGCGATTACATTCGCCAAAAAACTGGGTTGGTGATTGACGCCTATTTCTCTGGCTCTAAGATCGCTTGGTTGCTTGATACTATTCCAGACGCTCGAGCGCGCGCGAAACGAGGCGAGATTCTCTTTGGAACGGTTGATAGCTGGCTTATGTGGAAGCTTTCCGACGGCTTGATCCATGCGACCGACTATACCAACGCTTCTCGAACTATGCTCTACGATATCAATACGTTGCAATGGGACATGACGCTGTTGAAGGCGTTGGATATTCCTATAGAGATGATGCCAACGGTCAATCCTTCGGGGTTTATTTTTGGCGAGACAGCCCCCGATCTTTTTGGCGGCGTCTCCATCCCAATCGGCAGCGCGGCGGGGGATCAGCATTCCGCGCTATTTGGGCAAGGGTGCTTTTCGCATGGTTTGGCTAAAAATACCTACGGAACGGGGAGTTTCTTATTGATGAATATCGGGTATAAGCCCCGTCCTTCAAGCCATGGTCTTCTTACCACAATCGCTTGGGGTATCGGCAATGATGTGTTCTACGCGCTTGAAGGCGCGATTTTCTCGACCGGATCGGCGGTGCAATGGTTGCGCGACGATCTTAACCTGATCGATAGCGCGGAGGAGAGCGAGGAGCGCGCGTTACGGACGCCAGATACCGCGGGCGTCTATATGGTGCCGGCATTTACCGGATTGGGCGCGCCCTACTGGGATATGTATGCGCGGGGGGCTATCGTTGGATTGACTCGCGGGTCTGGGAGGGATCATGTGGTTCGAGCGGTGTTGGAGTCGCTCGCCTATCAGACTCGCGATGTGCTTGAAGCAATGCGAGTCGATTCGGGTGTCGATCCTCGAGAGCTTCGCGCAGATGGCGGGGCCGCCGCCAATGATTTTTTGATGCAATTCCAGGCCGATATCCTTGGAATTACCGTGGTTCGCCCCTCCATATTGGAGGCGACCAGTAGAGGAGCTGCCTATTTAGCGGGAATCGCTATGGGGTATTGGAAGAATAAGCAGTCGCTGGAAGAGAGTATCGAAATAGAACGCCGATTCGATCCGCATGAGGATAGAGAGAGATTTCAACGGCTCTATGCGGGTTGGAAACGGGCTGTCGATCGGGCGAGAGATTGGGAGCCGCATTGATCATTGCCAATGCCCGCGAGCTAATATGGATGTGGCGACGATGGAGAGGAGTCCGGCTCTAGCGGCGAGATGGAAACACGGTCGCCCGCGGAGGTTCGGACGTCTGCCCTAAAACGATCTCCGCTTCGCGATTGCCATGCCGTTATCATTGGCGGCGGCGGCACCGGAGCGGCATTGGCACACGATTTTACGCTACGTGGCGGTCGCGTGACGTTGCTGGAGCGCGGGGAGCTTACATCGGGAAGCACGGGGCGCCATCATGGGTTGCTCCATAGCGGCGCTCGTTATGTAACGCACGATCCGGACGTAGGCCGAGAATGCGTGGAGGAGGTGAATATCTTGCGTCGCATCGCGTCGGAGTCGCTTGAGTTAAACTGGGGGCTCTTTGTCGCGCTTACCGAAGAGGATATGCTCTATAGGCCAAGGCTTATGGATGCCTGCGCGGAGGCGGGCATACCGGTTCGCGCCGTCGACGCGAAGGAGGCGCTGGAGATGGTTCCTCGCCTGAATCCCGCGACACATGGCGCCGCGCTGGTTCCAGACGGTACTATCGACGCTTGGCGGCTTCCATTGCAGTTTTTTTCCACGGCGAAACGGAATGGGGCGATCATTCGCGCATTTACTCCGGTGATCGCTATAGAGACGACGATGGGAAGGGTTGACGCCGTTCTTGCGCGCGATCTGCGAACCGGGAAGGAATCGCGTATCGCGGCGGACTTGGTGATTAACGCGGCGGGCGCTTGGGCGGGGGATGTCGCGTCGTTATGCGGGCTCGATCTTCCGATACGGCCATGTCCGGGGAGCATGCTGGCGGTTTCTGGGCGATTGACCAATATGACGCTCAATCGATTGCATCCTCCGGGCGAGGGCGATATTATTGTGCCGCAGCGCAGGCTGAGCATTGTCGGGGCGACTCAATGGGAGAGCGACGGCGGAGGCGAGAATGACGAGGGGCTCGAGACGTGTGTCGCTCCAGAGCGCGATATCGAGCTGTTGCTCGCGGCGGGAAATCTTCTGATACCGGGCTTCTCTAATGCGCCGTTTCATGCCGCGTGGGCGTCGGTTCGTCCGCTGTCGGGGAGTGTTGTCGGCAAGAGCGCCACGGGGCAAGGGCTAAGCCGCAACTTCTCGGTCATAGATCATGCCGACGACGGGGTAAACGGTATGTTTAGCATTATTGGGGGAAAGGCGACTACTATTCGGGCGATGGCCGAAAAGACGATAGATACGATTGTCGACTCGCTGGAGGTGGCGGCGCCGTGCGAGACCGCCAACACATCTCTTCTTTCGCATAGGAGCTTCTATCGGTGAACCACATGGGGCGCGCCGTATAGACGGCGAGAATATATGACGAAGAAACCGACGATGCGCGTTATCGTTGTCGCTCGATCGTCCGGAGATGTCTCCTATCGGGCGCCGGTTTACGATACAACTACGGTATTGGAGGCGCTGGAGTATATCCGCGTTCACTGCGAGCCTACCCTGCTCTATCGCCATTCTTGCCACCATGGCTCGTGCGGAACATGCGGGATGCTCATCAATAACCAACGCAGGCTGGCCTGTTTAACAAAAATTGTCGATATCGAGCAGGATGTCATAAGATTGGCGCCTCTTGATACGCAGGAGGTGATCGCGGATCTTGCCACGTCGCCCAAGCGATTGCTCGACGAATTTCCCGAGGGCGCGACATATATACGCGATAGCGAGACCGATTCAGGGGGTCGTCCCCCCGCCGAAGCGGGCGGGCGCTATCGTCGCCTTGAGGATTGCATCGAATGCGGATTATGCGTTTCGGCTTGTCCTGTAGCCAAAAGCTTTATAGGGCCGGCGGCTCTGGCGGCCTATAATCGAGAGCGTGTCAATCGCCCGAGTCGCGAGGAGGAAATACTGGAACGGGTCGGCAGGAATGACGGCGCGGCGCGTTGCGAGCGACATTTGGCCTGCAACGCCGCCTGCCCGAGCAATGTCTATCCGGCAAAACATATCGCGCAACTACGAAAAGCGGTTGAGCGGCGGGCGGATAAAGAGCGGCCTGATAAATAAGTGGCGCGGGCGGCGAGTATATCGATCGAACGTTGCCGATGACGGAGCGGAGATGTTCCTATATTTTGCCCACCATAAGAAAGCATCTTCCGGATGAGATAGGAAGGGTTTTCTGTTTGCCGCCGGGCAAGTGGATGGTGAAATAATAGAGCTTCTCAGATTCTAACAGAAGCTCCCAGCCGCGCGCCACTTTGCGCGTCGAGATGGCGATTTTGTTATGCCGCAACGCGAGGTTGGCGATTCCCATCGTCTCCATTGACGGCATAGCCCAGTCTACGGTTTTACGAGGGATATTAATATCTATCCCGATAATATTTTCTATGACCAATGTTATCGCGCCAAGGGCGGAATATGTCACGTGAGAATTCTTGAGAACTTGCAACCACTGCGCGGGTTCGTCATTATCGCTGTTATCGGAGGCTCCGTAATGCGCATGCTCCTGCTCTTCGAATTCTTCGATTTTAATGCTGTCTCGCAAAAGCAACAGACGATTGAGCGCGTAATCGCGCGCCAATTCATGCTCTTGATATTGCTCTAGCCCTTTGACGATGATAAATTCAAGCGGCGAAGAGAAGGGAAGAGGTTGCTCGCTATCCGTCGCCGATTCGCTCGTTATGGACGCAGGAAAGACATAAATATGTTTGAGAAATCGCTGATAGCGCGATCCGTTGACCACCGTTCCCAGCAACGCCCATAGCGCCGCCGACGTATAGGCTGAAAGCTGTTCGCAGTTATCGTCTAAATCATAGTAGTAGGCGGTTTCGTCATTCCACATCATATCGTTTATTCTGCTTTTAAGCGCAAAGAAACGTTTTTTATACCGAAAATTCGACTCTTTATCGTTGATCGCTTCGGCCAAATGCGACATATATTTCGCGTTGATCGCCTGTTGTATGTTAAAATCCACAGGATAGGCGGCTCCTTCGCGATCGGCGTTATTGGCGTTATCAATACAGGAATATTGCCACGGAACCGAATAGAGACCGTTATCGACGCAGAACTGATCTTCTATCCAATCCCAATATCGCTCAAGTATGGCAAATTTCTCTCGCACCCGTTTTTTATTGCCCGCTTTATGGTAGAGATTAAATTCGGCCCATGAGAATAGCGGCGGACCAATACCTTCTGAGTTGTGAGGAGAGAGTATTGCCTGCCCATCTTTATTACTATAGGAGCACCGAATGGCCCCATTATCCTCTTGCTTGCTATAAAAATTATCAAGTTGCTGAAAGACAGTCATAGCATTATTGCCATAGGTTAAAAAGAAGGTCGAAAGCATCGCGTCAAATTGATCGATTGCCTCTGTATTCCAGGAATTGTAATACCGGATCGTTTGTCCATTATTTTGCGAACTTTGCTGCCAATTCTCTTTGACTAAGGTCCATATATACTCATATATTGAAATAATATCCTTATCAGAAAAAGAGATACTTGGAAAAATATTATGCATTGATTAGATTATAATACAATATAGGAAAAAATCCGAAGAATATTTTAATTTTTTTGCCTTATATGCAATTTTTTATATCAACAGCGTAGCCATATCTTTGCGCGCTATATCTTAATGCTTGCAAACAGCATATTAGCCTTGATTATTTTACTTGGATAAATCAATATAACGTATGGTTGTGTCCCAATCCCCTTCATTATCTCAAAAAATTCCTTGGTGGCTGTTGCTAGGATTTGTTTTTCTATTCCCATTCGGCGGACTCTATATTATCCCCATCGCTCGCGCAAACTATGATCCAACGTTCCATTTATCAAGCTTTATTCGAGTATTTAGCGCGTTGATCGCGCTCTCGTACATTGTTAAGGCGCTTGCCAATAAGACTATTAGCTACCGTTTTAATGGATTGTTAACACTTCCGGCTATCGCAATTGCCTGTTGGGGCTCTATTTCGCTTATTTGGGCGGGCAATCGTTACGAAGCGTTGGTTCCTTTGCTGGATTGGATAGCTACGCTCATAGTTTTTTTGGCTATCGTTCACGAAGCCCGTCAACCGGATCGCGCTCGCCGTATCACAATCACGCTTTACCTTGGAGGCGCGATATTTATCGCCATCACATTTTTGCAACGCTATGGTGGCTTCACCCTTATTCCCCAAGCTACTCCTATCGCGTCTACTCTGGGGAACGTCTCTATAGCGACACAGTATGCCCTATTCACCTTCCCGATAGGGGTTATATTGGCGGTGCGGTCAAATAATCCATTAGAGCGAATCTTGGCTATCGTCGGAACAATCGGGCACGTAATCTACCTCTTTTCTGGAAGCAACTTGGCCGTTCAGCCGGTTATCGCCTTCATCACCATTGGGCTGTTTCTCTGGTTGGCGATCTGGTTCATAGTCGTTAAGCTAAAAAATAGAAAATTATTGACTCCTTTCGCAATTGTTTTACTCATTATCACCCCGTTTATCCTGCTAGGAAGCAGAAATTTTATTACGGGCTACTGGAATCGAATATTGGAAAATAACCGCATCAATATCACCGGCAACTCTATGTCCTTATTGGCAGACCATGCCGTTGTCGGAGTCGGTGTTGGCAATTGGAAACAATGGTATCCCTATTACCAGTCGGCATTACGCGAGGATACTGAGACAAGGGCGGGCTTTTTTCATGAATACGCCCACAATGATATTATACAGATAATATCAGAGCTGGGGTTAATTGGACTGGCGATATGTATCTGGTTTTCAGTAAATCTCATCCGCGGCATTATAGCAATCATTCGACGATCGCTTAACAGAGAGACTCTCTATACCCTCGCGCCGGCAAGCGCGATCGCCGTTGTTGCGATTGCGCTGGACATGCTTGTCAATTTTCCTCTCCAAAAACCTTCCACGCTTACTATATCGGTTATCCACATCGCGCTGCTTGGCGCGAGCGCTCCGCTTGTCGCCTTCAAAAAGCCCTTATATATCGCCATTCCTGTAAAACGGTCGCTTGCCGCTATTGTCTGCGGCGCTTCGATTGCGGCAACGATAATCTATACGGCGCTGGTAATTCAGTGGAATATCTCGCAACATCTATTTGTCCAATCTCGGAGAATGGTCAGACAAGACGATGTTTCAGGGCAGGCTATTATTAGCGTGTTGGACCAATCAGACGCTTATTGGAAGGGACGTCCCGATCTGGATTTGATACGCGCGATAGCGCTTAGTCGCATACCCGACATCGATGCGGGCCTTGTGGCTTTACAGGCGTATAGTCGCAACTATCCCTACGAAATAAGCGCGCTGAGAATTGCAAGCAATTTACATTTTGCGCTGAGCCGTTGCAATACTGCCGATCAATTTGATCCCATGCATGGAAATATTGCGTTCGATGCATATCAAAAGCTTCGTTACGCTCGCCCTTACGATAGGGACATTATCCGTCGACTCACCGCTATTCAGCATTGTATCGAAAAACAATAATATAATTTCCGTCGTCGCGTTACGCTCTCTCTATGATATTGAGCAAAAAATATTTGACCTCCATAAAATCATGCCGATAGTTATAATGTGAAATTCAAGCTAATACCGCGGCTTTTGATTACGATATTTATTATAAGCGCAGGAATGTCTTATGGACAATCTCTATGGGAGGGGAACGCCATAATCGGCGTTACCGCGCAATTTCCTGATGATGGTCTCTATGCGTATTCCAACGCATTTCCGCTCAATAGCCAGATTACCATTACCAATGTCAATACGAATAGCAGTATCGACGTTACGGTAGTCGGACGTATTTCTGAGAGCGGCGTCGCCGCGTTGCTTTCGCCTCGCGCGGCGCAACGTATTGGAATTACGCGAAATGCTCCAACCAGAATCTACCTTGCTCCCGCCTTGCCAATGAATCCAGTTATCGGAGGCGGACAATCCTCCGCCTCTCGCGACGCAATTTCATCGAGCATTGCTGGGCAAGCAACCACATTAGATTCGTTGCGTTTCCCAGCTCCCGCGCTTCGGGACAGTACTGCGCAGCCCGATCCTGTCTCGCCAACCGAAAATGCGCCTCCCTCAATTCCTGAGACGCCTCCGACAAGAGATTCCATTACCGCTATCCCAGATGCTCCCCCAAACGAGGAGAATGCTCCATTAGTGCTTAACACGCCTCCAATACAAGAACAATCCCTTCCGCAAGAATCGAGTATAGGATTGCCAAGACAGATTGATGTCGTTCCATCGCCTCGCAATCTCCCTTTGCCAAGTACAGCCAATATTGGCAAAGCAACCGATCTAAATCGCCAAATATTATCATTAAATCAACCGCCTAGAACCGAAAATATCGTTGAAGAGGCGCCCTCTCCATCGCTCTCATTTGCTATTCCAACCGAGATCGATACCGATTCTAGCATCGGAGAGGTTCAAGATTTGACCTTTCCATCGACATCGCAACCTATCGCGCCCGAAGCAACCGAACCTGAAGCGACCGAACCCGATGACCCTCAAGATTTCGCTGTTATCGAGAGGCCGGCGGTCTCGCAAGAACCGATCATAGATAATCCTCGCGCCTCTCCCCGTTTTGATGTCGCGCCGTCCAATGAACGCCTGCCGGTTATCGCGGATCTGCGCCCTCCTTCGTTTGATCGAAGATCAAGCGATCTTTCAACCGATGCTATACAACGTCCCGACCTGAATATTAATGGAGCTGTACCGACGGGATCAAACGCGACTTTGTCTCCGCGGGAGGACGAATTAGACGCGATAACGCCCAGCGTGCCATATCGTCCTGAATCCGACCGAATCAATCCCGTAGGTTCGCAGACAGCGCCCAGCTCGTTTGATCGATTTCTTGGCAATATAGCCCCCTCTCGACCATCTATTGGCGATCCGATCAACGAAGCAGTAGGATCGGATAGATTGCAACCGCCTCCTGATGAACGAATCGATACTATCATCGCACCCTCTCCATCGAACACCATTAACCAAAGAGATCCTGTCGGATCGACCGCCATCGCCCCGCCCGCCACCGCTTCCCTGGACGATGTCGCCGCAGACGCGCCGTTCTCTTCGCTTGATCCGCTCGCCCCTGTCGGATCGACCGCCATCGCCCCGCCCGCAACTCCTTCCCTGGACGATGTCGCCGCAGACGCGCCGTTCTCTTCGCTTGATCCGCTCGCCCCTGTCGGATCGACCGCCATCGCCCCGCCCGCAACTCCTTCCCTGGACGATGTCGCCGCAGACGCGCCGTTCTCTTCGCTTGATCCGCTCGCCCCTGTCGGATCGACCGCCATCGCCCCGCCCGCAACTCCTTCCCTGGACGATGTCGCCGCCGACGCGCCGTTCTCTTCGCTTGATCCGCTCGCCCCTGTCGGATCGACCGCCATCGCCCCGCCCGCAACTCCTTCCCTGGACGATGTCGCCGCAGACGCGCCGTTCTCTTCGCTTGATCCGCTCGCCCCTGTCGGATCGACCGCCATCGCCCCGCCCGCAACTCCTTCCCTGGACGATGTCGCCGCAGACGCGCCGTTCTCTTCGCTTGATCCGCTCGCCCCTGTCGGATCGACTGCCATCGCCCCGCCCGCAACTCCTTCCCTGGACGATGTCGCCGCAGACGCGCCGTTCTCTTCGCTTGATCCGCTCGCCCCTGTCGGATCGACTGCCATCGCGCCGCCCGCCACCGCCGTTCTCTTCCCGGATCGACCGCCATCGCCCCGCCCGCAACTCCTTCCCTGGACGATGTCGCCGCCGACGCGCCGTTCTCTTCGCTTGATCCGCTCGCCCCTGTCGGATCGACCGCCATCGCCCCGCCCGCCACCGCTTCCCTGGACGATGTCGCCGCAGACGCGCCGCTCTCTTCGCTCGGCGCGATAGCTCGCTCCGACGCGTTAGAATCGACTGCGCCCGCAGAACGCGGACCACGGTTAGATAGACTTTTGCGCGGACCAATCCCCACCTTTCCCGAAGAACCAGACGACGCCGAGGAATTGCCGCCTATCGATATCGCGACGCCGGAGCCGTCTACAGACGATCTTCCCCTCATCGATGAAGATACAACAATTAATCGCGTCGAATTGAGACCTACCGATGAGCGGGCTCCTCCCGACGAAGATGCGATAGCTACGATACCTGAATCCGAGCCCGATAGGATATCCGAACCTATGCCTGACCCGATAACCGACGATAGCGACGCCGTCGACGAGGGCGAGATTCGCCTATCATTAGTGGAGACCGATCTTAAGCCACCCGAAGGCTCTGGCGACGGAGCGGAAATGTCGATAGAGGATCTGGCCGAAACAGGAATTTCTCCATCACGCCCCGATCCCCTCCGCGAGCTTCTGAATAGATCGCTCTCCTCGCGCCCCAATAACGATATCGAGGACGAACCTGACGATCTCGGAAAAACCGACGAGGTCGCCGCCCTGCCCAATGAACGAGAAGAAGAGCGCGTCGAACCCACTGTGGAGGATATGCCGCCTGCGACTCCCGAGATTCCGGCGGCCGATCCCGCTCCTATGGTGGCATCGACGCCTCCGAGCAGGACGCCCAAGACGATCAATCCATCGCTGGAATATATACAGATCGGGGTGTTTGGCACAATGTCCAGCGCAAACGACGCAAAAAACAGCATTTTCAAAATAGGCGAGACTACCAGCATAATTCTCACCACGCGGTTGAACGGACGACCAGTATATCGAGTAGTGGCTGGGCCGATAGCGACCGACGAGCAGGGCGTGCTGTTGCATCGTTTTCGGTCGCTGGGGTATCGCGACGCCTTTGTTCGCGTAGGGCGCGACCTATTATAGTCCCGCGGGGGGCGGCCGACATGGAAACGGCGGGGTGTCGCCCCTATTTTCGGGCTGATCGGGGGGTAGCGGAAGCGGAAAAGTCGGGCGGCGGGCGGAGCGTAGCGAGCCGGCAATCGATTGGCTTGGCAATCGATTAGCCCGTCGGTATCGTCAGCGGATATATTCCGCTGGCGATATTTCCGCTGGAGCGAGGGGGGGCTCCCCTACATTAAATTCCTTGATCTTTGCTTTTTATTTTGCTATATTAGTATTGATGATATCAATAGATAGCCTTTCTAAAGTGTATCAGTCGGATTCTGTCGCCGTTCACGCGCTTCGCGGCGTCTCTTTGAGTATCGATAATGGCGAATTTGTTTCGTTGGCCGGGCCTTCTGGCTCGGGAAAGACCACATTGCTTAATCTTATCGGTTGTATCGATAGCCCTTCCGGCGGGAGTATCGCTATCGACGGGGAGAATACCGGCAGCAAGTCGCCAAAAGAACTTGCGATGCTTCGAAGAAAGAAAATAGGGTTCGTTTTTCAATCATTCAATCTTATTCCGGTGCTCACCGCCTACGAAAATGTCGCGTTTACCCTATCGCTACTGAATATGAGACCTCGCGAGATAGACGACGCGGTAAAGTCGATGCTTCGCGACGTGGGGCTGGAGGGGCTTGGCGACCGCTTGCCTTCGGCTCTTTCGGGCGGACAGCAGCAACGTGTCGCGATTGCTCGCGCGCTGGTGAAGAACCCAAGCATTATTCTTGCCGACGAGCCTACCGCGAATCTCGATTCGACCAATGGCGAGGCGGTGCTAGAGATTATGCGCTCTATGAATCAGCGACTCAAAACAACCTTTATATTTTCCACACACGACACGATGGTGATGGATTACGCTAAGCGCCTTGTGCTTATGCATGATGGCGAGGTGGTAAGCGACAAGCGGGGGAAGCGCGCCGCATCATGAGGTTTGCGGATACGTTTCGGCTTGCCCGCAAGAATCTGTTCCGCTATTGGCGACGCACTATCATCACCGCGTCGGCGTTGGCGATCGGCATCGCATGCTTTATTCTTCTCGATTCTCTGCTTAAGGGCGGGGAACAAGATTCTGAACGCAATCTTATCAAATACGAGACCGCTTCTGGACGCCTTGTCGCTCCGGGCTACTGGGATCGACGCAATCTTTCGCCGATCGACGCCGCGATCGATAATCCCGATAGGATATTGGCGCTTATGGATCAGCGGAAAACGGCGGCGACTCCGAGGATAATATTTCGCGGAGAGCTTATCACTCGGCGAAATCCCTATCCAGAAGACGGGGCTCTCTCGACGCGGATTTTTGCGATCGATCCGGAGCGAGACAACAATGTCTACCAAATTGCGGATTCAATCATCGCCGGTCGCTATTTAGAGCCGGGCGAACTGGGCGTGCTTATTGGCGGATGGCTTGCGGAAGACCTTACCGGCCTGCGGGTAGACGATGGGGGAATTGAGGAGGCCATTGGCTATCCCTTAACCATTCTTACGCGCACTAGAGATGGGTATCGACAGATTATCGACGCTACCATTGTTGGCGTTTTCAATTGCGACAACCCTATCGTCAATCGAACCGGCATTTTTATGCCTATCGATACCGCCGATACCTACCTGGGAATGAAAGGGGCGGTCACCGGCATAGATTTTTTATTCGACGGGGATACGGTAGCGATTACGCTAGAGGATACCGTTATCAATATGCTTGATCGAGTGGGTATTGCTGTGGCGTCGCGTTTTGATCGGCAGGTTGATGGGCTTGACGCCGCGCTTGCTGACCAGGCAATCGACGCCGATATTCGAACTCGCTACGATATTGCCGAGAGCTATTATCAGCTTGCCGGGACGAAAACGCAAGGTAGCGGCATTTTTATTCTTCTGATTTTTATTATCGCCGCGGTGGGGATATCCAATACTATGATTATGTCTACCTATGAGCGAAAAGGCGAGATTGGAATGATGCGGGCGCTGGGCGCGCCAATGGGCGCCATACGGGGCATGTTTCTTCTTGAGGCCGCTGGGATCGGTCTGTTGGGGGCGTCGTTCGGTATCGCTTTGGGGTGCTTTGTCAATATTTTTTCGGTGCGCTATGGAATAGATTATAGCTCGTTGCTCCGCGAGGTCGATGTGGGATACCGCATCAGCAACAGATTCAAGGGGGCGTGGGACGCCGGATCAATTATAAATGCCGGCATATCGGGCGTTGTTCTCTGCGTATTGGTCTCCATTTTTCCTATCCGCCGAGCGCTTAAACGATCGATACCTGAGTGTTTCCGCTGATGAAACTGCTCCATATTGCCGCGCGCAACATTTTTCGAAATCGTCATCGAAGTATTTTATCGCTGATCGCGATTGCGATGGCAACGATGACCATTACCTTCCTTTTTGCGCTGATCGCCGGTATGGGAGAGGATATCAGCAATATCGCCCAAACCTATCTATCGGGCTCGATTCGTGTTCGCCACGAAGATTTTGATAGATACGAAAAACTGTCTCCCTCCCATCTCATAATTGAGAATTCTCAGGAACTGTTGCGCATGATCGATCTTCACCCCGCCGTATCAACCGCTTCGCGGCGTGTCAATATTCAGGCGGCCGTTTTTCGCGACGGACAGGATTGGTTTACCCAAGGAATAGGCGTCGATTTTGAGCGGGAGAAGCGTTTTCAAAAGATCGAGGAGAGCCTTATCGATGGAAGTCTCCCCCGGGAGGGAAGCAGAGATGCGCTGGTTGGACGCGAGATGGCTCGCGAGCTTTCGCTTGCTATTGGCGATAGCGTAACTATTCTTACCACGACACGTCTTCGCGGCTCTAATGCCTTTACGATAATAGTGAGCGGAATAGCCGCATTTCCTTTGCCTTCCCTCGATTCTCTGTTTCTTATTCCTATCGACCGCGCCGATCGCTATCTTCGCATGAACGGAGCGGCAAGCGAAATCCTTATCAAAACAGACGAGCCGGCAGGCCGCATCTCCAACGAAATTCAGCGCGATCTATTGACAGACATACCCGCCGTCGCGCGGTCATGGGATACTATCTCGACTTCGTACACTTGGGTGCGTCAAGGGCAGATCGCATATATATTTGTCGCGTTGCTCTTCTTTATTCTGGGGAGCAGTGTGATCGTCAATACAACTATGATGGTTATCTTAGAGCGTATGCGCGAGATAGGAACGTTGGCGGCCATCGGCATGCGCGGCGGAGAATTGATTACCCTCTTTCTTCTTGAATCGATATTGATAGGAGCCGTTGCGTCTCTTACGGGAGGGCTGTTAGGGACAATCATCGCCGCAATATTCAGCGGAACTGGCATTGATTTAAGCGGGACGCTCGGCGGTGTGGACTTTGACATCTCCAATGTTATCTATCCAAAGATAACTATCTTCTGGACTATGTTTACTGTTGTCTATTCCACGGCGATAGCCGCGATCGCGTCGCTGCTTCCTTCGCTGAGGACGGCTAAGATTAATCCTGTCGAGGCGTTGCGAGCCGTATAGCGCGTACCTCTATAATATGATGATAAATAATATTAGCATTGCGAATTGGTTGATGATTAAAATAGCGATCGCGTCTTCGCTCGCTGTTGTGGCGCCCGCGCTTGGCGTGGCGATTACGTCCGACGAGATCGTCGCTCAGCTCGATGATAACCAGACCCATTCAACAAGCATCGTGGAGGGGTCCATATCTGTCCAGGATCGCTTTGGATCGCGGGTATCTAATTTTATCTCGTGGGCTCGGGGAGCCGATCGATCGTTGACTGAATTCACCAGCGCCGCTGAGGCTGGGCAAAAGATTCTCCGTCTTTCTGGCGAGATCTATCTCTATTATCCCGACGCCGCCGAGACCATTCGTCTTCGCGGAGCGGCGCTACGAGATTCGCTTTTGGGGTCGGATGTCTCGTACGAGGACATCACCGGAAACAGAGGTTTGATAGATTCCTATCGCACCCGGCTGGTCGGCGAAGAGACCATCGACGGCAATGACTGCTATGTGGTCGAATTGACCGCCAAAATTAGAGACATCGCCTACCCCAGGCAAAAACTATGGATCGATAAAGAACTATTTACGTTGCGTCGTTCAGAGCAATACGCGCTTTCTGGAACGCTGTTGAAGGTGGTCGATGTAGAAGACACGATCACAATCGACGGAAAGACATTCGCCTCTGAAACAATTATACGCGATCAGCTGAAAAGCGACTCAATGACCCGTTTTATTATCGATTCTATTCGCGTCGATGCCGATTTGCCTCGCGGTATTTTTTCGCTTGAAGAGCTTTCGTTCTAAATTCCTCAGCGCCGATCGAGTCGATCGGCTGGCGACATATCTTTTTGTAACGCTGTTTTTTTTCTGCGCGCTCGCGCCGGGATGGGGCGAGGTAAACGTTCGCGGAGAGATAGACAGCGTCATAAGCGTGGCGGGCTCTACTTCGCCAGATATTGACTGGGCGGTTATCGGCGGCGGGGAGGTGTCGCTGGATGTACAGGCTACCGGCAATCGTTTTGTCCGCGGGCGTTTTACCCTAACGGCCGCCTTGCCGGTAACGCGGCGAGGCGCGGATGTTCGATTTGAAATAGAACGCGCGTTTATCAAAGCGCGTTTTCCATTTTTCGATGAGCGGTTCTTTAATGTAACGATAGGAAAGACTCGTCTGACTTGGGGCGACGGCGCGTTTTACAACGCGGGAGACATCATTTTTGGCAGCGGCGCGAGCAATCCCGACTTTACCGACAGTACCATTCGCGACGAAAATATTTTTCTCCTTTCCGCCCTCTTTCCATTGGGCGATTTAACTTTTTTGGAGCCTATCTTCATTCCTCCCGACATAAATATTCTATTTGAGGGCGGCGTTCCCACCGTCAATATTTCTCCCGCCGAAACCTTGGCCGCGGGGTTGCGTATTAATGCCGATATTGGAGAGATAAAAACCCAAGCGGGATACCTCTATCGCGGCATTGAAACGCGAGATTCCGCAGGCGCCGAGAGGCTCGCCCTTACTCATCAGCCATTTGTAAGCCTGCAATGGAACCTGCTCGTCGATATGCAACTCTCTTCCACAATTGCTATCGATCAAACGCTATCGGGCGATAGTTTAAACGAGGATATTCTCGCTAGCTGGCTGATAAGCTACGGATTTTTTCATATTTTCGCTCTCCCGTCAGACGCGAGTATCTCATTGCGTCTCGAATCACTGTTTCGTCCCGGCGGTGTGTGGGAGCAACGACATCCTCTCGAGTCGGACGAGTACTATGGCGTAAATATTTTCTTTGAAACGGTCTTTTCTTTCTCTCCCAGCTTCAATATCACACTCCGCTCGTTATTTTCGCCCATCGACCTTTCGGCTCTTGTCGCCCCTGGATTGGTCTGGGCTCCCTACAACGGCATGCGGCTTTTTTTCTTTCCCCTTATCGAAATGGGCGAACGGGGAGATATCTACAGCTGGGAGCAGGAAAACGGGTTGACATTTAGCGCCGGAGTGACGTTTATATTTTAATTATGTTCCTTGGCAATCTTTCTAATAAACCAAAAACCAATCTAAATATTGGAATTGGCGGCATAGGAGTGGGAATGCTTATTGTTGTTCTCATAACTATTACCGCAGACTCTTTTATATCATTTATAGGACTTGCGATAGGAATTGTCATGCTCATAGGATACGCGCGGCTATCGGCGCGCGCTGCAAATAGAACCGAACAAGCCGATCCCAACGCCAATTTGCGACTCCCTCTTCTTATCTTTAGCATTGCGACTATCGTAGCTTCGCTCCCAATATTTCGCATTGTAGGCTTGGTAGCGCTTACTATCGGCGCGATTATCTCTTTCTTGACAGGCATCACCGCGCTGTTTCGCTACTTCCTAGATTATCGCCGAAAAAAATAAATTGAACCTCTCAAATAATATAGACGACAAAAAAATGGAGGAATCAACAATGCTTGAATATATGATTGGATACGCCCCTTATGGCAAACATCATTTATATTTACTTTTGTGTAAAATATATGTATAATTCTGTGTGTTATGATGAGAGATAATCTTGTTTTAGCGGATATTTTTAGCATTACCCGCACCGATAAAGGAAGCGCCATTTTTATCCGTCCAAAAAATTCGCCGAATGTGGTACCTATTATCATAGGTTCCCTAGAGGCGCAATCGATTATCATTGGGAGTCGTAAGGATATCGACGTTGATCGTCCTCTAACTCACGATCTTATTCTCAAGATATTTAAACAGCTCAAACTATCGGTGGAGTGTGTCAATATCGATCGCCAAGACGACGCGATTTTCTACGCCACTATCGTGCTCTTGAAAGGCAATCGTCACATCAAACTCGATTCTCGACCATCAGACGCTCTGGGGATACTCGCTCGTGTCAACTGCCCCCTTTATATCAACAAAAATATCGTAGAAAATAGCGGCGTCGAAATTGATTCTCTTGAAAAAGAGATAATGAGCGATCTTATGCTTGATGATACACGCGACGAACTTCAAGAATTGGAACATCAGCTTACCATAGCGATAAAAGATGAAAACTACGAAGAGGCCGCCCGTATACGAGATAAAATTCGACGATTGCAATAGATGGTATTGTACACGCTAGCCGACTAGTTTATAACCTTACAATGCAATTTGGCTACACAATTATCTACGTGGAAAATACCGAGGCGATGGCATCCTTTTTCAAACAGGCATTCGATATGCGCGTTAAGTTTTTCACCGCCGAAAAAGATTATGTCGAGCTTGATAGCGGCTCTACCACGTTGGCGTTTGCGTCGCACTCGCTGGGAAATATTATGCGAGGAGGCGATTATATCAAGACCGGCTTTGATCGTCCCTCGTTGGGCTTCGAAATTGGATTAGAGACCGACAATGTTGAACAGGCATACCGGCGGGCAATCTACACCGGAGCGCGCTCGCTCTCTAAACCGCAAAAGATGCAATGGGGACAAACGGTCGCATATATAGCAGGCCCCGAAAATGTGGTGGTCGGCATTGGCACGCCGATTCCGCCGCGTCAATAGCCGTGCCGCCTCTGTAGCAGCCAACGCGAGCGCTACCCTATCGCATCGATGCCCGTCTCTCCGGTGCGTATGCGGATGCACTGCTCAAGCGGCACGACAAAAATCTTGCCGTCGCCGATTTCGCCCGTTCTAGTTCCTCTGATAATCGCTTGAATTGTGCGATCGACATATCGATCATTTACCGCAATTTCTAACCGCGTCTTCTTCAGAAGATTTACTTCGATATCAACTCCGCGGTACGATTCATGGTATCCTTTCTGTTGCCCGCACCCCAACGAATTGGTGGCGGATAATCGATATATTTTATCCTTATACAATTCTTGCTTTACCGCGTTTATTTTATGCGGCTGAATATAGGCAATAATCAATTTCATACTATCTCTCCCTTCCTGTTTTTCGCGTCGCGCTTCGCGATGATTCGCTTGTGTAAATTAACAAAGGGGACCGCTAGCAATCCTATGCTAAATAGCAATCCAATAATAGGACTAGCTCCCCCTATATCTTGATAGAGAAACCCTATCGCGCTAGCGTTGAGCAGGCAGTGAAACACCATAGGCAACAACAAATCACGCTTTGATAACGCAAAATAATAGGAGAATACCATACCAAATATTGTTGCGTAGCATACCTGCGCGACTATCCCAGTCGTGTTTCCCGATCCAAGATTGAGCAGGTGCGCGGAGCCAAATAATACCGACACATAGAGCGAAGCGCGCAGAACGTCCCTATAACTATCTTTGGATTTAATAAGCAACCATCTCAGCGCCAAACCTCGAAATACCACCTCCTCGCCTATCCCCGCAAAACCCAAATTCGCCTGTTGCAACACAACCAGTCCCAAAGGATAGGAACGGTCGCTTTCTATAATAGCCCCTATTCCGCCTATCATGTTAAGAACGACAAATATAACGCCCACAATGATAAGCGATCGCGCGCGCCCATATCGATAGCCAAAACGTATAGGCTCCATACGCGCCATAATCGCAAATCCTCCAACGATGACACAAATATGCTGCGCGATAGTTATAACTCCTTCCGCGATAGAGAACGAATCTTTGTCGCCATAGGATCCCAGCGTAAAAGAGATGATAAGCGCAGAAATAAATTGAATAGCGAGATAGGCGCCTATGATAAGGAATGTGTAAAAATAATCTTTAGATACCAAAAAATTGGCGGAATGCCTGCCGATAGGTATTTGATCCTCATGCATCGGATGGTACGCTCATATAATTGTCGCTACATGTTGGTGAATATCTGAAAACTGGGATAGGCTTCGACGCCATGTTCGCTAATGTCAAGTCCCAACAGCTCTTCTTTACTCTCCACCCTAAGCATTTTTCGCCATTTTAGCGCGCCAAATAACAGAAATGACATCGCCGCCGCCCATATAAAAATCGATACGACTCCCAATAGTTGAACACCGAGTTGTTGAAAGCCTCCGCCGGCAAATAGTCCATATATTCCAGAGTTATTGGCGCCCTCCGCAAAGAATCCAACCGCCAATGTACCCCAAGCGCCGCAAATTCCATGCACCGAAATCGCGCCGACAGGATCGTCGATATGCAGTTTTTTGTCCAATATTTCGACGCCCAATACCACAATAACGCCTCCAATGCTACCAATGACTATCGCGGAGATCGGCGAAACGGCATAACAACCTGCCGTAATAGAAACCAACCCCGCGAGCGCTCCGTTCATCGCCATACTGGGATCCGGCTTGCGAAACATCACCCACGATACGGCCATTGCGGCAAGAGTAGCGCTCGATCCAGAAAGCGTTGTGGTAACAGCGATATGCGCGATGGCGTTCTCGACTCCCGAAAGGAGGCTCCCAGCGTTAAATCCGTACCACCCAAACCACAGAATCAAAATACCAAGCGCCGCCAACGGCATACTATGGCCGGGGATTGCTCTGACGACCACCCCATTCTTTGAGCGGATATACTTGCCCTCGCGAGCGCCAAGCATCCATGCGCCAACAAGCGCCGTCCACCCTCCCAGCGAATGCACCACAGAGCTTCCGGCGAAATCGTGGAAGCCAAGGCGAGCAAGCCATCCGCCGCCCCATATCCAGTGTCCCGGAATAGGATAGATTACCGCGGTAATAACAAAGCTAAAAATAAGATACGCGACAAAATTGGTGCGTTCGGCCATCGCGCCAGATACAATGGTCGCCGATGTAGCCGCGAATACCGCTTGAAACATCCAATCGCGATAGAGAAGGTTCATTTGATCGACTCCATAGTCGGCAAGCGCCTCGGGCGTGTAGAAAAGAAAAAATCCATTGGTTCCTATTATGCCTCCCAATATCGAACGGCCATACATCAACGCCCATCCCACAATCCAATAGGCCAATATTCCCATCGTCAAATTCATTAAATTTTTCATAATGATATTGCCGGTATTCTTTGCCCTCGTCAGTCCGGCTTCTAGCATCGTAAAACCGGCATGCATAAAAAACACCACCATAGTCGAGAGAATAAGCCAAATCATAGTCAACGCGAGTTCGAGTGCTTCTACTGTCATATTATTGAATTAGCATAATACGCGCCAAGCTAGTGTCATACAAAGAATATTTTCTTCGCGCAGATCGGCGAGCATACCGACGCAACCCTCTATGTGATAAACGCGCGGCATCATTCCCTGTCGATCTATATCTCATAAAAACGCGCAATAATGTTGTAATAGTATACATTTTTGTATGCGAATGCCGAACCATAGGGGTTCAGGCAATTGCGCCGCTACCAAGGCAAATGCGATCGGCGTAGAAAACGGCAAACTGCCCCGGCGCGATTCCCTGATCAGGCCGTTGTAGCGTAACAGAGAGCTTATCGTATTCGACAAACCGCGCCGAGCATTTTATAAGCTCGGGACCATGTCGCAACTTTACCGATAGACCTTGGGATAGCGTCTTTTCGGAGGGCGCGGCGCCTTCAATCCAATGAAGATCGCGCGCGGCGAGCCCGCCGTAGGCTCTCTGGGCATTCGAGTGGCTTACATAGACAATATTCTCTCGCGTATCTTTTCCCGAAACATACCATGGCCCGTTGCCCAACCCCAAACCGCTTCGCTGACCAATTGTGTAAAACCAGTACCCGTTATGTTCGCCCAGTATTTTTCCGCTCTCGCGCTCGACAATTTCGCCGCGCGAAACGCCAAGATAGCGACGCACAAAATCTCTATACCGAATGGTCCCCAGAAAACAAATTCCTTGACTGTCGGCTCGATTCATAGTCAACAGCCCATATCGACAGGCCAATTCGCGCACTCTTCGCTTTTCATAACCTCCTATGGGAAAAGAGAGTCGGCGCAACTGCGCTTGGGTAAGCCGAGCTAAAAAATAGGTTTGATCCTTTATGGGATCGACAGCTCGAAGAAGCCGAACGGGAGCGTTTTCGCGACGCTCAATAATGGCATAATGCCCGCTAGCGACGAGATCCGCAGATGGCCCTATGCGTTCTAACGCCAATCCAAATTTGATCTTCTCATTGCACAGCAAATCGGGGCTGGGAGTGCGTCCGCTACGAAGCTCGTCGATAGTATAGCCCACTACGCGTTCGTTATATTCCCGCTGCAACGACATCACCTCAAGAGGAACGCCGCGACGTTTGCAGACAGACCTCGCATATGATAGGTCCTCCTGCCACGGGCAGTCGCCAAGCAACGCGCCGTCGCCCTCTAGCCATACTTTTATATAGAACGCCATAATATCGCTGTATCCGCTCTTTTGAAGTTCGCACAGCGATACCGAACTATCGACGCCTCCAGAGAGCAATACCGCGATCATGTCGATCCGCGGCGAGCAAATCGCTTTATAAGCATCGAAACAAGATAGATGAAGCCGACAATCATTATTGAAACAAGCCCGGGAGGAAGATCAAGGACAAACCCTACCAGTAGGCCGAGCGTGTTAACACCTGCGATAACGCCCGCCGCGATAAGCGCCGCTTGCCAGATATGACGCGCGAACATAGCGCCGATAGCCGACGGCAACGCCATAAGCGCCACAATCATAATGATGCCAATCGTTTTGATCATAAGAACGATAGTGATGGCGCATATTTGCAGGAAAATAATATAGATAAGAAAGCTATGTACGCCCCGCGTCTCGCTAAATTCTCGATCAAACATCACTGCGTCGAACCAATGGCGCCCAAATACGAAAACAGCGCATAAGAACAACCCCAATAACGCTATGGTAACAAGATCATCGAAGGTAAGCAACAAAATATCTCCGAATAGGTAGGCGAATGGATCGTGATACCCCGGGGTGCTTGCGATAAGCAATAAACCGCCTGCCATACCCAGCACCCAGACCGCGCTAATTAACGTCTCTTCGCGCTCGCGAACGTAGAAATGCGACACAGCAATAATGGCGGCAAAGGGAATGCTAGAAATAAGCCCCCCCAACGTCGGCGTCATCCATGTCCAGCCAAAGTAATGTCTGGTAAAAAGGGCGATGCCTACGCCAAACATCGAGGCATGCGCTATGGATCCCGCGAGATAGGAGATGCGGCCGATCGTAATATAGGAACCGATGATAGCAAGTGGAACGCCAGTCAGCAAACCCGCCAGCAATGCATACCGCAAAAATGAAATGTCGCTACTCGCCAACAACCTCAAAAATTCGATCATCGGCCTATGCTATAGAACGCCATCTTACTCGTCGTTACATAACTAATCACTATGCAAATCGTGTCGCACTAGACGTTTCCTTCCGCCATAAAGACTGGTAAGCAGTTCCGGAGTAAGTAGTTGCGTAGGATGTGTATCGACGGTGCCATTGACACACAGCACTCGATCGGTGTTGGCAAGGGCAAAAACAAGATCATGGGTAATAAGAATGATGGTTACGCTAGGACGAAAACTATCCAATATAGAGCCGAGTCGCTCTTCTCGAGAGCGATCGAGACTGGCGGTTGGCTCATCTAAAATAAGCATATCTGGATCGAAAACCAACGCGCGAGCGATATACACCAGTTGGCGTTGCCCGTATGACAGGTCGCTAAATAGATCGAACGCGCGGTCGGCAAGCCCCACTTTGCCAAGCGCGTCGAGCGCTTTCTCGCGCCGAAGAGCGCGTCTCCAAACGGAGACGCTATTGAGAAGACCCATCGCTACAACATCGATGGTCGTAATGGGAAAAAGCGGATCGAAGCGCTGATATTGAGGAACATATCCAACACGCCGGCGCATTTTGATTGGATCTCCGCCATAGAGCGAAACACTGCCTCGAGTCGGCGCCAATAGACCAAGCAATAGCTTTGCCAATGTGCTCTTTCCGCCGCCGTTCGGTCCTATAACCGTAACATACTCCCCTTCCATAATGTCAAACTCCACGTCATGCAACACATAATCAGCGGCAAAAGCGAAGTCGACGCGATGAAACTCCGCCGCTAATTGGCGACTATGATGCAACGCTATTTAGTTTTCCGATATGATCTTGCCGAGTCGTTTCCATGTAGCAAAGAGGTCATAGGCGAGCGGATTGACCGATTCGATCGACGCGCCGATAGCGTCGGCCATAAGCGTCGCGCCGCGAGAGGGATATTGAGTCTCGTCGATAATTACAGCGACCCGATCGGCTCGAGCCTGCGCGATAAGACGAGCGAGACTTGCGGAACTGGGATCATGGCCATCCTCTTCCAATGAAATTTGAATAAGGCCGTAATCCTTCGCAAATAGCCCAAATGCCGGATGAACAACATAGAACCTGCGATTTGATCGGTTGCGAAGCAACGCCCGCAGATCATTGTCGATTTTCTCTATGTCGTCGATTAGCTCTCTATGCCCCTCCCTCCACAGAGACTCGCGATCGGGAGACAATTTGATAATACGCGCAAGCATATCGTCCGCCACCCGCCGAGTAAGCGATGGACTCATCCAGATATGGGGATCATATGAGGCGCTATGATCGTGCCCATGCTCGTCGTCATGGTCATGATCATCGTCATAATCATGCTCATAGTCATCGTCATGGTCATGATCATCGTCGTAATCATGCTCATAGTCATCGTCATGGTCATGATCATCGTCATAATCATCATACCCCAACCCCTCGGTATAAGCAAGCGACTCGTCGAAGTAGAAAATAGGCAAGGAATATTGCCCCGCCGCAATTCTCTCGGCAACATGCCGCTCAATCTCGAGCCCGCCGATAACAAACAGAGCGTCCGCGTCATTCAGCAATGAGAGGCTGCTTGGGGAAACGCGGAAGGTATGCGGATCGCCCCCTGGCGGAATGATCGATGAGCTCACAATATGCCCGCCTCCGATGCGATCGATAAGATACTGCATCGGCGCAATAGAAGCGGCTATGGTAAGAGACGCGCCAGAATCTCTGGGATTGCCGGCGCTATCGTAATCATCGCTTTGTTGCCAATCCCCGCGTTGCGCCGCAAGCGAGGCCGTCGACATCAACGCGATAACCGCTAATAACAAGGGCGTCTGTATTGCAATCATCCAATTGCGAAATTCGCCATCAAAATTCGCCATCACGTTATATCAGCAAGACGAAGATTGCGTTTACGCAAAAAGGCGGTAAGCCCAATTTTGCTAATCGTTCGAAGCGCGCTTGTTGAGATGCGAATACGCACCGATCGCTTTAGCTCCGGAACATAAATAGTATTATGGCGAAGATTCGGCAACTGTTTGCGTCGAGTTTTGTTATTGGCATGAGAAACCCTATTGCCACTAAGAGGTCCTTTATTCGCAAGTATACATTTTCTAGACATAGAAAAGACTATATCATAGATAAAATAGTATTTCAACTAGTTGCGCGCAATATTCAGCGACGCGCAGACAATTGGACATAGGCATTGGCTCGCCGTCGCATACAATGGGTCATGCTCCCGCGAAGAACATCGCGGGAATAACCTCCTAATAGGTAAACAACAGCAACCCGTCGGCATCGCTCCGCGCCGCGATAACACCCTCGCCGCGCTCGACAATTTCGCCGGCGTAGAGCGCTATATCGATCGATGAATCGCTCTTCCCCGCATCGCCTGCCGCATCGCCTCCGCCGTTTTGTCCGTCGCCCAATAACGCGGCAACAGCGATATCCACCCGCTGATTGGGACGCGCGGTCATAGCTATTGCCGCGCGGTTGAGATCGAAGTAGCGCCGCGAGAACACAAGCGAATCCTCGGTAGAGGCGATATGATGATGGCTCCCCGCGGCAACCGCGATGTTATCCCGTCGAAAAGAGAGAATTTTCTTGCTCAAGCGCATCGCCTTGTCATCCCCCGCTCCCCAAGGCATATCGCTTCGCGTTCCTTGAGTCGGATCGGCCTCGACAACGATGCCCCGTCGAGCGATCTCGTCCCCATAGAATATCTGTATAGGCCCGGGAAGAAGATAAAAAATAGCCAGCGCCTCGTAATAGCGCTCGAGATTGCCGCGAAGAAGATCGATCATAAGCGCGGTATCGTGGCTCGATAAATACGAAAGCGCGCTAAACTGGCTATCCCCATTAATTGCCTCGGCATATTGACGATAGAGGCGATCAATCTCAACATACTTTTCATTAGGGCTCAATACCCGCCGAACATCGCGCTGAAAACGGAAATTGATAAGAGAATCGAACCCGTAGAGAAAATAGTCGTTTTTTTCAACCCCATGCCCAAAAACTTCGCCGGTCATCCAAAAAGGCTTCCGCTTTTCGGCAGGAGTCCCGACAGCGCTATGATATCGCGCATAGGCCTTGGAGGCGCTGTTTTTGAGCTCCCGCCATGTTTCAAGCTCCACATGTTTCGCCGTATCGGCGCGAAATCCGTCAATGCCATACTCCTCGACCCAATCGCTCAACCATGTGATCAAATAATCGCGCGGAACAAAATTGGGATACTCCCGCGCCCCGCTCTGTCCCCGTTCTCGCTTTGTTGCCAGTATTGGAGGCAAAAGAACCGCTGTGGTCGACTCGGTCTTAATATCGGGCAAGAAAAAGAGCGACTGCCGGTAATCATCATCGCCCCCCGGATCGTACCCCGCAACGCCGGCGCGAACCCAATCCGCTCCCCACCAGCGACTCCAGCCCTCCTCGCTACGAAGCGACCCGTAATCGATATAATCGTGAACACTGAGCCATGTCTCGCCCTCGCCAGGCCGCCAATCAACCGATAGCGGGACGCCCTTCCATGCCCCAAAGCCAAACTCTACGCTATCGGCGACGGTATTGTACCCCGTATGGTTGATCACCACATCAAAAACAATCTGTATACCGCGTTGCCGAGCGCCATCCATCAATCGGCGAAGATCATCCTCCGTTCCCATATTGGCGTCCAACTCAGTCCAGTCCAGATGATAATAGCCGTGATACCCATAGTGAGGAAACGCCCCTCGCGATCCAGCCACCCATCCATGGATCTGCTCTAACGGAGAAGTTATCCAAATAGCGTTAATCCCCAGCTCGGTAAAATAGCCCTCTTCAAGCTTTTCGGCAAGACCCGCCAAATCGCCGCCATGAAATGTCGCGATATCGCTTACGCCCGAACGAGAACGCCCATAGCTACTATCATTATCGGGGTTGCCGTTGTAAAATCGGTCAGTCATAACAAAATAGACAATAGCGTTATCCCACGAAAAGTCGGGAAGCTCTTCCGGGGCAACGGGAGCGACGGCGGGAATATCCTCGTTGACCCGCGCGTAGATGTAGGGACGCTGCGTTTGAAGTCTCCTCGGCGCTATCATCGCTCCGGGCAACCGCTTCACGTCTCGCTCGCCGCCCTCGCTCCCAATAGCGCCCGCGCCTTGCGGATTTTCGGCAGGATGCGCCACGATAACCGAATTGCGTCCGCCAAAGCCATCATCGGCGTCGCCGGTAGGAATAGGCTCGACCAACTGAGGAATATCGACGGGAGATATCCAGACGCCATCAATCACATATTTGTATTGATACTCTCCGGCGGGAAGGAACAGCGTAATCTCAAAACTCCCATCGTCCATCCGCTCCATAGCATATTCCTCGCTCTCCGGGTCCCACCCGCTAAACACCCCCGCAAGCGTAACATTATCCGCCTCGCCGCGATAGACAAATGTAATCTCCCCCGCTCGATAGACAGACTCGCCGCCCTCCCGCGCCTCGTCCGCCACCCGCTCCTCCGCGCCGCCTCCGGCAAAAACGCTCCCCGCAAACAACGCAAACAAAATCACAACACCGCTTCGCATACCATCGCCCCCTTTCTCCTACCTATATGACCATCGCCCTAAATCATACCAAAAATAGCCCGACAACGCAAAGACTCCTAAATCGCTCTCAGCGACACCAATCGGTTACAGCAAGGGGGGAAGTCTCCCCCTCGCTCCATAGCGCCTCCGCTCCTAGCAATAGCTAGTCGCGGAACGCCCCCGCTTTACCGGGCTCCGCTCACGCTGCGCCCTAGCGGAAGCTGGCGCTATTGCGCTACCCCCTCTGCGGGCACCCCCTCCCCTCTCATCCAAAACGCCCCGCAAAAGGCCCGCAACGCCCAATTTCGTCGCCATAAGCGCCTATGGTCAATGAATACGCCTATCATTTGCCAAAGGAAGTAATGGACAGCTTTGCGCCAACAAATGCTCCCAGTATGAACCTTGACTTATAAGGACCGCTTACATGCGGACACAATTTTCTATTCCTAGCCGATCCGCCGTTTTCGGTCGATAAGCATTACTCTCTATAATATTGCGCCTCTTTCTACCGTAATCGCTAGCTGTTGACATTGCGCCAAATATTGTCTATATTGTCCTATATGCGTATTATATTTTATGGATTGTTCCGACGCAATCGCAAAGCGAGAGCGCGTCGGACATCGGTCAATCTCGCCATTTCCCGTAACGCGGCGCTATTCGCTCCATTCATTGTCTATCTATCAGTAATTTTGCTGGTCGCATGTTCTGCAAACAGCGCCAACTTTCCTATCAATGAAGGTTCGGAATCGGCAAACGTCCCGCCTCTCAGCGCTCCGTCAAACTTCAGCATCGTTCCTACCAATGGCGGCGCGTCGCTGACGTGGGATAGCGTAGAAGGCGCTACCGGCTATAAGATCTATCGCTCGACTGCCGACACCGCAGGGCATGTCGTATTCGAGATCGACAGTCCCGCCAATACCACTAGCGATAGCTATAACGACACCAGCCTTGTTAACGGTATCTCGTACACCTACACCATATCGGCGATAAACGAAACCGGACAAAGCTCGAGTTCCGACACTGCGGACGAAGTCATGCCCTTGGCCGATAGCGATGGCGACGGACTCATCGATATTCACAATCTTAACGCGCTCGATAATATTCGCCGCAATCTTTTGGCGACCAGCTATATGACAGACGAAGATGATCAAGGCGACGACAGCGGGTGCCCCGCATCTGGATGCTTTGGCTACGAACTAACGCGCGACCTCTATTTTGGCAATCCTTCGAGCTATGAAGACAATACCGTCAATACCGAATGGCTTCCCAACGCGTCGGAGACCAATCCTGGATGGCAACCGATAGGAGGATGCTTTGGCCAATACGACGACGATCATCGATATAGTTGCGCGACAGACGGCACAGCGTTCGGCGGCGTCGTTGCAGGCAACGAATCGCCTACCTTTGAAGGCAACGGCTTTATTATCGATGGACTCTATATCCGCGCCAACGGCGAAGTCGGGCTATTCGGAGCCACCGGAAAATATTCCGTTATCCGCAACCTCGGAATAACAAACGCCCGCGTCTACGGTAGCGATAACGGAAACAACTTTGTCGGCGCGCTCGTAGGCCTTCATAATGGAACGATCAGCCACTCGCATGCCTCCGGATTGTTCGCTGGCGGATCCGGAGATAACGACGAGATCGGCGGACTGGCGGGTCGCAGCGCAAATTTTAGCAAGATACTTTCCAGCTATGCCGAAGGCGCCGCGCATGGGGGATCTGGAAACAATGATAGCGTCGGTGGACTGGTCGGCGCGATTCGCTCATACGGGGGTATCTACACAAGCAACGCCGCAGTCTCTGTTACCGGCGGAGATGGCGACAATGATTACGCCGGAGGATTGGCAGGCCACAGCCTCAACGGACGGATCTTTGATAGCTACGCCACGGGAGAGGTAACCGGCGGGAACGGCGACTCGGATAGCGCCGGAGGATTGATCGGCGGCAATCTCACGATCCCTCCACATACTTCGTTTATCCGAACCAGCTACGCGACCGGAAATGTCCATGGCGGCAATGGAAATAATGATATGGCGGGTGGTCTAATCGGGCATAACGGCGGGTATGTAACCGCTGTCTATGCAACCGGCGATATATACGGCGGCGACTCGTCCGGAGGCGATAGGGGCGACGACATTGTCGGAGGGCTTATCGGTAAGCATACCGGCCTAGTCGGAGCTAGCTACTCTCTAGGAAACGGATATGGCGAAGGCGGTTCCGACTCCGTCGGAGAATTGATAGGATTGATCACTGTTACGGATTTCGGAGCGGAAGGAAGCGTATATGATAGCTATGGTTTTGGCGATATCGCCGAAGAAGAAACAAGGGGATTTTCCAGCACTGCCCCAATAAGCGGCGGGGCAGAGAGCTTGACCGCAGATAATGCCGGCGAATTCTGGAACATCGAGACCGCGCCTCGCGTAACCAAGAATGTGTGGGATTTTGGCGATTCCTCGCAGACGCCCGCGCTTCGTTACTCGCGCTACCCTGACCATACCAGAAAAGCAACTTGCGACCATCTTCCCAAAACATTGCTTGATGGAACACCCATTATTTGCGACCAAACATTGCTCCCGGGTCAACGGAGACTGATAGTCATTATAGAGAAAGCGACATACTATTTGCACAATAACCGCCACAGAATTGCTCGTGGCTATTTTGACTGAGAAAAATATACATGGATATATTATACATGGATATTATAGTAACAATATGAAACTTACATTTATTGGTATCGTCGCAATTCTTATATTGCTTTTATTTGGCGCATGCGACTTATTGCAAGACCTTTCCGATACCCTGAACGGCCAGGCTTCGCCCAATGGCGGCAACATTGATGGTTCCGATACCATGGACGGCCAGAATCCATCCAATGGCATCAACAACATTGATGACGATGATTCTGCAAATACAGCTGAAATAGAAGAGGGCTCTTATTTTGTCTATCGCAATGTCTCTTCTAATCCCTATAGAAATGTATTGATCTCGTGCGTCGAAAGCAGATCGCGAATATGTACGTTGCAACGGCTCCCATTTATTGGTTTAGATACTTCCTCGCCTGCCATCGAGGACATAATGAATAGAGTAGTTGTGTCGCATCGTTGGATGGGCGAACGTTTTGAACAAATATTGCGCGCTATGACGCCAGATACTATTAGAGCGGTTCTCAATATGAGCCGATCGATTACCGCGCTTGTTATTAGTTATGATATAAGACCCTCGCATTATCTTCCCGCTAGCAGCTCTATCTATATTGACCCGCTGTTGCTTGCCTTAACTGAGGAGGAGAATGATACCGTTGATCAAACCTCCGACTTCCGAAGCAATTATGGCAGAGACCTCATGATACAAGGAACATGGCGTTATGTCGATGACGAAAATCAATACCTCTATTCGTTGTCTCTTGAGAATCGCGATCTTCAAGATGTTATACGATATACCGCGCGGCTATTGTTTCATGAATTAGCGCATGCTAATGATTATTATACGTTTCAAACTATATCCGCCAATAGTTGCCCGACATGCGCTCCTGTTGAGCTAATCGCTTTGAGCGATCGCGTGTCCAGAAATTTTGGCTATCGCCGCGACGCTTCGCCCGAAGAGTACTATCTTACCGATGAAAATGTCCATAGATACGCTCAAATTCGCTACCTTGGGCGTCCGTCAACCACGCCCGATAGAGCATGGAATGCCGAACAATTTGGCGACTGGTTTGGCGAAGATACCTCTGTTCACGACTATTCCTACTCAACCAATCGAGAAGATGTCGCTATGCTTACCGAAGCGACGTTAATGAAATATCTGTTCGACGCCGATATCGATATTGCCTATTTTGATAAAGACCATCCAGACGATATTATTACCGGACTATCGCCAATAACCTGGGGCGAACGAGGACGTATAGGCAAACCTGAAATCGCGCGGCGGGCTCGAAAGCTTTTTAGCGTCATGGTGCCGGGGATTGTTCCCGACCAATTTTTCGATACTATCGAACCGCCTCAGAGATTGCAATCGGGATGTAGCTGGCTGGATAATATCGATCTGATCTGCGATTCGCCAAGCTTTATCAATCCCGAAGAAGCCTATGGCGCCGCCAGACACTCCCATTATTCGCGGGATATTAGCCACGACCTCGCCGGTCCGCACGGATAACGTTCTGGTCCGCGGGGGGTAACGTTTAGCGTGGATAAGGCAGCGCCGCGGCCGGCAATGCTATGGCGCAAACGGAAAATACCTGATAAGGCGGGTTTGGGCGTTGCGGGCCTCGCAATTCGGCGCTCCAAAAACAGACGCGGGAATGCCGCCCGCAGAGGGGGGTGCCCGTAAGCCTGCCCGTATCCGCCTGTGGAGCGCGAGCGAAACAGATAAAGCGGATACGGAAAAGCTGGCTGGAGGCAGGGGGGAGGCAACGTAAACAGAACGGCGGCAGCTATCGGTAGCGCTCGCCAATACTCGGTCGGCGTCGCTTTATGTGGTCGCATCCCCCCTCTCTTATATTCTTTTCTCTTGCCGCATCTTGCATTCACAGGAAAATAGCGGTATAGTGGCGGCAGTTCCCTTCGATATGTTGAAATCTAATCGCACACAATCGCAACCCTTTTGGCGCTCGATACGAAAGATATTGTCGTTGCTGACGCCCGCGCAACGCAGGCGATTTTTTATATTGACCGCAGGCTCGCTTTTTGTGGGATTGATTGAACTCTCTAGCATAGGGAGCATCGCGCCATTTCTCGCTATTGTGATGAACCCGTCAATTATTGAGACCAACCCCTATCTACGGATTGTCTATTCGCTGTTTGGATTTTCTTCTAGCCGAGCGTTTATCGCGCTGACCGGATTGGCGGTGCTGGCGATGGTTGTGGTACGCAATCTGGTGATTACGCTCTATGCCAGACAGCTGTTGCGTTTTATCAACAATAGCAATTTTTCGCTGGAAAATCGACTGCTCAATATCTATCTTAGGCAACCCTACTCGTTTTTTCTCTCCAATAACGCCGCTATTTTGACCAAGAATACGATTGAAGAGACGCGGCGAATGATAGAAAAATGCCTGTTGGAGAGCATGAATTTTATCCGCTATTCCCTTGTGATCGTTATTCTTGTGTTGCTTCTTCTGTTTGTCAACGCGCCGATAGCTATAGGAACGGGTCTGATCGTGGGAGGGAGCAGGCTTATGATCGATCTATTTATTCGGGGGAGGATCACGCAGATTGGCTCCGAGCGATTTGCTAACGATTCGAGCCGGCATAAGCTGGTGCTTGAGGCGACGCAAGGGATTAAAGAGATCAAAGTGCCGCAACGCGAGGGGTATGTCGTATCGGAGCACAAGAAAAAGGCGAAAGATGCCGAACGAACATATACATTGCTCGATACGCTTCATCTTATTCCGGCGATGATTCAGGAGATCGCGCTTATCGGCGGGATGTTGATGGTGTTTATTATAACCGTTCTGGCCTCCGACTCGTTCGCCGAAGTGGTGCCTATTTTGGGCATTTACGCCTATACCGCCTTTCGTCTGCGCGGCGCATTTAACTTTATGTTTATCGCATTTACCACAATGCGGGGAAATCGGGCGGCGGTAGACGAGGTTTTTCGGTATATCGACCAGACAAGCGAGCCGCGAGAGAACGAGTCGCAAGATATTTTGCCCTTTGAGCGGAGCATCGAGCTGGATCGTATCTCGTTCCGCTATCCAAAAAGCAAATTCGCCGCTATAGACGGGATTTCGCTCTCTATTACCGCCAATACCACCGTAGGATTTATCGGCTCTACGGGTAGCGGCAAAACGACACTGGGCGATATTATCCTGGGATTGCTGGAGATAAATGACGGAGCGATACGAATAGACGGCGTTGAGATCGATAGCGATAATATGGCGAAATGGCAACGAAATATTAGCTATGTTCCGCAGGATATTTATTTGAAGGACGATACGATTGTTCGCAATGTGGCGTTGGGACTTCCCGATGAAATGATCAATTTTGACAGGGCGCGCAACAGTTTGGGTATGGCGCATCTTACGGACTTCATCGAAAATGACCTGCCAATGCAATACGATACCATTATTGGCGATCGGGGCGTGCAGATTAGCGGCGGACAGCGTCAGCGTATCGGTATCGCGAGGGCGCTCTATTCGGAATCCAAGGTCTTGATATTCGACGAGGCCACCAGTTCGCTCGACGTAATTACGGAAATCGCTATTATGGATGCGATTCATACATTGAGCCATCGCAAAACATTGATTATTATCGCGCATCGCATCGCCACTCTTCGGGAATGTGACGCTATCTACATGATTTCCTCCGGAAAAATCGTCGATACGGGGAGTTATGAGGAGCTCTATCGCAAAAATCAAAAATTTCGTCGCATGGCGGGCGATACTCAATAGCGCGAGCGCCCAGATAAGCGCAGGCGCGCGGAGGCGTCGCGGTCGGAGGCGGTAATCGCTAGCGGACATGTCTCGATTCGCGAGAGAAACCGGCGGCGCTCCAATTGCCGTCGTCGGCGACTTCGATAAGCAGCAACCTATCGATGGCAGGGTTAAAGTAACGATGCGTTCCCGTCTGTAGCATGCCAAAATCTACGCTTGCCTCTGCCGCATCGTCTATCGTATGCCCCATAAATGATTGATTGAATATCTTTGGTAGCGGAGAAAATGGATCAAGCGGCAGCCATCCTCCAAAAACGCCGTTGAATGAGGCGTCTTCCAAGGAGAGCATAATATGGTATTGATCGCGAGAGGCGATTGCCCGAGCGGTCATCGTCCCTTGGAGGAGATTTTTGGCGAGCCGATCATCGTCAAGCGCCGTTGGTCGCTGGCTGGTGCGCGTCCATATTTCGATAAGGAGACGTTCGATGTTGAGCGAGGCGAAGCCGTTGAGTCGCTTGTAGAGTCGGTGCAATAGCTGGGCGGCGGCGCCATAGCGCAACTGCGGCGACACCGAATCGTCTTGCTCAAGTTGCAGGGGTACTATCGCGCCGATTGGTGGGAATATTGCCGGCGTCGGCAAGAGGATCACCGGCGTCTGGCGCTGGCGAGATATGGCGATGCGCATAGGATTGCCTGTCGACCACTCGGCGTTGCGTTCTATTCCCAGGGGATCGTGCCAGAGTAAACTATAGCGTATGTCGGGATAGGCTTGCCTCCATATTTTCGGCAATGTGGGAGGGTCTATTGTTATCAATAGAGGAAACGCGCTATCGGCGCAAGAGGCAACAAGCGCTACAAAGCAAACGACGAGCATTACGGCGCGCGCAAGATTGGTTGCGCGTACTATACGACATCTATGGCGATAGCGATGGTTCATATAGATAGTAACCAAACTATGCGCGGAAAATTGTAAAAAATTATGAATATTTCATATAATTTGAATAGCTGCTATAGTAGCAGGATTGGCAACTGGATTGGCAACTATAGAGCGACCGATGGGAATCGAACCCACATCACCAGCTTGGAAGGCTGGGGTAATAACCATTATACGACGGTCGCAGTTACTGCTATTATATCATAAGACTATTTTATCGGCAAGAAGTCGCGCTATCCCGCTACGCAGGAATCTCATACTCTCTGAATGGCTTGATGAGCTTCTGAACAGCCTCGATTTATTAGCGTATCCATTTAGGCGATGCATTAGATAAATGAGGAGGAGCCGTCGGGAGGTTGTGTCGAATATTCTTGATCGGGAATGTCGCGCTTGGTGATCGAACAGAGAATTTCGTTAGTCAGCGGCGTGATGCGCGATATTCGGTTGGCCTGCCGCTCTATAATCTGCTCGAAAAGATTGCGAACATGGCGTCCATTGCCAAATGAGCGATCTCGATGATCGTACGAGTTTTGGAGCGTCTCGCGCAATTTCTTGCGCGCGGCGGGGGTTAATCGAAACGAGCCCGCGTTCGAAAAAAGGAGAAATATTTTGAGCAAATCGCCAGGAGTATAGTGATCAAATGAAAAATAGCGAGAAAATCGCGATTTAAGACCCGGATTGCTTTCGATAAATTGCTTCATTTCGTCGGGATACCCTGCGACTATCACAACCAATTGATCGCGATAGTCCTCCATACGTTTGAGCAATACCTCGATCGCCTCTTGCCCGAAATCTTTCTCTCCATGCCGCTGACTTAGCGTGTAGGCCTCATCGATAAAGAGCACGCCATCAAGAGCCTGCTGAATCAATTCATCGGTTTGAATTGCGGTCTGTCCAACATACCCCGCAACGAGTCCCGCGCGATCGGTTTCGATAAGATGCCCCTTTTTCAATAACCCCATGCACCGATAGACGCGACCCAGAAATCGCGCGATTGTCGTTTTTCCGGTGCCGGGCGGGCCATAGAAGACGGCATGTTTAGAGAAAGGCGCGTTAGGAAGTCCTCGTCGTTTGCGTTCGCTATGCATTTTAACCAGATTGACGAAGGTGCGTATTTGCTTTTTGATCGAGTCCATCCCGATCAACGCGTCGATTTCCTCCATTACCTGTTCCAATGTTTCGGCGCTATCGCCCATACTGGTCCGAACCGTTGTGGGCGATTTATCGCGCAAACGTTTTTCCGACGTGGACTTGCGATTTGTCTCTCGATAGATCAAAAGTCGAATATGCTCCAATGATCGCTGCTCCAAGCTACTATCATCGCCGGAGGCTTTAATAATCAACTGGGCGAATGTAAAAAAGCAAGATGAGACGGTATCAAAATCGCGTCTATTGGCTCTTTTATCTGAATTGGCAAGGAAATCAAGCGAAATAAATACTTGCTTTCCGCCAAACATTTTGCTTTTTCGTATTTCGTTGTAGACAATATCCCAACGTTGCAATATCTCGCGTCGCAGTCTAAGCGTTAGCGATTTTACCGATAGAATGCGGCGCGCTATATCCATACTTTGCGGGATCTGCTGACGGAGACAGAAATACACCATCGCAACAATAAGCTTGCTCTCATCTGGAATAGGCATTTTTGTCTCGAGGCATAGGGTAGCGAGGCACAATATATCTTCGATAAGTCTACCCAGCAATGCAGGCTCATTGGGAAAATTCCTGTAATCCGCGATAGTAGCGGCTATAGATCGCGCTTTGACAAGCAAAAAGTTGAGATTGGCCAGCTGCTCTTCGGAGGAGGATTGGGTTGTTCGTTTGGTCTCGATGCGTTCAATTTGGATACTATCTTCGTCCACATGCTCCTGCAATAGTTTGATAAATGGATCGACCAGTAGGTCGATTCGCGTAGCGCTAAATACTCCCCCTCGCCGATCTCCCTCGATCGATAACACGATACGCGTTGAACGAGCGCTCTGCTTTACTTGAACATAGAGGATATTGCGCAAATCGATTATCACAGGAGAGCCGACGCGCTCTCCGTTTTGGATAAAAAATAGCCGTCTATCGGTAAGCGATAGAACGCCCGGTATTCCCGATCCGTTCTCGTTGTGTCGGGCGGCAAGATAAAATCCCTCCAATAAATCAAGAATAGTTTCGCCCGGAGAGAGCGTATCGGCGAAACCCTCTAAAAGAGAATCCTTGCCGCCAATAAGATTCCAATTGGGAATATGCCGAAGGTCTTCCTTATTGATCTGCATTAATATCGCTACTTGTCATCGGACGTGGAATCCATGCGTAATAACCGCCCGATACCGCTCCGCAACGCATTAAACGCCGGAGTGGTCGTAATGCCGATTAGCACCCCTAACCCGCCGTTAATCGCATCATGGGTATAGCGACTCAACAACTTGAGATAAGCGGCGCGATGCGGCTTGCCATCCTTTTGCGAGAGTATCAAGGGCTGAAGAGAGAACGCCCGCACCAATGCCGCAATCTGCCGAACAAGCAATGGAAACATCAGGCGAATAAGCGCTAGATATCGGCGATAAAATGCTGTATCCCCTTGCACAAGATAGCGAATCTGCGCGTTTCTATCGCGGATATGCCGACCGGATCGCCCAATTCGCCATGGAATTAGTCCGTTATAACGTTGACTTATTTTATTATTGGACAGCAGTTTATGCATCGCAAGATAGAAGAGAAGCGTTCCTGTCGCATGGCGAATAGCCTTTTGTTCGGATTCTTGCAATGCGACTGTTCTAGAAATCAATATCAAAACCCGAACCGTTTCTTTTTCCACATTAACGGAAACGCGCTTGAGAAATAGTTTCGCCGAGGAACGTTCCAATCTCCTATCGTTGCTCTGCAAAGCGTCTCCTACCAATTTGGCAAGATTGCACACATGTCGGTAGACTCGATCATCGCCGAGTTTGCGAAGGTAGTCCATTACCCACCCGCGTTGTCGCGTATCGAGACGCTCTTCGTCGGCAAGGAGGCGATGCTCTCGAATAGACTCGAGATAATCAAATAGATCTTTTTCCATGGATGATTGATTAGAATGCGTCCAGTCCCGATGCCCAATAAAGTAGCGAATAAATTCCCGCGTTCGACTGCCGATAGATACTTCATCGGGAAATGCGGGAGGTAGTATCTCTCGCAACAACTGGATAATGCCATACATTTTATACCATACGCTGGCCAGCAATGTGGTGTGACGTTGCAGAAGATCAAGCGAATCGTCTCTTGGCATATAGACAAGATTAGAACAGCATTGCGCCAATTTTTTGTCTATACGCAACTCTCTATCCAATACAAATCTATTGTAGTTCTTTATAACATCTTGCGGAGCGAACGCTTTTTGCGGCATATACTCAAATTTGTTATGCCAAAAAAATATCTCTAAATGCGGCGCAAATTCCAATGCGGCGCGGACAAATCCGCCTGCCGACACATGCGAGGTAGGTTCAGGTTGGACAACCACTACTAAACGCGATACATGAGCCAACAATGAGATGCTTTCATCGTAAAGAATGCCGGCGGGAAGATCAAACAGCAATAGATCGTATCGCGACTCCATCTCGAATACAAATCGCCCAAATAGCAATGATCGTAATTGATTGATAAGTACCCCCCCCAATTTTGGACGTGGAAAAATAATATCGAGATTACTAAAGGGCGAGGTGATAAAATTATCCAACGAAACATTGAGGTCGCTCAACTCTTCGGAGTGATATTGATCTGTGGAATATTCTATATCAAGAATAACGGCGATATTAGAAAGAGGATCCATATCAATAAGCCCCACTTTTATTCCCTGCTTTGCGCATAATAGCGCGCTATTAAGCGTAATAGTGGATTTGCCAACTCCTCCTTTACCCGAACCTATGGCGATAGTCCTTTTTCGCAATGCCATAAGACTCCGAGCCTGTCTTTGACGAATAGGAGTTCCCTTATTCTTCATATTTCAGTAGAATAGCAAAATACGCGGCTAGAATCAAGGCAAATAGTTATTTGAATGGCGATCGGCATCATTTAATAAATACAATCGCGCGCAAAGATATGTGGACGATGGAGTCATTTAAAAAGATATTTCGCGGGCAAAATCGCGCGGCGGTTTACGATAAAAAGCTTGCGCGGCTATAAGATTTTCTCTATAATATATACGTATGAATGTACTATGGATTAAGAAAGGAACTGTTATCTTATTAGCTATCGCGCTGGGATTCGTTTTGTTATCAGAATCGCTATTTGCCCAGAGCGACGAAGGCAATTGGAATGTGGAAATAATACGATTGGAAACCGTATTCCGAAATCCTTTAGGTTATAAAGTGGTATTTAAGCAACCTGATTTTACAAGAAGCGAATGCTACCTTCCATTTGAGTGGTTTAATAGATCGCGCAATCGCCTAGCACAACTGGTCTACACCAACTCGCTTGGCACTCCCTCTATGCATGTATTCTACCAAAATGGAGAATTCGATCGACTACTGTTGCAACTTCCCGACAATCCTCATCACGAAACTTTTCGATCGATGGCCGATCCTGAAGAAGAAAAAAGACTCCTGAGCCAAACTATTTTTGAGTGCAATCGGCATTATAGCGAATAACGCGACTATGCAGTCGGACAACTGCCCAACTGCAGCCAGCTAGCGACTCTTTATCGGTATCACGCCTTTGTATCTTTCTCCTTCAAACGATCTGCTTGAATTTTTTCGCCGCTTTTCTAGCTACGCGATCATAGGGCACCGAGATCCAGATATAGACTGCATAGGATGTTGTTTGGCTTTAGCAAGCTACCTTCGTCGTAACGGCAAAAAAACATCGCTCGTCAATCGCGGCCCGTTTGATCGTCATGAAATATGCGATTTCTCGGATCGTTTTGACTCGGCTTTTCCCGAGGAATGTGACGCGATCGTTGTTTTGGATTTTTCCGAACCTTCTCGCGGCGGAATCGAGATAGCCCCAAATCGTCCAATCGCGGTGATCGATCACCACCTAGGATCCACCGCATTTGGGGATGTTCGCTTTGTAGAACCCTCTGCGCCATCATGCGCGGTTTTGGTTCAATCAATCATAGAGGCAACCGATCAATTAACAAAGGAAGAAGCTGAATGGCTGTTGCTCGCCACTATGGGAGACACCGGATTTTTGCGTCATATAGAACTAGGAGCCACCCCGCTCCTCTTATCGCTAGCCGCTCTTAATGAAGCGGGCGCGTCATTTCACATGGCCTATCAAGCGCTCTACTCTGGCTTTAGCCTCCCTACCTATCATCTTATGGGTCGTCACTTACAGCGTATTACCGCTCATTGCGGCGGCAAATTCATAATAACATGGGAATCGCGCGAAGATCGTAACCAGCTTGGCGCGAAAATTGGCAATAGCAATATGCTCTATCAGTTTCTCACTTCGATAAAAGGATGCGTTATCGCCGCGTTTATTCGAGAACGAGATCGCGGTTGTTCGGCGGGGCTACGATCGCCGCAGTGTTTTGATGTGCACCGTGTTGCCGAGCGCTTTGGGGGAGGAGGACATCGCTACGCATCGGGATTTCGTAGCGATCTTTCGGTGCCGGAGCTGAAGAAAAAGCTTATATCCTATGTTTCAGAACTTCTTTCATAGTATCAATATTCTGTGAAAGATCATTTTGATTATATCATTGCCGGCGGCGGCGCGGCCGGTCTTTTGTTAACCAATGCTTTATTAACGAATCAACAGAGCGACGGCGCTATTTTGCTTATCGATCGTGATACAAAGCAAACCAACGACCGAACATGGTGTTTCTGGCACAGATCGCCGCCGCCATTGAGCGATATTATCTCGCATTGTTGGAATAGTATCGCTATCGCCTCGCATCATAGACATCTTCATATCCCATTGAATCCCTATCGCTATTATATGATCCATGGAATTGACCTCTACCGCGAGCTTTTGGCAAAGTTTGAGCGCCATCCGCGAGTAACACGCGTAATTGCCACGGTGGAAGAGATAATCGATGGCGAGCGCTATGCCGAGGTGATTACCGATAGCAGCCACTATAAAGGCTCTTGGGTATTCGACAGTATATTTAATCCTCATGAATTTCGTCACGTCGAAGATGACTACCATTTTCTCCTACAACATTTTGTCGGATGGTTAATCGAAGGCAATGGCTCCCATTTCGATCCCGATACTGCAACGATGTTTGATTTTCGCGCTCCACAGCAGCCTCCTACCAGTTTTGTTTATCTTCTTCCTATTTCAGAGAACCGAGCGCTGGTAGAATATACTATTTTCTCTCCAAGCAGGCTCCCTTTTGAACTTTATGAACGCGTTCTTCGCAACTATATCGAAAAAAATATCAAGATCACCGAATATAGAATTATTGAAAAAGAAGACGGATGTATCCCGATGACCGACTACCCATTCTCTCGACATAGCGGCAACCGCATTATGCATATTGGAACAAAGGGCGGAATGGTAAAACCTTCTACTGGCTTCGCTTTTGCTCGCATCTTACGCGATAGCGACGCTATTGTCTCTTCTTTGAATCGCAACGGCCACCCATTCGATGTGCCGAGCGCTCCCTCTCGCTACTCATTATACGACTCGATGTTGCTTAATATACTGCGCGATCGACCTGAAAAAGGCAAAATGGTTTTGTTCAATCTATTTTCACGCAATCCAATAAAACGAATTTTCCGCTTTTTGGATGAACAGGGCGCGTGGTATGAAAATGTTCTTTTGATGTCTACAGTGAATTGGATTGTATTTATCGCCGCCTATTTTAGATGTCTACGCAATCGCAGACGCCGAAATAGAGAACGCGTCCGGCGACCATATGATACGTAACAATACGATATTCGATTCCCTTGCCGATTTACCTATCTGGGTCATAGTGATATTGGGTATATGGATGTGTTCCCAAATTTCGTTGCCGATTGTGGAAAAAATTGGCGGGCCGAGAAAAAGAATCGTATTCTTTTCGCTTTCCGTATGGCTACAGGTCATATGTTCATTCCTGCTGTTGCGCAATGAATGGGGAATCGGCTTATCATTAGCGGGAATAGCAATAATCGTCGCTATTGGATGGGGCGCGGAGTATATTGGCGTACAAACAGGGTTTCCCTTTGGGAAATATAGCTATACGAAGATATTGCGCCCTCAAATCGGAAAAATTCCCATAATTGTGCCGGGCGCTTGGGCTATGATGCTTCCCGCTGCTTGGTCGGTATCTTGGGTATCCAATCCTTTTGCGACGATAGCGATAGGCGCGGGCGCAATGACCGCTTGGGATCTATTCATCGATCCTTTAATGGTGCGATGGAACTATTGGCGCTGGCATCGCAAAGGGCGCTATTTTGGCGTTCCATTGACCAATTTTTTTGGATGGTTCTTCACGAGCTCGGTTGCCATCGGAACAGTTATGGTAGCGATCAATCCTCCGACTCCGCCTCCATCTCTTGTCTTCATCTACATAATATCCTGGGCGTTGCAGAGCATTGGCCAGATGATATTCTGGAAAATGCGGGGATCTGGAATAACAGGTTGTTGCGCGATGGGTCTTTTTATCATCGCAACATTCATATAGACGACGGTAGCGTAGGCAACGGTAGCGCGCTCTTTGCGGGCAATAGACATAGCAAAACTCGATCCGCTCATTTCGGCGCGGTCGATCGGCTCACAGCGATATACATTTTCGGCGCGGAGCAGTATGCATTTGCTGATAGCCAAAAAAGCATCGACAAATATTTACGCTTTTTGGACTTGCCGTCTAATATTCGGCAATAGCATGCCGATTGTAAACTATGGATATAAGCAAAACACAGAGTCGACGTCGCTCTTTTGCGTCAACTGGCTCGATCGCCATTCGTCCAATCCTGTCGTTTATCATTGTTGCGATCTTGTCGGGAGTAATAGATGCCGCTATAGCCGAAACGCCTGCGTTCGATACCTTTCTGCCAACACATGAAGCCCCCATCGAACCACCGTCGACGAAGAGCTTATCAAAGCGAGTAACAATGTTTGCTCCCAGTCTTCCGAGATCAAATGCGAGCGCGCCGCCCGCGGGAGGATGTGGCGGTCTCTCCGTAGACACCTTGTGCGCCGATAACACGCAATCGCTTGTCGAACAGCGCGTTGACAATAGTGTTCGCCCGCCGTTGCCTCGTTATGAGCATACGCATGCGATGAGCGGCATAGCTTCATGGTATGGCGCGAAGTTCCAAGGAAAGTTGACCGCCAATGGAGAGATATTTGATAGTCGTAAATTTACGGCGGCGCATAAAACTTTGCCTTTTAATACCGTCGTAGAAGTTCGCAATATCGCCAACAATAAAGCGGTACAAGCCCGAATTAATGATCGAGGTCCATTTGTGGCGGGGCGCGTGATCGATCTATCGCAGGCCGCTGCTAATAGCATAGGCATAGCGGAAAAAGGAATAGGGCATGTCACACTCTCTATTGTGGAGCACGCGCCGCCGGAACGTTGGAGCATTCAGCTTGGGTCGTTTTCTCAATATGACAACGCGGAAGCGATGAGAAATAACCTGGTGAGACACAATATTAACGCAACTATTGAAAGCGATAGCTCGCGTTCTCTCTATCGTGTTGTTGTGCAAAATATCTCCGCCGAGAAATTGACCAATTATCGCCATCGGCTCAAGGAAATAGGCTATTCGCACATATTGGCGCGAAAAGAAAACTAGACTATTGGTCTAATGAGAATAATTTTTGGAACCACAAATACAATACCGTATGGATTTCCCGATAAGGCGATAGAACGTCGGTATCAGCGATACTATAAGCCATTTATCAAGTGTCTCTACAAATACCCTCATATAAAATCGACTCTCCACTATTCGGGATATTTGCTGGAATGGTGTTACAAGCGGCATCGCGAATTTATCGATGTAATCCTTGAGCTAATTAAGCGCAAGCAAATTGAGCTACTGGGCGGCGGTATGTATAACCCTATCTTTCCGCTGTTGCCGCGCTCCGATCGCGTCCATCAAATAGAATACAACAATACGGTAATTCGCAATATATTTAATAAACGCGTCCATGGCGCATGGCTTGGATTATCCGACTGGATGCCTTCTCATCCATCGACGCTCTATTCCAGCGGGATAAGCTATACCTTTTTAGATGAACGATACTTTAGAGCCGCGGGCGCCTTTCATCATACTCGTCGCTACTATCCTCATCTTACCGAAGACGAGGGGCGGTTGATAACGGTTTTTCCCTTGCTCAGCAGATCTATCAAGCATTGGGAACAGGGCAATATACGCCGCTCGATATGGCAACTATATCATAGAGCGATTTTTGACGCGGGGAATGATGGAGTAGCAACCATTATAGGAAACGGAGAGCACGATATCGCCATACAATTTCTACAATACCTTACTCGTCGCTCCTCTCGTTTTGATTATATTTTACCCAATAACTACCTGCAACAATTTACCGCGCGACGCAGAATCTATTTTCAATCGGGACATGTCAATAGCGGATATTTATCCCGCATCGCTTTACAACGATCTCGAGCGAGCGATCTCCTCTACGCAAAGATGCACTATTCATCATTGTTGGTCAAACAGGTGCATGGAGATAAGGAACGAAGACAATTGGGGAGAAAGCATATTTGGTATGGACAATCGCAATGGCCATACCGACATACTCGATCGGAAGAGATAGACCAAGCGGCTTCTAGAAAGTCCGCCTATCAATCATTTATTCAGGCGGAAAAAATAGCTCGCGGAAAAGATACCTTTATATCGTCGCTAATTCTCTATGATTTCGATATGGATGGAATCGAAGAGTGTCTCTATCGGGGTAGGTATATCAGTAGCTATCTTCAGAAAAGGGGCGGCGTTCTATTTGAAATTGATTACCTCCCATCTCCATGGAACTGGATCGCCGCCGCGCCGGTGTCGTCGAAAAATAGACTGACCGGTTCAAAAAGACACACAAAGTCGTGGCCGCCCGGAAACGCATTTGTAGACCTGCTATTTGACGAAAGCGCGACGATTGAAGATTGGAATCGGGGCAATCTCAGAACAATTCACCCGCTCCATGATAGGCAATACGAGGTCAAACAGATAAATCGCAAATCTCATGCCATTACATTGAATGTTCGTTGCACCATTAATAAAAAATATCCGCTATCTATAGAAAAGGAGTTCAATTTTGGCGATTCCGCAATTACGGTACGCTACCGTATAATAAATCTATCCAATAGCAACAAGATAAAGACTGTATTTGGCAGCGCGCTCTACTGTTCGCCGGGAGCGAATAGCGACGACTTTGAAACCTATCTCTACAATAATTCTTCACTCCCGCAAACCTACACCGCCAATTCGACCTGCCATCAAAAAGTGAGTCATGTCGATTTAATTGCGAAGAAGAGAACTTCGCGCGCAACTCTTGCATGCGAGCAAGCCGATGAGCTATGGATCAATGGCGAGAAAAAGGGCGGAGAGGTAACGCTTATACCGCGATGGAATATCAATCTACATCCAAATGAAGAATGGGATGGGACGTTGCGGTTGGCTCTCTATAAGACAAAAAACACGCCAAAGAAATCTCATAATACTGGAATCTATACAAGTAGATAGCCAATAGCGCTACCCCGCTAGCGAGCGCGGCAACGCGATACACAATGCGTTCGCAACGAAGAAAATGGTATATCGCGATTAATCGCGCGGGCGCTGGCTGATACAAGCTTTTGACACGCTTGCGCTATATATTGCCCAAAATATCGTCTATCCATGGTTTGCTTTCGTCTCGATAGAAATCCATTGCGGTCAAAAAATCCAATAATGCGTTATCCCTGTCAGAGAGAAAGTAAAACGCTTGACCGCGATAAAAATGAGTTCGCGCCGATAATTCCGGGGATAATCCTCCTTGGTCAATCATCGCCCCAAGACGCTCTTGGGCCTGCCTCCATGCGCCGATTGCGAGCGTCGCCTGAATCATATCGCGTAAGGCGCGATCAAATTCCCCAGCGATTTGGTTCGAAGACCTCTGCTCTGGAGGAAGAATGATCGAACCATAGGCGGTAGCAATAGGACTTGGAGTGTCATCAATAGGCAGGCTGGCCTCTAATGAGACTATTTCTCGATATACAAATTGTTCAACCTGCTCGGCGCCGGCGGCGGTCTTCGTAGCGTCTATTTGACCGTCTTCCGCTACCGCGGGCGGTAGCTCCCGTAGTTGCGTATTCAAATTTTGTCTTACAAATTCGGCGCTCGCGGACGGGAGAAATGGAACGTTTGCGTCTCGGGCTTGTCCTATATTGTCTTGCGTTCGCAACGCCGATCTTCCTCTGGCGGGAGCAATTGATAACGGGTAGCTGTGAGTATTTTCGCCATTTATCAACGCGATGTAAGGACTATTTTGCTCTACAAGCAACTGATCGACCAAAGCGTAGTAGATCGTCTCCGAAAATGTCGGGCGGTCGAAAAATTGCATGGAGTCGCCCTCTATAGTTGCGACCAGAAAGGATTCGGAAAGCTGATCAGAGTCTACAAATGGGTTTTCGCTGCGATAGATCGCTATGTTGCGATCGGCACGCGTTGTGGTAAAATCTAATCGAACGTCGCCGTCGCGAAGAAATGTGCGTAAATCTTTGACCTGAAGGCTTTCGCGAACTACAATGTCGCGTTCTGTAATATAGATTCGCGAGCTTGAAACGGCGCGATCTATTGCAAAGCGTACATACGGGATCCCCTGTTGGTCGACGGGAAATAACGCGTAATAGTAGACATCGGATATTTCTGGCGCATCTGTATAGATGCCTATCGACGCGGGCTCTATAGCGATAGGGTTACTATTCTCGATAATTCTGGCGGTAAATGAAGCGTTATTCCTCCATATTCCATATTCTCCGCTATAATTTTCGGGAGCGCTCCAATGAATCTGCACGAGTCCGTCTTTTGTCGATATTCTCAGCCAGTTGGCAATATTGGCGTCTTGATCTACCTGTTCGATCGAATCGATCGATGTGTCAATTTGAGAAAATAGCGAGATTGAAATAACGCTATGCAATAGTATGAGCAATACTGGTAATCTCATTATTTTCACTATCGGCATGACTGTCGCATTTTACGATATATGAAGCAATAATAATCGCCCATTTAGTATCGGCGAAATCGACGCTCGATACCCCGAAGCTATAAGTCGTTTGTCTCTACGCGCCTGTTACCGCAATGGCGGAATCATGGCTCCATGCGCCGCGATTAATTCATCGACAAGTTTCCATATCGTTTCTAGATCAAGTTCCGCGCCGGTATGCGGGTCCAAAGCGGCCGCTTGGTATACCCTATCTCGGTTTCCGGTCAACGCCGCTTCTACGACCAGCGCTTGCGTATTGATGTTTGTTTGCATCAGAGCCGCCAATTGGGTCGGCAAGGCACCGATATGGATGGGTGTAATGCCATTGGCGTCTACTTGACAAGGAACTTCAACTGGAAGGTCTGGTTGCAAATTATCTATAATGTTTTTGTTGGGAACATTGCTATAGATCTCTCGCCGACTATTTGTCTCGATGCTATGGATAATTTGGGGGCCGAACTCTACGCTTCGCTCAACTGTGAGGGGTTGATCGCGATCGATGAGGTTTCTTCGCATTGTCTCCCATTCGGCTATTTGATCCTCACAACGACGAAGATATTCATCAAGAGGGATAGAGAATTTTTTTATGAGGTCGTCGCGGCCGGATTTGATAAACCAAGGGACATACTCGCTGAAATGTTCGCTCGACTCTGTAACAAAATAACCAAAACGGCGAAGTATTTCGTATCGAACATGATCGACCATACCTCGATACTCGCGGGTCGGAGGGAAACGATCGCTTTTGGCGAATTCGCGAAGACGAGGATAGAGGTCTTCTCCGTCGCGTTCGAGGAATAGATAAAAAGCCATGTGATTTATCCCCGCCACCCGGTAGTTAATTTCCTCTACCGGAATTTCCAAATCATTGGCGATGTCGCGCAATGTGAGCGGAACGCTATGACAAAATCCGTAGGTTTTGATAGAGCTGGCGCGATTCACGGCCCAGCAGTTCATTACCATAGGGTTGACGTAGTTGAAATGCAACGCATGGGGACATAGAGATTCCATGTCGCGAACGATGTCCAATAATACCGGAATGGAGCGAAGGGCGCGCATGATGCCGCCAATTCCGAGCGTATCGCCAATAGTTTGGCGAATACCATATTTTTTTGGTATTTCGAAATCGATATATGTTGCGGGACGATATCCTCCCACTTGAAACATTGAAAGCGCGTAATCGGCACCGTCAAGAGCTCTTCTTCTATCGGTGGTAGCCTGTATGACGGGACGCGCGCCGACGGCTTCCGCGACGCGTTCCGCGACAATTCGCGAAACGGATAGGCGATCTTCGTCTATATCGTACAAACTAATCTCGGAATCGGCAAGCTCGGGGTGGCTCAGAAGGTCTCCAAGTATGTTGCGAGCAAAGATGACGCTCCCCGCGCCGATAAGCGTTACTTTCGCCATCTGTTGTGGCGCGCGAACAATGTTGGAAAAAAGATGCGATTACTCATACCCTACTATTTATTCGAAAAATACTGTTTCAGTCAAGGGCATTTATTTGAACGAGGGATTTTTTTGAGTCGCCATTGTTCGTATTTGGGCGTTGCGGGCGTCGGTGGGGAGGATTTTCAATTGGCGGAGCGGTGCCCGCTGAGGGGGGAGCGGAATAGCGAAAGCTCCCGCCAGGGCGGAGCGTTAGCGGAGCCCGGTGAGGCGGGGGCGGTCAGCGGCTAGCGAATAGCTAGACGCGGATTCGCTATGGAGCGAGGGGGAGACTTCCCCCCTTTGTTATAATCCGGCCATTTATACTCGATTAGTCTATACGAGATAATGACTTGACTCTATAATTACTTGACTCTTTCGAGTCGATAATTTACAATTTTCGTATGCGTTACATTAAATTTTTTGTGATAGTTGTTTTTGTAGTGTTTTCTGCTGCAGTGGCGTTTTCCGCCGGAAGCGGAGAAAATGAGGACAGCGGTGTTCGTGTGGCATACGTTATCAATGGAGCGCTTGGCGACCAATCGTTTTTCGATTCAGGGTATGGCGGTATCGAGAGGATAGAGAATGATTTCGATGTCAAGACTACTACGATCGAGATCAATTATGATCCGGCGAAATATTCTCAGGCGCTCGATTCCGCTGTGCGATGGGATGCCGATGTTATTTTTGTGATCGCCTACGGTTTTGAGGATTTGGTGAGGCTCTATGCCGACGACAATCCGCAAATTGTCTTTGTGAATATCGATACCGTTATCAATAATAGCAAGAATACGATTATCAATATCGATTTTATCGAAGAAGAGGGCGCGTTTATGGCTGGCGCCGCGGCGGCGTTGCTGACCACCGATCTTTCTATTCCCGGGATAAATGAGGACAAAATAATCGGTTCTGTCGGGGGAGAAGATGATCCGGTGATCAACGCTTTTATATTCGGCTATGAGCAAGGCGCCGCTTTTATCGATCCCGATATCGTGGTCGATAACATTTACGCCGGAACATGGAGCGATCCTGTGCGCGGTAAGCAGGCCGCAAATCAACTGTTTGGACGGGGATCCGATGTTATTTTTCAGATCGCGGCGTTGACCGGCAACGGAGTTTTGGAGGCTGCAAAGGATGCGAATCTATACGCTATTGGTGTGGATTCCAATCAAAATGGACAGCAACCGGGGCATGTTGTTACTTCCGATCTTAAAAATGTGGGCGACGCTATCTACGATGTGTTTCTATCTATTATCAACGATCAGCATAGACTCGGCGAAACGCTTTCGTACGGGCTTGCCGAAGGTGGTGTTGGATTGGCGATAGACGAACATACCCGCGCAATTCTTCCCGAAGCGTCAATCGCTAGACTAATGGAAATAGAGAAACAGATCATTGACGGGGAGATTGTTGTTCCTCTTTTCCAATAAGTAATATCGTTTAAATAATTTCGTTTGTAATGAGTGGCAATTCCCTATTAATCGAAATTGATGGGGTAATGAAACTGTTTCCCCCTCGGACAGTGGCGCTGAACGATGTGAGCCTTTCCGTCAGAGAAGGGACTATACATTCGGTCATTGGCGAGAATGGCGCTGGCAAATCGACGCTTATGAAGACGCTCTATGGACTGATACAGCGGGATCGGGGCGAGATACGATACCGCGGCGAGTCTGTGGCGTTTAATTCGCCAAGCCAAGCGTTGCGGGCGGGTATTGGTATGGTTCACCAAGAGCTTATGCTCATTCCGTCATATTCCACGTTGCAAAATATTATCCTGGGCGATGAGCCGCGCGGGATTTTGGGAAGTGTCGATCAGCGTTCCGCGCGGGAAAGAGTGGAGGAGATACTGTCGCGTTACCATCTGGAGACGCCGCTGGATAAGGCTGTCAACGAGCTTTCTATCGCGCAACAGCAAAAGGTGGAAATTGCTCGCCTGCTGTGGCGAAATGTTTCGACGTTGATTTTAGACGAGCCAACGGCGGTGCTAACGCCTCAAGAGACGAAAATTCTTTTTGATCATTTGCGGAAACTGCGGGAGCGAAACGAGACGATTTTGTTTGTGAGCCACCGCTTGAACGAGGTGCTGGAGCTTTCCGATATGATCACGGTCATGCGTTCGGGCAAAGTGATCGATACCGCGCCCAACAAATCGCTTACTCGAGCCGATCTTACCCATATGATGGTGGGTCGATCTTTGGTTCCGGTGGTCAATACTCGCAAAAAGGCGGTCGACGATAGTGAAGGCGATACTGGCGCGCGAAAGCCGAATGTCCGTTGCGCGTTGCGGTCGGTGTCGACCAGCCCTTCGAGCGACGGTATAGGTTTAGAGGGGCTGTCGCTTGAGGTTTCGGCTGGCTCGATTATCGGGGTGGCGGGGGTCGCCGGCAATGGGCAACAGGCGTTGACCGAATTGCTTACCGCGCAGCGAGTGCCGACGCGCGGCGATATTATCATCGACGGGGAACATGCCAATCGCCATTCGGTGGTGGAGCGGAGGGAGCATCTTGCCTATATTCCGCAGGATCGTAAGATGGTCGGAACGTGTCAAGATGCGACAATTATTGAGAATTCGGCGATGACGCATCATCGCCATACCAAACCGCGCAATTTTGCTTCGTTGGCCAGCGATCTTGTCAAGCGATTTAACGTGGTGATTGGATCGATGAAGCAGCCTATATTCAATCTCTCGGGTGGAAATCAGCAGAAGGTGGTATTAGGGCGCGAATTTTCGTTGCAACGCAATCTCATTCTTCTTGATCAGCCGACAAGAGGGCTTGATATTGGTTCTATCGAATATATTCAGAAGGCGATTCTGGCGAAACGAGAGGCAAGCGCTTCAATTATCTTGCTTTCTGCCGATCTCGACGAGTTACGCGATCTATGCGATCATATTGTCGTCTTATGGAAAGGCAAAATTGTCGCTCGACTATCTCCGGAAGAGGCGGATAGACAGACGTTGGGAAAATACATGTTGGGATTGTCTCAGCATACCGAGGAGGATGCTCAAGAATCAACTCAAACTTAAAGCGACTGTTGCCGGTCATTGCCGGAATCCTCTGTGCCTTCGCCGTAGGTGCCATACTCCTGATTCTGCAAGGTTATCCCGCGGGCGAAGCCTACCGTTCCATTTTTAGATACGGGTTTTTCGCTCGCGGAGCGTTCTCCGATACGTTGGTCAAAGCGACTCCGTTGCTGTTGACCGGATTGGCGGCAACGGTCGCGTTTGGGAGCGGGGTAATCAATCTGGGCGCTCCCGGGCAACTGTTGATCGGCGCTATGGCGACAAATACCGTGGGTACAGCCGTCGATCTTCCCGCGGTGATTATGGTTCCGTTGCTCATCGCCACCGCTCTCATATCGGGCGGCGGCTGGGCGGCGATAGCCGGGTTGCTTAAGCGCTATTTTCGTATGGATGAATTTATCGTAACGTTGATGCTCAATTTTGTGGCAGAGTATTTTACCCTCTACTTAGCCTCTGGTCCGCTTCGCGATCCGTTGAGCGCTTCGCCGCAGACCCTATCGATTAATGGTAGCGGGACGCTGGGCGCTATCGGGTTTGCGCCGATAACATTTGTGATCGCGATCGCCGCGTTCGCATGGATATATTGGCATCGCGAACACACCCGACATGGGTACGAACTTCGTATGATGGGATTCAATATGCGTTTTACCGCGGCCGGCGGGTGCGATAATAGTCGCAATTCTCTTGTCGCCATCTCTATTAGCGGAGCGTTGGCGGGATTGGCGGGAGGAATGCTCATTATGGGGGGATTGCAGAATCGCTTTATTCGAGGCATCGGCGCCAATTACGCTTGGGACGGCGTTATGATAGCTATCGTGGCGGCAAGCGGATTGATCGCGACGGCATGCTACGCGCTATTCTTTGGGATATTGCAAACTGGATCTATCGGCATGGAGATTGACGCGGGAGTGCCTTCGGAATTTATACTGGTTTTTCAGGCTATTATCGTCTTATTTGTCGTTGCGATACGAGAGATTTCGTCTATCGGCATGGCAAAACTCTCTACTCTCGCGCGTCTTCGCAAAAGCGTCGCGAATAAGATACCCGCGGCAATTGATAATCGGCCGCCACCGGAGGAATAATCGATATGTCAGATCTTCTTCGTTCCTATCTTATCGCCGCAGCTCCCATTCTTCTTGTTTCGCTGGGCGGGCTCTATACCTATCATGCCAATATTTTCAATATCGCTATGGAGGGCATGATGCTTATTGGCGCTTTCTGTGGCGTGGCGTTTAGTTGGGCGACCGGTTCGTGGGTAACGGGAATAATAGCCGGACTATTGAGCGGCGTAATTGTTGGCGCCGTTTTTTCGTTTTTCACCCTTGTGTTGCATACCGACGAATTTGTAACCGGAATCGCTGTAAATCTATTTGCCCTTGGAAGCACCACCTACGTGCTTCGTCAAGCTTTTGGGGTAAAGGGGGCGTTTATCTCTCAGGATATCATAGGACTTCCCTACTGGCCATTTTTCTCTGGCGATAATTCGGCCGCGGGATTGCCGTTTATTGTCTATCTTGCGATTCCCTTGGCATTTGTGGTTCGCTACCATCTCTATTCGACGCGATTTGGATTGCGCCTATTGGCGACCGGAGAGTCTCGGCGCGCGGTAGAGGCAATTGGGATTAACGCTCGAGCGATTAAGATGACCGCGATTATGATATCGGGGGCATTATGCGGAGTGGCGGGGGTCTCGCTATCGCTTGGCTCTGTTACGCTGTTCGCCGAGAATATGACCAATGGGCGCGGATGGGTGGCGTTGGCTATTATCATTTTGACCAAAGGGCGACCGCTGGCTATACTTGCGATGACTCTGCTATTCGGAGTATTCGACGAGTTGGGACTCTCGCTTCAACAGTTTTCGATTCCCTCGCATTTTACTCAGATGACTCCCTATATCGCCACAATTATCGCGCTCTACTTTTACTCAAGAAAAAAAGGACGTGCTTGAACTTCCCGTAGAACATCTTCTCTCCCTTATTTCATCAGGGGGAAGATTGGATTCTATCAATCCAAATTTTGAACAGCGCGACTCGCAATTAGAGATGTTGTCACTGGTCGCGAAGAGTTTTCATGATCGCCGCATCGCTATCTGCGAGGCCGGCACCGGAGTGGGAAAATCGCTTGCCTATCTATTGCCGGCTCTATCGGCGGCAAAACAGGGAGAGCGGGTGGTAATTTCGACCGCAACCATCAATTTGCAGCATCAATTGGTAGAAAAGGATATTCCTTTGGCGCTGGAGCTATTGCAGAGCGACTTATCGTTTGCTTTGATTAAAGGAAAGGGAAACTACCTATGTCCCGCGAGAGTCGAAGATCAGCTAAATGATTTTTCTCTTTTCGAGGGGAATGATCAATCTTCGAATGCGCCAGACGAGGCGAATGAAGAAAACACGCTGGATCAAAATACATTAAAGGCGTTGTTGCAATGGGCTCGCAAAAGCGATTTTGGCGACCGTAGCGATATTACGATACCGATAACCAATCAGCAATGGTCTGAAATAAATGCCGGAGGAGACGCATGCTCTCCTCAACGGTGCCGATCGAGAAGCGATTGTTTTATATCTCGGTTGCGTCAACAGGCGAGGAACGCCAGCGTTCTTATTGTCAATCACCATCTTTTGCTCTCCGACCTCGCTATCCGTATGAATGGGCTGGGATATAAGCGAGACGCTATCTTGCCGCCCTACGCGCATATCATCATCGACGAGGCTCATAATATCGAACAGAGCGCGACATCATTATTCTCTGATACCATATCTCGATTTTCAATTTTGCGAATTACCCGCAGGTTGTTCCGCCGCTCCAAAAAACATAAGCAACGCGGTCTTTTGCCAAAATTATGGCATACATACGGCATCAGTCAAAATAGTCGTATCGAAAGGGAGCTTAGCCAGGTTGAAATGCAAATGGAGCAAATTGAGGAGACGGCATTGCAATTGATAGGCAAGAAAAAGACATTGCGGCTGTTGAGCAGCAATCCTGTCGATCTCTACCATGAACTCATGCTCGATATGGGCGCTATCAGCGCGGGAATAGGCGTAGCCGCGTCAACGCTATCCACAATATTGTCGGAGCTCTCGAGCGAACAGCGAGAAGAGCCCTTGGCGACCGAAATAAGCCAACTGCGGCGTAGATTGGTCGAGATAGACCGCATGATGAGAGATTTTTCCACGTTTGAGCAACAGCCGGAACGAATCTTCTGGCTTGAGCAATGGCAATCGCGAGGACGCGGGAAGCCCAATATCGCTATGATGACCTCTCCTATTCATGTGGGGGGACTGCTTCGATCGGCGCTCTATCTTCCATTCTCAACAGTCGTTTTTAGTAGCGCCACCCTTTCGATCGGAGGCAAATTCCGGTATTGGCGAGAGCAGGTGGGACTCTTGATCAACCCGCCCGATTCGGCTAACAGCGAAGAAGGTTCGTCGCAAGAGAATACCTCGGCGGTCGCCGATATAGCAGGCTCTATCATACATGAAGCGCTCGATGAACAGGAGGATAGCAAATGGAACCAAGAACAGGAAGAAGAGCAAAAGCATCCCCTGATTCCGTTAACCGAAGAGCGTGTAATAAGCGCGATATTTAAGGCGCCTTTCGATTACAAAAATAGGGTGCTATTTGCCGTTCCCACCGACGCGCCGCTGCCCAACGAACCGCAATTCCATGCGTTTGCGACTAAATTTATATCTGACGCGATAACTCTTACGGAAGGCGGAGCATTGGTACTGTTTACATCCTACAGTATGTTAAACGATGTATATGAAGGATGTAACCCTCTTTTGCAACAATCCAATATAATTACGATACGACAGGGCGAAGGCGATCGCGCTCGATTGCTCGATAATTTCCGCTCCAACCACAACAGCGTTCTTTTTGCCACCCATAGTTTTTGGGAAGGGATCGATGTGCCGGGCGAATCGCTTCGTCTACTTATTATCGCTCGCCTACCATTTTCGGTGCCAAACGATCCTGTTTCGCAGGCACGGGCTGAACTGCTTGAAGAAAGGGGTGGCCATCCATTTATGGACATGGCGTTGCCCGCCGCGATTATAAGGCTAAGGCAGGGTTTTGGACGCCTGATACGCACGGCTAATGATCGCGGCGCGGTCATTGTTCTTGATACCCGTCTCGTTAAAAAGAATTACGGCGCGCTATTTTTGCAATCGCTCCCCGAGATGCGTTGCTACACTGTAGAACACAGCTCATTGATCATCGCGTTGGAAAAGTTTTTCTACAATTAAGCACTGCCCTTCCAATTGATGCGCCGCCTCGCCAGATTGGGCGGCGGCACACGAGATTGGGCACGCGGCGGCGCTGGTCGCTAGAGTTTGAAGCGTGTCGCTATAGCGGCCGCTATTTTGGGCGAGCGGCGCGTAGCATCTAACGGGCTAGCGACTCCGTTGTTACGGTATCAGCGACTACCGCGTCTGCATAGGCAATGGGGCGCCATCTTCATAAAGCAAGATAGGCGCCTCAGTCGCGTCTCCGATGTCCCATACGCCGATTGTGTTCCGCGCTTCGTCGTTCCACGAGTCTCCGACATTGGCGACGGTGAGTTGCCGCGCGCCTTCGATGCCGGTAGCGACAATACCGGAGGGAACATCGCCTATTCCATCCTGTTCCTGACCGACAATATTGCCAAATCCATAGCTCTCTGTTATCGAATTTGCGGTGTCTCCCGTCAACGAGCCTACTCTATCGTTATCGCCATCTCCTCCATCAACGTTTCCGGTAGCATAGCTGGCAATAATTGTCCCGCTAGAACCACTTCTAAAACCGATTCCAACCAATCCCCCCACAATATCGCCGCCACTTAATCCGCCGGTTACATTGCCGCGAGCGTAACTGGCAACAATGCTACCGGTATTCTCCCCGGCCAATCCGCCAATTCCAATAATAGCGCTGGTTCCAGCTTCTAACACAACACCCGTGTCTCCAATGGCATAACTGGCAATAATGTCTCCTCTATTTCTGCCAACCAATCCTCCAGCTAATACTTCATAGTTAGGTGAGTGGCCATAACCGGTAACACTGCCGCTCGCATAGCTGAATGTGATGGCGCCTTCGCCCATATTTCGGCCGACAAGTCCTCCAATTTCGGCTCCTACACCTCTACGCGAAGAAACATCAATATTTGCGAAGCTATTCTCAATTCTCCCTTCGTTCGTTCCAACCAAGCCGCCAACGCGATCTCCGTGAATTCCGCCGTATTCGTCATAAATTCTGCCGCCCGACACGCTGCTATTCGAAATAGAGCCGCCATCGTTCCAACCCGCCAGCGCGCCGACTCGATCATATCCTTCGTCGCTTCCATAAACCTGCGCGTTACTAATAATGACTGCGTTAATTGAGGCGCCGGCGCTAATAATGCCAAATAAACCGATGGCGTCCCCATCATTAAAACCCTCTGTTAATTGAGCGTCTGTATGGCGAACGTATAAATTGGAAATTGTGTGGCCGTTGCCTTCGAACATGGAATTAAACTTTGTGTCGTCAGCAGTGCCGCAACTATCTCTATCGTTTCGGTCGCCCAAGCGGTCATTGCAACTGCCAATAGGTATCCAACCGGCATTTGTCGCCATATCGGCATCTGCGTCGTTAGGAGTAAAATCGCTGTTTATATTGCCGTCGGCGTAGCTACTCGCGCTGGAAAAGTCGAGGTTTGAAGTTAACTCGTAGCCTTCGCAAACTCCATCTGGGCATCCACCAGTGTTGCCATTGTCGTTCTCGGAAATTTTATAGGATGTTCCGTCTAAATTATAGCGTATATTATAGAGCTTATCAATTGTATCAATGTCAATAAGACCATTTCCTTCTCTATCGACAATGTTTCCGCTTATCTCTATAGAAACGGCCTCGCTTGGCAATCCGATACCCGAGGTATCCACCGCCGCGACTCGATACAATAGCGGTCTACCCATTTGCGGGGCGACATCCGTGTGGTTAGTATTTGATAGGAGAGCGATAGCGCGTCCATCGCGATAGAGAACATACGAATCCGCCGCGCTCATCGCGCTCCAATTAAGCGTTACATCGTTATTGGATTCGATATTTGCGACTAGTCCCGTCGGCGCCGAAAGCACGCTGTCTCGCATGGAATCGCTGTTATTATCGTGCTGATCGGGCAATAATCCGCAACTCGAAGGCAGGAGCAACGTCGCGTCGCATGTGAATAGGCCCATAGGATAATTATATCCCGTAGCCGCGCGAAGGGCTGGGTACTGGCTGCCATCGCCAAAATCCCAGACATCGGGATTCCATCGCTCCGCCATTGTTTCCGAAGAATTTTCCTCTGTCAATTCCGCGGCGCTGGTAATCGTAGGATGGAAAAAAGCATTGTCCGTATCCATAGTGTCAGGAAGCGCGACGCCAAAATAGTAGCTCGATTCTATAAAGGGAGCAACGCCGGCAAAGGACGAATTGGATCCAATTAACCCGCCGCTAATACCGTTGGTAACAGTTCCGCTGGCATAATTTGAGACAAGAGTCGCGGCGGCGCCGAACCCTATGAGGCCGCCTACGTGATCTCCGGCATCGTTCGCGCGTACCGAAGCGGTAGAGTAGCTAGAGAAAATACTGCCAAAGGTATTTTGTCCGACCAATCCTCCGGCTATATCGTTGCTATTCGACCTTGTTTCCACAGAACCGGTCGCGTAGCTAGCGATGATCTGGGCGCCACGGTTAATCACGGAAACAAAATTATATCCAACCAATCCGCCAATGGAGCTCAGGCTTTTTCCTCCCAAAACAGACGCGTTAGACGAACTAGATGATATCAATCCTTGATTAATGCCAACGAGCCCTCCAGCATAGGCATATAGATCATTCCCTTCTCCGCCGGCATCGATAACACCGGACGTTCTACTCGCAACAATCGATCCTCTATTTACCCCGACGAGACCGCCAATATATCCACCAGAAAACCCGCCGTCCATTTCGCCGTCGGCGGAAACATTTGAGACAACACCCTCGTTTTGTCCCGTCAATCCGCCTATGACATTGACAGATCCTTCTACAGGAGCGGCATAGATACGATAATCGACAATCGAAAAATCGCGAATGTCTGCTAGGGAAGAGGTAAAACCAAAGAGACCCGCAACTCCTTGAGAACGAACATAGAGATTGCGAATGGTGTAGCCGTTGCCTCGGAAAGAGGTTGCAAAAGGTTCGTCATCGGCATCTCCGCAAATTTCGTCGTTGCCATCTTCATCTGTTTCGCATGTCCCGATAGGCTCCCATCCTTCATTGGTAGCCATACTGGGATTCGTATGATTTGGCCTCCACAGCGAATTGCCAATTCCATCGGCATAACTGCTCGCCATCGCAAAATCAAGATCGCGCGTCAATTCATAGCCGATACATTCTTCTATAGATGGACCTATAGATGGACATCCGTTGGAATTTGCAATATTGGTTTCCTCGCTCTCTCGGTACGATGATCCGGAAAGATTATAACGGATGTTATTCAGCTGCTCCAATGTGTTGATGTCGATATATCCGTCGCCGTCGCTATCGACGATATCGGTAGATAGAACGATCAATTCGCCCGTTGCGCCGGAAGTGTCTCCGGCCGCCGCGGCCACCGCATAGTAATACTCGGTATTATTAGACACGCCTGTATCTGTATACCTATTGTCTGATATCTGTTCGCCTTCGGCAATACGAACAAGATTGTCGGCCGAATCTCCCCGATAAACATGATAGCGCGACGCCCCATTTACCGCTTCCCAAGACAATTCAACACGCATAGCGCCGATTACGGCAGAAAGATCGGTGGGGACGGACAATGGAGATCCGCTAACGACAGCGCTCAATGAACTTGCGTTATTATAGATATTTCTGGCGACGATCGCGTAACGGTAGAGCGTTCCGACGCTAACATCTGTATCGACATAGAATACGTCGTTGTTGCCCGAGCTAATAACGAGGAAAGATCCATCTAAACCGACGCCTCGGAGTATATCGTAGCTATTGGCGTTAGCCGATGCGCTCCATGTCAACGTAATTTCGCTCGCTGTCGAATTAATCGTAAAATCGGCGGGAGCATTTGGGAGCGACGTACTTCTAACGGGAGAAACCATAACAGGGGGAGCGCTTCGAGCGCCTTCTCCTATTAGATTTACCGCTGTCGCGGCATAGTAATAAGAAGTATCGTTTTCCAATCCTTCATCGACATAGTCTGTACCGACTATTTCAATATTATCGGCGATACGAACGAGATTTTGGTCCGTCGACCCTCGATATATGCGATAGCTTGTCGCGCCGGCTACCGCCGACCAACTAACCGTAGCCTGTTCGTCGGCAGCGACTGCGACAACATCGCCGGGAGCGTCGGGCAAAAGCAACGACGCCGCTATCACATCGCCGCGTTGACCCTCTCCTATCGCGTTTACCGCAGCTATCGCGTAATAATATAGTTCATTGTTTATAAGCCCTTCATCGACATAGTCTGTACCGACTATTTCAATATTATCGGCGATACGAACGAGATTTTGGTCCGTCGACCCTCGATATATGCGATAGCTTGTCGCGCCGGCTACCGGGTCCCAAGCAAGCGCGGCTCGTTGGCTAGCGGTTGTCGCCTCGAGTCCATTGGGGGAGCTTGGAGCGGAGAGACGGGCAGAAATAACGGGACTTCGGTTCCCTGCCGCGCCAGATATAACAGCTACGACAGCATAGTAATAGGCAGCGTCAAGAACGACATTTGTATCTACATATTGGGCCTCGATAATAATATCCGAATCGGTTTGACTGACCAGATCGATAGGCGTCGCTCCACGGTATATCCAATAGCCATCAACATTTTCAACCGGCGACCAAGTAAGCGTTATATCGTTGCTATTAATTGCAACCGATGATATTTCGGGAACTCCATAGGAGGTAATAAAGGATATATTGATGAATTCACTTCTCTCACTTTCGCCGGCGGAATTCACCGAGGATAGAGAATAGTAATAGACCTCGCCTTCGACTAATTCGGAGTCGACATAACTGGCTGCCACGATTTCTCTATCTTCGACGATATTGATCAAGCTATCGGTATCGGGTGTGGTGCCTCTATACACAATATAGCTTGTAGCGCCGTCGACCGGATTCCAATCGAGAATTAAGACGCCGTTTTCGATCGATACGGTCAGCCCAGACGGAATTGCGGGAACCACTCCTGTATCGACGTTGCCATTGCCGTTGCCATTGCCATTGCCATTACCGTTGCCATTACCATTACCATTACCGCCTCCATCTGGCTCAGGAGTCTCCATGGGACATCCAATGATCAATAAAAGCGATAGTAATAACAGCGATACAATCGACAAAGCATTTACAATAGACCTAAACACCATATTCATACATATACTCTCCGTTAGAAACTATTATATCTATATAAATAAAGAACACTACAACGAAATTATCAGTTACAATAAAAATAACACATTTTAGATAAGAATCAATACCATTTTATAAATATTGCGGTATAATATTTGGATCAACATGCCCTCTTGTATCTTGACCTTTTCGGCTCTCTCAATATAGTAAGCATATGATCTTATACGGTTGCGACTACAATCCCGAACAGTGGGACGAAACTACCTGGTACTCGGATATGAAACAGATGCAAGAGGCTAATATTAATATCGTATCGCTTGCCATATTTAGCTGGGCGTTGTTACAACCAAGCGCGAATCGCTATGAATTCGACTGGCTTGATCGTTGCATCGATTTGCTCTGGAAAAATGGCATAAAGATTAATATGGCTACCGCAACCGCGGCGCAACCCGCGTGGCTTTCGATGGATTATGGAGATGTGTTGCCAGTCGATATTCACGGCAATCGATTATTCCACGGCTCTAGGCAAACCTATTGTCCCAATAGTCCAAGTTATCGACATTTTGCAAAATTGCTCACCCAAAAGATGGTAGAACGATACGGGGAACATCAAGCGGTTGCTATGTGGCATGTCAATAATGAGTATGGTTGCCACATTTCGGCCTGCTATTGCGACCGATGCTCCGAGGAGTTTCGCAAGTGGCTCAAAAAATACTATCAAGAAATAGAGATGGTCAACGAGGCATGGGGAACGGATTTTTGGAGTCAACGATACTATCGTTGGGAGGAGATAACAGCGCCTCGCCATTCCGCCGCACAACGCAATCCCTCGCTGTTGCTCGATTATCAACGTTTTATCTCCGATAGCCTGCTCGATCTCTACCTCGCCGAAACGAAGATTATTCGCGCTGGATCTCCGGGAAGAATGGTCACAACAAATTATCTCCCCCACTTTAAGCCTTTGAACTATTTTAAGTGGAGCGCCGAAGTTGATGTTGTTGCTATCGACAACTATCCCGACCCGACACCCGGCAAGCATCCTTCGGACGCCTCATTTGACTTTGACCTGGCTCGAAGCTTAAAGGAAGGAGCCCCATTTTTATTGATGGAACAGGCAACATCTCAAGTCAATTGGCGTCCTATCAATACAAGCAAACGTCCGGGATGGATGCGCCTTATTTCATATCAGGCCATAGGGAGAGGCGCCGACGCGATTATGTTTTTTCAGTGGCGGCAATCAAGGAAAGGCGCGGAAAAATTTCATAGCGCGATAGCGGGACACAATCCCAATCGACGGACACGATCATACGAAGAGGTCGTCGAACTGGGAAAAGAACTCGGCGCTTTGGAAGCGTTGGAAAATAGCTCTCGCCCCGCGCAGGTGGGAATCGTATTCGACTATGAATGCTGGTGGGCATTGGAATACACGCCCGGCCCAAGCGAAAAAATGCGTTATATAGACATCGTCAAGGAGTACTACCGCCCGCTGTTCGATCTTAATATTCCGGTCGATTTTGTCTCGCAATCCGAAGAAATTCTCAAGTATCGCTTTGTAATTGTTCCTCAGGGCTACCTTTTACAGCCCGGATTCGCCGATGTGCTCCGTCAGTCTCTATCGGCCGGCAACACATTGCTAGTTGGTCCATTTAGCGGCATTGTCAACCGTAACGACACATTGCATAGCGAGGGCTACCTGGGATCGCTTCGTCAGCTTCTGGGTATCGCAGTCGAAGAGTTTGACGCCCTGCAACCGAACATGCGCAACAGCATTCGGAGCATCAATCGTTATGGACCTATCCCAAAGGGATCTCATCCCTGCAGAGATTGGTGCGATGTCGTTACGTTGCGGGGCGCCCGCGCGCTTGCCGTATTTGAACATGACTATTACGCCGGCTCGCCGGCGCTTACGATAAATCACTCGGGATCAGGAAAGGCGTTTTATCTATCGACACGGCTTGAAGATAGCTCTATGAAGCAATTATTGAACAATATATGCCTCAACCTCTCCATCCAACGTTTGCCATCGCTCCCTCCGGGTGTGGAGGCGTCGCTTCGCAAAAATGGCATGCTCACTTTTCTCTTTATTCTTAATCATAATCCTCGGCGCGTAACAATTAATCTCCGAAAAACGGTCGCTCGGGATATGATCGCCAACGTAAATCATCCCAAAGGATTGCGTAGAGTAACGCTCCCCCCATTTGGAGTATTGTTGCTCGAGATAAAAAATTGAATAGCCTTTTTTCGCATTCTCATTGCAGACATAATCCCCTTCTTGATAATTGGATATTGGTCTCTCCTCACCGTGCCCAGAGGCCTTGGCAGGGATTGGACGAGCAACCCTCAAAGCAATCGCTCCCAGAATACGACGCCGACTGTTATCTTTGCCCTGGCAATACTCGCGCCGGCGGCGCGGTTAACCCCCTCTATCAGGATGTCCATTGCTTTGATAACGACTATTCCGCTTTCTCGGGCGACGAAAACCTTTGCACCGAGGACACTTGCCATGAGGACAGTCATTTATTGCTGGCTCATAGCGAACATGGAATATGTCGAGTACTCTGTTTCTCGCCAAAACATAACCTCACTATCGCTCGTATGGAAATTGCAGCTCTTGAAAAAGTCGTCGAACGTTGGGCGCAAGAATATCAACAACTTGGCGATCTCGAGGATATTCGCCACGTCCAGATATTCGAGAACCACGGAATCCAAATGGGTTGTTCCAATCCTCATCCTCATTGTCAGATATGGGCAAAAGAGACAATCCCCCAAGATGCCCTGACGAGATCGATCAATCAACTGCAATATGTAGAACATCACAACAGCAATCTATTGCTTGATTATCTTAATGAGGAAATGGCACGCGAGGAACGCATACTATCGCATAATAATCATTTTGTATGGTTAGTCCCGTTTTGGGCAGTGTGGCCGTTCGAAACCATGGTTATTCCTATCGCTCATCACCCGCACATCAATTCGTTGTCTGCGGATGAGCGGCTTTCGTTAGCCAGTATGCTGAAAAAAATCGGTATCGTCTACGATAATCTATTTCAATGCGATTTCCCCTATTCGTTGGGCATACATCAATCGCCTACTGGTACTAATACGGCATATTCCGCATGGCAGATGCACCTCTCCTACTACCCGCCTCTGCTACGCTCCGCCACCGTTCGAAAACACATGGTCGGTTACGAGCTATGCGCTATGCCGCAACGCGACATATCTCCGGAACAGGCGGCGGATCGACTGCGAGAGATTAGCGATACCGTCCACTTTATGGACCGCTAAAATGTATGAATCGCCACAAAATACGCGCCTGACGACGGCGGTATGAATCATCGTCGATTTGAACAATCAATCGCCGAAATCTACGGAAATGACACCGAAATAATACGCGAACAACTGGAAAGATACCAAACATTGCTTGGCGCCTACGTTGACCACTTCGGCGCCTACGAACAAATAAGACTATTTTCGTGCCCCGGACGCGTTGAGTTGCTGGGCAATCATACCGATCACCAAAATGGCGTTGTGATCGCCGCGGCGATTCAACAGGATGCTATCGCCGCGGCATGCGATTCAGAACTTCACGTTATCGATCTCTATTCAATCGACCTCGACCAACATATTTCGGTAGATCTCGATAGGCTCGAGCCTATCGAGGAGGAGCGCGAAACAAGCCGCGCGCTGGTTCGGGGGATAGTCTCCGAGTTTCGGAAAGCTGGCCATTCTATCGGAGGATTTAGGGCAACAGTCTCTTCGCGCGTTCCTATCGGCATGGGAATGAGTAGCTCCGCGGCGTTTGAGATGCTGGTCGCCACAATTCTCAATCGCCTCTATAATAACGGCGCTATCGATATCGTCGAGCTCTCTAAGGCGTCGCAGAACGCGGAGAATAGATTTTTTGGCAAGCCTTGCGGAATGATGGATCAAATCGCCTGCGCGTATGGCGGCGCCGTCAAGATTGATTTTCTGCATGGCGCCGAAGTAACAAGCCTGTCGCTAGACTTTAATCGGACGGACTACGAACTGGCAATCGTCGATACTGGCGGAGGGCACGAAGATTTAACCGACGCCTACGCAGCTGCGCCGTCGGAAATGCGCGATGTCGCGCGTTACTTTGGAGCGCGCGCGTTGCGAGAACTTCGCGCTGACACGATAATGGCCAATATGGCGCGATTGCGCGCGGCTGTCGGCGACCGCGCCGTTTTGCGCGCGCTCCACTTTTTTGAAGAGATGGATCGCGTCGAACAATTCTATGGAATGTTACGCTCCGGAGATTTGGGCGATATTTTGACCATTATTAGCCAAGCGGGATATTCTTCGCTCAATATGATGCAAAATTGCGTCGCGCCGGGAGCGTCGCGCGATCAGGGGCTACTATTGGCATTTATGCTGACGGAACGCATCGTAGCACCGCATAACGGGCGACGAGAAGGGGCAGCTCGTATCCATGGAGGAGGCTTTGCGGGTAATTTACAGGCGGTGATCGAACGGCCGGCGTTTGAACGCTATCGCAACAAAATTGAAGCAGTGTTCGGCGCCGGAAGCGCGAGAACGGTATCGATTCGCTCGGCCGGCGCGGTGGAATTAGACACCGTCGGCTAATCGCTCGCGTCGTCGCAATTCTCGCTATACCCTATTTCGTCTATCAATTTATTGAAGGCGCGACGGAGATCGCCCCTCATCATAGCGGTATAGCCGTTATTGCGTTGCAAATCGAGAAATAATTGGTATGGATCGTTGCACGTTTGCTCGATAATAGCCAACAGACGTTGATAGCCCAATGTTGCGATGGAGCTTTTGCGAAGCCGCAAATGTTCGAGCAACCTCCCGATAAAATGGGTGATGCCCTGCGTATAGGCCGCTTCTTTATCATGGTCGCTCGGGGTCATAGTAATAACCTGTAAACCTATTTGTCCAAAATAGGAGCGCCATCGTTCAATGGTACTCTCATTCGCTCGCGCGGGACAGTAGACAAGCGGCAATCCTTTGACAAGAGGAGAACTATCCGATTGGTACGAAACCGAGTCGGGGCCGAACATTGGATGGGTGCCGATAATTTCGACGCGGCGAGGGAGCTCGCGCTCCATACACTCGATAGGATATTGTTTTACCGAACAGGTATCCATTATCAGCGCGCCCGACCCAACGCGGGGAGCTATATTGATGAGCGCCTGATCGATAGCGGATATGGCGACGCAGAGGAATATAACGTCGCAATCGCATAGCATATCGAACGAGATTGCCCTGGTTCCGGGAGGAACGGGATGGCGAGGATTTCTGCTATAACACCCTACGGTATAATGGGGGGCCAGCAATCTTGCCCATAAATATCCAAAGCGACCTATCCCATATACTCCTATATTCACGGCGATATCATATACCAAATTGCATAATTACGCCAATGCTACAGTGAAAGCCAAATTTGCGGCTGATCGATTCCGCCGATATCAAGATCGAAGCCTATCGTTTGACCGATCGCCGTGGCTATGGGTTGCAGTTGACGTTGAATGTAATGATCATAATCGGGAGCGCCGTCTTGACATTCAAGCGCATGCGGTCCGCTGGCGGTTATGATATAGGAGATGATTCCCTGCTGTCGATCAACGGGCAATTCTGAAGCGGCTCGAACATGCGGCGGACGGCTTGCGGTATACGCCGAGAGTGGCTTACGAATGCGTTTTCGGTAGACGAGTTTTGAGTCCAACTCCCCCGCCCGAAGCTTTGTGATTGTCTTTCGGCTATGCTCGATAAGGCTATTTCGATCGGCGCCTTCGAATACCATTTGCAATAATTCTGATTGGAAATCATGGGATAGATCGGTCCAATCGCGTCGGGCCGCCTCCATCCCAACGATTTCCAATGTCGCTCCGCGATCTGTTTGACGATGTCCGGCATATCCTTTAATTCTGCCTCGTTGCGCGCCATGGATGCTTCGTGTTCGAGGAAGAAGAAGCCGTCGATAGACCTTTTCAAATTCAAGCTCAAGTTTCGATTCTACCCCGTAATGCTTCCCAATCCACTCTGTTATCGCATTATTAAATCGCGCGCAGATACTGTTGCCCAATTGCTCAAGGCGATTATAGGGAACATCGCCGCTATGGCCGGAGAGCGCGAATAGCGAATCCGTGTCGCCGTAGATAACCGTATAGCCTTCGTTTTGAAGCCATTTGGCGCTCCACGAGAGGATATATCTTCCAAATGCGGTGATGGAAGATGATAATCGGGCGTCGCCAAAGCGACATCCGCTTGATCCCAGCACGCCGTAACATGAATTCATAAGTATTTTATAGACAAAGGAGGCGATAGAATCTTTTCGCTTTGCCGCTGCGGCGCGTTCCTCAAAAAATCGGCGCAATAGTTGCGGCAGAATTGCAGGAGAGCGATCGAAGTAGAGCTCGTTGGGAGCGGAGATCCAGCATTTCGGATCGCCGCCTATTCGAGAAGGGGGGTCGCGCAGGGTAAGCGGGTCGATATTGAAGCTTATTATTAGGCTTGGGTAGAGGCTCTTAAAATCAAAGACAAGCACATTATAATAGAGACCGGATTGTGGCGCGATTATTCCTCCGCCCTCGCTTCCTCTTACTGGGGGGCGATCTACGCCGGTTGTCGGCGCGACTATGCCGCGGCAATGCAACTCTTTGAGATACATCGAATCGAACGACGCGATGCTTCCCCATGCGTTTGCCATAGGAACTCCCGTTAGACAGCATCGTTGAATGGTAAGATCCAGCAGTCCCGTCGCTTTGATAATATCGACAACCAAAATAGCGTCGTAAAGACAATATCGCGCGAACGCGACGGGATTTCTGCTGTGGAGATTCTCTAATTGACGCATTTTGACCGAACCGCTCTCGAACTGCAGCAGCTTGCCGCGTTTGAGCGTGGCGCGCGCGACATCTTCGAGGCGATAGCTCGCATATCGCTGTTCGCCGCCGTACTGCGCAAGCCGCATGGCGTCAAGCGCTACGCGCCCCGAGATTTTGCATTGCTCTGGAAGCTTCCAGTGGTAATCTCCGCCCTTGGGAGTATAGGGAGATAGGTATACCGGAGGTTCTTCGTTTCGCCCTATGTTCATAGCGACGCCCAATAGCCGCGCTCGTTGAATGATAATGCGAAGATCAAATCCTATGACGTTCCAGCCGGTAATGACATCGGGGTCGATACGCCGCACCGCTCGCGCGAACGCCTTAAGAAGCTCCTCCTCGCTACTAAACGCTCGTATCCACTGCTCGCTGGGAATATCTTTTCCCAATAACAAAACTTCTCGGGTCGATCGAGCATTCCAAGGGTCGTCGCATACCAGCGCGATGGCGGTAATTCCGTTATGTCGGCACTCGGTCTCTATGTCGATAGAGAGGACGCGCAATTGGGGATCCCACTTGCCTCCGCGAAAACGGCAATTGCGAAAAAGAGAGGAAACGTTCAAACCTTGCGACGTTGGCGTGACGGGGTCGCCATCTATTGAAATGACGCCTTGGACGCCATATTCGGTCAACAGGGTGTATGGCCAGCGTCTGTCGGCTTCGTAGGTCTTAATCGATGCCTGCTCTAATAGTTGCAGGGCTTTTTTATGATGCCTGCAGTTTTTCCAGTAGATATAGACCACCGGTTCGCCGTCCATAGTTTTCATACCGACGCCCCTTCGAGTCGGCAACACCCGCAATCCCGCTCGTATGGAACTGTCAATTGCCGACAGCGCGGCGTTTAGATGGGATTGGCGAACCCAAAACCATGGGCGGGCGCCGACCAGTTCAAGGCAAAAGCTGTCTCCATCGCGAAGACGTCCGAAAAAACGGACGCGTTCGCCATTTTCGATCTCATGGCTCTCGCACTGCGTGATAAATCCTTCATGCATTGGTAATAATAGCGCTCTTTGGTATGTTTTGCCCATAGAACAGCATGCGGGCGAAGCCCGCTGAGGGGGTAGCGCAATAGCGCAGGGGCGAGCCCAGCGGAGCGCGAGCGGAGCTGGAATAGCGCGCCCCGATCAGCGCTATGGAGCGTAGGGGGAGACAACATATGTGATATCGTCTCGCGATTATCGAATTGACCGACGAATGTGACTCGCAAATTGGCGTGGGCAACACATCCCCCCTTTGCCTCGCTATTTTAATTCATCATCGCTTATTTTAATTCGATATCGCTATTGAATAATTTCCGGTTCGCAACTATGCTGTTTCCATACTTATGGGAAGTCGAGGAGAACTATTCACCTACCGCATGCAATCCGATAATGGCAGACGGAGCTACTTTTTTAATGTGAAAGAGATACGGGGATCGCGTTCTCTTTCGATCGTCGAGAGCATTCAAAAGGCGACCGGCGGATTTGATCGCCATCAAGTGCATGTCTATTCAGAGGATGTCGACGCGTTCATCCTGCATCTAGAGGAGGCGGCGGCGGCGTTGCGCAAAGATACTCCGCAAGAGCGTCCGCGATTTGACGATAGGAACCCTAAATAGCGTTTAATGAAATTAGATTGCGCGCCGACGCGATTCGCGCTATGATGATACGATATGAATGCTTTACAACAATCAGCGCTTGGCATCGCGTTGCTATCGTCGCTACTGTTTGTCGTTTCCGACGCGATGGCGCAAGATCGGGCGCGATATGGAACATTTCCCGCTATCGAGGCAAACGATTTGAATGGAGACGAAATAGTCTTTCCCGACGATCTTCGGCCAGAGGGGAGTCTGCTCATTCTTGGATTCTCGGAGAAGCTAAGAGACGATTTCGAGGAGTGGAAAGAGGCGCTGACCCCGCTAACCATGCCGCCCGTTTCGTTGCATATCCTCTATTTGCCCGTTATTCAAGACCCGGGCGCGTTTATTAGGCTCTTTATAGACGGAGGCATGCGGGCGGGAACCAAAGAGTCGCAGCGAAAGAACAGCGCCACGCTCTATCCCAAAGATGCCGACGAATTTAAGCGGCAACTGCGCATTTCCGGCGACACAATCGAGCATGTCATGCTGGTCGATAATTCCGGCAAAATTATCTGGTATCATCGCGGCGCGGCTACCCCGCAGACGTTGCAAGATTTGCGAGAGGCGGCGCTCGCCGCGCGACGGGAAGCCGGGTAATTTGCCATACATGAAAAAATAGTGTAGTGTAGAGTACCTAAAGTTATATATCGGCGCTGTACCCAAGAGGTAAGGGAGAGGTCTGCAAAACCTTTATACATCGGTTCGAGTCCGATCAGCGCCTATTCGTCGCGCGTTTTTCTCCCTCGAAAAGACAAGAATGGTTGCAAGCGATGTCGCGATTTGCGCAAGCGCAATGATGATTTCGACAAGCGGCGGCGCTGGTTTGCCTTCGATAAATAGCGTGCTTTGGGGCGATAGCGTCGCGGTCATTCGCGCGACTTCGCGAAGGGTTTTCGCCGATCTCGGAAGATGCCTTCCGCCGCCCGCGGTCGCCCCTATCCTCGCGGCCGGCATTCGATTATAGCGGCGAAGCGGGGCAATTCGCGGACGTTCTTCAAGCGTCGCCGATCGGTTAAGCCAAAAATAGTGGCTCGCGCCCTCCGCCTCTATGGGAAGCGTAAGCAGCTTATCTATCCTCGGCGATTCGCCCGATTCGTTCGCTATTGTCGCTCGAAGGTCTATCTCTCCCTCTTGCTGGAGCCATTTTGCCACAACGGGAGAAGAGAGCGCCCATTGAAATCGTTCAGCCGCGGCGGCGACGTTGCCTCCCCATGACGCCAACTGCTCTCGGTCTATGATCAGCGCCATCTCTGGAAGAAGATCGGGGCGGTAGTAGAGAATCGTTCGTTCGATGCCCGGAAGACGCCCTACCGCATCGGCTATTTTCGTCGCTTCCGACTGCGCCTCTTCATGGGTCGGGGCTCGAACGATTGCGGAAAAATCGTCGCGCTGTTGGTCGAAATAGATCGAGGCCGTTCCCGATGCATTGACATAACCCTCTATCGCCCGCTCTACTCTGGCGCGGTTTCCCGAGGATTTGGTTAGCAACAATGTTATTGTCGCTTGGGAGGGAGACGAGACGACGATCGCCGTCTCTATGCCGCTTTGCCGAAGGATAAAACGCTCCGTTCGCTCTATGGCGCGTTTGACGCGTTCGGGCGGCTCTCCGTCAGGAAAGAGCAAGACCGCGCTCGCGGTGTGTCGGCCCGACAACTGCGACGGTCTCCAGTGAATGGCGAGTGTGGCCGCGAGCATTCCGGCAATCGCGATCGACGATATAGTCAGCAACGCGAGCCTCGATTGGAGAAGGCTGGCGATGGGCGATCGCCTCGTCGACGTTGCGGGGCTCGATGGCGGGCGGTAGAGACCATTTACTCGGGAATTGAAGAGACTTGGGCATATTCGCGCGGCGATGAGCTCGCAGCAGACGACCGCGCATATTGTTACTATTGCGGCGAGAATAGGCAGAGAGGTGTCGCTCTTCGCATAATAGAACGCGACCGGCGCCGCTAGCCCTATAACGAGCGCGAGCGATCCATACCCGAAATTGTCGACTTCGCTTGACGAACTCGCGAAGCGATCGCTATGGGAGAGAACGAAATAGACGCTCATCAAGCAATTTGCGGCGATGATGCCCACAAGGCTCTGCAATGGCACAGACGATAGGGAAATTCGAAGCGCTCCTATGGTTATAGGGATGGCGAGCGACAGCGAAAGCCAACGAATTGATGGAACGCTGGATTTAAGGATGCGGGCTAGAGGCAATGACAGGAGCGATAGACCAAAGGCCAGCCCCAATAAGAACGCGGCGCTTCGTTCTATGTCGCTCCCTATATCATAGAGAATAGACGCTTCGTTGAATTGCGATAGTATTGCGCGGATATTTTTTGATAGTTTCGCGCCGATCGCGTCTCTTCCGGCGTAAATAGATATAATATTTGCCCGGCGGCCGTTGATAGAGCCTACGGGAGCCAATTCGTCTTCGGTTATAGCTATATCGGCTATATGTCCTATTTTTTGACGACTCTCGCCAACACGAAGAAGTTCGATATCGTCTATATCGTCGATCATTCGAGCAACTTCTAACGCGCCTCGATCGATATCGCCCACGGATAGAGAATGGCTATTATCTCTCGCGACGCGAGCCACATCGTCGGGGCTGATTCCCTTTACGGCGTTTAACCGAGGGTCCAGTCGAATGGTTATGGATTTCTTCTCCGATCCCGAAACGTCTACCCTGCCTATGCCGTCTATTTTTGCCAATTCCCTATTGATATCTCCTTTATCGATGTTCGATGATACCGAAGCGACAAAAACGGGACGCTCGTCGAGCGATCCTCTATATATTCGGGGGCGTCTGACATCGCTGGGAAGCGCGGTATAGGCTCTATCAAGCTCTCGGGATACGATGAATCGTATTCGGCTCATATCGGCGCCGGGATAGCAGGAAACCTGCATACGCATCCTCCCTCTTTCCGACTGAGTCTCTACATCCATTACGCCGGCGATAGAGGATATACTCTCTTCGAGCGGTATCGCGACGCTTCGTTCCATTTCTTGGGCAGGCGACGAGCCTCGACGAATATCGATTAATAGTGAGTGTTTTTCGGCGCCGTCGGTGTCGTAGAACCGAGGATCGAGGGCGAATAGCGATAGAATAGCCAACGCAAATATCGGTATGCCGACCGAGACGCGAGATTTGCCGGTTTTTTTTGCGGTGTTATGCGACATGACGCGGGGATTTTCCCGATATGAAGAGGGTTTTTCTATACCAAATCGGCAACGCGATCATCGTGGCCGCCGCGCCGAAAGTGAGCCCGCCTATCATAGAAATAGCCGTCTCTGCCTGCGGATTGTTTGCGATTCCAAGGAAGACGATGGGCATTATGGCAATGGCGGTAGTGCTTATCGTCGCGACAATAGAACGAACTCTGAAGGCGCTTGAGCGAATTACCGATTCAATCGTTCCATCGCTTGATTGGTAGCCGTTGACCAATAGAATTGCGCTGTTTACCGATGTCCCTATCATTATCATAATTCCCAGAATCGAGTTGATATTTATGCCGCCGCCCGAAATAGCCAGAGCGATAGCGCTTCCAGCGGCGGCGGGTAACAGCAACACAATTCCAAAGAGCGATTGCGTAAGCGAATTTAACTGCGTGGATAGCACAAGGTAGATAAGAAAGACTGCAAATATAAAGGAGATCCAGAGCGATCGAGTATTCTCTCTCCACGCTTTTCTAGAAACGATCTCGCCTTCGGCCGGTTTCGATCTTCGCAAAAATCGCTCTATGCTGTCTGACTGTTTTTCGTCCGCCGCCGCTATCGAAACAACGGCCGACGGACTCCTGTTGTATCGATGAAGCTCCAGCGGGGCAGAAATTCTATGAATTTCGCCTATATCGTCCAAAAGCACCCGATTTCCATCGATAACGAGCCATTGACTCGATAGCGATTCGATTGTGGGAATCGCGTCTTTGTCGAAACGGGCTCGTATGGGAATAATATCGCCATTTCGCCGCGCCGTTCCCACTACGTTTCCTCGCAACGCGGCCCTAAGATGAACAGAGAGCGATCGGGAGGCGATACCGAGATGGGCGGAGCGAATAGGGTCAAGTTCGAATCTATGGCGTTCCGCTACCGCTATGTCTCTATGGGACAATTCCGCGCGCTCAAAACGTTCCGATATAGTCGATGTAAGACTATCTATATTTTCGAGCAATCCATTGCGAAATGAATCGCTTACTCTATAGTCGAGTTTTTCGCCTATGCCAAGTATCTCCTCTATCGACGCTCTCGGCAGTCTAACCTCCACGTCGTAGCTATGGGAAAGAAAATAGTCTATAGCCGTCGCGCCCAATATTTCCGCTCCATAGCGACTGCCCGCTGCGGCGTCTGTAAGCTCTATCTCGACAACAACATCATGTATCGATCTGTTAGATAGAGAACGTTCGCGAAGGGATCCTTGGTAATAGCCGGATCGAGCGATAACGTTTTTCGTGTCGCTTCGCTCTTCGAGCCTATCTACAGCGATCTTCGTTATCGACGCGATTGAATCGGTATCGAGCCGTCGATTCAAAGAAGCCTCGAGAATTACCGTAGACTTTTGCGCGATAGGAACTATCGAGACCGGCAGGATAAGAAAAATCGCGACGCCAATGGCGACGACAGCGAAGATACCGGCAGAGACGACGAAGGAACGATCGAAGGATAGACGCAATATCGAGATATAGCGCGATTCAAGCAAACGTTCGTCGACGCTCTTTTCTATCGGCATGATCGATTTCTTTGAGCGCTCATAGAGACAGAAAAGGGCAGGAATAAGCGTTATCGAGGCAAGGAGAGAGAATACCAAAGACGCAATGATGGTTATCGCAAGCTCTATAAACAGGGCACCCGTTACGCCGGGAATAAAAAGGATGGGCGCAAATACGATAATGGTGGTAACGGTTGAGGCTATAAGCGTTCCCACTATTGATCCGCCGGATACTCCACTCATTCGCATTCGAAGATGCTCTACCATAATAACGCTGTTGTCGACCATCATACCGATGGCGATCGCGATGCCCGAAGCCGACGCGTTATTGATCGATATATTCATCCATTGCAATATTATCGCGACACCGATCAAGGAAGCCGGAATGGTGACAGCCACAATAGCCGAGAGCCTAATAGAACGAAAAAATAGCGTAATCGCGCCTACTGTGGCGATAACACCCAGAATAATCGATAGGATGAGATTGGAGAATGAATCCTCTATCTCGTCGATATCGATGGAGATCGTCGCTATTTTGAGATTCCTCTCGTAGCGATCGGCTATGGCGGCAATCTCGCTCTTCAGAGCCCTGCCCGTTTGAATGATATTGGCGCCCTCCGCGGCGTAAATGGTAATCCCTATCGACTCGCGCCCCTCAGCCACAAAGATCGATGTGGGATCTGCCGTCGTCCATCTTGCGGAGGCGATATCGGAGACGGTCAATTGCGCATTTTGACGAGAAAATCCAATTGGAATTTGCTCCACATCTTTGGGACGCTCTATCGCGGCGCTCACTCGGAGCTCCCGTATTGATTTTCCGTCGCTTACCGCGCCAACCGATCGATCGCTTATTCCCAAGGCGATGGCGGAGGATATTTCGGGAAGCGATAGGCCCACATTCGCTATTCGTTCGGGATCGATGAATATCCCTATCTCCGCTTCCCGAAGGCCATGGAACCGTATCACCCCCACTCCCTCTACCCTTCTAAGCTCTTCGCTTATATTGTTCTCGGCAAATTCGCTCGCCTCCAACAAAGCTCCCGCGCCGCTCTCTTTGGGAATAATGGCAAGTCGGGCGATAGGGCTCTCGAATCTATTTTCAATAAAAAGGGCCGGCTTTCGCGCGCCATCGGGAAGAGAGGGGTATATTTCGTCAATTGCGGCGCCGATATCGCCGGCTATCAATTGAAGATCGCTTCCCCATGCGAAGATAAGATTTACCGCGCATATTCCCGCTTTGGAAACGGTTTCGATTGAGCGAATGCCGGCGATAGAAGCCAAGGCGTTTTCCAGAGGCACAGCTATATTTCGTTCGATTTCTTCCGCAGATAGATCGCTATATTCGGCGACGACGGCCGCCGAGGGTATGGTTATTCTGGGCAAATGCTCGACTCGAAGATCGATAAGCGCCCGCGCGCCAAATAACGATAGCGCGATCCAAAATAGCGCAAACGATTTTGGACGCCTGTATATCGCGTCTATAATTCTATCCACTCTACTAGAACCCATTCACCGAAACGGTAAAATCATCATCGCCGGGAATTCCTCGGTCGTCTACAAATTCCCTTCCAATCGAAAACGAGACGATAGATGGAGGGGCTCCCTCTTGCTCGATATCGACCATCGCCCGCGCGATTATACTATGGGTAGCGTCTCTTTCCTCTCCATTTTCGAGTTCTTCATGTATCGCGACCACATCTAAAATGGTAAAACGAAATATATCGTCTGGGTCTATATCGAAATGCTCGATAATCGACGAAATATTAAGATTAGCCCCCTCTGGCATAGTTATTTCAATATCGAAGGCGCCCGACGAACCGGGGATAAAATCTACGTCGCCGCCCTCTGTCAACGCGATAGATTCGGGGCTATCTATATCGGGACGATAGGCTATCAACTCTACTTGGGGCGGACGGGACATCGCCCCATTCACCGCAAAACGATAGGCCGATTCCCCCACCCGCAAACGGTAGGACTCTCCCCATCGGAGCCTATCGAGAGGTCTAACGATAACAGAGCGATATTCGTCGTACCAACTCATATCAAAATCGACCGATGGAGATATCGAAATAATTCCTAATCGCTCTTCTATCGTCACCAAAGAGGCAAAGCGAATTGCAATGAGATCATCGTATTCCGCGGAAACATCGCTGATAAGCGCATCTTCGATAGATGAAAGCAATTTGCCCCGATCGATGAGATCGATTGCCGCTTCGTCGATGATCGGCAATGCATTCGGCGAAATGAGTGAAACTGCTATTGGATAGATCGATGGAAGCGACATTGTTTTGAAGATCCAAAATTCGGAGTCGCCGATTGCAGCCCCCGAAATAGACCTGACGCTTCCCGAGATAGATAACCTATAACGCTGTCCATAGGCAAGAGGTTCCAGAGGAACAAAACGCGCCTCCCTATCGTCATTCATCCAGATAAATGTTCCCAAAACGGTTGGGGAGATCGTAAAAGATTCGTACAAATCATCCCTGCGTATAGGCTCTGAGAATAGGAAGGAAATTTCCTGTTTTGTTTCAACATTTTGCGCGCCATCCTCGGGTAATAGTTCGACCACTGACGGGACGGCAGTTTCTACGCGAAATCGAAACACCAACTGTTCGTTCAGCGAATTGAAATTGATATCCTCCGCGTCGGTATATACTGTTGTTGTAATCGCCTCGCGCGCGGGAAAGGGAATATCTGGAGAAAATATCATTATTCGGTCGTCGCTTTTCCAGGAAAATCGACCATCGATAAGCTCTCCCTCTTGGCTAGAAACTATCGTGGCATATTCAGTTGTCGCCCTCCTCATGGAGGCGGAAAATTCCACCTCGATATGCTCGGGAATGCCCGCTATCTCGCCGTTAGGAGCAAATCGTTTGACAACGACCGCTTTGCCAAAAATATCGAGTTCCCCCAAATCGCACCCGTTCATAAGGATACCCGTCAAAGCCGCAAATAGAGCCAATGCGGCAACCATAATCGCCGCCAATGCCCCGAATCTCCCCGCCCCAAATAGCTCCGTCGCTCCCTTTCGCGCCATCATACAATCTCTTCGACCACCAAAAGTTGCTCCACATCGTCCATAAGAAAACTTCCATCTAATGCGCGAATCCCATCTTCTCCGCCCGTTATTGATAGAAGCAGGTAGTTTTTTCGGCCTTCCGTCGACGGTGTAATATTGGTGTAGTTTACTCGAATACTCCGATCTCCTATAAAACTAAAGCTTGTCCTCGATGGAACGCCGTTGCCATTTCTAGTTATCCTCCGTAGCGATATAAACGAAAGCGCTGGGGCAACCTGATCCCCATTGTGGATTGGACGATCGAATATTACGGTAAATGAGTAGTCGCCATCCATTCCAACCGTTATCTCTAACGGCTTCGCAGAATTTGGGTTTTCTATAGGCCCTCCATCTCTATTGGCAATCGCTATCGATCGCGCGGAAAGATGGCGGGCGTTCGACTCGATAATAACGCTCGTCGTCTTGCCAAGAGGAACTCCGGCGGCGCTCCGCATATCTCCGTTCAAAAAAAGGTGGTAGCGACGCCCAATCTCCCAGTCGCTTTGCGGAGAAAATATCGCCTGCTTGCCGGTAACCCATAGATATTCTCCGCGAATGTCAGGCTCGATCGTTATGTTGCGCTCAACGCTCTCTGTCTCCGCGTCGCTCGAAAATCCAATCGCTATCGAATCGCGAGATGAGAGCGAAATGATCCACCCGCCACCCCCCTCGTCCGCAATCGCATCATCGACGATCTCGTCATCTGAAGGGAAATTTCGAAATAGGTCGGTCTCCTCGGGAATTGCCACTACACCCCGAATAGCAAATAGCTCCGGCGCTCTCCCCGACCAATAGACAAGACGCTCGCGCTCCGCAATCGATTCCCCTTCGGCGTTCGAAATCGCCGAGCCTATCGATACTCTGTAGCGACGAAAGGGCTCCCATCGTTCCTGCGGAATAATAGTAACAACATTCCCCTCATCGTTCGCTTCAATCTCATATTCGATATCGGGCGATATCGTTATCTCGCGATCGATGGAGGAATAATCGACAGAATCCGAAAAGACGATCTCGATCGGATCGAGCCCCTCGATCGACTGCCCGCTCGCCGGAGACGATTCGAAAAAACGGAATGGCTCGAACGATCGTCGTTCAAAGAAAAATGGAATATTCAACGATATCGACTGGATATATCCCCCATCATTCGATAGTGTTCCAAAGACCCTCATAACATATCGTTTCCCCGGAATAGGCGGATCGACAGGCTCGACAATAAGCATTGCTCCTTCCCATACCATGCTAATACCGATCGCCTCTCTTCCTCTGCGAACCGAGACGATTCGCTCCAAACCCGACCGCGTAATGGGCGACGGCTCGATCGAATCGTTTGGAGTCAATGTGATCGACAGCCGTTCGCCTATAGGGATCACATCGTTATACCTATCGGGGTTGGTTGCGATCGTAAATAATGGCTCCGGGTCGATAAGAACACACCCCATCATAGCGACGATACTCCCTACAAGAAGAATAGCCAATAGAACGACGCAGTATTTCGCCGGCAACCGATTATCGAAAATATAATATTTCATTGCAATATCGGCGAAACGGCATCTCCATTCGATATCTTGGCCCCTCCATCTATTAAGAGAATTTCGCCATCGCGTATGCCCGACAATATCGCGACCTTGCCGTCAAACGCCTCTATAATCTCTACCTCGACCTTCGTCGCGATGCCAGATCGCGACGCCCACACAAAATTGGCTCCCGTATGATCCGAAGATACCGCGCTCGCGGACACGATAATATCGCTCCTCGTTTCGCCCGAAAAAATTTCGACCCTCCCAAACATCCCGGGTCGAACAAATGGCGGGGGATCGTCGATCATAATTCTTGCGACTACGCCGCCCGACCGAGAATCGACAAGCGGCAAAATCGCCGAAACATTGCCATTCGACCGCTCGCTCTCCCAGTATATAATCGCTTCGGCGCCCACATGAAGGTCTCGCGCCGCCTGCTCCTCAATCTCTACATCCAACGCGAGCCGCCTCAGCGATATCACCGTAAACGCAATTTCCGAGGGCGAGAGTGATTCGCCGATATAGACGGAACGAAACGATACAAAACCGTCGATAGGAGAGCGAAGATAGGCGCGTTCAAGCTGTATCTCGATATGTTCGAGCCGCGCCTGAGCAATCTCAAATTCCCCCAACGCCGTCATCAACTCGGCTGACGCGGTAGCGGTATGTATGTCGATCACCGCGGCGCGATACTCCTCCTCGCTTTCGACATCCTTATATCCCCTATCGAACAGGTCGATTGGACGAAATCCCACCGATCGCAATTCGACATCTCGCCTCGCTTGACGAACCGCGATCTCCGCGGAACGCATGCGAAGCTCGATATTATTCATCTGTCTCAGCGGTATCCCATCGGCCTGATAGAGCCTGCGATGGTTGTTCATATGAATATTGATATCATCATATTCTAGTTGCCGCATTTGGAGATCTTCTTTGGCCTTATCGATCATAATAAGACGCGCCTCCACCGACCGCTTCGCATCGTCAAAACGCGCTCGCATCAGGTCGACATTCGCCTGCGCCGCCAATATAGCTGCCTCTTGCTGTCGCCGCTGGACAAGAATGTTCTCGATGTCAAGCATCGCAAGCAGCTCGCCCGCGGCGACGGCGTCGCCCGCGTCTACCAAAACATAGTCGACGACGCCCCCTATTGGAGAACCTATATCCGCTTTATCCAGCGATGCGACCGTTCCAAAACCGCGCTGACTCGATTGCCACACGATCGATTCGGCTCGCGTCGCCTCGATAGAAATGGGCGTGGCTCCGTAGTCTTCGTCGTCGCTATCGCTATCATTTGACGCAAAAAGAAACGCCCCAACGACCGAAACGAAAATCATCGCCGCCGCGGTATATCCTATAGCGCCGCGCCGCCCGATACGACGCCCCTTATTGCGATTCATCATAGACTCCCATAAGAAATAATATGTCGGTGGCTATCGACAAGACCTTCGTCGTCAATCATCATAAGCATACCGACCTCCATACCAAAAAGCGCCACTATCTCCTCGGCGATAGACGACCTCGTATTGGCAATTTCGATCGCCACTTCAATAAGCTCGGCGTCTCGAACCTCCCCAAGCTCGGCGCGAATACGCATAATAGCGAAGCGGCTATCCAAAAGATCGAGACGCTCTACGGTATGTTCCACACGTTTTCTTTGAATGTCGATTCTCAACAGGGAGTTTCGCGCCCTATCGGCAATCTGGTCGCTCATCGCCTCGTATTGAGCGACTATAGTGTCCATATTCGCCGTTATTCTCTCTCGATCCCGCAAAGAAGCTACGCCGTTAGAGAAGCCGCTCGATATGCCAAATCGAAATGATGGCCTTGCCAACAGTATCCCCCCTATCTCCGCCTCCGCGGTAATGGGAAAAAAAGGAATGTCTAAAGCCGCCTGAATCCCTATCGATAGATCGGGATTGGCAATCGGCGACGACCCCGCTCCCGCAAAACCGAGATTAACATCAACCGCGACTTCGGGAAGGAGAATAGATATGCCGCCAGACCGCCTCAATTGCTCCATGCGAATGGTTAGTTCGGCAAGATCGACATCGCGCGCCGTCGCATTTGCGACATAGAAATTAGGATCGTCGATAAGCATCGTCCTATAGTCCATATTGATCGCCCCCGAAATCTCCGCAGGAGGCAAAAATTCCGCCGACTCCTTCTCTCCGCCCGTCAGCGAAGCCAGCGCGCGACGAGCCAATAGATAGGCCTCTTCGGCCTCAATATAGGAGATCTCCAACGAGGAGAGGCTCAATTGACGCTCCAAGAGCTCGTCCCTCGTCAATTCGCCCAGTTCGTATCTCACCTCCGCTACAGCAAATTCGTTTCGGGAAGATTCTAACGTTTGGCGATAGATCGACACATTCTGACGCTCTCGAAGCGCCGCGAGATAGGAAATCATCGTATCCACAATAACGGCGTTCATTCGCTCGCGATATCTCAGGGAAAACACCGTTCGCCGATCCTCTATCGACTGTAGCTCGTTCACAGAGACTCCGCCGTCAAAGATCTGTTGTCGCGCGGAAACCGAAAGTCTCTGCGACCGCTCGTCCGCCGCGTCGGGATTCGCCCGCTCGCTCTTGCTATAGGAAAAATTGATCGTCGGAATATAGCTCGAAACGGCGACAATAGCATCTCCATCAAGAAGTTTCGCTTCGCGACGCAAATTGGCAAGCTCGCCGTCATGGAGCACAGCCATATCGATGGCATCTGATATGGTTACTCCCGAGAATCCGTAGATCGAAGCGACAGAAACAACCAAAAGGATCGCCAAAAATAGGAGATTCATATCGACGATAGGCTATTCCAGACTCGCTCGATCAGACTATGAAGCAACAGAGGCGATCGCGCGGACTGCGAATTTTCACTCGCTAATAGACCATATTTAATTCGCTGTGAGCGAGTATTAAGAAGCTCGACTCGCACGGTTATCCCCCATCGCGGACTCCCAATATCGCCTATATCGCTTTGATAGATAGTCGCTCGCACCAACACCTCCTCTAAAGGCGGCGCATTCTCGTCGCCATCACTCAAAGAGATCGACTCCCTCGCCCAAATTCGATTGCGCTCGTTGGCCTCTTCGATAAGATGCCCATAGATCGCTTCGGCGCTCAACCGAACCGTTTCGGAAACCCCATACGAGGCAACCTCTTCCAATCGATAGACAATCGATCTCCCGCCGCTCGCCTGTAGCCCATCCCCGCCCGCCTGCCGATAGAGGGTAGAGCACCCGCAAACGATGATCGCGGCAACCACCCCGATAGCGACCGCCATGAATCTAGAAGCCCTCCTAATAAAGGCCCCCCAAGAAGCCATCGCAATCATCGAGCCTCCTCGGCGGCTATCCGCTTATCGATCGCCACCCGCAGCCCGCTCTCATCAGAGAGCATCGCCCTCGCGCGCCGAAGCGCCTCGACAGCCTCTTCGCTATCTCCCAATCGATGATAGAGTCGAGCCGCCTCTAACGGTATTTCCGCCAGGCTTTCGATACGGACGAGGGCCTGCGAAAGAAGCTCAACCGCAAAAGAGAGCTCGTTGCCCGCCTGATAAGAGAGCCCGGCGAGCATCATCACCTCGGGGTCTCCCGAACTCATCTCGCTCGCCTCCCGAATGGTAAGCAGCGCGGCATCGGCGTCGCCCTGCTGAAGATAGACTCTGGTAAGCCATTTACGCCCGTCCACATTCGACCGCTCAATTCGAATCAGCTCCATAAGCAGCTCCTCCGCCTCGGACAGCCGCCCCTCTAAAAACATAATTTGCCCAAACAATAGCATCCCTTGGGTCGAAAGCGCCCCCTCCGCCCTATTTTCGTCAAACAGCGCAATAGCCCCCCCAACATCACCGGATTGGTATGCCGCGATAGCCTGCTCCTCTCGCCTCCGCGCCGTCCCATCGGCATCGCTCGGCGCGCACCCCAAAAGAGCCGCCGCGAATACCGACCAAACCGCCGCTTTGGAAAAAATATTGCCACCGAAATAGTCCCTATCTATTCGCATACAATAGGTAACCGCCCACCGATCCCGCGCTGAAAAAAATATATTTCGCTCTAATTTTTTCCAAATCCCCAAAAATATAAATCATAGAAAAGGGGGGAATCGCCCAAATGTCTACGCTCGATGCCTCGCATAGACTCAGCCGCGATGCAACCCCCAAATCGCGAAGCCTCCCAAGGCAAGCGCCCGCGCCCCCATTCGTTGCCTCCCCCCTACCTCCAGCGCGCCCGCCAACACCCCAACCCAATGAGCCCCGCCACAAAAACCAAAACATCCCCCATCCGCGCGCGCTCCCTAAAAAAAGGCGTCCGCGCTTCCGGCTACCCCCCTCTGCGGGCGCCCCCCAAACAATTGCAAATCGCCCCCCAACTCGCCCGCAACGCCCACCCTACAGACTCTCCCTTCATGGCGCCCCCATAGAAAAAACCCCTCCCAACTGCAAAGCGACCGCTCCCATAGCGTCCACCGTATAGTCCCTTGCAAGCGACCATCTTCGTTCCATTTGGACAGAGCCTCCATTAAAAAAGCCGAATATGCCCTTTTACAATAGAATTCGTCAGTTATAATTGACAAAAAAGACGGTAGTGAGCATATTCTTGTCACTATGAAAACACTAGGATATGGATTTCCCCACATCGGGGCCAATAGAGAATATAAAAAGAGTATTGAACGCGCATGGAAAGAGGGTCTCGGCTCGGAAACCGGAAAAAAGCTGGAAAGCGATCTTCACGCCATCCAAAACGATATAATCTCCGTCTACCAACGCCACGTCGATCTCTTTCCTATCGGCGAAGTTTCGCCGTACGACGCGATGCTTGATAGCGCGATTATGGTCGGACTCTATACGCCGCGGAATTGGCGAGAATACTACGACCTCTGCAGAGGCGAATCGGCGTTAGAGATGACGAAATGGTTCAATACCAACTACCATTACTTAGTGCCGCGTTTCGAGCGCGCGCGCCCAGAAAATCTCTCCCTCAACACCCAATGGATAGCGCGTTCAATTCCTTCCTACCCGTCGATCGACAGGCCGATGAGTCTAATTGGGCCCTATACCTTTATGCGCCTCTCTAAGGGAATCGACCCCAAAAAAAAGAACGAGTTTTACGAAGCGATCGCTCGCCTCTATCGACAACTACTTCGGGAAATTCCGGCCGCGTACATAATGGAGCCCGCATTTATTTTTGACGATTGCGACATTGGCGCAATACAGAAATGTTATACCATTATCGCCGAGGCAAACTCCTCAATTACCCTATTTTGCTATTACGATAGCGTCGATTGGTTGCCAGAGCTCTATAACCTTCCGGTTGACGGGCTAGGATTGGACCTTGCGCATGGCAAAGAAAATATCGTCTCGATTTTGGACAAAGGCTTTCCCTCCGATAAACGTTTGATAGCGGGCATAATAGATGGGCGCAATGTCTGGAAAAGCAATATCAACGAGGCAATCGCGATGGTACATGCCCTATCGAACGTTTCAAAGCAATTGGAGATTTCCAACGCGGGCCCGCTGTACCATCTTCCCTATACATTGACAGCGGAGACATCATTGCCCGATCCGCTGATGGGTAGGCTCTCTTTTGCCTATCAAAAGCTAGAAGAGTTGCAGTTGATAGCGAACGTTATAGACAAAAAAGAGGCTCGGGCAACGAATAGCGAGCCCCTCGCGCCAAATCCATCGATACAACTGCGCGTCGCCAATCTAAGCAAAAAGGATTTTCAACGATCGGAGTCTCTGTTGCGACGTATGGAGATGCAACGCAAAAAATTGAGCGCTATCCCTCTGTTGCCTACCACCACGATAGGAAGTTTCCCCCAAACGGCGGAGATACGCAAAAATAGAGCGCGCTACCGCGCGGGGCACATTGATTTTGAACAATACCAAGCCTTTGTCGAACAGACAATCGCCTCCACCATTAAGACCCAAGAGGAGATTGGGCTTGATGTGCTGACGCATGGCGAATGCGAGCGCACCGATATGGTCGAATTTTTCGCCGAACAGTTGGACGGCATCGCTACAACACAGAATGGATGGGTAATCTCGTATGGAACACGGGGATATCGCCCCCCAATTATCTATGGCGATATCGCTCGCCCCGGTCCGATGACCATTCGTGATATCGGCTACGCGCAGTCGCTCACGAAACGGCCGGTAAAGGGCATGCTCACCGGCCCAATTACGATCTTGGCCTGGAGCTTTGTCCGCAATGATATACCGATACGTTCTGTCGCCTATCAAATAGCGTTGGCATTGCAAGAAGAGGTGAAAGATTACGAGCGCGCCGGTATCGGCATCATTCAGATAGACGAGCCCGCCTTTCGAGAGAAGGCCCCAAATAAACGGAGAGAATGGGACAACTACTTTGAATGGGCGATCAAAGCGTTTCGTCTATGCTCCGCGACGGCGGCGCCGACCACCCAGATCCATTCTCACATGTGCTATTCGGAATTCAACGACATCATCCAGCATATCGCCGCGATGGATTTCGACGTCATCTCCATTGAGGCGACGAGGAGCGGAGGCGAAGTGATCGATCACTTTAAGCGTATCGATTTTGACGCGCAGATAGGGCTGGGGGTCTACGACATTCACTCGCCCGCGATACCGAGCGCCGACGATATTTCGTCGGTCATCGAGCGCGCGTTGACCGCAATTCCCGCCGATCGTTGCTGGATCAACCCAGACTGCGGGCTCAAGACCCGTAGTTGGGAAGAGGTGATTCCCGCCCTGCGCTCTATGGTAGAGCAGGCTCGCCGTTTCCGAGAAAAAATAGCCGCGTCTCAATAGCAATAGCCGCGACGCAATTCCGCTTGGAGCTAGATCGCGACCGATCGCTGGCTTGTTGTTATGCGCGCGCGCGCGGTATACCGCGAAAAAAGCGCAGTGGGCGTGTTACAGCAACCGCGAGAGAAGTCGCGCGATGATATTGGTGTTGTTGAGGCAATAGAAATGGATGCCGACGACGCGACGCGAAATGAGTTCTTGGCATTGTCGCAATGCCCATTTAAAGCCTATCTCGGCGATCTCCGCATCATTGTCGCACCGATCGATTGACCGCATCAGCGCTACGGGATAGCGCATTCCGGCCGCCAGCGAAGGAAGCCGTTCATATATCGAACGGGATGTTATCGGCATAATTCCGGCAAACACCGGGCAATCGATGCCTTGGTAACGGCAACAGTCTACAAAGTCAAAAAACGCCCTGTTATCGAAAAAGAGTTGTGTGCATATGTAGTGGGCGCCGCTCGCTACCTTTTCCTTAAAATAACGCCATTCAACAACGCTGTTGGGAGTATCGGGATGACCCTCGGGAAATCCCGCGACTCCAATGGCAAAATCGCGCGTTGTCCGGCCATTAAACTGGGCGATATGGCGAACCAATTCAATGGCATGGGGATAATCGTCCGATATCTTATTCGAGCGCTCGGCAATTGGGGTGTCGCCTTTGAGTGCCATAATTCCCGATACGCCGCTATTAAAGTAGTCCTGCAACATATTCTCGACCGTTTCGCGGCTATGACCGCATCCCGTTAAATGGGCTATCGTATAGAACCGCGTATTCTTTTCTATATCTATGACAAGATCATGGGTGAGGTCTCGAGACGAACCTCCCGCTCCGTAGGTGACCGAGACGTAATCGAGGGGGCTATCCTCAAGCAGGGCGATGCCTCGCTTGATACGCCCCATAGCGGATATGGTCTTTGGCGGAAAAAATTCGGCTCCAAAGAGCGGACGATAGGGATTCTGATGGAAAAGATCGCGAAACATAGATTAGAACGCGCCCTCGCCGACAGCGTCTCCCCAGCCTATAGATGATATTGCGTTATCTGGCGATATTGCGTTACCTTGAATAGAACTCCACAATTTGTTGCTCTTCGGCAATAGTGGGAATCATCTCGCGTTGAGGGATGCCAAGCACCGTAGCCCGAAGATTGTCTTTGGCAAACGAGAGCCATGCGGGTACTGCCCGAGCGGAGCTTGTTACAAGATTTCGACGCAACATATCTTTTGTCTGCTTGCGATCTCGCGCCGATATAACATCGTTGACCTTTACGGTTATCGATGGAATCGTAACTTTTTTTCCGTTGTGCTCGATATGTCCATGGCTTACCATCTGCCGCGCTTGCGGTCGCGATATCGCAAGTCCCAGGCGATACACCACATTGTCTATTCTCCGCTCCAAGAGGGCCAAGAAATTATTTCCCGTAATACCCGGCATTGCCTTAGCCACATCGAAAATGCGTCTAAATTGACGCTCAGAGAGACCATAGGAGAATTTAAGCTTCTGCTTTTCGATAAGCTGCTTTCGATATTCAGATTCCCTCCAATTTCCTTTTCGTATCTCCCCGGGAGGGTAGGGTTTTTTCGACAACAGGCGATCGTATCGCTGATTGCCAAATATATTGCTATTAAAGCGGCGAACTAATTTGCCGCGTGACTTTATTATCATTGTATTAGTATATTGCTATATCAACCAATATGTCAAGAAAATATCGACGCTACAAATCTAACAACGCGCCGTAGATTCTTTCGACCTCGTCGAGATAATCATCTCGCATACCGCCCCATATTGTGTCGTCTTGGATGGCGGTATTCCGCAGATTTTCGCAGAGACCGTCCAATCGCGAGGCAAACGATGGAATCTCTAGGATCGCTTGACGAGAGAGGGGAACGCTACTTGGAGAATTCTCGACAAACGCGCGAAGCGCCTCGGGATAGGGTACTCCGAATAGGAAAAATATTTCGATCCGCCTATTTTGCCAGTTGATCGATGAATCAAACGCATCAACAAGGGGTGTATCGCCGCCTCGTCCGACAGAAACTATTTCCACCGATTGAGATTGATCGCGCAATGTCGAGGCCAACACGTCGGCCACCCCAACCGCGCGGCACAACGAAAGCGGCAACAATGCGTCAAGCTGCTCTTCTTCGGTGTCTAGCAACGCGTTGGCATGCCCAACCACAAGAATACTCGAGAGATTTGAGTAGGCATTGGATAGTTTTCCCACCCTGTCGATGATATCTTGAAGAATGCTCTCTCCATCATACCCTTCGATATTTGCGTTCTCGCTAATCAACTCGACTCGATTAGGCTCGGCGGCAAGCGTATTAAGCGATATGCGGCATACATCAATGACGCTATCCACATTTTGGGAACATACCAGTTTAATAATTCTAAGGGAGCTTTCGACGCTGCTGCGATTGCCCGCTTGATCGGAGACATAGACGGTCATAGGATAGGTCTCGCTCAGTTGCGAATTGGCTTGGACCAATCGATCGAGGTTTTGCCATGTGGTGATGCATTCCTCGGAATTCTCGTTCGCCGCGCAGCTTGCGGTGGCTAACGGGGCGTCTCCATTAGCGGTGTTAGTATCGAATACCTCCACTCGCCATGTGGCGGGATCGATGCCGCTCAGCGAGTCGCTCGCGGCAAGGGCGGTATCGGGAAGTCGAAATCCTTTTTCCGCCCCGATATTACCGAGGTCTATCTCTGGAATAGGATCGCCATTTGGGATAAATATATCGCTCGGCGCGTTGCCGATCTGGATAGCAAAGCTCTGATCGGCAAGCGATTGGGTGATATCCGACGCGGACACCAGCACGTCGCTTGGAGGGGTGATGTCCAATACGATGGCGTTCGTGGAGACTGCCGCGGCGAAATTATCCGCTCGATCGGTTGCCGTTAGCCTATAGTAATAGTAGCCCTCTGGGGAGTTGCCCGCCGCGTTGCGACCATTCCAGCGCCATTCGGCGGGAAGGGTGTTACTCCATATCTCGGTATAGACCACGGGGTCGGAGGCGTCGCAGGAATCGTCTTCGCAAAACACAACATCGCCTCTCCATTCTACACCCTCTTCGGTTATCGAGGAGCCGTACGATATAACAAGATCATCTAAAACACCGTCGCCTTGGGGAAGGTTGGGAGAGAAAAAGCGGTTGGCAACCGATGGGGCTGGAAGAGGCGGCGGTACGGTATCAACCACAAACGGAAAGTCCGCGACCTGCGCGCTCGAATTGCCATATTGATTGATTGCGGTGAGTCTATAGCGATAGAGGCCATCGGGCACCACATTGCCATTAGGATCCCTTCCATCCCAGACAAATAGTTCGGGAAGCCCTTCATCGGCTTGCCATAGAACGCCTCCTATTATCTCTCTCGATTCTTCGCATTGGTCGTTGAGACAGCGAAATACCTCGCCAAGCCAACGCTCTACATGATCGGAAGGAGAAAACGAGGGATGCGACGCGCTGACGCGGTCGTTGACGCCGTCATCATTTGGCGAGAAATAGGGATTTCCCACTATGGGCGCGTCAAATTGGCCCATCGATTCGTCGACCCCCGGTACTTTGATCGGAGACTTATCGACTGAAGAATCGTCGACAGGAGGGGCTTCGACGATAAATACTTCGGGCGACCAGGTCAAACGGGCTATCGGGCCTCCGGCATCCGCAGTCGCGGTTTCGACGCTGGTATTTCCCGCGCGATCTACCGCCGATAAACGATAGAGATAGTTTCCGTCGGCCACTTTTTTGCCGGCGGCGCATCGTTCGGTATTGCATTCGCCCGACCAGATAAGCTGATTGTCAAATGGGTTGCTTGCGTCCCAGATTTGGCGAAATACAACGGCGCCCGTTTGGGAGCATTGTTGATCGGCGCATCGAACAATTTCGCCGATTCCCTGTATCGCGTCTGGGTCGACTAACGGCATTTGCCGTTGATCAATTCTATAGCGCATATATTGAGCGTCTTCGATAGAGACGCTATCAATTGTCGAAACGACGGGGACAGTAATGCGAGGCGGCGTCGCGTCGAGCGCGAAGAGCCCGGTAATAGCAGTCGAAGCGCCGTCGCCGTTGGTTGCGACAAGCCGCGCTCGATACTTGCCGTCGGGAAGACCAGCCGCCGCGCCATCCCAGATTGTCGCTATGCTGTCGGTAAGCTCTGAAGGTACTGAACAGCCGCCTACAGGGTTTCCATATTGCTCTATCGCGTAGACGGCCTGTCGCGCGATCGTGTCTATTATAGAGGCATATTGCAACGCCTCTTCGTTTTGACCGTTTTGTATAGCCTGTTCGACAGCCGAACGGTATCGATCGGCGCGCGACAATAGATTAGCGACGTCGTCGAGATCGCTCTCGGCGAAAATCTCGCAACGCCATGTAACCGGCTCGTTACTGTCCGCCATAATGGTAAACTGTCGCAAAACATTCGGCGAGTAGTCGAGCGCCGCGGGATATTCGCGCGCCGAGATATGTATCCCGTTGACTCGAAGAGAGATAACCGGGGGAACGATATCGGCGAGAATAAAGGTTCGGGCAATCGCCGATGAATTGCCGTTTTTGTCAACCGCGACGATCTCGGCGCGATAGCCGCCTGTCAAAAGCTGGCGGGCAATTTCCGGATCGCCTTGCCACATATGTCGAAATTGATTGGAGAATTGGTCGGCGTCGTCGCAATCGTACACCTTTTCTCCGGCGAGAGACGCGCGCATCAACGCTTCGGCGCTAATGTCCAGCGCCTGATTCGATAGGAGAGAAGCCTGTTCTTGGTCGCCCCGCGCGAGCGCTTGATCGGCGCTGTTGAGCTTTGCGCGAGCCCGATCGGCAAAGAAGCTTGCGGTAAATTGATTCGACGCCGCGTATATGCCGCAACGCCATCGCACTGGCTCATTGCTTAACGCCGTAATGGAAAATGCCCCAGGCATAGAGACGATGCGTTGAAACGATAGATCGGATGTTGCGGGAAATTGCCTTCCATTCACATAGATCGATAGACGAGGAGGCTCGAGATCTTTCGGGGGAGGCGGCGCGTTTGCCAATTCGCGAAGGTTGTCCATAATTGCGACCAGACTATCGACGCTCTTCTGAGTTTCGTTCAGCGAATTTTGAATATCGGCGATGGCCTGACTATTTTTATTTACCGCTTCTTCAATACGGGAGACGCCATCTTGGGCATCCTCGGCACGCTGGCGCGCCGCTTCAATATTCGGGCCGACTTCGCTGAGGATATTTTGTGACGCCTCATCGGTCGCCATATTAGCAATCTCTGTAATTTCGTCAACAGTCATACACCCAACCATCGCTATTGAAAGGGCGAATATGGAAAAACCATGGAATTTCATAATTAGTAGAATAAACTATTTATTTGCATAAAAGTCAAGCGGGCGCGCCGCAATATGCGCAAAAGAAAGTAAGAGGCCTATCGCTACTCTAATAGTTTTCGTTTAGCGACAAAAGCCGCGCGTATCTCTGTCGCGACGCGATAGAGATTGTCGATATCGCTACTCGCGCTTTCGAGCAATTGGCCGATACGTTTTATGGCCTCGGTATTTTCGTTGACGGCCTGTTCGACGGTATTGGCGTTCGCGATAGATTCGTCCGCTATCTCTGCGACTGCGTCAATATCTAAGACGATGGAGGCGGTTATCTCGTCGGCAAAATCGGCAACCACCCCGTTGATAATTTCTTCCGCGTCTTGTCCCGAAATGCGGGGCGTCAGCACGATACACCCTACAAATAGGGCAATGGCAATTATCTCTTTTCTCATTTGTCGCTATTGTGTATTGTTATTGATACAATGTCAATAGCGCGGTATCGGGTGGAGGCGCGACCAATATTGGTTGGTTTGGGCGTTGCGGGCATGGACGGAGCGTTGGCGCGCGCGTCGATTGCGGAGAGACGCCCGCAGAGGGGGGTGTCCGGAAGCGCGGAGCGCTGGAGGCAGGGGGGAGACAACGAACGAGGGCTTGCGTTTTGCTATTGAGGGCGCTCGCCGGCTACGGATGGGCATCGGCCGAACGGGGAATTTCCCCCCTCTTATGTTATTCTTTTTGAATTAGGGGCGGGTGCGGTTGCGGTCTCGGGGAAATAGCGCCGCTTCTTTGACATTGGCGAGTCCGAGGATTTGCTGGGTAATGCGCTCGAGGCCTATCGCGAAGCCTCCGTGCGGGGGGCAGCCGTATTTGAAGATCGAGAGATAGTCGGCGAGTTCGTCGGGCGAAAGTTTGAAGCGACGCATGCTGTCTATGAGCATTTGGTAGTCGCTGATTCGTCTGCCGCCCGTTGTGATTTCTAGGCCGGCGTAGAGAAGGTCGAAGCTTGCCGTGCCGCTGTCTGCGGGATAGGTGTAGAATGGGCGTTTGCGGCGGGGGAAATTGCGTACGAAGGCGGCGTCGATCCCATGATTTCGCCGCGCCCAGAGGCATATGGCGCGTTCGGCTTCGGGCGAGATTTCAAACACTCTGCCGCCCTTCTCTTCGCGGGCGATTTGGCGGGCTTCTTCGTAGTCGAGGATGGGGATGGCGTCTAGCTGTTGGGGCGAGGGGAGGCGGACGCCGCGACGATTAAGGATGGCGGCGCAATCGCGTTCCAGTCCGGCCATAATCGCTTTGAGGATTTCGCGTTCTAAATGTATCAAGTCCAATTCATCGTCGATAAAGGCCATTTCGACATCCAACGAGATATATTCGTTAAGATGCCGCGCCGTTTCATGTTTTTCGGCTCTATAGGCGGCGCCGACTTCGAATACGCGCTCTAGGCCGGTGGCGACCATCGCCTGTTTGTAAAATTGCGGCGACTGCGCGAGATAGACGGTTTTTCCGAAATAGGAGACCTCAAAGAGGCCGGCGCCGCCTTCGGTTCCTGTGTTGATAAGCTTGCTGGTTTTTATTTCGGTAAACTCGCATTCGCGCAGGAAGCGGCAAAAATGGTCGATGATGGATGATTGCGCCCGAAAAATATCGAGCACCTCGGGATTTCGAAGCGAGACGACGCGATGGTCGAGCAATGCCTCAATCCCCACCGAGTCCAGTGATTTGTTGACCGAAAGCGGTAGGTCGGCAGCCGCTTCGCTTATTATTTGGATGGATTCTACCCGCAATTCAGCGCCGCCGGGGGCTTTGTCGCTCTGTATAATGACGCCGGTCGCGGAGATGATCGATTCGCTCGATAGCTCTATTTTTCGCTCCAATACCAGTTGCGCCGTCCCGCTTCTATCGCGGAGCAACACAAAGCTTATCGCGCCGAGCTGGCGTGTTCGATGCGCCCAACCAACAAGCGATGCCTCTTTGCCGATGTGGTTGGCGATATCGCTGGCCAATATTCGCGATCCATTTGCTCCCGTTATGTTATTTTTCACCATTGTAATAATTCGTAACAAAAAAATGGCGACTCGTCAATGCGCTGTAATTAGTATATGATATGGGTATGTCTATAGAAACCAGTTTTTGTATGTTAAAGCCGGGCATTTTGGAACGGCGAATAGTCGGCGAGGCGATAGGTCGCATAGAGCGAAAGGGGCTCGCCATCGTGGCGATGAAGCTTATGATGATTTCGCAAAATATGTGCGAGGCGCATTATAGCGAGCATCGAGAGAAACCATTTTTTGATTCGCTTGTCAAGTATATGACCAGCGGGCCTGTTGTCGCGATGGCGATACACGGCGAGAGCGCTATCGATATGATGCGTCTGTTATGCGGGGCGACTCGCGTCGAGGAGGCGTTGCCGGGGACGATCCGAGGCGATTTGGCGCTGTCTACGCAGAATAATGTCGTCCATGCCTCCGATTCGCCCGCAAGCGCCGAACGGGAGCTTGCGCTCTTTTTTGATCCATCGGAGTTGCATATTTGGGATTAGCGGTAGCGGCGAAAGGATAGGGGGCTATAGCGGAACGTTCGCCTTTTGCTGGAATTTTGTGATTCCGGGGCTGAATACCATCGGGATGGCTCCCGTCGGGCCGTTTCGCTGTTTGGCTATGATGACTTCGACATCGACCATACTGTTGTGAGAGGCTGTTTCGTTGATATCTTTGTTTGGGTTGCCTCTATGAAGAAATATCACTACGTCGGCGTCTTGCTCTATCGCGCCCGATTCGCGGATCTTTGCCAACGTGGGGCGGGTGCCTTCGGCGTCTCTGGTCAACTGCGATAGCGCGACGATCGGGATGTCGAGCTCCCGCGCCATCGACTTGAGCGAACGAGATATTTCGGCGATCTGTTCATGCCTCGGCGTGTCTAGGCTCTCCGAGGTGATCAGGCTGAGGTAGTCGACGAAAAGAATTTCCACCTCTTGTCGAGAGACCAGCCTTCGCGCTTGCGAGCGGAGGTCGAGCATGCCCATATTGGGGGTGTCGACGATCCAGAGGTCGGTTTCGTAGAATAGCGACGCGACATCGATCAATCTATTGAACTGCTCGGTGCTCAATCTTCCGACGCGTATTTTTTCTGATGGTATTTCCGCTTCGCTCGAGAGCAGTCGTTGCATCAGCGCCATGTGTGACATTTCCAATGTAAAAAATCCCACTTTTTTGCGAGAGCGGATAGCCATATTGGCCGCAATATTGAGCGCAAAGGCGGTTTTTCCCACCGAGGGGCGGGCGCCGACAACGATAAACTCGGATTTGTGCAGTCCGTCCAGCATGTGATCCAAATCCGAGTATCCGGTGGGAATGCCTCCGTAAGCGTCGCTATCGGGCGATTCTTTCAGACGCTCGATGGCTTCGATGGTTGTATTCACCACCTCCTTTACCGGAATAACGGCGGCGTTTCGATTCTCGTCGTGAATTTCAAAAAGGAGCTGTTCCGCCTTTTCCAATACCTGTCTGCTTGATCGCCCCTCTTCATGCGCTTCGACGCTAATTTGATTGCCGATTTGCGCCAACTGTCGTCGGACGCTATATTCTTTGACAATGTTTGCGTAGAAGCGGACGTTTGCCGCGGTGGGAACGGCGGTGGTCAACGACGCTATATAGCTGACGCCTCCACTATTCTTAAGAAGCTCGAGTCTTCGGAGCTCGTCTGTAACGGTTATTTGATCAATCTCTTCGTTTCGTTCGAAGAGATTGATGATGCTCTGAAAAATATTGATGTGCGCCGATTTGTAGAAATTCCTTGGGCGCAATAGCTCGATAATTGGATAGATCGCCTCGCCCGGGTCGAGCATAATGGCCCCGAGCGTGGCAACTTCAGCGTCTACATCGCGAGGCGGTACGCGTCCCGCTTGGTTATCCATACCAGATTATGAGTATTGACGCCGGATCTATAGCCTCTTTTTGGGCTGTCTATTCGCTCGCGTTTTGTTCGTTGGCCGAGGTTTCGTCCGCTTGCTCGGCAGACGCTGCTGTGTCTGCGGGCGCTGCTGCTGCTGTGTCTGCGGGCGCTGGGCGCTGCTGCCGTTTCGGTTGCCTCTGCCGTTTCGGCCGGCGCTGCCGTTTCGGCCGGCGCCGCCGTTTCGGAAGAGACTTCCGAGCCCTCGTCGTCGCTCATCTCTCGCCGCTGGCGCTCCATCTCCTGTTTTCGACGCTCCTCGTTGATGCGGGCGTCTTCGGTAGAAATGACCGATATAGAGAACCTTGCGTCTACGTCCCCGGATATGCCGACAATAACGTTATATTCGCCGAGCCGTTTGATCGTGCCTTCCAATACGGTCACATGTCTTCGCTCCACAGGAATGCCCTTTTCGGCAAGAAGGTCGACAATGCGCGCGACCGTTACCGCGCCATAGAGCCGTCCGTTGTTGCCCGCGCGAACGACAATCTCCAAATGCTCGCTCTCAAGCCGTTCCTTATAAGAGAGCATCGCAATGCGGCGCTCCTCTTTGCGCTGTTCGATTACCTTGCGTTTTCCTTCAATCAACGCGTACGACGATCGATTATAGGGCAACGCGTGTCCGCCCGGTATAAGATAGTTGCGGGCGTATCCGGCGGCTACCGCGCATATATCGCCTTCGTTGCCTAGATTGGGAACTTCGTCCTTTAGAATTACTTTTACTTTCATCAATCCTACTCCTTTTTCTATTATATAATGCCGCTATAGATATAGCAACCCATCTACGATATGCCGAGCCGTCGGCGATAATCTATCCAAACATCGGAAAAACCGATGCCAACAATCCCAAATATAACAACTGCGTTGAAAACGGGAATAAATAGGCTAACAATCAATCCCGCCCAAAATAGTACCGTCGCTCTCCGCTGCGATATTTTCCGCGCGATCCAGAAACATATTATCGCGCTACCTTGGACCGCATAGATAAATAGGCCGACTAACGCCACATTCCAGACGAGGTAATTAAGAATGCCCAAATCGATAATTAGTCCCGCAATGGCGATCCCCAGCGAGATAATTGTAGGCCAGAGAAAGCGATCCGGCACTTTGAACGAGGATAGGCCAATGGCAAGATGCGGCTTTTTAATAGTAGCCGCGCCGATATGAGAGCCCACATACCATGCGATGGAAAGCATGGCGACATAGATAGGCACGATCGTCGCGGCAAACCATTGAACCATAATGAGCAACGTTTGATTGACGATGTCTCTTTCGAAAACGCTCTCGATTAATCCATTCGGTTGAATCGCTCGCGCAACGTCAATAACAAGCCTTGTCAATAGCTCTAATGTTGTAGGGCTATTTTGAACAACAAGCAATATTGGAACCAGCGCGATAAACGCCAATCCTGCCGCGACACAGAGCTTATAAATTCGCCTTTGGATCGCGGGTATCTCTATATCCAGCAAAAAAAGCCCTCCTACCAGAGCGACCGGAATCGCCATATCAATAACTGCCAACGGCGCGTAGGCCAGCGATGGCGCCCGAGTCAATGAAACGACGCTGGTCAACAGCGTTATCGTTAGGGCGACGCCTCCTCCTACAAGCAATCCCGCGCGCCCTTGCCGAATAAAGAGCACCTGTAAGGGAGCGGCAAAAAATAGAATAAACAGGCCGCTACGATAGAAAAAAGCGGCCACGATCCCCAATATGCAACTTTCAATAAGATATCGATGCGATAACGAAAATATCCTCATCCCATAGGAAGCAACGCAAGAAAACGGGCGCGTTTAATTTCTCGAATTAGCCTGCGTTGATTTTTAGCGGAATTTCCGGTAACTCGGCGAGGCAAAATTTTACCTTTATCGGTTATAAATCGACGCAATACATCGGCATGCTTATAGTTAATGTATAGATTATGCGCTCGTATTTTATCGATACGCTTGCGATAGGGCATTTTGCCGATAAATCGAGGCTTTGCAAATCGATCGCCTCTTCCAAAATCTCCTCCTTTGTCGCCTTGGGCATTTCTGTCCATATATGAACGTTGCGACATGATCGGCCCCGCCGCATATCGGCTCGGAAATGATTGACTCGGACGCCGTTCCGAGGAACGTTCTCGCCGCCTGGGCTCTCCCGATTCGGCCCTTTTTTGATCGTCGGTTATTTCTTTGACGGGTTTTTGCTGATTGACAGACTCGCTGGATTCCATTGGTTGCCCCGCGGTCGTTTTTTCTTCGCTCATTTCTTTCGTCTCTCCATAATTATTTGTATTATCCATGTATCGTCCTCTATTTCTATTTGCTAGAAAGGAATGTCGTCTTCAAATGAAGCATTGGGAAGTTCGCCGTCATCGGAGTCTCTTTTGGGTTCGTGCGACGGCGAGTGGTCAGGCGTGGTCTTCGACGAAGGCGACCCTCCAAGCAACTGAATATTCAAAGCAATTATCGATACTCGACTGCGGGGTTGGCCATCTTTTTCCCATCGCTCTTGGCGAAGCTCTCCGTTAATTGCCACCTGTTTTCCTTTCAGCAAATATTTCTGCAACGCCTCCGCGCGTCGACCCATAAGAGTTATGTCAAAAAAGTTGGGTTCGTCAACCCACGCATCTTCTTTTTTGCGGCTTCGATTTACCGCGATACCAAAGCTACATATAGCCAAACCGCCGCTTGTATACCGTAGTTCGGCATTTCGCGTAATATTTCCTATCAACGCGACAACATTTATCCCCGAGGCCATTATGTAGTCTCCTCTCTTTTTTCGGGATCCGGAGCCGAATCTCGCGATGCGCCGCTACTACGCGCGAGCGTGAGATCTGAATCTGACAGGCTCTTTTTGCGAGGATGTCCCCCCGTTCGCTTATTTCCTTTTGCCGATTTCGCTTTCTCCGGATCCCGTTTAACGATAAGATATCGTAGCAAACCGTCTATGTTTCGCAGGTCGGAAGCGATCTGACTGGGTTGATCATCGCTCATGTGAAATTCAAACAGCCAATAGCGCCCCAGCGCATTTTTTTGGATTGGGTAGGCAAATTCGCGTTGCCCCATATCTTTCTCGTTATCAATTACTATCGATGATTTGCCAAACGCGCCGCGAACGGCCTCTAATGCCGAAGAGAACTGTTGCTCGGCAACATTAAAAATAAAAACAGCCTCGTATGATCTTCGCACTGTATCCTCCTTATGGACTATCTGACAATTATTCTATCTAATTAATTATTTATTGAATAATTGTAAAGAGTATACTATTATATAAAATATATTTATGAATATGTCAAGAATGATATCGCGATGAAAGCTATCAATTATCGAGATGCCCTATTTTATATTCAAACGCTTATAAAAACTGATCTCGACGGGCTCTCGCTTGACCTCGACTGGAGCAGATACAGCACAAAGATATTTGCCGATCTCGCTTTTATTTCGTCGCAAATCGCTCAATTCAGTAACAATTTAAGCAATAACCATCAAGTAATCAATCGCGGCGAACTTCTACGCGAACTTTTGCGAGCAAATAACGCTTTGGCCTATTTGATCGAAAAATGCCTGCAGACAAAACATGACGGCGTGGAGATAATGCTTCCCAAAATTTCCCACCTACGCGATTTTCAACAACGATGCTCGGAAAATTATAATCTTATCGCCCAAAACATTCGCAACCGAGATATGGAAGGCGACGATGAAAATACGATTTCCCAGCAGGAATATATACAACTTCTTGGCGATGATGAATAGGGCATACATATCCGCATTATATGCGCGAAAATTGCTCGATCCCAGGCGGCGGCGCGCCCTATCGAATAAACATCGCGTCTCCATACGATAGGAACCGATAGCTCTGTTTAAGGGCATAGTTATAGGCGCCTATTACTCGATCAATTCCGGCAAAGGCGCATATCAACGCCAGCAGAGTCGTTCGCGGCGCATGAAAATTAGTAAAGATCGCGTCGACGAGACGAAATTGATAAGGAGGATAGATAAACATTTCGCTGGTCTGCCGCCCCCGTAAAAGGATTCCGCACTCGTTTTTCCAGGCTGTCTCCAATGCTCGAACACAGGTAGTGCCGATAGCGACAATCGGACGGTTGGCTTTTTTGGCCGCCTCAATTGTATCGGCGCATTGCGGAGAAATAGAGAAGTTCTCTGGATGCATTTCATGCTGGTCTACCTCATTGCTGCGAATTGGCTCGAACGTCCCCATCCCCACATGCAACGTTATAAATGCGGTCTCTATGCCGCGTTGTTCGATTCGCTTAAGCAGAGACTCGCTAAAATGCAATCCGGCTGTGGGAGCCGCCGTAGAGCCCAATGGATCGGCATATATCGTTTGATACCGTTCGACATCAAGACGTTCGCTTTCGCGTTTGATGTAGGGAGGCAACGGAGGGTATCCATATTCTGCGATATACCGCTCGGATATCGGCGTATCGAAATAGAGCAACGCTCGCGTATCGCGCGTCTCCACAAATGTCGCGACCAGCCCCCCGGGGAAATAATATCGAGCGCCCACTTTTTGACGACGCAAGCGTTCCATCTTTACCAACCAGCGACGGTCGTCGCCAAGCGATTCCAAAAGAAGCACTTCGACGGAACCGTCTCTATCGGCATACCGCGCGACAAAACGGGCGTTTCGAACTTTGCTATCATTGAATACCAACAGCGCGTTGTCGGGAATAATCGAGGGAAGATCGCTAATGTATGCGTCCGACCATGGCAATGAGGAGGAATCGCCACCGGTCAACGAAGCGGCGCTCGTTTGTCGGCGGATCGCGTCGTCGGCCGCGCGATCGCGCTCTAACACAATCATGCGGCCGCCATCTCGCTCTTTGGGGGGATACTGAGCTATCCTCTCGGGAGGAAGATCATAGGAGAGTTGGTTGATTTGCATTGCGCGCTCCTTCCGATTTGTCTAACGCGGCAACTTCTCTATCTCCGCGAGATGTTCGATAAAATGATGGCTCGGCGATCCCGAGATGTTGATATGCCATTTGGGTCGCGACACGGCCGCGCGGCGTGCGTTGAATAAATCCTCGTCGTATTAGGTAGGGCTCGTAGAAATCCTCCAACGCTTCGGATGATTCGCCGACCGAAATGGCAAGCGTTTCGGCGCCTACCGGGCCGCCTTTATATGATGATATTATGCTTCTCAAGATATTCCTATCATGCGTTTCCAGGCCGTAAGAATCAATACCCAATCGCTCTAAGCTCTTCGCGACGATTGTTCGATTTACGCTCCCGTCGCCGAGCACCTGCGCAAAATCCCTAACCCTCCGCAAGAGCCTATTGGCGACGCGTGGGGTACCGCGCGAACATTGGGAAAGCAGTTCGATGGCGTCGTTTGTTATGCTCACATCAATAATTTCGGACGATCTTCGCAAAACCTTCGCAATTTCTTCCGCGTCATAGAAATCAACACGGATCGATATGCCAAAACGGCTGTGCAACGGGCCGGATATATTGCCGCTTTTGGTGGTAGCCCCCACAAGGGTAAATCGAGGAAGAGGAATTCGGATAGCTCGCGCCGCGGGACCCTGCCCGATAATCCAATCGAGTTCGAAATCCTCCATAGCGATATATAACATCTCCTCTATCGCAGGCCGCAAGCGATGAATCTCGTCTATAAAAAGCAACGATCCCGATTGCAATGTGGTAAGCAATCCGGCTAAATCTTTTGGTTTATCGAGCGCGGGCGCGGCGGTCATTTTTATTTCGCTCCCCATTTCTTGCGCCATAATTCCCGCAAGCGTGGTCTTCCCCAGCCCGGGAGGACCGCTGATAAAAAGATGATCGAGACTATCTTCCCGTTCAATAGCGGCTTTAATAAAAATTGAGAGATTTTCTTTTATGCGATTCTGCCCCTGAAATTGATCCAACGAAACGGGACGCAGAGTCTGTTCAAGAACATCCTCGCGTTCTCGATCGCCATGCAACATACTGTTATTAAGCATACTAAAATATAGCGCCTATATATCTATTGCGCTATATTATATCGCATAATTTTTTATGCGAACGACCAATTTTCGCGTCGCGACTCGCCATGATTATCTGTAGGACCCACTAAGACGCTCGATCGCTTTTCGCAATAAATTGCCTTCGAGCTCCGATTGATCGCTATATTGGCCGCCTATCGCATCGCGCAGTTCCGCGACCGTCTGTCGGCATTTTTGCTGGTCGTAGCCCATAGCGACCAGCGCGTCGACGATATCGTCCCCCGAAGAGGGCGAAAATTGAGGCTCGGAGGCAAGATTTCCTCGGAGCGCGAGGATAATTTTCCGCGCGGTCTTGACGCCCAGCCCGGGAATGGCGCTCATAGCAACCTCGTCGCCCCGCTCAATGATTCTCGTTATTTCGGCATGCGGACGATTGGATATAATCTTTTGCGCTTGGGACGGCCCAATTCCATTTACTTTGATGAGTTGCAGAAAGAGCGCTCGCTCCTCGGGAGTCGCAAATCCATATAGACGCAATATATCTTGACGATGATGCAAATAGGTAAAGAGCCTCGCGCGATCGTTGGCCCCGCGGCGTTCCAGACAAAAGGCGATCGTCTGCGCGCTGGCCTGCAACTCCCATTCTATCCCCGACTCGCTATTGAGATAGACGACGCCATCGCGAGCCCCGCTTACTGTTCCGTAGAGGCTATTGTACATTGATACAACTGCCAAACGGGGCGGTCGATTGATGCGCATGACAAATCGCGGCCGCCAACGCGTCGGCCGCATGATTGGGACGCGGGATAGATTCTAGCCCCAGAAGAATACGCGCCATCTCTTGGGTCTGCTCTTTGGTAGCCCTCCCCTGCCCAACAACCGCCTGTTTAATCGCAAGCGGCGAATATTCGTACGCGACAACGTTGGATTGATAGAGCGCGAGCAATACCACGCCGCGCGCCTGAACAACGGGAAACGCGCTGGTAATGTTTCGGGCAAAATAGAGCGTCTCGACCCCCGCCTGCCGAGACTCGGTCTTTCTGGCGATGTCGGTGATCGCATCGTATATTATCGATAATCGCTCACCAGAGGAGAGATCGCTCGAGGTGGAAATAACTCCGTGTTCGACATGACGAAGCCGCCCCTTCGCCATTTCGACTATTCCATACCCTGTCGCGGCCAGTCCCGGATCGATTCCGAGAATAGTAGCGAGCACTACTCCATCTCGAAATCGTCGGGGATATCGATATTGGTAGAGACCTGCTGCACATCTTCGTGATCCTCCAGCGTCTCGATAAGCTTGATGCTTTTGATAAGAACATCGCGCTCTAATGAAATGGAATTATCAGCGACATTTTCCACTCCCGCGCTGTCATGTTCAAACCCATTCGACTGCATCGCGTCCAACAATCGCTCAAATTCGGACGGCGGCGCCGTTACCTCAAAGAGGTCGCCGACCTTTTCGATATCTTCGGCCCCCGATTCTAGCGCGCGTTCAAAGAGCGCGTCTTCTTCGTATCGCTCTGATTGATAGGTGATTATCGCCTGTTTTTTGAACATATAGGAGACGCATCCATGCTCGCCAAGATTGCCGCCATGCTTTGTAAATATGTTGCGAATATCGGCCGCGGTGCGATTTTTGTTGTCGGTCATTGCCTCGACAATAATAGCTATGCCACCGGGTCCGTAGCCCTCGTAATGCAGTTCGACATAATCGACGCCATCGGCTGATCCCGAGCCTTTTTTAATCGCGCGTTCAATATTATCTTTGGGCATATTGGCCACGCGAGCGGTCATTATCGCGCTGCGCAGACGGGGATTGTTATCGGGATTGGGATCGCCAAGACGCGCCGCTATGGTTATCTCCTTGATAATTTTAGAAAATATTTTGCCGCGCTTTGCGTCTTGCGCGCCTTTTTTGTGCTTTATAGTAGACCATTTACTATGTCCAGACATACAGATATATTAGCGCGCTATCGCTATTCTGTAAATGGCGTCGCGAAACAAAAATTGATAGAACGTCATAGATTCGCGCCGTTAAAGTGGGGAGGTTCCCCCGAATGTTGCTCACACTGCATGAGCCATTCGTTTTCAACTTCATTGATATCGGAACGACGGACGACCGCATAGCAGAATCTAAAAACTTCGCCCCATGGCGTGGCCTCGCTATTCCTCTTATCGGAGAGCTCGCGTTTGCAACTCTTTTGCAAATTGGTCGCTTTGCCAATATAGAGAACGGTATAGGTAGAGGAAACAAGGGCGTAGCATCCCGAATCTGTAGGAACATTTTTTAATTTATCCAGTTCCAAAATGATGTCTCCCGTTATTTTTGGGTTCAACACCTTAGCCGAAATCATTTTAAATAGACCATGATAACCTATTATAAACTATATATCGATATAGTCAAATAATTTATAGTGAAATAATTTATAGTGAAATATGGAAAACGTCCCCACGACATGCGCAAGGGGGAAGTCTCCCCCCCCCCCGCTTCAGAGCGCTGATTGGGCAGGCGCTTTTCCTGTTCCGCTCGCGCTCCACAGGGCGCCTGCCCGCGCTCTTCCGCTTCCCCCTCTGCGGGCCGCTGCCCACCCAATTGGCTATCGCCCCGCCGCATGCCCGCAACGCCCGAATGGGCACACAATACCCTTGCGCGTCCACAAAATGCGCGCCGCCCCTTCCATTGGGCGACCAATGCCCCGCGGCCACAGCTTTGCCGCGCGGGCGATCCGCCGCTCCCACTGGGCGACCGAGCCCGCCGATAGCCGCCGCCCGTCAAGCCGGCGACGCGTTTGATTTGGGCGGATTTGGGCGTTGCGGGAAATTTGCGGGGGGATTTCCAATGGCGGGGCGCTCCCGCTGAGGGGGGAGCGGAAGCCATTAGCGACGCGGCGGGCGGAGCGCGAGCGGAGCCCGCAGCCTCCGTTTGCGGAGGCTAGCGTCTGCGGCGCCGATAGGCGAATGGCTGGAGCGAGGGGGGAGACTTCCCCCCTCTGCCTGCTTACCGCCCTTGCCCCGGTATCAGCGTCGTCCCGCAGGTAATCGCTACGCCGCCGGGAAGCGTCGCGGGGAACATGTCGCAGTCGTAATCGGCGCCCGTTCCGTCGTAGTCGGCGTAGCGAAGGGCGGGCGGTTGCGAAGCGGTTCCAAAGTCCCAGGCGTTCAGCGTGTCGCGCGCGGCGTCGTTCCACTGCGCGCCGGCGTTGGCCAAAGTGAGGGCGGTCGCGCTGTCTACCCCGTTGGGAGCATCCCCGCCGTCGTCAACAGTACGCGCGAATGTTGTTGTGCCGAATCCGTAACTTGCGATAATCGTGCCAAAAAGGCTGTTACCGGTCAAACGACCGACTCGATCGCTTCCTCCGGTACCGCTACTGACGTCTCCGGTCGCGTAGCTCGCGATAATCGTTCCGGTGTTTTCGCCGACCAGTCCGCCGGTTGTGTCGCTTTGGGTACCGCCATTGGCGGCTCCGGTCGCGTAGCTCGCGATAATCATTCCGTCAGGGTTCCGTCCGACCAGACCACCGACATCGTCGCCGTCGCCAGCTTCTCCACGGACTATTACGGCCGCATGGCTGGCGACAATCGTTCCGCCCTCGTTCACACCAACCAATCCGCCAACATTGTCTTCTCCATCTCCGCCATCGGCATCTCCGGTAGCGTAGCTCGCGATAATCGTTCCGCCTTCGCTTATGCCGGCCAGAAAACCGATATCGCCGTGGCTACTGTCGCCATAGATTGCGCCGTCTATGATTCCGACATTGCGAATAGTCGCGTCTCTGCCAATTCTTCCGAATAGTCCCCTTTCGCCAGCGCCGCGGCTATAGAGATTCGCTATTGTGTTGCCGTTCCCTTCGAATACGGCGTCGAGGGTTGAGGGTTTGGTTGCGATTGGCATCCAGCCTCCATTGGTCGCGGCGTCGGATCGCCGCCGGCTGGTCGCCAATCGTCGTTCACTTCGCCGCTGGCGTAGCTTGCGGCGTCGGCAAAGTCGAAGCTCCGCGTCAGTTCGTAGCCGTGGCATCCGGCAGGCATCGGGCATCCCATGGTCGATCCAGAAGCCGCTCTCGGAGACTTTGTAGCTGGTTCCCGATAGGTTGTAGCGTATGTTGTCGAGGTCTTCCAGATTATTAATATCGATAAGACCGTCGCCGTCGCCATCGACAACACGAAGCACCTCGATGACAATATCGTCGTCAACGGTTAGCATGCCGACGGCGCCGTCCGAAATGTCTGTCGCTCTGATGGTCAGCATGCGGCTATTGGCGGCGAGATCGGCAACGTCGTAGACGGGCGCGGTCGTCACAGTAATGGTTCCCGTATCGGAGGCGATGGAAAAGCCGCCGATTGTGTTGGTCGTCATTCCATCGGTTTGCAAAAAGGCATACTCAATCTCGCCGCCTAAATCGTCGGTCGCATTGATCACCAGATCGCCGCCTTGGAAAACGGTAGCGCCCGAAGCAATCGCCGCGGCCGTCGGAAACGAGACAAATTCAGGCGCCGCGTCGTCGATATTGGCGATCGCGATGGAAATAGCAACCAATCCGGTGCTTCCGTCCGGCGCGCTGGCTTGGATCATAAGATCAAAGCCGGTATCCACCTCGTAGTCGATGGCCGCGCCGGCGGGCAGGATAAGGTCGTCGCCCATTATGGCAAATGGATGCCCGTCTGGCGGCGCGACGATGGAATAGGTCGCATTTTCGATTGGCGTTGTGTCGCCGATCTCGGTCTGGAGGCTGGCGACCATTATTCGGGCGCCGCCCGCGCGTTCCGGTATGGCCGCGATTGGCTGAACGCCCGCCGTATCGGGATCGCCGTCGA